>NZ_JBIRQQ010000009.1:0-388902 GCF_044333285.1 Streptomyces sp. NPDC021020
GGTGGTCCGGTACGAACCGAACTGCCCCTTCGGGCCGGTGACGACGTGACGGCACGTCGTGGCTGGTCGCGCAGTTCCCCGCGCCCCTAAAAACGCTCGCCCGGCGGCGCAGGCGTGCCCTAAAAACGCTCGCCCGGCGCGTAGCCGTGCCCTCAAGGTGCGTGCCCGGCGGCGCAGCCGCAGCCTCCCCCCGGCAGGGGGTCAGCGGAGGGGGAGGGGGAGTCCGGACACCGTCAGGAGGACGTGTTCGGACTCAGAAGCGATCGCGGCGTTGAGAACGCCGAGCTCATCGCGGAAGCGGCGGCCCGACGCCGTCGCGGGGACGACCCCCGCGCCCACCTCGTTGGTGACGGCCACCGCGGTGCGGCGGGTCGCGCGCCACGCGGTGACGAGTTCGTCGACCCGCGCGCGGACGCGCCGTGCGGCGCCCGCGTGCCAGGCCGCGTCGTCCCACGCCCCCTCCTCGTCGAGGACGTGCGTGAGCCACAGCGCGAGGCAGTCGACGAGGAGCGGCGGGCCGCCGGCCTCCGCGAGGAGGGGGACGAGGTCGCAGGTCTCCAGCGTGCGCCAGCCCGCGGGGCGGCGCTCGCGGTGGCGGGAGACGCGCTCGGCCCACTCCGTGTCGCCCTCGCGGGTGCCGCCCGTGGCGACGTACACGACCTCGGGGAAGGCGGCCAGCCGCCGCTCCGCCTCGGCGGACTTGCCGGAGCGCGCGCCGCCGGTGACCAGGGTGCGGCGCGGCACGTCCGGCACCTCGTGGTAGTCGCCGGCGGTGAGCGTCGTCCCGTCGGGGACGGCCCGCGCCCCGTACGCGGCGAGCCGGCGGCCGAGTTCGGGCCGCGGCGGCGCGTCGTGGCCGATGTGCAGGGCGACGACGTCGGTCGTGCCGGTGACCGCCCCGGCCGCCCGCAGCCGTGCGAGCGCGTCCGGCCGCCCCACCGCGTCGAGCAGCACGAGGTCGTACGGTGGCTCGCCCGCGCCCTCCGCGAGGCCCGCGGGCGCGCAGCCGGGCGGCAGGTAGAGCAGCCGCCGGCCCGCGGGCGACTCGACGCCGTAGCCCGTGCCCGGCGCGTCCATGGCCAGCGCCCGCACCTTGTGGCCGGTGATGAGGGTGAGCCGCTGCCCGTCGGGCACCCGGGCGGGCGCGGGCAGGCCCGCCGGGATCTCCACGGCGGGCCCGTCGTGCGGGTGCGAGAGCAGCACGAGCCGCAGTCCCGCGAGGCTGTGCCCGGCCCGCGCGGCGGCCAGCGCGACCCCGGGGGTCAGGTCGAGCAGCACCACGTCGTCGACGAGTACGGCACTGGGTGCGCGGCCGCCGTCGCCCGTCGCGAGGGCGCACGCCGCGCAGGGGCAGTCGGGGACGGGCAGGCCCGCGGGCCCCGCGGTGCCGAGCAGAGTCGCTTCCACGGACACGATCGTCTCGCGTCCGCCCGCCCCGGGCGCGCGGGGTCCGCCATGTGGCGACCGTCCCCACCCGCGCGTCCTGCGGCTACGCTGCCAGGGCAGGCCCCGTCAGCAGACGTACGAGGAGACCTACATGGCGTGGACGTGGCGGTTCGAGACGGCCGACGGCACCGCGGTGGAGCCCGCGGTGCAGCCCGAGGAGTTCACCACACAGGGGGACGCCGAGTCCTGGCTCGGCCTGTACTGGAAGGAACTGCTGGAGGGCGGCGCGGAGCAGGTCGTCCTCAGCGACGGCGACACCAAGATCTACGGCCCGATGAGCCTGCACGCCGAGGTCTGAGCCCCGTCCCCGCCCGCCGGTCGGGCGAGGACAGCTAGTCGAGCGAGGACAGCGTCACTTCCGCGGTCTTCGTCGAACCGTCCCGGTCGTAGGTGACCTTCACCTTCTGGCCCGGCTTCAGTTCGGCGAGGGCCGCGGTCAGCGACTGGACGGTCGTGACCGTCGTGCCGCCCAGCTTCGTGATGACGTCCCCGGACCGCAGCCCCGCCTTCGCGGCCGCGCCGCCCTTCGTGACGGACACGACCGCCACCCCGGCGGGCTGCTGATCGGGGCCGACCACGCCGCGGACGGTCACGCCGAGCGCCGCCCGGCCGGAGTTCGTCACCTTGCCGTTCTTGATGATCTGGTCGGCGATCCGCTTGACCGCCGACGCCGGGATCGCGAAGCCGATGCCGGGTGCCGCGCCGCTGCCCAGTTGCGGGTCGGTCGCCGCGAGCGTCGGGATGCCGATGACCTGGTTGTCCAGGTTGACCAGCGCGCCGCCGCTGTTGCCGGGGTTGATCGCCGCGGACGTCTGCACCATGTCAGGGATCGTCGCGCCCGTCCCGCCGCCCGACGCGCTCTCGCTCACCGTGCGGTCCGTGGCCGACACGATGCCCTGCGTGACGCTGCTGGACAGGCCCAGTGGATTGCCCATCGCCAGCACGATCTGGCCCACCGAGACCTTCGACGAATCCCCGAACTGCGCGGGCTTGAGGCCCTTCGGCGGGGATTCCAGCCGGATGACGGCCAGGTCGTTCGCCGGGAAGGACGAGACGAGCTTCGCGTCGAGCGGGCTGCCGCCCGTGGCCAGCGACACCTGGAAGGTGGTGGCATTGCCGATGACGTGGGCGTTCGTGACGATGTCGCCCTTGTCGTCGTAGACCACGCCGGAGCCCAGGTCCTGGTCGGTCGTGATCTGCACGACCGACGGCAGCACCTCCTTGACGGTGCTCTCGTACGCCGACTGGAGCTCCCCGCCGCCCCCGGACGCCGCGACCGCGGCAGGGGCCGCGCTCACCGGGTCCGCGGCGCTCCCGCCGCCGCTCGTGCAGGAGGTCGCCCCCACCGCGAGGGCTGCACAGGCGGCGCCGGCCAGGACGCGGGTACTCCGGAGTGCGCTCATGCCCCGAGCCTCGCCCTTCCCCCGGCCGCGCACCCGCCCGCCGCGTCCATCCGGGTCCCCGGGGGACGCCCCGGGCTGCCCCTTGCGGTGGCCGTCGCGACCAGCCGCGGTCAAGGGACGGTCCCGCGACGGCAGAACGAGGCAGCCTGTAGGGTCGCCGCCGCCGGCGGAAAGCGGACCGCCCACCGCAAGAGGCAGCCCCCGAGAGCCCGCGCTACGCGCGGATGCCGCAGACGTGGAGGAGCGCGGCGACCGCGCGGTAGGGGTCGGTCCGCCCCGCGGTCTCCTCCGCGTCGAGGAGGGCGGCAAGAGCACCCGGCGCCGCGGGGGCCGTCGCGTGGTCGGGGGCCGCGTCGGTGAAGACCCGTACGCCGTACCACGTGTGCAGCGGCACGTTGATGCCGGTGAGCGTCGCGGTGAGCGGCGCGAGCCGGTCCGCCCGGGTCGCGAGCCCGAGGCGGTTGACGTACCCCTCGGAGGTGAAGGCGTGCAGCGCGGAGGGGAAGTCGCCGAGCAGCCCCGGCCGCATGGCCAGCGCGTCCCCGTTGCGTACCAGCAGCGACAGCAGCCCGCCGGGCGCGAGGACCCGCGCGAGCGCGGCGAGCAGCGGCTCGGGATCGGCCACGTACATGAGCACGCCGTGGCACAGGACGACGTCGAAGCACGCGGGCCCGAAGTGGCGTCCGGTCTCGCGGCCGTCGCCCTGGAGGACGACGACACGCGCCCGCACGTCCGCAGGCTCGGCCATGACCGCCGAGCGCAGCACACCGATCATCGCCGGGTCGGGTTCGAGGCCCGTGACGAGGTGCCCGGCGCGGGCCAGGCGTATCGCCTGGGTGCCCTGCCCGGGGCCGACGTCGAGCACGCGCAGACGGCGGCGCGCGGCGTGCGCGCCGCCGGGCGGCGGGAAGTGCAGGGCCAGCTGCTCGTCGAGCTGCCGGGAGACCAGCTCCTGGCGGACGGTGTTCCGCAGTCCGCCGAGGGCGCCCACCCAGGTGTCCGCCCCGCCGTGGAATCCGGCGGCGCCGGGCGGCCAGGCGTCCAGCCCGGCGTTCAGAGCTTGGCGCCGCGCGCGACCTGCGGCTTCGGGAGCCGCATCCGGCGCATCTGGAGCGTACGCATCAGGCCGTAGCTGACCGCGCGCTTGGTGTTCTGGTCGGGGAAGCGCTCGGCGAGCCGGCGGCGCAGCGAGATCGCGGTGATCACCGAGTCGATCACGATGAGCACGATGACCAGCAGCCACAGGATCAGCGAGAGGTTCTGGAGCGCGGGCAGCAGGCTGCCGATGAGGATGAGGATCGCCATCGGCAGGAAGAACTCCGCGACCCGGTAGCGCGAGTCGACGTAGTCGCGGGTGAATTTGCGCACGGGCCCCTGGTGCGCGGCCGGCAGGTTGCGCTCGTCGCCGTTGGCCAGCGCCTCGCGGCGCTTCGCGAGATCCTGGCGGCGCGCCTCGCGCGCGGCCTTGACCTGCGACTTGCGGTCGGTCGGCGTGTTGAGCGCCTTGCGGCGGCCGCTCTGGGCCTCGCTGCGCTTGGGCGTGGGGCGACCCTTGGGAGCCTGCGGGTCGCGGGTCTGGTCCTCAAGCACGGTGCCTACTGCTTGGGCCTGCTCATCTGGGGTACGACGTCGGAACACATCTCCCAGGTTACGTGGTTCCGCCGCGCTACCCCAGCCCCTCACCTACTCCTCGGGCAGGGGGACACCGAACCGTGATCGTCCTTGGGGAGGAGCGCATCCGGTCCCGAACAGTGCGGTAATGGAACCAGGGCCCGTAGGCTGGGGTCTGTAGAGGTGCTGGAGCAGTTGCCGGAGAAGGGGGCGCGCGAGGCCCATGAGCGGTGTCATGAAGCGGATGGGACTTATCTTCCGCGCGAAGGCCAACAAGGCCCTGGACAGGGCCGAGGACCCGCGCGAGACGCTTGACTACTCGTACCAGAAGCAGCTGGAGCTGCTGCAGAAGGTGCGCCGGGGCGTGGCGGACGTCGCCACCTCCCGTAAGCGGCTGGAGCTGCAGCTCACCGAACTGCAGAAGAAGTCGGCGACCTACGAGGACCAGGGCCGCAAGGCGCTGGCGCTGGGCCGTGAGGACCTGGCGCGCGAGGCGCTGTCGCGGCGCGCGGCCCTCCAGCAGCAGGTCACCGACCTGGAGACGCAGCACACGCAGCTCCAGGGCGAGGAGGAGAAGCTCACGCTCGCCTCCCAGCGCCTGCAGGCCAAGGTGGACGCCTTCCGTACGAAGAAGGAGACCATCAAGGCCACCTACACCGCCGCGCAGGCCCAGACCCAGATCGGCGAGGCCTTCTCGGGCATCTCCGAGGAGATGGGCGACGTCGGCATGGCGATCCAGCGTGCCGAGGACAAGACGGAGCAGCTGCGCGCCCGGGCCGGCGCCCTGGACGAGCTGATCGCCTCCGGCGCCCTCGACGACCCGTCGGGCCTGGCCAAGGACGACATCCAGGCCGAGCTGGACCGGCTGTCCGGCGGCAGCGACGTCGAGCTGGAGCTGCAGCGGATGAAGGCGGAGCTGGCCGGCGGCACGACCACCCCGGCGATCGAGGGCGGCCAGCAGGGGCGGGACGCCCAGGGCCAGCCGCAGGACACCCCGAGGTTCGACAAGCAGTGACGCCGGGCGGTGGTCCGTGTGCCGGGTACGCCCGGCGGCGGACACCGCACCGGCGCGGCCGGCCCGTTCCGGGTACGTACGCCCCAGGCTCCGGTATCTCTCGACCCGCCCGGTATCCGTACCCCCGCAGGGCCGCGCCGCTGTTCCCGCACTTCCGCAGCCGTACCGCCCTTGAGTCGCAACGGAGCCGCAACGGAGGAGGCCGTCATGATCGCGCGGATCATGGGGGAGGGGCAGGTGAGGTTGGCGGACGCCGACCTCACCGAGCTCAACAAGCTGGACGACGAGCTGCTCGCCGCCGTCGAGGCCAGTGACGAGCAGGGCTTCCGGCGCACGCTGGGCGCCCTGCTCGACTCGGTCCGCCGACTCGGCGAACCGCTGCCCGACGACGCGCTGGAGCCCTCGCAGCTGATCCTCCCCGCGCCTGACGCCACACTCGAACAGGTCCGGGAGATGCTGCGCAACGACGGGCTGATCCCTGGCTAGGTGGTGGCGTGTGGGTCTCCGTGGGGGAAGGAGCGGGGTCCGGTGCGTGCAGCTGCAAGGCGGAGGAGGGAGGCAACGCGGAGCGTTGTGGACCGACGACAACGCGGCAGATGTGCGTGCCGGGGCACGCGACGCCGCGGAGACCCACACGCCACCACCCAGGACCTCCCGGCGGTTGGGCCTGCCCGCGCGGCTCTCGCGCCGGGCGCTGTGGACGGGGCTGCTGCTGGGCTGCGCCCTGTCGGTACTGCTCGCCCTGCTGGGGGTCGTCGACGGCTGGATCATCGCCCTCGTGGCGTGGGGCGGCACCGCCGTCGCGTTCGGCGACGCCCTGCGCAGCCGCCGCGCCTACGCCGCCTCCGCCGCCGAGCGGGAGCGGCGCGCCGCGCTCGCCCGCGACGAGGAGGCCAGGCGCCGGGTCGCCGAGGAGCGGCTGCGGATAGCCCGCGAGCTGCACGACGTGGTGGCCCACCAGATCGCGCTGGCCAATGTGCAGGCCTCCGTCGCCGCGCACGTCATGGACCGCCGCCCCGACCAAGCCCGGCAGGCGCTCGCGCACGCGCGCGAGGCCAGCCGCTCCGCGCTGGACGAGCTGCGCGCCACGGTCGGGCTGCTGCGGCTGCGCGGCGAGCCCGACGCACCCATGGAGCCCGCGCCCGGCCTGGGCCTGCTCGACCAGCTCCTCGACGGCTTCCGCCGCGAAGGCCTCCAGGTCACGGTGGAGTGCCTGTCGTCGCACGCCGGGGGGCCCGCGCCGGACGAGCGCCCGCCGCTGCCGGTCAGCGTGGACCTCACCGCCTACCGGGTGATCCAGGAGTCCCTGACCAACGTCCGCAAGCACGCGGGCCCGGGCGCCGGGGCAGTCGTCCGGATCCGCCGCGAGTCCGGGGCGCTGGAGGTCGTCGTGGACGACGACGGCACGTCCGCGGTGCCGGCCGCCGCCGGGGTTCCGCGGCAGGGGTCTGCCTGTACGTCCGCTGCCGCGGACGGGCACGGACTGCTGGGCATGTACGAGCGGGCCAACGCCCTCGGCGGCGTCTGCCGCGCGGGCGCCCGCCCCGGCGGGGGCTTCCGTGTGTGGGTCCGGCTGCCGCTGGCGGCGCGGCCGTACGTGGGCGCTCCCGCCCCGGCGGAAGGCGCTTAGGGGCCGCGGCTACGCGAAGAGCCGCGAGGGGATGAACGGATTCGGCGGCCGCATGCCGCGCAGGCACAGGTAGCCGGCGGTGGAGACCTCCAGACCGGCCGCGAGGCCGACGTCGACGGCCCATTCCTGCTCGGCGGTGAGTTCGGTGACGCGGACGGGGCGGCCCTCGGGCATCGTCAGCAGGGCGGCGGTGAGCAGGCGGGTCGCCAGGCGGCGGGAGGTCGCGGCGAGGGCCTGGACGCCGCGGTCGTCGGCGTAGCAGTAGCCGCTGCCCGCGAGGTCGTCGACGACGAGGAGGCGGAAGTGGCGCAGGAGCTGCTCGTGGTCGGGGCCGCGGGCGCCGCCGCGTGAGCGCCGGTCGACGGAGTCCATGAGGTCGCGGTGCCGCTCGGTGCCCTCGTGCACCGCGCCGTCCGGCGGCGGCAGCCGGGAGGGGTCGACGACGCCGGTCAGCCGCATCGCCGGGTGCAGCGTGAAGCCGGCCCTGCGGTACGTACGGGCCGCGACGGGGTTGCGGGAGCCGCAGATGACGCCGCGCAGGCACGCCCGCCCGTGCACCAGGGCCCGCGCCATGAGCGCCTTGCCGACGCCCTTGCCCTGCGCGCCCGGCGTCACCACCAGCAGCGACAGCCCCCAGGTGCCCTCCCGGCGGGAGGAGAGCACCGCGCCGACCGGGCCCGCCGTCTCGTCCTCGGCGATCCAGCAGCCGCCCGGGTCCGTCCTGGCCAGATGCCGGGTGCGGTCGAGTTCGCGGGCGTCGGCCGGCCGGGGCGGCGCGGCCGACCCGGCCGGGAGCGCGTGCGGGGCGGCGAAGGCCGCGGCGGTGATCTCCCGTACGAGCCCGGCGTCCGCGTCGTCGTCGCGTACCGGTCGAAGGATCACCGCCCCATCATCGCGCCGCACCGCCCCTCAGGACAGGGGTTACGGCAGCGCGAGCATCTGCTCCAGGGCGAGCTTGGCGTAGTGCTCGGTCTCGGCGTCGACCTGGATGCGGTTGACCGGCTTGCCGTCGGCCAGCGACTCCAGCGCCCACACCAGGTGGGGCAGGTCGATGCGGTTCATGGTCGAGCAGAAGCACACCGTCTTGTCGAGGAAGACGATCTGCTTGTCCGGGTGCGCCTTGGCGAGCCGCCGTACGAGGTTCAGCTCGGTGCCGATCGCCCACGCCGAGCCCGCGGGGGCGGATTCCAGCAGGGTGATGATGTGCTCGGTGGAGCCCACGTGGTCGGCGGCCATGACGACCTCGTGCCGGCACTCGGGGTGCACCAGCACGTTGACGCCGGGGATGCGGGCGCGGACGTCCTCGACCGACTCCAGCGAGAAGCGGCCGTGCACGGAGCAGTGGCCGCGCCACAGGATCATCTTCGCGTCCCGCAGCTGCTCGGCGGTCAGCCCGCCGTTCGGCTTGTGCGGGTTGTAGACGACGCAGTCGTCGAGCGACAGGCCCATGTCCCGGACGGCGGTGTTGCGGCCCAGGTGCTGGTCGGGCAGGAAGAGCACCTTCTCGCCCTGCGCGAAGGCCCACTCCAGCGCCCGCCGGGCGTTGGACGACGTGCAGATGGTGCCGCCGTGCCGCCCGGTGAAGGCCTTGATGTCCGCCGAGGAGTTCATGTACGAGACGGGCACGGTCACGCCGTCCACCCCGGCGTCGGCGAGCACGTCCCAGCACTCGGCGACCTGCTCGGCGGTGGCCATGTCGGCCATCGAGCAGCCCGCGGCCAGGTCCGGCAGGATCACCTGCTGGCGGTCGGAGGTCAGGATGTCGGCGGACTCCGCCATGAAGTGGACGCCGCAGAAGACGATGTACTCCGCCTCGGGCCGCGCGGCCGCGTCCCGCGCGAGCTTGAACGAGTCGCCCGTGACGTCGGCGAACTCGATGACCTCGTCGCGCTGGTAGTGGTGGCCCAGGACGAAGACCTTTTCGCCGAGGCGGGCCTTCGCGGCCCGGGCGCGCTCCACCAGATCCGGGTCGGACGGCGCCGGAAGGTCGCCCGGGCATTCCACGCCGCGCTCGCTGCGTGGGTCGGACTCGCGGCCGAGCAGCAGCAGTGCGAGCGGCGTGGGCTGTACGTCCAGAGTTTCGGTGGTGGTCACGGGCCGGACGCCCTTTCTTCGGCAGCGCAGTGCTTTTCGTCTATTTGACGCTATCTATCATAGCCCGTTCGCGTCACATTGACGATGCCTGGACGCGTCAGTGTGACGCATTCGATCCGCGCGCACCTGTGCGAGCATGGGGGGACGAACACGCCGCGGCCCCCGCCGCGGGCGCCGGAATGAATCCGGAAGGGCGCCGGTTAGCAGTCGGTAAGCCAGTAGTCCGTACAACCCGGGAGTGAGCAGATGACGGTTCAGGACGAGACCACCACCACGGACGGCATCATCCTGTCCGAGGCCGCGGCCTCCAAGGTCAAGAGCCTGCTGGAGCAGGAGGGCCGGGAAGACCTCGCGCTGCGGGTCGCCGTCCAGCCCGGCGGCTGCTCGGGCCTGCGCTACCAGCTCTTCTTCGACGAGCGCTCGCTCGACGGCGACGTGGTCAAGGACTTCGGCGGCGTCAAGGTCGTCACCGACCGCATGAGCGCGCCGTACCTCGGCGGGGCGTCGATCGACTTCGTCGACACGATCGAGAAGCAGGGCTTCACGATCGACAACCCGAACGCGACGGGCTCCTGCGCCTGCGGCGACTCCTTCAGCTAGGCCTTAGCGCTCCGCGCCGGGTACGCCTTCTCCGGCCGCGCCGGGTGAGCGTTTTTAGGGGCGCGGGGAACTGCGCGACCAGCCACGACGTACCGTCACGTCGCCACCGGCCCGAAGGGGCAGTACGGTCCGTACCGGACCACCGGCCGGTGGTGGGCTGAGCGCGCAGTTCCCCGCGCCCCTTAAGCGCTCGCCCCGCGCCGCAGCCGCTAGCTCATCGCCGGTTGGGCGAGGACGTACGAGGTGGGGGAGCCCTCAGGCGTGGCGGTGAAGAGCCACGACGGGACGAGGGCCTGGCCCCCGCCGGCGAGGAACTGCGGGGAGAGCCCGAAGCGGGCCCCGCTGACGTCCACCGGGACGCCCCGCGTGGCCGGCGCGGTCGCGCAGGCGGTGGACGCGACGCCCGCGTCCGTCATCCCCCCGCTGCGGCACCCTGTGCCGCCGGGATGCATCGGCTGCCGCGCGGGCAGCTCCTCGAACGCCCGCTCCGCACCGACCACGCTCTTCCGCTCACCTGCCACGAGCTGCGCGAGGTGCCCGTGCGCGCTGCCGACCACGCCGTCCTGCGTGACGGTCACCGCGGTCTCCCAGCCCCTCGTGGGCAGTCCGCCGACCACCGGGTCCGCGGTCACCGTCCGGGACGTACCGGCTGTGCGCGAGGCGCCGACCTCCGCGTCGGACTGGCCGAGCGCGTCGAGGACGGGCGCGGCCACCGCCCACGCCTGCCGCTCCGGCACGACCGTGCGGGAGGCCGGGGCGCCCTGCCCGTTGCGGGCGTACGACCAGACGCCCGGCGCGTCCTTGGCAACCAGCAGCGCCGGGCCCGTACCGTCCCGTGGGCCGACCCGCCAGGAGGTGCCGTCGTCGGCGACGGGGCCGGTCAGGCCCAGTGCGGACGCGAGGCGGGTGACCGCCGTACGGTCGGGGCCGCCCGCCGCGGGCCGGTAGAGGGGGGTCGGGCCGGGTACGTCGTCGGGCAGTGCGCCGGTCAGCTGGTAGGAGCCGGAGCCCGAGGGGAGCGCGGGCGCGGGCAGCACCAGGTTGTGCTTCGGGCCCGCGTAGTGCGAAGGCATGATCGGCGCGACCGGGTGCACACCCCCGCCCTCGCCCCCGCCCGCTATCCCCAGGAACGCCGTGCCCGCGATGCCGGCCACCACCGCGGCCACGGCGGCGCCGATCATCAGCCGCCGCCTGCGGTCGGTGCGGTCGCCCGGCCATTCGTCGAGGCCTGCGTGTTCGTGTTCGCCGCTCATCGCGCGCCCTCCTCGGCTCCGTCATCCGCCAGGTGCCGATGGGACGCGGCGGGGCGCGCGCCGGTTCCGCGCTACGGGACGGGGCTCAGGCCCCGTACTCCGCCATGCCCGCCACCACGTGGGCGGACGAGGCCGGGACGGTGATGCCGTGCGGGCCCGCGGCCCGCTCGACCGGGGCGGCGGCAGGGGCGGCGTGCCAGTGCGCGGCCATCTTCCGGCAGTCGCCCATCAGCTCCTCCATCGAGTCGGGCTCGGCGAGCGGAGCGGGGGCGATCGAGGACGGGACGGCCGTGCCGTGTGACGTAGCGCTCATACCTCCGACACTGGCACGGCCGGGGCGGGGGAGAAAGCCCTACTATCGGGTAGTTTCACCAGGTCGCCGGGTTCTCCGCCCGCAACCCGGGGTAAACCGCGGATGTCCCGGCGCCGCACCGGATTGCCGGTAGCGTGGACGACTGCCCGGACCCACGCAACCCCCCAGGTCCCATTCCCCCGTCACCACAGGAGCCTGCCGCCGTGCGCATCGCCGTCACCGGATCCATCGCCACCGACCATCTGATGACCTTCCCCGGCCGCTTCTCCGACCAGCTGGTCGCCGACCAGCTGCACACCGTGTCGCTGTCCTTCCTGGTCGACTCGCTGGACGTCCGCCGCGGCGGCGTCGGCGCGAACATCAGCTACGGCATGGGCCTGCTCGGCACCCAGCCCATCCTGGTCGGCGCCGCGGGCAACGACTTCGGCGAATACCGCGCCTGGCTCCAGCGGCACGGTGTCGACACCGCCTCCGTGCGCATCTCCGAGGTGCTGCACACCGCCCGCTTCATCTGCACCACCGACGCCGACCACAACCAGATCGGCTCCTTCTACACCGGCGCCATGAGCGAGGCCCGGCTCATCGAGCTGCAGCACGTCGCCGACCGCGTCGGCGGCCTCGACCTGGTCTCCATCGGCGCCGACGACCCCGAGGCGATGATCCGCCACACCGAGGAGTGCCGCTCCCGCGGCATCGCCTTCGCCGCGGACTTCTCCCAGCAGATCGCCCGGATGAACGGCGACGACATCCGCGTCCTCGTCGACGGCGCCGCGTACCTCTTCAACAACGAGTACGAAAAGGGCCTCATCGAGACCAAGACCGGCTGGACCGAGGAGGACATCCTCGGCCGGGTCGGCGTCCGCGTCACCACCCTCGGCCCGCGCGGTGTGCGGATCGACCGCAAGGGCGAGGAGCCGATCGTCGTCGGCTGCGCCGAGGAGCAGGCGAAGGTCGACCCCACGGGCGTCGGCGACGGCTTCCGCGCCGGCTTCCTCTCCGGCCTCGCGTGGGGCGTCAGCCTTGAGCGCGCCGCGCAGGTGGGCTGCATGCTGGCGACTCTGGTCATCGAGACGCTGGGCACGCAGGAGTACGAGTTGAAGCGCACGCACTTCATGGAGCGCTTCACCAAGGCGTACGGCGACGAAGCCGCCGCCGAGGTCCGCGCCCACCTGGGCTGAGGTCCCCCTTGCGCAGGGGGGCGAGCGTTTTAGGGGCGCGGGGAACTGCGCGAGCAACCCACCACCGGCCGGTGGTCCGGAAACGACAGCAACTGCCCCTTCGGGCCGGTGACTACCCGCGCCCCGGTGGGGGCGGGCCGCGCAGTTCCCCGCGCCCCTTCGGGGCGCAGCCCCGACGTTAGGTGCGGCGGCGGACTACGTAGGCCGTGCCCCGCGGAGCGGATTGCGGGCCCAGGTAGTCCTGGGAGCGCATCGCGCACCACGCCGGGATGTCCAGCGCGGCGGCCTCGTCGTCGGAGAGCACGGTCACCGTCCCGCCGACGGGGACCGCGTCGATGACCTTCGCCAGCTCGATCACCGGGATCGGGCACCGCTTGCCCAGCGCGTCCACGACGAGGCCCTCGTCCGGAGCGGGCTCCGGGGCCGGGGCCGGGCCCGGGGACGTGGGCGCCCCGAGGTGGGCGCGGACCTCGGCGACCACCGACGGCAGCACGTCGAGGAAGCGCTCGACCTCCGCGCGGGAGGTGCCCGGCGGGAGGGACACCCGGATGTTGCCCTCGGACAGCACGCCCATCGCCTTGAGGACATGGCTCGGCGTGAGCGTGCTGGAGGTGCAGGAGGAGCCGGACGACACGGAGAAGCCGGCCCGGTCCAGGCCGCCCAGGAGCGCCTCGCCGTCGACGTAGAGGCAGGAGAAGGTCACCAGGTGCGGCAGCCGCGCGGTGGCGTGGCCGACGACCTCGGTGTCGGGGACGAGCCGGGGCACCCGGGTACGGATGAGGTCGACGAGCGCGGAGAGCCGGGCCGCCTCGTCCGCGGCCCCCGCGCGGACGGCGCGCAGCGACGCGGCGGCGGCCACGACCGCCGGGAGGTTCGGGAAGCCGGGGGAGCGGCCCGACTCGCGCTCGTCCGCCGGGTGCGCGGGCGCGAAACGGGTGCCCTTGCGGACCGCGAGCAGGCCCACCCCGGGCGGCCCGCCCCACTTGTGCGCGCTGCCCGCCAGCAGCGACCAGCCCTCCTCCGCGGGGCCCCAGGCCAGTGACTGGGCCGCGTCCACGAGCAGCGGCACCCCCGCGGCCCGGCACACGGCGGCGGCCTCGCCCACCGGCTGGAGCGTGCCCACTTCGTGGTTGGCGGACTGGACGCAGGCCAGCGCGGTGTCGGGGCGCAGCGCCGCGGCGAGGTCGGCGGGGGAGAGCCGGCCGGTGCGGTCGACGCCGACCGCGGTGGCGTCGTACGCCTCGGCGGCGTGCAGCACGGCGGAGTGCTCGACGGCGGAGACCACGACATGGCGACCCGTCCTGCGCCGCCCGGCCATCGCCCCGGCCACCGCGGAGTGCAGCGCGGCCGTCCCCGAAGGAGTGAAAACCAGCTCGTCCGGGCGGCACCCGACGGCCTCGGCGGCGGCCTCCCGCGCCGCGTCCAGCAGCAGCCGCGCCCGCCGCCCCTCCCGGTACAGCCGCGCCGGGTCCGCCCACCCCTCGTCGAGCGCGGCGAGCAGCGCCTCGCGTGCGACGGGGTGCAGCGGAGCGGCGGAGGCCGTGTCGAAGTAGGGCACCCCCGCACGCTACCTCCGCGGATGCCGCGCCCGGCCGGCGCCCGTACCGCCGACGCGGTGACGGGCGGAGCGGCCGGCGTCCGGTCAGTGGGCGTCAGAAAGACGCCCTGAGCGTGGGATTCCACCCCTTCGGGGTGCGTCCCGGCGCGTTGGACCCCCTCCCCGTGCGACCCCAAATAGCGTCCAGTAGGGTTTGGTCCGCATAAACATCCACACCTCAATGCCTGCAGCTCGGGCCGACCGACCAGCACACGGCCGGAACACCCGGACGAGCGGGCGAGACTCTCGGGAAGGCGCTACGTGAGTCCCAACGGCTCCGACCTCCCCCCCAGCCCGGAGGGCATGGGAGGAACCCCCGCCCACAGCCCCCAGGGCGTGGGAGGTTCCTCCACGTCACGGCGCGGGTTGCGGCGGAGGCTCCCGCAGGCGCTGGCTGCGGGCCTGGTCCTTGCTATGGCCACCGGTTGCTCCTACAAGGACTATCCCCGGCTCGGTATGCCGAGCCCGGCCACCGAACAGGCTCCGCGGATCCTCGCCCTGTGGCAGGGCTCCTGGGCCGCGGCGCTGGCGACCGGCTGCCTGGTCTGGGGCCTGATCCTGTGGAGTGTGATCTTCCACCGGCGCAGCCGGACCAAGGTCGAGGTCCCTCCGCAGACCCGCTACAACCTGCCCATCGAGGCGCTCTACACGATCGTCCCGATCGTGGTGATCGCGGTGCTCTTCTACTTCACCGCACGCGACGAGAACAAGATTCTCGCGACGTCGAAGAAGCCCGACCACGTGGTCAACGTGGTGGGCTTCCAGTGGAGCTGGGGCTTCAACTACCTGGAGAACGTCGACGGTGACCCGTCGACCGGTGCCACGGTCCCGCCGGAGCTGTCCGAGATCCCGGCGAACAAGCTGCTCTTCCCGAAGGGCGCCGAGGGCGTCTACGACGTCGGCACCCCGGCGAGCGTGGACCCCGACACCGGCAACCCCGGCCCGACGCTGTGGCTGGCCGAGGGCCAGACGGTCCGCTTCGTGCTGACCTCGCGGGACGTCATCCACTCCTTCTGGATCGTGCCCTTCCTGATGAAGCAGGACGTCATCCCGGGCCACACCAACGTCTTCGAGGTGACCCCGAACAAGCTGGGCACGTTCATGGGCAAGTGCGCCGAACTGTGCGGCGTCGACCACTCGCGGATGCTCTTCAACGTGAAGGTCGTGACGCCCGAGCAGTACCAGCAGCACTTGAAGGACCTCGCCAAGGCGGGCAAGACGGGGTATCTCCCGTCCGGAATCGCCACGACGGGCAACGCGAAGAACTCGGAGCCCAAGACCACATGAGCATTCTCAACGAACCGCACGGGGCGGCGCCGGCCGACGACTCCTACGAGGACGAGATCCCGGCCCGCGTGAAGACCCCCGGCTCTGTGGCCGTGAAGTGGCTGACCACCACCGACCACAAGACGATCGGCACCCTGTACCTGGTCACGTCCTTCGCCTTCTTCCTCATCGGCGGCGTGATGGCGCTGCTGATGCGTGCGGAGCTGGCGCGGCCCGGCAACCAGTTCATGTCGAACGAGCAGTTCAACCAGGCGTTCACGATGCACGGCACCGTGATGCTGCTGATGTTCGCGACACCGCTGTTCGCGGGCTTCACCAACTGGATCATGCCGCTCCAGATCGGCGCCCCCGACGTCGCCTTCCCGCGGCTGAACATGTTCGCCTACTGGCTGTACCTGTTCGGCTCGCTCATCGCGGTCGGCGGCTTCCTCACCCCGCAGGGCGCGGCGGACTTCGGCTGGTTCGCGTACTCGCCGCTGTCCAGCGCGGTCAACTCGCCGGGTGTCGGCGCCGACATGTGGATCATGGGTCTGGCCTTCTCCGGCTTCGGCACCATCCTCGGCGCGGTCAACTTCATCACCACGATCATCTGCATGCGCGCACCGGGCATGACGATGTTCCGCATGCCGATCTTCGTGTGGAACGTGCTGCTGACCGCGGTCCTGGTCCTGCTCGCCTTCCCCGTGCTGGCCGCGGCGCTGCTCGCCCTGGAGGCCGACCGGAAATTCGGGGCGCACGTCTTCGACTCCGCGAACGGCGGGGCGCTGCTATGGCAACACCTCTTCTGGTTCTTCGGCCATCCAGAGGTGTACATCATCGCCTTGCCGTTCTTCGGCATCATCTCCGAGGTCATTCCGGTCTTCGCGCGCAAGCCGATGTTCGGCTACATCGGCCTGGTGGCCGCGACCATCTCCATCGCGGGCCTTTCCGTGACGGTGTGGGCGCACCACATGTACGTGACCGGCGGTGTGCTGCTGCCGTTCTTCTCCTTCATGACCTTCCTGATCGCGGTACCGACCGGTGTGAAGTTCTTCAACTGGATCGGCACCATGTGGAAGGGTTCGCTGAGTTTCGAGACACCGATGCTCTGGGCGATCGGCTTCCTGATCACCTTCGCCTTCGGCGGTCTGACCGGCGTCATCCTGGCCGCGCCGCCGCTGGACTTCCATGTGTCCGACTCGTACTTCGTGGTGGCGCACTTCCACTACGTGGTGTTCGGCACCGTCGTCTTCGCGATGTTCGCCGGCTTCCACTTCTGGTGGCCGAAGATGACCGGCAAGATGCTCGACGAGCGGCTTGGCAAGATCACCTTCTGGACGCTCTTCTTCGGCTTCCACGGCACCTTCCTGGTGCAGCACTGGCTCGGCGTCGAGGGCATGCCCCGCCGCTACGCCGACTACCTGGCGGCCGACGGTTTCACCACGCTGAACACGGTGTCGACGATCAGCTCGTTCCTGCTCGGTCTGTCGATACTGCCGTTCCTCTACAACGTGTGGAAGACGGCGAAGTACGGCAAGAAGGTCGAGGTCGACGACCCGTGGGGCTACGGCCGTTCGCTCGAATGGGCGACGTCCTGCCCGCCGCCGCGGCACAACTTCACCTCGCTGCCGCGTATCCGCTCCGAATCCCCGGCGTTCGACCTGCACCACCCGGAGATCGCGGCGATCGACGCCCTGGCGGGCCACGGAGCGAGCAGTTCGGCTATTTCCGGCGCTGAGGGCAAGGGAGCGGGCGAGTGAAGATCCAAGGATGGATGTTCGGCGGCTTCGCGGCCTTCATCCTCGCGGTGGCCGTCGTCTACGGCCTCTGGTCGAAGGAGCCGGCCGGCACCACCGCGCTGTTCCTGGGCTTCGGCCTGTGCACGATGATCGCGTTCTACCTCGGCTTCACCGCCAACCGGGCGGACACCGGGGCGATGGACCGCGAGGACGCCGACATCGCCGACGACGCGGGCGAGCTGGGCTTCTTCAGCCCGCACAGCTGGCAGCCGCTGATGCTGGCCACCGGTGGCGCCCTGGCCTTCATGGGCATCATCTTCGGCTGGTGGCTGCTGTTCTTCTCGATGCCGGTCATCCTCATGGGTGTCTTCGGCTGGGTGTTCGAGTACTACCGCGGCGCGGACCGCACGCAGTGACCGCGGGCTGACCCCGCAACGCTGCCCCGGGCGGGCCGCGGCACCCCACCAGGTGCCGCGGCCCGCCCCTTTTGCACCCCTCCGCCGTGCGGAACCGGCCCGGCGTTCTTACGTTGAGCCCATGAGCCACAACTCACGACACCGGATAGCGCTGAGCTGCGCCCTGCTCGCGGCTCCCCTCGCGGTGGGGCTCACCGCATGCAGCGGCGACGGCAACCCGCTCGCGGAGGCCCCGCACGAGTCCGCGGCCAAGGTCGCCTACTCGATCGCGGACGGCGGCAAGGCCGACCCCGGCAAGCCGCTCAAGGTCACCGTCAAGGACGACGGCAGCCGGATCACCGACGTCACGGCCACCGACGCCGCAGGACGCTTCGTGGCGGGCAAGCTCAGCGAGGACGGCCTCAGCTGGCAGTCCACCACCGCGCTGGCCGCCGGCGCCCACTACACGGTCCGGGTGAGCACCGAGGACTCCGACGGCCACCCCGGCCGCAAGACGCTGACCTTCGACACCACCCCGGCCGACGCCGGACTGCACGTCACCTTCGGCCCCGACGCGGGCACGTACGGCGTCGGGCAGCCCCTCACCGCGGCGCTGAGCGTCCCGGTCAAGTCCGCGGCGGCGCGCGCCGTCGTGGAGGCCCACCTCCAGGTGAGCAGCAGCCCCGCGGCGTCCCCCGGCTCCTGGTACTGGGTCGACGACCGCACCCTGCACTACCGCCCCAGCGCGTACTGGCCGGCGCACGCCCGGATAACGGCCAGCAGCACACTGGGCGGCGTCAAGGTCCAGGACAAGCTCTTCGGCGGCGCCGACAAGCCGCTCACCCTGCAGACCGGCGACCGCATCGAGGCGGTCACGGACGCGGCGACCGACCAGATGACCTTCAAGGACGACGGCAAGGTGGTCCGCACCCTGCCCGTCACGACCGGCAAGCCCGGCTTCGACACCCGCAACGGCATCAAGGTGGTGCTGGCCAAGGAGAGCTTCGTCCAGATGAAGAGCACCACCGTCGGCATCGCCGCGGGCAGCTCCGACTCGTACGACCTGCCCGTCTACTGGGCCACCCGGGTGACATGGAGCGGCGAGTACGTGCACGCCGCGCCCTGGTCCGTCGGCTCCCAGGGGTACGCCAACGTCAGCCACGGCTGCACGGGCATGAGCACCGACGACGCGCACTGGTTCTTCGACCATGTGCGCCCCGGCGACATCGTCCAGGTCGTCAACAGCCACGGCCCGACGATGACGCCCTTCGACAACGGCTTCGGCGACTGGAACCTCGACGAGGCCCAGTGGCTCAAGGGCAGCGCCCTGGGCAAGGCCACCGCGTCGAGCGCGCAGCAGGGCTCCGCGAGCACCGGTGTGAACCCGATGTCCAACCCCGCCCGGCTGCGCCCCGAGACGGCCTGAGCCGCCTCCTAGCGGGCCGCTACGGCCTTCGAGGGCTCAGCGGCCCCGGGGATGCTCCGGCGCAGCAGCACGGCGAGGGTGTCGTTCAGCGCCACCGGGTCCACCGGATGGGTGACGGCGGCGTCCGCGCGGCTCCAGGTGGCCAGCCACGCGTCCTGCGGGCGGCCGATGAGCACCAGCACCGGCGGGCAGCGGAAGATCTCGTCCTTGATCTGGCGGCACACGCCCATCCCGCCCGCCGGAGCCGTCTCGCCGTCCAGGATGCAGGCGTCGACACCGCCGTTGCCCAGCTCGGTCAGGACCGCGGGCAGCGTCGCGCACTCCACGAACTCCACCGGCGGCAGGTCCGCGGCGGGCCTGCGGCCGACGGCGAGCCGGACCTGCTCCCGGGTGTTGGCGTCGTCGCTGTAGACCAGCACCGTGGCGGTCGCCTGCATCCTGGCTCCTCGAAGCTCGTGAACGCTTTCTCAAGTGCTTGCCGATGCTACTCCCGCAAGGGCCTTCCGTGGAGGGGCCGGACCGCCCCCGGATCCGCGGGCGCGTCCGGCCGTCCCCCGTCCGGGTGACCTCAACGCCGCTGGACACGGTCGCGCGAAGGACCTTGACACACCGAAGGGGACCCCCGGAGTGAGCGCCAGATAAGCGACCGACATAATGACGGACGTGGCGACAGCAACAGCAGTAGAAACCGGGCACGCGCACCCGTCGGTCAACCGGCCGAACCTCACCAGCGTCGGAACCATCATCTGGCTGAGTTCTGAGCTGATGTTCTTCGCGGCCCTCTTCGCGATGTACTTCACCCTTCGGTCGGTCACGGGTGCCGACTTCTGGAAGGAACACGCGCATGCGCTGAACGTGCCGTTTTCCGCGACGAACACCACGATCCTGGTGCTCTCCTCCTTCACCTGCCAGATGGGCGTGTTCGCCGCCGAGCGCGGTGACGTGAAGAAGCTGCGCTCCTGGTTCATCGTGACGTTCGTCATGGGCGCGGTGTTCATCGGCGGGCAGATCTTCGAGTACACGAACCTGGTCAAGAAGGACGGGATCTCCCTCAGCTCCGACCCGTACGGCTCGGTGTTCTACCTGACCACCGGCTTCCACGGGCTGCACGTGACGGGCGGTCTGATCGCCTTCCTGCTGGTGCTCGGCCGCACGTACGCGGCCAAGCGCTTCACGCACCAGCAGGCCACCGCTGCGATCGTCGTCTCCTACTACTGGCACTTCGTCGATGTCGTCTGGATCGGCCTCTTCGCCACGATCTACCTGATCAAGTAGTCGGTCGCGTACCACAGCACGGTGCCGGACAGGCACAACCCGAAGCATCGAGACAAGAGATCCTGACACCGGGGTAATCCGTGAAAAAGCTCTCCGCACGACGGCGCCACCCGCTGGCGGCGCTCGTCGTCCTACTCTTCGCGCTAGCGGCCACCGGGGGGCTGTACGCCGCGCTCTCTCCGGCGCCCAAGGCGCAGGCCGACGACTCTTCCCAGTCCATCGCGATCACCGAGGGACAGAAGCTGTTCTCGGTGGGCTGCGCGAGCTGCCACGGCGCTCACGGGCAGGGCAGCTCCGACGGTCCGAGCCTGGTCGGCGTCGGCTCGGCGGCGGTGGACTTCCAGGTCGGCAGCGGCCGGATGCCCGCGCAGCAGCCCGGCCCGCAGGTCCAGAAGAAGCCGAAGCAGTACAGCCAGAAGGACATCGACCAGCTGGCCGCGTACATCGCCTCGCTCGGCCCCGGCCCGGCGGCCCCGACGGCGGACCAGTACGACCCGGCCGGCGGTGACAGCGCCAAGGGCGGCGAGCTGTTCCGCACCAACTGCGCGCAGTGCCACAACTTCGTCGGCAAGGGCGGCGCCCTCACCGACGGCAAGTACGCCCCCACGCTGAAGGGCGTCGAGCCCAAGCACATCTACGAGGCCATGCAGACCGGCCCGCAGAACATGCCGTCCTTCCCGGACACGACGATGCCGCAGAAGCAGAAGCAGGACATCATCGCGTACCTGAACGAGGTCGACACCGCACAGTCCAAGAACCCGGGCGGCTTCACGCTCGGCGGCTTCGGCCCGGTGCCTGAGGGTCTGTTCGCCTACGTCTTCGGCCTCGGCACGCTGATCGCCATCGCCGCCTGGATCGCGGCCCGGACGACTAAGGCCAAGAAGTCATGAGCGAAACCGGATCCAACGACGTGTCAGAGCCACACGAGCACCTGCCGGCCACCGGCGGCGACCACGGTGCCGAGACGGAAGTCCACCGCGACCCGTTCGGCGACCCGGGGCACCCCGAGCACGAGTACCGCCGCCAGGACATCGACGAGAAGGCGGCGAAGCACTCCGAGCGCGTCGTCGCCGGGCTGTTCACCCTCTCGATGATCGGCACCATCGCCTTCATCGCGTGCTTCGTGATCTTCCCGGTCGGCAAGTACGTCTACATCTTCCCGTTCGGCCACGTCAGCGCGCTGAACTTCTCCCTCGGCCTGACGCTCGCCGTCGCGCTGCTGGGACTCGGCGCGGGCGCGGTCCACTGGGCCCGCACCCTGATGTCCGACGAGGAGATGGCCGACGAGCGGCACTCCGCCGGCGCGGACGAAGAGCTGCGCGCCGTGATGGAAGAGCAGTGGAAGCAGGGCGTGCAGGAGAGCGGCTTCGGCCGCCGCAAGCTGGTGCGCAACACCATGCTCGGCGCGCTCACGCTCGTCCCGCTGTCGGCCGTGGTGATCCTGCGCGACCTCGGCCCGCTGCCGGAGGACAAGCTCCGCCACACCGCGTGGGCCAAGGGCAAGGCGCTGATCAACCCGAACACCGACAAGCCGCTGCGCCCCGAGGACATCGCCGTCGGCTCGCTCACCTTCGCCAACCCCGAGGGCCTCAGCGAGGACGACGAGGACTACCAGGAGCAGCTCGCGAAGGCCGCCCTGATGGTCGTCCGGATCAAGCCGGAGGACATCAAGGACAAGAAGGAACTCGACTGGTCCCACGAGGGGATCGTCGCCTTCTCGAAGATCTGCACGCACGTCGGCTGCCCCGTCAGCCTCTACGAGCAGCAGACGCACCACGTGCTGTGCCCGTGCCACCAGTCGACGTTCGACCTGTCGGACGGTGCGCGCGTGCTCTTCGGCCCGGCCGGGCACCGGCTGCCCCAGCTGCGTATCAGCGTCAACGGTGAGGGTAATCTGGTCGCCATGGGCGACTTCGAGGTTCCCGTCGGTCCGGCCTTCTGGGAGCGCGGATGAGTACATCGACTGAGACCGCCTCGACGAACACGCGCCGAGGCCCGAAACCTGCAGGCCAGAAAGTCGCGGAGTGGACGGACGCGCGGCTTGGGCTCTACAAGGTCGGCAAAGCCAATCTCCGGAAGATCTTCCCCGACCACTGGTCGTTCATGCTGGGCGAGATCTGCCTCTACAGCTTCATCATCCTCATCCTCACGGGTGTGTATCTGACGCTGTTCTTCCACCCCAGCATGGCCGAGACGATCTACCACGGTCCGTACGCCCCGCTCCAGGGCCAGCGGATGTCGGAGGCGTACGCCTCCACCATGCACATCAGCTTCGAGGTGCGCGGCGGTCTGCTGATCCGTCAGATCCACCACTGGGCGGCTCTGATCTTCCTCGCGGGCATGCTCGTGCACATGATGCGCATCTTCTTCACGGGTGCGTTCCGCAAGCCGCGTGAGCTGAACTGGCTCTTCGGCTGGACGCTGCTGTTCATCGGCTGCTTCGAGGGCTTCACCGGCTACTCGCTGCCCGACGACCTGCTGTCCGGCACCGGTGTCCGATTCGTCGACGGCGCGATCCTGTCCACGCCGGTCATCGGAACGTACCTGTCGATGTTCATCTTCGGCGGCGAGTTCCCCGGCCACAACTTCGTGCCGATCTTCTACTCGGTGCACATCCTGCTGTTCCCCGGCATCATGGCGGCCCTCGTGACCGCGCACATGATCCTCGTCGTGTACCACAAGCACACGCAGTTCCCGGGTGCGGGCAAGACCGAGAAGAACGTCGTCGGCATGCCGCTGCTCCCGATCTACACGGCCAAGGCGGGCGGCTTCTTCTTCCTGGTCTTCGGTGTCATCGCGGCCCTCGCGGCCATCGCGACGGTCAACCCGATCTGGGCGATCGGCCCGTACCGGCCGGACCAAGTGTCGACGGGCGCCCAACCCGACTGGTACATGGGCTTCCCCGAAGGCCTGATCCGGGTGATGCCTGGCTGGGAGATCAACGCATGGGGCCACACGCTTGTCCTGGGTGTGTTCATCCCGTTGATAATCTTCCCGCTGGTCCTGGTGGCCATCGGCGTCTACCCGTTCATCGAGTCCTGGATCACCGGTGACAAGCGCGAGCACCACCTGCTGGACCGCCCGCGCAACCGTCCGGTGCGTACGGGTCTGGGTGTCGCCTGGCTGACGCTGTACTTCACGCTCCTCATCGGTGGCGGCAACGACCTGTGGGCCACGCACTTCCACCTGTCGATCGAGACGATCACCTGGACGGTGCGGATCGGCTTCTTCGTCCTGCCGGTGATCGCCTTCTGGGTCACCAAGCGGATCTGCCTCGGCCTCCAGCGCCGGGACCGCGAGAAGGTGCTGCACGGTCGTGAGACCGGCATCATCAAGCGGCTCCCGCACGGCGAGTTCATCGAGGTCCACGAGCCGCTCCCGCAGGAGGAGCTGCACGTGCTCACCGCGCACGAGCAGCCGCAGCCGCTGGAGATCGGTCCCGCGGTCGACGAGAACGGTGTCGAGCGCAAGACCAGCCCCGTCACCAAGCTCCGGGCCAAGCTGTCGCGCGGCTACTACGGCGAGCACAGCCAGATCCCGAAGCCGACGGTCGAGGAGTACGACGAGATCACGAGCGGCCACGGTCACCACTGACCGACCTGCGGTCCGCTGAGCCGGGTGGGTGCCCTTGCGGGTGCCCGCCCGGCTTTTTCCGTCCCGGAGGGGTGGTGCAGGCGGTTGCCGGACCACCGGCCGGTGGTGGGCTTGTCGCGCAGTTCCTCCCCCAGAGCTTCGCCTGGGAGGTACCCCCAGCGCCGCCTGGGTGGTGCCGCCTGCCGATAGGGTGGGCCCCCACGGCCCGAGGGCGAGGTAGGAGCGTAACCATGAGCGTTGTGAACCCGGCAGGCGGCGGCACCGGGACGCTTGGGTCCTGGCCGGACGTGCTGACCGCGCTGATCTCGGGGCAGGACCTGGACGCCGAGGACACGGCGTGGGCGATGGACCAGATCATGACCGGCAGCGCCACCGACGTGCAGATCGCCGGCTTCGCGGTCGCGCTGCGCGCCAAGGGGGAGACGGTCGAAGAGGTCACCGGCATGGTGCGGGCGATGTACGCGCACGCCAACACCATCGAGGTGCCCGGCCCCACGGTCGACATCGTCGGCACCGGCGGCGACCGCGCCAAGACGGTCAACATCTCCACCATGTCGGCCATAACGGTCGCCGGCACCGGCGCGAAGGTCGTCAAGCACGGCAACCGCGCCGCGTCCTCCGCGAGCGGCGCCAGCGATGTGCTGAGCCACCTCGGGGTGAATCTGGACCTGCCGCCGCACCGGGTCGTGGAGGTCGCCGAGGAGGCGGGCATCACCTTCTGCTTCGCCGTCAAGTTCCACCCCGCGCTGCGCCATGTGGCCACCGCGCGCGGCGAGTTGGGCGTCGCCACGACCTTCAACTTCCTGGGCCCGCTCACCAACCCGGCCAGGGTGCGGGCGCAGGCCACCGGCGTCGCGAACGCCCGGGTCGCGCCGATCATGGCCGGGGTGCTGGCCGAACGCGGCTCGTCCGCGCTGGTCTTCCGCGGCGACGACGGCCTGGACGAGCTCACCACCACCGACACCTCCCAGGTGTGGTGGGTCCGCGACGGCAAGGTCACCCAGCAGTCCTTCGACCCCCGCGACATCGGCATCGCCCTGGTGCCCGTCGAGGCGCTGCGCGGCGGCTCCCCGGCGCACAACGCGGACGTCGCCCGGCGCGTCCTGGCCGGCGAGACCGGCCCGGTCCGCGAGGCGGTGCTGCTCAACTCCGCGGCCGCGCTCGTCGCCCTGGAGCCCGGTACGGGCACGCTGGAGGAGCAGCTCGCCGCCGGTGTCGAGCGGGCCGCGCAGTCGCTGGACTCCGGCGCGGCCGCCGCGGTGCTCGAACGCTGGGCCGCGGCCAGCAACGCCTGACCCCGCTCCTTCGCCAAGGCGCCGTCCGCACTGCGGACGGCGCCTTGCGCGTACGCGCGGCTGTGGCAGAATCCCTCTCAGGTCACGAGTGACAGCGCAAAGGCCCCGGCTCGCTGTCCGGCAACCCTCCGTCCGAGGCGGGGTGCCCCGGGTGATGACCAGGCTGTGAGCAGCAGGGCTCGCAGCAAGCCGGACAGGGGAGTTCTCTCATGCGCAAGCGAATGCGATAGGGCCTTTCGGCCCCCGGTTCCGCCTTTCCGCGGTGCCGCCAGTGCACCGGGTCCACCGCCTCGTCCGCTGCCATCCACGCCGTCCGACGGCTTCCGTCGCCCGCGCAGGCCTGCCGCCTGCCGCCGGGGCGCGCCGCCGTCCGCTGCTCTCGTGCCAGGAGACCGCCATGACCGCAACCACCGTGTCCGCCGCCGCCACCACCGTTTCCGCCGACCCCGCCTGTTGCGAGCCGCTGCCCGTGCTCGGCCGGGACGTCACCGTCCCGCTCGTGACCGGCGACGACGTCACCTACGCCGCCCTCGACTACGCCGCGAGCGCCCCCGCGCTCCAGCGGGTGTGGGACGACGTGGCCGCGTACGCCCCCTACTACGGCAGCGTGCACCGCGGCGCGGGCTACCTCTCCCAGCTGTCCACGGACCTCTTCGAGCAGAGCCGCGCCACGGTCGCGGAATTCCTCGGCTGCCGCCCCGCCGACCAGGTGGTCTTCACCCGCTCCACTACCGACTCGCTCAACCTGCTGGCCGCCGCGCTGCCCGCCGGGACCCGGGTGTTCGTCTTCGAGACCGAGCACCACGCGGCCCTGCTGCCCTGGCAGCGCGCCACCGGCGCCGAGGTCGTCTGCCTCGCCGCCCCGCACACCCCCGAGGAGGCCGTCGCCGCGCTCGACGTCGCCCTGCACGGCGCGCCCAAGGGCCCCAAGCTGGTGTGCGTCACCGGCGCCTCCAACGTGACCGGCGAGCTGTGGCCGGTGCGTGAACTGGCCGCCGCCGCGCACCGGCACGGCGCCCGTATCGTGCTGGACGCCGCGCAGCTGGTGCCGCACCAGGCCGTGGACATCGCCGAGCTGGACGTCGACTGGGTCGCCTTCTCCGGCCACAAGCTCTACGCGCCCTTCGGCTCCGGCGTCCTCGCCGGCCGCGCCGACTGGCTGCGCGAGGCCGAGCCCTACCTCGCGGGCGGCGGCGCCACCCGTACCGTCGTCCGGCGGGCGGACGGGCAGGTCGAGACCGAGTGGCACACCACCGTCGCCCGGCACGAGGCGGGATCGCCCAACGTCATCGGCGCCTACGCGATCGCCTCCGCCTGCCGCACCCTCACCGAGGCGGGCTTCGACCGGCTCGAAGCGCGTGAGCAGCAGCTGCTGAAGGTGCTGCGGGACGGCCTCGCCGCGATTCCCCAGGTCCGGGTCCTGTCGCTGTTCGGCGAGGACTCCGCCCGGGTGGGCGTGCTCAGCTTCGTCGTCCGCGGCTGGAACAGCTCGCACCTCGCGGCCGCGCTCTCCGCGGAGTACGGGATCGGCGTGCGCGACGGGCTCTTCTGCGCCCACCCGCTCGTCCGCCGGCTCCTCGGCACCGACACCGAGGACCTCGGGTCGTGCGGATCCCCGGACCCGGCGGCGGGGTTCAACGGCAACGCGGTGCGGGTGAGCTTCGGCGCCGGTACGCCCGTCGAGGACATCGAGCGCTTCGTGTCCGCGCTGACCACCCTCGTCCGCGAGGGCGCCGCGTGGACCTACGCCACGGAGTCCGGCCGCTGTGTCCCGGTCGCCCCGGGGACCCCGGCCGCGTAGCGGCGGACCGGCCCTAGGAGTCGAGGCCGATGGCGAACGCGGCCTCCAGGTCGTGCTGGGAGTACGTACGGAAGGCCACGTGCGTGTCCGTCGCCTCGACGCCGGGGATCTTGCTGATGCGGCCGGGGATGATGTCGGCCAGCTCGTCGTGCTTGCCCACCCGGACGAGGGCGACGAGGTCGTACGTGCCGGTCACCGAGTAGACCTCGCTGACGTTGTCGAGCGCGGCGATCGACTCGGCGATCTCGGGGATCCTGTCCACGGTGGTCTTGATGAGCACGATCGCGGTGATCACGGCTGCGCGTCTCCTTGGGTCGTCCCGGCGATGACGCTCAGCTTAGACCGGGGCCGGTAGCAGGCCCACGCCCAGCAGAAGCCGAAGGCGAAGCCCACGACGTGGGCGAGGTAGGCCACGCCCGGGCCCGCGGCGGCGGACTGCGCGGCGAACCACTGGAGGACGAACCAGAAGCCGAGCACCACCCACGCGGGGAAGCGCAGCGGGACGAAGAAGAGGAAGGGGAAGAGGCTGGTGACCCGGGCCCGCGGATAGAGGTAGAGGTACGCCCCGAGGGCGCCGGAGATCGCGCCGGACGCCCCGACGAGGCTCTGGGTGTCGCCGCTGTGGGCGAGCGCGAAGCCGTACGTGGCGAGGTAGCCGGCGGCGAGGTAGAAGAGGGCGAAGCGCACCCGGCCCATGCGGTTCTCGACGTTGTCGCCGAAGACGTAGAGGAAGAGCATGTTGCCGATCAGATGCAGCCAGCTGCCGTGCAGGAACATCGACGTGAGCACGGACAGGAACGGCGACCGCGGGTACGGGTCGGCGGCGCCGCAGTCCGCGGGCAGGCCGAGGGCGGCCGCGGTGGGCCGGGCGTGGAAGAGCTCGGCGGGGACGACGCCCCAGCGGTCGAAGTACAGCGCCTGCCGGCACGCGAGGGTGTGCCCCGTCCCGTAGACGGGGAGGAAGCCGGAGAGCGGGCCGAGCAGGAAGACCGCGGTGCACAGGGCGATCAGCCCGTACGTGACGACCGGCGTACGGCGGACCGGGTTCTTGTCGTACACCGGGATGACCATGGACCGATCATGACGCAGCGGTCGTAACGGACATAGGCCGCCTCGCCGCAGCGCGCCGTACACGAAAGGCCGTAGGGTGACCGGGACGCACGCTCCCGACAGGAAGAGGTACCAGCCATGCCGGTTCCCCTGCCGACCGCGACCACGCGGTGGCGCTGCACGCTGTGCGGAAACCTGACGCGTTTCGACGTCACCCGCTCCTCGCGGGTCGTGGAGTACGTGCACCTCGACCTGGCGGGCGAGCCGTCCGTGGAGGAGACCGAGGTGCTGGCCGAGACCGTGGAGTCGGTGCGCTGCCGCTGGTGCAACGCGGTGGACCGGATCGAGCTGGTCGACCGGCCGGGCGGGGCCGCGGACGGTGACGACGGGAACAGCAGTGCGCAAAGTGCCGCCGGGAGCGGTTCCGCGTCTGGTTGACGTCCGGGCGGGGACAATAGAAGCAGGCGTTGTCATCGAAGGGGGCCGGGAGGACGCCGAGGGTCGTCGGCAGATTCGGACGGGAGTGACTGGTGGACGGAAGCGGCGGTTTTCCGCGCCCCGGGACGGACGGGGCCGCGGTGGAGCCTGCCGAGTCGCCGGCCGCCGGGACGTCCGGCTCCGGAGCCGGTGACCCGGCGGACGCACCCGGGCCCTCCGGCGGGCCCGGCGGCTCCGACACGTCCGCGCCGGACGAGCCCGCCCCCGACGAGCCCGCGCTCGACCGGCCGCTGCCCGAAGGCGTACGCCACCGGGTGGTGGCCATCGCCGCCGACGCCTTCGGCGGCTTCACCTACCAGGAGCTTCCCGTCTCGCTCCGCCCCTACGCCCGCTTCACGCCCAGCCGCCGGGTGAAGTACGCCGGTACGGCGCTGGCCGCCGCCCTGGAGCACGACCCGGCCTTCCGGCAGCGGGTCGCCGGGCGGCTGCGCGAGTCGCAGGCCGAACTCGCGGGGGCGCTGGAGGACGGCACCCCGCCGCCCGCCGCCGACCCGCTGGACGTCGCGGCCGCCGCGTATCTGCTGCGCCCGGCGGGCTGGGCGAAGCTGGTGGCCACCGCGGGGGAGGAGGCCCAGCGGGCGGACGCCGAGCGGGCCGACGAGGAGGCGCTGCGGGAGCTGGCCGCGCTGCGCACCGAGGTCGAGGCGCTGCACGAGCACGGCAGGGCCGAGGCCGCGCGCGCGAGGGCCGAGCTGGAGTCCGTGCGCAAGGAGGGCGACGCGCTGCACCGCAAGCTGCGCAGCGCCCTCAGCGACGTCAAGCGCGCGGAGGCCGCGCAGCGCCGGCTGCGGACGGAGGTCGACGAGCTGCGCGCGGCGGCCGCGCAGGAGCGGGCCGTCGCCGACAGCGAGGCCCGCCGGCTGCGCACCCGGCTCGCGGAGGCCGAGGCGGCGGTCGAGGCCGGCCGCCGGGCCGCGCGCGAGGGGCGCAGCGTGGAGGACGTACGGCTGCGGCTGCTGCTCGACACCGTGCTGGACGCGGCGTCCGGGCTGCGCCGCGAACTGGCCCTGCCGCCGCGGGACACGATGGGCGTGCTGCCCGCGGACACCGTGGACGCGGTCGCGCCGGGGACGTTCAGCGCGCGGGACATCGCCACCCGGGCGCTGTCGGCCAACGACCCGGCGCTGCTCGACCAGTTGCTGGCGCTGCCGCAGGCGCACCTGGTGGTCGACGGCTACAACGTGACGAAGACCGGCTATCCCGCGCTGCCGCTGGAGAAGCAGCGGCTCCGGCTGCTCGGCGGCCTCGCGGCGCTCGCCGCGCAGAGCGGCGCCGAGGTGACGTGCGTCTTCGACGGCGCCGACCTCGACATGCCGGTGCTGCTCGCGCCACCGCGCGGGGTGCGGGTGCTGTTCAGCAAGGCCGGGGAGACCGCGGACGAGCTGATCCGGCGGCTGGTGCGGGCCGAACCGCCCGGGCGGCAGATCGTCGTCGTCTCCGCCGACCGGGAGATCGCCGACGGCGTCGCCAAGGCGGGGGCCCGGCCCGTCGCCTCCACGCTGCTGCTGCGCCGCCTCGCCCGGGTCTGAACCCGGAGCCCGCGCAGGTCCGTTCGCCGTCCCGTACGCGCGTGCGGGTGTTCACCAGCGCACTAGTGCGTACGGTGTGTCAATCGGTCATCACGCTGCGTGGAAAGCATGTAAAGAAAACTTGAACCGGTCGAGATTTTGCCTTCCGGGATTTGAACCGATCACGGAAAGGTCACTAGGGTCAGGCCTCGTACCTCCGCGCAGTCGATCATCCAATCCGGATGGCGCTCGGAGGCCGCCCGCCAGTCGTCAACCGGTAGGCGGCTGAAGGAAGAAGGAGCTCGCCTTCGTGGCGTCCCACCGTCGACCCAAGCCGGCAAGCCGCACGCGTGTGACCGTGCTGACCGCGACCGCCGCGGCGGCCGTGGCGCTGTCCGCCCAGGCTGCCAACGCCGCCCCCGCCAAGCCCAGCAAGCCCACCTCGGTCAAGGACGCCAAGGCCCAGGTGGACGCGCTCTACACGCAGGCGGAGCAGGCCACCGAGAAGTACGACGCGGCGAACGAGAAGCTCAAGTCGCTCCAGGGCGAGGCCGGTTCGCTCCAGGACCAGGTGGCCCGGCAGCAGCAGCACCTCAACACGCTGCGCGACGGCCTCGGCGTGATCGCGGCCTCGCAGTACCGCACCGGCGGCATCGACCCGTCGCTGCAGCTCTTCCTCTCGTCCAACCCGGACAGCTACCTCGAACAGGCCTCCGCCCTGGACCAGGTCAGCTCGATCCAGACCAGCGCCCTCCAGCAGCTCCAGGACGCCAAGCGGACCCTGGACCAGGAGCGCGCGCAGGCCACGGCGAAACTCGCCGAGCTGGAGTCCACCAAGACCGAGCTGGCCAAGCGCAAGACCGAGGCCAAGGACAAGCTCGCGCAGGCCCAGTCCATCCTCAACGGGCTCACCGCCGCGCAGCGCCAGCAGATATCCGACGACCAGGCCCGCGCCAACCGCGACACCGGCCGCGCCCCGCTCGGCGGCACGTCCGCCAGCAAGTACGCCTCCAGCGCCTACTCCTTCGCGCAGTCCAAGATCGGCAAGGCGTACGTCTACGGCGGCTCCGGCCCCAACACCTTCGACTGCTCCGGCCTCACCTCCTGGGCCTACCGCCAGGCCGGGGTGTCCATCCCCCGCACCGCGGCCGGGCAGGCCAACGCCGGCACGCGCATCTACTCCAAGTCCGACCTCAAGGTCGGCGACCTCATCATCTTCTACGGCGACCACCACCACGTCGGCCTCTACGCCGGCGACGGCATGGTGCTGCACGCCCCCAAGCCGGGCACGGTCGTGCGCTACGAGGCCATGAGCAACATGCCCTTCCAGTTCGGCGTCCGCATCTGAGCGGTTCCCCGCGGGGCTGACGGCCTGTTGTGAACACCGCCCGGGCGCTACGGCGTTCGGGTGGTGCCGTTTCCGGCCCCGGCCGCCCACCGGCCCGCTGACCTGCGCGGCGACCACCCCCGCGCACATGTGCGGATCGCCCCGCCGCCCTGGCATTTGTACGGTACGTGCCCGGCTGGCTACTGTCGGCTGCCGTGGCATCTCATCGACGTGCACCGCAGCCGGGCCCGGCCGCCCGCGCCACCCGGCTCACCGTGGTCACCGCCGCGGCCGCGGCCGCCGCGGCGCTCACCGGCACCACCGCCCAGTCCGCCGCCGCCGACCCCTCCGCGACGGCCGCCGGCACCACCGCCCGCCTCGACCGGCTCTACCAGCAGGCCGAAGCGGCCACCCAGGCGTACGACGCCGCCACCGAACGCACCCGGCAGCTCGACGCCGACCTCGCGAACCTCCAGCAGCGCGCCGCGGAGGGCGCCCAGCGGATCAACGACCTGCGCAACGGACTCGGCCTGCTCGCCGCCGCGCAATACCGCGCCGGCGCCCTCGACCCCACCCTCGCGCTGCTCCTGTCCGACGACCCGAGCGGCTTCCTCGACCGGGCCGCCACCCTCAACCGCCTCGGCGCCCGGCAGGCCGGGCGGCTGGACGAACTGCGCTCCGCCCAGCAGGCCCTGGACAGCCGGCACGCCCAGGCCGCAGGCACGATCGCCGAACTCGCCCAGGCCACCGCGGACCTGGCCCACCGCAAGGCCGCCGTCCAGCACGCCCTCGCCCAGGCCCAGCAGCTCCTGCGCACCCTCCCCGCCGCCCAGCGGGCCCGCTGGACCAGCGGCGCGGACGACCGCGCCTCCCGCTCCTTCCCGCCCCTGCCACCGCTCGGCGGCCTCCCCGCCTCCGGCCGCGCCGCCCTCGCCGTGGCCGCCGCCCACCAGGCCCTCGGCTCCCCCTACGTGTGGGGCGCGGCCGGCCCCCACTCCTTCGACTGCTCGGGCCTGATGCAGTACGCCTACTCCCGCGCCGGCGTCTCCCTCCCGCGCACCTCCCAGCAGCAGGCCCACGTCGGCCGCCGCGTCCCGCTCTCCCAGGCCCGGCCCGGCGACCTCGTCATCTACCGCAGCGACGCCAGCCATGTGGCGATGTACGTCGGCAACGGCCGCGTCATCCACGCCCCCTACCCCGGCGCCCGCGTCCGCTACGACCCGGTGTCGATGATGCCGGTCGCGGCGGTGGTCCGCCCGTAGGGCGGGCGGCGGGGCCCGGCCCCGTACGATCGCCCCATGACCGCGCCGCTCACGAGACGCTCCGCGATCGGCGTCCTCACCTGCGCCCTCGCCGGGCTGACCGCCTGCACCGGCGGCGGGGGCGCGGCCCCGCAGCGGACCGCCACGGCCGACCCCGCCCTCCGGCAACTCCTGACGCGGCGCGCGGCGGCGCTCCTGCATCGGGACCGGCAGGCCTTCCTCGCGACCGCCGACCCGCGGGCGACCCGCTACTACGCCGCCCAGCAGCGGATGTTCGACGACATCGCGGACGTCCCGCTCGCCGCCTGGTCCTACCGCCTCGTCCGCACCGGCGCCTTCCCGCTCCCGCCCTCCGCCGACGCCGGCGGCACCGCGCGCACCGCCGCCGAGGTCGAGCTGAGCTACCGGCTGCGCGGCTACGACGCCCGGCCGGTCGTCTCCACCGAGTACCTGACCTTCACCCGCCGCGCCGGGCACTGGTACATCGCCGCGGACGACGACGGGGCCTCCGCCGGGAAGCACACCGCCGTACAGCTCTGGGACCAGGGCAAGGTCACGGTCGTGCGCGGGACCCACAGCCTCGTACTGGGCCTCGTCGGCACCGCGACGCTGCGCGGCTACGCCGCCGACGCCGACCGCGCGGTGCCGCAGGTGCAGCGGGCGTGGGGGAAGGCGGGCTGGCCCGGCAGCGTCGTCGTCGAGGCGCCGAAGACCCTCGACCAGCTCGGCGCGCTGCTCGCCGCCGACCCCGACGACTACCGCGACATCGCCGCCGTCACCACGGGCGAGCTGGGCGGCAGCGCCGCCGCCCCCGCCGACCGGGTGCTCGTCAACCCCGCCGCCTTCGGCCGCCTCTCCGCCTTCGGCCGGCAGGTCGTGCTCACCCACGAGACGACCCATGTCGCGACCCGGCTCGCCACCACCTCCCACACCCCGCTGTGGCTCTCGGAGGGCTTCGCCGACTGGGTCGCCTACCGCGACTCCGGCCGCACGGCCCCGCAGATCGCCCCCGAACTCGCCCAGGACGTCACCGCGGGCCACCTCCCCGCCGCCCTCCCCGCGAACGCCGACTTCAGCCCCACCGCGCCCGCGCTCCCGCAGGCGTACGAGGGCGGCTGGCTCGCCAACCGCATGATCGCCGACCAGTGGTCCCCGGCGACGCTGACGGCCGTCTACCGCGCGGCCGGGACGGGCACGTCCCTGGACACCGTCCTCCAGGCGCACCTGCACTTGAGCCTTGAGGCCTTCACCGCGCGCTGGCGCACGTACGTCCAGCAGGAGCTGACGTGAGCGGGGGCAGGCGCCGCGGCGCCGGGGGAGACGGGCAGCAGCGGCAGCGACGGCCGCCCGGTGCCGCCCGACCGCGCCGCGCCGGGGGAGACCGGGGCGCCCGGGGCGAACAGCCCGACCGGCGGGACGATGCCGCGACCGGCGGCCCGAGAAACCCGGGGGACGCACGATGAGCCAGCCGGAACCGCCGCGGGACACCCCGGCGGAGGACGACTTCAGCCCCGAGCACATCGCCCGCGCCCGCGCGCTGCGCCAAGGCGTGTGGCCCGTCGCCCTCGCCGGCCGCGCCGCGAACCTCGCGCTGCTCCTCACCCTCGGCCTCACCCCCGCCGGGGCCCGGCTCGTCGCCGCGTTCGGCGGGGCCTGGGCCGGGCGCACGGCGGGCGCCGCGCTCACCCTCGTCCTGCTGCCCCAGCTCCTCACCCTGCCCTTCGCCGCCCGCGGCCGCGTTGTACGGGCCCGCTTCGGCCTCGTCACCCAGAACTGGCGGGGCTGGGCCGCGGACCAGCTGCGCGGCCTGCTCATCTCGCTGCCGCTCGTCGCCGGGGCGCTCTTCGCCGTGTACGCGCTCGCGGGCGTCACCCGCTGGTGGTGGGCCTGGGCCGCGCTCGGCGCCGCGTGCGCCACCGTCGCGCTGTCCTGGGCGGCGCCCGTCCTCTTCGAACCGCTCTTCAACCGCTTCACGTCCATGCCCGCGGGGCCGCTGCGGGACGCGCTGCTCGCCCTCGCCGCGCGGGACGGGGTCGCCGTGCGCGACGTGCTGGTGGCCGACGCGTCGCGCCGCACCACGGCGCTCAACGCGTACGTCTCCGGCTTCGGCCGGACCCGGCGGATCGTCGCCTACGACACGCTCCTCTCCACCGCGGAGCCGCGCGAGGTCGAACTCATCGTGGCCCACGAGCTGGGGCACGTCGTCCACCGCGACGTCGTGCGCGGCACCGCGCTGGGCGCTCTCGGGGCCGCGCTCGGCGTGGGCCTCCTCGCCCTCGTCGTGACCTGGTCCCCCCTCCTCGCCGCGGCCGGCGTCCCCCACTTCGCCGATCCGCGCTCGGCGTGGCTCCTCGCCGCGACCGCCGCGGTGGGCGGCGCCCTCGCCGGGCCCTTCGGCTGCGCGCTCTCCCGCCGGGTGGAGCGCCGGGCCGACGCGCATTCGCTCGCCCTCACGGGCGACGCCGCCGGGTTCATCGCCATGCAGCGCCGCCTCACGGCGGTGAACGTGGCCGAGCCCTCGCCTCCGCGGGCCCTCCACCTCCTCTGGGGCACGCACCCCACCCCCGCCGCCCGCATCGCCGCGGCCCGCGCGACCCGCTGACGGGCGGTGCGTGCGGCTTTCCCGCCGCGGGGGTGCCCGCGCCTGACGGCGCGGGGTGTTTCCCACCCCCAGCCACCCGTGCGGGTAAGACGTCGTCTGACGGTCCCCCTGTGGGGCGCATTCGCCGTCGGGGGCTAACCGTAGTCCCTCACACATCCACCCCCACCGGCAGGCAGCCGCCGACGCTCCTGGGAGGGGGACGGTGCGGGGTGCCCCCGCAGGAATGCGCACGCAGGCCCCGCCACCTACGGCATGAGGTCGGACGCGCATTCCGAGGAGGTGCCCCGTGCCGGCACCCGACCCCACCCACCGCACGCAGCGCGCGATGCCCCGCCGGGTACACCGGGGGCGCGAGGAACTGCGCGATCAGCCCACCACCGGCAGAAGGTCGCGGGCACCACCGCGAGACGCACCCCAGGGCGCACCCCCCGCGCAGAGTAAGGTCGGGCGGGATGGAGAAGACCCTGATCGTCACGAACGACTTTCCGCCGCGGCAGGGCGGGATCCAGTCCTTCGTGCACAGCATGGCCCTGCGGCTCGACCCCGCGAAGGTCGTCGTCTACGCCTCGACGTGGCGGGACGGCACCGAGGTCGCGCGGTTCGACGCCGAGCAGCCCTTCCCCGTGGTGCGGGACCGCACGAAGATGCTGCTCCCGACGCCCCGCGTCACCCGCACCGCCACCGAGCTGCTGCGCTCGCACGGCTGCTCCTCCGTGTGGTTCGGCGCCGCCGCCCCGCTGGGCCTGATGGCCCCGGCGCTGAGAAGGGCGGGCGCGGCCCGCCTCGTGGGCACGACGCACGGCCACGAAGCCGCGTGGGCCCAACTGCCCGGCAGCCGTACGCTGCTGCGCCGGATCGGCGAGGGCACCGACACGCTCACGTACCTCGGCGAATACACCAGGTCGCGGATCGCCGCCGCGCTCACGGAGCGCGCGGCGGCGCGGATGGTGCACCTGCCGCCGGGGGTGGACGAGAAGACCTTCCACCCGGGGTCGGGCGGCCCGGTGGTACGGGCGCGGCTGGGGCTCGCGGACCGGCCGGTCGTGCTGTGCGTGTCGCGGCTGGTGCCGCGCAAGGGGCAGGACACCCTGATCCTCGCGATGCCGCGCATCCTGCGGGACCAGCCGGACACCGCGCTGCTGATCGTCGGCGGCGGCCCGTACCGCAGCGAGCTGGAGGCGCTGGCGGAGCGGACCGGGGTCGCGGGCGCGGTGCGCTTCACCGGGCCCGTTCCGGAAGCGGAGCTGCCCGCGCACTTCGGCGCGGGCGACGTCTTCGCGATGCCGTGCCGGACCCGGCGCGGCGGCCTGGACGTGGAGGGGCTCGGCATCGTCTACCTGGAGGCGTCGGCGACCGGGCTGCCGGTCGTGGCGGGCGACTCGGGCGGGGCTCCCGACGCGGTGCTGCCCGGCGAGACGGGCTGGGTCGTGCCCGGCGGCTCCCCGGAGCTGGCGGCCGAGCGCATCCTGACCCTGCTCCGGGACGCGGAGCTGCGCCGCACGACGGGCGAGCGGGGCCGCGCGTGGGTGCACGAGGCCTGGCGCTGGGACCTGCTGGCGGAACGCCTGCGTACCCTCCTCTGAACCGGCGCGCCCGGCCGGGCGGCGTCAGGCACTCCCGTGCCGACCCGCGCTGCGCCGGGCACCTCCTCCGCGACCGGCGCCCCGCGGCCCGCGCGTCTCAGGCCAGCGGCACGCGCGTCTCAGCCGCGCGGCACGCGCAGCGCGGCCAGCACCGGGAGGTGGTCCGTCGCCGCGTGGAGGTCGGCGTGGGTGACGCCCGGGACGGAGTGCGGGACCCCGCACCCGAGCACCTGCACCGGCTTGGTCGTGAAGATCGCGTCGATCCGCTGGTAGGGCTCGCGGACGTTGGTGACCTCGCCGCCCCACGGGGCGGCGGCGAAGCCGTCCTGGAGCTCCGCGGCGATCCGGGCGAAGCCCGCCCGCTCGGGCGGCTCGTTGAAGTCGCCGCCGACGACGGCGTTCGGCTCGCCCATCGCGGCGACGCGCTCCAGCAGCAGGCCCGCCTGCTCGTGGCGCTCGACGGGGTCGAGGCTCAGGTGGGTGCTGACGGCGGCGATCCGCGCACCGCCGATCCGCAGCACCGCGGTGGCGAAACCGCGCTGGTGCAGCGGCGGGTTGTGCGGCAGCAGCACGTCCTCGGTGTGCTCGACGTGCGCGCGCAGGGACGACAGGATCATCGGCCCCGCGGCGGTCGCGCCCCCGGTCACGTGCACCAGTCCGGTCGTACGTGCCAGGCGGGCCGCGGCCTTGCGCCATCGGAAGAACCGCGGGGCCTCCTGGACGAGGACGAGATCGGGGGCGCAGGCACGGATCACCCGCGCCAGCGCCGCCGTGTCGTCCCGCATCGAGCGGACGTTGTAGCTCAGCACGCGGATGATCGCCGAGTCGTGCTCGGTGGCGGAACTCGGCAGATCTTCCACGGTCATGTGATCAACCTAGCCCAGTCTCATCCCTGCCGCGCGAGGTCGGCGGCGCCGACCAGCCCGGCCGTGCCGCCGAGTTGCGCGGCGAGCACCTGCGCGTGCGGGCGCCAGTCGCCGCCGATGAGCCAGCGCCGGAAGGACTTGCGGATCGGGTCGAGGACCAGCTCGCCCTCGTCCGACACGCCGCCGCCGACGATGAAGGCGGACGGGTCGAAGAGCGAGGCCAGGTCGGCCAGGCCCGCGCCCGCCCAGCGGGCCAGCTCCCGGAAGGAGTCGACCGCGACCGGGTCGCCCTGCCGGGCCGCGGCGCTGATGTGCCGGCCCTCGATGCCGTCCACGGTGCCGTCGCCCAGCGCGAGCAGGGCCTCGGCGTTCTCCGGGGTGGCGTTGGCGCGCTGCTTGGCGTAGCGGACGAGGGCGCGGCCGGACGCGTACTGCTCCCAGCAGCCCTGGCTGCCGCAGCCGCACAGCAGCCCGTCCGGCACCACGCGGATGTGGCCGAACTCGGCGGCGACGCCGAAACGGCCGCGGCGCAGCTTGTTGCCGATGATGATGCCGCCGCCCAGGCCCGTGCCGAGCGTGATGCAGATCACGTCGGAATGGCCCTGTCCCGCGCCGAAGCGGTACTCGCCCCACGCGGCCGCGTTGGCGTCGTTCTCCACGACGACCGGGAGTCCGACGCGCTGCTCGACCTTGTCCTTGAGTGCTTCGTGACGCCAGTTGATGTTCGGCGCGAAGAGCACGGTGGCGCGCTTGTCGTCGACGTAACCGGCGGCGCCGATGCCGACGGCCTCGATCGAGTGACCGGTGCTGACCTGGCGAACCGTCTCGACGATCGCGTCGACGACGCCTTCGGGAGTCGGCGGCGTCGGCACCTTGACGGTCTCAAGGATCGAGCCTTCCTCGTCGACCACGCCGGCCGCGATCTTGGTGCCGCCGATGTCGACGCCGATGGTGAGTCCCATGTGTCCCTCAGTTTTCGGTCGTTCCCCGCTAAGAGAACCGTACCGGAGAGGGGGTCAGTCGAGGTCGATGTGTTCAGCGGTTGAACGCGCGGACCCCTCGCCGGAGGTCCAGCGGGACTCCGCTCCGGCCACCGCGGACCGGTATGCCGCCAGCAGTTCGGCCCCCGCGGCCGCGAGGTGGTCGAAGACGTCGGGATTCCGCTCCTTGATGGGTTCGACAACAGAACGCACTTGGGAGAGCATCCCCTGCGCCGCGAGCTGCACCGCGGGGTTGCGCAGCGCGGCCAGCCGCTCACCCACCGCGTCGCCGACCGCCTCGGCGAGGCGCCGCAGCTCCTCCGCCGCGCTGCCCTGGCCCGCCTCCTCGCGGCGCCGGGCGTGCTCGCCCGCGATGTCCTCCGCGCTGGCCTTGGCCCACGCGTCGGGGTCCGGACGGTCGGTGGCCTCGCTCATGACGGTCTCCCAACGGGGCGCCGCGCTCGGGCCGCCTCCCTCCTCGACGGTACCCGAACGCCCGGCGGGACGGCCGGTGTCAGCGAGCGACTGTGCGATCAGCGCGGTCAGCGCGGCCAGAGGCCCGGGTCGGGCGTGAACCGCACCCGCAGCACGCCGTCCCGCAGGGCCGCGCCCTGCACCGTGCAGCGCCGCAGCGCGGACGGCAGCGGCATGATGCGGCGGAAACCCTCGGCGTCGACGACGAGTTCGTCCCCGCGCCGCACCAGGTCCAGCCCGTCCTTGCCCGCGCCGGGCAGCGGCAGCGCCCACTCCAGGTACCCGTCCTCGGCGAGCCGGTCGAGGACGCTCCAGGGCTCGCCCGTACCGTCGAGCGCCGCCTTGTAAGGGCGGATGTCGATTGGTGACGCCAGCGCCAGCGCCCCCTCCGGCAGCTCCGCCTCGCGCCCCAGGTGCGGCAGTTCGTGCAGCGGCGTGCCGTCGGCCGCGCAGGCCTCCGCGAAGTCCTTGAGCCGGTCGTGCTGCGCGGTCGCGAGGGCGGCCGTGAAGGGGTCGGCGGCGCTCGCGGGCAGCAGCCGGTTGACGGCGACCGACGCGGGGCCGAGGCCGTGCAGGGCCAGGCCCGTACGGGCCGTGCGCAGCGCCTCCGCGCCGTGACCGGAGGGCTCGACGACCACCGTCACGGACGTGCCCGGCGCGTCGATGACGGCCTGGACGGCGGCGAGTTCGCGGTCCGCGCGGGCCGCGGCGTCGTACGCCCACTCCGCGGGCATCGGCACCCCCGCGAGCTGGGCCAGCACCGGGCGCAGTGCGCGGGCGGCCTGCCGGTCGGCGGGCAGCAGCCGGGCGAGGTAGCGGCGCAGTTGCCCGGGGAGCGCGAGCAGCGTCACGGCCTCCCGCACCGGCGGCAGGTCGACGACGACGAGCCCCCACCCCGCCCCCTGCGCCGCCCGTACGGCCCGCAGCAGCGCCAGTGCCTCCGCGCCCGGCAGCGGTGTCAGCTCCTCCGGGTCCAGCGGCGCGGCGCCCAGCAGCGCGAGCAGGGTGCCGCCGCGGGACTGGAGGTCGAGCAGCGCGTCCTGGAAGGCCCCGCCGGGGTCCGTGCGGCGTACCGCCAGATCCGGCACCGTCCCGTCGAGGGCCGCGGCCGCGGTGCGGTCGCCGGTCAGCAGCAGCGTGCGGGTCCCGCCCCGGGCGGCCGCGGCGGCCGTCGCGGCGGCGACCGCGGTGCGGCCCGCCCCTCCGCCGCCGGTGACCAGCAGCGTGCGGACGCCTTCCGCGGGCATCAGCCCGCGGTCTCGGTGCCGGCGGCACCCTTGCCGAGCCCGGCGGCCCCGGCCCCGGCCTCGCCCGACTCGACCCGCTTCTTCAGCCCGGCCAGCGCCCGGTCGATGATGACCTTCTCGGCCTTGCGCTTGATCATGCCCAGCATGGGGATCTTGACGTCCACGGTGAGCTGGTAGGTGACCTCGGTGCGCCGGCCGCCGTCGAGCGGCACGAGCGCGTAGGAGCCGTCGAGGGTGCGCAGCATCTGCGACTTGACCAGCGACCAGTGCACCTCGTCGGCGCTCACCCAGGTGTAGGCGAGGGTGTGGTCGTCCTTGATGGCGCCCGCGTCGAGCAGCAGCCGCACCTGCTCGGCGCGCCCCTGCGCGTCCCGCGCGAGGACCTGGGCCTCCTTGACCTCGCCGGTCCACTCCGGGTAGCGGTCGAAGTCGGCGATGACGCCCATGACAGCGGCCGGCGCCGCCTCGATCGTGATGCTCGACCGTGTGTGTTCCGCCATCGCCGTGGTCCTCCAGGACTACTGGTGCAGGATGCCTCCGAAGGCTACCGCGCCCAGGTGGGAGCGGACCGCGCGCGCCGCCCCCGGCGAGCGGGCCGCCTCACCACTCCAGGACCCACGGCTTACGCGTGTGGTTGAAGTGGCCGACGTTGACGCACTCGGTGCGCCCGATCCGGGTGCGGGCCAGCAGCGGCTGGTGGACGTGGCCGAAGAGCGCGTATTTCGGCTGCACGCCGCGCACCGCGTCCAGCAAGGCCTCGCTGCCGCGCTCGAAGCGGCGCGCGACGGTGTCGTAGCACAGCTCGGGAAGCGCCGGCGGGATGTGGGAGCACAGCACGTCGACCTTGCCGAGCGCGGCGACCTTGGCGGCGTACTCCTCCTCGCCGATCTCGTACGGGGTGCGCATCGAGGTGCGCAGGCCGCCGCCGACGAAGCCGAAGACCAGGCCGCCCAGCTCCACCGTCGCGCCGTCCAGCACGGTCGTGCCGGGGCCGGCGTACTCCGGCCACAGGCCGGGGATGTCGACGTTGCCGTACGTGGCGTAGGTCGGGGTGGGGAAGGCGGCGAACAGCTCGGCGTACTGCCTGCGCACCGCGCTCTCGATCGCGGCCCGGCGGTCGATGCCCGCCCACAGCCGCGCGTCCAGCTGCCGCGCCTCGTCGAAGCGGCGGGCGGTGCGCAGCTCGACCATGCGGTCGGCGTTCTCGACGCCGAAGAGGTCGGGGAAGATGCCCCGCGCGTGGTCGGCGTAGTCGAGGAAGAGGATCAGGTCGCCGAGGCAGACCAGCGCGTCCGCGCCCTCCCCGGCGCGGGCCAGCGCCTCCGTCGCGCCATGGACGTCGCTCACTACATGCACCCGCATGATCCCAGCTTATAGCGCCGCCCCGCGCGCCCCCGGACCACCGTCCACCTGCGGATCCGCCACCGGCTGGACTACTCTTCCGGCGTCGGCCCACCCACGCCGGCAGGCGCGTGTGACGCTGGGAACATCTCCCGTGCGCCCCCTACCGCCGGAGCTTTACCGATGGGTAACGTCCAAGAGGTCCCCCCGCCTTTCCCTCCGGGTGCGCCGTGGCACCGATGAGGAGCAGCCGCCTTGCGTGAGTTCAGCCTTCCGGCCCTGTACGAGGTCCCCGCCGACGGCAACCTGACGGATCTGATCCGCCGCAACGCCGTCCAGTACCCGGACACGCCCGTCCTCGGCCGCAAGGATCCCGCCGGCCACTGGCAGGACGTCACCGCGAGCGCCTTCCTCGCCGAGGTGCGCTCCGCCGCCCGCGGCCTGGTCGCCGAGGGCGTGCAGCCCGGCGACCGGGTCGCCCTGATGTCCCGCACCCGCTACGAGTGGACGCTGCTGGACTTCGCGGTGTGGAGCGCGGGCGCGGTCACGGTGCCGGTCTACGAGACGTCCTCGCCCGAGCAGATCGAGTGGATCCTCGCCGACTCCGGGGCGGTCGCCGTCGTCGTCGAGTCGGACGCGCACGAGCGCGCCGTGGAGTCCGTACGCGAGCGGCTGCCGCTGCTCAAGCACGTGTGGCGGATCGACACCGGCGCCGTCGAGGCGCTCGCGGCCGCGGGCACCGGGGTCTCCGACGCCGTCCTGGACGAGCGCGGCGCGGGCGCCAACGCCGACTCGCCCGCGACGATCGTCTACACCTCCGGCACCACCGGCCGCCCCAAGGGCTGCGTGCTCAGCCACCGCAGCTTCTTCGCCGAGTGCGGCAACGTCCTGGAGCGCCTCGCCCCGCTCTTCCGCACCGGCGAGTCCTCGATCCTGCTCTTCCTGCCGCTCGCGCACGTGCTGGGGCGGCTCGCCGAGGTCGCCGCCGTCATGGCGCCGATCCGGCTCGGCCACGTCCCCGACGTCAAGAACCTCACCGACGACCTCCAGGGCTTCCGGCCCACCCTGATCCTCGGGGTGCCGCGGGTCTTCGAGAAGGTCTACAACACCGCACGGGCCACCGCGCAGGCCGGCGGCAAGGGGCGGATCTTCGACCGCGCCGCCGCCACCGCCGTCGCGTACAGCCGCGCCCTGGACACCCCGGGCGGCCCGTCGCTGCGGCTGCGCACGGCGCACAAGGTCTTCGACCGGCTCGTCTACGCCAAGCTGCGCGCGGTGCTCGGCGGCCGGGCCACGCACGCCATCTCCGGCGGCGCCCCGCTCGGCGAGCGGCTCGGCCACTTCTACCGCGGCATCGGCTTTACCGTGCTGGAGGGCTACGGCCTGACCGAGTCCTGTGCGGCCACCGCCTTCAACCCGTGGGACCGCCCGAAGATGGGCACCGTCGGCCAGCCGCTGCCCGGCTCCACCATCCGCATCTCCGACGACGGCGAGGTGCTGCTCTACGGCGAGCACCTCTTCGCCGGGTACTGGAACAACGAGCCGGCCACCGCCGAGGCGATGGGCGACGGCTGGTTCCACACCGGCGACCTCGGCACCCTCGACGAGGACGGCTACCTCACGATCACCGGCCGCAAGAAGGAGATCATCGTCACCGCGGGCGGCAAGAACGTCGCCCCCGCGGTGATCGAGGACCGGATCCGGGCGCACGCGCTCGTCGCCGAGTGCATGGTCGTCGGCGACGCCCGCCCCTTCGTCGGCGCGCTCGTCACCCTCGACGAGGAATTCCTGCCGCGCTGGGCCGAGCAGCACGGCAAGGCCGGCCGCACGGTTGCCGAACTCGCCGACGACCCGGATCTGCTGGCCGCCGTGCAGCAGGCCGTCGACGAGGGCAACGCGGCGGTCTCGCGCGCCGAGTCGGTGCGCAAGTTCCGCATCCTGCCGGGGCAGTTCACCGAGGAGTCCGGGCACCTGACGCCGTCGCTGAAGCTCAAGCGCTCGGTCGTGCTCGCCGACTACGCCGCCGAGGTCGAGGCGCTGTACGCCCGCTGAGGCCAGGGGGGAGCCCGGCTCAGACGACCGCGCCGCGCCCCGGGTCGTCGTCGTCCTCGTCCTCGCCCGTGCGCATCCGCGCCACCAGCGTGGCGAAGCCGCCCAGGAAGCCGCCGATGCCCACCGTCGCCGCCCACCAGGTCATCTCGATCTGGAGGAGCACGAACGCGAGCAGCAGCAGCGGCCCGCCCAGCACCGCGATCCAGGCGAACTTCGTCGTGACGTCCGCCTCCGGCAGCGGCGGCGGCTCGGGCGGCACGAAATGCGCGTCCTCCTCGTCGTCGGGCACCTCGTAGTCGCGCGGCCCGCGGATCACCGGGTGGATCACGATCGTCCGGTCGGACGGCGGCGGCACGGTGCTCACCGCCGCCGGGTCGGTCGCGTCGGGACCCGGCTCCGGCTCGGCCTCCGCGGCGGCGGCCGCTTTCGCCGGCGGGACGTTCTCCGCCTCCGGCCAGGCCACGGTGCCGGGCTCCGGCTCCTCGTCGTAGCCCGCGACGAGCGCGGCCCAGACCGCCTCCTCGTCCAGCGGGGTGTCCGGGCGCGGCGGCTCCTCCTCGTGCGGAGCGGTGCCCTCGTCCTCGCGGTCAGCCACCGGCCGTGCCCTCCTTCAGTGCGCCGCCCACCCCGTCCGCGGCCTCCGCCGCGGAGAGGCGCTCGACGAAGGCGTACGACTCCGCGAAGATCCGCTCCGCGTCGTTGTCCAGGGTGGCCACGTGGAAGCTGTCCTCCAGGTGGACCTCCGTGACGTCGGTGGACGACACCGAGCTGAGCACGACCGCCGAGTTCGACGGGTCCACCACGTGGTCCACCCGGCTGTGCAGCAGCAGCAGCGGCTGCGTCACCTGCGGCAGCCCGGCGCGGACCAGCGGCCAGAACCTGGTCAGCGAGTGCACCGCGTTCAGCGGCGTACGGTCGTAGCCGGTCTCGGTGACGCCCGCGCGCGCGATGTCGCTCGCGATGCCCTTGACCGACGGCACCGCGTGCCGCAGCAGCCCCGCCGCCCGCAGCGTCGGGCTGTCGGCCTTCACCGACGGGTTGACCAGCACCAGGCCGCTGATCGCCGTGCCGTGCTTGGCCGCGAGCCGCAGCGCGAGCGTGCCGCCCATCGACAGTCCGCCGACGAAGACCTGCGAGCAGCGGTCGCCCAGCGCGAGCAGTTCGCGCTCCACCTCGGCGTACCAGTCCTGCCAGCCGGTCATCGCCATGTCCTGCCACCGGGTGCCGTGGCCCGGCAGCAGCGGCACCGACACCGTCAGGCCGCGGTCGGCCAGATGTCCGGCCCACGGGCGCAGCGACTGCGGCGAGCCGGTGAAACCGTGACAGAGCAGCACGCCGGTCGCTCCGCCGTCGTGGCGGTACGGTTCGGCTCCTGGCAGCAGCGGCACCGCTGGGCTCCTTGTTCTGGAGGGATCCGAGGGTGTTTCCGGGGGCTCCGCGGGCGTGAAACCGCGAACCCGGGTACACGAGGTACACGGAGGTCGGACGTTCAGCGTACGCGGCTGCGATACCTGGCGGTAAGCCCCGTCAGGGCCAGCCGTAGCCACCCCGTGGCGCTATGGTCGGTGCGACGGCTACAGGAGGTCCGGGTTGTTCTACGGCGCGATGAAGATCGCCATCGGTTCGCCGCTCAAGGCGGCCTTCCGGCCCTGGGTCGAGGGCCTCGAGCACATCCCCGCCGAGGGTCCGGCGATCCTCGCGAGCAACCATCTGTCCTTCTCGGACTCCTTCTTCCTCCCGGCGGTGCTCGACCGCAAGGTCACCTTCATCGCCAAGGAGGAGTACTTCAACTCGCCGGGCGTCAAGGGCAAGCTCACCGCCGCGTTCTTCAAGGGCGTCGGCCAGCTCCCCGTCGACCGCTCCGGCGCCCGCGGCGCGGGCGAGGCCGCCGTCAAGAGCGGGGTCGCCGTCCTGGCCCGCGGCGAGCTGTTCGGCATCTATCCCGAGGGCACCCGCTCCCCGGACGGCCGCCTCTACCGGGGCAAGCCCGGCGGCCTGGCCCGGGTCGCGCTGGCCAGCGGGGCGCCGGTCATCCCGGTGGCGATGATCGACACGGAGAAGGTGCAGCCGGTCGGCAAGGTCGTCCCGAAGCTCTCGATCCGGCCGGGCATCCGGATCGGCAAGCCGCTCGACTTCTCCCGCTACGACGGGATGGAGGGCGACCGCTTCATCCTGCGGTCGATCACGGACGAGGTCATGTACGAGATCATGAAGCTCTCGGGCCAGGAGTACGTCGACATCTACGCGACGGCCGCGAAGCGGCTGCTGGCGGAGTCCGCGAAAGCCTCCACGCCAGGAAGCTAGGCTCACCCCCCGAGGGGGGAGCACATGCGCATGTCGGTGGAGGGGCCGCTGTGGCGGGCCCTGGTGGCGTACCGGGTGCTGACGTGCGGGTACGCGATCGCCGTCTTCGTCTACGCCTACGACGACCTGAAGCACCCGCTGATCGGCGGGATCTACCTGACCGTCCTCGGCGTGTGGACGCTGGCCACGCTGGGGCGGGTGCGCTCGGCCGAGCGCTGCACGCGCGGCTTCCTCGCGATCGACCTGGCGCTCGCGCTCAGCGGGATACTCCTCACCGTGGTCGTGGACACCCACGCCCGGATCGAGGAGGGCGCCTTCACGCTGCCGTCGATCTGGACGGCCGGCTCCGTGCTGGCCTTCGCGGTCAAGGGCGGGTGGCGGTGGGCCGCCGTCGCGTCCTCGCTGGTGGCGCTCGCCGACCTGGTGGAGCGCGGCAGCGGCGCCGGGCGGGACACGCTGCGCAACGTCCTGCTGGTGTGGGTCGCGAGCATCGGCATCGGCTACGTCGTCGAGGTGGCCCGGATCAGCGAGCGCACGCTCGCCCGCGCGCTCCAGATCGAGGCGGCCACCCGGGAGCGGGAAAGGCTCGCGCGGGACATCCACGACGGGGTGCTCCAGGTGCTGGCGATGGTCCAGCGGCGCGGTGACCAGGCCGGGGGCGAGGCCGCCGAGCTGGGGCGGATGGCGGGCGAGCAGGAGGTGGCGCTGCGCGGCCTGATCAGCGGCGCCTCGGTGCCCGCGCCGCGCGCCGGGGAGGAGCCGGCGGGACCGGCGGACCTGCGGGCGCTGCTCGCGCCGTACGCGTCGGCCCGGGTGACGCTGTCGGCGCCGGGCACACCCGTGCCGCTGGACCCGGCGGCGGGCGCGGAGCTGGCGGCGGCGGTGGGGGCCGCGCTGGACAACGTGGCGGTGCACGCCGGCCAGGGGGCACGGGCGTGGATCCTGGTGGAGGACGAGCCGGACGCGGTGCTGGTGACCGTGCGGGACGACGGGCCCGGCATCCCCGAGGGGCGGCTCGACGCGGCCGCGGCGGAGGGGCGGCTCGGGGCGGCCCAGTCGATCCGCGGCCGGCTGCGCGACCTGGGCGGCAGTGCGCAGTGGCTGTCGCTGCCAGGTGAGGGGACCGAGGTGGAGCTGCGGCTGCCGAAGGCGCGGCAGAAGGCCGGTACGAGCGGAGGGGGAGCGGTATGACGACCGAGGACGGGGCGGCGCAGCAGTCGCAGGTCACGGTGATGGTGGTGGACGACCACCCGATGTGGCGGGAGGCGGTGGCCCGCGACCTGGGTGAGGCGGGCTTCCGGGTGGTGGCGACCGCGGGCGACGGGCCCGAGGCGATCCGCCGTGCGCGGGCGGCCCGCCCGCAGGTGCTGGTGTTGGACCTCAACCTGCCGGGTGCGTCCGGTGTGCGGGTCTGCAAGGAGGTCCTCGCGGTCGACCCGGCGGTGCGGGTGCTGGTGCTGTCGGCGAGCGGCGAGCACGCGGACGTACTGGAAGCGGTCAAATCCGGGGCGACCGGCTATCTGCTGAAGTCGGCCGGCCGCGAGGAGCTGGTGGCCGCGGTGCGCAGGACCGCGGTGGGGGACCCGGTCTTCACTCCCGGCCTGGCCGGGCTGGTGCTGGGCGAATACCGCCGGCTGGCCACCGACCCGCCGCCGGCCGCCGCGGACGGCGCGGCCGCGCCGCGGCTGACCGAGCGCGAGACGGAGGTGCTGCGGCTGGTCGCGAAGGGGCTGAGCTACAAGCAGATCGCCGCCCGCCTGGTCATTTCGCACCGTACGGTGCAGAACCACGTCCAGAACACGCTCGGAAAGCTCCAGTTGCACAACCGTGTGGAGCTTGTCCGGTATGCGATCGAAGCCGGGCTCGACGACGATCGGGGGACTTGCGCGGACGGCGACATGTGACCCAAGTCACGCTAGCTTGGCGGGAGTTGCACTTCCGGCACAGCTGGCCTGCGACGAAGGGAAATGTCCATGCGAGTCGGAGTCCTGACCGGCGGCGGAGACTGCCCCGGCCTCAACGCGGTCATCCGCGGCATCGTACGCAAAGGCGTCCAGGAGTACGGGTACGACTTCACCGGCTTCCGCGACGGCTGGCGCGGCCCCCTGGAGGGGGACACCGTACGGCTCGACATACCGGCCGTCCGCGGCATACTGCCCCGCGGCGGCACCATACTCGGCTCCTCGCGCACCAACCCGCTCAAGGTCGAGGGCGGGGCGCGCCGGGTCCTGGAGACACTCGCGGCGGAGGGCGTGGACGCGCTCGTCGTCATCGGCGGCGAGGACACCCTCGGGGTCGCCGCCCGGCTGCACACCGAGACCGGCCTGAAGGTCGTCGGCGTGCCCAAGACCATCGACAACGACCTGTCGGCCACCGACTACACCTTCGGCTTCGACACCGCCGTCAACATCGCCACCGAGGCCATCGACCGGCTGCACACCACCGCGGAGTCGCACATGCGGGTCCTGGTGGTCGAGGTCATGGGCCGGCACGCGGGCTGGATCGCGCTGCACTCCGGCCTGGCCGGCGGGGCCAACGCGATCCTCATCCCCGAGCACCGCTTCGACCTCGACCAGGTGTGCGGCTGGGTCGAGAGCCGTTTCAAGATCCGCTACGCGCCCATCGTGGTCGTCGCGGAGGGCGCCATGCCGCGCGACGGCGACATGGTCCTCAAGGACGGCACCCTCGACTCCTTCGGGCACGTCCGGCTGTCCGGTATCGGCGAGTGGCTCGCCGCCCAGATCGAGAAGCGCACCGGGAAGGAGGCCAGGACCACCGTTCTCGGCCACGTCCAGCGCGGCGGCACCCCCAGCGCCTTCGACCGCTGGCTCGCCACCCGCTTCGGACTGCACGCCGTCGACGCCGTCCGGGACGGCGACTTCGGCACGATGGTCGCGCTGCGCGCCACCGACATCGTACGGGTGCCGATCGGCGACGCGACCGCCCGGATCAAGACCGTGGAACCCGCCCTCTACGCCGAGGCGGGCGTGTTCTTCGGCTGACCTTGCCGCGGACGACACCTCTGATTTATCTTCCCTGCACCCGGCTGGGCCTGTCGTCTGGATCTCCGTGGAGGAAGGAGCGGGGTCCGGTGCGTGCAGATGCAAGGCGGAGGAGGGAGGCGACGCGGAGCGTCGTCGACCGACGACAACGCGGCAGATGTGCGCACCGGGGCACGCGACGCCGCGGAGATCCAGACGACAGGCCCTAGTTCCGGCCGCTTCGTTCCCCCCTTTTGAGCACTTGAGGAGCGCCCGGTATGACGGGTGTGGCGAGCGGGCTCATGACGCCCGTACTGGCGGTCGCAGGCGGCACCGCATCCGGCAAGTCCACCCTTGCCGAAGCGCTGGCGCGGCACCACCCCGACAGCGTCGGCCTGATCCATCTCGACGACTTCTACGTTCCCGCGCACGATCTGCTGCGCGGTGTCCGGACACGCAGCGCCACCGGCGCGGAGACCCTGGACTGGAACCATCCGGGGTCCATCGACGAGGACGCGGTCGCGTCCGCCCTCGACACCGCCACCGGGTCCGGGCGGTACCGCCTGCTCGTGGTCGAAGGCCTCTTCGCGCTCACCCTGCCCGCGGTGTCCGCCCGGGCCGCCTGGCGCGTCTACGTGGACACGCCCGACGACATCCGGCTGGCCCGGAAGATCCTGCGCAAGATCGAGGTCCAGCGGCAGGACCCCCGGGTGTCGCTGCTCAACTACCTGACCACCGGCCGGGAGCGGCACGCCGCGCACGTCGCGCCGTCCCGTGTGCTCGCCGACCTGGTGGTGGACGGCACCTGCGACGAGTACGCCATGATCGCCGAGGTGCTGACCCTCATCGGCCCGGTGCTGGCCGAGCCGGTGCTCGCCGACTCGGCCGTGGACGCCGCCTGCTACCGGGAGACGGCCTGACGGCCGCCGCTCACCGCGCCGGCGCCAGCACCCCCGCGAGCAGCCCGGCGGCGAGCTCCACGCCGTTCAGCGTCAGCACCGACTCCGGGTGGAACTGCACCCCGGCGAAGCCCGGCCCGCGCATCGCGTGGACGTCGCCCGTCACCGGGTCGCGGCTCAGCTCCACGCGGTGCATCGCCAGCTCCTCGGCCGCGGTGCCGTCGCAGCGCGCGGTGAAGGAGTTGTAGAAGCCGACCGTCTCGCGGCGCCCGAACAGGTCGATCGTGAGCTGCGCGCCCTGGAAGGGCTCGTCCTTGCGCACCAGGTCAAGGCCCATCTCCGCGGCCAGCAGCTCGTGGCCCAGGCACACCCCGAGCAGCCCGTGCGGGTGGTCGCGCACCAGCTCGGCGGTCAGGGAGCGCAGGAAGCGCATCTTGGGGTCGGCGGTGTCGGCCGGGTCGCCGGGCCCGGGGCCGAGCACGACCGGGCCCGGGTGCGCGAGGGCCGCCTCCCGCAGCCCCGGCTCGTCGTAGCGGCGCACGGTCACCGCGTGGCCGGTGGAGCGCAGCAGGTGGGCCAGCATCGAGGTGAAGGTGTCCTCCGCGTCGACGACCAGCGCGTGCGCGGCGGGCTCGGGGTGCCGGTCCTGCATCCGCAGCCAGAACGGCGCCAGGTGCGCCCGGCGGGCGTCCAGCGCGGCCCGTACCCGGATGTCGTCGGCCAGCCGCGGCCGGGGCGCGCCCGGCGTGCGGGCGGGGGCCGGGCGCACGCCCAGCGCGGTGAGCACGCCCGCCGCCTTGGCGTGCGTCTCGGCGACCTCCGCCTCCGGGCGGGAGTGCCGCACCAGCGTCGCCCCGACCGGCACCCGCAGCTCGCCCGCGGGGGAGATGTCGGCGGTGCGGATGAGGATGGGGGAGTCCAGCGTCTGCGCGCCGCCCGCGTCGCGGCCGATGAGGGCGAGCGCGCCGGCGTAGTAGCCGCGGCCGCCCTCCTCGTGGCGCTCGATGACCCGGCAGGCGTTCTGCACGGGCGAGCCGGTCACGGTCGCGGCGAACATCGTCTCGCGCAGCACGTCGCGGACGTCCATGGTCGAGCGCCCGCGCAGCTCGTACTCGGTGTGCGCCAGGTGCGCCATCTCCTTCAGCCGCGGGCCTACCACGACGCCGCCCAGGTCGCAGACGGTGCACATCATCTTGAGCTCCTCGTCGACGACCATCGTCAGCTCCTCGGCCTCCTTGGGGTCGGCGAGGAAGTCCAGCAGGCCCTCGGAGCTGGGGCCCTGCGCGGGGTAGCGGTAGGTGCCGCTGATGGGGTTCATCACGACGGTGTGGCCGGACATCCGCACGTGCACCTCGGGGCTCGCGCCGACGAGGGTGCGCTCGCCGGTGTGCACGACGTACGTCCAGTAGGCGCCGCGCTCGCCGCGCAGCAGCCGGGCGAAGAGGGCCAGCGCGGCGGCCGGGCCGTAGCCGGGGACGCGGCCGCGGAAGGTGCGGCGGATGACGAAGTTGGCGCCCTCGCCGCGGCCGATCTCGTCCTCGATGACCCGCCGCACGATGGCCGCGTAGTCCTCGTCGGAGGTGTCGAAGGCGCCGCCGGCCACCTCGACGGGGGCGTCGGGCAGCGCCGCCAGCAGCTCGGCCAGCGGCAGTTCGTGGGTCTGCTCGGGGATCAGCACGGCCAGCGGGGTGCCGTCGTCGCGGACGTCGAAGCCGCGCTCGCGGATCTGCCGGAAGGGCACGAGCGCGAGCGCGTCGGTACGGGCGCCGCCCGCCGGACTCCCGTCCGGCAGCGGGATGTCGGCGAGCGCGGCGACCGTGGTGACGGGCCCGGTCAGGACCTCCACGACGTCCTCGGGCCGCCCCGGCGCCCGGCGGTGCAGCAGGGCGAACGGCGGGTGGCCGGGGGTGAGCAGGCGCGCGACGAGCGCGGCGGCGGCAGGGCTCTCAGGGGTGTGCGGCACGGTCGGTGGTCCTTCCTTGACGGGGAGGAGGGGCGGCGACCGGCCGGAGATACGCCGAAGGCCGCCCCTGCGGGCGGCCTTCGCGAAGTGCTTGCCTACGCGTGATTCAGCTGGGCCGCCGGAGAAGCGGTCCACCACCAGGACTGGCGGGACGTCGGGGCCGTCTGAAACGCGTTCATGGGCCCCGACCCTAGCGCACCGGGGCCCCGTCCGTCAGGCGAGAGCGTTTGTCGACCTGCCGGCCGGCCGTGGACACCGGGCCGACGCTGGTGGTGAGGGTGACGTCGGAGGCGCGCACCCACGCGATGCGGTGGTTGTAGCGGATCGGGTAGAAGAGGTTCGTGCCCGTCACCAGCGTGCGGTCACCGGCCGCGGTGCCCGCGAACGTCCCCGCGTACCAGTAGTCGCCCGCCTTCTCCGGCCCCGCCTGCGCGTACGCCTGGCCGGCGGCGATCGTGTACTTCGTCAGCGAGGCCGAGTTGCTCGCCTGCACCGGCACACCCGTGCCCGCGTACGCGGCGTCCTCCGGGTAGGCCCGGCCGTACACCGGGACGGTGCCGGACTTCGGCGTGACCACCTGCGTCGGCGGCAGCACGGCGGTGTACTGCCCGCCGGGGTTGTGGAACCACAGCTTCTGGTCCTGGTACCAGATCGCCGTCCAGTCGCCCTGCACGCCCGCGACCACGTAGGCGCCGCCCGCCGGGACCTTGTCCGCCCAGTTCGAGCCCTCGCTCCACGTCACGCTGCCCAGGTACGGGTCGGTGGGCAGCGCCGCCGTGGTGGCGGGGGTCTTGTAGAGGTAGACGAAGTTCGCCGGGTGCGCGGGCACCGCGGCGCCGCCGTTGGTCAGCTTCGGCTGGTTGTCGGTCGTGTACGGCGGGACGACGCGGACCAGTTGGCCCACCGCCAGCGGGCCGCCCGCGCCGCCCGCGCCGTCCGGGGCGCCCAGCAGCGTCATGTAGTGGTTCCAGTCCCAGAACGGGCCCGGGTCCCAGTGCTGGGACTTCACGTTCGCGTCGAGCACACCGGGCACCTCGTCGTGGCCGATGATGTGCTCGCGGTCCAGCGGGATGCCGTATTTCTGGGCCACGTATTTCACCAGGGTGGCCGAGGAGTCGTACTCCTGCTCGGTGTACCAGTCACCGGTCTTGATCGCGTAGCCCTCGTGCTCCACGGCGACCGAATGCATGTTGACGGTCTTGTTCGCCGCGTGCCACGCCTCGTCCTTGAGCTGCACCATCTGGGTGACCCGGCCGTCGTCGGCGACCATGTAGTGGGCGCTGGCGTAGGCGGCGGGGTTCTGGAACTCGTCGATGCTGCCCTGGAAGGTGCCCTCCATGTCGTGGATGACGACATAGCGGATGTCCTCGCCGTTGGACGGGCGGTCGGACACGTTGTAGTTGCCGAAGTCGTCCGCCGCCGTGCCCGCCTTGGCGTAGGCGGCGGGGACGAAGGTGCAGGCCAGCCCGGACGGGCACTCCGGTGCGGGGGTCGCCGCGGGAGTCGTGTCCGCCGGGGCCGCGGCCGGCGGCACCACCGCGGGCTCCACCGGCCGCACGTCGGGGACGGCGGCCAGCGTCACCGTCCGGCCGTCCGCGGTGACCCGGACGGCGCCGGAGCGGACCGTGTCGAAGACGCGCCGCGCGAACTGCGTGGCGCCGTCCCTGTCCGGCGACTGGCTGTAGCGCGCGACCCCCGCCCACCAGCGGCCCGGGTCGGCCGGCAGCGAGCCCGCCGCGGCCTTCTCGTACGACGCCAGCAGCGCGGCGCCGGCCCGGATGCTCTGCCGCGGGTCGGAGCGCACCTCGGCCGCCGGGACGCCGACGAGCTTCGCGGCGGTGTCCAGGGTGTGCAGCGTCGGGGCCGAGGTGTCGACCGCGGCCGTCCTCCCGCGCAGCGCACGGGAGGCGCTGAAGTGCCGGGAGACGGCCGGGTCGCCGCTCTGGTCCAGATGGGACAGCCGGTCGGCGTCCGACGGCTGCCCGACATCGGCGGCCGTGACCTGGGTCAGGCCCATCACGTTGTAGTTGCCGGTGGTGCTCGGCCGGCCCTGGTGCGAATCCCACAGCGTCATGCGGTAGGAGACGGCCATCAGGACGCTCTGCGGTACGTGGAACTCGTCGGCGGCCGCGGCGAAGTCCGCCTGGAGCGCGGTCCCGCCGCCGGCCGCCGCGGGACTGCGGGGAGCGGCGGCGGACGGGGTCGCGAGCGCGAGCGTGCCGTACGCGAAGGCGGTGACGAGCGCCATGGCGCCCGCCCCGGGGACCGCGTACGTGATGCGTGTGCGGTGTCTGCTGGTCAACCTGCTGCCCTCTCGGTTCTGCCGCGTGCGGCCAGGACACGCCCTTCCGAGGAGTCCGCGCCAGGTGGCGGCGGGCCTGAAACGCGATGACGTTATCAGTGGTTTGTCCGTTTTCCCGGCTGCTCCCCGGACGGCATGTCTCACCCACTGAGCGGGCGGAAAACCGGTGGACCCGACCCCGTACTGTGGTGCCTGTGACCGTGAACGCAGACATCCACGCCGGGGCCAACACCTGGCATGCTCTTCCCGCGGCGCAGCAGCCTGAGTGGCCCGACTCCGAGGCTCTGCGCGATGTGCTCGCCGAGCTCGCCTCGTATCCGCCGCTCGTCTTCGCCGGGGAGTGCGACCAGCTGCGCTCCCGGCTCGGCGCTGTCGCCCGGGGCGAGGCGTTCCTCCTCCAGGGCGGGGACTGCGCCGAGGCCTTCGACGGGGTCGGCGCCGACCAGATCCGCAACAAGCTCAAGACGCTGCTCCAGATGGGAGCCGTCCTCACGTACGCCGCGTCGGTGCCGGTCGTGAAGGTCGGCCGGATCGCCGGGCAGTACAGCAAGCCGCGCTCCAAGCCGACCGAGACCCGCGACGGCGTGACGCTGCCCGTCTACCGCGGCGACTCCGTCAACGGCTTCGAGTTCACCCCCGAGTCCCGCAGGCCGGACCCGGAGCGGCTCAAGCGGATGTACCACGCCTCGGCGTCCACGCTGAACCTGGTACGCGCCTTCACCACCGGGGGCTACGCCGACCTGCGCCAGGTGCACGCCTGGAACCAGGACTTCGTGAAGTCCTCGCCGTCCGGCCAGCGCTACGAGGCGCTCGCCCGCGAGATCGACAACGCGCTCAGCTTCATGGCCGCGTGCGGCATCGACCCGGCCGAATTCCGCACCGTCGAGTTCTTCTCCTCGCACGAGGCGCTGCTGCTGGACTACGAGACGGCGCTGACGCGCACCGACTCGCGCACCGGCAAGCTCTACGACGTCTCCGGCCACATGGTGTGGATCGGCGAGCGCACCCGGCAGCTGGACGGCGCGCACATCGAGTTCGCGTCGAAGATCAGCAACCCGCTCGGCGTCAAGCTCGGCCCCGGCACCACCCCGGCCGAGGCGCTCACGTACATCGAGCGGCTCGACCCCGACCGCGAGCCGGGGCGGCTGACCTTCATCGTGCGGATGGGTGCCGACAAGGTCCGCGACAAGCTGCCGGAGCTGGTGGAGAAGGTCTCCGCGACCGGCGCGCAGGTCGCCTGGATCTGCGACCCGATGCACGGCAACACCTTCGAGGCCGCCTCCGGCCACAAGACCCGGCGCTTCGACGACGTGCTCGACGAGGTCAAGGGCTTCTTCGAGGTCCACCACGGCCTGGGCACCCACCCCGGCGGCATCCACGTCGAGCTGACCGGCGACGACGTGACCGAGTGCGTCGGCGGCGGCGACGAGATCTTCGTCGACGACCTGCACCAGCGCTACGAGACCGCGTGCGACCCGCGGCTCAACCGCAGCCAGTCGCTCGACCTGGCCTTCCTCGTGGCCGAGATGTACCGCGGGCAGTAACCCTCCGGTTGTCGGGAAGGGGCGCGGATCACAGTGATCCGTGCCCCTTGTCGCTTTTCTCCGCCGGGAGCCGCAGGTAAGGTAAGGGTTACCTCAGCTCCTCGGGACCCTGATCGGGCGGTGAACCGCGTGTACGTCTGCTCCTGCTTCGGCATCACCGAAGGCCAGGTCAAGCAGCACGCCGCCGACGGCCGCTGCACCCCGCGGCAGATAGCCTCCGCGTGCAAGGCCGGCACCGACTGCGGGTCCTGCGTCAAGCGCATCCAGGCCCTGCTGGGCCGCGGCGACGGCTGCGTGACCCGGGACCGGCTGGAGCCGCAGGAGGCCGCCCCGCAGGTGACGCCGGCCCCGGCCGCCCCGGCGCCGCTCAGGCGTCTGGCTGCTTGATCACCTGCGCGAGGTAGAGCGGCTCGCCCAGCTTCTCGATCAGCTCCAGCTGGGTGTCCAGGTAGTCGATGTGCTCCTCCTCGTCGGAGAGGATCGACTCGAAGATGTTCTTGGACGTGAAGTCGCCCTTGCCGTGCATCAGGTCGATACCGCGCCGCAGCCGGTCGATCGCCTCGACCTCCACCTGCTTGTCGGCCTCGAACATCTCGGTGACCGTCTGCCCGACCCGGACATGGAAGAGCCGCTGGTAGTTCGGCAGGCCCTCCAGGAAAATGATCCGGTCGGTGAGGATCTCGGCGTGCCGCATCTCGTCGAAGGACTCCGCCCTGGTGTGCTTCGCGAGCTTCACCCAGCCGAAGTTCTCCTGCATCTTCGCGTGCAGGAAATACTGGTTGATCGCGGTCAGCTCGGCGGTCAGCTGTTCATTGAGGAACTCGATGACCTCGGGGTCGCCCTGCATGGCAGCGCCGTCCTTCCCGTTCGGACAAGTGGGTTGCGCGCATCCTTGCATTGCGCGGTCATCTGTTCCAGTAAGTGCACACTTACGTACTGTGGCCGTTTTGCCCCCCTGGGGTCCGGTGCCCGGCGCCTGGTCACGAGCACCGGGCCGGGTCTGTCACCATGGAGGCATGGGTCGGTACGAGCGTCGCGCGGGGGAGCTGCCGCCGGGCCAGCGGATCCAGCGGGGCTGGCCGGTGACCCACTACGGGCCGGTTCCGCGGTTCAAGGCCGACCGCTGGGAGTTCCGCGTCTTCGGCGCCACCGCGGACGGCGGCACGACGTCCTGGAAACACCCGGAGTTCTCCGCGCTTCCCTATGACACCGTCGTCGCCGACTTCCACTGCGTCACGAAATTCTCGATGCTCGGCATCGAATGGGGCGGTGTGGCCACCTCCACCGTCGTGAAGCTCGCCCCGCCCGCCGACGACGTCACCCATGTGATGGTGTGGGCCGAATACGGATTCAGCTCCAACCTGCGTATCGAGGACTTCCTCGACGACCTGGCGATATTCGCGACCCACAAGGGCGGCGAACCCCTCACCGCGGAACACGGATTCCCCGTCCGCCTCGTCGTCCCGAGGCTCTACGCGTGGAAGGGCCCCAAGTGGGTCCGCGGTATCGAGTACATGACGGCCGACCGCCGCGGCTTCTGGGAGGAGCGCGGCTACCACAACCTCGGCGACCCCTGGCAGGAGCAGCGCTACTCCTACCAGGAGGAGCCGGGCGACGGGCCCGAGCTCTAGGGCCTGTCGCTTCGCTCAGCGCACCCAGAGGGTGACCGTGGCGCCCTTCGGGGCCTGGCTGCCGCCGTCCGGGGACTCGTTGAAGACGGTGTCGCCGAAGAACAGGCTGATCACCCGCACCTCGAAGCCCGCCGCCTTGAGGGTCGCCTCCGCGTCGTCCTGGTTCTGGCCCGTGACGTCCGGCACCGGGAAGAGCTGCTGCCCCTTGGACACCGTGATCGTCACCGTGTCGCCCTTGGCCGCCTGGGTGTCGCGGTCCGGGGTCTCCAGGGCGACGGTGTCCTTGTCCGCCTCGTCCGAGAACGCCTTGTCCGGTGACAGCACCACCTGGAAGCCCGCGTCCTGCAACGTCTGCTGCGCCTCGGTGACCGACTTCCCGATCACGTCCGGTACGTCCACCGGCGAGCCGCGGGAGATCGTGAAGGCGATCGGTGTGCCCGGCGCGATCTCCCGGCCCGCGGGCGGGTCCGTCACGATGACCGAGCCCTGCGGCACCGAGTCGTTGAACGACCTCCCCACCGTGCCCGGCACCAGCCCCGCGTCCTTGAGCTGCTGCTGCGCGTCGGCGAGCGGGTGCCCGGACACGTCCGGCACCTTCACCTGGCGCGGGCCCTCCGAGACGGTCAGCGTCACCGTGCCGTTGCCGCGGATGCGCTTGCCGGGCGCCGGGTCGGTGGAGATCACGCTGCCGCGCGGCACCGTGAGCGAATAGTCCTTGCGCACCTCGGTGTCCAGGCCCGCGGCGCTCAGCTTGTGCTGCGCCTCGGCCTGCGGCAGCGCCAGCACGCCCGGGACGTGCGTGAACTGCCCGTCGTTGACGTACCAGACGCCGCCCGCGACCCCGAGCACCACCAGCAGCGCCGCCAGGACCGCGAGCACCCCGCGCCGGCCGCGCCAGGCCGGCCCGCGCACCGCCCGCCCCTGCCTGCCGCCGTTCCCGCCGGGACGGCTGGGAACGGGCGGCGGAGCCGTGGGCGTGTCGTCGATGCTGTACGGCTCCCCGTCCGCGGGCCGCCGCGGCAGCAGCCGGGTCGTACGGTGCAGCTCGTCGTCCCCCTGGCCGGACGGCGCGGGCGGGGCCGGCATCGCCAGCGCCGCCAGCGGGTGCACGACGCTCGTCGGATCCTCCGCGCCCACCGGTACGGACCCGGCCGTCTGCACGGGGGCCGCGCGGTGGTCCAGCTCCTCGTCCGTCAGCTCCGCGCGCACCGCCCGCACCTCCGCGAGCAGCGCCACCGCGTCCGCCGGGCGGCCCTCAGGGTCGCGGCTGGTGGCCCGGGCCACCAGCGCGTCCAGTTGCGGCGCGAGCCCGGGCAGGGCGGCGGAGGGCGGCGGCACGTCCTCGTTGAGCCGCCGGACGATCACCTCCATCGCGGTGTCGCCCTCGTACGGCTTCGCGCCGGTCAGCATCTCGTACAGCATCACGCCGCACGCGTACACGTCCGTCCGCTCGTCCACCTGGCCGTGGCCGATCTGCTCGGGCGCCAGGTACGACACCGTGCCGAGCAGCGCGCCCGAGCTGCTCGTCTGCGCGTCCACGCCCCTGACCAGGCCGAAGTCGGCGACCTTGACCCGGCCCGCGTCGCCGATCAGGACGTTCTCCGGCTTGGCGTCGCGGTGCACGAGCCCGGCGCGGTGCGCCGCCCCCAGCGCCGCGAGCACCGGCTCCAGCACGTCGAGCGCCGCCCGCGGGGTGAGCGCGCCGCGCTCGCGCAGCACGTCGCGCAGCGTGCAGCCGGCGACGTACTCCATGGCCAGGTACACGTACGTGCCGTCCGTGCCCTGGTCGAAGACGCCCACGACATTCGGGTGCGACAGCCGTGCCACGGCCTTCGCCTCGCGGATGAACCGCTCCACGAAGCCGCCGTCCGCGGCGAGCCCCGGGTGCATGACCTTCAGCGCGAGCACCCGGTCGAGCCGGGTGTCCAGGGCGCGGTAGACCGTGGCCATCCCGCCGACGGCGATCCGGGCCTCGACCCGGTAACGCCCGTCCAGCGTCTGCCCGACCAGCGGATCCTGCACGGTGGTGTCCACGACGTCCGATTCTACGAGCCGGGTACGACGCCGGTCCCCGTTCGCCGCGGCACTGTGGCGATGCCGTGGCGAACGCGGCCAAACCGTAACCATCGGCATGACCGGCAGGAGCGTCCTGCCCCACTCAGAACGCCGGTCTCTCCGGGTCGAAGTCGGGCACGCCCTCCGTCGGGGAGGACGCCAGGGCGTGGTGGCGGCGGGGGATGCGGCCCGCGCGGTGGGCGAGGCGGCCGGCGGTCACCGCGTGGCGCATCGCCTCGGCCATGACCGCGGGGTGCTGCGCGCGGGTCACCGCGGAGGCCAGCATCACGGCCGCGCAGCCGAGTTCCATCGCGAGGGCGACGTCGGAGGCCGTGCCCGCGCCCGCGTCCAGGATGACGGGGACTCCCGCGCGCTCGGTGATCAGCCGGAAGTTGTGCGGGTTGCGGATGCCCAGGCCCGAGCCGATGGGGGAGCCCAGCGGCATGACCGCCGCGCAGCCGACGTCCTCCAGCTTCCGCGCGAGCACCGGGTCGTCGTTCGTGTACGGCAGCACCGTGAAACCGTCGTCGACCAGCACCTCCGCCGCGTCCAGCAGTTCGACCGGATCCGGCAGCAACGTCCGCTCGTCCGCGATGACTTCGAGCTTGATCCAGTCCGTGCCCAGCGCCTCCCGCGCCAGCCGCGCGGTCAGCACGGCCTCGCCCGCCGTGAAGCAGCCCGCGGTGTTGGGCAGCACGCGGATGCCGAGCCGGGTGAGCACCGACAGCACGGAGCCCTGCGTGGTCGGGTCGAGGCGGCGCATCGCCACCGTGGTCAGCTCGGTGCCGGACGCGACGAGCGCGTGCTCCAGCACCTCCAGGCTGGGCGCGCCGCCCGTGCCCATGATCAGCCGGGAGCCGAACGCGACCCCGCCGACGATCAGGGGGTCGGCCGCCGTCGCCGGTGCCGTCGTCGTCATCGTTCAGCCTCCCTGGACCGCGGTCAGCACCTCGACGCGGTCGCCGTCGGACAGCGGGGTCGCGGACCAGCGGGTCCGCGGGACGACCGTCTCGTTGAGCGCCGCGGCCACCCCCGAGGGCGCGGTCGTCAGCTCCGCGACCAGGGCATCGAGGGCGACGGGCGCGTCCAGTTCGTGGGCCCGCCCGTTGACGTGCACGGTGATCCGCGCGCCGCCCGGCGTACGCGTGGCGTTCATACGCTCAGCTCCTGGTAGGTCCCCGGCTCCCGGGCGGCGAACCGCTGCGCTCCGAACGCCGCCGCGTACGCCGGGAGTTCGCCGTCCGCGGAGGTCAGCACCGCGGCCATCGCGTCGCCGGTGACCGGCGTGAGCAGCACGCCGTTGCGGTGGTGGCCGGTCGCGAACAGCAGGCCGTCCAGCGCGGTGCGGCCCAGCAGCGGGGCGTTGTCCGGTGAGCCGGGGCGCAGACCCGCGAGCGTCTCGGTGAGCGGGAGTTCGGTGATGCCGGGCACCAACTCGTGTGCGTCCCGCAGGAGTTCGTAGACCCCGCCGGCGGTCACCGTGGTGTCCCAGCCGAACTCCTCGCTCGTCGCGCCGAGCACCAGCTCGCCGTTGTCGCGCGGCACCAGGTACACATGGCTGCCGCGGACCACCGCGCGGACCGTACGCGACAGGAACGGCGCGTGCGAGGCCGGGATCCGCAGCCGCAGGATCTGGCCCTTCACCGGGCGCACGGGCGGCAGCAGCTCGGGCGGTATCCCGTCGATCCGCCCGCTCTCGCTGCCCGCGGCCAGCACGGTCTGGGCGGCGGTCACCGTCGTGCCGTCCGCGAGCACCGCGCCGGTCACCCGGCCCCCCGCCGACTCCACCCGGGCGGCGCGCGCCCGCAGGAACTCCACGCCCGCGAGCTCCGCCGCTCTCAGCAGCGCCGCCGCCAGCCGCCGTGGGTCGACCTGGTGGTCGCCGTCCACCCGCAGGCCGCCGCGTACGCCGGGCGCGAGCATCGGCTCCAGGCGGCGGCACTCGCGGCCGGTCAGCCAGTGGGAGTCCAGGCCCAGTTCCGTCTGGAAGGCGTGCAGGTCGCGCAGCTGCGCGCGGTCGTCGGCGTCCAGCGCCACCGCGAGGGTGCCGCACGGGCGGTAGCCGGTGTCCAGGCCCGTCGCCTCGCTCAGCTCCGCGGCGAAGCCCGCGTAGCGGGCGGCGGAGGCGAGGTTCAGGTCGAGCAGGGCCTGCTCGCCGTACTGCAGCTCCGTGACGGCGGCGAGCATGCCCGCCGCGACGTGGGCGGCTCCGCCGCCGGGTGCGGGGTCGGCGACCGCCGTCCGCAGGCCGCGCTGCGCTGCGCGCCAGGCCGTGGCGAGGCCGATGATGCCGCCGCCGATGATCAGTACGTCGGGGTGCGGGTGCGTTCGGTACGTCCGCATGGACGTCAGCTCCTCCCTTCGCCGGAATGACCCGGATCAGGTTCCTACGGTCGGCGGCGACCAGCCGCCCTCTCAGCCCGGTCCACCCCAGGCTCCCGCGAGTCCAACTCGTGACTCACCCTATCCCTCCCCGGCGAGCGCCCCGGGACGGGTGGTGCGGTTCGACATGCGACCGCCCGCCGGTGGGTGGTTGCTCGCGCAGTTCCTCGCGCCCCTGTTGTTACCCGGCGGGGTGTGGCGGGTTCGCCGCCGATGGTGGTTGAGCCCCACAGGGGGGCCGTCAGACGACATCTGACTCGCACGGGTGGTGCGGGTGGGAAACACCCCGCGCCGCCAGGCGCGGGCACCCACCGCGGTGGGAAAGCCGCACGCCCCGCCCGGCGGCGGCACCGCGGAGCGCTACCGTGAGGAAATGAGCAGCCGGAAATTCGTCATCGTCGGAGCCGGCATGGCCGGCGTGCAGACAGCCGTGGCCCTCAGAGAGATGGGCTCGGCGGACGAGATCACGCTGATCGGGGACGAACCGCACGCCCCGTACGACAGGCCGCCGCTGTCGAAGGCGGTACTGCTGGGCGGCCCGGCCGACGACGCCAGGTTCGACGTGGACTTCGACGCCCTGCGGGTGGACGTGCGGCTGGGGGTGCGGGCGCAGGCGCTGCGCACGGGGGAGCGCGAGGTGGTGACGGACGCGGGCGCGGTCCCGTACGACCGGCTCGTGGTGGCCACCGGGGCGTATCCGGTGGCGCTGCCGGGGACGACGGGGTTGCCCGGCGTGCATCTGCTGCGGACGCTGGACGACGCGGCGGCGCTGCGTCCCGTGCTGGACGCGGGTCAGGACGTGGTCGTCGTGGGCGCCGGCTGGATCGGCGCGGAGTTCGCGACCGCGGCCCGGCAGGCGGGCTGCGCGGTGACGGTCGTGGAGGCGGCGGACCGGCCGCTCGCGGGGGTGCTGCCCGCGGTCGTGACCGCGCACATGCGGGCCTGGTACGACGAGGCGGGGGTCGAGCTGCGGACGGGTACCCCGGTGGCGCAGCTGGAGCCCGGCGCGGTGGTGCTCGCGGACGGCAGCCGGATTGCGGCGGAGGCCGTGGTGGTGGGGATCGGGGCGCGTCCGGCGACGGGCTGGCTGGCCGGGGCGGGTGTCGCACTCGGGACGGACGGCGCGGTCGTCGCCGACGACCGGCTGCGGACGACCGCGCCGGACGTCTTCGCGGTGGGCGACTGCGCGTCCTTCCCGTCGGCCCGGTACGGCGAGCGGCTGCTGGTCCACCACTGGGACAACGCCCTGCAGGGCCCGCGTACGGCCGCGGCGAACGTACTGGGCGGCGACGAGGTGTACGACCCGGTGCCGTACTTCTGGTCGGAGCAGTTCGGGCGCTTCGTGCAGTACGCCGGGCACCACGCCGGCGCCGACACGCTGCTGATGCGGGGCGATCCGGCGACGGACGCGTGGTCGGCGTGCTGGCTGCGCGGCGAGCGGCTGGCGGCGGTGCTCGCGGTGGGGCGGCCGCGGGATCTGGCGCAGGCCCGCAAGCTGATCGGCAGCTCGGCGTCGGTGGACCCGGCGCTGGCCGCCGACCCGGCGGTGCCGCTGAGGTCGGCGGCGCGGTAGGCGGAACGGCCCATGTCCGGGTGCCCGGACGGCGCCGCCCCGCAGCGCTTGTCGGCGGCAGGTGGCAGGCTTGTCCCGTGACTGTTTTCTCGTCAGTTGACGCACATATCGACGCGCTCGTCCCCGATTGGCTCACCCTCCCCGAGGTCGCCGACGGGCTGGGGCTCGACATCACCCGTATCCGCCCGCTCATCAAGGAGGGGCAACTGCTCGCGGTCCGCCGCGGGGAGAACAAGGTGCTCATGGTGCCCGCCGCCTTCATCGGCGAGGGCAAGATCATCAAGGGCCTGGCCGGCACGCTGACCGTCCTGAAGGACGACGGGTTCTCCGACGAGGAGGCCCTGGAGTGGCTCTTCACCGCCGATGAGACCCTGCCCGGCACCCCGGCACAGGCGCTGCGGGAGAATCGGGGGACCGAGGTGAAGCGCCGCGCCCAGGCGCTCGCCGTGTAAGCCCTGCGGCGCCCCGTCCGCCGCCCGCCCCGGGGAGCCGCCCGTATGACCAGCAGCACGGCACGCGAACGGCTGGCGGACGCCCGGCTGTATCTGTGCACCGACGCCCGGCAGGAGCGCGGCGATCTCGCGGAGTTCGCCGACGCGGCCCTGGCCGGCGGGGTGGACGTGATCCAGCTGCGGCAGAAGGGCATCGAGGCCCGCGAGGAGCTGGCGGCGCTCGCCGTCCTCGCGGACGCGTGCCGGCGGCACGGGCGGCTGCTCGCCGTCAACGACCGGGCCGACGTGGCGCACGCGGCGGGCGCGGACGTCCTGCACCTGGGGCAGGGCGATCTGCCGGTGCCCGCCGCGCGCGCCCTGCTGGGCGAGGACGTGCTGATCGGCCGCTCCTGCCATAGCGAGGCGGAGGCGGCCGCGGCGGCCGGGCAGCCGGGCGCGGACTACTTCTGCACCGGCCCGGTGTGGCCGACGCCCACCAAGCCGGGCCGCCCGGCGCCCGGCCTGGACCTGGTGCGGTACGCCGCGGGGCTCGGCACGGACCGGCCGTGGTTCGCGATCGGCGGCATCGACGCGGGCAACGTCGGCGAGGTGCTGGCGGCGGGCGCGCGGCGGATCGTGGTGGTCCGGGCGATCACCGAGGCCGCCGATCCGTACGAGGCCGCCCGCGGGCTCGCGGCGGCCGTGCGCGCCTGACCCCGCCGGGGCCGCGTCACCGCCGGTCGACGGCGGGTGCCTGCGGGCTGTCCACAGGGTGGACGGGGAACGGGCGTATTCGGGCATATTCCCCGTTCCGGTGACGCTCGGTCGCCGACCGCGGTTAGCCTGCACTCATGGCCCTGGGAACCCCGTCCACGCGGACGGACCGAGCGCTCACCATCCGTGAGCTGCTCGCGTCCGGCCGCCGCTCGTACTCCTTCGAGTTCACCGCGCCCAAGACGGAGAAGGGCGAGCGGACGCTGTGGAACGCGATCCGGCGCATCGAGGCGGTGCAGCCGACCTTCGTGTCGGTCACCTACGGCGCCGGCGGCTCCTCGCGCGACGGCACCGTCCGTGCCACCGACCGGATCGTCTCCGACACCACGCTCACCCCCTGCGCGCACCTGACCGCGGTGAACCACTCGGTCGCCGAGCTGCGCAACATCATCGGGCAGTACGCCGACGCCGGGATCCGCAACATCCTCGCCGTGCGCGGCGACCCGCCCGGCGACCCGCTGGGCGAATGGGTCCCGCACCCGCAGGGCCTGACGTATGCGGCGGAGCTGGTCCGGCTGATCAAGGAGTCCGGCGACTTCTGCGTGGGCGTCGCCGCCTTCACCGAGATGCACCCGCGCTCCACCGACCCGGCCGACGACACCCGGCACTTCCTCGACAAGTGCCGCGCGGGCGCGGATTTCGCCATCACCCAGATGTTCTTCGACGCCGACGCCTACCTGCGGCTGCGCGACCGGGTCGACGCGGCGGGGTGCAGCACCCCGATCATCCCCGAGGTCATGCCGGTGACGAACGTCCGGCAGATCGAGCGCTTCTCGCAACTCGGCAACACGCCCTTCCCGCCCCGCGTCGCCGAGCGCATCCTCGCGGTGCAGGACGACCCGGCGGCGGTGCGGGCGATCGGCATCGAGTTCGCCACCGAGATGTGCCGGCGGCTGCTGGCGGAGGACATCCCGGGGCTGCACTTCATTACTCTTAACCACTCCACCGCATCGCTGGAGATCTACGAGAATCTGGGACTGCACCGGCGGGCGTAGCGACGCCCGCGGCGGCTCCCAGGTGAGGAAGTGGGCCCCATGGGCTTCTCGGTGCTCTACATCGCCTTCGGCATCGTCGCGCTGTGGCTGCTGGGTGAGGTGCTGTTCCAGCACAAGGCGCGGCTGCGCTGGCGGGCGCTGGCCTTCGCGGGCTTCATGGGGGTCGTCGCCGGGGTCGCGATGCGGGAGCCGCTGCTGATCCTGGTGGGCGCGATCGCCTTCGGCATCGGGCAGGTACAGGTCACCTGGTCGTACAAGCGGGGCTTCGCCGCGGGATGGGCGCTGAGCGGCGGACCGCTCGCCGACCGGCTCCGCGGCGGCCGTCCCGCGCCGCGCGGCCGGGCCACGCTGGAGGTCGGCCCGATCGAGGAGGACGGCTTCGGCGACACCGGCCAGGTGTCCGTCGAGGGCGGACCCGAGCAGATCGCCGACCCGGGCAGCGCGCGCGACGACATCTACCAGCCGATGCCGATGCACGAGGACAGCGGCGAATACCCGCTCTACGGCACCCCGCCCGGCCCCACCGCCGACCCGTACGCGACGCGCGGCTACGGCCAGGACACCGGCGCGGGCTCGGGCTGGGCCCCGCCCGCCCAGCCCGAGCCCGCAGCCGCCTCGTACGGCTACGGCTACGGCGACGGGCAGGGCACGGCCCCGGACGGCTACGGCTGGGGCGCCGACCAGTCCGCGGCCGACCCGCACGGCTACCCCGAGCAGCCCCCCGGCGGCTACGGCTACGACGGCGGCTACGGCTACGACCAGGGTCCGGGGCAGCAGCAGGGCCACGACTACGGGCAGGGCTACCCGCAGCAGCAGCCCGCCGCCGGCTACGGGGACTTCCCGCACACCACCGGCGACTGGACCCCCCAGCCCCCGCCGCCTGCGGACCCGTACGGCTACGGCTACCCCTACCAGGAGCAATACCCGCAACAGGCGGAGCAGCCGCCGTACATCCCCCAGCAGCAGCCCTACGGCGACCAGCCGCCCGCGCCTTACCCGCCGCAGCAGTCGGACCCGTACGACCCCTACCGCTACTGAGCCGGCCCGCTACCGGCCCGTGTCGCCCAGCAGCGCGGGCAGCCGGGCCGCCGCGGTGCCGAGCCCGGCGGGGATGCGCCAGGGCTGGGCCGCGGGAGGAGCCGTGGCCGCCGCGGCGGCCGCCGGGAAGTGGCGCAGCAGCGACTCCTCGTCGTAGCGGCGGCAGCCGCGGTGCCAGTTCAGGATTCCGGCCATCCAGTCCCGCAGCTCCTGGGCATAGCCGTCCAGCGCCCGGCGGGCGGCCGGGTCGAGCTGGAACTCCTCGTAGAGCGAGGGCAGTTGCGTCTCGGTGATGTGCTGGAACTCCGCCATCCGCGCGGCCATGAGGGCGCCCACCACCCGCATCCCCTCGTCCGGGCCGCAGTCCAGGAAGTTCTGCACCACCAGCACCGCGTTGTGGATCTCGCCCTCGAACTCGATCTCCTTCCGGTACGAGAAGACGTCGTTGAGCAGGCACGCGAAGTCCGCCGCCGCGGACTCCATGGCCCGCACCGGCCGGGCGCGGTAGACCTCGGGAGGGAGCACCCCGCCGTGGCCGATCCGGGACAGGCTCATCGTCAGGCCGGAGCCGAAGGTGTCGCGGCGCATCTCGATGTAGTCCACCGGGTCGGGGATCCGGTTGTGCCGGAGATTCACCAGCTCCCACAGCCAGCTCGCGGTCATGTCGTCGATCGCGGCGCGGAAGGCGCACCGGGCCTCCTGGCCCATCGGCCCCGCGGTGCGCCGCCACAGGTCGGCGAGGCTCCGCTCGAACGCGGTGAGCGGCGGCGGCACCAGCCCGGCGTCCAGCGGCATGAACAGCCGCAGCCGGTCGGTGGTGAGCCGGGCGGCCAGCAGGTCACCGGCGCGGCCGAAGACCTGCGTGTAGTAGTCGTCGCCGTAGGTGCCCCACGCCAGCCACTGGGTCGTCAGGTCCAGCGCCTGCTCGGTCGCCTCCGGGTGGATACCGGCGGCGCACAGCGCGAGGTCGTACGCCGCCAGCTTCTCCGCGTCCCACACCCCGCCCGGCGCGGGGACGCCGGGCTCCGGGCCCAGCAGGCCCATCCGCTCGCACCATGTGGCGCAGTGCTCGCGGGCGGCGTCCAGATGCGGGCTCATCCGCAGCGGGAAGGGCATCGCGATGTCCGGCAGCGGCACCTGGCCCACCGGCCGGTGGGGGACATGGCTGAAGGAGCGCAGGCGCTGCGGCATCGTCGCCGCGAGCGAGCCGAGCACCCCCGCCGCCGTCGTGCCCAGCCCGGTCGGTCCGCCGAGCCCCCCGGTCGCGGCCGCCGTGCCGCTCACCGCGCCCGCGGCGCCCTCCCCGGCGCCGTTCATGTAGCGGCTGGAGCGCATGTGCCACTCGTGGCCGCCGGACTGCCAGTCCTGGAGGCCCTTGACGTACGCCAGCACGTCCCGCCGCTCGGCGGGGCCCAGGCCGTACTGGTCGGCGAGCGGGCCGACCTCGGTGAGGGCGGTGTGCTCGAACTGCTGGAGGCGGGACGTCAGCAGGTCGTTGACCAGCTCGGCGGCCTCCTGGGGCGGGAGGCCGAGGAAGTGCTCTAGCACCAGCACCGCGTTGGCCAGCTCGCCCTCCTGCTCGGTCTCGCGCTGGTAGGAGAACAGGTCGTTGCGCAGGTGGACGCCGTCGGAGAAGGTGTCGCGCAGCACCCGCAGCGGGCGGCTCGCGGCGATCACCGCGGGCACCTCGGCCGCCGCGGCGTGCTCGACGAGATTCGCCGACCAGGGCGCGCCGCCCACCTTGCGGCGCATCTCGATGTATTCGACGGGGTTGGAGATCCGGCCCGCGCTGATGTTGCCGAGCTCCCACAGCGACTCCTCCAGCAGGGACTCGGTGCTCTGCCGGAAGCGCCGCCGCCAGTCGTCCGACATCGCCGGCACCGTGCGCGCCCACAGATCCGCCAGCCCCGCCTCCACCTGGTTGGTCGGCTCCGGCATCGGCCCGTCCGGGTCGAGCGGCATGAAGTCCGGCAGCCGGTCCAGATAGGCCTTCGCGCCCGCCATGTCCTGCGTGCGCTTGAAGATGTCCAGGAAGTGGTCGTCGAAGAAGAACACCCAGACGTACCAGTCGGTGACCAGGTCCAGCTCGGGGCCCGAGGCGTCGGGGTGGGTGTACGCGCACAGCAGCGCGTAGTCGTGCGCGTCGAGATCCGACTCCTCCCAGATGCCGGACCCCTCCAGCATGCCCATGCCGCGCGCCCACTCCTTGGTGTGCGCGCGCGCCCGCTCCAGGCGGGGGTTGAGGCGGGCCGGATACGGGACGTAGAAATCCGGGAGTTCGAAGGGCTGGGACATGTCGGAAGGGCCTTCCGCTCGGCGAACACAGAGCCTGCGATCACGCTAAGTGATCGACCCGGCGCGCCGGGAGGGCCTGCCCCCACAACCCCTCGATCAGTTGAATTCGGGCGCGCGCCCGATTAACGATCTTGCGGGGCGGTCATGTACCGCGCCGTCGCCGGCCCGCCTTCGGGCACCCGTACGGGCCCGCGCAGCCCGCCGCGGCTCAGCGGCTGCCGCCCGGGCCGCCCGCCACCAGGTCCGCGGTGATGGCCGCCGACATGCCCGCGTGCGGCAGCCCGCCGCCCGGGTGCGCCCAGCCGCCGACCGCGTAGAGGCCCGGCAGCGGCGCCCGGTTCGCCGCCCGCAGCAGCGTCCCGCCCGCACCGGCCAGCGACGGCCCCGGCACCGCGCCGCCCGCCGCGCCGGTCTCCCGCTCGACGTCCGCCGGGGTGCGCACCTCCCGCCACAGCTCCCGCTCGCGCAGCCCCGGCACGGCGGCCTCGGCGGCGGCCACCACGAGGTCCGCGAAGCCGTCCGCGGCCCCCGGCGCGTTCCAGTCCACCGCCCGCGGCGCGCCCGCCGTGCCGTGCGCGGGCACCGGCGCGGTCAGCGTCACCGCCTCGTGCCCGCCGTCCGGCCGGGTCGCCGGGTCGTCGGGCCGCAGCACGGTCACCGTCACACCGCCGCGCGGCGGCAGCGGCGCGGGGCGGCGGGCGAACAGCCAGTCCAGTGCGCCCTTCCGGTCCGCCGCGTGCACCACCGTGCGGTGCGCGCAACCCTGCGGGCGCGAGCCGCGCAGCGCCAGGTGGACGGAGAAGCGCCCGGACTCCCCGCGGGGCCCGGTGAAGGGCCACGGCGTGCCGTCCGCACCGCCCGCGGCGGCGAGCGCGGGCAGCGGCGCCCCGGCCACCACGATGTCGGCCGGCACCTCGCTCCCGTCGGCCAGCCGCACCCCGGCCGCCCGCCCGCCGGCGACCAGCAGCCCGGCCACGGGGGCGTCGAAGCGGAATTCCACCCGCCGCTCGCGGCAGCGCTCGTACACCGCGTCGGCCAGCGCGCGCACGCCCCCGCGGACGTACCAGACCCCGAAGGTCGCCTCCAGGTACGGCAGCACCGCGGCGGAGGCCGGGCCCTCGCGCGGGTCGACGCCCTGCGCCAGCAGATGGCTCTCCAGCAGCGCCACCAGCCGCGGGTCGCGCAGCTCGGCCGCCGCCACCCGGGCCAGCGACGGCCTGCCCCGCCCCGGCCCGAAACCGCGCCTGAGCGCCGGGTACGGGTCGCGCGCGAAGACCCGCGGGTCGGCGGGCAGCGCCTCCTCCAGCATCGGCCGCCGCATGACCTCCCACGTCTCGCGGCCGCGGACCAGCAGATCCGCCCAGCGCTCCCCGCTGCCGGGCCCGCAGGCGGCGTCCAGCGCCGCGACGGTGCCGGAGCGCGAGGCGTTCGGCAGCGTCACCTCCGTGCCGTCGGCGAAGACATGACGGGCCGCCGGATCCACCTCGGCCAGGCCCACGACGTCCTCCAGCGCGGCCTTGCCGGTCTTGACGAACAGGTCGCGGTAGACCGCGGGCAGGGTCAGCAGGCCGGGGCCGGTGTCGAAGGCGAAGCCCTCCCGTGCCAGCCGCCCCACCGCACCGCCGTACCCGCCGGTGCGCTCCAGCACCACCACCCGGTGGCCGCCGACCGCCAGCCGTGCCGCCGCCGCCAGCGACGCCATACCCGCGCCGATCACCGCAATCCGTGCCATGCCACGGACTGTAGCGGCGGGCGCGCGGTCAGGCCGTGGCCGGGGTGCCCTTGCGACGGGCGGCGCGCAGCTCCTTGCGGCGCCGCCAGAAGCGCCGGATGCGGGAGAAGAGGAAGATCACCACGGTGATCCCCGCGACCAGGACGGCGCCCGCGACGAGTGCCGCCGCCACCGGGTGGAAGAGCGCGAGGACCACCAGGGCCGCCACGCCCAGATCCTCGGTGAGGCTCAGCACGATGTTGCTCACCGGCTCCGGCGAGGTGTTGACCGCCATCCGCGTACCGGTCTTGACCAGATGCGTCACCAGCGCCGTCGAACCGCCCACCGCGGCCGCCGCGACCTGCGGCAGCGAACCGTCGTGCCCCGCGAGCAGCGCGGCCACCACCGCGCCCGCGACCGGCCGGATCACGGTGTGCACCACGTCCCACACCGAGTCGAGGTACGGGATCTTGTCCGCCACCGCCTCGCACAGGAACAGCAGCGCGGCGACCACCAGCACGTCGGTGCGCTGCAAGGACAGCGGCACCTCGTCGGTGGCCCCGGTGGCACCCATCAGGCCGAGCAGCAGGACGACCGCGTACGCGTTGATCCCGCTCGCCCAGCCACTGGTGAAGATCAGCGGAAGTGCGGACATGACCGGGACTCTAGCCAGACCTGCCCGCCGCGCGCCCGGAGTTGGCCGGATCGGGCCGGGACTGAGTACGGCTACCTAGGCCCCGGGATGAGTATCCGTACGGATGGCGCGGCCCGCGCGGACCGGAAGAGTGGTGCGCGGGCAGGCACCCCGGACACACCGCCGACACGGGGCGGCGGTAGGACGGGAGCCCGCCGGCAACGGGGGTTGTCATGGGGGGCGCTGCCCCGGCCCGGTCCGTAGCAGGGGGGGACGGACCGGGCCGGGACAGTGCACCGGGGCCGTATCCGCCGCGCTCAGGTGCCTCAGACGCGGCGGGAGGGCCCGCCCAGCGCGCCGCCGACCCGGCCCTGGAGCAGCCGCGACAGCGCCGCGTGCACGTCCTCGACGCTGCGCTCGGGCTGGAAGGCCTGCCAGTCGAGCGCCGCCACCAGCACCATGCCGAACAGCGCGGACGCCGTGAGCGGCACATCGATCTCGTCGCTCAGCTCGCCGTCCGCGACCGCCGCCGCCAGCACCTCCTCGACCACCGACACCGCCTCGGTGCGCACCAGTGTCAGCGTGTCCTGCCAGGCCCTGTTGGTACGCCACAGCTCCGCCACGTACAGCTGCGTGAAGGACGGGTAGCGGACGATGAAGGTCAGCCCGGCCAGGATCATCGCGTCCAGCGCGTCCACCCCGCTGCCGCCGCGCGCCCGCGCCGCCGACGCCGCCTGCCGCAGCGCGTCCCGCAGCCGCTCCACGCCGTCCCGCAGCAGCTCCTCGAACAGGTCGTTCTTGCTCGCGAAGTTGTAGTAGACGGTGCCCTTCGCCACTCCGGCGCGCTCGGCGATCTCGTCGACGGTCGTGGCGGAGAAGCCCTGTTCGGCGATGAGCGTGACGGCCGCCGCGTAGAGCTTGCGGCGGGTGGCCTGGCGTCGTGCGGTGGTCATGGCCCGATTCTGCCCGCAGCGGTGGGGGCGGCGTGGGGTGATCTTGCCGGAAAACCCCCGGGAAAAGCTGCCGCGACGGGCCCGCGGGCGGCGAAATCCGCAGGTCAACGCGCATTGTCAGTGGTGGGCCCCACTATGGGGCGTACGGACACACGTACGGAGAAAGTGAGGCTCGCCATGGCACTTCCGGTCAGCGACGTCCACCCTGTGCTGCGTCGTACCACCGCACCGCCCGCCGCCCTCGACCTGCTCACCCAGGCCCACCTCGGCCTGACCGAGGCCGCCGGGCTCGACGCCCCCCACGAGCGGTACGCCACCGCCCATCTCGCCGCCCTGCGCACCGCCGCCGCGGTGCTCGCCGCCCGCGGCCGCCCCGAGGACACCCCGCGCCGCCGCCGCAGGATCCGCAGCGTGTGGGAGGTGCTGCCGGAGATCGCCCCGGAGCTGTCCGAATGGAGCGCCCTGTTCGCCGCCGGGGCCGACCGCAGGGCCCGGGCCGAGGCCGGCATAGCCACCGCGGCCGGACCCCGCGAGGCCGACGACCTGGTCCGTGCCGTGACGATGTTCCTGCGCCTGGTGGAGCGCATGCTGCTGCTGCGCCCCGCGCTGGACGGCTCCGCCCCGCCCGTCGGCGCCCCGGTGGTGCCCTCGGCGGAGTGACCAGCGCGGGGCCCGCGGGCGGCGGCGGCCAGGGCCTACAGTGGGGTGCGCAGGCCTGGATCACCACCGTCGCCCGGGCCGCCGTACGCCACCGTCGCCCGTGCCGCAAGGAGCCGTCCGCCATGTCCCGTCAAGCAGGGGTGGACCCGATGCGCCCCCGAGCCGCCCTGCGCACCGCCGTGGTCTGGGAGGTGCTGCGCGAGGCGCTCGACCGGCGCGCGAAGGCCGCGGACAGCCCCGTCCTGGACGTCCTGGACACCGGCGGCGGCACGGGCAACTTCGCGGTGCCGGTGGCCCGCCTCGGCCACCGGGTCACCGTCGTCGACCCCAGCCCCGACGCGCTGTTCGCGCTGGAGCGGCGCGCGGCGGAAGCGGGCGTCACCGACCGGGTCAGCGGCGTCCAGGGCGACGCGCAGGGCCTGCCCGACGTCGTCACCCCCGACGGCTACGACATGGTCCTGTGCCACGGCGTGCTCGAATACGTCGACGACCCGGCCGAGGGCGTACGCCACGTCGCCGGCGCGCTGCGCCCCGGCGGTGCGCTCAGCCTGCTCGCCGCGGGCCGCGGCGGCGCCGTCCTGGCCAGGGCGCTCGCCGGCCACTTCGCCGAGGCCCAGCACGCCCTGGGCGACCCGGACGGCCGCTGGGGCGACGGGGACTCGCTGCCCCGCCGCTTCACCGCCCAGGAGCTGAGCCGGCTGGTCGCCGACGCGGGGCTGCGCACCGCCTCCGTGCACGGCGTGCGGATCTTCGCCGACCTCGTGCCCGGCGTGCTCGTCGACACCGAGCCGGGCGCCGTCGAGGCGCTGCTGCGGCTGGAGCTCGCCGCGGCGGAGGATCCCGGCTTCCACGCCGTCGCGACCCAGCTGCACGTCCTCGCGGAGCGCCCCTGACGGCTGCCCGACCGCTGCCCGGCGGCCCCCGCCCGGGGGTCGCGCGGCCTCCGGGCCGCCGCGGCGTGCGGGACGGCACACGGGGAGTCGGTCACAGCCCGCCCACAGCGCGTTTCCTCACCGTATGCTGGCATGACGCGGCAGCGGACGGGGAATGAAGGACCCGTCGGATTGGCGCACAGGGGCGGGTGTCACGGGGGCGATTCCCTGCCTATCCTGAAAGGGTCGGACCGGTCGCTTCCGCGGCCGTCGAAGAGGAGGTCTCCGTGCCGCTCTCGGAGCACGAGCAGCGCATGCTCGAGCAGATGGAGCGAGCGCTGTACGCCGAGGATCCCAAGTTCGCGTCGGCACTCGAAGGTACCGGGCTGCGCACCTTCACCCGGCGCCGCGTGTATCTGTCGGTCGCGGGCTTCCTGGCCGGTGTCGCGCTGCTCATCGGCGGCATGATCGCCAAACTGACCGTGCTCGGTGTCGCGGGCTTCGTCGTGATGCTGGTCTTCGCGGTGCTCGCGGTGACCGGCTGGCGCAAGGCGGGCAAGCCGCTGGACCAGCCCCCGCCGCCGCTCGGCCCCGGCGGCCGCCGAGGCCGCCTCGGGCGGCGTGAGCCCCGCCAGCCGCGTCGCGGGACGGTCATGGACCGCATCGAGGAGCGGTGGCAGCGGCGCCGCGACGAACAGCAGGGCGGGCGTTAAGCCCCCCCGCTGACCTGACTTCCGCCCCGCCGGGCCCCGCGGTTCCGCCGCGCAGCCCGGCGGGGCGTTCTGCTGCGCAGGGCCCGAGCTGTTTGCTGCGCAGGGCCCGAGCCATCAGGGGCGCGTGGGGGCACCTCCCAGGCGGAGCCTGGGGGAGAACTGCGCGACCAGCCCACCACCGTGGTGCACGTCGTCACCGGCCCGAAGGGGCAGTTCGGTCCGTACCGGACCACCGGCCGGTGGTGGGTTGCTCGCGCAGTTCCCCGCGCCCCTTCGGGGCGTCCTCCGCGGAGCCTCAGCCCGCGCCGCGGGGCAGGCGGCGGCGCAAGGGCGCCGTCAGGCGGTCCGTGGTGGTGGAGAGGCGGGCGGAGAAGGCCGCGCTGTGCGCGGATGTGCGCCAGAGGACGCGGGCGAAGGAGCGGGGGAGGAAGCGCGCCCGGAAGCGGCCGCCGCGCCCGGCCGTGGCGTGCAGCCCGGCGCGTACGGCGTGGACGTCCGCGGCGAGCCCGGCGGCGGGCGGCGCCTGCGGTGCGTACAGCGTGCGCTCCACCGCGGTGGCCAGCCGTGCCGCGCCCTCCGCGGCGGAGCCGTTGAGGCCGCCCTCGGCGACCAGCCGGGCCATCGCCCGGCGGGGCGTCTCGGACTCGTCCGGCGTGATGCCGTAGTCCCACCCGGTGTCGAGTACCTCGCGCCACGCGGCGAGCACCGGGCCGCCGTACTCCTCCCGGGTCTCGCGGCCGCCGCCCAGGCGCCGTGCGCGCAGCCGGCCGCGCCACAGCATCGGCAGCGTCGGCACGGCGAGCAGCAGCAGGACGAGCAGGGCGAGCCCGGCGTAGCGGAGGGCGTCCGAGCTGCCGCCGGAGCCGCCGCTGCCCCCGGCTGCCGCCGGGGCGCAGCTCGCGCCGGAGCCGGTGTGGTCGGCGCACTGCGCGGAGGCGGACGGGCGCGGCTGCGCGGTGCTGCCCTGGCCGTGCTGACCGGGGTCGGGGGTCTCGCCGCCGGTGCTGGGGCTGTTCGGCAGGGTGTAGTCGGGCGCGGTGCCCCGGTAGGGCGTGGGCTCGAAGCGCGTCCAGCCGATGCCCTCGAAGTACAGCTCGGGCCAGGCGTGGGCGTCCTTGATGCCGACGGACATGCTGCCGCTGCTGGTCATCGAGCCGGGCGTGAAGCCGACGGCGACGCGCGCCGGAATGTGCAGGGTGCGGGCCATCGCCGCCATGGTGAAGGCGAAGTGGATGCAGAAGCCCTCTTTGGTCTGCAGGAAGCGCGCGATGGCGTCGACACCGGTGCCGGACTTCGCCTGGGTGTTGTAGACGAACTGTCCGGAGGTGAAGTAGTTCTGGAGGTCCAGTGCCCGCTGGTAGTCGTCGGCCGCGCCCTGCGTGACCTGCTGGGCGGTCTGCTCGACGATCTTCGGCAGCGAGTCGGGCACCTCCTCGTAGTGCTCGGCGATGTCCCCGGTGGCCGGCGGGGCGGCCTCCAGCTGAGCGGCGGTCGGGTCCACCTGGAGGCTGGAGACCTGGTAGCGGATGCCCGCGGTGGTCTGCCCGCCCTCGCCGATGACCATCCGGCCCTCGGGCTCGTAGCGCCAGTTCCCCTCGGCCTGGACCCGGGTGGCCGGGTAGGGCATCGGCAGCCAGCCCTGCGCGTAGTCCCGGTCCACGACCACCGAGGTGTTGACGGTGGTGGAGGTGACGTCGGAGGCCAGCCCCTGCGGGGCGGGCAGCGCGTCGGGGATGTCGAGCTTCTCGTCCTTGGACGCCGACCAGCTCTCGCCGTCGAAGTTGTCGAGGGCGACGATCCGCAGGTACATGCCCTGCGCGTCGGCGGAGTTGGTGCGGTAGGTCATCACCTCGCGGTTGTCGGGCTGGTTGAGGTAGTCCTGCAGCGCGACCTCGGGGCGTACCGAGGTGGAGTTGCCGAAGCCCGTGCCCGTCCCGTCGCCGTTGCCGCCACCGCCGGAGCCGTTCAGCACACCGTCGCCCAGCGAGGGCAGGGCCACCGGCAGCACCAGTGCGATGCCCAGCGCCATCACGCCGATCCGCCGCCCGGTGCGCACCGGGGCGAGCGGCGAGCCGCCGCCCGCCGCGCCCGCGGGGCCGGACCAGCTGCCCGGCCGCGGGGCGCCGCCGAAGACCCGGCCCCAGCGGGAGAGCCGGTCACGGCCCTCGGCGAGCAGCAGCAGCAGGTAGCCGACCGAGGCGACCAGGAAGTACACCCACTGGCTGTTGCCCTCCTCCAGGCCGGCCGCGACGGCGTAGAGCGCCAGCAGCGGCAGCCCGGCGGGGGCCGCGCTGTTGTACGTGACCGCTATCGCGTCGACCGCGAGCGCGATCACCAGCACCCCGCCGACCAGCAGGAACCTGATGCCGGGGGTCACGGGCGCGGGGATCGCGAAGTTGGTGACGTCGGTCATGCCGTCCTGCGTCAGCTGGCCGAACTGCCGGAAGGCCTGCGGCCCCGGCAGGACGCCGCCCAGCGCCTGGTGCGGGGTGAACATGATCGTCAGCACGACCAGGGACACCACCGCCTGCGCCAGCACCGTCAGCGGCCTGGCCAGCGGGATCCTGCGGGCCCCGGCGCCGACCGCGGCCTGGAGGGCGACGCACAGGGCGGCCTTCACGAACCAGCCGCGCGGGCTGGCCAGCGGAAGCAGCGCCGACGCCGCCATCAGTGACGCCAGCGCGGCGAAGATCGTCAGCCGTGCGCGTCCGCTCATCGTGCCGCCCCCGCCTCGTGCTGCGGTCCGGGGGCGTTCTCCCCCGACCGGTAGCGGTCCGCCTGCTGCCACAGCTCCGGCAGCGCGTCGCCCGCCCTGACCTCCACAACCGTCCAGCCCGCCTCGCGCAGCATCCGCACCGCGCCCCGCGTCCCCTCCTCGGCCGGCGGCAGGGCGGACGCGTCGGTCACCGCGACCATCCGGCCCGTCGCGTCGCTGGCCACCCAGTCGTCGCTGTCCAGCACGAAGGCGACCGCGCCGCCCGCGCGCTGCCGCAGCCGGGCCACGCTCGTCGCGTGCTCCTCGTCCATGTCGCCCAGGAAAGCCACGATGAGGCCCTCGCTCGCCGTCCGCAGCGCCTCGTACGCGGCGGACAGCGTACGGCCGTCGGAGTGGCCGATCACCGCGAGGGTGTCCAGCAGCACGCCCGCCATGTCCGACGAGTCGCCGGCGAAGCCCCCGGTGCCCTCGGGGCCGGGGACGCTGGTGCCGGTGTCGGTGAGCAGCCGGACCGCGTAGCCGCGCTCCAGCATGTGGGTGGAGACCGACGCGGCGGCCGACACCGCCCACTCGAAGGCCGAGTCGGGGCCCGAACCGAAGTAGGCCCACTCGCGGGTGTCGAGCAGCACGGTGCAGCGGGCCCGGTGCGGCTGCTCCTCGCGGCGCACCATCAGCTCGCCGTAGCGGGCGGTGGAGCGCCAGTGCACCCGGCGCAGGTCGTCGCCGTGCCGGTAGCCGCGCGGGATGACGTCGTCCTCGCCGGCGAAGGCCAGCGCCCGGGTGCGGCTCTCGCCGTAGCCGTTGGCCTGGCCGGTGAGCCGGACCGGCGGCAGCGGCTCGACCTTCGGCACCACGGTGAGGGTGTCGTAGGCGCTGAAGGAGCGGGTCAGCTCGCACATCCCGAACGGGTCGCTCAGCCGCAGCTGGAGCGGGCCCAGCGGGTAGCGGCCGCGCAGGTCGGAGCGCACCCGGTAGGACACCTCGCGGTGGCCGCCCGGCTCGACCCGGTCCAGCACGAACCGCGGGCGCGGACCGAGGACGTACGGCACCCGGTCCTGGAGCATCAGCAGGCCGGTGGGGACGCGGGAGACGTTGTCGACCCGCAGGTGCACCCGCGCCTCCGACATCGCCGGTACCCGGGACGGCGACAGCCGGCGGCTGCCGGCCACCCGGTAGCGGGTGCGGTAGAGCACCGCGACGCACACCAGCGGCAGCACCGCGAGCAGCAGCCCGACCCGCAGCAGGTCGGGCTGCCCGAGGACGTACGCGCATATCGCGGCGGCGACACCCGCGGCCACGAAGGAGCGGCCGCGGGTGGTGAGCCCGCCGAGCGCGGTGCGGAAGCCGCCGGTGCGCGGCGGCTGGGCCGGTGGTGCGGGCGGCGCCGAGGGGAGCTGGGAGGCCATCACAGCCCCCGGGCACCCGGCATGCCCGGCCGGCGGCCCGCCGACGGGTCGGGCACCGGCACGCGCTGCAGGATCTCGGCGACGACCTGCTCGGGCGTGCGCCGGTTCAGCTGGGCCTGCGCGGTCGGCAGCAGCCGGTGCGCGAGCACCGGCGCGGCCAGCCCCTGCACGTCGTCGGGCAGCACGAACTCCCGCCCGTCCAGGGCCGCCGACGCCCGCGCCGCCCGGATCAGGTGCAGCGTGGCGCGCGGCGACGCGCCCAGCCGCAGATCCGGGTGCTCGCGGGTGGCGCCGACCAGCGCGACCGCGTAGCGGCGCACCGGGTCGGCGACGTGCACCTGGCGGACGGCCTCGACGAGCTTGACGATCTCGTGCGCGTGCGCCACCGGCTGGAGGTCGTCCAGCGGCGAGACGCCGCCGTGCACGTCCAGCATCTTCAGCTCGGCCTCGGGGCTGGGGTAACCGACCGAGACGCGGCACATGAAGCGGTCCCGCTGCGCCTCGGGCAGCGGGTAGGTGCCCTCCATCTCCACCGGGTTCTGGGTGGCGATGACCATGAAGGGGCTCGGCAGCTCGTAGGAGGTGCCGTCGACGGTGACCTGGCCCTCCTCCATCGACTCCAGCAGCGCCGACTGGGTCTTGGGCGAGGCGCGGTTGATCTCGTCGCCGACCACGATCTGGGCGAAGATCGCGCCGGGCTTGAACTCGAAGTCGCGCTGCTGCTGGTCGAAGACGCTGACGCCGGTGATGTCCGACGGCAGCAGGTCCGGGGTGAACTGGATGCGCCGCACCGAGCAGTCGATGGAGCGGGCCAGGGCCTTGGACAGCATGGTCTTGCCGACGCCCGGCACGTCCTCGATGAGCAGATGCCCCTCGGCGAGCAGGACGGTCAGCGCGATCCGTACGACCTCCGGCTTGCCCTCGATCACGTGCTCCACACTGCGGCGTACCCGGTCGGCCGTCGTGCTCAGGTCGCTGAGGCTTGCGCGTGCGTCAAAGGTGGTCACCCGGTGCTCCTAGGCCATGTTCCGCGGGACACGGTCATCCCTGGACCGGCCCTCCCCATCGTGCGGGCCGCCCCGCCGTCCGAACGGCGGGGCGGAACCGCACGGTTGCATTCTTCCCTTACGCGGCACTCCTCGTCACTCGGCTGCCGTTATTAATTCGTGATTTCCCGCAGCCGGCCCGAGTGCACGTCGAAGACGAAGCCCCGCACGTCGTCGGTGTGCGGCAGGAAGGGCGAGGTCCGCACCCGTGCCATCGACTGCCGGACGTCCTGGTCGGCGTCGGTGAACGCCTCGACCGACCAGGTCGGGCGCTGGCCGACCTCGGCCTCCAGTTCGGTGCGGAAGTCCTCGGTGATCGTCTGCATGCCGCAGCCGGTGTGGTGGATCAGCACCACCGAGCGGGTGCCGAGGGCGCGCTGGCTGATCGCCAGCGACCGGATGGTGTCGTCGGTGACGACGCCGCCGGCGTTGCGGATGGTGTGGCAGTCGCCCAGCGCGAGTCCGAGCGCCTTGTGCAGGTCGAGACGGGCGTCCATGCACGCCACGACAGCCACCTGGAGCACCGGGCGGGCGTCCATTCCGGGGTCGGTGAACGCGGCGGCGTAGTCCGAGTTGGCCTGGACGAGCCGGTCGGTGACCGAGGCGGTGGCGGCGGAGGAGGCGGTGGAACCGGCGGACGGACCGTTGGATGCGGAGGGTCCGGAAGATCCAGGAGATATCGACATGCCTCGACGGTAAGGCCCGGACCTCGTCCGCACCCCTCCGGGGTTCGTACGAATCCGCCGAATACGCAGCTGTTCCAGCAGCGTGTGACGTAACCCACACGGGTCGTACGGTGTCGGCGCGGTTCGCTCGACAGGGTGACGCGCCCGCGTCCGGCCAGCGTTGACCGTGGGGCATGGTGGAGTAAAGTGGAGCGAAGTGGTGCGTGACGGCGTCTGCGGGAGGTGCGATGTCCCCGATGTTCCTCGGGACGCACACCCCTCGGCTGGACGACAAGCACCGTCTGGTGCTGCCCGCCCGGTTCCGTGAACCGCTCGCCGACGGCCTCGTCATCACCCGCGGGCAGGAGCGCTGCCTGTGTGTTTGGCCCCTGGAGGGCTTCCGCGCCGCCACCGCGCAGCTCGCCGCCACCCCGCTGACGGCCCTGACGTCGAAGACCGCGCGCGACTACCAGCGGCTGCTGTTCGCGGGCGCGCACGACGAGGTCCCCGACCGGCAGGGCCGGGTGACCGTGCCGCAGCCGCTGCGCGAGTACGCGGGGCTGGTGCGCGACTGCGCGGTCATCGGAGCCAACAGCAGGGTGGAGATCTGGTCCGCCACCGCGTGGACGGAGTACCTGGCGGCGCAGGAGGACACCTTCTCGGCCCTGTCACAGGAGGTTCCGCCCGGATTACTGTGAGCGCGGCCCACGCCCCCGCGCACCCGCGAACCACCCGTGCGGACGTACGGCTCGGCCTCCTCCCGCTCCACCGTTGCGCTGGCACCACTTCCCCGGTGCCAGGGGAACGTTTCTGCCGAGCGGGCGGGGACCAGGTTCTACGTCCGACCGCCGGCCGCCGCCGCCAGGGCGGGCGCCGCGCGCCAGCACCGTCCGAGAAGGGCCGGCCCCTCCATGAGCGACACCCCTCCGCAGCCGACCGAGCCGCGGCACGTCCCGGTGATGCTGCGGCGCTGCCTCGACCTGCTCGCGCCGGCCCTCGCCGAACCCGGTGCGGTGGTCGTCGACGCCACCCTCGGGCTCGGCGGGCACAGCGAGGCGCTGCTCGGCACCTTCCCCTCCGCCCGGCTCGTCGCGCTCGACCGCGACCCCGAGGCGCTCAAGCTCTCCGCGCGCCGCCTGGAGCCCTTCGGCGACCGCGCCACCCTCGTGCACGCCGTCTACGACGAGATCCCCGACGTCCTGGCCTCGCTGAACATCGCGCGCGTCCAGGGCGTGCTCTTCGACCTCGGGGTGTCCTCCATGCAGCTCGACGAGGCCGACCGCGGCTTCGCCTACGCGCAGGACGCGCCGCTGGACATGCGGATGGACCAGACCACCGGGATCAGCGCCGCCGAGGTGCTCAACACCTACCCGCCCGGCGAGCTGGTCCGCATCCTGCGCTCCTACGGTGAGGAGAAGTTCGCCCGCAAGATCGTCGACGCGGTCGTACGGGAACGCGAACGCGAGCCCTTCACCACCAGCGCCCGGCTCGTCGAACTCATCAGGAACGCGCTGCCCCAGGCGGCCAAGCGCACCGGCGGCAACCCCGCCAAACGCACCTTCCAGGCGCTGCGCATCGAGGTCAACGGCGAGCTGTCCGTCCTGGAGCGGGCCGTGCCCGCCGCGGTCGGCGCGCTCGCCGTCGGCGGCCGGATCGCCGTGCTCTCCTACCAGTCGCTGGAGGACCGGCTCGTCAAGCAGGTCTTCGCGGCCGGCGCGAGCAGCACCGCCCCGCCGGGGCTGCCGATCGTGCCCGAGCAGTACCAGCCGCGGCTGAAGTTGCTCACCCGCGGGGCCGAGCTGCCCTCCGAGGACGAGATCGCCGACAACCGCCGCGCCGCCCCCGCCCGGCTGCGCGGGGCCGAGCGGATCCGCGAGGAGCACATCGGGGAGGAGCTGTCGTGAGCCCCGTCCGTCCCGCCCGCAGGGCCGGCGGCGCCCGCACCGCAACCGCGGCGCGCACGCCGTTCGTCATTCTCGTCGTGACCCTGCTCGGCGGAGGCCTCATCGCGCTGCTGCTGCTCAACGCTGCCGTCAACCGCGACTCCTTCCAGCTCAACAAGTGGGAGAAGGAGACGACGGGGTACACGGACGAGCAGCAGCAGCTCCAGCAGGAGGTCGACCAGTACGGGGCGCCCGGCTCCCTGGAGCGCCAGGCGCGGAAGCTCGGCATGGTGCCGGGCGGCAACCCGGCGTTCCTCGGCCCCGACGGGTCGGTCCTCGGCACCCCCGAGCGGGCGACCGCCCCGCCGCCCCCTCCGTCCCCGAAGCCCAGCGCCTCCGGGAGCTCCACGCCTTCCGCGCCGGCCTCGCCGTCCACCGCGCCGCCGAGCCCGTCCACGACCTCTACCCCGACGAGGTGAGCATGTCGGTCACCCGCGCCCCTGTGCGCTCCGGGGTGCCTCTCGCGGTGGCCGCGCGACCTTCTGCCGGTGGTGGGCTGGTCGCGCAGTTCCCCGCGCCCCTGAAAAACGCTCACCCGGCGCGCAAAGGGCAACCACCAGGGGCGCGGGGAACTGCGCGCTCAGCCCCCGCCGGGGGGAAGGCGGAATGCCACGCCAAGTGGCAGTCACCTCAGGGGCACGGAGGTGTCCGATGAGCAGGCCCGCAGGGCAAGGGCAAGGGCGCCCCCCGCGCCCGGCACCACGCCCCCCGGCGCGGCAGCGGCAGGCTCTCCCGGGGCCGAGGAGAACGCGCCCCGCGGGCATCGTGCGGCTGGGGCGGCCGCGGCCGCGGCTGCGGCTCGTCGGGGTCGCGCTCACGCTCGTGATGGGGATCTTCGTCGTCCGGCTCCTCCAGGTGCAGGCCCTCGACGCGTCCGCGTACGCCGCGAAGGCCGCCGTCAACCGCTGGGTCACGCACGACGTGACCGCGGACCGCGGCACGATCACCGACCGGGACGGCGTCGCCCTCGCCGCGACCGTGGACGCGTACGACATCACCGCCGACCCCTACCTCTTCACGCCCGAGCAGGCGAAGTCCAAGGACGCCCCGACCCGCGCGGCCGAGCTGCTCGCGCCGATCGTCGGCGAGGACGCCACCACGCTCGCCCGCAAGCTCTCGACGCCGGGCTCCCGCTACCAGCTGCTGGCCCGGCAGCAGACGCCCCAGGTGTGGAGCCAGATCTCCGACCTGAAGAAGTCGCTGGCCGCGCAGTCGCTGAAGCAGCCGGGCGCGAACGTGCTGGCCGGCGTGTTCAGCGAGCCGCACACCAAGCGCGTCTACCCCGGCGGCGACCTCGCCGCCGGCGTGCTCGGCTTCGTCAACAGCCAGGGCAAGGGCGGCGGCGGCCTGGAGTCGATGCTGGACAAGCAGCTCGCGGGCAAGGACGGCAAGATCCGCTACGCCCAGTCCAACGGCCGCCAGGTCCCGACCGCGGGCGTCCAGCAGCAGCCCGCGGTGCCCGGCTCGAACGTCCGGCTGACCCTCGACCGGGACATCCAGTGGGCCGCGCAGAGCGCCATCAGCGCCCAGGTCAAGGCGTCGCACGCGGACCGCGGCTACGTCGTCGTCATGGACAACAGGACCGGCGAGGTGCTGGCGATGGCCGACGCCCCCGGCTTCGACCCCGGCGACCTCACGCACGCCGACCCGGAAGCGCTCGGCAACGCCGCGATGCAGGACGCGTACGAGCCCGGCAGCGTCAGCAAGCTCATGTCCATGGCGGCGATCATCGACACCGGCACCGCCACCCCGCAGACCCGGGTCGTGGTGCCCGGCGCCCTGCCGCGCGCCGACCGCGTCTTCCACGACGACGTCGACCACGGCACCTGGTACCTGACGCTCAACGGCGTGCTCGCCCGCTCCAGCAACATCGGCACCATCGAGGCCACCGGGCAGCTCGGCAAGACCCAGGCGCAGGCCAACCAGGTGCTCTACTCCTACCTGAAGAAGTTCGGCATCGGCGACCCCAGCGGCATCGGCTTCCCCGGCGAGACCCCCGGCATCCTGGCCGCGCCCAAGGACTGGAACGCCTCCCAGCAGTACACGATCCCGTTCGGCCAGGGCCTGTCCCTCAACGCGCTCCAGGCCACCTCGGTCTACGCGACCGTCGCCAACGGCGGGGTGCGCGTCGAGCCCAGCCTGATCCGCGGCATCACCGGCCCCGACGGGCGCTTCGTCCCGTCCCCGGCGCCCAAGAAGACCCGGGTGGTGAGCAAGAAGACCGCCACGACGCTCTCCCAGATGCTGGAGTCGGTGGTCGGCAGCGAGGACGGCACCGGCACCATGGCCAAGATCGACGGCTACCGGGTGGCGGGCAAGACGGGTACGGCCAACCGGGTGGACCCGAAAACCGGCAGGTACCACGGCTACACTGCGTCCTTCATGGGCTTCGCGCCGGCCGACAACCCGCGCGTCACGATCTCCTGCGTCATCCAGAACCCGACCAAGGGCAGCTATTTCGGCGGCTCGATCTGCGGCCCGGTCTTCAAGCAGGTGATGGAGTTCTCCCTCAAGACCCTTCGGGTGCCGCCCTCCGGCGCCCCCGCGCCCAAACTCCCCACCGACTACGACCCGGCCGAGACGGCCGCCCCCGCGGTGTCCCCGGCCGGGCCGAAGGGGCGGTGAGCATGGCGGGCACCGACCACGGCCGCCCCGGCACCGCGCCGGCCGGCGCGCGCGACCCGCGGCGGCCGCGCCCGGCCCGTTTTGGCCCGCAGCCCGGCCGGGCCGGTAACCTCACCGCCGTGCCCAACCCTGATCAAGCCACCACCCTCACCCCGCCGGGCGCGCCGCGCCCGTCGCGTATCCGCCCGACCCCGCTGACCGACCTGGCCCGGCGGCTCGGCGTGCCGGATCCCGGCGGTGACACCGCGGTCACCGGGATCACCCACGACTCGCGCGCGGTCCGCCCCGGCGACCTGTACGCGGCGCTGCCCGGCGCCCGCTTCCACGGCGCGGAGTTCGCCGCCCAGGCGGCGGCGTCCGGCGCCGTCGCCGTCCTGACCGACCCGGCGGGCGCCGAGCGCGCCGCCGCCACGACGCTGCCCGTGCTGACCGTCGGCGACCCCCGGGCGGTGATGGGCGAGCTGGCCGCGGCCGTCTACGGCGAGCCCGGCGAGGCGATGCTCCGCATCGGCGTCACCGGCACCTCCGGCAAGACCACGACCTCCTACCTCGTCGACGGCGGCCTGCGCGCCGCGACGCACGGCGGGACGGGCCTGATCGGCACCGTCGAGACCCGGATCGGCGACGAGCGCGTCAAGAGCGAGCGCACCACCCCGGAGGCCACCGACCTCCAGGCGCTGTTCGCGGTGATGCGCGAGCGCGGGGTCGCCTCGGTCGTCATGGAGGTCTCCAGCCACGCCCTGGTGCTGGGCCGGGTGGACGGCGCGCTCTTCGACGTCGCCGTCTTCACCAACCTCAGCCCGGAGCACATGGAATTCCACTCCGGCATGGAGGACTACTTCCAGGCCAAGGCGCAGCTGTTCACCCCGCGCCGCAGCCGGCTCGGGGTGGTCAACCTGGACGACGAGTACGGCCGCCGGCTGGTCGCCGAGGCCGGGGTGCCGCTCGTGACGTTCTCGGCGCAGGGCAGCCTGGACGCCGACTGGCGCGCGGAGGACGTCGAGGCCGGGCCGATGACGAGCAGCTTCACCGTCGTCGGACCCAAGGGCGAGCGCTTCGCCGCGACCTCCCCGCTGCCCGGCCCGTTCAACGTCGCCAACACGCTGGCCGCGATCACCGCGCTGGCCGCCGCGGGCCTGGACCCGCACACCGCCGCCGAGGGCATCGCGGCGGTGCCCGGGGTGCCGGGCCGGCTGGAGCGGGTGGACGCCGGGCAGCCGTACCTGGCGGTCGTGGACTACGCGCACAAGACGGACGCCGTCGAGTCCGTGCTCCGCGCGCTGCGCACCACCACCCGCGGCCGTATCCACGCCGTCCTGGGCTGCGGCGGCGACCGCGACGCCACCAAGCGCGCCCCGATGGGCGCCGCGCTGGCCCGGCTCGCCGACACCGCCGTCCTGACGTCCGACAACCCGCGCTCGGAGGACCCGCTGGCGATCCTCAGCGCGATGTTCGCCGGGGCCGCCGAGGTGCCCGCCGAGCAGCGCGCCCACGTCCTGGTGGAGCCCGACCGGGCCGCGGCGGTGGCAGCCGCGGTGGCCCAGGCCGAGCCGGGCGATGTCGTGCTGGTCGCCGGCAAGGGCCACGAGCAGGGCCAGGACATCGCCGGCGTGGTGCGACCGTTCGACGACCGAGAGGTGCTGCGCGCCGCGATCGAGAAGGGCCGGAAGGCATCGTGATCCCCCTTTCCCTCGCCGAGGTCGCACACGCCGTCGGCGGGAGCACGCACGACATACCGGACGAGGCGGTCATGGTGACCGGCCCGGTCGTCCACGACTCCCGCGAGGTGGTGCCCGGGGCGCTGTTCGTCGCCTTCGCCGGCGAGCGCGCCGACGGCCACGACTTCGCGCCCGGCGCGGTCGCCGCGGGCGCGGTCGCGGTGCTCGCGGCCCGCCCGCTCGGGGTGCCGGCGATCGTCGTCGACGACGTCCAGGCCGCGCTGGGCGCGCTGGCCCGGCACGTCATCGAGCGGCTGGGCGCCACCGTGGTGGCGCTCACCGGGTCCGCGGGCAAGACCAGCACCAAGGACCTGCTCGCGCAGGTGCTCCAGCGGCTCGGCCCGACCGTGTACACCCCCGGATCGCTCAACAACGAGATCGGGCTGCCGCTGACGGCCCTGAAGGCCGACGAGGGCACCCGGCACCTGGTGCTGGAGATGGGCGCCCGCGGCATCGGCCACATCGCCTACCTGACCGGCCTGACGCCGCCGCGGATCGGGCTCGTGCTGAACGTCGGCAGCGCCCACATCGGCGAGTTCGGCGGAAAGGAGCAGATCGCCCGGGCCAAGGGCGAGATGGTCGAGGCGCTGCCGGACGAGCACGCCGGGGGCGTCGCGGTGCTCAACGCCGACGACCCGCTGGTACGGGCCATGGCCGACCGCACCAAGGCGAAGGTCGTGTACTTCGGGGAGAGCGAGCACGCCCAGGTCAGAGCCACCGGCGTAGCGCTCAACGACCGCGGGCAGCCGGTGTTCACCCTGCATGACCCCACCGGGTGCGCCGACGTGACCTTGCGCCTGTACGGTGAGCACCACGTGTCGAACGCGCTCGCCGCAGCCGCCGTCGCCAGTGAACTCGGCATGCCCGTACGGGAGATCGCCACCGCGCTCTCCGAAGCCGGGTCCCTGTCGCACTGGCGGATGGAGGTCACCGAGCGCCCCGACGGCGTGACGGTCGTCAACGACGCCTACAACGCGAACCCCGAATCCATGCGGGCCGCCCTGCGCGCGCTCGCGGCGATGGGCAGGCCCGCGCAGGCCCGGGGGGGACGCACGTGGGCCGTGCTGGGAAAGATGGCCGAACTGGGCGGAGAAGCGCTTGCCGAGCACGACGCGGTGGGGCGGCTGGCCGTCCGGCTCAACGTCAGCAAGCTCGTCTGCGTCGGCGGTCAGGAAGCCGCGTGGCTGCAGATGGGCGCCTATAACGAGGGTTCGTGGGGTGAGGAGTCGGTGCACGTGTCCGACACAGAGGCGGCGATCGACCTGTTGCGCGCAGAGCTGCGGCCGGGTGACGTCGTGCTGGTGAAGGCATCCAGGTCGGTCGGCCTGGAGGCCGTCGCCCTGGCGCTGACCGAGGACGGCCTCGGCGGAACGGCAGCCGGCGAGGGTGCCGCGCGATGAAGCAGATCCTCGTCTCCGGGGTGCTGGGCCTTTTCCTGTCCCTGATCGGCACCCCGCTGCTGATCCGGCTGCTGGCCCGCAAGGGCTACGGCCAGATGATCCGCGACGACGGCCCGAAGGCGCACCACAGCAAGCGCGGCACGCCCACGATGGGCGGTATCGCCTTCATCCTGGCCACGCTCGTCGCCTACGCCGCGACCAAGCTCATCACCGGCGACAAGCCGAGCATGTCCGGTGTGCTGGTGCTCTTCCTGACCACCGGGCTCGGCGTCGTCGGCTTCCTCGACGACTACATCAAGATCGTCAAGCAGCGCAGCCTGGGCCTGCGGGCGAAGGCGAAGATGGCGGGCCAGCTCATCGTCGGCATCGCCTTCGCGGTGCTCTCCCTGAACTTCGCGGACTCCCGCAACCAGACGCCGGCCTCCACCAAGCTGTCCTTCACCACCGACTTCGGCTGGACGATCGGCCCGGTCATCTTCGTGGTCTGGGCGCTGTTCATGATCCTGGCCATGTCCAACGGCGTGAACCTCACCGACGGCCTGGACGGCCTGGCCACCGGCGCCTCGACGATGGCCTTCGCCGCCTACACCGTCATCGGCGTGTGGCAGTACGGCCAGTGGTGCGGCGCCCAGGTGAGCGCCAACGGCGCGTGCTACGAGGTGCGCGACCCGCTCGACCTCGCGGTGGTGGCCGCCGCCCTGATGGGCGCGTGCTTCGGCTTCCTGTGGTGGAACACCTCGCCGGCCAAGATCTTCATGGGCGACACCGGCTCCCTCGCGCTCGGCGGCGCGCTCGCGGGCCTGGCGATCTGCTCGCGCACCGAGCTGCTGCTCGCCGTCCTCGGCGGCCTGTTCGTCCTCATCACCATGTCGGTGGTCATCCAGGTCGGCTCCTTCCGGCTGACCGGCAAGCGCGTCTTCCGCATGGCACCGCTCCAGCACCACTTCGAACTCAAGGGCTGGAGCGAGGTCCTGGTCGTGGTCCGCTTCTGGATCGTCCAGGGCATGTGCATGGCCGTCGGCCTCGGCATCTTCTACGCCGCCTGGGTGGCCGCCTCGTGACCGCCGCCCCGGACCCGGCAGCCGCCTTCGCGGGCGTACGGGTCACCGTCGCCGGGCTCGGGGTGTCCGGGGTGCCCGCGGCCAGGGCGCTGCACTCCTTCGGCGCCCGGGTCACGGTCGTCAACGGCACCGCGGGGGAGCGGCAGCAGGCCGAGGCCGCCGAGCTGGAGGCGCTCGGCATCGCCGTACGCCTCGGCGACGGGGACACGCTGCCGGACGGCACCGAGCTGGTCGTGACCGCGCCCGGCTGGAAGCCGTCCAGCCCGCTGTTCGCGGCCGCCGCGGCCGCGGGCGTCGAGGTCATCGGCGACGTCGAGCTGGCCTGGCGGCTGCGCGGCGAGGGCGCCGCGCCCTGGCTCGCGGTGACCGGCACCAACGGCAAGACCACCACCACCCGCATGCTCGCCGCGATCCTCACCGCGGCGGGCCTGCGCACCGCCGCAGTCGGCAACATCGGCGTCTCGCTGCTGGACGCGGTGCTCGGCGACGAGCCGTACGACGTCCTGGCCGTCGAGCTGTCCAGCTACCAGCTGCACTGGGCGCCCGGCATCCGCCCGCACAGCGCGGCGGTGCTCAACCTCGCGCCCGACCACCTGGACTGGCACGGCTCGATGGAGGCCTACGCGGCCGACAAGGGCCGGATCTTCCAGGGCAACCAGGTCGCGTGCGTCTACAACGCCGCCGACCCGGCCACGGAGAAGCTCGTCGAGGAGGCGGACGTCGAGGAGGGCTGCCGGGCGATCGGCTTCACCCTGGACGCCCCCCGCATGTCGGAACTCGGCGTCGTCGACGGCCTGCTGGTCGACCGGGCCTTCGTACCCGACCGCCGCGACAAGGCCCAGGAGATCGCCGAGGTCGGCGACGTCCAGCCGTCCGCGCCGCACAACGTCGCCAACGCGCTCGCCGCCGCCGCGCTGGCCCGCGCCTACGGGGTGCCGCCCGGCGCGGTCCGCGACGGCCTGCGGGCCTTCCGGCCGGACGCCCACCGCATCGCCGAGGTCGCGGTGCTGGACGGCGTGACCTACGTCGACGACTCCAAGGCGACCAACACCCACGCCGCCCAGGCCTCGCTGACCGCGTACGACCACGTCGTGTGGATCGCCGGCGGGCTCGCCAAGGGCGCGGAGTTCGACGAGCTGGTCCGGGCCGCCGCGCCGCGGCTGCGCGGGGCGGTGCTGATGGGCGCCGACCGCGCGCTGATCCGCGAAGCCCTCGCGCGACACGCCCCGCAGGTGCCGGTGGTGGACCTGGAACGGGCCGACACTGGGGCGATGTCCGCGGCCGTCGCCGAGGCACGGCGGCTGGCCGCACCGGGCGACACCGTCCTGCTGGCGCCCGCGTGCGCCTCGATGGACATGTTCAGCAACTACAACCAGCGCGGCGACATGTTCGCCGACGCGGTCCGCGCCGCTTCGCCGGACACCGCGGCGCACTAGCCGCCGCGGCCCGGCACATGCGGGCCGCGGCGCACCGCACCGACGGAGGGGACGTATGACGGCACACGGCTCCACGCCCCGCGGCGCCGCCCGCCGCCCCGGCGGCCGGCCCGTGGCACCCAGCGCGCTGCGCGCAGCCGCCCGGCTGCCCGGCCGGCTGCGCGAGGCCTGGGACCGGCCGCTGACGGCGTATTACGTGATCCTCGGCGGCAGCCTGCTGATCACGGTGCTGGGCCTGGTGATGGTCTACTCCGCGTCGATGATCCAGGCGCTGCGCTACGGCCTGCCGTCCACCTACTACTTCCGCAAGCAGCTGCTGGCCGTCGCGATCGGCTCGGTGCTGCTCTACGCGGCGGCGCGGATGCCGGTACGGGTGCACCGCGCGCTGGCCTACCCGATACTGCTGGGCTCGGTGTTCCTGATGTGCCTGGTGCAGGTGCCGGGCATCGGCCAGACCGTCAACGGCAACACCAACTGGATCTCGATCGGCGGCCCCTTCCAGATCCAGCCCAGCGAGTTCGGCAAGCTCGCCCTGGTGCTGTGGGGCGCGGACCTGTTGGCCCGCAAGGGCGACAAGGGCCTGCTGGTGCAGTGGAAGCACCTGCTGGTGCCGCTGGTGCCGGTCACCGTGCTGCTGCTCGGACTCATCATGCTCGGCGGCGACATGGGCACCACGATGATCCTCACCGCGATCCTCTTCGGCATGCTGTGGCTGGCCGGCGCGCCCACCCGGCTGTTCGCCGGGGTGCTCGGCGGCGCCGGCGCGCTCGCCTTCCTGGCGATCGTCACCAGCTCCAACCGGATGGACCGGCTGCACTGCATCGCCGCCTCCGACCCCGACAACGGCTGCTGGCAGGCCGTGCACGGCATCTACGCCCTCGCCTCGGGCGGCTGGTTCGGTTCCGGACTCGGGGCGAGCGTGGAGAAATGGGGCGAACTGCCCGAGCCGCACACCGACTTCATCTTCGCCGTGACGGGGGAGGAACTGGGTCTGGCAGGGACGCTGTCGGTACTCGCCCTCTTCGCGGCACTAGGCTACGCGGGTATCCGCGTGGCCGGTCGTACGGAGGACCCCTTCGTCAGGTTCGCAGCGGGTGGCGTGACCACCTGGATCACGGTGCAGGCCGTGATCAACATCGGTGCGGTGCTCGGCCTGCTGCCGATCGCCGGAGTCCCGCTCCCGCTGTTCTCCTACGGGGGTTCGGCCCTCCTGCCGACGATGTTCGCGATCGGGCTGCTGATCTCCTTCGCCAGGAGCGAGCCGGCGGCGCGAGCGGCGCTGGCCGTGCGGGGGCGGAACGGGCGCGGATCCCCGAACCGGGCAAGGAAAAGGACGATGCGACGGTACGTCACCCGACGGCCGTCCGGAGAGCGGTGAATTTCGGTGCATGTCGTACTCGCCGGCGGGGGGACCGCCGGCCACATCGAGCCTGCGCTCGCGCTCGCCGATGCCCTGCGGAGGCAGGACCCGACAGTGGGCATCACCGCCCTCGGCACCGAGCGGGGCCTGGAGACCAGGCTGGTGCCCGAACGCGGCTACGAACTCGCGCTGATCCCGGCCGTCCCGCTGCCGCGTCGGCCCACCCCCGAACTCATCACCGTGCCCGGCCGGCTGCGCGGCACCATCAAGGCAGCCGAGCAGATCCTGGAACGCACCAAGGCCGACTGCGTCGTCGGCTTCGGCGGCTACGTCGCCCTGCCCGGCTACCTGGCCGCCAAGCGGCTCGGCGTGCCCATCGTGGTGCACGAGGCCAACGCCCGCCCGGGCCTGGCCAACAAGATCGGCTCCCGGTACGCCCACGCGGTCGCCGTCTCGACCCCCGACAGCAAGCTGCGCGACGCCCGCTACATCGGCATCCCGCTGCGCCGGTCCATCGCCACCCTGGACCGCGCCGCCGCGCGCCCCGAGGCCCGGCACGTCTTCGGCCTGGACCAGAACCTGCCGACGCTGCTGGTCTCGGGCGGCTCGCAGGGCGCCCGCCGGCTCAACGAGGTCATCGCCACCGTCGCCCCGCGGCTCCAGCAGTCCGGCGTGCAGATCCTGCATGCGGTCGGCCCCAAGAACGAGCTGCCCAAGGCCGACAACATGCCGGGCATGCCGCCGTACCGCCCCGTCCCGTACGTCGACCGGATGGATCTCGCGTACGCCGCCGCCGACATGATGCTCTGCCGGGCCGGCGCCATGACGGTCGCCGAGCTGTCCGCGGTCGGGCTGCCCGCCGCGTACGTGCCGCTGCCAATCGGCAACGGCGAGCAGCGGCTCAACGCCCAGCCCGTGGTCAAGGCCGGCGGCGGTCTGCTGGTCGACGACGCCGAGCTGACACCGGACTGGGTGCTCGGCAACGTGCTGCCCGTCCTCACCGATCCGCACCGCCTGTACGACATGTCCCGCGCCGCCGCCGAGTTCGGCCGCAGGGACGCCGACGACCTGCTCGTCGGCATGGTGTACGAAGCGGTGGGCGCCCGCCGGGCACGATAGAGCCCGGCGGGAGTCGATCAGCGGGGAGTCAGACGTGGCAGGCGTGACAGGACCCGGCGCCGGTACCGGCGCCCGACCCGGGCAGCGCGGCGGCGGCCGCACCGAACGCCCCGGCGGGCGCCCGCCGGGGCGCGCCGAAGGCGGCGCGGGCGGCCGCCCGTCCGGCGCCGCCCGTCCGCCGGGCGAATCCGGCGGCGGGCGGCGGCCGCGGCTCACCCCGCCCTCGCGCCGCACCCTGCTGATCGTCCTGGTGGCGCTCACCGTCCTGCTGGGCGGCGGCACATGGGCGGTCTACGGCTCCCCGTGGCTGCGCGCCCGCACGGTGAGCGTGCACGGCACGGGGGTGCTGACCCCCGAGCAGGTGCGCAAGGCCGCGGCGGTGCCGCTGGGCGGGGCGCTGGTCTCGGTCGACACCGGGGCGGTGCGCGCGCGGCTGCTGAAGGAGCTGCCCCGGCTCAAGGACGCCCGGGTGCACCGGTCGTGGCCGCACACCGTAAGCATCGACGTCACCGAGCGCACCCCGTCCGCGATCCTGAAAAGCGGCGCGAAGTTCACCGAGGTCGACCGGGACGGGGTGCGCTTCGCGACGGTCGACCGGGCGCCAGGCGGGGTGCCGCTGGTGGAATTGACGCCCGATCAGACGGCGAGCTTTCGGCATTTCGGAACAAAAAGACTGCTGCAGGGCGCCATTACCGTCGCGGGACGGCTGCCGGATTCGCTCGCCGGGCGGGCGACCGCGATCCGGGTGCGTTCCTACGACGCAATCACCGTCGAACTCACCGGCGGCCGCGACGTCATGTGGGGGAGCGCCGACGACAGCGCCACGAAGGCAGCGGTGCTCACCGCGCTCATGAAGGCCGAGCCGCACGCCACGCACTACGACGTGAGCGCCCCCACCGCCCCTGCCGCGTCCGGAAGTTGACGTGTGCGGGACGTCCGCTTCGCTAGTATTCGACCCCTGGCTCACGGAACCGGGGCGTGATCACATAGGGTCAAAAGAAAAGCGGGAGGTTCGGCGTGTTCGTTGAACCTCCACCGCTTGTCGACTTAGTGTCTCGTCCCAAAGGAACACATGGGACAGGCATACTGGTAACCCTAAACCTCAGGGTTAGGGTTCGGAACGGCCCGGCGAGCGTACCGACCGTCCCACACACTTCGTAAATCGAGGCGAGAGGCCTTCGACGTGGCAGCACCGCAGAACTACCTCGCAGTCATCAAGGTCGTCGGCATCGGCGGCGGTGGCGTCAATGCCATCAACCGGATGATCGAGGTCGGTCTCAAGGGCGTCGAGTTCATCGCGATCAACACCGATGCGCAGGCCCTGCTGATGAGCGACGCCGACGTCAAGCTCGACGTCGGCCGGGAGCTGACCCGCGGGCTCGGCGCCGGGGCGAACCCGGACGTCGGCCGGAAGGCCGCCGAGGACCACCGTGAGGAGATCGAAGAGGTGCTCAAGGGCGCCGACATGGTCTTCGTCACCGCGGGCGAGGGCGGCGGCACCGGCACCGGCGGCGCCCCCGTGGTCGCCAACATCGCCCGCTCGCTCGGCGCGCTGACCATCGGTGTGGTCACCCGCCCGTTCACCTTCGAGGGCCGCCGCCGCGCCAACCAGGCCGAGGACGGCATCGCGGGCCTGCGGGAGAACGTCGACACCCTGATCGTCATCCCCAACGACCGGCTGCTGTCCATCTCGGACCGCCAGGTCAGCGTGCTGGACGCGTTCCGCTCCGCCGACCAGGTGCTGCTGTCCGGTGTGCAGGGCATCACCGACCTCATCACCACCCCGGGCCTGATCAACCTGGACTTCGCGGACGTGAAGTCCGTGATGTCGGAAGCCGGTTCCGCCCTCATGGGCATCGGCTCGGCCCGCGGCGACGACCGCGCGGTGGCCGCCGCCGAGATGGCGATCTCCTCGCCGCTGCTGGAAGCCTCCATCGACGGCGCCCGCGGGGTGCTGCTGTCCATCTCGGGCGGCTCCGACCTGGGGCTCTTCGAGATCAACGAGGCCGCCCAACTGGTGAGCGAGGCCGCCCACCCGGAGGCCAACATCATCTTCGGCGCGGTCATCGACGACGCGCTCGGCGACGAGGTGCGGGTCACCGTCATCGCGGCCGGCTTCGACGGCGGCCAGCCGCCGAGCAAGGCGGCCGGGCGGGACAAGGCGCAGGGCTCCACGTACTCCGCGCACGACGGCGGCGCCACCGGCGCGGCCGGTCCGGGCCGCGGCGCCGAGTCGCAGCCGCGGCCGGTGTCGTCCTTCAACGGCCTCGGCGCGCCGTCCGCGATCCCGGCCGAGCGCGAGGCCGAGCCGGTCGCCGAGACCTCGGTGCCGCCCGTCACCCCGCCGGTGGTCCCGCCGGCCCGGCCGTACCAGGACACCGCGGCCGAAGAGCTCGACGTCCCCGACTTCCTGAAGTGACCGCCCGGACGTGATAGGGCACCGCAGCACAGCGAACGGCGCGCATTTCGCCTTCACCGACCGGTGGGGCGGGGTGAGCGCCGTTCCGTACGACAGCCTCAACCTCGGCGGAGCCGTCGGCGACGATCCGGCCGCCGTCGCCGCCAACCGCGAGCGGGCGGCCCGCGAACTGGGCCGCGACCCGGGCCGGGTGGTGTGGATGAACCAGGTGCACGGCCGGGACGTCGCCGTCGTCGACGGGCCGTGGGGCGACGGGCCCGCGCCGGACGTCGACGCCCTCGTCACGACCCGCGCCGACCTCACCCTCGGGGTGCTCACCGCGGACTGCGTCCCCGTGCTGCTCGCCGACCCGTTCGCCGGGGTCGTCGCCGCCGCGCACGCCGGGCGGCCGGGGACGACGGCGGGGATCGCGATCGCCGTGGTCGAGACGATGATCACACTCGGAGCCGATCCGGAGCGCACGACCGCGCTCCTCGGCCCGTCGGTATGCGGTAAATGCTATGAAGTGCCCGCAGAGATGCGGGATGCGGTCGCTTCCGCCGAACCGGCGGCGTACGCCGAGACGAGTTGGGGCACGCCGGCGCTCGATGTGGCCGCCGGGGTGCGCGCGCAACTGCTGCGCGCCGGAGTGCGCGCCGTGGAAGGACCCGCGGTGTGCACCCTGGAATCCGCCGACCACTTCTCCTACCGCCGCGACAAGGCCACCGGCCGGCTCGCCGGCTACGTGTGGCTGGACGGTGCGCGATGAGCGGTACGGGCAACGGGGCCCCGGATCCCGGCGAACGCGCCGCGCAGCTCGCCGCCAACCTGGCCCGGGTCGAGCAGCGGATCGCCGACGCCTGCGCTGCGGCGGGCCGCAGCCGCGAGGACGTCACCCTCATCGTGGTCACCAAGACCTACCCGGCCTCCGACGTACGGCTGCTCGCCGGACTCGGTGTCCGCGAGGTCGCCGAGAACCGCGACCAGGAGGCCGCGCAGAAGGCGGACGAGACCGCCGATCTGCCGCTCAGCCGGCACTTCGTGGGCCAACTCCAGACCAACAAGGCGCGATCCGTGGTCCGTTACGCTGACCACGTGCACTCCGTCGACCGGCTCCGGCTGGTCGGCGCGCTGTCCTCCGCGGCCACCGCCGCCGGGCGGCGCATCGGCTGCCTGGTCCAAGTCGCGCTGGACGCCGGGGAGACGGCGGGTGCGGGCGGGCGCGGGGAGCGCGGCGGAGTGGCGCCGGGCGCGGTACCCGAACTCGCCGACGCGATCGCGGCGGCCCCCGGGCTCCGGCTCGACGGGCTGATGACGGTCGCGCCGCTGGCCGGAGCGTATGCGGGCCAACCCCGCGCCGCCTTCGACCGGTTGAGGGAAATCTCATCCCGCCTGCGCGAGACGCATCCGGCTGCCACCATGGTCTCGGCAGGGATGAGCCAGGATCTCGACGAAGCGGTGGCGGCCGGAGCGACACATGTGCGCGTCGGAACGGCGGTACTCGGAGTCCGTCCCGGGCTCCGGTAACGTCACCAAACAAGTCGGACCACAGCATAAATATGGTGTGGCGGCCGTCCCCGGCGGACGGCCGAGGACCGCAACACCCCGCTGAGAGGACGCAGAGCATGGCCGGCGCGATGCGCAAGATGGCGGTCTACCTCGGCCTCGTGGAGGACGACGGGTACGACGGCCCGGGTTTTGACCCGGACGACGAGTTCGAGCCGGAGGTGCCCGCGCCGCCGGCGCGTGTCGCGGCCGAGCCGGAGCGCGCCCCCCGCCGACCGCACAGCCAGCACGTGGCGCCGAGCCCGCACCAGCCGCAGCAGGAGGAACCGCCGCGGCTCGTCCACGCTCCCGCACCCCGCGAACCGCGGATCGCCCCCGTGGCGTCCATCACACCCGAACGTCACAGCCTGGAGAAGAACGCAGCGGTGATCATGCCCAAGGTCGTGTCAGAACGAGAGCCGTACCGGATCACGACACTTCACCCCCGGACCTACAACGAAGCCCGTACCATCGGGGAACACTTCCGCGAAGGCACCCCGGTGATCATGAACTTGACGGAGATGGACGATACGGATGCGAAGCGACTTGTCGACTTCGCGGCGGGTCTGGTCTTCGGCCTCCACGGGAGCATCGAGCGGGTGACGCAGAAGGTGTTCCTCCTGTCGCCTGCTAACGTCGATGTCACGGCGGAGGACAAGGCCCGGATCGCTGAGGGCGGGTTCTTCAACCAGAGCTGAACGAACGCAACCGTAGGGACCCGGCCGGCCAGGCCGAGAAGCAGGGGAGAGGGAAGCGCGATGAGTGTGGCACTCCAGGTGCTGTTGATCGCGCTGTGGTGCTTCTTCTTTGTGCTGATTTTCCGATTGGTGATGGACTACGTTTTCCAGTTCGCCCGCTCATGGCACCCTGGGAGGACGATGGTGGTGGTCCTGGAGGGCACCTACACTGTCACCGATCCGCCACTCAAGCTCCTGCGGCGGTTCATCCCACCGCTGCGCCTCGGGGGTGTGGCGCTCGACCTGTCCTTCTTCGTACTTATGATCATCGTTTACATCCTGATCAACGTTGTTGGGAGCTTCATGTGAACGGTGCGAGTTCCCGATATGTCGACGATCACGTTGAGGTGAAGAGATGCCGTTGACCCCCGAGGACGTTCGGAACAAGCAGTTCACGACCGTCCGCCTCCGTGAGGGCTACGACGAGGATGAGGTCGACGCCTTCCTCGACGAGGTGGAAGGGGAGCTGACCCGCCTGCTCCGCGAGAACGAGGACCTGCGCGCCAAGCTGGCCGCGGCGACCCGTGCGGCGGCCCAGGCCAGCCAGCGCAAGCCCGAGCCGCAGGACCGACCGGTGCCCGCTGCCATATCCGGACCGCAGCCGGTGCAGCAGCAGATGCCGCAGCAGATGGGTCCGCCCCAGCAGCAGGGCGGCATGCCGCAGCTGCCCCCCGGCCCCAGCGCCCAGCAGCACGGTCCTGGCCCCGGTCAGCACCCGATGCAGCAGCAGGGCCCCGGCCCGATGGGCCAGCACCCGATGCAGCAGCAGGGTCCCGGTCCCATGGGTCAGCACCCGATGCAGCAGCAGGGTCCCGGCCCGATGGGCCAGCACCCGATGCAGGGCGGCCCCGGCGGTCACCCGATGCAGCAGCAGGGCCCCGGCGGCGACAGCGCGGCCCGTGTGCTCTCGCTCGCCCAGCAGACCGCCGACCAGGCGATCGCGGAGGCCCGTTCCGAGGCCAACAAGATCGTCGGCGAGGCCCGCAGCCGCGCCGAGGGCCTGGAGCGGGACGCCCGCGCCAAGGCCGACGCGCTGGAGCGGGACGCCCAGGAGAAGCACCGCGTCGCGATGGGCTCGCTGGAGTCGGCCCGCGCCACGCTGGAGCGCAAGGTCGAGGACCTGCGCGGCTTCGAGCGGGAGTACCGCACGCGGCTGAAGTCCTACCTGGAGTCCCAGCTGCGCCAGTTGGAGAACCAGGCGGACGACTCGCTCGCCCCGCCGCGCACCACCCCGTCCGCGCCGTCCCTGCCGGCGGCCGCGTCCCCGATGGCCGGGGCGATGGGCGGCAACGGGATGAGCAACGGCATGAGCAGCGGCATGAACGGGATGGCTCCCGCCGGCGCCGGTGCCATGAGCCACAACGGTGCGTCGCCCGCCTTCGGCGGTGGCGGTCAGGGCATGGGCGGCCACACGCCCGGCCCGACGTACGGTGGCCAGCAGCAGATGTCGCCCGCGATGACGCAGCCGATGGCTCCCGTCCGCCCGCAGGGCGGGCCGTCCCCGCTCCAGCAGGCGCCCACGCCGATGAGGGGTTTCCTCATCGACGAGGACGACAACTAGGCGCTGCGCTCCGCCGAGCTGTTCAGGGCCGGGCCTCCCGGGGGTTGCACCCCGCGGAGGCCCGGCCCTTTTGCATGAGCTTCCGGCTGCGCGGAGGGCTCACCCCGGGCTGCGGCTGCGCCGCCGGGCGAGCGTTTTCAGGGGCGCGAGGAACTGCGCGAGCAACCACCCGCCGGCCGGTGGTCCGGATCGAACCGAAGCGACCCTTTGGGTCGGTATCCGACCCGCGCCCCGGTGGGGGCTTGTCGCGCAGTTCCCCGCGCCCCTACGGGGCCCTTGCTCACGCCCTCCGCAAGGAGAAGGAGAGGGACAGGGGCTCGTCCGTGAAGGGGGTGCCGAAGCCCTCGGAGGGGGCGCCCTCCGCGAAGTCGACGGCAAGGACCTCCTCCGAGATGAGTGGCGCGTGCGCCGCGAGCGCGGCGGCGAGCTCGGGGTCGGACGTCGTCCAGCGGACGGCGATCCGGTCGGCCACGTCGAGCCCGCTGTTCTTGCGGGCCTCCTGGACGAGGCGGATGACGTCGCGGGCGAGGCCCGCGAGCCGCAGCTCGGGGGTGATCTCCAGGTCGAGGGCGACCGTGGCGCCGGAGTCCGAGGCCACCGACCAGCCCTCGCGCGGGGTCTCGGTGATGATGACCTCTTCCGGGGACAGCTCGACGGTCTCCCCGTCGACGACCACCGAGGTCACCCCGCCCTCGCGTAGCTGCGCGGAGAGCGCGGCCGCGTCCGCGGCGGCCACGGCGGCGGCGACCGCCTGGACGCCCTTGCCGAACCGCCTGCCCAGCACCCGGAAGTTGGCCTTCGCGCTGGCGTCCACCAGCGAGCCGCCGACCTCGGAGAGGGACGCCAGCGAGGAGACGTTGAGCTCGTCGGCGATCTGCGCGCGCAGCTCCTCGGTGAGGTCCTCGAAGCCCGCGGCGGCGACGAGCGCGCGGCGCAGCGGCTGCCGGGTCTTGACGCCGGACTCGGCACGCGTCGCGCGGCCCAGCTCCACCAGCCGGCGCACCAGCTGCATGCGGGTGGACAGCGCCGGGTCGACGAGCGCCTCGTCGGCGACCGGCCAGGTCGCGAGGTGGACGGAGTCCGGCGCGTCCGGCACGACGGGCACCACGAGGTCCTGCCAGACCCGCTCGGTGATGAACGGCACCAGCGGCGCCATCAGCCGGGTCACCGTCTCGACCACGTCGTGCAGGGTGCGCAGCGCGGCCGCGTCGCCCTGCCAGAAGCGGCGCCGGGAGCGGCGCACGTACCAGTTGGACAGGTCGTCGACGAAGGCGGACAGCAGCTTGCCGGCGCGCTGGGTGTCGAAGGACTCCAGCGCCTCGGTGACGTTCCGCACCAGCACGTTGAGCTCGCCGACCAGCCAGCGGTCCAGCAGCGGGCGGTCCGCGACGGCCGGGTCGGACGCGGAGGGCGCCCAGCCGGACGTACGGGCGTAGAGGGCCTGGAAGGCGACGGTGTTCCAGTACGTGAGCAGCGTCTTGCGCACGACCTCCTGGATGGTGCCGTGCCCGACCCGGCGGGCGGCCCACGGGGAGCCGCCGGCGGCCATGAACCAGCGCACCGCGTCGGCGCCGTGCTGGTCCATGAGCGGGATGGGCTCCAGGATGTTGCCGAGGTGCTTGGACATCTTGCGGCCGTCCTCGGCGAGGATGTGGCCCAGGCACACCACGTTCTCGTACGCGGAGCGGTCGAAGACCAGGGTGCCGACGGCCATCAGCGTGTAGAACCAGCCGCGGGTCTGGTCGATCGCCTCGGAGATGAACTGCGCGGGGTAGGTGCGCTCGAAGACGTCCTTGTTGCGGTACGGGTAGCCCCACTGCGCGAAGGGCATCGACCCCGAGTCGTACCAGGCGTCGATGACCTCGGGCACCCGGGTCGCGGTGCCGCCGCAGCGGCCGCACGGGAAGGTGACGTCGTCGATGTACGGGCGGTGCGGGTCCAGGCCCGACTGGTCGGTGCCGGTCAGCTCGCCCAGCTCGGCCAGCGAGCCGACGCAGGTGAGGTGGTCCTCCTCGCAGCGCCAGATCGGCAGCGGGGTGCCCCAGTAACGGCTGCGGGACAGCGCCCAGTCGACGTTGTTGTCCAGCCAGTCGCCGAAGCGGCCGTGCTTGACCGACTCCGGGTACCAGGTGGTGCGCTCGTTCTCGCGCAGCAGCGCGTCCTTGACCGCGGTGGTCCTGATGTACCAGGACGGCTGCGCGTAGTAGAGCAGCGCGGTGTGGCAGCGCCAGCAGTGCGGGTAGCTGTGCTCGTAGGGCACGTGCCGGAAGAGCCTGCCGGTCGCGGTCAGCTCGGCGACCAGCGCCTCGTCGGCCTTCTTGAAGAAGACCCCGCCGACCAGCGGCACCTCGGGCTCGAAGGTGCCGTCCCGGCGCACCGGGTTGACCACCGGCAGGCCGTAGGCGCGGCAGGCCTTGAGGTCGTCCTCGCCGAAGGCGGGGGACTGGTGGACCAGGCCCGTGCCGTCCTCGGTGGTGACGTAGTCGGCGTTGAGGACGAAGTGCGCGTCCGGGATGTCGACGAGGGTGAAGGGCCGCTCGTACGTCCAGCGCTCCATCTCGCGGCCGGTGAAGGTCTCACCGGTCGGCTCCCAGCCTTCGCCCAGGGCCTTGCCGAGCAGCGGCTCGGCGACGACGAGCTGCTCGCTGCCGTCGGTGGCCACCACGTAGCGGACGTCCGGGTGCGCGGCGACCGCGGTGTTGGACACCAGCGTCCACGGCGTGGTCGTCCACACCAGCAGCGCCGCGCGCCCGGCGAGCGGGCCGCTCGTGAGCGGGAAGCGGACGTAGACGGACGGGTCGACGACCGTCTCGTAGCCTTGCGCCAGCTCGTGGTCCGACAGGCCGGTCTGGTCGCGCGGGCACCAGGGGGCGACCCGGTAGTCCTGCACCAGCAGGCCCTTGTCGAAGATCTGCTTGAGCGACCACCACACCGACTCGACGTACTCCGGGTCCATCGTGCGGTAGGCGTCGTCCAGGTCCACCCAGTAGCCCATGCGGGTGGTCAGCTCGGCGAAGGCGTCGGTGTGCCGGGTCACCGACGCGCGGCAGCGGGCGTTGAACTCCGCGATGCCGTACGCCTCGATGTCCTGCTTGCCGGTGAAGCCCAGCTCCTTCTCGACGGCCAGCTCCACGGGCAGGCCGTGGCAGTCCCAGCCCGCCTTGCGGGTCACGTGGTGGCCCTGCATCGTCTTGAAGCGCGGGAAGACGTCCTTGAAGACCCGGGCCTCGATGTGGTGGGCGCCGGGCATGCCGTTCGCGGTCGGCGGGCCCTCGTAGAAGATCCAGTCGGGCAGCCCGCGGGTCTGCTCCACGGAGCGGGCGAACGTCCTGCGCTCGCGCCACAGCTCCAGTACCTCGTGTTCGAGGGCGGGCAGGTCGACCTGCGCGGGCACCTGGCGATACTGCGGCTGGCTGGTCGGGCTCATCGCGGACTTTCCTCCGGCGGACGCTGGGACACTCCGTCGAAGGGACGAGGACGCCGGAGCGCTCCCGCGGTACCACCCTTCTTGGCGGTGGAGGACTTCCCACCGCCCCCTCATTGGGGTCAGCGACGCCGGTTCTACTCACCCGGCGGCCGGTACTGCGGCCCCGCGGGTTTTCCTCCGGCGGCTCCGGGCTGATCTTCACCCCGCGCACACCCCCGGGCTTCCACCGTCCCCGGGTCGCTCTCGGCTGCGTGCGGCGCTACTCGTCCCATCCACGCCTGTTCGCTGCCGCTCAGTGTACGGCCGCGCGCCGGCCCGCGCCGCCGGGTTTCCCGCGGCCGCCCGCCGGCCGCGCGGCCGCCGGCCCGCTGACCCGAATGCCCTGCCCCGCGCGCCGGGGCGGCGGGTGTCGCGCATCGTTGCGCCATGTACCGGAATACCCGGCGGTGAGCTGGGCAGGACGAGGAAGCTCAACGTTGCGAAGGGGTCGCGGTCATGGCCGTGAAGGAGTCGGCGGACGAGCCGGCGGAACCGCCCGCGAGGAAGACCGCCAAGAAGACGGCCAGGAAGACGGCGAGGAAAACGGCCGGGAAAGCAGCCGGGAAGACGGCGGAGAAGGCTGCCGCCGAGGCGCCGGCCGGGAAGACCGCCGCGGAGCGGAGAGCTTCGGCCGCCCCCGCAGGTGGGAAGAAGGCCGCGGCCGGGAAGAAACCGGTGAGCGACGAGCGCGCCGGTCGTGACGGGCCCGAGACAGGAGCTGGCACTGTGGGTGTGGAGAAGACGGCGGCCGGTACGGCCGCGAGCGGCGTCCCTGCGGCGCGCGGCGCGGCCGGGGCCGAGGACCTCGCGGTCCTGCCCGGGGAGGACCCGTGGACGCCCGAGGAGGTCGCGGAGGCCCGCGCGGAGCTGACCGGTGAGGTCGACCGGCTGCGGGCCGAGATCGAGTCCTCCGCGCAGGCCGTCGCCGGCCTGCTGCGGGACGGCGCCGACAGCGGCGGCGACGAGGCCGACACCGGCGCGAAGAACATCAGCCGGGAGTACGAGCTGGCGCTCGCCGCCAACACCCGCGACACCCTCCAGCAGGCCGAGCACGCCCTGCGGCGCCTCGACGAGGGCACGTACGGGCTGTGCGAGGTGTGCGGCAACCCGATCGGCAAGGCCAGGATGCAGGCCTTCCCGCGCGCCACCCTCTGCCTGGACGACAAGCAGCGCCAAGAGCGGCGATGACCCCTGCGGGGCCGGTGCCGTACCCTCGTCACAGGCGGGCGCACCGGCCCGTACGTGCTGAGGGCTGAGGGACCACGTGGCGGAAGCGGAGCGCACCATCATCACGCCGGACGACGACGCCCCGGAGCGGACGGACGAGCCCGCCGCCGACCTGCCCGAGCCCGCGCCCGCGGCGGTCCGCAAGCGCCTCATCCTCGTGCTGGCAGGCGTCGCGGCCTTCGCGTACGTGCTGGACCTGCTGACGAAGCTCTGGGTCGTCAAGAGCCTCGAAGGGCACGACTCGGTCGACCTGCTCGGGCACTACCTGCGGCTCGACGCCCTCCGCAACGGCGGCGCCGCCTTCGGTATGGGCCAGGGCATGACGATCGTCTTCACCATGGTCGCGGCCGGTGTGATCGTGGTCATCGCCCGGCTGTCCCGCCGCCTGCGCAGCACGCCCTGGGCCGTCGCCCTCGGCCTGCTGCTCGGCGGCGCGTTCGGCAACCTCACGGACCGCGTCTTCCGCGCGCCCGGCGGCCTCCAGGGCCACGTCGTGGACTTCATCGCCCCCGAGCACTTCGCGGTCTTCAACCTCGCCGACTCGGCGATCACCTGCGGCGGCGTGCTGATCGTCCTGCTGTCCTTCCTCGGCATCGACCCCGACGGCACCCGCCACCGCGACTGACGGCCCGGCCCCCGCACGGGGGCGGGAGGGAGCGGGGCCCGGGGCCCGGCGGGTCCGGCATACTCAATGGGTGAGTACCGCACCGGAAGTCCGCTCGTTGCCCGTGCCCGACGGCCTGGAGGGCGAGCGTCTCGACGCCGCCCTCGCCCGTATGTTCGGCTTCTCCAGGACCAGGGCCGCCGAGCTCGCCGCGGGCGGCAAGGTGTCGCTGGACGGCGCGCTCGCCGGGAAGTCCGAGCGGGTGCACGGCGGCGCGTGGCTTGAGGTCGAGATGCCCGCGCCCGCGGCCCCCGTGCGGGTCGTCGCGGAGCCCGTGGAGGGCATGGAGATCGTGTACGACGACGACGACGTCGTGGTGGTCATGAAGCCCGTGGGGGTGGCCGCGCACCCGAGTCCGGGGTGGTCCGGGCCGACCGTGATCGGCGGGCTGGCCGCGGCGGGCTACCGCATCGCCACCTCCGGCGCCGCCGAGCGGCAGGGGATCGTGCACCGGCTGGACGTCGGGACGTCCGGGCTCATGGTCGTGGCGAAGTCCGAGAACGCCTACAGCCTGCTCAAGCAGCAGTTCCGCGAGCGGGTCGTCGACAAGCGCTACCACGCGCTCGTCCAGGGGCACCCGGACCCGCTGAGCGGCACCATCGACGCGCCGGTCGGGCGGCACCCCACGCACGACTACAAGTGGGCGGTCGTCGCGGACGGCAAGCCGTCGGTGACGCACTACGACCTGATCGAGGCCTTCCGCTCGGCCAGCCTGCTGGACATCAAGCTGGAGACGGGCCGCACCCACCAGATCCGGGTGCACATGTCCGCGCACCGCCACCCCTGCGTCGGCGACATCACCTACGGCGCCGACCCGACGATGGCCCGCCGGCTGGGCCTGACCCGGCAGTGGCTGCACGCCAAGCAGCTGGGCTTCGAGCACCCGGCGGACGGCTCGTGGGTGGAGTTCAGCAGCGAATACCCGCCGGACCTGGAACACGCGCTGGAGACGGTGCGGGCGGAGAGCCGGTGACCGCGCCGGTGACCGCGGTGCGGATCGTCGCCGCCGACGACACCGCGGGCATGGCCGCCGTGCACGCCGTCCGGCACGAGGTCTTCGTGGTCGAGCAGGGCGTGCCCGCGGAGCTGGAGTGGGACGGCAAGGACGGCCGGGCCGTGCACGCGCTCGCCGAGGGCGGCGGCACCGGGCGGCTGCTGCTCGGCGCGGACGCCGCGGCGAAGAACGGCGGCGACGAGCAGCTGGCGGTGCTCGGCCGGCTCGCGGTGCTGAAGGCCGCCCGCGGTACGGGCCTGGGCGCGCTGCTGGTGCGGGCGCTGGAGGAGGAGGCCGCACGGCTGGGCCTGACGGGCGTCTACCTGGAGGCCCAGGTCCACGCGATCGGCTTCTACGAGAAGCTCGGCTACACCGCGTACGGCCCGCGGTTCCAAGACGCCGGGATCGCCCACCGCGCGATGCGCCGCACCTGGCGCCCCTGAAGCCGCGCGGGTCCCGGGCCCGTACGGCCGTTCGGGGCGCGCGGCGCCGCCGCGGCGGCGCGGGGGATCGCTCGGGCGGCCTGCGGCGCGCCCCGCGGCCGTAACGCACCCCGCAAGGCACGCTGGCGGGCGTGGACCAGCTCGCCCTGTTCTTCTCGCTCATGCTCGCGGCCGTCGTGACGGTGCCGCTCGGCGACCGGCTGGGGCTGCCCGCGCCGGTGCTCATGACGCTGTTCGGCGGGATCCTGGCGCTGATCCCGCAGGTCCCCAACGTCCGGATCGACCCGGATTTCATCCTGCCGCTGCTGCTCCCGCCGCTGCTGTACGCCGCGGTGCAGCGCACCTCGTGGCGGCAGTTCGCGGCCAACCGGCGGGCGATCTTCCTGCTGGCCGTGGCGCTGGTCTTCGTCACGACCACGGCGGTGGCCGCGGTCGTGGACGCGGTGGTGCCGGGCATCACGGTGGCCGCGGCCTTCACGCTGGGCGCGCTCGTCGCACCGCCCGATCCGGTCGCGGCGACCGCGGTGGCCGGCCGCCTCGGGCTGCCGCGCCGCATGATCTCGATCCTGGAGGGCGAGGGGCTCTTCAACGACGTCACGGCGATCGTGCTCTACCACGTGGCCGTCGACGCGGCGGTGTCCGGGCACTTCTCGGTGGGCCACGCGCTGCTGGAGTTCGTGCTCTCCGCGGTCGTCGCGGTCGCGGTGGGGCTGGTGCTCGGCTGGGGCGCCAACAAGCTCATGGGCGTGGTGGGCGACCCGACGCTGCAGATCGGGCTGTCGCTGCTGGTGCCCTTCGCCTCGTACGCCATCGCCGAGGAGCTGTCCGGATCGGGCGTGCTCGCGGTGCTGACCAGCGGGCTCTTCCTCGCCGAAAACGCCTTCGAGGCCGACGACGTGACCGCGCGGCTGGCCGGCACCACCTTCTGGCAGATCATCGACACCCTGGTCACCGGGATCGCCTTCGGCCTCATCGGCCTGGAACTGCACCACGTCTTCAGCGTCGGCGCCGGCAACTGGGGCCCGATGACGCGCGACGCCCTGCTCGTCGTCGCCGTGGTCGTCGGGGTGCGGCTCCTGTGGCTGCTGCCCGCCGCGTGGGTGGCCCGGCGGCTGCACACGCTGCGCGACATGGACGAGGACATCCCGATGACCTGGCGGGAGACCGTCGTCATGTGGTGGTCGGGGATGCGCGGGGTGGCGTCGGTCGCGCTGGCGCTCGCGATCCCGCTGGAGACCGACCACGCGGGCGCCTTCCCGGCCCGCCCGGAACTGCTCTTCATCGCCTTCGCCGTGGTGCTGGCCACCCTCGTCCTGCAAGGGCTCACGCTGCCCTGGCTGGTCAGGACGCTCGGGGTGAGCAGCGACATCGACGCCGAGCACGAGCTGGAGCACGAGCTGGCGGTCCGCGCGATGGCCGCGGCGCGCGACCGGCTCAGGGAGATCGAGCAGAACGAGCCGATCGACGAGGAGCTGTCGGAGGTACTGCACCGGCGGGCCTTCGACCTGGGCGCGCGCATCTCGCCGGACATCGTCGACGAGGAGCGGCGCGAGTCGCACGCGCGCCGGCTCAAGCGCGTCAGGTCGCTGCGCCGGATCCAGGACGACATGATGTCCGCCGCCCGCCACGAGGTGCTGGCCGCGCGCAGCGAACCGGGCAACGACCCGGAGGTCGTCGACCGGGTGCTGCGGCACCTGGACCTGCGCTCGATGCGCGGCTGACCGGCCGGGACACCGGGCCGCCGGGCGGGGCTCGCGGGTGCGGGCCTGTCGGTGCGGGCTGGCACGATGGACGCGCAAGGCGCAGCAGGCAGAAGCGAGGGAGCCGCCGTGACGATCGTCCTCTTCCACTCCATGTACGGGCTGCGGCCCGCCGTGCGGGACGCCGCGGAGCGGCTGCGGGCCGCGGGCCACGAGGTGGTCGCGCCCGACCTGTACGACGGCCGGACGGCGGACACCGCCGAGGACGGCCTCGCGCTGCGGGACGAGATCGGCCGCGACGAACTGCTGCGCCGCGCCGTGGCGGCCGCGGCCCCGTACTCCGAGGGCGGCACGGTCTACGCCGGCCTCTCGCTCGGCGGCTCGATCGCGCAGAACCTGGCGCTCGGCGACGAGAAGGCCCGCGGGCTGCTGCTCCTGCACGGCACCTCCGACATCGCCGACGACGCGGCCACCGACATCCCCGTGCAGCTGCACGTCGCCGACCCGGATCCCTTCGAGCCGGACGACTGGCTGAACGCCTGGTATCTGCGGATGCGCCGGGCCGGCGCCGACGTGGAGGTCCACCGCTACCGCGGCGCCGGCCACCTCTTCACCGACCCGGAGCTGCCCGACCACGACGCCGAGGCGGCGGAGCGCACCTGGGCGGTCGCGCTGGACTTCCTCCGGGAGCTGGAGGCCTGAGGACGGCGGAGCGGCCGGGCGGGGGTCTCCCCGCCCGGCCGCTCCCGTCAGCCGGCTACGTCAGCCGCGCCACTACTTGAGCTGGGCGGCGAAGGCCTGCACGACCTGGTCCGAGGTCAGCCCCGGCACCTTCACCGGGGTGCCGTTGACCAGGACGTACGGGGTGCCGCCGTTCTGCACGTCGGACGACGAGTGGTTGTACTTGTCGCTCATCGCCAGCGCCCAGCGGTCGAAGGTGCCCTTCTTGACCGCGTCGGAGAACTTGGCGTTGCCCTTGAGCGCGGGGACCTGCTGGGCGACCGAGATGAGCTTGTCGGCGTTCTTGTAGTCGTCCTTGGTCTCGTCGGGGTGGTTCTTCTCGGCGTAGAGCGCCTTGTGGTACTGCTCGAAGGCGTCCACCGAGATGTTCAGGGCGGCGCCGAGGGCGCTAAGCGCGCGCTTGGAGCCCTGGCCGTTGTCGTGGTTGTCGATGAAGGTCGCGAAGGTGTAGTCGATCTGGTACTTGCCGTCCTTGGCACCCTGCAGCACCGCGTCGCCCGCGGCCTGCTCGTAACCGGCGCAGATCGGGCAGCGCAGGTCCTCGTACTCCTTGACGACGTTCTTGTTCTTCGGGTCGCCGACGATGATCGTGGTGCCGTCGGTGCCCGACGTGTTCGCGGGCTTGACCAGCTTGTTCTTGGCCGCCTGCGACCAGTAGCTGGGCTTGTTCATCTCGTTCACGGCGTAGGCGACGCCGCCGGCTATCGCCACCAGGGCGATGACGCCGCCGCCGACCAGCAGCTGGCGGCGGACCTTGGCGCGCTTGGCTTCCTTCTCGCGCTGGATACGCAGCCGCTCGCGGGCCGCGGCCTTGGCGGTCTTGCTGTTGCGCTGGCTCATGACAGATCTCCGTGGATACGCGTGTGGGTGTGGGGTGTGCCGGTCCTGCGGTCAGAGAGCGACCGGGACGGGCGGACCACGGCGTACGACGGCGTGCTGCAGCCGGTGGCCGGCGGGCCGGCCGGGCACCGTGCCGCGGGCGGCCCGCGGGGTGCGGCGCGGCCCGGCGGCCAGGGCGCCGCGGACGGCGGCCACGGCCAGCAGCAGCGGGCGGAAGGCGGCCAGCACGGCGGCGCGCACCAGCCGGCCGAGCGCGGCCTCACCGCGCCGCAGCCAGAACGAGGCGAGCAGCCCCGCCACGACGTGCACGGCCAGCAGCAGCCAGGGCAGCGCCCCCGCGGAGGCGACGGCGGCCGTGCCCTGGGCGCCGCCCGGGACCGCGGCCACCGAGGAGGCGAACGTCGCGGCGTGCTCGGGGCCGACGTGGCCGTGGCAGAGCACCGCCTCGTTGAAGGAGCGCCACGAGCCGGTCACCGGACCGCCGGCCGGCCCGTAGCAGGCCTGCTGCCCGGTGGTCAGCAGGGTGTCCAGGGCCAGCTCCATCGGCACCATCAGGCCGGCCAGGGCCCAGAAGCCGCACTCCGGCCGCGCCGTGACGAGATACGCGAGACCGAAGACGGCGGCGAAGGCACCGGCGACCGCGGGCAGCGGCAGCGGCGCCTTGGCCATCAGGACGTGCGAGGTGGAGGCGAGGGTGACGCAGAGTGCGGCGAAGACGGCAGCGCGCAGCGCTCTCAGCGCCCGCAGCGCTTGCGGCCGTATCTCCTCCATGGGAGCAGAGTGTGCCACGGGAACCTGTATGCGTGACCTAAGGTGTGCCGGATTCCGCGGACACCCGGCGGCGGCCCTCGGATGTCGGCGCCGGGTCGTAGACTCACCGACGCCGCCGGACAACCGTTTCCCGGTGGTCCGTTCCCCGCCGGAGGTGTCGCGCCTTGACCGATCAGCCCTTCGCTCACCTGCACGTCCACACCCAGTACTCGCTGCTGGACGGAGCGGCGCGACTGAAGGACATGTTCAAGGCGTGCAACGAGATGGGGATGAGCCATGTGGCCATCACCGACCACGGGAATCTGCACGGCGCCTACGACTTCTTCCACCAGGCCAAGGACGCCGGGGTCACCCCGGTCCTGGGCATCGAGGCGTATCTGGCGCCCGAGTCCCGCCGCTACGCCAAGCCCGTCAAGTGGGGCGCCCCGCACCAGAAGGGCGACGACGTGTCCGGTGCGGGCGCGTACACCCACATGACGATCTGGGCGCGCAACAGCACCGGCCTGCACAACCTCTTCCGCGCGCAGTCCCGCGCCGCCTTCGAGGGGTATTTCCGCAAGCCCCGGATGGACCGCGAGCTGCTCAGCGAATACGCCGAGGGCCTCATGGGCACCACCGGCTGCCCGTCCGGCGAGATCTCCACCCGCATCCGGCTCGGGCAGATGGACGAGGCGATCAAGGCCGCCGGGGAATACCAGGACATCTTCGGCAAGGAGAACTTCTTCGTCGAGATCATGGACCACGGCATCGACATCGACCGCCGGGCCCGCGCCGGTCTCGAGGAGATCGCCAAGAAGCTCCAGGCGCCCTTCGTCGTCACCAACGACTCGCACTACACGTACGCGCAGGAGTCCGCGGCGCACGACACGCTGCTGTGCATCCAGACCGGCTCGAACATGTCCGACCCGGACCGCTTCAAGTTCGACGGCTCCGGCTACTACCTGAAGTCGGCCGCCGAGATGTACGCGATCGACTCGTCCGACGCCTGGCAGGAGGGCTGCCGCAACAGCCAGCTGCTGATCGCCGAGCGCGTCGACACCGAAGGCATGTTCAAGTTCCAGAACCTGATGCCCAAGTTCGACGTGCCCGACGGCTACACCGAGGTCACCTGGTTCCGCGAGGAGGTCGCCCGCGGCATGGCCCGGCGCTTCCCCGGCGGAATCCCCGAGGACCGGCAGAAGCTCGCCGAGTACGAGATGGACACCATCATCCAGATGGGGTTCCCCGGCTACTTCCTGGTCGTCGCCGACTTCATCATGTGGGCGAAGAACAACGGCATCGCCGTCGGCCCCGGCCGCGGCTCCGCGGCCGGCTCGATCGTCGCCTACGCGATGGGCATCACCGACCTCGACCCCGTCCCGCACGGCCTGATCTTCGAGCGGTTCCTCAACCCCGAGCGCATCTCGATGCCCGACGTCGACATCGACTTCGACGAGCGCAGGCGCGGCGAGGTCATCCGCTACGTGACCGAGAAGTACGGCTCCGACAAGGTCGCCCAGATCGCCACCTACGGCACCATCAAGGCCAAGGCCGCGATCAAGGACTCCGCCCGCGTGCTGGGCTACCCGTTCTCGATGGGTGACCGGATCACCAAGGCGATGCCCGCCGACGTGCTCGGCAAGGGCATCCCGCTGTCCGGCATCACCGACAAGGACCACCCCCGCTACAGCGAGGCCGGCGAGGTCCGGTCGATGTACGAGAACGAGCCGGACGTGACGAAGGTCATCGACGCCGCGCGCGGCATCGAGGGGCTGGTCCGGCAGATGGGCGTGCACGCCGCCGGCGTGATCATGTCCGCCGAACCGCTCATCGACCATGTGCCGATCTTCTCGCCGAAGAACGACGGCGCGGTCGTCACGCAGTGGGACTACCCGAGCTGCGAGTCGCTCGGCCTGCTGAAGATGGACTTCCTGGGCCTGCGCAACCTGACGATCATGGACGACGCGGTCAAGTCGATCAAGGCCAACAAGGGCATCGACATCGACCTGCTCGCGCTGCCGCTCGACGACCCCAACACGTACGCGCTGCTCTCCCGCGGTGACACGCTCGGCGTCTTCCAGTTCGACGGCGGCCCCATGCGCGCCCTGCTGCGCATGATGAAGCCCGACAACTTCGAGGACATCTCCGCCGTCTCGGCCCTCTACCGGCCGGGCCCGATGGGCATGAACTCGCACATCAACTACGCCCTGCGCAAGAACAAGCAGCAGGAGATCACCCCCATCCACCCGGAGCTGGAGGAGCCGCTCCGGGAGGTCCTGGAGGTCACCTACGGCCTGATCGTCTACCAGGAGCAGGTGCAGAAGGCCGCCCAGGTGCTCGCCGGGTATTCGCTCGGCCAGGCCGACCTGCTGCGCCGCGCGATGGGCAAGAAGAAGAAGGAGGTCCTGGACAAGGAGTTCATCCCCTTCCAGGCCGGCATGCGCGAGCGCGGCTACTCCGACCAGGCCATCCAGGCCGTGTGGGACGTGCTGGTGCCCTTCGCCGGATACGCCTTCAACAAGGCGCACTCCGCCGCGTACGGCCTGGTGTCCTACTGGACGGCCTACCTGAAGGCGAACTACCCGGCCGAATACATGGCGGGGCTGCTCACCTCGGTCAAGGACGACAAGGACAAGATGGCGCTCTACCTCAACGAGTGCCGCCGGATGGGCATCAAGGTGCTGCCGCCGGACGTCAACGAGTCCAACGCCAACTTCACCCCGCGCGGCGACGACACGATCGTCTTCGGCCTCACCGCGGTCCGCAACGTCGGGCAGAACGTCGTCGACTCCATCGTCAAGTGCCGCAAGTCCAAGGGCCGTTACGCGACCTTCCCGGACTTCCTCGACAAGGTCGAGGCGGTGGTCTGCAACAAGCGGACGGTCGAGTCGCTCATCAAGGCCGGCGCGTTCGACACCATGGAACACACCCGGCGCGGACTGACCGAGCACTTCGAGCCGATGATCGACAACGTGGTGCAGGTCAAACGCAAGGAGGCGGAGGGGCAGTTCGACCTCTTCGGCGGCATGGACGAGGGCGGCGACGACGGGCCCGCCTTCGGGATGGACGTGGTCTTCTCCGACATCGAGTGGGACAAGACGTACCTGCTCGCCCAGGAGCGCGAGATGCTCGGCCTCTACGTCTCCGACCACCCGCTGTTCGGCATCGAGCACATCCTCGGCGACCGGGCCGACGCGGCGGTCTCCGCGCTCGCCGGCGACTACTCGGACGGCGCGATCGTCACCATCGGCGGCATCATCTCCGGCCTCCAGCGCAAGATGACCAAGCAGGGCAACGCGTGGGCCATCGCGACCGTCGAGGACCTGGGCGGCTCGGTGGACTGCATGTTCTTCCCCGCCACCTACCAGTTGGTCTCCACCCAACTCGTCGAGGACACCGTGGTCTTCGTCAAGGGCCGGCTCGACAAGCGCGAGGACATCCCGCGGCTGGTCGCGATGGAACTCGCCGTCCCCGACCTGTCGGACGTCGGCGCCAACGCGCCCGTGCACATCTCCATCCCGACGGTCAAGGTCACCCCGCCGCTGGTGGCCCGGCTCGGCGAGGTGCTGGAGAGCCACAAGGGCAACACCGAGGTACGGGTGCGGTTGCAGGGCGCCCGCACCACCACGGTGCTGCGGCTGGACCGGCACCGCGTGACGGCCGACCCGTCGCTCTTCGGCGACCTCAAGGCGCTGCTGGGCCCGGCGTGCCTGGGGTCGGGCCAGCAGGCGGGCTGACCGCCCCTCCCGGGCGGGCCGGGTGCCCTTCCGGGCGGAACGCAGGACGGGGGTGCCCCTCGGTGAGGGGCACCCCCGCGTCATCGCGTACTACCGGCGTGGCGGGTTCAGTTGTGGCCGAACCGCTTCTGCTGGTGCTTGCGCGACACCTGGGTCGTACCCGGCATCGCGTGCTCCTCCGACTGCTGGCTCCGGCCCTGCTCCTGGGCCTCCGAGGAGGACCGCTGCGGGTCCTGCTGCGGGGAGCGGCGGTTCGGGTTCTGGTTGCGGTTCTTCGCCACTGTCGTGCCTTCCTCTGGGGGAAATGGCGGCCGAGGGGCCTTCCTCCCTGCGGGCTTGTCGCCCCGGGGGCTCGTGGCCGAGCGGCCGAGATCAGACTTGCACGCGGGGACGAAGCGCGCATTTCGGGCAGTTGGCGTTGCAGGGTGCACCGCGAGTGACGGAAAACCGCCCACCGCCACGCCGAAGATCGCGTTCGGGCTCATAACGCCCCGGCATTCGGGCAGACTCGGGGGGACCTGGGGGGATCCACTGCCGAGGGGGCGACCGGAAGAGGTGCGATATGGACCGCTGCGTCGTCCTGGTGGACGCCGGGTATCTGCTGGGTGCAGCGGCGAGCCTTCTGGCCGGTGAACCTTCGCGTTCCCGGATCGTCGTCGATCATGCCGCCGTCGTCGCCGGCCTGCGGGAAAGGGCCGAACGCGAGACCGGCCAGCCGCTGCTGCGGATCTACTGGTTCGACGGGGCGCCCGACCGGGTTCCGCAACCCGAGCACCGCCGGCTGCGCGTCATGCCCCGGGTGACGGTACGGCTCGGCGCGCTCACCCGTACGGACGGCCGCTGGGCGCAGAAGGGCGTCGACGCGGCCATGCACGCCGAACTGTCCGAGCTGGCCCGCAACCGGGCCTGCTCCGACATCGTGCTCGTCACCGGCGACGGCGACCTGCTGCCCGGCATGATGTCCGCCAAGGAGCACGGCGTCGCCGTGCACCTGTGGGCCGTGCAGGCCGCCGACGGCGACTACAACCAGTCCGAGGACCTCGTCGCCGAGGCCGACGAGCGGCGCGTCCTCGACCGCGAATGGATCACCGCGGCGATCCACGCGCGCGACGGCGTCTGCCCGCCCGCCGGCAGCAGCCACGGCGCCCTCGGCGCCGACATCGGCCCCGAGATCGCCGCGATCCTCTCCGCGCCGCTGCCCGACCGCGCCGCCTCGCCCGCGCCCCCGGCCGAGCCGCACCCCGCGCCGTCCGAACACCCCTCCGGGCCGGCCGACGACGGCACGCAGGCCGCTCCCGCGGGGGGCGGCGGCAGCAACGGCACCGGCAAGGGCGTGCCCACACCCAAGGACCTCGCGGGCTTCGGCAAGCACCACGCGCCCGCGCCCGCGTCCCCGGCCGCGGCGTCCGGGTCGCAGCCCGCGCCCAGTGCCACCCTGCGGTGGTCCTCCGACAAAGGGTGGACCGACCGCGGCGCCGCCGACGTCCCCGACACCAGCGGCCTTCCCACGCTCGCCCAGCTCACCACCGCGGAGCAGCGGTGGGCCGACCGCGAGGCCGACATCACCGCGGTGAGCGGTGACCCGTACGAGGTCGGGCAGGTCTTCGCGCGGCGCTGGACGGCGCGCATCAGCGAGGCGGGACAGCTGCAGCAGCTGTCCGCGCACTATCCGCGGGTGCCGCACCGCATCGACGGCGAGCTGCTGCGGTACGCGGCGCGGTTCGGGCTGCTCGCGCACAAGGACGACCAGATCGACGAGCATGATCGCTACGCGATCCGGGCGGGGTTCTGGCGCGAGGTCGACACCCGTACGGGGACGCCGCGGGCGCCGGCGGGGTGACGCGGCGGGTTGCCTCTTGCGGTGGTCCGCGCGACCTTCCCTTGGTGGGGGCTGGTCGCGCAGTTCCTCGCGCCCCTTCGCGGCGGCCCGGCGGGTGGGGTCGGGTGCCGGCACGGGGCACCTCCTCGGAATGCGCGTCTGACGTCATGGGGGTAGGTGGCGGGTCTTGCGTGCGCATTCCTGCGGGGGCACCCCGCACCGTCCCCCTCCCAGGTCTCGTCGGCGGCTGCCTACCGGTGGGGGTGAGTGTGTGAGGGACTACGGTTCGCCCCCGACGGCGAGTGCGTCCCACAGGGAGACCGCAACTTTTGCTCCTACCCGCACGGGTGGTGGGGGTGGGGGCACCCCGCGCCGCCAGGCGCGGGCAACCCCCGCGGCGGGAAGCCGAGGACGTACGGTCAGGGGCGCGGGAACCCCCGTTGCGGCGGAAGCCGACCGCGCCGCGTAATCTCGATGTTCGTGAAGACGGGCACGGAGGACGAGGCGCCCCCCGCGGCAGCCACGGCCCGCGACGCGGTGTGCAGCGTGCGCGGTCTGGTCAGGACATACCCGGCGGGTTCCGGGGCACGCCGCCCCGGGCTGCGCCGGCGTCCGGCGGTGCCCGCGGTGCGGGCCAGCGACGGGATCGACCTCGACGTCCGCCGTGGCGAGCTCTTCGGGATCCTCGGCCCGAACGGGGCCGGGAAGACCACGCTGGTGCGGCAGCTCACGGGGCTGCTGCGGCCGGACGCGGGCAGTGTCGACGTGCTCGGCCACGATCTGGTGCGGCACCCCGACCGCGCCTCCCGCCTCATCGGCTACCTCGGCCAGGAATCCACCGCGCTCGACGAGCTGACCGTCTCGCTCGCCGCCGAGACGACCGGGCGGCTGCGCGGCCTGGACACCGCCGCCGCCCGTGCGGCCCGCGACGCCGTCCTGGACGAGCTGGAGCTCGGCCCGATCGCCGACCGCCCCATCAAGCGGCTGTCCGGCGGCCAGCGCCGCCTGGCGTGCTTCGCCGCGACGCTCGTGGGAGAGCGGCCGGTGCTGATCCTCGACGAGCCGACCACGGGCATGGACCCCGTCGCACGCCGCGCGGTGTGGGCGGCGGTCGGCCGCCGCAGGACCGAGCGCGGCACCACCGTGCTGCTGGTCACGCACAACGTCATCGAGGCCGAGACCGTCCTGGACCGGGTCGCGGTCCTCGACCACGGCCGCGTCATCGCCTGCGACACCCCCGCGGGCCTGCGCGCGCTGGTCGCGGACGAGGTGCGGCTCGACCTGGTGTGGCGCACCGAGCCCCCGCTCGACCTGCCCGCGGTCGCCGCGCTCCAGCCGCTGGCCGACGTCTCGGGCCGCCGCTGGACGCTGCGCCTCCCGCACGCCCGCGCCCGCGCGACCATGGCCGACCTGACCGGCGGCCCCGCCTACGCCGCCCTCGACGACGTCACCTTGGCGGCTCCCAGCCTCGAAGACGTCTACCTGGCCCTGGGCGGCCGCTCGAAGGGCCTGGTGAAGTCATGACCCGCTACGGTGCGCCGGCGACGGGAGGGGCCGCGTGAGCGTCATCGCGCAGGACGAGGACGTGTCCGTGGGGACGGCGGCGGCGCCGCTCGCGCCGCGGGCGCGGCTGTGGCCCGCCTTCGGGGCCGTCTACCGGGCGCAGCTGTCACGGGCGCGGGTCGCCCGGATCCCGCTGCTGTTCGTCGCCACCTTCCAGTCCGTCGGCATCATGGTCATGATGCGCGGCGTCGTGGACGCGGGCGACGGCGAGGCGGCCCGCGCGGTCGTCGCCGGGTCCAGCGTCCTGGTCGTGGCCTTCGTCGCGCTCAACCTGCTCGCGCAGTACTTCGGCCAGCTCCGCGCGTCCGGCGGGCTCGACCACTACGCGACCCTGCCCGTACCGCCCGCCTCCGTCGTACTCGGCGCGGCCGGCGCGTACGCGTCCTTCACCGTGCCCGGCACGGTGCTCACCGCGGTGGTCGGCTGCGTGCTCTTCCACCTCACCCTCACCACCGTGTGGGTGCTCGCCGTCGTCATCCCGCTCGCGGGCGCCGCCCTGTCCGGGCTCGGCGCCGCGCTCGGGCTGCTCGCGCCCCGGCAGGAGATCGCCACGCTGCTCGGCCAGCTCGGCATGTCCGCTGCGCTGCTGCTCGGTGTGCTGCCCGCCTCGCACCTGCCCGAGGTCATCCGCTGGGTGCGCGACCTGCTGCCGTCCACGTACGGCGTGCAGGCCTTCGCCCGTACCCTCGGCGGCGCCGGCGGTACGGACTGGGCCGCGGTCGCCGCCGACCTCTCGGTGTGCGCGGGGGTCGGCGTCGTCTCGCTGGCCGTCGCCACCTGGGCCTACCGCAGGGCTGCCTGCCGGTGAGGCGTCCTCGGTGCGGACCTGGCACGATGGGCGGGTGACCGCTCCGCTGACTCCCCACGACCACTCGTCGCCCCTGCCGCACCATCCGGGCGCGGACGGCGACCCAGGCAAGGGCGGCGACCTCCGGAAGGAGGTGCTCGCCGAGGCGGGCCGGGGCGTGCTCACCGCCGTGCTCGTCGCCGTCTGCGGTGTCGCGCTCGGCCTGCTGTGGCTGTGGCTGTCGCCGCGGGTGCCGCTGATCTCCGACGGCAAGGCGGTCTACCTCAAGGACACCGAGGGCGAGGAGGCGATCGGCGGCGACGGCACGTTCGCGCTCATCGCCGCGGGCCTCGGGGTGCTCACCGCCGCCGCGGTCTTCTGGCGTCGGCGGCAGGGCGGGATCGGCGTCGTCCTCGGCCTCGCGGCGGGCGGCGTGCTCGCGTCCGTCATCGGCTGGCGCATCGGCGTATGGCTCGGCCCCGACACGAATATCGCTGCGCATGCGATGCGGGTGGGGCCGAAGGTGGTCTTCGACGCGCCGCTCGAACTGCGGGCCAAGTCCGCGCTCGTTGCCTGGCCGGCGGCTGCGATGGTCGTCCACCTCCTCCTGACCTCGGCGTTCGGCCCCCGGGACACCCCGGAGCCCCCTCCTCAGGAGAAGCCCTTCACTCCGTACTGGGCCCCGTCCGCAGGCCCGCCCGCCGCCGCGGGCCCCGCGACCCCGCCCCCGCCGCCGGCGGACGAGGAGTAGGCCGCTCCCCCCCTGCGGGGGGCCCGCGCCCCGCAGGGGCGCGGGGAACTGCGCGAGCAACCCACCACCGGCCGGTGGTCCGGAAACGACAGCAACTGCCCCTTCGGGCCGGTGACGACGTGACGGCACGTCGTGGCTGGCCGCGCAGTTCCCCGCGCCCCTAAAAACGCTCGCCCGGCGCCCCAGCCGTCAGGCTGAAACGCTCGCCCCGCGCCGAGCCGTCAGGCTGAAAACGCTCACCCCGCGCCCCAGCCGTCAGGCTGAAACGCTCACCCGGCGCCCCAGCGGCCAGGCTGAAAGTGCCCCGCGCCCCGGCCGTAAGCCCTGCGCAGCAGAGACGCCTAGCCCCGGGCGATCGGGGAGCGGACCGCTGAGGTCAGGGCGAGGAGGACGGCGGGCGCGAGCTCGACCTCGAGGCCGCGCTTGCCCGCGGAGACGAAGATCGTGGGGAAGGCGAGCGCGGACTCGTCCAGGACCGTGGGCAGCGGGCGGCGCTGGCCCAGCGGGGAGATGCCGCCGCGCACGTAGCCGGTCGTACGCTCGGCGGCCGCCGGGTCCGCCATCGCCGCGCGCTTGCCGCCGACCGCCGAGGCGAGCGCCTTGAGGTCGAGCGCTCCGGCGACGGGCACCACGGCGACGGTCAGCGCGCCGTCGACCTCGGCGACCAGGGTCTTGAAGACGCGTTCCGGGCTGGTCCCGAGCGCGTGCGCGGCCTCCTCGCCGTACGACAGGCCCGACTCGGGGTCGTGCGCGTACGCGTGCAGCGTGTAATCCGCGCCGGCGCTCTCCAGCGCGACGGTCGCCGGGGTTCCGCCGCCGGGAGCCCCTTTGCGCTTCTTGGCCATCGTCCCCTCAGTTCGCGCTGATCGGCTGGCTGGTCAGGTCGACCGCGGGCAGCGACGGCAGCTTCTCGATCACCGCGGTCTCGCGGCGCAGCAGCCGCAGCTCCGCGGACAGCCGGGCGGCGGAGTCGGGCTCCTCCAGCAGCGCCTGCTTGACGGGCGTCTCGGCGATGAGCGCGGCGGCCACCAGGTAGGAGAGCACGGTGGGGTCGTCGGGGAATTCCTGGCCGGGCGCGAGGGTGCGCTCGCGGGCGCCCGCCAGGCGCTTCTGGTAGGTGCCGAAGACCCGGGTGACCTCCGAGGCCAGCGCGCCCGCGCCGCCGCCCGTCGTCTCCGGGATCTCCTCGATCTCCGCGGTGAGGTAGGGCCCGCTCAGGTCGAGGGAGAGGAGCCTGAAGCGGATGAGGCCGGTGGCGACCAGCTCGTAGCCGCCGCCGTCGCGCTCGGCGACACCGGTCGCGTCGGCGATGCAGCCGATGCCGTGCAGCGCGGCGAGGGGTTCGGCGCCGAGCCCGGCGGCCGGGCCGGTCGCGCGGCCCTCCTGGCCGGTGGGCGCGACCTCCTGGCCGTTCCTGATCGCGACGACGCCGAACCTCCGCGGGGTGCCTTCCGGCAGGGCCAGCAGATCGGCGACGAGGGCGCGGTAGCGGTCCTCGAAGACGTTCAGCGGGAGGACGAGGCCCGGGAAGAGGGTGGTGCCCAGGGGGAAGAGCGGAATCCTGTCGGTCACAATGAGCCAGCGTACGGCGGCGGGCCGCCCCCGCGCGCCCCTGTTCGGCGGGACCGCCGTTCCGGAGGCGGCGCGCGAGCGACAGCGGTGCACGCGTGGGGTGCGCGGGGCGCGGTGACTGCCCGGCGGGGCGGGGAAGCCGGGTCGCGCGGCCCGGGCGCCGGGAGCGGGCTCGGGGTGAGCGGTGGCCCGCCCGGGACCCAGGAGGGCCACCCGTCCCGCGGACGGTGCGCGCGCCGCGGGTGGAGCCGCGGGGTGCCCCCGGAGTGACGTGCTCGCCCGCCCCATGACCGGGCTCCGCCCGGTATGACGGGAAGTTCCCGAAGTGTCATCGTGGCATGAGGACGTCCCCGCCGGGTACCCGGCGGGGAGTCAGGTGCCACCGGATGTCGGCACGCGCTGCCGCACCGGCGGTCACGGCGGCGAGGGCCCGTACGGGCCAGCGAGGGAAACCACGATGACCAACGGATTCACGGGACCCGAGGACGATCCCTTCGGCGACTTCTTCGCCCGTTTCTTCGGCGGCCGCCCGCCCGCTCCCCGGCAGGTCGACATCAGCCGGCTGCTCAGCCGGCCCGCCCGTGAGCTGGTGGAGGGCGCCGCGCAGTACGCCGCCGACCACGGGCGGCACGACCTCGACACCGAGCACCTGCTGCGCGCGGCGCTCGCCGCCGAATCCACCCGGGATCTGCTCAGCCGGGCGGGCGCCGACCCGGACGCGCTGGCCTCGCAGATCGACGAGCGCTCCGGGCCCGCGCACGAGCCGGACGGCTCCGGGCCCGCCGCGCTGTCGCTGACCCCCGCGGCCAAGCGCGCGCTGCTGGACGCCCACGAGCTGGCGCGGGCCTCCGGCGCGGGTTACATCGGGCCCGAGCACCTGCTGGGCGCGCTGGCCGCCAATCCGGAGTCCGCCGCCGGGCACATGCTGAACGCCGCCCGGCTCGCCGCCTCCGGGCTGCCCTCCGAGCAGGGCGGCGGCGGACCCGCCGGCGGGGTGGGGACGCAGGGGCGGCCCGGCGGCTCCTCCGGCACGCCCACCCTCGACCAGTACGGGCGGGACCTCACCGACCAGGCGCGGCAGGGCCGGATCGACCCGGTGATCGGCCGGGACGAGGAGATCGAGCAGACCATCGAGGTGCTCTCCCGGCGCGGCAAGAACAACCCGGTGCTGATCGGGGACGCGGGCGTCGGCAAGACCGCCGTCGTCGAGGGCCTCGCCCAGCACATCGCCGACGGGGACGTGCCCGACACCCTCACCGGCCGCCGGGTCGTCGCGCTGGACCTCACCGCGGTCGTCGCCGGCACCCGCTACCGCGGCGACTTCGAGGAGCGGATGAACGCCATCGTGGGCGAGATCCGCGCCCATTCCGACGAGCTGGTCATCTTCATCGACGAGCTGCACACCGTCGTGGGCGCGGGCGGCGGGGGCGGCGAGGGCGGCTCCATGGACGCCGGCAACATCCTCAAGCCCGCGCTCGCCCGCGGCGAGCTGCACATCGTGGGCGCCACCACGCTGGAGGAATACCGCCGGATCGAGAAGGACGCGGCCCTCGCCCGCCGCTTCCAGCCGATCCTGATCCCCGAGCCGTCGGCCGCCGACACCCTGGAGATCCTGCGCGGGCTGCGCGACCGCTACGAGGCCCACCACCAGGTCCGCTACACCGACGAGGCCCTCGACGCCGCCGTGGAGCTGTCCGACCGCTACCTGACCGACCGGCGGCTGCCGGACAAGGCCATCGACCTCCTCGACCAGGCGGGCGCCCGCGTCCGGCTGCGCTCGCGCACCAAGGGCAGCGGCGTACGCGCGATGGAGCGCGAGGCCGAGCAGCTCGCGCGGGACAAGGACCAGGCCGTCGCCGCCGAGAGCTACGAGCGCGCCACGCAGCTGCGCGACCGCATCGCCGACCTCAGGAAGCGGATCGCCGACGCGGGCGAGGACGGGCGGGCCGACGACGGGCAGGACCTGGAGGTCACCTCCGAGGCGATCGCCGAGGTCGTCTCGCGGCAGACCGGCATCCCGGTCAGCAGCATCACGCAGGAGGAGAAGGACCGGCTGCTCGGCCTTGCGCAGCACCTGCACCGCCGGGTCGTCGGCCAGGACGAGGCGGTCTCCGTCGTCGCCGACGCGGTGCTGCGCTCGCGCGCCGGGCTCGGCAGCCCGGACCGCCCGATCGGCAGCTTCCTCTTCCTGGGCCCGACCGGCGTCGGCAAGACCGAGCTGGCCCGCGCGCTCGCCGAAGCGCTGTTCGGCGAGGAGGACCGGATGGTCCGGCTCGACATGAGCGAGTACCAGGAGCGGCACACCGTGTCCCGGCTGGTCGGCGCCCCGCCCGGATACGTGGGCCACGAGGAGGCCGGGCAGCTCACCGAGGTCGTACGGCGGCACCCGTACTCGCTGCTGCTGCTCGACGAGGTCGAGAAGGCGCACCCGGACGTCTTCAACATCCTGCTCCAGGTGCTCGACGACGGGCGGCTCACCGACTCGCAGGGCCGCACGGTGGACTTCACCAACACGGTGATCGTCATGACCAGCAACCTCGGCTCCGACGCGATCGCCCGGCGCGGCGCCGGGATCGGCTTCGGCTCCGGCGGCGCGGACGCCGACGAGGAGGCCCGGCGCGAGCAGATCCTGCGGCCGCTGCGGGAGCACTTCCGGCCGGAATTCCTCAACCGGATCGACGAGATCGTCGTCTTCCGGCAGCTCGACGAGGAGCAGTTGCGGCAGATCACGGACCTGTTGCTGGAGCAGACCCGGCGGCTCATGCACGCGCAGGGCGTGCGGGTCGACTTCACGGCCGCCGCCGTGGACTGGCTCGCGCGGCACGGCTACCAGCCGGAGTACGGCGCGAGGCCGTTGCGCCGGACCATCCAGCGCGAGGTGGACAACCAGTTGTCCCGTCTCCTGCTCGACGGTCGCGTACGCGACGGCGGGCGCGTCACCGTCGACGCCGCCGACGACCGCCTGACCTTCACGACCGGGGAGACCCCGGCCCCCTCGTGACCGCATCGCCGCGCCGGGCGCGCCTTCAGGGGCGCGGGGAACTGCGCGCTCAGCCCTCCACCGGCGGGTGGTCCGGTACGGACCGTACTGCCCCTTCGGGCCGGTGACTACCCGCGCCCCGGTGGGGGCTGAGCGCGCAGTTCCCCGCGCCCCTGGTGGTTGCCCGGCGACGCAGTCATGCGCTGCGGCGCAGCAAGCGCGTGGCCCCCGCCGCGGCGGTGGTGGCGAGCATCCACCCGAGGAGGGTGAGGACGGACGCCACCCACTGCGCGAAGCCCACTTCGCGCCACGCGTTGTCCTGGCCCAGGTCGATGACCGGGAGGAGGAGGTCCAGCGCGTAGAGGGGCGGGCTCCAGTGGGGGCGGTAGCCGCCCGCGTCGGCGGGCTGGGGGGTGGGGTGGAGGGAGAAGTAGACCGCGCCGAGAGCCCAGAGCAGGGCCATCCAGATCGCCGCGCGGCCGGGCCGGTAGCCGTAGCCGACGGTCACGTCCTGGACCCAGCCCCAGACGCGTCCGGCGAGCGGCAGCGTCTCGCGGCGGCGGCGCTGGCGCGCCAGCAGCACCTCGCGGGCCTCGGCGTCCTCCCCGGCGGCGCGCAGCGCGGTGGCGAGCCGCTCGTAGGGTTCGGGGCGGAATTCGGGAGTGGCCGCCTGGAGCCACTCCAGGCGGTCGCGCAGCGGGAATTCGGCGAGTGGGGTGAGGGTGTCGTACGTGAAGCTGGTGATGCGCACCCGGCCGGGGCCGGGCCAGGCGCCGGGGATGTCGTTGAGCTTGCCGACCGTGCCGGAGACGGCGACAGTGCAGTCCGGGGCCCGGTGCAGCCGCCAGCACAGCTCGGGGGTCTGGATGCGGCGCAGCGAGACCTGCTGCTCCGCGGTGGAGGTCAGGAAGCGGGCCCGGGAGATGACGAGGGCGTTGCCGAACCGCCCGTCGTCCAGGCGCAGCCCGCCGTGGCAGGTGAAGTCGCGGACCTCCGCGTCCGGGCCGGGGGCGGTCCCCAGGACGCTGCGCCGCCCGCCGGACAGGTAGAGGGTGTGCTCGACGGCGATACGGGCGGCGTTGAGGGCCTGCCGCCCACCGGGGTTGCGCAGCGTCGCCCCGCGCAGGCTGAGCCGGCCGCCGATGCGGGCGCTGCGCAGGCTCAGCTCGCCGGTGACGTCGATCAGCTCGGCGTCCAGGTCCTGTCCGACGGTGAGGCCGTCGGCGGCGACGGCCCGCGAGGAGCGGCCGTGGCGGACGGTGGCTTCGTTGAGCAGCAGGTCGGTGCCGATGTGCGCGTCGGTCAGCCGCATGCCGCCGGCGATCCGGCACTGCGGCAGGTGCAGGTCGCCGCTGATCTGGAGCCGGGCCGCCTCCAGCCGCGGGATGCGGCAGCGCACCAGCCGCATGCTGCCGGCCTGGCACTCCTGGAGCATCAGGTGCTCGTCGAAGCGGCAGTCGTCGAGCTGGACGTACGGCGTGACGGTGGCGCCCGACAGCATCAGCCGCCCGACGATCCGCACCCCGGCGAGCTTGAGCGCGGGGACCCGCCCGGGGGCGCCCGGCGGCCCGGCGAGCAGCAGCTCGGCGACGACCTGCGCCCGTACCGTACGGTCGGCGCCCCATGCGGGGCCGTCCAGCGGGTCGTCCTGCGCGGGGTCCCCGGTGCGCAGGTCCAGGGTGCGGCCCTGCCGGAAGGCCTCCCACATCCGCTGCTCGACCGCCGTCCAGTCCGGCGGCGCCCCCGCCCCGCCTGCCGCGTCACTCACCGGCGTCCCCTCCCCGTAGCCCGACGCCGCCACGCTAGTGCCCGCCGGGCCGGGGCGGGACTCCTCGTATCACGGAGTGGATGGCGCGGCCGGGCCGCCGGAGCGGGTCTCTACACTTGGCAGCGTGATCTCCCGAATCGATCTGCGCGGCGCCGCCTTCCCCGAGGGCGGGATCGACCGCGACCTGCTGCCCCGTGCCGACTTCGACGTGGAAGCCGCCCTTGAGGCCGTGCGGCCCATCTGCGACGACGTACGGCATCGCGGCTCGGCGGCGGTGCTCGACTTCGGGGAGCGCTTCGACGGGGTCCGCCCCGCCTCGCTGCGGGTGCCCGCGCAGGCCCTCACCACCGCCCTCGCGGAGCTGGACCCCGCGGTGCGGGCGGCGCTGGAGGAGTCGATCCGGCGGGCCCGGCTGGTGCACCACGAGCAGCGGCGCACCGACGTCACGACGCAGGTCGTGCCCGGCGGCACGGTCACCGAGCGGTGGGTGCCGGTGGGCCGGGTCGGGCTGTACGTGCCCGGCGGCCTGGCCGTCTACCCGTCCTCCGTGGTGATGAACGTGGTGCCCGCGCAGGAGGCGGGCGTCGCGGGCGTCGCGGTGTCCAGCCCCGCGCAGAAGGAGTTCGGCGGCCTGCCCCACCCGGCGATCCTGGCGGCGTGCGCGCTGCTCGGCGTCACCGAGGTCTACGCCGCCGGCGGCGCCCAGGCCGTCGCGATGTTCGCCTACGGCACCGAGGACTGCCGCCCGGTCGACCTGGTCACCGGCCCCGGCAACATCTACGTGGCCGCCGCCAAGCGCCTGCTCAAGGGCCGGATCGGCATCGACGCCGAGGCCGGGCCCACCGAGATCGCCGTCCTCGCCGACGACTCCGCCGACCCCGCCTTCGTCGCCGCCGACCTGATCAGCCAGGCCGAGCACGATCCGCTGGCCGCCGCGGTGCTGGTCACCACCTCCGCGGAGCTGGCCGACGCGGTCGACAAGGAGCTGGACGTCCAGGTCGCCGCCGCCCGGCACCGCGAGCGGATCACCGCCGCGCTGTCCGGCCGGCAGTCCGCGACCGTGCTCGTCGACACCCTCGACCAGGGCCTGGAGGTGGTCGACGCCTACGCCGCCGAGCACCTGGAGATCCAGACCCGGGACGCGGCCGACGTCGCCGCCCGGGTGCGCAACGCGGGCGCGGTCTTCGTCGGCCCGCACGCCCCCGTCTCGCTCGGCGACTACTGCGCCGGCTCCAACCACGTCCTGCCCACCGGCGGCTGCGCCTGCCACTCCTCGGGCCTGTCCGTGCAGTCCTTCCTGCGCGGCATCCACGTCGTGGACTACTCCCGTGACGCCCTCGCCGGTGTCGCCGCCCACGTCGTGACGCTCGCCAACGCCGAGGACCTGCCGGCGCACGGCTCGGCCGTCCAGATCCGTTTTGGCGGAGCCGAACAGAATCAGCACAGCGGGGGTGGGGAGGCGTGACCCGCATCGACGACCTGCCCATCCGCGACGAGCTGCGCGGCAAGTCCCCGTACGGCGCCCCGCAGCTCGACGTGCCCGTGCGGCTCAACACCAACGAGAACCCGTACCCGCTGCCCGACGCCCTCGTCGCCCGGATCGCCGAGCGGGTGGCCGAGGCCGCGCGCGGCCTCAACCGCTACCCGGACCGGGACGCGGTCGAGCTGCGCACCGCGCTCGCGGCGTACCTCACCAGGACCGCGGGCCACGCGGTCGCCCCCGAGCAGGTGTGGGCGGCCAACGGCTCCAACGAGATCATCCAGCAGCTGCTCCAGACCTTCGGCGGCCCCGGCCGCCGGGCGATCGGCTTCGAGCCGTCGTACTCGATGCACGCGCTGATCTCCCGCGGCACGGGCACCGGCTGGATCTCCGGGCCGCGGGGTGACGACTTCACCATCGACCTCGCCGCCGCCGTCGCGGAGATCACCGAGCGCCGCCCCGAGGTGGTCTTCGTGTGCTCGCCGAACAACCCGACCGGCACGGCCGTCTCCGCCGAGACCGTCGTCGCGCTGTACGACGCGGCGCAAAGCCAGGGCCCGGCGCTGGTCGTGATCGACGAGGCGTACGGCGAGTTCTCGCACCAGCCGTCGCTGCTGCCGCTCATCGAGGGCCGCCCGAACCTGGTGCTGACCCGCACCATGTCCAAGGCCTTCGGCGCCGCCGGGCTGCGCCTGGGCTACCTCGCCGCCGACCCGGCGGTGGTGGACGCGGTGCAGCTGGTCCGGCTGCCCTACCACCTGTCGGCCGTCACCCAGGCCACCGCGCTCGCCGCGCTGGAGCACACCGACACCCTGCTCGGCTACGTCGAGCAGCTCAAGACCGAGCGCGACCGGGTCGTCCGCGAGCTGACCGCGACCGGCTACGAGGTCACCGCGTCCGACGCGAATTTCGTGCAGTTCGGCGTCTTCGCCGACAACCGCACCGCGTGGGAGGCGATCCTCGCGCACGGCGTGCTGGTCCGGGACCTCTCGGTCCCCGGCCGGCTGCGGGTCTCGGTCGGCACCCCCGCCGAGAACGACGCGTTCCTGGACGCGGCGCGCGCGGTCTTCAAGGAGCACACAGCATGACGGAAGGGACGCGCATGAGCCGCGTGGGCCGTATCGAGCGCACCACCAAGGAGACCTCGGTGGTCGTCGAGATCGACCTCGACGGCACCGGGCAGGTCTCCGTGTCCACGGGCGTCGGTTTCTACGACCACATGCTCGACCAGCTCGGCAGGCACGGGCTGTTCGACCTGTCGGTCAAGACCGAGGGCGACCTGCACATCGACACCCACCACACCATCGAGGACACCGCCCTCGCGCTCGGCGCCGCCTTCAAGCAGGCGCTCGGCGACAAGGTGGGCATCTACCGCTTCGGCAACTGCACCGTCCCGCTCGACGAGTCGCTCGCGCAGGTCACCGTCGACCTCTCCGGCCGCCCGTACCTGGTGCACACCGAGCCGGAGACCATGGCGCCGATGATCGGCACGTACGACACCACGATGACCCGGCACATCCTGGAGTCCTTCGTCGCCCAGGCGCAGATCGCGCTGCACGTCCACGTGCCCTACGGGCGCAACGCCCACCACATCGTCGAGTGCCAGTTCAAGGCCCTCGCCCGCGCCCTGCGGTACGCCAGCGAGCGTGACCCGCGGGCGGCGGGAATCCTGCCGTCGACGAAGGGCGCGCTGTAGCCGTGAACAAGGGATCGACCCTCTTCATCCTGTTGGGGCTCTTCCTCGCCGGCGGGGTGTACTCGTTCTGGCAGCAGAAGCAGTCCAGGTCGCTGATCGCGCTGCTGGCCATCGGATCGGTGATGGCGCTCGTCACCGGTCTGCTCCAGCTCTAGGGGGGACGGACATGAGCAAGAGCGTCGTCGTACTGGACTACGGTTTCGGCAACATCCGCTCCGCCGAGCGCGCCCTCGCGCACGCCGGGGCGGACGTCGAGATCACCGCCGACTACGACAAGGCGATGGCCGCCGACGGGCTGCTGGTGCCCGGCGTGGGCGCGTTCGCCGCGTGCATGGCCGGGCTGAAGGCGGTGCGCGGGGAGTGGATAGTGGGCCGGCGGCTGGCCGGCGGGCGGCCCGTCATGGGCATCTGCGTCGGTATGCAGATCCTCTTCGCCCGCGGCATCGAGCACGGCGTGGAGACCGAGGGCCTGGACGAGTGGCCCGGCACGGTGGAGCCGCTGCGCGCGCCCGTCGTCCCGCACATGGGCTGGAACACGGTCAAGCCCCCTGCGGACTCCCGGCTCTTCGCCGGGACGGACGCCGACGCCCGCTTCTACTTCGTGCACTCCTACGCGGTGCGCCGCTGGGAGATGGACGAGCACAACGACCGCATCCGCAGCCCGCAGGTGACCTGGAGCACGCACGGCGAGCCGTTCGTCGCCGCGGTGGAGAACGGCCCGCTGTGGGCCACGCAGTTCCACCCGGAGAAGTCCGGCGAGGCGGGCGCGCTGCTGCTGCGCAACTGGCTCGACACCTTCTAGGCCCGGCACCCCGCGCCTTCAGCACGCCCCACCGCTCACCGATCACCGAGGACGACCCCGATGAACGCGCTGACCACGCTCGAACTGCTCCCCGCTGTCGACGTCCGCGACGGCCAGGCCGTACGCCTCGTGCACGGCGAGTCCGGCTCCGAGACGTCGTACGGCGACCCGATGGCCGCCGCGCTCGCCTGGCAGAACGCGGGCGCGCAGTGGCTGCATCTGGTCGACCTGGACGCGGCCTTCGGCACCGGCGACAACCGGGCGCAGATCGCCGAGGTCGCCCGCAGCATGGACATCAAGGTCGAGCTGTCCGGCGGCATCCGCGACGACGACACGCTCGCCGCGGCGCTCGCCACCGGCTGCACCCGGGTCAACCTCGGCACCGCCGCGCTGGAGACCCCGGAGTGGGTCGCGAAGGTCATCGCGCAGCACGGCGACAAGATCGCGGTGGGCCTCGACGTGCGCGGCACCACCCTGCGCGGCCGCGGCTGGACGCGCGACGGCGGCGACCTCTACGAGACGCTGGCCCGTCTGGACTCCGAGGGCTGCGCCCGCTACGTCGTGACCGACATCAACAAGGACGGCACGCTCCAGGGCCCCAACCTGGAGCTGCTGTCCGGCGTCTGCGCGGCCACCGACCGCCCGGTCGTCGCGTCCGGCGGCGTGAGCAGCCTGGACGACCTGCGTGCCATCGCCTCCCTCGTCCCGCAGGGCGTGGAAGGCGCGATCGTGGGAAAGGCGCTCTACGCGAAGGCGTTCACGCTCGAAGAGGCCCTGGAGGCTGTGTCCCGATGACCGAGAACCCCGCAGTACGGCGTGAGCAGTCCGGCAGCCCGGTGGAGGAGGCCCACGGTTTCGCGCACGCCGTCGCCGCGGGGGACAGGGTCCTGGTGTCCGGCACCCTGCCGGTCGTCGACGGCGAGGTGCGCGGCGAGGGCAGCCCGTACGAGCAGGCGCTGCTGGCGCTGCGCAACGGGCTCGCCGCGCTCGAACCGTTCGGCCTGGGCGCGGAGAGCGTGATCCGCACCCGGCTGTACCTGAGCCACGCCCGGGACGCCGACGACGTGGGCCGCGCCCATGCCGAGGTGTTCGGCGCCGTCCGCCCGGTGTCCACCATGGTGGTGGTGGCCGGTTTCACGGACTCCCGGGTGCTGGTGCAGGTCGAGATCGAGGCGTTCAGCGGATCGCGCGCACACGGCGCCTCCCAGGAAGGCCGCGAAGGCCGCGAAGTACGAGAAGACCGAGAAGACCGAGGAGAGCCCGCATGACACTCGCCGTACGCGTCATCCCCTGCCTCGACGTGGACGGCGGACGGGTCGTCAAGGGCGTCAACTTCCAGAATCTGCGCGACGCCGGCGACCCGGTCGAGATGGCCCGCCTCTACGACGCCCAGGGCGCCGACGAGCTGACCTTCCTCGACATCACCGCCTCCTCCGGCGACCGCGAGACGACCTACGACGTGGTGCGCCGCACCGCCGAGCAGGTCTTCATCCCGCTCACCGTGGGCGGCGGGGTGCGCAGCGCCGACGACGTCGACAAGCTGCTGCGGGCCGGCGCGGACAAGGTCGGCGTCAACACCGCGGCCATCGCCCGGCCCGAGCTGCTGCGGGAGATCGCCGAGCGCTTCGGGCGCCAGGTGCTCGTACTGTCGGTCGACGCCCGGCGCGCCGCCTCCGGCGAGGGCTTCGAGGTCACCACGCACGGCGGCCGCCGCGGCACGGGCATCGACGCGGTCGAGTGGGCCGAGCGGGCCGCCGAGCTGGGCGCGGGCGAGATCCTGCTCAACTCGATGGACGCCGACGGCACGAAGGACGGCTACGACACCGAGATGATCGCCGCCGTCCGGGCCCGGGTGTCGGTGCCGGTGATCGCCTCCGGCGGCGCGGGCCGCCTGGAGGACTTCGCGCCGGCCGTCGCGGCGGGCGCGGACGCGGTGCTCGCGGCGTCCGTCTTCCACTTCGGCGACCTGCGCATCCCCGAGGTCAAGTCGGCGCTGCGGGAGGCTGGCCACCCGGTCCGCTAAAACGCTCAGCCGCCGGTCCGGGTGCAGACCAGGGTCGCGAGGTCGGGCGCGAGCGGGATCTCCACCGTCCGCAGGGCCGGGTGGTCCAGCCAGTGCAGGCGCGCGGTGTCCGGGGCGCCGTCGTGGACCGGCGGGGCGCCGTACGAGGGCGTGAAGTCGTCGATGACCAGGACGCCGCCCGGGCTGAGCAGCGCCAGCGGGTCGGCGGCGGCCCCGCCCTTGCCCTGGCCGCCGCCGTCGAGGACGAGCAGGTCGAAGGGGCCGTGCTCGGTGATCGCCGTCCAGTCGCCCTGCCGCACGGTGATCTGGGGCGCGAGCGGCGCGAAGAGCTCCGCCGCCGCCTTCGCGCGCCCGGCGTCCTGCTCGACGCTCACGGCGGTGGCGCCGCCCCGCATGCCGGAGGCCAGCCAGGCGAGGCCCACCCCGCAGCCGGTGCCGGTCTCGCCGATGCGCCGGGCGCCCGCGGCGAGCGCGTGCAGCAGCCGGCCCTGCTCGGGGCGGCATGAGTAGGGGAAGCCCAGCCGGGTCGCCGTCCGTGCCGCACGCTCCACGAGGGGCGGCAGGTCACCGGGGCCGCTGAGGTGCGCGCGGGTGCCGTCGAGAGACATGGCGGCATCCTGCCCTTCCACCGGGGGCGGAGGGGCGCGATCAGGTGAGAAAGAAATATTGCGCAAATACAGTTGCGCAATATTTCTTTCGTATCTAGCCTCGGCAGGGTGAGCGACCAGGACAGCAGCACCCCCGGCACGACCGGCGGCATGTACCGGATCACCGACCTCGACGCGCTCAAGGTCTTCACCCACCCCTTGCGCATCCGCCTCTACCGGGCCCTCCTCACCGCCCGCAGCGCGACCGCCTCCCATCTGGCCGACCAGGTCGACGAGGCCGTCTCGCTGGTCAGTTACCACCTGCGGAAGATGGCCGCGCACGGCTTCATCACCGAGGACCCGGGCCACGGCACGGACGGCCGCGAGCGCTGGTGGAAGGTCTCCACCGACCGCGGCTGGTCCTTCCGCAGCGCCGACTTCGCCGACCGCCCGGAAGGCGCCGCCGTCCTCGCGCAGGTCACCCGGCAGCTGCTCGCCACCCGGGCCGAGCGCTACGAGCAGTACCTCGACCAGCAGGCGGCCTGGCCCCGCGAGTGGACCGACGCGTCCTTCTCCTCGGAGTTCATGCCGCTGCTCACGGCCGCCGAACTCCAGCAGATGGCCGACGAGGTCGCCGCGCTGATGCAGCGCTGGGTGGACCGCGGCCAGGCCGCCGAGGAGGCCGGCGACACCGCGGACCGCGAGCACGTCGCCGTGCAGATGTACGGCTTCCCCTTCCGCCCCTGAGGCCCTCGCACCCCTGGAGTCCGGCCCATGGCCCAGACCGCGACACCCGCCGCCGCGACCGGCACCGGACGGCCCGCGTACCGGGACGCCAACGTGCTGCGCTGGCTCGGCGCCTACACCGCCTCGATGCTCGGGGACTCCGTCTACTTCGTCGCCCTCGGCTTCGCCGCAGCCCGGGCCGTGCCCGCCGCGCAGGTCGGCCTGGTCATGGCGGCCGGGGCGGTGCCGCGGGCGCTGCTCATGCTCGGCGGGGGAGTCGTCGCCGACCGCTTCGGGCCGCGCCGGGTGGTCATCGGCAGCGACGCGGTGCGCTGCGTGCTGATCCTCGCCGCCGCGGCCGGCCTCGCCGCGACCTCGCCCGGACTCTGGCTGCTGGTCGCGCTGGCGCTGGCCTTCGGCGTGGTGGACGCGCTGTTCATGCCCGCCGTGGGCGCGCTGCCGCCGCGTATCACCACCGCCGACCAGCTCGTACGGGTGCAGGGCCTGCGCGCGCTCGTGGTGCGGCTCGGGCAGGTCGCCGGGCCGCCCGCGGGCGGGCTCGCGATGGGCCTGGGCGGCGGCGCCACGGCCTTCCTGGTCGCCGGGCTGCTCTTCGCGGTGTCCGTGCCGCTGCTGCTGCGCACCCGCATCGGCGCGGGGCCGCGCCCCGCGGCCGCCCGGGCGCCCGCGGGGCGGGAGCTGCGCGACGGGCTCGGCTACGTCCGGCGGCATCCGCTGGTCGGCCCGCTGGTGCTGTCCGGCGCGCTGTGCGAGCTGGGCCTGGCCGGTCCGATGAACGTCGGCATGGTGCTGCTCGCCGAGCGGCGCGGCTGGGGCGCGAGCGGCTACGGCTGGGTGATCGCCGCCTTCGGCGCCGGTGCGGCGCTGAGCGCGGCCCTGCTGGCCGCCCGCGGGCGGATACGCCGGGCCGGGGCCGTGCAGATCGCCACGCTGCTGGCGGGGAGCACGGCGCTCGGCCTCATCGGGATCGTCCCCACCCTCGCCGCCGCCGCGGCCACCGCGTTCGTCGCCGGGCTGGTCTGCGGGGTGTGCGGGGGGCTCGCGACCGCGCTGATCCAGACCGCCACCGCGCCCGGCTACCTCGGCCGGGTCACCTCGGTCATGAGCCTGACCGGATTCGGCCTCGCCCCGCTGGCCTACCCGCTCTTCGCCGCCGCCGCGGGCGCGCTGGGGCCCTCGCCGGTCTTCCTGGCCAGCGCGCTGCTCGCGGCCGCCGGCGGCGCGTTCACGGCCTTCCTGCCGTCCGTACGCACCGCCGAGCTGCCCTGACCGGGGCTTCCGGGCCGGTCAGACGCCGAGTTCCGCGACCGCCGCCCTGCCCACCGCCTCCGCCTCGCCCTCCGCGGTGACGTCCGCGACCGACTGCCGCCCGAAGGCGTACATCGTCAGCTCGGCCGGCTCGCCGGTGACGGTCACGACGGGCGAGCCGCGGTGCGCCACCACCGTCTGGCCGTCCGGGCGGCGCAGCACCAGGCCGACGGGGGAGCGGCGGCCGAAGATCCGGGCGGCCCGCTCCAGCCGCTTCCACAGGGCGTCCGCGAAGACGGGGTCGATCTCCCGCGGGGTCCACTCGGGCGCGGCGCGCCGTACGTCCTCGGTGTGGACGTAGAACTCCACCGTGTTGGACGCCTCGTCCAGCTGTTTGAGGGCGAACGGCGACAGCCGCGGCGGCCCCGTCCTGATCAGCCGGATCAGCTCGGCGTACGGGCGCTCCGCGTATTCGCGGCGCACCCTTTCGAGCCGGTCCGCGAGCCGCGGCACGACCAGGCCGGCCGCCGCGTCGCCGCGGCGTTCGCGCACGACGACGTGGGCGGCCAGATCCCGGGTCGTCCACGTCCCGCAGAGGGTCGGCGCCTCCGGCCCGGACGCCTCCAGCAGGTCGGCGAGGAGCAGACGTTCACGCTGTGCATGGGTCGTCATGACGCCAGGTTAGAACCCCGGCGCCGCTCCCGCCCGCTCCTCGCGCCCGGGTGTGTGGCGTCAGCCTCCCGGCGTCACTTCAGCTTCTTGGTGAGCTTCTTGCCGTTGGTCCCGTCGTTGATGCTGAGCGCGCAGGTGACCGTCTTGCGGCCCTGGATCTCGTACGTCACCAACTGCGGGTAGAGCACGTACTCGTAGTACTCCTTGCCGTCCGCGGGCGCGTGCGCCTTGGCGTCGGCCTTGCACAGGTCGAACGCCTTGTCCTGGATGTCCTGCTCGGAGGCGAAGGTCCCGGACAGCGTCTTGGTGGCGACCGACTGCGCGTCGTGCGGCGAGGTGCAGGACACGACCTGGACCTCGTCGATGGTGTGCGTCATCGACGGGGCGTTGAAGCACTTGCCCGGGTCGACCACGATGTACGCGATGTCCTGGGAGTCCGACGCGGACGGATCCGGCTCGTCGGAGCTGTCGTCGCTCGGGAAGTCGGTCGGCAGGTCCAGGCTCGGGAAGTCGGTCGGCAGGCTGAACGTCGGTGACGGGATGTCGGTCGGCAGATGCGACACCGTCGGCATCGATATCGACGTCGTGTCCTTGGCGCTCGGCTTCTTGTCGTCGCTGCCACCGCTCGCGGCGACGGCGACACCGATGATGGCGCCGACGACCACGACCGCGCCGACGGCTATCCACACGTTGCGCTTGGTGTTGTTCGGCGGCGGCGGGGGCGGCGGGAAACCGCCGGGCCCGTAACCGCCCGGGCCGAAACCGCCGCCCTGCGGAGGGCCGTAGCCGCCGCCCTGCGGGGGGCCGCCGTAGCCGCCGTCACCGGGGTAGCCGTAGCCCCCGCCGGGAGGGGCCGGTGGTCCGGCAGGTCCGGGCGGGCCGAAGCCGCCGCCCTGCTGCGGATAGCCGTAACCGTCGTTCGGGGGCGGGGGAGGAGGCGGGCCGAAGCCCTGGGGCGGGCCGAAACCGCCGCCCTGGTCGGGGGGCGGCTGCGGGCCGTTGTGCGGAGGCGGTGGTGGAAAACCCATGCACGAAGGATGCCCCATACGGGTGACGGTCGCGAGTAACAACCCCGCGACAGCTTGGCTACAGTCAATCCGCTTATCCCCTTTGCCGGTTATCGGTCCCGGTGCGTGCTTTCCGGGGCCCGCGCCCGCTTTCCGGGGCATCGCGACCGTACGGATCCGGCCACCTCCGGCCGCCGCGCCCCGACCCGGCCGCGGACCGCGGAGGGACCCGGTCCGGCATCCGGACACGTCATTTCCGCGCACGCCCCGACCGGCGGCATCATGGACGCATGTCCCAGCTCGACCCCGCCGTCGCCGCCCGCCTCAAGCGCACCGCCGACGGCCTGGTGCCCGCCATCGCCCAGCAGTACGACACCGGTGAGGTGCTGATGCTCGGCTGGATGGACGACGAGGCGCTCCACCGCACCCTCACCACCGGCCGCTGCACGTACTGGAGCCGCAGCCGCGGCGAGTACTGGACCAAGGGCGACACCTCCGGGCACGTCCAGCACGTGAAGTCCGTCGCGCTGGACTGCGACGGCGACACCCTGCTGGTGCGGGTCGACCAGGTCGGCGCCGCCTGCCACACCGGGGACCGCACCTGCTTCGACGCGGACGTCCTGCTGCCCGCGCCGGGCCAGTAAGGTCTGCGGCCATGGACCTGGACACGTTCCGCAAGCTCGCGGTCGACCGCCGCGTCATCCCGGTCAGCCGCCGCCTCCTCGCGGACGGCGACACGCCGGTCGGGCTCTACCGCAAGCTCGCCGCCGAGCGGGTCGGCACCTTCCTGCTGGAATCCGCCGACACCAGCTCCAACAGCGGCGCAGGCGGCGGCTCCTGGTCCCGTTACAGCTTCGTCGGGGTGCGCTCGGCGGCGACGCTGACCGTACGCGACGGGCAGACGCACTGGCTCGGCTCCCCGCCGGTCGGCGTGCCCGTCGACGGCGACCCGCTGGCGGCGCTGCGCGCCACCGTCGAGGCGCTGCACACCCCGCGCGACCTCACCGCCGGCATGCCGCCCTTCACCGGCGGCATGGTCGGCTACCTCGGCTACGACATCGTGCGCCGCCTGGAGCGCATCGGCGACAGCACCCACGACCCGCTGGAGCTGCCCGAGCTGACCATGCTGCTCACCTCCGACCTCGCGGTGCTGGACCACTGGGACGGCACGGTGCTGCTGATCGCCAACGCGATCAACCACAACGACGAGGACACCGGGGTCGACGAGGCGTACGCCGACGCCGTCGCCCGCCTCGACGCGATGCAGGCCGACCTCGGCCGGGCCCTCCCGCAGCCGCCCGCCGAGCTGCCCGCCTCCGTCGACTTCCCCGTCAGCTGGGGCTTCGGCGGCCGGGAGTACCAGGGCGCGGTCGAGGACATCAAGGAGCGCATCCACGCGGGCGAGGCCTTCCAGGTCGTCGTCTCGCAGCGGATGACGACCGACTGCGAGGCGAGCGCCCTCGACGTCTACCGCGTGCTGCGCACCACCAACCCCTCGCCGTACATGTACCTGCTGCGGCTGGAGGGCTTCGACGTCGTCGGCTCCAGCCCCGAGGCGCTCGTCAAGGTCGAGGACGGGCAGGCCATGGTGCACCCCATCGCGGGCACCCGGCCGCGCGGCGCGACCCCGCAGGCCGACGCGGCGCTCGCCGAGGAACTGCTCGCCGACCCCAAGGAGCGCGCCGAGCACCTGATGCTCGTCGACCTCGGGCGCAACGACCTGGGGCGGGTGTGCGAGCCGGGCAGCGTCGAGGTCGTCGACTTCATGTCGATCGAGCGCTACTCGCACGTCATGCACATCGTCTCGACCGTGACCGGCAAGGTGGCCGAGGACCGCACCGCCTTCGACGTGCTCACCGCGTGCTTCCCGGCCGGCACCCTGTCGGGCGCGCCCAAGCCGCGCGCCATGCAGATCATCGAGGAGCTGGAGCCCGTCCGCCGCGGTGTCTACGGCGGCTGCGTCGGCTACCTGGACTTCGCCGGGGACTCCGACACCGCGATCGCCATCCGCACCGCGGTGCTGCGCGACGGCGTCGCGTACGTGCAGGCGGGCGCGGGCGTCGTCGCCGACTCCGACCCGGAGGCGGAGGACACCGAGTGCCGCAACAAGGCGGCGGCGGTGCTCCGGGCGGTCGCGATCGCCAACCACATCACGCGCGCGGCGCGTTCCTCGTAGCGGATCCCGCGCGGATGCCGGGGGCGGGGCGGGTCGTCACACCCGCCCCGCCCCCGGCCGTTCCGACGGCCGGTCAGCCGGTGAAGGCCGCCAGGCCGTTCGGCGTGCCGACGCCGCTCGGGCCGTCGTAGCCGACCGCGCCCGTGCACAGGTACGAGCCCGCGCACTCGCCGTTCGTGCCGCCCTGCACGTCGTTGAGCGCGTCGCCGTGCGCGTACGGGAAGGACGCCGGGTAGGAGCCCTCGGACGGCACCCCGGCCAGCGCGTACGCCGAGGCGATGAGCGGGGCCGCGGCGCTGGTCCCGCCGAAGACCTCCCAGCCGATGTCGGTGCCGTACGTGTCGTAGACCGCGACACCGGTCGCCGGGTCGGACACCGCGGAGACGTCGGCCACGGTACGGCCGGCGCACTCGGTGTCCTGCTGCCACGCGGGCTTGGGGTCGTACGCCGAGCAGCCCGAGCCCGCGCCGCCCCAGACGGTCTCCGTCCAGCCGCGCGCGCTGTCGTCCGGCCGCAGCGAGCTGCCGCCGACCGCCGTCACGTACGGCGAGGCCGCCGGGTACAGCACGCCGTACCCGCCGTCCCCGGAACTGGCGGTGATGGCGACGCCCGGGTGGTCGAAGTAGTCGCTGTCGTACGTCGTGTCCGCGCCCGACTCGGCGCCGCCGTAGCTGTTGGAGACGTACCGGGCGCCCAGCGCGACCGCGGTGTTGACGGCCTCGCCGAGATCGGTCAGGAACGAGGTGTCCGCCTCGACCAGCAGGATGTGGCAGGCCGGGCAGATCGCGCTGACCATGTCCAGGTCGAGCGATATCTCCTCGGCCCAGCCGGTGTTGGGCACCGGCACGGTGGAGCCGCCGCGCTGGTCGACCTTGCGGAAGCAGCCGTTGTCCGTGGTGCAGGCCGGCAGACCGTACTCGGCGCGGTACGTGGCCAGGTCCGCTTCCGCGTTCGGGTTGTCGTAGGCGTCGACTATGGCGACGGTGGCGCCCTCGCCGCCGGTGTCGGGCAGCGCGTACGCCGCGCGCAGCTCGGACGGTCCGTAACCCGACGGGATGGCCGCCGGGTGCGCGGAGCGCGCCGAGGGCGCGAGGGTGTCGCTGCCGCTGGTGACCCGCAGCGCCTTGCAGGCCATCGCGTCCGGGGCGGTGGCGACCGCGCAGGAGCGCGCGGTGGTCAGCCGGTGCACGGGAGCGGTGTCCTGCGCCGCGCCCGCGGGCTGGGCGAGGCCGACCAGCCCGGCCGCGGCGAGGCTCGCCGCCGCGGCGAGGGCCGGCCAGGTATGGCGGGTGTTCGTACGGGTGTGGGGGGTTTGCTGCACGTGCGTCCTCCTGTGGGGGGAGTCGGTGGTGCGTGTGTGGTGAGACCCCTGCGATATGTGGGGTGCAGGGGGTTGGCCGAAGAACGTAGGGTGACGGGCGCACGCCAACAAGGGCGCGAAGCGGACGAAAGCGGAAGGTCCGTTGCCGTTTTGCCTTTTAATGGGCAGGAGTTGGCGCATTCTTGACCTGATCATGACCGGCGAGGGGGTGTGGGAGCGGCTTGTCCCGGTCTGCGCCCTCCGCGCCGCCGCGGGCCCCGGTCACCGGTGCCGCCCGGCGGCAGGGGATAGTGGTGGGGTGACCTCCGTCCCGCGCCAGTCCGCCGCCGAAGAAACCGCCGCCGACGCCTCCGCCCCTGCCGCCGGGGCTGCGCCGGACGCTGCGGCTGAGTCCGCGCCCGCGTCCGCTTCCGCGGAGGACCGTGCCAGGGCCGCGCGGCGCGTCGGGCTGCGCACCCTCGGCGTCGCGCTGCCCGCGGGGGCGCTCGGGGCGAGCCTGGTGCTGGTCGCCGCGGGCAAGACCTGGTCGCGCGGCTACGCCGCCTTCGGCGAGACCAACCTCCCCGTACACGCCAGCGGCACGGACACCACCGCGCTCCCCGGCGGGCTCGCGCTCGTCGGGCTGGCCTCGCTGGTCGCCGTCTTCGCCGTCCGCCGCGCCGGCCGCTACGTCGTCTCCGCGCTGCTCGCCCTCGCCGGCCTCGGCGCCGTGGTGGTCACGCTCGCCCGGCGCGGCAGCCACGCGGCCGTGAACGAGGCCGCCGCCTCCACCGCGGGCCTCGCCCACGACACCGCCCGGCACGTCACCACCACCGGCTGGCCCTTCGTCTCCGTCGCCGGCGGCCTGCTGCTGCTCGCCGCCGGGCTGCTCGCGCTGCGGTACGGCCCGTCCTGGCCCGTGATGTCCAGCCGCTACGACGCCCCGGGAACCACCCGCCCCGCCCGGACCCGCGCCGCGGCGGCCCGCCGCCCCGCGCCCGTCGACCCCGACCGCGCGGAGGACCTGTGGAAAGCCCTGGACCGCGGCGAGGACCCGACCGGCCCCGCCGTCTGAGACCGGCACCACACCCCGGCGCGCCCACCCCGCTGCACGTTCCGTACCCGATACGCGCAACAATGGGAGCGGAGCAGGAGGCGAAGGTCGCCCCCGAGTGTGAGCATCAGGGAGTTCTTCATGGCGGCCCACTACGACCACGGACACACCCCGGCCGCCTGGACCGGCGTGATCATCTCCTTCGTCGGCTTCTGCGCCGCCGGCGTCTTCATCGTGGCCGCGGACCCGGTCCCGTTCTGGATCAGCATGGGCGTCGTCCTGCTCGGCCCGCTGGTCGGCGGCATCATGAAGTCCATGGGCATGGGCCGCAAGACCCAGGTCACCGTGCCGGCCGACGCGACGGCCGAGCGGGCCGAGCGCGAGCAGGCTGCCGCGCACGCCTGACTCTCCCGGGGCCTCGCCCCGCCCCTTCTCCGGCGCAGCCGTTCCCCTCACGGGGGGTGGGCTGCGCCGCCGCGTTTTCCCCTCGCGGGGGGCGAATTTTCCTGCCGCGGATGGTGGGCGTTTCTGCTGCGCAGGGGCCGTGCCCCGTAGGGGCGCGGGGAACTGCGCGGCCCGCCCCCACCGGCCGGTGGTCCGGAAACGACAGCAACTGCCCCTTCGGCCCGGTGACTACCCGCGCCACCGTCGTGGCTGGTCGCGCAGTTCCCCGCGCCCCTGGAGGCACCCGGCGCGGCAGCGCACAGCGCTCGGCCCGCGGCGCAGCCGCACCCGAAGACGCTCAACCCGCGCCGGAGGCGCATGCTCACTCGTACGGGGGCTCCCGGAGGGCCCGCTCGCGGGGTGGAGGGGAGGATCAGCGGCGTGAGCCACGCCGCAGCCGCCTCCCCCACCCGCGTACGCGGCAACCTCGCCGTACCCCTCGGCGTCCTCGGCGCCGTCATCGCCGGGTTCGGCTACGTCGCCGCCGTCGACCCGAACCAGCCCGGGCACTACCCCGTGTGCCCGCTGCTGCACTACACGGGCCTGTACTGCCCCGGCTGCGGCGGCCTGCGCGGCGCCCACGCGCTCGCCCACGGGCATCTCGGCACCGCGCTGGGCTGCAACGCCGCCGCGGTCGTCGGCTACGCCGTCCTCGCCGTCGTCTGGGCGGTGTGGTTCCTCCGTACGCTGCGCGGCCGGCGCTTCGACCCCGCCCTGCCGCCCGCCGCGCTCTACGCCCTGTGCGGGCTGCTGCTGGCCTTCACCGTGGTCAGGAACCTGCCCTTCGGGGCCGCGCTCGCGCCCTGAGCAGCCCCTCGGAGGTTCGCAGCCGGGGCAAGATTGTCCAGGTGGTGGGACCGCGGATCACCGGATGCGGGCTGCCGGGCACCCGCCCGATACCATCGTCGGAACCGGTGGTCACCGCCACCGGCCTGATCATTTCGCTGTACGGCCGGCCGAAAGGGAGCTGTCGCGTGAGTGTGCTCGACGAGATCATCGACGGAGTCCGTGCCGACCTCGCCGAGCGGCAGGCTCGCGTGTCCCTCGACGAGCTCAAGGAGCGCGCCACCAAGGCCCGGGACGCGAAGGACGGCGTCGCGGCGCTCCGCGGCGACGCCGTGAAGGTCATCTGCGAGGTCAAGCGGTCCAGCCCGTCCAAGGGCGCGCTCGCCGCGATCGCCGACCCCGCGGGCCTCGCCGCCGACTACGAGGCGGGTGGCGCGGCGGTCATCAGCGTCCTCACCGAGCAGCGCCGCTTCGGCGGCTCCCTCGCCGACCTCGAAGCGGTCCGCGCCAAGGTCGACATCCCCGTCCTGCGCAAGGACTTCATCGTCAGCGCCTACCAGCTGTGGGAGGCCCGCGCCTACGGGGCGGACCTCGCGCTGCTCATCGTGTCGGCGCTCGACCAGCCCGCGCTGGTCTCGCTCATCGAGCGCGCGGAGTCGATCGGCCTCACCCCGATCGTCGAGGTGCACGACGAGGAGGAGGTCGCGCGGGCCGTCGACGCGGGGGCGCGCATCATCGGCGTGAACGCGCGCGACCTCAAGACCCTGCAGGTCGACCGCGGGAATTTCGGGCGCATCGCGCCCGAGATCCCGGACCACATCGTGAAGATCGCGGAGTCCGGGGTCCGCGGGCCCCACGACCTCATCGCCTACGCGAACGACGGCGCCGACGCGGTGCTCGTGGGCGAGTCCCTCGTCACCGGCCGCGACCCCCGTACCGCGGTCGCGGACCTCGTCGCCGCCGGCGCCCACCCGGCCTTGCGGCCGGGCCGGGACTGACCTCACCGCTGCGCGGGGCCTGCGCCCCGCAGGGGCGCGGGGAACTGCGCGGCCAGCCACGACGGTGGCGCGCGTAGTCACCGGCCCGAAGGGGCAGTTCGGTTCGTTCCGGACCACCGGCCGGTGGTGGGTTGCTCGCGCAGTTCCCCGCGCCCCTGGTGTGCCCCGCGCCGCAGGGGCACCCTGCACCCTTGCCCGGCGCGCCAAGCGCATCCTCTCCCCGCCCGGCGCAGCCGCTTCGCACGGTAAGGTGAGCCCCATGTCATTGGACGTACGGCTGGCGCGTGGATGCCGGCCCCGGGGGTGCCGGGCGCCGGCGCGCCGGGTGCTGGGGCGGCGCGTGCGGTACGTCATCGGGTGCGAGCCCGGTCAGGTGAACGGCAGGCGATGGCGCCGCGGCGCAACAGCAGCCGCATAAGCAGCAGCCGCATAAGCCGCAGCCGCAGCCGTATGCGTACGGCTCGTTCACCGCGCCCGGCGCGTCGGGCAGGAAGCCCGCGCGCAGCGCGTACGTACACCTGACCAGGGGACACCCATGCCAGCAGAGCACGATTTCTTCCTCCCCGACCCGGAGGGTCAAACTCCCAGCGCCGAGGGCTACTTCGGCGCGTTCGGCGGCAAGTTCATCCCGGAGGCGCTGGTCGCCGCCGTGGACGAGGTCGCCGCCGAGTACGAGAAGGCGAAGGCGGACCCCGCCTTCGCCGCGGAGCTGAACGACCTCCAGGCCAACTACACCGGCCGCCCGAGCGCGCTCACCGAGGTGCGGCGGTTCGGCGCCGAGGCGGGCGGCGCGCGGGTCTTCCTCAAGCGCGAGGACCTGAACCACACCGGCTCGCACAAGATCAACAACGTGCTGGGCCAGGCCCTGCTCACCCGGCGGATGGGCAAGACCCGGATCATCGCCGAGACCGGCGCGGGCCAGCACGGCGTGGCCACGGCCACCGCGTGCGCGCTCTTCGGCCTGGAGTGCACGATCTACATGGGCGAGGTCGACACCGAGCGGCAGGCCCTGAACGTCGCGCGGATGCGCATGCTCGGCGCCGAGGTGATCGCCGTCACCTCGGGCAGCCGCACGCTCAAGGACGCCATCAACGAGGCCTTCCGCGACTGGGTCGCCAACGTCGACCGCACCCACTACCTCTTCGGTACGGTCGCCGGCCCGCACCCCTTCCCGGCGCTGGTGCGCGACTTCCACCGGGTGATCGGCGTCGAGGCACGCCGCCAGCTGCTGGAGCGCACCGGGCGGCTGCCCGACGCGGCGGTGGCCTGCGTCGGCGGCGGCTCCAACGCCATGGGCCTCTTCCACGCCTTCCTGCCCGACGCCGGTGTCCGGCTGGTCGGCTGCGAGCCGGCCGGCCGCGGCGTGGCGACCGGCGAGCACGCGGCGACGCTGACCGCGGGCGAGCCCGGCATCCTGCACGGCTCCCGTTCGTACGTGCTCCAGGACGACGAGGGCCAGATCACCGAGCCGTACTCGATCTCCGCGGGCCTCGACTACCCGGGCGTCGGCCCCGAGCACGCCTACCTCAAGGACACCGGGCGCGCCGAATACCGCGCGGTGACGGACGACGCGGCCATGCAGGCGCTGCGGCTGCTGTCGCGCACCGAGGGCATCATCCCGGCCATCGAGAGCGCGCACGCGCTGGCCGGCGCGCTGGAGCTGGGCCGCGAGCTGGGCCCCGAGGCCCTGCTGCTGGTCAACCTCTCCGGGCGCGGTGACAAGGACATGGACACGGCGGCCCGCTACTTCGGGCTGTACGACAGCGCGAGCGCTGAGGGGGCGGCCAAGTGAGCGGCACGATCGCACTGCTGGACAAGACGCTCGCGGACGCGAAGGCGGAGAACCGCGCCGCGCTGATCGCGTACTTCCCCGCGGGCTTCCCGACCGTCGACGGCGGCATCGAGGCGATCAAGGCGGCCTGCGACGGCGGCGCCGACATCATCGAGGTCGGGCTGCCGCACAGCGACCCGGTTCTCGACGGCCCGGTCATCCAGACGGCCGACGACATCGCGCTGCGCGGCGGCGTCCGCATCGCCGACGTGCTGCGCACGGTGCGCGAGGCGCACGCGGCCACCGGCAAGCCGGTGCTGGTCATGACGTACTGGAATCCGGTCGACCGCTACGGCGCCGAGCGCTTCGCCGCGGACCTGGCCGAGGCGGGCGGCGCCGGGTGCATCCTGCCCGACCTGCCGGTCGAGGAGTCCGGGACGTGGCGGAAGGCGGCCGCCGAGCACGGTCTCGGGACGGTCTTCGTCGTCGCGCCCTCCAGCCGCGACGAGCGGCTGGCGCGTATCACCGAGGCGGGCTCCGGCTTCGTCTACGCGGCCTCGCTCATGGGCGTGACGGGCACCCGCGCGAGCGTCGGCGAGCAGGCGGCCGACCTGGTGCGGCGCACCCGCGCCACGACCGGCCTGCCGGTGTGCGTCGGCCTCGGGGTGTCGAACGCCGCGCAGGCCGCCGAGGTCGCGGGCTTCGCCGACGGCGTCATCGTCGGCACTGCCTTCGTCAAGCGCATGCTGGACGCCGGTGACGACCTGGCCGCCGGGCTCGCCGCGGTCCGCGCGCTGGCCGCCGAGCTGGCCGAGGGCGTACGCAAGCGGACCTGACGATCACCCGGGGGAGCGATTCTTGTCACTCCCGCGAGCGAAAAACGGTGGGGGGAGGCGCTGGGCGCATCCCCCCACCGTTGCGCTGGGCGTGAGTGAACGCAATCGAGACGGAAAACGCAGCGCCCGCGAGGCCCTGCGCGAGCAGCGTGCCCGGGAGCAGGCCCGGCAGCGGCGCAAGCGGACCCTGATCGCCGTGACGGTGGTGGCGGCCGTGCTGGGCGTCGGAGCGGTGATCGGGGTCGTGGCCAGCAACCACGGCTCGGGCAGCGGCGCCATCCCCGGCACCCCCGCCGCCGCCCCCAGCGGCGCCACCGGCGACGGCAGCCTGGTGATCCCGGTCGGCGCCGCGGACGCGCCCTCGGTCCTCACCATCTACGAGGACTTCCGCTGCCCGGCCTGCGACGCCTTCGAAAAGCAGTTCACGCCCACCATCCACGCGCTGGAGGACAGCGGGCAGATGCGCACCGAATACCACCTGGTGACGCTCATCGACGGCAACCTCGGCGGCGACGGCTCGCTCAACGCCGCGAACGCCGCGGCCTGCGCCCAGGACGCCGGGAAGTTCCGCGCTTACCACGACGTCCTCTACGACAACCAGCCCGACGAGCAGGACGACAAGTTCGGCGACAAGGACACCCTGCTCTCCCTCGCGGAGAAGGTGCCCGGACTGAAGACGGCCGCCTTCACCTCCTGTGTGAACGACGGCACACACGACAACTGGGTGCGCAAGTCCAACGACGCCTTCGGGAAATCCGGATTCAACTCCACCCCGACCGTGCTGCTGAACGGCAAGAGCGTCTACGGCGCCAGCCCCGCGCTCACCCCGGACAGCCTCAAGAAGATGGTCGCGGACGCCAACAAGGGCAAGCCGGCCGGCACGGCGACGACGACCGCGACCCCCACCGCGAGCCCCTCGTCGTGAGCCGCCCCGGGCTCCGCCGGTACCGCCCCGGCGGTCACGCGGAGCCGCGGGGGCACGACACTGCGCGCCCGGCCGTTATCCAGACGTAGCCGGGCGGGCTGCCGACTTCGCGCCCGGCACGGTAGCGTCGGACATTGCCATGGAACTCGCATTCATCCCCAGCCCCTCGCACGGCGTCGTCCACCTCGGACCGATCCCGCTGCGCGGCTACGCGTTCTGCATCATCATCGGCGTCTTCATCGCTGTCTGGTACGGCAACAAGCGCTGGATCGACCGCGGCGGCAAGGTCGGCACGGTCGCCGACATCGCCGTGTGGGCGGTGCCCTTCGGCCTCGTCGGCGGCCGGCTCTACCACGTGATCACCGATTACGAGCTGTACTTCACCGACGGCAAGGACTGGGTCGACGCCTTCAAGGTGTGGCAGGGCGGCCTGGGCATCTGGGGCGCCATCGCCATGGGCGCGCTGGGCGCCTGGATCGGCTGCCGCCGCCGCGGCATCGCACTGCCGGCGTACGCCGACGCCATCGCGCCGGGTATCGCCTTCGCGCAGGCCGCCGGACGCTGGGGCAACTGGTTCAACCAGGAGCTGTACGGCAAGCCCACCACGCTGCCGTGGGGCCTGAAGATCGACGCCGCGCACCGCCCGGACGCCACGCCGGACCTGGCCACGTACCACCCGACCTTCCTGTACGAGTCGCTGTGGTGCGTCGGTGTGGCGCTGCTGGTGATCTGGGCCGACCGCCGCTTCAAGCTCGGGCACGGGCGGGCCTTCGCGCTCTACGTGGCCGCGTACACGGTGGGGCGGTTCTGGACCGAGCACATGCGCATCGACTACGCGCACCGCATCCTGGGCATGCGTCTCAACGACTGGACGGCGATCCTCCTCTTCGTCGCCGCCGTGGCCTACCTCGTGGTGTCGAGCAAGCTGCGGCCGGGCCGTGAGGCGGTCGTGGAGCCGGGCGCTGAAGGCGCCGAGGGCGCCGAAGGCATCGAGGGCGCCGCCGCGGACGGGCAGGACGCCGGGAAGTCCGGCGCGGACGCCGAGGTTGCCGCGGACGTCTCCGAGACCGGGACCGAGGCCGCGGCCGAGGCCGACGAGGACGCCGAAACCGCCGCCGAGCAGGCGGAAGAGGGCGCGGCGGAGCCCGCCGGCAAGCCCGTAGCGGGCTAGTTTTCGCAGGTCAGGGCAGCCTCTCCTTGCTGGCGGGAGGCTGCCGCCCCCCGGTACGGTCGAACCTGTTTCCGGATTCCGCGGCCGTACGGCCGCGCGGGGGAGGGGTGGGCCGTATGACCAGCGCAGCCGTCGAGGATGTTGCAGCCGCCCCGTCCGCGCCCTACCACGTACCCCACCACCAGCACCGTGACGTCTCCGGCGGCTGGCTGCGGCCCGCGGTTTTCGGGGCGATGGACGGCCTGGTGTCGAACCTCGCGCTGATGACCGGTGTGGCAGGCGGCGACGTGAGCTCGCGCACCGTCGTCGTGACGGGCCTGGCCGGGCTCGCGGCCGGCGCCTTCTCCATGGCCGCCGGCGAATACACCTCGGTGGCCTCGCAGCGCGAGCTGGTCGAGGCGGAGCTCGCGGTCGAGCGGATCGAGCTGGACCGGCACCCCGAGGACGAGCTGCGCGAGCTGGCCGCGCTGTACGTGTCGCGCGGTGTGGAGCCGGAGCTGGCGCACGAGGTGGCCCGGCAGCTGTCGAAGGACCCCGAGCAGGCGCTGGAGATCCACGCCCGCGAGGAGCTGGGCGTCGACCCGGGCGACCTGCCGTCACCGCTGGTGGCCGCGTCCTCGTCGTTCGTGTCCTTCGCGCTGGGCGCGCTGCTGCCCGTGCTGCCGTACCTGCTGGGCGCGGACGTGCTGTGGCCCGCGGTGCTGCTGGCGCTCGCCGGGCTCTTCGGCTGCGGTGCGGCCGTGGCGCGCGTCACCGCCCGGTCGTGGTGGTACAGCGGTCTGCGGCAGCTGGTCTTGGGCGCGGCGGCCGGTGGAGTTACCTTCGTACTGGGAAGCCTGATCGGCTCCGCCGTCGGCTGACGGAATTCCCTCCGCGCGCACATCCGTACAAGTCTTGTGTTTCGTGGCCGTTTCAGTCACCGCCACACCGGGCATCACTCGGTAACCCAACCGGCAGAGCTGCCAGGGCACCCCTCGGCATCGTCGGTAACCCCCGCGGTACGAGGACGGCCCGATATGGCCGCTCCACCCCTTCGGTATGTCCATATGGTGAAACTGAGTATCCGGTTCTCGAACACTCGGCCATCATGTAACCTGCACGAAATCGCAGAGGGCCAACGTCGTCCCTGTTGCGCATGCCTGGAGACAGGCGATGCTTTCAAGCCAATGACGACGACGGGAGAGCCATGCGTTCGCGTTCCGCGTTCATGGACGGGCACCCCGCCCCGCAGGGGATGTACGACCCCCGCAACGAGCACGACGCCTGCGGCGTCGGCTTTGTGGCCACCCTCACCGGCGAGGCCAGCCATGCCCTCGTGGAGCAGGCCCTCACCGTCCTGCGCAACCTGGAGCACCGCGGAGCCACCGGCGCCGAGCCCGACACGGGTGACGGCGCGGGCATCCTGCTCCAGGTCCCTGACGCGTTCCTGCGCGACGCCGCCGGCTTCGACCTGCCCGCCGCCGGGCACTACGCGGTCGGCCTCGCCTTCCTCCCCGTCGAGCTGGACGACCGCACCAAGGCCGTCGACGCCATCGAGCGCATCGCCGCCGAGGAGGGCCTGACCGTCCTCGGCTGGCGCGAGGTCCCGGTCGCCCCGGACATGCTGGGCGCCAGCGCGCGCTCCACCATGCCCTTCTTCTCCCAGCTCTTCGTCGCCGACGCCGACGGCGCCGCGAAGTCCGGCATCGAGCTGGACCGGCCCGCCTTCGTGCTGCGCAAGCGCGCCGAGCGCGAGGCCGAGGTCTACTTCCCGTCGCTGTCCGCGCGCACCCTCGTCTACAAGGGCATGCTCACCACCGGGCAGCTGGAGCCGTTCTTCCCGGACCTGTCCGACCGGCGCACCGCCACCGCCATCGCGCTGGTGCACTCGCGCTTCTCGACGAACACCTTCCCGAGCTGGCCGCTCGCACACCCCTACCGCTTCGTCGCCCACAACGGCGAGATCAACACCGTCAAGGGCAACCGCAACTGGATGCGCGCCCGCGAGTCGCAGCTGGCCAGCGAGCTGTTCGGGACGTCCGACAACGGGCAGGGCACCGGCGGCCTGGAGCGGATCTTCCCGATCTGTACGCCCGGCGCCTCCGACACCGCGTCCTTCGACGAGGTCCTGGAGCTGCTGCACCTCGGCGGCCGCTCGCTGCCGCACAGCGTGCTCATGATGATCCCCGAGGCGTGGGAGAACCACGAGTCGATGGACCCCGCCCGGCGGGCGTTCTACCAGTACCACTCCACGCTCATGGAGCCGTGGGACGGCCCGGCGTGCGTCGCCTTCTCCGACGGCTCGGTCGTCGGCGCGGTCCTGGACCGCAACGGTCTGCGCCCCGGCCGCTACTGGGTCACCGACGACGGCCTGGTCGTGCTCGCCTCCGAGTCCGGCGTGCTGGACATCGAGCCCTCCCGCATCGTGCGCAAGGGCCGGCTCCAGCCGGGCCGGATGTTCCTGGTCGACACGGTCACGCACCGTATCGTCGAGGACGACGAGATCAAGGCCGAGATGGCCGCGCAGAACCCGTACGCCGACTGGCTGGAAGCCGGCCTGATCGACCTGGCCGACCTGCCCGAGCGCGAGCACATCGTGCACACCCACGCCTCGGTCACCCGCCGCCAGCAGACCTTCGGCTACACCGAGGAGGAGCTGCGCGTCCTGCTCGCGCCCATGGCGCGCGCCGGCGCCGAGCCGATCGGCTCGATGGGCACCGACACGCCGATCGCGGCGCTGTCCGAGCGCCCGCGGCTGCTCTTCGACTACTTCACCCAGCTCTTCGCGCAGGTCACCAACCCGCCGCTGGACGCGATTCGCGAAGAGCTGGTCACCTCGCTGATCTCCACGATCGGCCCCTCCGGCAACCTGCTGGAGCCCAGCCCGGCCTCCTGCCGCAACATCACGCTGCCCTTCCCGGTGATCGACAACGACGAGCTGGCCAAGCTCATCCACGTCAACGCCGACGGCGACATGCCCGGCCTGAAGGCCGCCACGCTCTCCGGCCTCTACCGGGTCACCGGCGGCGGCGAGGCGCTGGCCGCCCGGCTCGCCGAGATCTGCGCCGAGGCCGACGCCGCGATCGAGGACGGCGCCCGGCTGATCGTGCTGTCCGACCGGCACTCCGACGCCGAGCACGCCCCGATCCCGTCGCTGCTGCTCACCTCCGCGGTGCACCACCACCTGATCCGCACCAAGCAGCGCACCCAGGTCGGCCTGCTGGTCGAGGCCGGCGACGTCCGCGAGGTCCACCACGTCGCGCTGCTCATCGGCTACGGCGCCGCGGCCGTCAACCCGTACCTGGCCATGGAGTCCGTCGAGGACCTGGTCGCCGCGGGCACCTTCCTGACCGGCATCGAGCCCGAGGCCGCGATGCGCAACCTCATCAAGGCGCTCGGCAAGGGCGTCCTGAAGGTCATGTCCAAGATGGGCATCTCCACCGTGGCCTCCTACCGCGGTGCCCAGGTCTTCGAGGCCGTCGGCCTGGACCGCGACTTCGTGGACACCTACTTCCACCTCACCGACACCAAGATCGGCGGCGCGGGCATCGACGTCGTCGCCGCCGAGGTCGCCGCCCGGCACGCCAAGGCCTACCCGGTCTCCGGCGTCCAGGCCGCGCACCGCCGGCTGGAGATCGGCGGCGAGTACCAGTGGCGCCGCGAGGGCGAGCCGCACCTGTTCGACCCCGACACGGTCTTCCGGCTGCAGCACGCCACCCGCACCCGCCGCTACGACATCTTCAAGCAGTACACCGGCCGGGTGAACGAGCAGTCCGAGCGCCTCATGACGCTGCGCGGCCTGTTCGGCCTGTCCTCCGACCGGCAGCCCGTGCCGCTGGACGAGGTCGAGCCGGTCTCCGAGATCGTCAAGCGCTTCTCCACCGGCGCCATGTCGTACGGCTCGATCTCCCGCGAGGCGCACGAGACGCTCGCCATCGCGATGAACCAGCTCGGCGGCAAGTCCAACACCGGCGAGGGCGGCGAGGACCCGGACCGGCTGTACGACCCGGCCCGGCGCAGCGCCATCAAGCAGGTCGCCTCCGGCCGCTTCGGCGTCACCTCGGAATACCTGGTCAACGCGGACGACATCCAGATCAAGATGGCCCAGGGCGCCAAGCCCGGCGAGGGCGGCCAGCTGCCCGGCCACAAGGTCTACCCGTGGGTCGCCACCACCCGGCACTCCACCCCGGGCGTCGGCCTGATCTCCCCGCCGCCGCACCACGACATCTACTCCATCGAGGACCTCGCCCAGCTCATCCACGACCTGAAGAACGCGAACCCCAAGGCGCGTGTTCACGTCAAGCTGGTCTCCGAGGTCGGTGTCGGCACCGTCGCCGCGGGCGTCAGCAAGGCGCACGCCGACGTGGTGCTGATCTCCGGCCACGACGGCGGCACCGGCGCCTCGCCGCTCACCTCGCTCAAGCACGCGGGCGGCCCCTGGGAGCTGGGCCTGGCCGAGACGCAGCAGACGCTGCTGCTCAACGGGCTGCGCGACCGTATCGTCGTGCAGACCGACGGCCAGCTCAAGACCGGCCGGGACGTCGTCATCGCCGCGCTGCTCGGCGCCGAGGAGTTCGGCTTCGCGACCGCGCCGCTGGTCGTCTCCGGCTGCGTCATGATGCGGGTGTGCCACCTGGACACCTGCCCGGTCGGTGTCGCCACGCAGAACCCGGTGCTGCGCGACCGCTTCTCCGGCAAGCCGGAGTTCGTGGTCAACTTCTTCGAGTTCATCGCCGAGGAGGTCCGCGAGCTGCTCGCCGAGCTGGGCTTCCGCAGCATCGAGGAGGCCGTCGGCCGCGCCGAGGTCATCGACGCCGGCCGCGCGGTGGACCACTGGAAGGCCCAGGGCCTGGACCTCGCCCCGCTGCTGTACGTGCCCGAGCTGCCCGAGGGCGCCGCCCGGCACCGCGTCACCGAGCAGGACCACGGCCTGGCCAAGGCGCTCGACAACGAGCTGATCAAGCTCGCCGCCGACGCCCTGGACAGCGGCGCCCCGGTCCGCGCGCAGGTCGCCATCCGCAACGTCAACCGCACGGTCGGCACCATGCTCGGCCACGAGGTGACGAAGAAGTACGGCGGCGCGGGCCTGCCCGAGGGCACCATCGACATCACCTTCACCGGCTCCGCGGGCCAGTCCTTCGGCGCGTTCCTGCCCAAGGGCATCACCCTGCGGCTGGAGGGCGACGCCAACGACTACGTCGGCAAGGGCCTGTCCGGCGGCCGGGTCGTCGTCCGGCCCGACCGCGGCGCCGACCACCTCGCCGAGTACAGCACCATCGCGGGCAACACCATCGCCTACGGCGCCACCGCGGGCGAGCTGTTCCTGCGCGGCCGCACCGGCGAGCGGTTCTGCGTCCGCAACTCCGGCGCCACCGTCGTCTCCGAGGGCGTGGGCGACCACGGCTGCGAGTACATGACCGGCGGCCGGGCCGTCGTCCTCGGCCCGACCGGGCGGAACTTCGCGGCCGGCATGTCCGGCGGCATCGCCTACGTCCTGGACCTGGACCCGGCGGCCGTCAACCGCGGCATGGTCGAGGTCGAGGCGCTGGACGCCGACGACATCACGTGGCTGCACGACGTGGTGCGCCGTCACGCAGAGGAGACCGGCTCCACGGTCGCCGAGCGGCTGCTCGCCGACTGGGGCGGCGCCCTCACCCGCTTCGGCAAGGTCATGCCGAGGGACTACAAGGCAGTGCTCGCCGCCAAGAACGCCGCCGAGCAGGCCGGACTCTCCGAGTCCGAGACCACCGCGAAGATGATGGAGGCGGCAAATGGCTGACCCCAAGGGCTTCCTCACCACCGGCCGCGAGGGCGCGCCCACCCGCCCGGTCGAGGAGCGCAAGCAGGACTGGAACGAGGTCTACGTCCCCGGCGGGCTGCTGCCGATCATCACCAAGCAGGCCGGCCGCTGCATGGACTGCGGCATCCCGTTCTGCCACAACGGCTGTCCGCTCGGGAACCTGATCCCCGAGTGGAACGACTACGCCTACCGCGAGGACTGGCAGGCCGCCTCCGAGCGGCTGCACGCCACCAACAACTTCCCGGAGTTCACCGGGCGGCTGTGCCCGGCGCCCTGCGAGTCGGCGTGCGTGCTCGGCATCAACCAGCCGGCCGTCACCATCAAGAACGTCGAAGTCACCATCATCGACAAGGCCTGGGACGCCGGTGACGTCACCCCGCAGCCGCCCGAGCGGCTGTCCGGCAAGACCGTCGCCGTCATCGGCTCGGGCCCCGCGGGCCTGGCCGCCGCCCAGCAGCTCACCCGCGCCGGGCACACCGTCGCGGTGTACGAGCGGGCCGACCGCATCGGCGGGCTGCTGCGCTACGGCATCCCCGAGTTCAAGATGGAGAAGCGGCACATCAACCGGCGCATCGAGCAGATGCGCGCGGAGGGCACCAAATTCCGCACCGGTGTGCAGATCGGCACCGACCTGGACGCCGCGAAGCTCGCCAAGCGGTACGACGCCGTCGTCATCGCGGCCGGCGCGACCGTCTCCCGCGACCTGCCCGCCGAGGGCCGCGAGCTCAACGGCGTGCACTACGCCATGGAGTACCTGCCGCTGGCCAACAAGGTGCAGGAGGGCGACTTCGTGACGTCCCCCATCACCGCCGAGGGCAAGCACGTCGTGGTCATCGGCGGCGGCGACACCGGCGCGGACTGCGTGGGCACCGCCCACCGCCAGGGCGCGCTGTCGGTCACCCAGCTGGAGATCATGCCGCGCCCCTCCGACGACCGCCCCGCCGGCCAGCCCTGGCCGACGATGCCGGCCGTCTACAAGGTCACCTCCGCGCACGAGGAGGGCGGCGAGCGGGTCTACGCCGTCAACACGGTGAAGTTCACCGGCGACGCCGAGGGCAACGTCCGCGAGCTGCACCTGGTCGAGGTCGTCTTCCAGGACGGGACGTTCGTCCCCCAGGAGGGCACCGAGCGCGTCATCCCGGCGGACCTCGTCACCCTCGCGATGGGCTTCACCGGCACCGACCGCTCCAACGGCCTGGTCGACCAGCTCGGCCTGGCGCTCGACGCGCGCGGCAACATCGCCCGCGACAAGAACTACGCGACCAACGTCGACGGCGTCTTCGTCGCCGGCGACGCCGGCCGCGGCCAGTCCCTCATCGTCTGGGCCATCGCCGAGGGCCGCTCCGCCGCGAAGGCGGTCGACGCGTACCTCACGGGCGTCCCCTCCGCCCTCCCCGCCCCGATCCGCCCGACGGACCGGCCCCTGACCGTCTGACGGCCCCCCGCCGCCCGACGGTCCCCACCTGTCCCGCACAACGACGTGCGGTGCAGTAACACCACAGCGCCCACCGCTCCCCGACCACGGAGGTGGGCGCTGTGCGTTGTTCCCGGGGCGGGGTCAGCCTTGGCAGCAGCGGCTGATGAGGTGGCTGCCGTCGGCGGTGAGCAACCGCGGCATGAGTCGGCGCAGCGCCGCGGCATGCTGACGGACCCGCTTGAGCACGGCTCTCCGGGTCGGGGCCGAACCGGGAACGTCCTGAGCGGGACCGCACCCGCTCACCGCGTACAACTCGTCCAGCCACGCCCCCTGGCCCGCACCCCGCCGCCGACCGGAACGCCTCGGCCGAATCCCCTGATGCCGCCATCCTCCGATGATCGGAGATGCTCGCCACTTGCGGAAGCTCTTCCACTTCGCAGCAGCGCTGAGGCGCGGGCCCTGGACTGCTCGGTGAAGGTGGGCACATGCAGCGCTGGTGAGAGGGCGTCAGGATGTGGGGCAGCTCTCCGGGTCACCGGGAAAAGGCACCGTGGACGTCTGGACCGATACACGCATCGAGTGGGAGGACCAACGTATGACCGCGGCCCCCGCTGTCGACCTCCGTACGTACACCGACCTTCGCAAGGTCCGCGGCGATCTCCTCAACGTCTACGCCGAGGTACGCGCCCCGTTGCTTCACCTGCCGAACTACGGGATCACGGCGTTCGGCGAGCGCCTGGACCGGCACGCCGGCGAACCGGGTTTCATGGCGGTTCTGGCATACGCGGAGGGCGAGCCGGTCGGCTACGCCTACGGCAACCGCATCGAGCGCGCAGATCGGTATTGGCGGCGAACCACGGTGATGATCCGTGCCCGCGGATGACCGGTGTGCCTGATTGCCGTAGTCCTGCCCCGGCAGCTCGGCACCCGGGCCGTCGCCCCCATTGAGGCCTGAGTGCCGTCAGCCGAGAGAGGCGAGGACCTTGGCCTCCTTCGCCGGGTCGATGCCGTGCTGCGCCCATCGCGGATGGTCCACCGGGAGGCCACCAGATCGTAGCCACTGCCAGGTGTCGGTGACGGTCTCAGCGAGGGGGCGGCATACCAGGCCTGCTGCGTACGCGCGGGTCGCGTCGATCTGCCACACCCCGGGGTGGGTACGCCACAACGGCAGTTCCGTCCACTGGCGCACCCCATGGCCGAGCAGCAGCTCGTCCGGCGCCCACGCCAGCCGGCCGGACGCGCCGGTGATGTCCAGGCATGCGGTGAGGAGGTCGCCCATCGTGTCCCGGCCGACCGGTGCGGTCACGTTGTAGGTGCCGCCCGCGGGCGCGGCGGCCTGGTCCAGTGCGAAACGGGCAACGTCACGCACGTCGACGGGCTGGATCACCTTGGCCGGGGAGCCCGGGGCGAGAATCCTGCCGCCGTGGGCCGCGCGGTTGAGCCACCACGGCAGACGTCCCACGTACTCGCCGGGGCCGAGGATCACACCGGGGCGGACGATCGCCGTGCGGGCGTGACCGAAGGCTGCAACGACGGCCCGCTCCGTGCCCGCCTTCTGGCGCCCGTAGTGCAGGTCGGGCCCGGTCCACCCCGCGGGCATGGCGCCGTAACCTGCGTCCGCGTCCGGCGGGCCGTCCAGCACCTCGGACTCCTCCGTCAGCGGCTCGTTCGGCCACCCGCGGTAGACCGACACCGTCGATACGTAGACATACTGCCGAGCCTCCTCCTTCAGAGCTTGCGCCCCCGCCAGCACGTCGCGGGGCGCGAGTCCGGAAGCCGAGGTGTCCACGACCGCGTCCCAGGGCCCGAGTTCGGCGAGGCGAGCCAGGTCCTGTGCGACCAGCCGGTCGCCCCGGACGGATTCGGCGCCTGGGGCGGGAGCTCCCGATCGGCCGCGCGTGAAGGCCGTCACCTGCCAGCCGCGCCGCAGCGCATCGTCGACAACCGCCTTGCCGAGGAACCATGTTCCGCCCATGACGAGGATGCGCATGCTGCGATCGTGCCCGCCGGTCTACGTGCCCGGGAACTCACCGAGGGTGACGCCGCGGACGAAGGCTGTCCATGCCTCCGCCGTGAACGCCAGGTTCGGTCCGGAGGGGTCCTTGCTGTCACGGGTGGCGACCTGGTCGCCGATGATGACGACCTCAACGCATTCACCTGTGCCGTTGCTGTAGCTCGACTTGAACCACAGCGCATCGGCCAGATCGTTGGTACTCACTTCTGCCACTCCTTAGCTGCTTCCGCGATCAATTTCCTACTTGCCACCTCGCTGAGCGAGGCACGTTGAATGTGGCCGAACGCCTGCTCGTAGAGCTCCACTTCATGCTGCTTGTCGAGGTAGAGCGCTCCAGCGTGGCCTTCGATGTAGATGGTGGTGGGCTCGGTCGGCATACCAGAGCCGTTGATCGAGAACTCCAGCATGACGAACGGGCCGGTGGTGACGCCGGGGTGCATGCCATGCGAGAACGGCATGACCCGCACTGCCACGTTCGGCAGTTCGCCCAGGTCGAGGAGGTTGACGAGCTGGTCGGCCATGATCTTCTCACTACCGAGGGGGCGCCGGATCACCGCCTCGTTCAGGATGACGCCCAGGCCGGGAGGATCAGTGACCCGGGTGAGCAGAGCTTGGCGTTCGGTGCGGAGTTGCACCCGGCGCTCGACCTCTGCGTCGGTGAACTCCGGATGGTCCGTGCGGATCAGAACGCGCGCGTAGTCCTCGGTCTGGAGCAGCCCAGGGACCAGTTCCGACTGGTAGACGGACAGGGCGGTCGCCGCCTCTTCGAGGCTGATGTACACGTCGAACCAGCCCGGGATGACGTCACCGTAGCTGTGCCACCACCCCTTGGCCTTGGTCTCCTTGGCCAGCGCCATGAGGGCGCTCGTCAGATCACTACCTGCGCCGTAGACGCGGCACATCGTCTCGACGTCGTGGCTTCGAAGCGACGTTTGGCCTGTCTCGATGCGCCAGATCTTCGCCTCCGACCACTCCAGTGTCACGGCGGCTGCCTTCACCGTCAGCCGTGCCCTGTTGCGCAACTCGCGCAAGTAGCGCCCGAGCTGACGCCTGGGCACCGTCGAACCGCTTACTCCGTCGACCACTTCGTACCTCTCTCAGTTTGACGGTACGTGTTCCCTCGTTCTGCAAGTACCCGTGCGCTCACTTCGCGATGACACCTCACCGCAGGAGGGAATCTCAAAGTGAAGCCTTGCATATTTCAAGGCCTCGGTGCTTCGCTCGGTTTCAGGTCGGGGCGACGGCGCAGGCCGCGCATACACCCCGCTGCTCGCCTGTTTCCGCTGCCTGGAGGCGACCTCGTATGCCTGTCACCGACACCGCGCACGTCCAGCCCGCCCGCAGGGGCCCCGTGGCCGTTGCTGCCTACTTCCGGCGGCTCCCCGGCATGGACCGGGAGGACGTCCACCAGACCGTCAAGGAGTTAGTCGTCTTCGCCGAGCAGCAGGGCCTCGTCCTGGTCGCTGCTCACTGCGAGGAGTCGCCCAGCGAGCGGCTGGCCACCTGGGCGGCGCTCATCACGGGCTGCCGCGCCGCAGGCATCACCCAGATCGTCGTGCCGGGCCCGCAGCACTTCCACCACGACGCCGGGATCGCGGCGTTCATGCGCGAGGAACTCGCCGAGAAGATCCGGGGCGCGGTCCGATACACGAGCGACACGACGAACACGGAGACGGGCCGCCCGTGAGTACCGAGCCGAACACGCAGCCTCACGTGGCGCACTTCGAGATGGCAGCGGTGCCGACTGCTCCTGGCCTGGCTCGTTCCTTTGTCCGGCGCACGTTGCGCGCGTGGGTCCTCGGCGACCTTGCCGCCGACGCCGAAATCATCGCCAGCGAGCTGGTCACCAACGCGGTGAAGGCCACCGAAGAGGTGACGTCCCCACTGGCAGATCGGCAGGACGCGGCCATCGTCGTCCAGCTCCAGGTACGCGACGACGCCCTGCGTATCTCCGTGAAGGACACCAGCCGTGAACAGCCCGTGCTCCAGGCCGTCGGCGACGACGCCGAGGGCGGCCGTGGGCTGTTCCTGGTGGAAGCCCTCAGCATGCGGTGGGACTCCGTCCCGGCGTACGAGGGCAAGGTGACTTGGGCGGACCTGGCGCTCGGCAAGGCCGCCCAGCACGTACCGCGCCCCGACGTCCGGGTGCCTCGGCAGGTTTGAGCCCCCGGACAGAGCCCCCACCGGCGGGCAGCCGCCCTCCGGCCGCGGGGGTGCCCCCGCAGGAACGCGCTTCCCAGCCCCCGAGAACGCACCTTCATGTGTCGAGCGACAGCTCCGCCCCGCACAGCGTGCACCTCGCCCGTACGCGGCCCCGGCAGGGGAGGCGGAGGCGCTGGAAGCAGTGCGGGCAGGGGAAGGAGACCTTGGCGCCTCCCGGGTCGGAGGTGAAGGCGTAGCCCGGGCCGGAGGCCAGGGCGCGGCGGTCGCGGGTGTAGCGGCGGCGGGCGGTCCAGGGCGCGGCGGCGAGGGGGGCGGCGCGCAGGTCGGCGAGGTGGCGGGCGCGGCCCGCGCGGTAGGCGTCGACCGCCTGCGGGGAGCGGAACCACGGTTCGGGGTCCTCGGCGAAGGCGGCGCCGCGCTTGGCGAGGACGTAGCCGAACTCCTCCGGCGTGAGGTAGCCGAGCTTGTACGCGGCCCGCGTGACGCGGTCGCCGATGACCGCCGCGTCCTCGCGGTAGGCGTCGAGCAGCAGCCACCCCGCCCCGAGGTAGGTGGCGGCGGTGTCGGTGAGGATCTCGTTGTCGCGGGTGCCGGGCAGCGAGAGCCCGAGCCGGTGCAGGTAGACGTGCATGACTTCGTGCGCGAGGGCCGCGGCCACGTCCCGCCGGTCGGCCTTGAAGCGGGCGTGCAGCTCGACGAAGTATTCGGGCCCGGCGGCCAGTTCGACGTTCCCGGCGTGGACCATGTCGCGGAAGCTCACCACCATCCGGGCGTCCGGCAGCCGCAGGTGCTGCACCATCACCTGCGCGACGCGCTGCACCCCGAGGTAGAGGTCCTCGTCCGCGGGGAAGTCGGCCAGCTCGGGGAGCACGCTGGCGGCGAAGCGCCGCACGCCGTCCGCGGAGAGCCGCCGGTGCAGCGCGGTGAGCGCGGTCCGTACGGTGTCCAGGTGCGGGAAGCCGTGCACGATCGGCCCGCCCCCCGGGCCCTGCTGCGTGTCCTCGGCGTATCCGGCCACGGCCACCTCCCCCTGCGCCGACGAGCGTACGCGCGACGAGCCTACGCGCCGGAGCACCGCGGCGCTTACCGGGCGGCGCCCCCGTAGGGCAGCATGAGCCGCATGCCTGTTCTGACGCACGCCGAGGCCGAGACCCGTGCCCGCGACCTGACCGTCCACCGCTACGCCCTGGACTTCGACCTGACCCGCGGGGACGAGGTGTTCGCCTCCACGGCCGTGATCCGGTTCGAGGCCCGGCGCGCCTGCGACACCTTCGCCGAGATCCGCCCGGCCGCGCTGCGCCGCGTCGTCCTCGACGGCCGCGAGCTGGACCCCGCGCTGCTGGACGGCAACCGGCTGCCGCTGACCGGCCTGGCCGCGGGCGAGCACGAGCTGACGGTCGAGGCGGACATGCCGTACTCGCGCACCGGCGAGGGCATGCACCGCTTCACCGACCCCGCGGACGGCGAGGCGTACGTCCACAGCCAGCTGTTCATGAACGACATGCAGCAGGTCGCCGCGTCCTTCGACCAGCCGGACCTGAAGGCCGTCTTCGACGTCGCCGTGACCGCCCCGCCCCAGTGGTCGGTGCTCGGCAACGGCGTCGCGACCCGTACCGCGCCCGGCCGCTGGCAGCTCGCCACGACCCCGCCGCTGGCGACGTACTTCGTGGCGATCGCCGCCGGGCCGTGGCACTCGGTGCGCACCGAGCACGCCGGGCTGCCGTTCGGCCTGCACTGCCGCCGCTCGCTCGCGGAATACCTGGACCGGGACGCGGCCGCGCTGTTCGACATCACCCGGCGCTGCTTCGACCGCTACCACGAGCTGTTCGACGAGCCCTACCCGTACGACTCCTACGACCAGGCGTTCGTGCCGGAATTCAACGCGGGCGCGATGGAGAACCCCGGGCTCGTCACCGTCCGCGAGGCGTACCTGCCGCGCTCGGCGGTCACGCCCGCCGAAGAGCAGTTTCGCGCGGTGGTGATCGCGCACGAGATGGCGCACATGTGGTTCGGCGACCTCGTCACGCTGCGCTGGTGGGACGACATCTGGCTGAACGAGTCCTTCGCCGAGTACATGGGCTTCCAGGTGCTGTCGGAGGCCACCTCCTTCACGGGGACGTGGACGGACTTCGCCGTCGCCCGCAAGGCGTGGGGGTACGACGCCGACCAGCGGCCCTCCACGCACCCGGTCGCGCCCGACCCGGCGGACGTGCCCGACACCGCGTCCGCGCTCAACAACTTCGACGGCATCTCGTACGCCAAGGGCGCCTCCGCGCTGCGGCAGCTCGTCACCTGGCTCGGCCCCAAGGCCTTCACCGCCGGGCTCAACACGCACTTCGCCCGGCACCGCTTCGGCAACGCCGACCTCGCCGACTTCATCGACTCCCTCGGCAGCGCCACCGACCGCGACGTCCCCGCGTGGGCCGCGGCCTGGCTGCGCACCTCCGGCGTCGACACGCTCACCCCCGACACCCCGCCCGGCGCGCCCGAGGGCCACTGGCGGCTGGAGATCGGGCACCGCGGCACCCGCCCGCACCGCGTCGGCGTCGGACTGTACGACCGGGCCGTCGCCGACCCCGGCAGGCTGGTGCTGCGCGAACGGCTCACGGTGGACGTCGCCGCCGGGTCGGTCGGCGAGCACCACGACCTGCCCGGGCCGCGGCCCGACCTGATCCTGCTCAACGACGGCGACCTCACGTACACCAAGGTCCACTTCGACCCGCAGTCGTGGCAGACGCTGCGCGACACCCTCGGCGGGCTGCCCGACCCGCTCGGCCGGGCCGTCGCCTGGAACGCCGCGCGCACCCTCGTCCGCGACGGGGGCCTGCCGCCCGCGGACTACCTCGCGCTGGCCGCCGCCCACCTGCCGGGCGAGCCCGAACCCGCGATCGTCGAGGCCGTCCTCACCTTCACCCGCACCCTGGTCGCCGACCAGTACCTCACCCCGGACGCCCGCCCCGCGGCACTGCGCACGCTGGGCGCGATCGCCCGGCAGCTCCTCGCCGCCGGCCTCGACGGCACGCGCCTGACCGCGACCCGCGCGCTGGTCGACTGCGCGTACGACGAGGAGTCCGTGACGGAGCTGCGCGCCTGGTACGACGCCGGCGCGATCCCCGGCGGCGCCCCGCTCGACCCCGAACTGCGCTGGCGGATGCTGCTGCGGCTGACCGTCCTCGGCGCCGCCTCCGCCGCCGAGATCGACACGGCGCTGGCCGCCGACCCGAGCGCGACCGGCCGTGAGGGCGCCGCCCGCTGCCGGGCCGCCCTCCCCACCGCCTCGGCCAAGTCCGCCGCGTGGAAGGCGATGTTCACCGACGACACCCTCTCGAACTACCTCTTCGCAGCCCACGCCCAGGGCTTCTGGCAGCCCGAACACACCGCTCTGACCGCCGACTACGTCCCCCGCTACTTCGCCGACGCCCCACCCCTGGCCGCCCGCCGCGGCACGGCGATCGCCACGGAGGCCGGCCGGGCGGCCTTCCCGTCCACGGCGGTGTCCACCAAGACCCTTGAGCTGGGCCACGCGTGCCTGGAGCCCGGCGGCCTGCCCCCCGCGCTGGCGCGTGCGCTGGGCGACAAGCTGGACGACCTGTCCCGCACACTGCGCGTCCGCGGGGGCGCGTAGCCCGGCGGCACATCGTGCGCCTGCTTCGGCGAGTGGGGTCGGGGGCCACCCCGGGGGTACCTCCTCGGAATACGCGTCCGACCCCTCCCGTATCCGGTAACGGACTCGCGGCGGGCCCCGTCCCTGGCGCCCCCGCGTGCGGCGCCCTTGCGTCGGACGGGCTGTCAGGACACGCTTTCTGCGGAGCTTCAGTTCATCGTTCAGTAGGAGGTGAGCGCGTGACTGCGCCTGCTCAAGCGGGGATCGAGATCGTGCGGGCGACCGCGGCGCACGTCCCGATGATCTACGCGTTGGCACAGTCCAGGAACCTGGAGGGACTCGATCCGAGTGTGGCCGGCCAGGAGGGATTCCTGGTGTCGGAATACACCGAAGAGGTGTACCAGAGGCGGCTGCCGAACGCCGAGCACTTCTACGTAGCCGTCAAGGGGACGGATGTCCTGGGATTCCTGCTGGCCTACAGCGACGCCCAGATCGAATCTGACGAGTGGCTGAACCGTCGGATCAAGGCCACGCTCGGCAGCTTCCTGGTGATCAAGCAGGTGTGTGTGGCCCGCGATGCGTCGCGGCAGGGCGTTGCGTCACTGCTGTACCACCACGTGATGGAGCAGTGGACGGCCGCCCCGGTGATCGCCGCAGTGGTCAACGAGCCGCTCAACGAGCCGTCGAGCCAGTTCCACCGGAAGATGGGCTTCGAGGAACTGACACGGTTGCGACCGCCGGACGGTCGGCTGCGCGTGGTGTGGGTCTCACGGAAGCCGCGTGAGCCGATGCTCCAAGCCCAGTACGAGATCGCGGTGGACTTATACAAACATGAGGACCTCCTCAACTGGAACAAGCTCAACAACTTCCTCTACATCACCGCGGGCCTCGCGGCCACCTTGGCGTTCACCCTCGGCAAAGAGGGCGCGCAGTCAAGGGAGGTGGCCCAGGGCGTCGGAGCGGTCATCGCGGTGATCGGATTCGTGTCCGGGTTGGCGTTCGCCGTCATGCTGCGCTACGGGCGCCGCTATCTACAGACCCGCAAGACCACTGTCGTGGAGCTGGAAGAGCACATGGCCTGGCACGGCGGGCAGCGGGTGGTGGGACGCCGGTTGGCGGAACCGGGATCCGCGTGGCTCCAGGCCTCCCCGACCGGTCTGGTGATGGTGCTGCTTCCCGTCTTCGTCGCACTGGGCTGGCTGGCGATGCTGGGCGTGGTACTGGCGAACTGACGCTCCACCGGGCGGTGTGTCAGAACGGCGCGCCGAGCCCCCACCGGCAGCGGGTCGTGCGGGCCACCGCGGTAGGCGCCGCCGAGGGCAGCCACCTCATCGGCCGGTGCCACCGGGGCTGACCGGCGACGGCCGGCCCCGCGCCGGCGCACCTGAACTCGGTTGCGGTGAGGTGTCGGTGGGCGCTGGTATTCGGGCATGAGCAGAATCGCTGAAGTCATCGTGCTGGCGCAGGACGCGGACGAAGTCATGGAGCCGCTGACGCGTCCGGATGACACACGCACGTGGCAGGGCGTATTCCACGAGATGAGGCCCGGTGGGAGCTGGGGGTTCGGCTGGGGTACGGAGTTCGTGCGCATGCGCCCGCGGTCCGGCCTGCTGAAGCACCTGGAGTCCTTGCCGTGGCCCCGGCCGGAGACGGTGCAGGTGCTGATCCACGACGAGGAGGACGACTGCTTCGGCCTGTGGATGATCCACGACGGCAAGCTGGTGGAGGTCCCGCTTCCACGAACCCGGCGCGCCTACTGGAGCGGGCCGCACAACGAGGAGTTCCCTCCCGATCCCGGGATCTTGAGCCGGACGGACCTCGCTCCCGTCAACTGGCCGGAGGAGACCGAGGGTGGCGATCGGTCCCGGCCCCCTGCCTGGTGACCGGGATCAGGTGCGGAGCCGGACCTCGCCTGTGCGGGCGGGCAGGTTCTAGTAGAGGAAGGGCGGTTCGGGTAGCGCCGGGCCGTTACGCACGGTGAGGTCGTCGCCGGGGGAGCGGCCCATCAGCCAGCTCAGGAGGGCGTTCTCCGCGCCGTGGATCTCCGGTGCCGGCTGAGCGTCGCTGACGCGGTACCACGTGCCGGTGTCGGTCGCGTGCAAGCGCATGGCAGGGGCCGGGTCGCGTGCGGTGAACGACGCGACCACCCGCTCCAGCATGTCGTGGACGAAGGGGGATGGCCACTGCGCGGGGGTGTAGCCGGCGTTCAGGTCGGCGTGGTGGACCAGCACCTCGCTCAGCCGCGAATCGGCGGCCCGCGCCGCGGGTCGCTCGTGGCCTCCCGTCCAGCGGACCTTCCTGCTCCATGCCTTGGCCGTCATCCGCCGGTATTCCGCGGCGAACCGGTCGGCACTCTCGCGCACGTCGGCCAGAAGCGCATCCGCGCTGCGCCCCGCCCCGCGCTCGATCTCCTCGTCCCTGGCGGCCATGCTCGCGTACTCCGCCGTCTCCACACCGGTCCGGGCCCACGTGAGAAGCCGACGGCCCCCGTCGGCGTTGCGGGCCAGGTGGGTGAGCACGTGCCCGCGCGTCCAGCCCGGCAGCAGCGACGGCGCCCTCGCGTCGCCGTCGGTGAACCGCGACGCGGTCCGCAGCAATTGCGCGGTGGCGGCGTCGATCTGCTCCAGGACGGCGACGGGTTCGAAGTCGGTGGGGCTACCGGTTGTCACGCTGACGCCTCCTGGATCTGGCCGGCCGGGCTCCCTCGGTTCTACCCCGCTCCGCGTTCGCCCCCACCGGCAGGCAGCCGCCGAACCGGCCCGGAGGGGGACGGTGCGGGGTGCCCCCGCAGGAATGCGCTTCCCCGTACCTCACCAACTCGGGAAGAGGGCGAACGCGCATTCCGAGGAGGTGCCCCGTGCCGGCACCCGACCCCACCCCCGCAGGAAAGGGCGCGATGCCCCGCCGGGTACACCGGGGGCGCGGGGCTGCATCTGATGTGCGGCTGGCGCCGCGTGGGCGCGACAAGCCCCCGCGCGGGGAAGATCGCGCAAAGCACCTCCGGATGCAGCCCGGAGCGAAAAAACACCGTACCGCCGCACGCAGTGGCTCGTTGGGCTCTCCAGGGAGAGAGGACGGGTCCAGATGGAGATGCCCGCGCTGGCCGGAGGCCGGCACGGGGCCGCGGAGTTGCGGCCGCTGGTGGAGACGGTGCTGGCCGCGTTGGAGGAGGGGGCGGCCGCGCGGGGTGGGCCGGTGCCGGGCGGGGGGCCGGGGGAGACGGCGCGGCGGGTCGCGGGGGCGATGGGGCGGCCCCTGCAGGGGAACGGGACGGGGGCGCACGAGGCCCTGCACACGCTCGTGCGCGAGATGGCGCGCGGCGCGGCGGACCCGGCGGACGCGTACTGCGCCGCCCACCTGCACTGCCCGCCGCTCGCGCTCGCGGCAGCCGCCGAGCTGGGGGCGGCGGCGCTGAATCCGTCGCTGGACTCCTGGGACCAGGCACCCGCGGCGACGGAGATCGAGAAGCGGGCCGCGGCCGTGCTGGGCGCGCTGGTCTACCCGGATCTGCCCGCGCCGGACGCGCTCATGACCACCGGCGGTACGGAGTCGAACCAGCTCGCCCTGCTGCTGGCCCGCGAGCGGGCGGCGGGAGGCCCGCGCGTGCAGGTGGTGTGCGGCGCCAACGCGCACCACAGCGTGCAGCGCGCCGCCTGGCTGCTGGGCCTGCCGAAGCCGATCGCCGTGGACACGCCCGCGGGCGTGCTGGACCCGGTCGCGGTGGACGCCGCCCTCGACGAACTGCCGGGCCGCGCCCTGCTCGTGGCGACCGCGGGCACCACGGACACCGGGGCGATCGACCCGCTCCCGCAGCTCGCCCAGTCCGCCGCGCGGCACGGCGCGGAGCTGCACGTGGACGCCGCCTACGGCGGGCCGCTGCTCTTCAGCCGGCACGAGGCGGGCAAGCTCGACGGGCTCCAGTCCGCCGTCTCGGTCACCCTCGACCTGCACAAGCTGGGGTGGCAGCCGGTCGCCGCGGGCCTGCTGGCCGTACCGGACGGCGCCGCGCTGCGCCCGCTCGGCCACCAGGCCGACTATCTGAACGCCGCCGACGACACCGAGTCGGGGATGCCCGACCTGCTGGGCCGCTCGCTGCGCACGACCCGCCGCCCGGACGTGCTCAAGATCGCCGTCACGCTGCGGGCGCTGGGCCGCGAGGGGCTCGCCGCCCTGGTCGACGCGGTGTGCGGGCACGCCCGGCAGCTCGCCGCCGCGGTGGAGCGCCATCCGGACCTGGAGCTGTACGCGCAGCCGACGATCAGCACCGTCCTCTTCCGTCCCGCGGGCGCCGGCGACGAGCAGGTGGCGGCGCTGCGCCGGGAGCTGATGTACGAGGGCCGGGCGGTGCTCGGCCGCGCCCCCGCGGACGGCCGGCTGTGGCTCAAGGCGACCCTGCTCAACCCGCACATCCGCCCGCAGGACCTGGACGCCCTGCTCCGCCTGGTGACCGACGCGCGCGCCCGGCAGCGGCAGTCCTGACCCGCCGGGCGCGGCACCACGGAAGGAAGGCCCAGCCCCGATGAACGCCCCGACCCCGCAGCCCGCGGATCCGGCCGCCGCGCCGCACGCCGAGCCCGGCCCCGGCGCCGCCGCCGTACCCCCCGAACCCGGCCCCGGCGCCCCGCCCGCGCCGGACCGGCCCCCGTACACCGCACCGCAGCAAGCCCCCGACCAGCACACCGGAAACCAGCAAGCCCCCGCCCAGGACGACCCCGAGCCCTTCGACCTGCTCGGGATCGGCGTCGGCCCCTTCAACCTCTCGCTCGCCGCCCTCGCCGACGCCGTACCGGACCTCGCGGCCGCCTTCTACGACCAGCGGCAGGCCTTCCACTGGCACCCGGGGCTGCTGGTGGACGGCGCCACGCTGCAAGTGCCCTTCCTCGCCGACCTGGTCACCCTCGTCGACCCGGCGAGCCGCTGGTCGTTCCTGAACTACCTCAAATCCCGCGAGCGGCTCTTCCCCTTCTACTTCGCCGAGCGCTTCCACATCCACCGCGCCGAGTACGACGCCTACTGCCGCTGGGTCGCCGACGCGCTGCCCTCCACGCACTTCGGGCAGCAGGTCGACACCGTCCGCTGGGATCCGGGGCACGCCCGTTTCGAGGTCGACCACACGCAGCTCGACGCGCGCGGCGAGGCCGAGGCGCTGGGCCGCACGTACGCCCGGCACCTGGTGCTCGGCGTCGGCACCGCCCCGTACGTCCCCGAGCCGCTGCGGCCGCTCGCGCAGGCGCCGGCCGTGCCCGTCGTGCACTCCGCGGAGTACGTCCCGCAGCGCGAGCGGCTGCTCGCGGCCGAGCATGTCACGGTGATCGGCTCGGGGCAGTCCGGCGCCGAGGTCTTCCTGGACCTGCTGCGGTCGCGCCCGGTGGGGCGCGAGGCGATCACCTGGCTGGCCCGTACACCCGCGTTCGCGCCGATGGAGTACAGCCGGCTCGGCCTGGAGCACTTCACCCCGGACTACACGCGCTACTTCCACGGCCTGCCGGAGCAGGTGCGCGACGGGCTGCTGCCGCGGCAGTGGCAGCTGCACAAGGGCATCGACACCGAGACGATCACCGCGATCCACGACGAGCTCTACCGCCGCACCCTCGACGGCGGCTGGCCGGACGCGGTGCTCACGCCCGGGGTGAGCGTGCGGACGGCCGGGCGGATCGGCACCACCGCGATCGAACTGCACCTGGAGCACGCCGAGCAGGGCACCCGCAGCCGGCTGGTGACCAACGCCGTGGTGCTCGCGACCGGTTACCGCGAGCGCCCGGTGGACCAGCTGCTCGCCCCGCTGGCGGACCGGCTGCTGCGCGACGCGGCGGGCCGGCCGCGGGTGGACGCCCGGCACCGGCTGGAGCTGGACCGCTCGGTGACGGGCCGGATCTACGTGCAGAACGCCGAGCGCCACACGCACGGCGTCGGCGCCCCGGACCTGGGACTCGCCGCGTGGCGCTCGGCGGTGATCCTCAACGACCTCACGGCGCTGCTGGCCGGCGCGGAGCACTACCCGCTGCCGGCCAGGACCGCCTTCACCACCTTCGGCATCGGCGACCCCGCCCGCGCCCGCGGCGCCGGGGGAGGGGCCGCCGGGGCCGAGGCGGCTATGCGAACACCGGCACTCCGGCGCGGGTGAGCCGCCACTGGTCGGCGGGGAAGGACGCCGGGTCGATGCCGCCGTGCGCCTGGACCCACGCGATGATCGTGTTGCGGATCTCGTCGGAGTTGGACCACACTGACTGGGCCGCGGCCACGTGCGGGTAGTTGCTGCCGCCGCTGGAGCGGTAGTTGTTGACGGCGAGCACGAACTGCGCCGCCGGGTCGACGGGCTGCCCGCCCGCGGTGAGGTTCACGATGCGCGAGCCGGCCGGCTGGGCGATGTCGATGTCGTACGACAGCCCGCTGAGCACGTCGTAGCTGAAGTCGGGCGTGTTGTTGGCGTTGGTGAGCTTCGCCGGGTCGACGGGCGCGTCCGGCGCGGTCTGCACGAAGTACGCCGCGGACCACTCCAGGTAGTCCTTGACCTGGGCGCCGGTGAGGATCTTGGCGTCCAGGGTGTTCTCGTAGACGTACAGGCCCGCGACGTCGCGCAGCGAGACCTGGCCGGCCGGGATCGCGGCGGTGCGGGAGAAGGGCGAGGCCTCGGAGATCACCGGCAGGTCGGCGTACTGGGTGCCGGCCAGCGCGGCCTTGACGGTGTCGGCCTGCACCAGGTTGAGGAAGTCGATGATCGGCGTGTCCTTGTACGTGGACTCCGCCGCGGACATCGCGACGGTGCAGGTGCCGATGATCTGGTTGACGTAGTCCACGACCTTCTGGTGCTCGTCCCGGACGAGCCGCGCCACGTGCGGGTCCTCGGCGACGGTGTTGGCGTTGCGCACCTCGGCGGTGACCGAGGAGACGTGCCAGCGGCCGCGCTCGAAGCTGAGGTCGATGTCGAAGACCGACAGCCGCATGCCCCAGTACAGCGGCTCGGACAGCACGACGGTCTTCCCGGTCTCCTCGTTGACGACCAGCGTCTGCGGCCGCTCGACGTGCGTGTGGCCGACCAGGATCGCGTCGATGCCCGGCACCTGCGCGGCGACCTCGGAGGAGGCGTTCTCCGGGTAGGGCACGGCGTCGCCGTACGTGGTGCCGCCGTCCAGGCCCGAGTGGTCGGTGCAGATCACCACGTCGCAGCCGAGGGCGCGCAGCTTCGGGACGTATACCTTCGCCTGCTCCACCAGGCCGGGGAAGGCCATCTTGCCCTGCACGTTGGCCTTGTCCCACACCGCGATGCCGGGGTTGGTCAGGCCGAGGATGCCGACCTTGACCGGCGGCAGCCCGTGCACCTTCAGCTCCTTGACCAGGTAGGGCGGGAAGGCGGGCTTGAGCGTCTTGGCGTCGACGGCGTTGGCGGCCAGCAGCGGGAAGTCGCACTGCTCCTGGAAGGCGCGCAGCAGCGGGATGCCGTAGTTGAACTCGTGGTTGCCGAGCGCGGCGGCGTCGTACTTCATGTGGTTCATGGCCAGCGCCATCGGGTGCTGCGGGCCCTTGCGCGCGCCGGTGATGGGCTCGACGCGGGCGAAGTAGTACGACAGCTGGGTGCCCTGGATGATGTCGCCCGCGTCGATCAGCAGCGTGCGGTCGTGGCCCTTCTCGGCCCGGGCCTGCTCGACGAGGGTGGCGATCTTGGCGAGGCCGACGTCGTTGTGGGTGGCGTCGTCGTACTCGGCGTTCGTGAAGTAGTCCCAGTTCAGGGCGTGGCCGTGCAGGTCGGTGGTGCCGAGGACGCGCAGGCTGAAGCTCTTGTCGCGGCCGTGTCCGTGTCCGTGCTCGTGTTCGTGCCCGTGGCCCTTGTCCGCCGCCTGCGCTGGTCCGGCCGCGGCGACCGCGCCCGCGGTGCCCGCGAGCGCCACGCCGGCGCCGGTGGCGGCCGAGCGGTTGATGAAGTCCCTGCGGTTGAGCGGCATGTCGTTCTCCTTGACGGTTCACACGGGCGCTGAAGCGGGCGCTGAGGCACAACGCGCGTAGATTGTGGACCAACGACAGCCCGGAGCAACAGGCCTTGCAGGTTAACTACTGCTGTCGACCGTACCGGGATGCTCATCCGAGCGGGCCCCCGCGCACTTCGAAAGTTGTCAACAAGCGTTAATGCAGCTGTCGTTGGGCAGTTGCCCGTAGTGGCCACGGCTACCAACCGGTAAGTCATACGCTCGACACATGCGCCGAGCCAAGATTGTCTGCACCCTGGGACCTGCCACCGACTCCTACGACCAGATCAAGGCACTGGTCGAGGCCGGTATGGACGTGGCACGCCTCAACCTGAGCCATGGAAGCTACGCCGAGCACGAGGACCGTTACCGTCGGGTGCGCAAGGCGTCCGACGAGATCGGCCGCAGCGTCGGCATCCTGGCGGACCTTCAGGGCCCGAAGATCAGGCTCGGCCGTTTCGCCGAGGGCCCTGTACTGCTTGAACGCGGCGACCTGTTCACCATCACCGCCGACGACATCGAGGGTGACCAGCAGATCTGCGGCACCACGTACAAGGGCCTGCCGGCCGACGTGGCGCGCGGCGAGCGGATCCTGGTCGACGACGGCCGGGTCACCCTGGAGGTGACGGACGTCGAGGGGCCGCGGGTGCACACCATGTGCATCGAGGGCGGCCTGGTCTCCGACAACAAGGGCCTCAACCTGCCGGGTGTCGCGGTGTCCGTGCCGGCGCTGTCCGACAAGGACATCCGCGACCTGCGCTGGGCGCTGCGCACCGGTGCGGACGTCGTCGCGCTGTCCTTCGTGCGCTCCGGGCGGGACGTGGACGACGTGCTGCGGGTGATGGCCGAGGAGGGCCGCCGGGTCCCGGTGATCGCCAAGATCGAGAAGCCGCAGGCGGTCGACAACCTCGAAGAGATCGTCGACGCCTTCGACGGCATCATGGTGGCCCGCGGCGACCTGGGCGTGGAGATGCCGCTGGAGGCGGTGCCGCTGGTGCAGAAACGTGCGGTCGCGCTGGCCCGCAGGAACGCCAAGCCGGTCATCGTCGCCACCCAGATGCTGGACTCGATGATCGACAACTCCCGCCCCACGCGCGCCGAGGCCAGCGACGTGGCCAACGCGGTCATGGACGGCACGGACGCGGTCATGCTGTCCGGCGAGACCAGCGTCGGCAAGTACCCGATCGCGACCGTCAAGACCATGGCGCGGATCGTCCGGGCGGCCGAGGAGGACATGCTCACGGCCGGCCTCGCGCCGCTCACCGACTCCTCCAAGCCGCGCACCCAGGGCGGCGCGGTGGCCAGGGCGGCCGCCGAGATGGGCGACTTCCTGGACGCCCGCTTCCTGGTCGCCTTCACGCAGTCCGGCGACACCGTCCGCCGGCTGTCCCGCTACCGCTCGCCGATCCCGGTGCTGGCCTTCACCCCGGAGCCGTCCACCCGCTCCCAGCTCACCCTGACCTGGGGGGTGGAGACCTTCCTCGGCCCGATGGTGCAGACGACCGACGAGATGGTCCGGCAGGTGGACGAGGAGCTGCTGCGGATCGGCCGCTGCAAGAAGGGCGACGTCGTGGTCATCACGGCGGGCTCGCCGCCCGGAATGCCCGGCACCACCAATATGGTCCGGGTCCACCACATCGGTGTCGATGAGCTACCGCCGCGTAATGGGTGAACTCGAAATAGCTCCTGACTTCTTCCGCGCCCCCGCCGGCCACCGCCCGCGGGGGCGCGGTTTTTCGCCCGTCCCCGCCCCTCCAGGTATTTGCCCCTCGACTGCAATTAACGCTGCGTAACGCGCGCGCAATAAACATTCCCGGCGTCCGGCCGCACGGCCCGCCGCGGTCCCGGCCCGCCCTCCCCCGTGGCGGCGGCGCGGCCCGCGGTGGCCCGGGGAGCCTTGCCCCACACGGGAAGTGCGGTTTTCACTCTCCGGGCGCCTCGGTGGCAAGTGGGCTATGTACGAAAAGTCCCATGGAATCTCAAGAGAAGCTCAAGAGTTTCGGATCGGCATAACAAGACAGTCACACTCTTGGCCACACCTATGCCGAATGGCGCGAACCAGGCCTAGAGTCACGGCCAGTCACCGCGCCACCGGATTTGTCAGTTCGGGTTCCGCGCGCGACTTCGGCTTCTCATCAGAGAAGCCGTGTCAGGGGAAAGGACTGACCGTGCGACAGCGTTCCTTGCTGATTCTGACCTCCGTGGTCGCCGCCGGAGCCCTCACGCTCTCCGCGTGCGGCTCGCGCAGCGACGACGACAAAAAGGGCGGGGACAGCGGCGGCACCGGCAGCAGCAGCGCTGCCTCCGGCGACAACATCACGGTGGTAATCGGTGTCGACGCACCGCTCACCGGTGCCAACTCCGCCACCGGCCTGGGCATCCAGTACGGCGTCAAGCTCGCCGTCGACGACGCCAACGCCAAGAAGCTCGTCCCCGGCGTGACCTTCCAGGTCAAGGCGCTGGACGACAAGGCGAACCCGGCCAACGGCCAGCAGAACGCCACGGCGTTCGTCTCCGACAAGAGCGTCATAGCCGCCGTCGGCCCGCTGAACTCCAACGTGGCCCTGACGATGCAGCAGGTCTTCAACGACGCCAACATGGTGGAGATCTCGCCCTCCAACACCAACCCGGCGCTGACGCAGGGCAAGGACTGGGCGTCCGGCAAGAAGGTGCGCGCCTTCAAGACCTACTTCCGCACCGCCACCACCGACGCCAACCAGGGCAACTTCGCCGCCGACTACGCGGTCAACACGCTCAAGAAGAAGAGCGCGTTCGTCGTCGACGACAAGCAGACCTACGGCGCGGGCCTCGCGGCGATCTTCAACGGCAAGTTCGCCTCGCTGGGCGGCAAGGTCGTCGGCACCGACCACATCAACACCGGCGAGAACGACTACTCCACCCTCGTCACCAAGATCAAGAACTCGCACGCCGACATGCTCTACTACGGCGGCCAGTACGACGAGTCCGAGCTGATCACCAAGCAGCTCAAGGCGGCCGGCGTGAACATCCCGCTCATGGGCGGCGACGGCATGTACTCCGACACGTACATCAAGACCGCCGGCAAGGCCGCCGAGGGCGACATCGCGACCTCCGTCGGCGTGCCCGTCGACACCCTGCCCGCCGCGCAGGAGTTCATCAAGGCGTACAAGGCGAACAAGTACCCCGGTGACTACGGCACCTACGGCGGCTACTCGTACGACGCCGCCACCGCCATCATCAAGGCGGTCGGCGACGTGGTCCAGGCCAACGGCGGCAAGCTGCCGGACGACGCCCGCGCGAAGGTCGTCGAGGGCGTGCAGAAGGCCGACTTCGACGGCATCGCCGGCCACATCTCCTTCGACGAGTTCGGCGACACCACCAACAAGCAGCTCACGGTCTACCAGGTCAAGAACGGCAAGTGGGTGGCGGTCAAGTCCGGCGTCTACACCGGCTGACCGACCCGGCACCACCCGGGCCGCGCGGTCGGTCGCACCGACCGCGCGGCCCGCAGCACATCCGGGCCCCGGCGACCCCGCGGGGCCCGCCCCCGGTCCCACCCTGTCACCCGTCCCCGTCCACCCAGCGACATGGAGGCCATGCGGTGCACACCCTGCCGCAACAGCTGGCCAACGGGCTGTTCATCGGCTCGATGTACGGGCTCATCGCCATCGGTTACACGATGGTGTACGGCATCGTCCAGCTCATCAACTTCGCCCACGGCGAGATCTACATGACCGGCGCCTTCGGCGCGCTCGCGGTCTACACGAACCTTCCCGACGGCATGTCCATATGGGCGGCGCTGCCGCTCATGCTGGCCGGCGGCGCCCTCGTGTCCGTCCTGATCGCGGTCGGCGCGGAACGCCTCGCGTACCGCCCGCTGCGGGGCGCGCCACGGCTGGCACCGCTGATCACCGCCATCGGCCTCTCCCTCGCGCTCCAGCAGGCGGTCTTCCTCTGGTACCCGAACGCCACCGCGGGCAAGCACTTCCCGCAGCTGCCCGGTGGCCCGTTCCACGTGGGCTCCGTGGACATCCAGTCCGGTGACATCTTCCTGGTGGCCGCGGCAGTGGTGTGCATGACCGCGCTCGCCGGCTTCGTCCGCACCTCGCGCACCGGCCGGGCGATGCAGGCCACCGCGCAGGACCCGGACACCGCGAAGCTGATGGGCATAGACACCAACCGCATCATCGTGATCGCCTTCGCCATCGGCGGCTTCTTCGCCGCGGTCGCCGGTCTCGCCTCCGGCCTGAAGTACGGCCAGATCAAGTACGACATCGGCTTCCAGGCGGGCCTGAAGGCCTTCACCGCCGCCGTCCTCGGCGGCATCGGCAACATCTACGGAGCCATGCTCGGCGGCCTCGTCCTCGGCGTCGCCGAGTCGTGCTCCTCCGCGTACATCTCCAACATCCCCGGCATGCAGCAGCTCGGCGGCAGCGAGTGGGCCAACGTCTGGGCGTTCGTCCTGCTCATCGTGGTGCTGCTGGTCCGGCCGCAGGGCCTGCTCGGCGAACGCGTAGCGGACAGGGCGTGATCGTATGACCGACCTTCCCACCACCGCACAGGTACTGCCCGTCACCGACCCGGACGGCGTCCGCGTCCTGAGGTACCTGCCGCTGCCCTTCGCCGCGGCGCGGCTGCTGGTGCTGCTCGGCGCCGCGGTGTCGATCGCCTCGACCTTCATGTCGTGGACGTACACCACCGACTTCCCGGGCGACCTGACCGTCAGCGGCTACCCCGGCGGCCTGCAGATCATGACGCTGATCGCCGCGATCCTGACCGCCGTCGTCTCGCTGGGCGCCTTCCGGGTGCCCGGCCTGGGCTGGCTCAACCCGAGCCGCTCGTACAACTCGGTGCTGCTGCTGGCCGTGGGCACGTTCGGCACCACCTGGTACACCGTCATCGACATCGCGGCCAAGCTGCACGGCCTGGCCAACCTCGACCCCGGCGGCTGGATCGCCGCCGCCGGCAGCGCGGTCCTGGTGATCGGCGCGCTCGGGCTGCCCGCCCACCGCCCGCCGCTGGAGGTGGACGACGACTACGCCGAGCCCGGCCTGTTCGCCTCCGCGCGCCTCGTCCGCCTTTACCACCTGCTGCGCGGCCTGCGGGTCACCAACGCCGAGCTCAAGGTGGCCGACCCGCGGCGGCTCAACGTCTGGCTCCAGCGGCTGGCGATCGTCGTCGTCTTCGCGGCCGGGGTGAAGGTCCTCACCTACGGCCTGGCCACCAGCTACAGCGACATCTTCATCGGCTTCATGATCGTCGTCTGCTTCTCCTTCTGGGGCCTGGCCGGCGCCGGGCTCACCCGGCAGTTCCAGCAGATCACCCGGCAGAACAAGATCTTCTCCTCCAGCGCCTGCATCGTCGCGGCCATCGCCTACCCGTTCGTCCAGAACGACGAGCACTGGGCCAACCTCGGCGTCAACATCCTCATCGTCGGCACCGTCGCCCTCGGCCTGAACATCGTCGTCGGCCTCACCGGCCTGCTCGACCTCGGGTACGTCGCCTTCCTCGGCGTCGGCGCCTACACCGCGGCCCTGGTCTCCGGCTCGCAGTACTCGATCTGGTCCGGCACGCAGTTCCCGTTCTGGGCCGCCGCCCTCACCGGAGCCGCCGCGGCCCTGATCTTCGGCGTGCTGATCGGCGCCCCGACGCTGCGGCTGCGCGGCGACTACCTGGCCATCGTCACGCTCGGCTTCGGAGAGATCTTCCGTATCGTCGTCAACAACCTCGACGGCGTGAGCGGCCCGAAGATCACCAACGGCCCCAACGGCATCGCCGTCATCCCGGACCTGTCGATCTTCGGCTACAACCTCGGCAAGACCCACGACGTCGGCGGCTTCGAACTCGGCAGGTTCGCCAACTACTACCTGCTGATGCTGCTGATCACCGTCATCGTGGTGCTGGTCTTCACCCGCGCCGCCGACTCCCGGATCGGCCGCTCGTGGATCGCCATCCGCGAGGACGAGACCGCGGCCACCGCGATGGGCATCAACGGCTTCCGGGTCAAGCTCATCGCCTTCGCCCTCGGCGCGTGCCTGGCGGGCCTGGCCGGCACCGTCAGCGCGCACGTCACCAACTCCGTGGTGCCCACCCCGTACGTCTTCTCCGGCTCGACACCGCCGAACTCCGCCTTCCTGCTCGCCGCCGTCGTCCTCGGCGGCATGGGTACGGTCAGCGGTCCGATCCTGGGCGCGTCGCTGCTCTTCCTGATCCCGGAGAAGCTGGACTTCCTCGCCAAGTACGAGCTGTTCGCCTTCGGTCTCGCGCTGGTCCTGATCATGCGGCTGCGGCCGGAGGGCATCATCGCCAACCGGCGCAGGCAGCTGGAGTTCCACGAGGACGAGGCCACCGCGCCCGGCAAGCGCACCCTCGGCGACGACACCGTATCCGTCGGCACGGCGGGGGCGTGAAGGACACCATGACCACCACCATTCCGCACCAGTCCGCCCCGCGCGACGAGACCGGCGGGCCGCTGCTCCAGGCCAGCGGTGTCGTCATGCGGTTCGGCGGTCTGACCGCCGTCCGCGATGTCGACCTCACCGTCAACTCCGGGGAGATCGTCGGGCTCATCGGCCCCAACGGCGCCGGCAAGACCACCTTCTTCAACTGCCTCACCGGCCTGTACGTCCCGACCGAGGGCACCGTCAGCTACCGCGGCACGGTGCTGCCGCCCAAGCCGCACCTGGTCACCAAGGCCGGCATCGCCCGCACCTTCCAGAACATCCGGCTCTTCGCCAACATGACGGTGCTGGAGAACGTCCTGGTCGGGCGGCACACCAGGACCAAGGAGGGGCTGATCTCGGCGATCATCCGCGGCCCCGGCTACCACCGCGCGGAGGCCGCCTCGCGGGCCCGGGCGATGGAGCTGCTGGAATTCACCGGACTCGCCGCCAAGGCCGACCACCTCGCCCGCAACCTGCCCTACGGCGAGCAGCGCAAGCTGGAGATCGCCCGGGCGCTCGCGAGCGAGCCCGGCCTGCTGCTGCTCGACGAGCCGACCGCGGGCATGAACCCGCAGGAGACCCGGGCCACCGAGGAGCTGGTCTTCGCGGTCCGCGACCAGGGCATCGCCGTGCTCGTCATCGAGCACGACATGCGCTTCATCTTCAACCTGTGCGACCGGGTCGCCGTGCTCGTACAGGGCGAGAAGCTGGTCGAGGGCAGCTCCGAGGTCGTCCAGCAGGACGAGCGGGTCATCGCCGCGTACCTCGGTGAGCCCTTCGACACGGGCGGCGAGCAGGAGCAGCCGGAGGCCGCTCCGGAGCCCACGCCGGAGGCCGCTCCGGAGCCCGCACCGGAACCTTCGCCGGAGCCCCCGGCGGATCGGGAGCCCATGCGGGAGCCGGAACCCGGACCGGAGCCGGAGCAGGCGCAGGACGAGCAGCAGGAGAACGACAAATGACCGCACTGCTCGAAGTGGACAACCTGCGCGTCGCGTACGGCAAGATCGAGGCCGTCAAGGGCATCTCGTTCTCCGTCGAGGCCGGCCAGGTCGTCACCCTCATCGGCACCAACGGCGCGGGCAAGACCACCACCCTGCGCACCCTCAGCGGGCTGCTCCGGCCCGTCGGCGGGAAGATCGTCTTCGACGGGCGCCCGCTGCACCGCGAACCCGCCCACCGGATCGTGGCGCTGGGCCTGGCCCACTCGCCCGAGGGCAGGCACATCTTCCCCAGCCTGACCATCGAGCAGAACCTCCAGCTCGGCGCGTACCTCCGCAAGGACGCCGCCGGGATCACGCAGGACATCGAGCGCGCCTACACGCTCTTCCCGATCCTCGGCGAGCGCCGCAAGCAGGCCGCGGGCACCCTGTCCGGCGGCGAGCAGCAGATGCTGGCGATGGGCCGGGCGCTGATGTGCCGGCCCAAGCTGCTGATGCTGGACGAGCCGTCGATGGGCCTGTCGCCGATCATGATGCAGAAGATCATGGCGACGATCAAGGAGCTCAAGGAGCAGGGCACCACGATCCTGCTCGTCGAGCAGAACGCGCAGGCCGCGCTGTCGCTGGCCGACCACGCGCACGTCATGGAGGTCGGCACCATCAAGCTCTCCGGCACCGGCGCGGAGCTGCTGAACGACGAGGGCGTCCGCAAGACCTACCTCGGCGAGGACTGAGCCGCGCCCGTACGCGAGGGGCCGCACCCGGCGATCCGGGTGCGGCCCCTCGCGTACGGGCCTGACGTCGCGGGCGCTACTCGCCCGCGACCTCCTCGATCACGGCCTGCGCGACCGCCTGCATCGACATCCGGCGGTCCATCGACGTCTTCTGGATCCAGCGGAAGGCGGCCGGCTCCGTCAGGCCGTACTTCGTCTGCAGCACGCTCTTCGCGCGGTCCACGAGCTTGCGCGTCTCCAGCCGCTGCGCGAGGTCGGCCACCTCGTCCTCCAGCGCCCGCAGCTCCTGGAAGCGGCTGACCGCCATCTCGATCGCCGGCACCAGGTCGCTCTTGCTGAACGGCTTGACCAGATACGCCATCGCGCCCGCGTCCCGCGCCCGCTCCACCAGCTCGCGCTGCGAGAAGGCGGTGAGCATCAGCACCGGCGCGAGCTTCGCGCCCGCGATGCGCTCGGCCGCCGAGATCCCGTCCAGGACGGGCATCTTCACGTCCAGGATCACCAGATCCGGGCGGTGCTCCTCGGCGAGTTTGACCGCCACCTCCCCGTCGCCCGCCTCCCCGACGACCGCGTAGCCCTCCTCCTCCAGCATCTCCTTGAGGTCCAGCCGGATCAGCGCCTCGTCCTCCGCGATCACCACCCGGGTGGTCTGCGGCGGTACGTGCGACTGCGCCGCAGACTGCTCGGACGGCTGGTCGGCGGGGCTGTCGGTCTGCTCGCCGGACTGCGCGGCGGACTCGTCGGGGGCGCTCACGGTGCTCCTCGGTTCAGGCGGGGTGCTGCTACTAGAGCCTACCCAGCTGTGGCGGCACCCAGCTACGCGGTAAGCTGATCCCGGTACTCCGGCCGGGTTGGCGCAACAGGTTGACGCGGGAGCCTCAAAAGCTTCTGTCCGAAAGGACATGTGGGTTCGAATCCCATACCCGGTACCCATCACTGTGCGACTTTCGGTAAAGATGTCTTTCTAAAGATCACTGCACAGAGTGAACGCGTATGCGAATCCATGACCCTGCCTGCTACGTATGCGGCGGAGCCAGTCTCGACCTTGCCGCCTACGGCTATCTCCTGGGGCTTTACCTGGGAGACGGCCACATCATCCAGTACGCCAAGCACCGAGTGCCCAGCTTGACGATCACCTGTGACGACCGCTGGCCCGGTCTCATGGACGCGGCCGAGGACTCGATGCGCGCGGTCCTGCCGGGAAACCGCACGTGCCGTGTCAAGTCGACAGGCTGCCACGACGTGAAGATCTATTCCCGTCACCTGTGGTGTCTCTTTCCCCAGCACGGCCCCGGCAGAAAACACGAGCGGGACATCGCGCTCGCACTTTGGCAGCAGCAGATCGTCGATGCCCACCCGTGGGAGTTCATCAGAGGGCTGGTCCACTCCGACGGTTGCAGGGTGACGAACTGGACGGAGCACGTGCGAGGCGGCGAGCGGCGGCGCTACGAATACCCGCGCTATTTCTTCACCAACACCTCCCAGGACATCCGCGGGCTCTTCTGCGCCGCTCTCGATCACGTCGGCGTCGCGTGGACGGTCACCCGTCGAGGCGGCCGACCGCACAACGTCTCTGTCGCCCGCCGGGCCTCCGTGGAGCTCATGGATCTGCACGTCGGGGCCAAGCACTGAGGCAAGGTCACGCCGTCACCGCGGGGGCGGCCGGGCGGAGCATGCAGGTCAGGCGGGCGGTGCAGACGCGCTTGCCGGAGTCGTCGTCGGTGATCACGATCTCGTAGGTGGCCGAGGAGCGGCCGCGGTGGACCGGGGTCGCGGTGCCGGTGACCTGGCCCTGGCGCATGCCGCGGTGGTGGGTCGCGTTGAGGTCCACGCCCACCGCGATCTTGCTGGGGCCGCCGTGCAGCATCGCGCCGACCGAGCCCAGGGTCTCCGCCAGCACCGCGGAGGCACCGCCGTGCAGCAGGCCGTACGGCTGGGTGTTGCCCTCCACCGGCATCGTGCCGACCACCTGGTCCGGTGAGGCCTCCAGGATGCGGATGTTCATCCGCTCGCCCAGGTGGCCGGCCGAGAAGAGCGCCTGCAGGTCGATGCCGAGCCCGGCGTACTGCTCCAGGATCTCCTGCGGGAAACGGGTGACGGTCTGCTCGCCCATGCGCTCGGCTCCGATCGGCCTCTACGTCGCTGCCGTGGTGGGTGTACCGGGCAGCCTTGTCCCTCGTTTTCTACCGCACGGGCGCGGTCACGGGCGTGCCGGGTCGGCCGGGGCGCCCTCGCGGGACCGCTCCAGCCGGATGACGACGGACTTGGCGGCGGGCGTGTTGCTGGTCTCGGCCGTGTGGTCCAGCGGTATCAGCACGTTGGTCTCGGGGTAGTAGGCGGCGGCGCAGCCGCGCGGTGTGGGGTAGTGGACGACCCGGAAGCCGTCCGCGCGCCGCTCGGAGCCGTCCTTCCACTCGCTGACCAGGTCGGCGTACTCGCCGTCGGCCAGCCCGGCGGCGGCCGCGTCGTCGGCGTGCACCAGCACCACCCGGCGGCCTCCCTTGATCCCGCGGTAGCGGTCGTCGAGGCCGTAGATCGTGGTGTTGTACTGGTCGTGCGAGCGCAGCGTCTGGAGCAGCAGCCGGCCCTCGGGCACGGTGGGGTATTCCAGCGGCGCGGCCGTGAAGTTGGCCTTGCCGGTGGCGGTGGGGAAGGTGCGCGAGTCGCGCGGGCCGTGCGGCAGCGTGAAGCCGCCGGGGCGGCGCACCTTGGTGTTGAAGTCGTCGAAGCCGGGGACGACGCGGGCGATACGGTCGCGGATCAGGTCGTAGTCGTGCTCGAACTCCGCCCACGGCACCCGGCTCCGGTCGCCGAACACCGCGCGGGCCAGCCGGGAGACGATCGCGGGCTCCGACAGCAGCTGCGGCGAGGCCGGCGGCAGCCCGCCGCGTGAGGCGTGCACCATGCCCATCGAGTCCTCGACGCTCACGAACTGCGGGCCGGCCGCCTGCACGTCCTTCTCGGTGCGGCCCAGGGTGGGCAGGATCAGCGCGCGGGCGCCGGTCACCGCGTGCGAGCGGTTGAGCTTCGTCGAGACGTGCACGGTCAGCCGGGCGCGGCGCATCGCCGCCTCGGTGACGTCGGTGTCGGGGGAGGCCGCGACGAAGTTGCCGCCCATCGCGAAAAAGACCTTGGCCTGCCCGTCGCGCAGCGCGCGGATCGCCCGCACCACGTCCAGGCCGTGCTCGCGTGGCGGCGCGAAGCCGAACTCCTTCTCCAGGGCGTCCAGGAAGGCCGCGGCGGGCCGCTCGAAGATGCCCATCGTGCGGTCGCCCTGCACATTGCTGTGCCCGCGCACCGGGCACACCCCCGCGCCCGGCCGGCCCACGTTGCCGCGCAGCAGCAGGAAGTTGACGACCTCGCGGATCGTCGGCACCGCGTGCTTGTGCTGGGTCAGGCCCATCGCCCAGCACACCACGACGCTCGACGCGTCCCGCACCATGGTGTGCAGCTGCTCGATCGCGGCCCGCTCCAGGCCGGTGGCGCGCTCGACCTCCGCCCAGTCTGCGGCGCGGGCGGCGGCCTCGTAGTCGGCGAAGCCGTGGGTGTGCTCGGCGATGAAGGCGCGGTCCAGCGCGTCCGCCTCGATCAGCAGCCGGCCCAACGCCCGGAAGAGCGCCTGGTCGCCGCCCAGCCGTACGGGCAGGAAGAGGTCGGTGAGCTTGGTGCCGGGCCCGGCGAGGCCCCCGGCGGTCTGGGGGTTGCGGAAGCGCTCCATGCCCGCCTCGGGCAGCGGGTTGACGGTGACGATTTTCGCGCCGCCGCGCTTGGCCTTCTCCAGGGCCGACAGCATCCGCGGGTGGTTCGTGCCCGGGTTCTGGCCCGCCACGATGATCAGCTCGGCGCGGTGCAGGTCGTCGAGCAGCACGCTGCCCTTGCCGACGCCGAGGGTCTCGGTCAGGGCCGAGCCGGACGACTCGTGGCACATGTTGGAGCAGTCCGGCAGGTTGTTGGTGCCGAACTCGCGGGCGAAGAGCTGGAAGAGGAAGGCGGCCTCGTTGCTGGTGCGGCCGGAGGTGTAGAAGACGGCCTCGTCGGGCGAGCCGAGCGCGTGCAGTTCCTCGGCGATCAGCTCGAAGGCCCGCTCCCACGGCACGGCCTCGTAGCGCTCGGCGCCGTCCGCCAGGTACATCGGCTGGGTGATCCGGCCCTGCTGCCCGAGCCAGTAGCCGCTGCGCCGGGCGAGGTCGGCGACCGGGTGCGCGGCGAAGAAGTCGGGTGTGACGCGGCGCAGCGTCGCCTCCTCGGCGACGGCCTTGGCGCCGTTCTCGCAGAATTCGAAGGTGTGCCGGTGGTCCGGCTCCGGCCACGCGCACCCGGGGCAGTCGAAACCGCCCTTCTGGTTGACCTTGAGCAGCGTGAGCGCCGCCCGCCGGGCGCCCATCTGCGCCCCGGCCGCCTTCATCGTGTGCCCGACCGCCGGCAACCCGGCGGCGGCCTTCTTCGGCGCGCTGACGTGCGGCGCGTCCTGGACGGGATCACCTTCGGGAGCCTTCTTCGCCATACCGACGATCCTGCCACCGATCGGTGGGGGCCGCGCCAGGGGTGCGACGGCGGATCACCGCCCGGGACCCGGCGGAATCCGGGATTGTCGGTGGCGCGTGGGAGGATCGCTCACGTGGCAACGAAAGCATCGAAGACGACGACCGACCGCCCCCGCCTGATGCTGCTGGACGGGCATTCGCTGGCGTACCGGGCGTTCTACGCGCTGCCCGTGGAGAATTTCACCACCGCCACGGGGCAGCCGACGAACGCGATCTACGGCTTCACGTCCATGCTGTCGAACACGCTGCGTGACGAGCAGCCGACGCATCTGGCGGTCGCCTTCGACGTCTCCCGCAAGACGTGGCGCTTCGACGAGTATCCGGAGTACAAGGCGACACGTACCAAGACGCCCGACGAGTTCCGCAGCCAGGTGGAGCTGATCGGCGAGCTGCTGGACTCGATGGGGGTGCGGCGCTTCGCCGTCGAGGGCTTCGAGGCGGACGACATCATCGCCACCCTCGCCACCCAGGCCGAGGAGCTCGGCTACGAGGTCCTGATCGTCACCGGCGACCGCGACTCCTTCCAGCTGGTCAGCGACCACGTCACCGTGCTCTACCCGACCAAGGGCGTGTCCGAGCTGACGCGCTACACCCCGGCGAAGGTCGAGGAGAAGTACGGCCTCACCCCGCGGCAGTATCCGGACTTCGCGGCGCTGCGCGGCGACCCGTCCGACAACCTGCCCGGCATCCCCGGTGTGGGGCCGAAGACGGCGACGAAGTGGATCACCGAGTTCGGCTCCTTCGAGGCGCTGGTCGAGCGGGCGGACGAGGTCAAGGGCAAGGCCGGCGAGGCGCTGCGCGAGCACCTGGACGCGGTCAAGCTCAACCGGCGGCTGACGGAGATGGTCAAGGACGTCGCGCTGCCCGTCGGCCCCGAGGGCCTGGAGCGGGTGCCGTACGACCGCGCCGCGGTCACCGGCGTGCTCGACGTGCTGGAATTCCGCCACGCCAACTTCCGCGACCGGCTCTTCGCCGCCGACCCCGGCGAGGCCGAGGAGGAGGTGGAGGTCGCCGAGGGCGTCGCCGTCGAGGGCACGGTGCTGGCCGCGGGCGACCTGCCGGAGTGGATCGCCGGGCACAGCGGGGTGCCGGTCGGTCTCGCCACCGTCGACACCTGGGCACTGGGCGCCGGCAGCGTCACCCAGATCGCGCTGGCCACCGCCGAGGACGCCGCGTGGTTCGACCCCGCGCAGCTCGACGAGGCCGACGAGCGGGCCTTCGCCGGCTGGCTCGCCGACCCCGCCCGCCCCAAGGTGCTGCACAACGCCAAGAACACCGCCCGCGTCTTCGCCGAGCACGGCTGGACGGTCGACGGGGTGTCGATGGACACCGCGCTCGCCGCCTACCTGATCAAGCCGGGCCGCCGCTCCTTCGCGCTGGACGTGCTGTCGGTGGAATACCTGGGCCGCGAGCTGGCCCCGGTCGACACCGGCAGCGGGCAGCTCGCCTTCGGCGAGGAGGGGGACGAGGAGGGCGCGGCCGCCGCGGGCGCCCTGATGGTGCAGGCCCGCACGGTGCTCGACCTCGGCGAGGTCTTCGGCGCCCGGCTGCCCGAGGTCGGCGCCGCCGAGCTGCTGCACGACCTGGAGCTGCCGACGTCCGCACTGCTGGCGAAGATGGAGCGGGCCGGCATCGCCGCCGACCGGGCCCATCTGGAGGGCCTGGAGCAGCAGTTCGCCGCCGCCGTCCAGCACGCGGTGGGCGAGGCGCACGCCTCGGTGGGCCACGAGTTCAACCTCGGCTCGCCCAAGCAGCTCCAGGAGGTGCTGTTCGGCGAGCTGGGCCTGCCCAAGACCAAGAAGACCAAGACCGGCTACACCACGGACGCCGACGCGCTCGCCTGGCTCGCCGCGCAGACCGAGCACGAGCTGCCGGTCATCATGCTCCGGCACCGCGAGCAGGCCAAGCTGCGCGTCACCGTCGAGGGCCTGGTCAAGACGGTCGCCCCGGACGGGCGGATCCACACCACCTTCAGCCAGACCGTCGCCGCGACCGGCCGGCTGTCGTCCACCGACCCCAACCTGCAGAACGTCCCGGTCCGCACCGACGAGGGCCGCGCCATCCGCCGCGGCTTCGTCGTCGGCGCGGGCTACGAGTCGCTGCTGACGGCCGACTACAGCCAGATCGAGCTGCGCGTCATGGCCCACCTGTCCGAGGACGAGGGCCTTGTCGCGGCCTTCACCTCCGGCGAGGACCTGCACACCACCGTCGGCTCCCAGGTCTTCGGCGTCGGGCGGGACGCGGTCGACGCGGAGATGCGCCGCAAGATCAAGGCGATGTCCTACGGCCTGGCGTACGGCTTGTCGGCCTTCGGCCTGTCGCAGCAGCTGGGCATCGAGGCCGCCGAGGCGCGCGCCCTCATGGAGACGTACTTCGAGCGCTTCGGCGGGGTGCGCGACTACCTGCACCGCGTCGTCGAGGAGGCCCGCGTCACCGGCTACACCGAGACGCTGCTCGGCCGCCGCCGCTACCTGCCCGACCTCAACAGCGACAACCGGCAGCGCCGCGAGATGGCCGAGCGCATGGCGCTCAACGCGCCGATCCAGGGCTCGGCCGCGGACATCGTCAAACTCGCGATGCTGCGGGTCGACGAGGCGCTCACCAAGGAGCAGCTGGCGTCCCGCATGCTGCTCCAGGTGCACGACGAGATCGTGCTCGAAGTCGCCCCCGGCGAGCGGGCCGCGGTCGAGGAGCTGGTGCGCCGCGAGATGGCCGGCGCGTACCCGCTGCGCGCGCCGCTGGACGTGTCGGTGGGTGACGGTCCCGACTGGGAGTCCGCCGCCCACTGAGCCGCGCGCGGCGGGGCGGCGCACTCCGGTGCGCGCCCCGCCGCCCCGGCGACCACCAGATGGACGGGGGGAGAACGGCGGGCGGTGACAAGCCGACCGTGCCCGTTTGCGCACATTTTGAGTACGTCCGGACGGTGGTCACGTGCCGCAAGTTGCCGTAGGGTCGGCGGAGTTGTGGCGCCGGAGACGGCGCACTCCGCACCTGGGAGGGGAAGCACCCTATGGCAGCGCGGCGTTACGGCCGAAGGCTACGCAGGGGAGCGGCCGGCACGGCGGTTGCCGCCGCGGCGATGGCGGCGCTCAGCGCGTCGCAGGCACCGGGGTTCCTCCCGGTCGCCCACGCCGCCCCCGCGCACACCGAGCAGCAGACGCCCGCGGCCGCGCCACCCGGGCCGGCCATCGACGGTGACACGCCCTACATCACCGACATGCCGCCGCTGAACACCCCCACCGGACCGCCGCTGGTCTCCCCGACACCGGGAGCCCCCGGCGGTCCTTCGGTGAACGTCCCCACCGACGGCTCCGGCCTGCCCGCGACCGTGCTCGCCGCCTACCAGCGCGCCGAGGCCTCCGTCGCCGAGAGCGACCCCGGCTGCCACCTGCCCTGGGAACTCCTCGCCGCCATCGGCCAGGTCGAGTCCAACCAGGCCCGGCACGGCGCGGTCGACGCGAACGGCACCACCTACAAGCCGATCCTCGGGCCCGTCCTCGACGGCAACGGCTTCGCGAACATCAGCGACACGGACGGCGGCCGCTACGACGGGGACCCGGTCCACGACCGGGCCGTCGGGCCCATGCAGTTCATCCCCTCGACGTGGGAGCGCTGGGGAGCCGACGGCAACGGCGACGGCAGCGACGACCCGAACAACATCTACGACGCCGCGCTCGCCGCCGCGCACTACCTGTGCGCCGACGGGCGGGACCTCGCGGTGCCGGCCCAGATGGACCGGGCGATCCTCGGCTACAACCACTCGCAGGCGTACCTCACGCTGGTGCGCGCCTGGTACGACCACTTCACGCAGGGCGGGGCGGTCTCCGTGCCCGACGCCCCCGGTACGCCGGAGGCTCCGGCCACGCCCGGCAAGCCGGCCACCACGCCGCCCCCGGCGGAAACCGGCGGCGAGTCGACGACCCCGGTCGACCCCGGCGGCACCGTCACCCCGCCCCCGACGGACGGCGGCACGACGACCCCGCCCCCGACCCTGCCCCCCACGGACGGCGGCACCACCCCGCCCCCCACGGACGGGTCGGGCGACCCGACGACCCCGCCCCCCACGGACGGCGGCACGACGGAGCCCACGGACCCGGCGGACCCGGGAGACCCGACCACGCCGCCCGTCTGCGAGTCCCCGACCCCGACGGACTCGGGGACACCGACCCCGACTCCCACGGATACGGGTGAGCCGACGGACGATCCGTGTGCGACGACGACGCCGACGCCCGAGGAGACCCCGTCGTCCGGGGAGCCGTCCCCTTCGGCCTCGGCTTCGGCCTCGCAGCCGGCGACCGCTGCCGCGGCGGGGTCCTCCGAGAGCTGAACTCTTCCCGGGGGGCGCCCCGGGGTGCCCCTTGCGGTGGCTGCCGCGACCTCCCCCCGGCGGGGGCTGGTCGCGCCGTTCCCCGCGCCCCTTTCCCGCCGGGCTGCCACGTTCCGCTGCCGCGGGACCTTGCGGCCGGTGGGTGGCTGGTCGCGCAGTTCCCCGCGCCCCTGATTTGTTGCCCAGCGCGGCATGCGCAAGCCCCTGACGGGCGCTTTCCCCTGCGGGGGGGGCGGGCTTGCGGGGGAGGGCGAGCGTTTTAGGGGCGCGTGGGGGTACCTCCCAGGCGAAGCTCTGGGGGAGAACGGAGCGCTCAGCCCCCACCGGGGGAGAGGCGGCAGGCCACGGCAAGTGGCAATCACCTGAGCGCGCTCAGCCCCCCACCGGGGGAGAGGCGATCTGCCACGCCAAGTGGCAACCACCCAAGGGGCGCGGGGAACTGCGCGCTCAGCCCCCGCCGGCGGAAGGCAGCAGGCCACGCCAAGTGGCAACCACCCAGGGGCGCGGGGAACTGCGCGCTCAGCCCCCGCCGGGGGAAAGGCAGCACGCCACGGCAAGTGGCAACCACCTGAGCGCCTCAGCCCCCGCCGGGGGAAGCCGCGACGGGACGGGGCAGCTCGGGGGTACCCCCAGCCCCCGCGGATGCTCAGGCGCGGGGGTTGAGGCGGCGCGTAGGGGCCGTGGCGGAGGGGTCCTCCGGCCACGGATGGCGGGGGTAGCGCCCGCGGAGTTCCGCGCGCACCGCGGGGTAGCCGGTGCGCCAGAAGGACGCGAGGTCCGCGGTCACCGCGGCGGGGCGGCCCGCGGGCGAGAGGAGATGGACGAGGACGGGGACGCCCGCGACGCGCGGGGTGTCCGCGAGGCCGAACATCTCCTGGAGCTTCACCGCGAGGACGGGCTGCTCACCCGTGTAGTCGACGCGGATCCGCGACCCGCTCGGCACCTCCAGGCGTTCGGGCGCCAGCTCCGCGAAGCGCGCCGCCTCGCCCGACGCCCAGGGCAGCAGCCGCGGGAGCGCGCGGCCCGCGTCCGTACGCTCCAGGTCGGCGCGGCGGCGGGCGGTGGCCAGTTCGGGGCCGAGCCATTCCGGGGCGCGCTCCAGCAGGGCGCCCTCGGCGACGTCCGGCCACGGCTCGCCCAGCACACGGTGCAGGAACGCCATCCGCTGCCGCAGCTCCACGGCCTCCCGGGACCAGCGCAGCAGCCCCGTGCCCTCGGCGGCGAGCCCGTCGAGGAGGGCGCCGCGCACCGCGTCGGGGCCGGGGGAGCGCAGCGGGACCGACTCCAGCTCCACCGCGCCGAGCCGTTCCACCCGCCGGGCCACCACGTCGCCCTGCGCCCAGCGGACCTCCTCGTACGCCTCCAGGGCCCACGCGGCCGCGGCCCGCGCGGTCGTCCCGTCGGCCACCGCGGCGAGCCGCACCCGTGCCGCCGCCGGGCCCGCGGCACGGTCGGCGACCGCGACGGCCACCCACTCGGCGCCGCCGAGCGCGTCCCCGACGTCCGCGGCGGTGCCGGACACCATCAGGTACCCGCCCCCTGTCCGCCGCCGCGCCAGCCGCTCGGGGAAGGCCAGCGCGACGACGAGCCCGGCGGCGTCGTCGTCACTGAGCACCGGCCGCCGACCGCCGTCCACGGCCCGCCCCGAGGACGCGGCCTCGGCACCGGCTCGCGTGCTGCCGTCCGGGGTCGCCGTCCCGGCCTCGGCCTCGGGACGCGGGGTGCCGTCCGAGGTCGCCGCCCCGGCCTCGGCACCCCCGAGCGGGGTGCTCTCCGTGCGGAGAGCCGCCTCCAGGCGGCGGGATTCCGCGCGCCAGCGGGGGGCGTACGCGTCGGTCGCGCGGCGGGCGGTGTGCCAGGCGGCGGTCAGGTCGGGGCCGTACGCGGTGGGGACCTCCTCGGAGAGGAGGGCGGTGAGTTCGGCGGCGCGGGTGGGGCCGACCGCGGGGGCGGCGTCGAGGAGGGCGCGGGCCAGCCGGGGGTGGAGGCCGAGGCGGGTGAGGCGGCGGCCGCGCGGGGTGGCGCGGCCCGCGTCGTCGACGGCGTCCAGTGTGCGCAGCGTGGCGCAGGCGGCGGCCAGCGCGCCGGGCGGCGGCGGGTCCAGCAGGGCGAGGCCCGTCGCGTCCGGCTCGCCCCAGCAGGCGGCCTGGAGGGCGAAGGCGGTGAGGTCGGCGAGGGCGATCTCCGGCTCGGGCTGCCGGGCCAGCCGGTCGTGCTCGGCCTGCGACCAGCAGCGGAAGACCGTGCCGGGCGCCTCCCGCCCGGCCCGCCCGGCGCGCTGCTCGGCGGCCGCCCGCGACACCCGCACCGTGGTGAGCGCGCCCAGCCCGCGCGCGTGGTCGGTGCGCGGCTCGCGCGCCAGGCCGCTGTCGACGACCGCCCGCACACCCGGCACGGTCAGGCTGGACTCGGCCACCGACGTGGCGAGCAGCACCCGGCGCCGCCCGCCCGGCGCGAGCGCGGCCTCCTGCACGGCGGCCGGCGCCCGCCCGTGCAGCTGGAGCACGTCGACGCCGAGGCCGCCCAGCATCCTGGCGACGCGGGCGATCTCCCCGGCGCCGGGGAGGAAGCACAGCACGTCGCCCTCGGTGCCGGCGAGCGCGGTACGGACGACGGCGGCGACGTGCGCGAGCAGCGCCGGGTCCACGCTCATGCCGTGCGGCGGCCGTACCGGGCGCGGCGGCGGCGCCCACCGGACGGCCACGGGGTGCAGCACGCCCGCCGCCTCGACGACGGGCGCCCCGCCGAGCAGCGCGGACCACGCCGCCGTGTCGGTCGTCGCGGACGCGGCGACGAGCCGCAGCTCGGGGCGCAGCGCGGCGCGTACGTCGAGCAGGAAGGCCATCGCGGTGTCGGCGTCCAGGTGCCGCTCGTGGCATTCGTCGAGGACGACGGTGCCGACGCCGGGCAGCTCCGGGTCGCGCTGGAGGCGCGGGAGCAGCACGCCGGTGGTCACGACCTCGACGGCGGTCGCGGCGGAGACCTTCCGGTCACCGCGCACGGTGTAGCCGACCGTGTCGCCGACCCGCTCGCCCAGCAGCCACGCCATCCGCAGCGCCGCCGCCCGGGCGGCCATCCGCCGCGGCTCGGCGACGACGACCCGCCCGCCGCCCGCCGCGGCCAGCTCCAGCGGCACCAGCGTCGTCTTCCCCGTCCCGGGCGGTGCGGCGAGCACCGCGCACCCCTCCCGCGCGAGCGCGTCCAGCAGTTCGGGCACGACCGCGGCGACCGGCAGCCCCCGCCCCTCCGCCCGCACGGCGAACCGCCCGGCCCCGCTCATACGCCGCCTTCATCCCCGCGGGACGCGGCCACGCACACGAAGATCGCCGTCCCCGGCAGCAGGCGGCCGCGCAGCGGGGACCAGCCGCCCCACTCCTGGGTGTTCCAGTCGGGCCACTCCGGTTCCACCAGGTCGACCAGGCGCAGGCCCGAGGCGGTGAGCGCGCGGACCTGGTCGCCGAGGGTGCGGTGGTGCTCGACGTAGACGGCCAGGCCCCGGTCGTCCTGCTCGACGTAGGGGCGGCGGTCGAAGTAGGAGCCGGACACCGTCAGGCCCTCCTCGTCCGGCTCGTCGGGGAAGGCCCAGCGCACGGGGTGGGTGACGGAGAAGACCCAGCGGCCCCCCGGGCGCAGTACCCGGCGGACCTCGCGGTGCACGCGCGCGACGTCGGCGACGAAGGGCAGCGCTCCGTACGCCGAGCACGCGAGGTCGAAGGAGGCGTCGGCGAAGGGCAGGAAGCCCGCGTCGGCCTCGACGAGGGGGACGGGGGCCTCGTCCGCCAGGCGCCGGGCGTGCTGGAGCTGGCGGTGCGAGAGGTCCAGCGCGACCGGGCGCGCGCCCTGCGCGGCCAGCCAGCGCGAGCACTGCGCGGCCCCGGCGCCGATCTCCAGCACCGCCTTGCCGCGCAGCTCGGCCGCCGGGCCGAGGAGGGCGGCGTCCGCCTCGTCCAGGCCCTCGGGGCCCCAGACGAAGCGGGCGTCGCCGAGGAAGTCGCCGTGCTCGCGCTGGTAGTCGTCGGCGTTGCGGTCCCACCAGCCCCGGCTGGCCCGGCTGCTCTCCGTGGTCCCCGCGTTGCGCCGGGTCGCTTCGGGTTCGGGTCCTTGGATCATGGCGGCAGTCGTCGTACTCTCTGAAAAGACCTGCGGACGGGGGGCTTACGCCGGTTTGGTTCGTTACGCGCCCGGTGGGCTCTTCGTGCATTGACCCTGCCCGGCTGCCCCCGTATGCTACAAGTTGCGCTGCTAGCCTGCGCGCCTCAGACGGAGCAGGCCACGCTCGACACCGCCGCAGTCTCCCGGCCCCCCTTGGGTGGGCCGGAGCCACGGGTGGGACCGAAAAAGGCTTCGGCGTAGCAGTACCTACGACTTACTGTCCGTACCGGAGTCCTTTCCCTAATGACGAGCAGCACCGAGGCCCCTCGTACCACCCCGCAGGTGGCGGTCAACGACATCGGCAACGAGGAAGCCTTCCTCGCGGCGATCGACGAGACGATCAAGTACTTCAATGACGGCGACATCGTCGACGGCGTCATCGTGAAGGTCGACCGGGACGAGGTCCTGCTCGACATCGGTTACAAGACCGAAGGTGTCATCCCCTCCCGCGAGCTGTCCATCAAGCACGACGTCGACCCCAACGAGGTCGTCGCCGTGGGCGATGAGATCGAGGCCCTGGTCCTCCAGAAGGAGGACAAGGAAGGCCGCCTGATCCTCTCGAAGAAGCGCGCCCAGTACGAGCGCGCCTGGGGCACCATCGAGAAGATCAAGGAAGAGGACGGCATCGTCACCGGTACCGTCATCGAGGTCGTCAAGGGTGGTCTCATCCTCGACATCGGCCTGCGCGGCTTCCTCCCGGCGTCCCTGGTCGAGATGCGCCGCGTGCGCGACCTCCAGCCCTACGTGGGCAAGGAGCTCGAGGCCAAGATCATCGAGCTGGACAAGAACCGCAACAACGTGGTCCTGTCCCGCCGTGCCTGGCTGGAGCAGACCCAGAGCGAGGTCCGCCAGACCTTCCTCACCACCCTGCAGAAGGGCCAGGTGCGCTCCGGCGTCGTCTCCTCCATCGTCAACTTCGGTGCGTTCGTGGACCTCGGCGGTGTCGACGGTCTGGTGCACGTCTCGGAGCTGTCCTGGAAGCACATCGACCACCCCTCCGAGGTCGTCGAGGTCGGCCAGGAGGTCACGGTCGAGGTCCTGGACGTCGACATGGACCGCGAGCGCGTCTCCCTGTCGCTGAAGGCGACGCAGGAAGACCCGTGGCAGCAGTTCGCCCGTACGCACCAGATCGGGCAGGTCGTGCCCGGCAAGGTCACCAAGCTGGTTCCGTTCGGTGCGTTCGTCCGGGTGGACGAGGGCATCGAGGGCCTGGTCCACATCTCCGAGCTGGCCGAGCGCCACGTGGAGATCCCGGAGCAGGTCGTCCAGGTCAACGACGAGATCTTCGTCAAGGTCATCGACATCGACCTGGAGCGCCGCCGTATCTCGCTGTCCCTCAAGCAGGCCAACGAGTCCTTCGGCGCCGACCCGGCCTCGGTCGACTTCGACCCGACGCTGTACGGCATGGCCGCGTCGTACGACGACCAGGGGAATTACATCTACCCCGAGGGCTTCGACCCCGAGACCAACGACTGGCTCGAGGGCTACGACAAGCAGCGCGAGGAGTGGGAGGCCCAGTACGCCACGGCCCAGACCCGCTTCGAGCAGCACCAGGCCCAGGTCATCAAGTCCCGCGAGGCCGACGAGCAGGCCGCTGCCGAGGCCGGCAGCGCCGCCCCGGCGGCCGGCGGCGCGAGCTCCGGCGGTTCGTACTCCTCGGAGTCGGACGACAACTCCGGTGCCCTCGCCTCCGACGAGGCGCTCGCCGCCCTCCGCGAGAAGCTGGCCGGCGGCCAGAGCTGACCCACGGCCCAGGGCTGAGGCCCAGGGCCACCGCGGCCCCGCACCCCTTCCGGGGGGTGCGGGGCCGCACCGCGTTCCCCGCCGTTCCCGCCCCGGCGGGGGCGGGAATGGCGGGCCGGAGTTGTTCGTTGTGGTGACAGATAACGAGGAGGACGATCATCGTGCTGGATCCGCAAGGGCTGTACGAGTACGTGCCGGGCGGGGCCGAGGCCGTCGACGAGGCGGTCGGGGACACCGGACCGGTGCTGCTCTACCACTTCGAGGGGTTCATGGACGCCGGCGAGGCCGGCGAGCAGATCAGCGAGCAGCTGCTGGACCGGCTCGACAACCAGCTCGTCGCCCGCTTCGACGCCGATCGGCTGGTCGACTACCGGGCCCGCCGCCCGATCATGACGTTCGAGCGCGACCACTGGTCGTCCTACGAGCCGCCGTCGATCGATCTCTACCTGCTGCGCGACACCACCGGCACCCCGTTCCTGCTGCTCACCGGCTCCGAGCCGGATGTCGAGTGGGAGCGCTTCGCGACCGCGGTGCTCCAGGTCATCGAGCGCCTCGGGGTCCGTATCGCCATCAACTTCCACGGCATCCCGATGGGCGTGCCGCACACCCGCCCGGTCGGCCTGACGCCGCACGGCAACCGGGTCGACCTGGTGCCCGGCCACCGCGCGTGGTTCGACGAGGCGCAGGTCCCCGGCAGCGCGGCCGCGCTCGTCGAGCTGCGGCTCGCCGAGGCCGGGCGCGACGTGCTGGGCGTCGCCGCGCACGTACCGCACTACCTGGCGCGCTCCCCGTACCCGGACGCGGCACTCGCCGTGCTGGAGGCGGTCACCGCGGCCACCGGCCTGGTGCTGCCCGAGATCGCCCACGCGCTGCGCAACGAGGCGCACACGGTGCGGGTCGAGATCGACCGGCAGGTCGCGGAGGGCGACGGCGAGCTGGTCTCGGTGGTGCGCGGCCTGGAGAGCCAGTACGACGCCGTGGCCGGCATGGACAGCCGGGAGAACCTGATCGCCGAGCCCGTCGACCTGCCTTCGGCCGACGATCTGGCGGCGGAGTTCGAGCGCTTCCTCGCCGACCGCGAGGACGACGGCGGGCGCTGAGCCGTACGGGAGGCGGGGCCGACGGCTCCGGGCGGGGCCGGATAGGCTGGCCGGCATGCTGACAGTGGGGCTGACCGGCGGGATCGGGGCCGGCAAGAGCGAGGTCGCACGGCTGCTCGTCTCCTACGGGGCGATCCTGGTGGACGCCGACCGGATCGCCCGGGAGGTCGTCGAGCCGGGCACCGCGGGGCTGGCCGCGGTCGTCGCGGAGTTCGGGCCCGGGGTGCTCGCGCCGGACGGCTCGCTCGACCGGCCGCGGCTCGGCGCGATCGTCTTCGCCGACGAGGAGCGCCGCAGGGCCCTGAACGCGATCGTGCACCCGCTGGTCGGCGCCCGCTCCGCCGAGCTCCAGCAGGGCGCCGGGCCCGGCGACATCGTGCTGCACGACGTCCCGCTGCTCACCGAGAACGGTCTGGCCCCGCGCTACGACCTGGTCGTGGTGGTCGACGCCGAGCCGGACACCCAGCTGGAGCGGCTGGTGCGGCTGCGCGGGATGACGCCGGACGAGGCGCGGGCGCGGATGGCCGCGCAGGCCCGCCGGGCGGACCGGCTGGCCGTGGCGGATCTGGTGATCGACAACAACGGCCCGCTGGAGGCGCTGGAGCCGCAGGTCAAGGCGGTGTGGACGGAGCTGCGCGAGCGGCTGGCGGCCAAGCGGAGCGGCGAGGACGCGCCGCGGCCGTAGCGGGAATGCGGTTGCCGGTCGGCGCGTTGGGTATGTCTGTCCCGACGATCATTCGTCCCCGTGCCCGATGTCAGGGAGGCGGACAGTGCCCGAGCGCACCCCGGAAACCCATGTGATCGACTTCCGCGCCGCCGAGCAGCTGCTCGCGGCGCGCGACCCGCGCGGCGCCGTGAAGCTCCTGGACCCGGTCGTCGCCGCCCACCCGGAGAACACCGCGGCCCGGCTGCTGCGGGCCCGCGCGTTCTTCCTCGCCGCGCAACTGCGGCCCGCGGAGCTGGAATTCCAGGTCGTCCTGGAGCGCGAGCCGGACAACGCGTTCGCCCACTTCGCGCTGGGCCGCACCCTGGAGCGGGCCGACCGCCCCGCCGAGGCCCAGCGGCACTTCCGGCTGGCCGCGGCGCTCGACCCGCGGCCGGACTACCTGGCCGCGGCCCGCTTCGAGCAGTAGCCCGCCTCACCCCCGTCACCACGCGGCGCCCGCCGGAGAGATCCGGCGGGCGCCGCGTCGTGCTGTCCCCCTCCCGGCGAGAGGCGGGCGGTGCGCGGCAAGTCGGCGCCAAGGCGCGGGCAAGCCGGCCGTACGACATTGACACGGCCAAAAACAGAGGGCAGAGGTCAGAGCGCGAAGGCGAGAGGCCAGAGGCAGGGGAATGTCTTCTATTTCTGAGAGGCAGGCGCCGGACATGCCGATCTTGTGCAAGCCCGCGGTGCGCGTACCCGAATACACCATCACCATGGAGCAGACCCTGGAATTCGCCAGGAAAGCCCATGCGGGAAAGCCGCAGCTTCCGCTTGCGCTCCGGCTGATACAGAACACCGGGGTCCGCAAGCGGCACATCGTGCAGCCCATCGAGAAGACGCTCGAACACCCGGGGTTCGAGGAACGCAACAAGATCTACGAGGCCGAGTCGAAGAAGCGCTGCCCCGAGGTCATCGAGGACGCGCTCGCCAACGCGCGGCTGCGCGCCGAGGACATCGACGCGATCGTCTACGTCTCGTGCACCGGATTCATGATGCCCTCGCTCACGGCGTGGCTCATCAACACCATGGGTTTCCGATTCGACACCCGGCAGATTCCCATCGCCCAGCTCGGCTGCGCGGCGGGCGGCGCGGCGATCAACCGCGCCCATGACTTCTGCATGGCGCACCCCGACAGCAATGTGCTGATCGTCTCGTGCGAGCTGTGCTCGCTGTGCTACCAGCCCTCGGCAGACGACATCGGCTCGCTGCTGTCCGACGGCCTGTTCGGGGACGCGGTCGCGGCCGCCGTGGTGCGGGGGCACGGTGACGCGGGCGTCAGCGGTGTGCGGCTGGAGCGCAACGCCTCCTACCTCATCCCGAACACCGAGGAGTGGATCTCCTACGCGGTGCGGGACACCGGCTTCCACTTCCAGCTCGACAAGCGCGTGCCGGGCACCATGGAGCCGCTCGCCCCGGTGCTGCGCCAGCTCGCCGCGGGCTACGGCTGGAACGCCTCCGACCTGGACTTCTACATCATCCACGCGGGCGGCCCGCGCATCCTGGACGACCTCGCGAAATTCCTGGAGGTCGACCGCACGGTCTTCCGGCACAGCTGGAGCACCCTGACCGAGTACGGCAACATCGCCAGCGCCGTCGTCTTCGACGCGCTGCGCCGCCGGTTCGAGGAGGACCGGCCGCTGACGACCGGCGCCACCGGCGTCATCGCCGGCTTCGGCCCCGGCATCACCGCCGAGATGGCCCTCGGCACCTGGACCGACGGCCTCACGTCCGACAGCACGGCATCACACGACGACACCGCGGAGCTGGCCGGCGTGGCCGCGTCGCTCCCGTACGCGGGGAGGATCTCATGAGCGGCGCGGCACACGGCGGGCCCGACTCGCAGCGCATCATGCGGCTGATCAACGGCTACTGGGCCACCGGGATCATGGGCACGGCGGCGCAGTACCGGGTCTTCACCCACCTGGAGGAGGGGGCCGGCACCGCCGGGCGGGTCGCCGAGCGGGCCGGGATCGCGCCGCGCGGCGCGCAGGCGCTGCTGGACGGCCTGGTCGCGCTGGGCGTGGTCGTGGTGGAGGAGGGCCGCTACCGCAACACCCCGGAGGCGTCGGCCTTCCTGGTGGAGGGCCGGCCCGCGTCGCTCACCGGCTTCGCCAAGCTGAAGCTGGGCCACATCGGTTCGATGGCGACGCTGCCCGACGCCGTACGCGACGGCGGGCCGACGTCGAACGTCGTCGTCGAGGTCGCCGACAACCCGCACTGGGAGAACCTGGTGCAGGCCATCGCGGCGCAGTCCGTACCGGTCGCGCACATCGCCGCCGCGGAGCTGGGGCTGGCCGACGCCGGGAAGGTCTCGATCCTCGACATCGGCGGCGGCTCGGGCATCTGCTCGGCCATCTGGCTCGCGCTCAACCCGGACGCCCGCTCCACCCAGATCGACTGGGCGCCGATCAACGCGATCGCCCGCCGGCTGCTGGCCGAGAAGGGCGTGGGCGACCGGGTCGAGCACGTCGACGGCGACTTCCACACCGTCGACTTCGGCAACGGCGAGCACGACGTGGTGGTGTACTCCAACATCGCCCACCAGGAAGGCCCCGAGGACAACGCGGCGGTCTTCGCCCGGATCCGCCGGGCGCTGCGGCCCGGCGGCACGCTCGTCGTCTCCGACTACGTCGTCGACGACGACCGCAGCGGCCCGCCCTTCGCGCTGACCTTCGCCGGCGAGATGCTCATCAAGTCCCGGCACGGCAGCACCTGGCGCCGCGGCGACTACCACGCCTGGCTGACCGCCGCGGGCTTCGAGGACGTCCGCTTCGTGGAGACCTCCTCCCCGACGGTCCTGGTGCTCGCCCGCTGACCGGGCCCGTACCCACGACGAAGCCCGGCCGGATCTCCTCCGGCCGGGCTTCGTCGTGGGAAGGGCGCGTCAGTTCGCGCGCAGGTTGTTCTTCAGCTCCGCCCGCAGCGTGTGCGCGACCTGCTCGACCTGGTCCTCGGTCAGCTCGGCGTGCATCGGGATGGCGAGGTTCCGCGCGAAGAGGTCCGCCGACACCGGGCAGCTGCGCTCCGAGGCGTACACCGGCTGGAGGTGGGTGGCCCAGGCGCCCTGGCCGCAGCCGATGCCCTGGGCGCGCAGCGCGCCGGCGAGCCCGGCGCGGTCCACCCGCGGGTCGAGGGTCACCAGGTAGGACTGCCACGCGTGGGTGCGGTCGGCCGGCACGTGCGGCAGCGTCAGCAGCTCGTCGTCGCCGAGCAGTTCGGCGTAGGCCGCGGCGGCCCTGTTGCGCCGCTGGAGCAGCTCGTCGACCCGGTCCAGCTGCACCTGGAGGATGGCGGCGGCGATGTCGGAGAGCTTGTAGTTGTAGCCGATGTCGGTGAAGACCGGGATCGGCAGGCCGACGACCTGCGCCTGGTCGTAGATGCTGCCGATGCCGAACGACGACCGCAGCCGGGCGTCCGCGCCGATCACCGGGTCGGCGGCGAGCAGCGCGCCGCCCTCGCCGCTGGTGGCGCCCTTGCGGCCGTGGAAGGACAGGCACGCCACCGGCGCCAGCGAGCCCGCCGGGCGGCCCCGGTAGGTCGCGCCGACCGCGCAGGCCGCGTCCTCCACGACGAACAGGCCGTGGGCGTCGGCCAGTTCCATCAGCTCGGTGTAGTCGGCGGGCATCCCGAGGGTGTCCACCGCGATGATGCCGACCGTGCGCGGCCCGACGAGGGCCGCCACGGCCGCCGGGTCGACCGTGCCGGTGTCCGCCCGTACGTCCGCGAAGACCGGGGTCGCGCCGACGTAGCGCACCGCGTGCGCGGGGGCGGGGAAGGTGTAGTCGGCGACGATCACCTCGTCGCCGGGCTCCACGCCGAGCGCCAGCATGGCCAGGTGGAGGGCCGCGCCGCAGTTGCTCACCGCGACCGCGTCGCCCACGCCGTACCGTTCGGCGAGCATGGCCTCCAGGGCCTTGCCGCGCGGGCCCTGGCCGGCCGGCCAGCCGGAGGCGAACACCTCGGCGACGGCGGCGAGTTCCCGCTCGCCCAGGCTCGGGTGCACCAGCGGGATGCTGTCCTTGCTCATCAGTGCCGACCTTTCGTGTGGCGTCACGCCGTGGGCGGGGTGTAGCGGAGCGGGGTGATCTGCTGGACGTCGTAGCGCTTGCGCATGGCCTCCACCGCGCCGGAGTCGACCGTCCTGCCCGCCGCGAAGATCTCGACGATCTCCTCGAAGTACAGCTCGTGGTCGGGCGAGGGGTAGTTGTGGAAGAGCATGCGGGCCGGTTTGTCCGAGGCGTTGCGGAAGGCGTGCGGGGTGTTCGGCGGCACGAACATGCAGGCGCCCTCGGCCGCGCGGACCGCCGTGTCGCCGTCCTTCGACGTCCAGTCGTGCCAGGTGTCCTCGGTCCGCTCGGTCGGCTCGAACGCGAGCAGCTGCAGCTCGCCCTCCAGGACGTAGAAGAACTCCTGCGAGTTGGCGTGGACGTGCGCGCCGACGTCGAACCCCGGCGGCACGACGACCTCGAAGACGGAGACGATGGAGCCGTCCGCGGCGGTGGCCTTGAAGGTGACGTCCTGCGCCTTCGTGACGAGTCTGCGGCCGTGGCCGGGCGGAAGGATGAGACCGCTCATGTGATGTCGCTTCCTCGGGTTCGATGCGGGCGGGCCCGCGCGGCGGAAGGGCGGCGGAGCGCCCCGCGTGCGCAGCCGCGCCCCTGGCCGACCCTCCCGGCCGCAACTAGTCGCCCACTGGTCCCGCGATTGGCGCCGGACCCGCCAAGCCGGGGCCAACCCGCCACGAAGACCGCTGCAAGCGGGCCTGCCGAGAATCCGGTCAGCGGTCCGTCGAGCACATCGGGGACGACTGCACCCGTACGGAATCCAGCACGTGGTGGGATGAGGGGGAAACCATGCCGTCCGCCCTGGGACGAGTTCTGACGGAAGCGGCGACCGCACAGCGGGACGCCGGTGACCAGGAGACCTGCGAGAAACTGCTGGCCCGTGTCGACCGGCGGATCGAGGAGCTGCTGAGCGCGGAGACAGCGCGCTGGAGCGAGGTGGACGCCCGTGTCGCGGTGCCCGTGGGGGCCGTGGCCGAGCTGGTCTCGGCGGGCGGCAAGCGGCTGCGCCCGCTGTTCTGCGTCACCGGCTACCTCGCGGCGGGCGGTGACTCCGCCGACGGCACCGAGGACACCGTCGTCGACGCCGCCGCCGCGGTGGAGCTGCTGCACGCCTTCGCGCTGATCCACGACGACATCATGGACAACTCGCCCAGCAGGCGCGGCGTCCCGACCGTCCACGCCAAATACACCGACGTGCACGCGCTGCGCGGCTGGGCGGGCGAGTCCCGCCGGTACGGCGAGGGCGTCGCGATGCTCGCCGGGGACCTGGCGCTCGCCTACGCCAACCGGCTCGCGGGTACCCTGACCGGCGCCGCCGCCGAGGTGTGGCACGAGCTGGTCGCCGAGATGATCGTCGGCCAGCAGCTGGACATCGCGCTGGCCGCCGAGGTCAAGCCCGACCCGCGGCTGGCCCGCTGGGTCGCGGTCTGCAAGTCCGGCCGCTACACCATCCACCGCCCGCTCGCGCTCGGCGCGGCCATCGCGGGGCGCCCCGGGCTCGACCCGGTCTTCGAGGCGTACGGCGTCGCGGCCGGCGAGGCCTTCCAGCTGCGCGACGACCTGCTCGACGCGTTCGGCGAGTCCGCGGCGACCGGCAAGCCGACCGGGCTCGACCTCGACGAGCACAAGATGACGCTGCTGATCGCCCTGGCCGCGGCCAAGGACCCGCAGGTCGCCCGGCTCGTCGAGGACAGCAGGAACAGCGACTGGAATCCCGCGGAGCTGCGCGCCGCGCTGCTCGCCTCCGGGGTCCGCGCGGACGTCGAGGAGCAGATCGACGCGCTCGTCGCCGACGCCTACGGGGCTCTCGCCGACTCCCCGCTGCCGACCGGCTGGCGGCTGCGGCTGGAGGAGCTGGCCGACATGGTCGCCTACCGCGACCGCTGACCGGGCGCCGCACGGCGCCGTACACCGCCGTGCGGCGCCGCCCGCCCCCCGTACCGCCGCCCGGCCGCAACGGAGCCGCACGGGCGCACATTCGGCACCAAGTCCGGTGCAGGACGCTGTGCTTCACCGGCACCCGAGAACACCGAACCGCCGTCCGCTGCCCTTACCGGAACGAGGCGGGCCCGGAGGGAGATCTGATGGGAAGCACGTTGCTGGACAAGCTGGATTCCGGAACGCGGAGCGCCACGGACCAGGAGTCCCTGCACAAGACCGGCCTCTACCTCGGCGTCGTGCCGGAGCGGGCCGCGCTCGTCCGCGGCGGCACGCCGGTCACGCTCGACCACGACCTCGACGCGCTGCCCGAGGCCGGCCGCCGGCTGACCGTGGCCGGGCTCGCTGGCCACGCCGCCGACTTCGCCAACCGGCTCGCCGCGGCCGGGGTGCGCCCCGGCGGCCACGTGGTGGTCTGCAAGGCCCCCAACTTCGACCTGTGGCTGCTGGCGACCGCGGTGGAGCGCATCGGCGCCGTGCCCGTCATGCTCTCCCACCACCTGGACTCCGCGGCGCTGTCCGCCCTGATGGGCCGGCTGGACCGGCCGCACCTGATCACCGACGCGCCCAAGCTGCGCGCGCTGACCGAGGACGGCGTCGACCTCGACGCGCTGACCGCGGGCGTCATCGGGATCGGCGAGACCGGCCCGGGCGCGACCCGGCTCGCCGACCTCGACGGCGGCACGCCCGTCAAGCCGGTGCTGCGCGGCCTGGACGAGCCCGCCATGATCACCCACACCTCGGGCACCACCGGGCTGCCCAAGCTCGTCGTGCACACCCCGCGGACCATGCGCACCCGGCTGCGCCCGCAGCTCTTCCTGCTCGGCATGATGCGCAAGCGCGGCACCGTCGCCGTCCACATCCCCTTCGGCCACTCCCGGACCTTCGCGGCGCTGTCGCTGTGCTTCCTCAAGGGAATGCCGGTGCTCGCGGTGAACGACGGCAGGCCGGACGCCGTCGCGGAGTTCTTCGTCCAGCACCGCCCCTGGCTCATCGAGGCGCTGCCCAACTCCTTCCTGGCCTGGGAGCAGCTGACCGACGACCGCCGCAGGCCCTTCGCCTCGGTCAAGTACTTCAGCAGCACCTTCGACGCGATCCACCCGCGCACCGTGCGGCGGCTGCTGCACTCCTCCGCGCAGCGCGCGCAGTTCTTCCAGATCTACGGCCAGAGCGAGGTCGGCCCGGCCGCCGGCCGCCCGTACTTCCGGAAGTTCGCGCACCGGATGGACGGCCGCTGCATGGGCTTCGCCCTGCCGGGCAGCGCGAAGGTGCGGGTGGTGAGCCGGGACGGCAAGCGGCCCTCGCAGGCGAACCCCGGCTACATCGACGTCCGCTGGGACGGCATCGCCAAGACCTACCACGGCGAGCAGGACCGCTACGACGAGAACGTGCACGACGGCTGGTGGCGCACCGGGGACGTCGGCTACCGCACCCGCTTCGGCTGCCTGCACATGCTGGACCGGGAGTTCGACACGATCGAGGGCGTCGGCAGCAACCTGGAGGTCGAGGACGACATCCTCGACAAGCTGGAGGAGCTGGCCGAACTCGTCGTCGTGCCGGGACCGGACGCCCAGGCCGTCCCGGTGGTCTGCACCCACCGCGACGAGCCGCTCGACATGGACCGCTGGCGCGCCGCCACGACGGCCTACCCGCAGCTCGCCGAGCCGGTGCAGATCCCGCTGGCCGAGCTGCCGCGCACCGCGACGCTCAAGACCCGCCGGGTCGAGCTGTCCCGGCGGCTGGAGGACGAGCTGGCGAAGCGGCCCTGACCGCCCGCGCCGGGCGCCTCCACCCGCGGCCGGACCGGGACGGCTCCCGGTCCGGCCGCCGCCGTGCGCCGCGACCCACTCCCCGACCCACCCCCGGGTGGCGTCCCCGGATCCGACAGGAGCGACCTTGTCAGAACAGCAGACCGCCGACCCCGCGGAACGGCGCGTCGTGCTCAACGGCGAGGGGCAGCACTCGATCTGGTGGATCGACCGTGAACTGCCCGCCGGCTGGCACGCGGAGGGGACCACCGGGTCGCGCGAGCGGTGCCTCGCGTACATCCAGGAGGTGTGGAAGGACCTGCGGCCGCTGAGCTTCCACGAGGGCCCGCAGCGCCGGGCGCCCGGGGGGCGCGCACGGGCGGCCGGTGCGGCGCCCCCGCCGCCCGGCGGCCCCGCGCCGTCCGCCGGCGGCGCGGCGGCGCACCGCCGTCCGGAGCCGCCGGGGGCTGTGCCGCCGGGGGCCGCGTCGTCCGGGGCCGTGCCGCCGGGGGCTGTGCATCCTGGGGCAATGCCGTCCGGGGCTGTGCCGCCGGGGGCCGTGCCGTCCGGGGCCGCGCATCCTGCCGGTCCCGCGCGGACGGCACGTGGCGGCTCGGCCCAGCATGCCGGCTCGGCCCAGCATGCCGGTGCGGGCGGTGCGGGCGGTGCGGGCGGTGCGGGCGGTGCGGGCGGTGCCGGCGGTCCCGGCGCGTCCGGCGAGGCCGCCGCCTCCGCCCCCGAGCCGCTTCCCGTACTGCTCGCGCGGCAGGCGCGGCGGGAGCCCGGGGCGGTCGCGGTGGAGGGGGACGGCTTCGCCCTCACCTTCGGGGGGCTGGACGACGCGTCCGACCGGTGGGCCCGCTTACTGCGCTCGCGCGGGGTGGGACGCGGCGCCCTGGTCGGGGTCCTCCTCGGCCGGGGCGCCGATCTGCACGCCGTGACGCTGGGCGCGTGGAAGGCCCGGGCCGGCTGCGTACCGCTGGACCCGGACTTCCCCGCGGCCCGGCTGCGGCTGCTGCTCGCCGACGCCGGGGCGCGCGTGCTCGTCACCGAACTCGGCCACGGCGCCGACGGCCTCGACAGCTTCGACGGCGTCGTGCTGTACGCCGACGACCCGGAGGTCGTCCGCGCGCTCGCCGCGCCCCTCGCGGAGGCGGACACGGACGCGGAGCCGCCCGAGCCCCCGGAGCCCGACGACGTCGCGCTGGTGGCCCACGCCCCCACCGTGGCCGGGCGCCCCTACCCCGTCGCCGTCACGCACCGCGGGCTCGCGGACCATGTGGCCTGGGCCGGGCGGGAGCTGGCCGGGGCGCGGGGAGGCGGCACCGCGGTCTTCTGCTCGGTCGCCTCCGAGATGACGGCCACCGGGCTGTGGGCCCCGCTCGCGGCCGGGCAGCGGGTGGTGCTCGCCCCGCGGGCACTGGACCTGGCGCACCTGGGGGAGTGGCTCACGGGGGCCGGTCCCTTCGCCTTCCTGCACCTGACGCCGAGCCATCTCGACCTGCTCGTCCGGCAGTGCGGCCCGGCGGTGGTCGCGTCGCTCGCCGGGACGTTCGTGGTCGCGGGCGGCAGCACGCCCGGCCCCGCCGCGGCGCGGCTCACCGAATTCCTCGGCCGCGGGCGGCTGCTGCCCGCGTACGGCTCGGTCGAGACGTCGTACGGCAGCTGCCCCGACCCGGTACGTCCCGGCGCGGACAGCCGGATCCGGGTGCTCGACGGCGACGGGCGGCAGGTCCCGGCGGGCGAGGTCGGCGAGCTGTACGTGGCCGGTCCCGGTGTGGCCCTCGGCTACGTCGGGCGGGCCGCGCTGACCGCCGAGCGCTTCCTGCCCGACCCGTACGGCCCGCCCGGCACCCGGATGTTCCGCACCGGGCAGCTGGTGCGGCGCACCGCGGCGGGGGAGGCCGAGCCGCTCGGCCGCACCGACCGGCAGGTGTGGATCGGCGGGCACCGCGCCGACCCGGCGGAGGCCGAGGAGGCGCTGTACGACCACCCGTGCGTCGACGAGGCCGTCGTGGTGGGGGTGCGGGCGGCCTCCGGCGACGTCCGGCTCGCCGCCTACGTGGTGCCGCGCCCCGGCGCGCAGGGTCTGGACGCGGCGGCGCTGGCCGCGCACTGCCGGCGGCTGCTGCCGGACCACCTGGTCCCCGCGAGCCTCGCGCTGCTCGGCGAGCTGCCACGGGCCGCCGACGGGCGGGTGGACCTCGCGGCGCTGCCGCGGCCCGGCGGCCCGCTGCTGGACGCCCCGCGCAGGGCCGCGCGCAGCGGCCGGCACCTCGCCTTCGGCGGGCGCCCGCTGGCCGAGCTGCTCGCGGACTGCCGGGTGCCCGGCGCCTCCGTGGCGGTGCTCGACGCGGGCGGCCTGGTCGCGGTCGAGGCCGCGGGCGACGACGGGGAGGGCCGGCCGGTCACCCCGCGCACCGCCTTCCCGGCGGGGGGCCTGAGCCGGCACGTCACGGCGCTGGGCGTGCTGCGGCTGGCGGACGAGGGGCTGCTCGACCTGGACGCGGCCCTGAACGCCCCGCCGGACGCCGCCCCGGACACCGGTGCCCGCCGCCCGACCCTCGCGGACCTGCTGGGCAACCGCTTCGGCGCGGCCGGCGCGGGCCTGCTGCCGGCGCTGCTGGAGGAGGTCACGGGCGAGCCGTTCGGGCTGCTGATGCGGCGCCTGGTGCTGGGGCCGCTGGGCCTGGACGACAGCTGCTTCGGCGGCCCGCCGCCCCGCAGCGGCGGCCGGACCGGCGCCCCGGCGGCGCGCATCGGCCACGACGCGCTGGGTCGCCCGCTGCCGGGCACGCAGCCGGAGCCGGACACCGAGCCGGACGCGGGCACCGCGGAGCTGTGGACGACCGCCGCCGACCTGGCCAAGGTGGCGCTGGAGGTCCGCCGCTCCGCCCACGGCGTCCCGCTCGCCCTGCTCACCGCGGAGACCGCGGCCCGCATGCTCACCCCGAGCCCGGAGGATCTCTACGGGCTCGGCACGATGGTCGACGTCCTCGGCTCCGACACCGAGTTCGGGCACGAGGGGGCGCCGGCCGGCCACTACGCCGTGTCGACGCTGCGGCTGCGCACCGGCAGCGGTCTGGTCGTCCTGGCCAACGGCCGCGCGGGCGAGCTGCTGCGCCGGGAGATCGCCGTCAGGCTGCGGGCCGGACGCCGGCTGACCGAAAGGTCCCGGCCATCGGGTGACGGAAAGTTATGGCTCCTGGAAGAGGCGCAGGGAACGGGTTGGCTGACCGGCACGTAGCGTGAAGTGGCTCAACTGTGTTGTCGAGACGAAAACTTGTACGCAGAATGGCTCTGCAATGTCTCCCGTGGGGGACGGGGCGCGGATGCGCCTCGGGAAGGGGACGGTGTGTCGACCCGGCTATCGTTTCAGGTGCTGGGCCCGCTCAAAGTGAGCGCGGACGGCAGGTCGCTGCAACTGCGCAGCGCGCGGCAGCGAACGATTCTGGCCGTGCTGCTGCTCACCCCCGGGCGCGTGGTATCCGTCGACTCCCTGGCCGAGGCCGTCTGGCACAGCGAACCCCCGGCGACCGCACGCAACCAGATCGCCATCTGCGTCTCCGCCCTGCGCAAGACCTTCCGCGACGAGGCCCGCGTCGAGGGCCTCATCGAGACCGTGCCGCCCGGCTACGTGCTGCACACCGCGGGCCACTACGTCGACGTGGTCGACCTGTACGAGTCGGCTGCCGCCGCGGGGGCGGCAGCCGAGGCGGGCGACCCGGACGCGGCCGCGTCCCGCTTCGAGAACGCCCTGGCGCTGTGGGACGGCCCGGTGCTCGACGGCATGGACGGCGGCTCCCTCACCGAGGTGGTGCGCCGCCTCACCGAGCTGAAGGTCGACCTGGCCGAGGAGTACGCCGCCGTCCAGCTCCGGCAGGGCCGCTACCGCTCCGTCGTGGAGAGCCTGGGCCCGCTGGTCGCCGAACACCCGTTGCGCGAGCACGCCCGGGCCGTCCTCATGCAGGCCTACCACCTGTCGGGGCGCCGCTCCGAGGCGCTCGGCTGCTACCGCGAGGGGCGCCGCGTCCTCATCGCCGAGCTGGGCGTCGAGCCGGGCGCCGAGCTCCAGGAGCTGCACCGCACCGTGCTGGAGGGCGACGGCCCCGCGCCGGTGCGCCCCCCGGCCCCCGCCCCCGCGCCCCCCGCCGTGCCCGCGCCCCTCGCGGTGGCCGCCGCGCCGGAGACCGTCCCCGCGCCCGCGCCGGCCGCGACCCCCGCCGTACCGCACCAGCTCCCGCTGCCGCCCGAGCCGTTCGTCGGCCGGGAGGCGGAACTCGAACTGCTCGGCCGGCTCGTGCAGCCCGCGCTCGGCCCCGGCGGCGGCCTGCCGGTGCGCATCGCGGCGATCTGCGGGGCCGCCGGTGTCGGCAAGAGCGCGCTCGCCCAGCACTGGGCCGACCGCGTCGCCCAGCGCTTCCCCGACGGGCAGATCTACCTGGATCTGCAGGGCCTGCGCACCCACGGCGGGGTCACCCCCGAGGCCGCCCTCGACCGGGCGCTGCGCGCGCTCGGCGTGCCCGGCGCGTCGATCCCGGAGGGCATCCAGGACCGGGCGGCGCTCTACCGCAGCACCCTGGACGGCAAGCGGCTGCTGATCGTCCTGGACAACGCCGGCTCGCTGGAGCAGATCCGCCCGCTGCTGCCCGGCCGCGGCCCCTCCCGCGCGCTCTTCACCAGCCGCGACCCCTTCAACGGGCTGGCCGGCGCGGTCGCCGCGGTCCGTATCGAGCTGCACGGGATGAGCACGACCGAATCCCTCAACCTGCTCGCCGCCACCATCGGCGACCAGCGGGTGGCGGCCGAACCCGCGGCCGCGCGGCGCCTGGTGGACCTGTGCGACCGGTTACCGCTGGCCCTGCGCATCGTCGCGACCCGGCTGCTGTCCGACCACCAGTGGTCGCTGCGCCGGATGGTCGCGCGCATGGAGGACCGCCGGGAGCGGCTGGACGTCGTCAGCCCCGGCGAGAGCGGGGTGCGCTCCAGCCTGTGGCTCAGCTACCGCGCGCTGTCGGTGCAGGCCGCGCGCCTGTACCGGCAGTTGAGCGTGCTCGACGTGCCGGACTTCCCGCCGTGGATCGGCGCGCCCATCCTCGGCGTCCCCCCGGGGGTGTCCGAGGAGCTGCTGCACCAGCTCGCCGGGGCGCAGCTGCTGGAGCGCTGCTCGGTGCGCGGCGGCGGCACGCGCTTCCGCATCCCGGAGCTGATGCGGCTGTTCGCCCAGGAGCGCTGCCTGGCCGAGGACGGTGTGCAGGAGCGCGAGCAGACGCTGGACCGCGTGCTGTCCGCCATGCTCACGCTCGTCTACGCGGCCCAGGAGCAGCTGTACGGCAAGGGCGAGGTCGCCCCGCACGTCCCGGCGCACATCCAGGAGCTGCCCGGCGGCGCGGTGAGCGAGCTGGTGTCCGACCCCATCGAGTGGTTCGAGGGCGAGCGCGAGGCGCTCGGCGCGCTCGTGGCGCAGGCCGCGCGCGACGGCCAGGAGGGCCGCGCGTGGGTCCTGGCCATCGGGTCCGTGCCCTTCTTCGAGACCCGCAACTACCTGGAGGACTGGCGCCGGGCCGCCGACAGCGCCCTGGAGGGCGCGCAGCGCGCCGGTGACACCCACGGCGCCGGCACCATGCTGCGCTCGCTGGGCACGCTCGCCATCTACCAGCGCCGCTACGACGAGGCGCGCGAGCGGCTGCTGACCGCCCTCGACCTGCTGGAGCAGACCGACGACACCCAGGGCCGCGCCATCGTGCGGCGCAACCTCGCCGTCTGCGCCCGCTTCTGCGGCGAGCTGGCCGAGGCCGCGCGCTACTGCGAGGCCTCCCTCGTCCTCTTCCGGCAGGCCGGCGACTCCTCGGGCCTCTCGCACGCGCTGGGCCTGCTCGCGCAGATCGAGATCGAGCAGGGCAACCCCGAGCGCGGGGTGGAGCTGAGCAACCAGGCGATCGAGGTCAGCTACGAGGCCGGGTCGCTGCGCAGCCGCACCCAGAATCTCTACCGGCTCGCCGAGGCGCTGCTCAGCGCCGGGCAGTCGGAGCAGGCCGAGCGGGTGTGCCACGACGTCGTGGGCCTCACCCGCGGCCAGCGTGACCGGCTGGGCGAGGCCCACGCGCTGTGCGTGCTCGGCGAGGCGCAGTGGCGGCAGAACGAGCCGCACAAGGCGCGCGCGAGCCTGCTGCGCGCCCTGCGGGCCGCCGAGGAGGTCAACGACCGCTTCCTCCAGGCCCGGATCACCACCAACCTCGCCTGCGCCGAGGCCCTGTGCGGCGGTACGGGCGCGGACGCGCCCCTGGCCTGGGCCCAGCAGGAATTCCGCTCGCTCAACGCCCCGGTGTGGGTGCGGCGTGCGGGCCGGCTGCGCGAGGTCCTGGAGTCCCACGGCGCCGACAGCCCCGTCGAGGGGCTGGAACTGGCCCGGCTGCTCAGCGGCTGCTGAATTCTCCGCCGGGCTTCCGGATCATGTCCAGGGCAGATCGTTGGTGCCCATACCGGCGCTCAGGACGTTCAGTGCGACGAGCAGCGGCATAAACAGCAGTGCGGAGCCGGCGAACGTGGCTGCGACGGTGCGGAACTTGCGCATGTCTGACTCCCCGTGTGGTGTGAGCAATTCCCCTGTGCAGCATTTCTGGGATCACTTTAGGCGGGCTCGCTTTTGGGGTGATTTCCCGGCGATTTCGGCTACTCGAAATCGACTCGATAATGCGGTAATAGGACGGCCGGATAGGTTGCGGAGGCAATTTCTTACGGGGACATCCAGGGGATGGGGAATGCACTGTGCCGAACATCGCAGGCGTGGCCGCAGCGCCCGCCGAGGGGACCGCGGAGGCAGACCGGGGCGGCGGAGCGAACGGATCACTCGAATTCCGCCTGCTGGGCCCGGTCTCCGTGAGCAGAGCGGGCCAGGCGGTCCCGCTGCCCGGAACGAAAATCCACACCGTACTCGCGGTCCTGCTGCTCGCCCGCGGCACTCTGGTCGCCGACGGCCGGCTGAGCGCCGCATTGTGGGGCGACACGCCGCCGCCCACGTCGAACTCCCAGATCTACACCTATGTGTCACGGCTGCGGAAAGTCCTCGGGCAGCCGGTGCAGATCTCCCGTAAAGGCCCGGGATACGTCCTCGACGTCCGCGACGCCGAGGTCGACCTCTTCTCCTTCGAACGGCTCGACCGCATGGGCCGCCGGGCACTGAAGGAGAACCGCTACGAGGAGGCGGGCCGGCTGCTCGGCAGCGCGCTCGGCTGCTGGAGCGGGCACGCCCTGGACAACGTCACCGAGCATCTGCTCCAGTCCGAGCGGCCGCGGCTGGAATTCCTCCGCGCCGAGGCGCTGGAGCGCCGTATCCAGGCCGACCTGGCACTCGGCCGGCACCGCTCGCTGGTGCCCGAACTGCTCTCCCTGGTGGCCCGCTTCCCCATGGAGGAGAACCTCCGCGCCCACCTCATCACCGCGCTGCACCGCTCCGACCGGCAGGCCGAGGCCGTCCAGGTCTACGGCGAGGGCCGCCGCATCCTCGACGAGCAGCTCGGCGTGGTGCCCGGCCAGCAGCTCAGCCGCGCCTACCTGCGGATCCTGCGCGGCGAGGGCGGCAGCAGCACCGCGCAGCGCCGCCCGCTGGTGGTGCTGCCCGTCCGGGACGGCGCCGTGACCGGCCGCACCACCGAGGCCGCCCGGCTCAGGTCGCTGCTGCTGCGCCGCTCCGCCGGGCCCACCGCGCGGCTGCGGGCCGCGCTCGTCACCGGGATGCCCGGCAGCGGCAAGACCGCGCTGGCCGCCGAGGTCGCGTACTCCTGCGCCCGGGCCTTCCCCGACGGCGTGGTCCACGCCGACCTCCAGGACGCCGAAGGCGCCGCCCGGCCACCCGCCGACGTCCTCGCCGAGCTGCTGTCCGCGCTCGGCGAGAGCGGGCAGGGCCCCGGCCGCGACCTCAACGACCTGGTGCGCCGCTACCGCGCCCGTACCGCGTCCTCCCGGCTGCTCGTGGTGCTGGACGACGCCTCCAGCGACGCCCAGCTCACCGCGCTGCTGCCGGCCGGCACGGACACCGCGCTGCTCGTCACCAGCCGCCGCCGGCTGGTGACCGTGCCCGCCACCTCCACCGTCTCGCTGGAACCGCTCGCCGACGAGGACGCGGTCGCGCTGCTCGCCGAGACCGTCGGCGCCGAGCGCATCCGCGCCGAACTGCCCGCCGCCCGCGACCTGGTGCGCTATTGCGCCGGGCTGCCGCTCGCGGTGCGCATCGCCGGCACCCGGCTCGCCGCCCGCCCGCACTGGCCCGTCGCCCGGCTCGCCGCGCAGCTCGCCGACCCGCGCACCCGGCTCGCCGCGCTCTCCTACGGCGACCTCGAACTGGCCCGCTCCCTCAACCGGGCGCTGTCCCGGCTGAGCCCCGCCACCGCGGCCGTCCTGCCGTGGCTCGCGGCGGTCGGCGGCGGCCCGTTCACCGCCCGGCTGGCCGGCGAGGTGATCGGCCTGGCCGAACCCGAGGACGCGCTGGAGGAGCTCGTCGACGCCTGCCTGCTGACGTCCGAGCCCGGCGGGCCCGCCCTCGGCGAGGACCGCTACCGCTTCCACCCGCTCGTCCTGCTGCACGCCGCCGCACTGCCCCGGAAGGAGCTTCCCCGATGACCCCGCGCCACCACCGTGCGCCCGACCCGCACCAAGCCGGCGGCAAGTCCCGCAAGAGGCCTGATCAAGATGCATGGCAGAGGCTGACCGCCATGAAGCCCATGGGTGGTGACCGCCATGAGTGAGGCGGCTGTGAAGAGTCAGGAGAGCGCCGCGCAGGCGCTGCACTCGGCCATCGAGGAAGCGGCCGGGATCCTGGAAGTGGACTATCCGCGCGACAGGGTGCAGCGCATCCTGGACCTGTACGGCGGGGATCTCGCCCAGGCCGTCGTCGCGTTCCGGGTGTCGACCGGAGCGGGCCGGGCCGGCGAGCTGGACTGCCGGTTCACGGTGCCGCAGGGCACCGACCCGTACGACCTGGCGGTCGGCAGCGGGCTGCTGGAGCCGGCGGACCACCCCGTCTCCCGGCTGCTCGCGGACATCCGCGGCACCTGCCCGGTCGACGGCTACGGCATCGACTTCGGTGTCGTCGGCGGGTTCAAGAAGATCTGGATCGTGCTGCCGCGCACCGACCTCCAGGAGGTCGCCAAGCTCGCCGCCATCCCCTCGATGCCGCCGAGCCTGGGCGAGAGCCTGGACTTCATCAAGCGGCACGGCCTGGGCGACACGGTCGGCCTGCTCGGCATCGACTACCGCCACCGGACCGTCAACATCTACTTCGGCGAGCCCCCGGAGGGCGGCATCGCCCCCGAGGCCCTGCAGGCGATGCTGAGCGAGATCGGCCAGGCCGAGCCCAGCGAGCAGATGCTCCGGCTCGGCCGTGAGATCTTCGGCGTCTACGTCACGCTCAGCTGGGACAACCCGCGGATCGAGCGGATCAGCTTCGCCGTGGCGACCACCGACCCGGCCTCGCTGCCCGTCGAACTCGACGAGCGGATCGAGCTGTTCGTCCGGCACGTGCAGGCCGCCGACCCGACCACCAGGTTCGTGTACGCGGTCGCCTCGCAGCCCGACGGCGAGTACTACAAGCTCCAGTCCTACTACCGCTGGGGCTCCGGCGTGCCGGAGATCATGCAGCTGTCGGAGGGCGCCCTCCAGGACCCGGTGTAGCTCCCGGTCCCGCCTCCCCGCACCCCCGCGGGTGCCCCGCACCGCTTCCCCGGTGCTTCCCGTTTTCCCCGCACCTCCCACGGCCCGGCGCGCGCCATGCGCCCGCCCTGGGTCGTACTTCCGGAAGGACGAAATCCCTTGGCCACCGTAGAAGTTCCGGTACTGATCGTGGGTGGCGGCGGCTCCGGCCTGTCCGCCTCCGTCTTCCTCTCCGACCACGGCGTGGGCCATCTGCTGGTGGAGCGCCGCGCGGACACCTCGCGCCTGCCCAAGGCGCACTACGTCAACCAGCGCACCATGGAGATCTTCCGGCAGCACGGCCTGGCGGACGACGTCCTGGAGATCGGCGCCTCGCCCGAGCAGTTCGGCAAGGTCCGCTGGCAGACCACGCTGACCGGCCAGGGCCCGCTGGACGGCAAGGTCATCCACGAGATGGACGCCTTCGGCGGCGGGAGCCTGCGCGAGTCGTACGAGGCGGCGGGCCCCGTCCTGCCGGTCAAGCTGCCCCAGCTGCGGCTGGAGCCGATCCTGCGCAAGCACGCCGAGGCGCGCAACCCCGACCGCGTCCTGTTCGGCCACGAGCTGGTGTCGCTGGTCGAGGACGAGGGCGGCGAGGGCGTCACCGCCGAGATCCGCTCCGTCGAGAGCGGCGAGACCACGACCGTCAAGGCGGGCTACGTCATCGCCGCCGACGCCGGCCGCACGGTCGGCCCCGCCCTCGGCGTGAAGATGGAGGGCCTGCCCGCGCTCTTCGACGCGACCACCGCGTACTTCTCCGCGGACCTGTCGGCGCACTGGAACGAGGGGACCATCATCACCTGGTTCCTCAACCCCTACCGCGCCGACCTCTCCAGCGCGCTCATCGAGATGGGCCCGACCTGGGGCAAGAACTGCGAGGAGTGGGGCCTGCACCTGCCCCTCATGGGGCTGGACCGCAACGACGAGCAGGCGGTCACCACCCGTATCCGGGAGATCCTGGGCCTCCCCGAGCTGGAGCTGACGCTGCACGAGGTCACCAGCTGGACGGTCGAGGCCGTCATCGCCGAGAGCTACCGCAAGGGCCGGGTCTTCCTGGTCGGCGACGCCGCGCACCGCCAGCCGCCGGCCGTGGGCCTGGGCCTCAACACCGGCATCCAGGACGTGCACAACCTCGCCTGGAAGCTCGCCGCGGTCGTCTCGGGCAACGCCCCCGACGCGCTGCTCGACACCTACGAGGCCGAGCGCCGCCCCGTCGGCCAGTTCAACCTGGGCTGGGCGATGTCCGCCGCCGCGCACCACCAGGTCGTCATCGACGCCGCCGTGGGCATCGGCCCGCACGTGCCGCCGGAGCGCCGCACGCCGGTCTTCTTCGGCTACTTCGCGCCCAGCCCGATGGGCGCCGCCCAGCGCGCCCGGGCCGCGGAGATCTTCGCGACGCACCGCGGCGAATGCCAGGCGATCGGCGTCGAGAACGGCTTCGCGTACATGCAGGGCGCGGTCGTCCCGGACGGCACCCGCCCGCCGCTGCCCGCGCCGCTCGGCGACGTGTACACGCCCACCACCCGCCCCGGGCACCTGCTGCCGCACGCCTGGGTCGAGCAGGGCGGCGCGCGCGTGTCCACCCAGGACCTGGTCGGCTCCGGCCCCGGCTTCCTGCTGCTCACCGGCCCGGACGGGGCGGCCTGGGCGGACGCGGCGGCGCTCGCCGCGGAGAAGCTCGCGGTGCCGGTGACCGTCGTCCCGATCAGCGCCGAGGCCGACACCGACGGCGCCTGGCAGCAGGTGCGCGGCACGGACGGCGCGGGCGCCCTCCTCGTCCGCCCCGACCAGCACGTCGCCTGGCGCGCCGCGGGCGCGGCCGAGGATCCCGCGAGCGCCCTCACCGAGGCACTGGCCACCGTCCTGGGCCAGGCGTAAGCACCCCGCGCGGCGCCCGGACCCCGCGCCGCACGGCCCGGCAGGACGCCCCCGCGGGCGTCCTGCCGGGCCCGCACCGCGCCGTGTCCCGGGCCGCGCGCCCCAGCCGTACGCCCGGCGGCGCTTCATGACCACGCTTCACGACCACGGAAGAAGCACCATGATCAACAGACGATCGTTCCTCGCCGGCACCGGCGGTGCCGCGGTGGCCGCCACGGCCGTCGCCGGCGCCACCCAGGCCCAGGCGCACTCCCAGGGCAAGCCCCGCACCCGGCACGGCGGCACGCCGTGGAGCCGGCTCTCCGACCGGCTGCGCGGGCACCTCGTGCTCCCCACCGACGCCGACTACCAGCGCGCCAAGCAGCTCTACCAGGTCCAGTTCGACGCCACCAGCCCGCAGGCCGTCGCGTACTGCGTCTCGGCCGCCGACGTCGCCGCGTGCCTGTCCTTCGCCGAGACCAACGGCATCCCCGTCGCCGCCCGCAGCGGCGGCCACAGCGCGGGCGGCTACTCCACCACGCCCGGACTGGTCATCGACGTCGCCGGCCTCAACACCGTCGCGCTCGGCAAGGACTCGGTGCACATCGGCCCCGGCGCCCAGCTCGTCGACATCATGGACACCCTCGCCCCCAAGGGCCTCGGCATCTCCGGCGGCTACTGCCCCACCGTCGCCGCGGGCGGGTTCTTCCAGGGCGGCGGCATGGGCCTGTTCACCCGCAGCATCGGCATCGCCGCCGACAAGGTGAACTCCGCGCAGGTCGTGCTGGCCGACGGCCGCACCGTCACCGCCTCCCCGCACTGCAACTCCGACCTCTTCTGGGCGCTGCGCGGCGGTGGCGGCGGCAACTTCGGCATCGTGACCGGCTACGACGTCACGCCCTCGCCGCTCACCGACGTGGCCGCGATCAACCTGGTGTGGACCTTCGACCAGGCGCTCGACATGCTCGACGGCTGGGCCAAGTGGCTGCCCGACGCGCCCTGGACGATCGGCAGCGGCGTCAACGTCACCCTCACCGACGCCGGCCCCGGCACCGTGCCGACCGCCTCGGTCTTCCTCGCCTCGGTCGACACCAGCGCCGCCTTCGACGCCGAGATCGCCCGGCTCGTCTCGCTCGTCGGCACCCCCACCGTCTTCCGGCAGCAGTTCACCGCCCCCTACCGGTCGGTGCTCATGCAGCTCTACTCCTGCACCGAACTGACCGTGCAGCAGTGCCACCGCGCCGACACCGGCGGCGGGCAGATCCAGCGCCCGGCCTTCGGCGCCTGGCGCAGCCGGCTGTTCGAGAAGGGCGACATGCCGCGCGACGGCTGGGCCAAGGCCCTGGCCGCCTTCGACGACCACCGCTACGCCGGCCAGATGCGCCAGCTGCAGATCTCCGCGCTGGGCGGCAAGGCCAACACCGTGGCCCGCGACGCCACCGCGTACGTCCACCGCGACGCGCTCTTCTCGGTCAGCTACCTCACCTCCGACGCCGTCGCGCCGGTCTCCGCGGAGGCCGAGGCCGCCGCGTACACCTTCGTCGACGACGGCTTCGCGACCATCGACCCGTACTCGACGGGCGAGACGTACCAGAACTTCATCGACCCGCGGCTGCCCGACTGGCAGCGCTCCTACTACGCCGAGAACTACTCCCGGCTGGCGAGGGTCAAGCGGAAGTACGACCCCCACCAGGTCTTCCGCTTCGCGCAGAGCGTGCGTTGACCCGGTCCCGGCTCCGCCACGGAGGACCCCTCCGGCGGGGCCGGGCCCTTCCTCCGTCCTCCGCCCACCCCACCCCGGCTCGGTCCGGCCCAGACAGGAGCACTCCATGAAGATTGCCGACCTCGCGCGCCCGGCCCCGCTGCAACTGCCGGACGGGATCGACGCGGACGAGGTGCGCCGGGCCGCCGCCCGGCTCATCGCGCACATCAGCGCCAGGACCGACGCCGACGGCGCGATACGCGAGCACTGCGAGAGCAGAGTGCTGGAGTCGGCCCTCGCACTCTCCCTCATGACCCGCACCGGCCACACCTCGCCCGCCCGCGACCGCCTGCTCGGCTACCTGCGCGCGCACCGGGATTCGCCGGACCGGCTGGAGACGGTGCTCGCCTCGCTCGCCGTCGCCCGCGCCGCCGGCCAGGAGGCCGACGGCGACAGCACCCTCGTCGACACCCTCGCGGCCGGCGTCCTGGCCGCCGCCCCCGGCTTCATCTCGGTGCGCCGCCGCCTCATGGTCTACGCCGTGCTCTCCGTGCTCGGCTGCCCGCTGCCCGCCGACGCCGAACTCCCCGGCGGCGGCGCGGTCCCCACCGACCCGCTGCACTCCTGGGCCGCGGTGCAGCAGGCCTCCATCACGCTGATCATCGCCGGCGCCATGGGCGTGCACGACCGCTCCACCGAGGCCGCCCTGGAGACCCTGCTGGCCACCGACCCCGGCGCCGCGGTGTGGGAGGGCTACGCCCTCATGCACCTGCTGGTGCTCAACGCGCTCGCCGGGGTGCCCGGCCACGAGGAGACCGTGCGGCGCGGCCTGGACACCCTGCTGCGCCACCAGCGCCCCGACGGCGGCTTCCCGTTCGTGCTGGAGATGCACAACTGGTGCACCTCCACCGGCGGCCTCGCCCTGCACGCGGCCGGCGCCGACCCCGTCCTGCTGCGCCGGATGGCCGCCATGCTCGCCGCCCACCAGGGCGGCGCCGCGCACGCCACGCTCTCGCGCGGCAGCACCCTCACCGACGGCTGGTCGATGTCCCCGATCGTCGCGCAGAACGACGTCGACGACACGTCGTGCGCGCTGGAATTCCTCCAGGCCGTCGACCCTGTCACGCACGCCGACGCGATCCGCCGCGGCGTGGACGCGCTGCTCGCCGTCCAGGGCGCCGACGGCGGCTTCCCGACGTACGTCGCCGGCGCCTCCTCCGAGCCGTGCATGACCGCCGCCGCGGTCTGCGCGCTCTCCCCGCACCCCGCGACCGAGGCGGCCCGCACCAGGGCGCTGGCCTTCCTCGCCGGCATCCAGGACGCCGACGGCGGCTTCGAGCCCGGCTGGAGCCGCAGCCGCCTGCACAGCCTCTTCCGGGTCCGCCTCGCCGCCTGCACCGCGGGGCCCGACGACATCCGCGCCGCCGCGATGGCCGCGCGTATCGAGCAGACCGTCCGCGCGACGCAGAACGCCGACGGCGGCTGGGGCATGCAGCCCGGCGACCCCAGCGACGACATCAGCACCGCCTACGGCCTCATCACCCTGTGCTACGCCGACGACCCGCGGCCGGTCGGCCGCGGCATGCGCTGGCTGCTGGAACGGCAGCAGGCCGACGGCGGCTACGCCGGTCCGCCCGACATGGTCGGCCCCCGCCCCTTCGCGTACCACTTCCCGCTCCTCACCGACATTCCGGTGCTGCTCGCCTATGGGCACTTCCGCGCACGGGTACTGGATCCCCTGAGCGAGCTTCAGGGAGTGCGGTGACGGGCCGAGCCCCGTCCGGGATCCTGACATGTGATCAGGGACGCCCGGCACCCTGAGAAATCCGACGCCCCACAGAACACGGAGGAACCGGCATGATGCGAAAACTGGCCGCCTTGCCCAGCGGAAGGGTGGGCAAGTGGGTGGTCATCGCCATCTGGGTCGTCCTGCTGGTTCCCGCGATGATGCTGGCCGGCAAGCTCTCCGACGCCGAGCAGAACGACAACTCGGCCTGGCTGCCCGGCAACGCGGAGTCCACCGCGGTCGTCGCCCGGGTGGAGAAGATCATGCCCGCCGACGCCGTCCCCGCGATCGTCATCTACGACCGCGCGGACGGGGTCACCGACGCCGACATGGCCAAGGCGAAGGCCGACGTCCAGGCCTTCCAGCACATCCACAACGTGGAGGGCCCGGCCCAGGAGCCGGTGAAGTCCGCCGACGGCAAGGCCATCCAGACCGTCGTCCAGGTCCACAAGGACAAGTCCGGCTGGGACGGCCTGGGCAAGGTCGTCGACTCGATGAGCGACATCGGCGACAAGAATCCCGCCGGCCTCGGCTTCCACGTCGCCGGACCCGTCGGCTACGGCGCCGACTCCATCAAGGCCTTCGGCGGCAGCGGCGTGCTCACCACCATCACCGCGCTCGTCGTCGTCGCGATCCTGCTGCTCACCTACCGCAGCCCCTGGCTGCCGCTGCTGCCGCTGATCACCGTCGGCGTGGCCCTGGTCGCGGCCGAAGGCCTCATCTACCTGCTCGCCCAGCACGCCGGACTGGTCATCAACAAACAGACCAGCTTCATCCTCGTGGTGCTCATCTTCGGCGCGGGCACCGACTACGCGCTGCTGCTCATCTCCCGCTACCGGGAGGAGCTGACCCGCGAGGAGGACCGGCACAAGGCCATGGCCGAGGCGCTCTACCGCTCCGGACCGGCGATCGTCGCGAGCGCCGCGACCGTCTCCATCAGCCTGCTGCTGCTGATGCTCGCCCGGCTCAACTCCACCGCCGGCATGGGCCCGGCCTGCGCCATCAGCGTCGCGGTGGGGCTGCTCGCCATGATCACCCTCATGCCCGCGCTGCTGGTCGCGTGCGGGCGCTGGGTCTTCTGGCCGAAGAAGCCCGCCTACGGCGTCGAGGCGGTGCACAAGGACGGCGTCTGGACCCGGATCGGCGCGCGCATCTCCGTCCGCCCGCGGCTGGTGTGGACGGGAACGGTCGTGGTGCTCCTCGCGCTGTGCGCCGGTGTCTTCGGGCTCAAGGCCTCCGGCCTCGCCAACAAGGACCAGTTCACGAACAAGCCGCAGATGGCCGTGGGCGAGCAGTTGCGCGCCGAGCACTTCCCGGCGGGCGACGGCGACCCCGTCTACATCGCCGCCGACGCCGCCGCGGCCGACCGGGTCAAGGAGGCGGTCGGCGCGGTGCCCGGGGTCGCCCAGGTCGCCGACCCGATCGCCAAGGGCGACCAGGCGGTGGTGCTCGCCCAGCTGAAGGACGAGGCGAGCAGCGACGCGGCGCTGGACACCCTGGACCGGATACGTACCGCGGTGCACCGGCTCGACGGCGCGGACGCGCAGGTCGGCGGCAGCACCGCGATCATGGTGGACACCGAGGACGCCGCGACCCGCGACGACAAGGTCGTCATCCCGCTCGTGCTCGCCGTGGTGCTGCTCATCCTGTGCGCCCTGCTGCGCTCGATCGTCGCGCCGCTGCTGCTGATGGCCACCGTGCTGCTGTCGTTCGGCGCGACCCTCGGCGTGAGCAGCCTGGTGTTCAACCACCTCTTCCACTTCGCCGGGGCGGACGCGTCCTTCCCGCTGCTGGCGTTCGTGTTCCTGGTGGCGCTCGGCATCGACTACAACATCTTCCTCGTCACCCGCATCCGCGAGGACGCCGGAAGACTGGGCACCCGCAAGGCCGCGCTGAGCGCCCTGTCCACCACCGGCGGCGTCATCACCTCGGCCGGTGTGGTGCTGGCCGGCACCTTCGGGGCGATGGGCTCGCTGCCCATGGTCTTCGCCGCCGAGCTGGGCTTCACGGTGGCCTTCGGGGTGCTGCTGGACACCATCGTGGTCCGCTCGGTGCTGGTCACCGCGCTCACCCTGGACACCGGCCGGTGGATGTGGTGGCCCAGCGCGCTCTTCCACCGCCGCGACGACGCCCAGCCCGCCGAGGGCGACGCCGGCCAGGTTCCCTCGCTCAGCGGCCGGTGAGCGACACCCCCCGCCCCGGGTCCCGGCGCGCGCCCCACGGCGCCGCCGGGCCCCGCGGCGGGGGCATCCGCATGCGCAGTCCGGGGCATGCCCGGACACGGACTTACGGGGGCTGAATCCATGCGTGCAGAGACGATGGACGGAGAGATCCGCAGCGGCACCGCGGTCACCGACGCGACCGCGGGCAGCGCGCGGCGCATCGCGGAACTCGAACGCGAGGTCCAGGAGCTGCGCCGCGCCAACGAGACGCTGAAGAGCTACGTCAGCAAGGCGCTGGAGCTGGACATGCTGCCGCGGCAGCGGGACGGGCGCGGGGGCGCCGCGGGCTGCGGTACGGCGGCGGGCACGGTCGCGGACACGGCGGCGGGCTCCGGCGGCGGGGGCGCGGACCCTGCGGAAACGTTTCCCGGCAAGCCTGGCGAGCCCGGCCGGCCCGGTGTGCCCGGTGGGCCCGCCTTCCCCGGCATGTCCGGCGCGGCGGGTCCGGCCGGTCCGGCCGATACGCGCGGTGGGCCGGGGCTGCCCGGCCCGTCCGGGATACCGGCCCCGTCCCCCCTGTCCGGACTGTCCGGCGCGTTCGGCGCGGGGCCAGCGGCCGGAGCCGCCGGCAAGGTCGGATTCCTGGTGCTCGGCCCCATCGAGGCGGCCGTCGGCGGCCGCTGGGTGGACCTGGGCGCGCCCAAGCAGCGCGCCGCCCTCGCCCTGCTGGTGAGCCAGGTGGGCCAGCCCGTCTCGGTCGACGTCATGGTGGAGTCGCTGTGGTCGGGCCGCCCGCCGCAGTCGGCGATCACCTCGCTGCACGCGTACATCGCCAACCTGCGCCGCGCCCTGGAACCGCACCGCGCGCCGCGCACCCCCGCCACCGTGCTGTGCACCCGCGGGCGCAGCTACCTGCTCGACAGCCGGGCCGTCGAGGTCGACGCCCACCGTTTCGGGGAGTGCGCCACCGCCGGCTGGCAGGCCCTGGACCGCGGCGACCCGCAGCGGGCGCTGCGGCAGTTCGAGGCGGGCCTCGCGCTGTGGCGGGGCGACGCCTACGCGGAGGTCGCCACCGCCGCGCCCGTCACGCCCGAGGCCGTACGGCTGGAGGAGCTGCGGCTGTCGATGGTCGAGGGCCGTTGCGCGACCCTGATCGCGGTCGGCAACCACGAGCTGGCGGTGCCCGAGCTGGTGGCCTTCACGCAGGGCCACCCCTTGCGCGAGTACGGCTGCGAGCTGCTGAGCCTCGCCCTCTACCGCGCCGGGCGGCAGGCCGACGCACTGTCGGTGCTGCGGGCCCACCAGCAGCGCATGGTGGAGGACCTGGGCATCTCGCCGAGCCCCGCGCTCCAGCACCTGGAGCTGGAGATCCTCCGCCAGGCCCCGGAGCTGCGGGCCCCCGGACGCGTCCAGTAGGCCCCCGTCCGGGGCTCCGGGGCAGGCGTCAGAACAGCGGCGCGGGCAGGACGCCCTCCAGGGCCAGCAGCGAGCGCTTGATCTCCAGACCGCCGCCGAAGCCGCCTATGCCGCCGTCGCTCTCCACCACCCGGTGGCAGGGCACGACGACGGGCAGCGGGTTGGCCCCCATCGCGGTGCCCACCGCGCGGGCCGCGTCCGGCTCGCCGACCCGGTCGGCCAGCTCCCCGTAGCCGACCACCGCGCCGTACGGCACCCCGGTGGCCAGCTCGCGCAGCACCCGCCGCTGGAAGCCGGTGACCAGCGACCAGTCCAGTGGCAGGTCGAAGCCGGTGCGCCGCCCGGCGAAGTAGTCGTCGAGCTGCGCGACGACGGGCGCGAGCCGCTCCGCGTCCTCCACGGGCTCGCAGCCGAGCCGCCGCCCGGCCGCCGCGACGGCCCGCGCGGCCGTCCCCTCGTCGGCCCGGAAGACCACCAGGACCAGGCCCTCCCCGGTGGCCATGAGCAGCAGCGGCCCGATCGGGGCGTCGTACACCGTCCACGCAGCGCTTGTCATGCCGCCAAGACTAGGGGCGGGGTACGACAGTCCGGCCCGGGCCGCCGGAGGGCTGCGCTCCGCGTCCGCGGCCGATTGTCGGTGGGGGGTCGTACGGTGGATCCATGCGGCCCGTTTCAGACATCGAACGCAGTGTGGCGCCCTTCGAGGTCGTCAGCCCCTACCAGCCCAGCGGCGACCAGCCGGCGGCCATCGACGCCCTGGAGCGCCGGATCCGGGCCGGCGAGCAGGACGTGGTGCTCCTCGGCGCGACGGGCACGGGCAAGTCCGCCACGACTGCCTGGATGATCGAGCGGCTCCAGCGCCCCACCCTGGTGATGGCGCCGAACAAGACCCTCGCGGCCCAGCTCGCGAACGAGTTCCGCGAGCTGCTGCCGAACAACGCGGTCGAGTATTTCGTCTCCTACTACGACTACTACCAGCCCGAGGCCTACGTCCCGCAGACGGACACCTACATCGAGAAGGACTCCTCGATCAACGAGGAGGTCGAAAGGCTCCGGCACTCCGCGACCAGCTCCCTGCTGACCCGGCGGGACGTCGTGGTGGTCGCCTCGGTGTCCTGCATCTACGGCCTCGGCACCCCGCAGGAGTACGTCGACCGCATGGTGCGGCTGCGCGTCGGGGACGTGGTGGACCGCGACCAGCTGCTGCGCCGCTTCGTCGACGTGCAGTACACGCGCAACGACCTGGCGTTCACCCGCGGCACTTTCCGGGTGCGCGGCGACACCGTCGAGATCTTCCCGGTCTACGAGCAGCTCGCGGTGCGGATCGAGATGTTCGGCGACGAGATCGAGGCCCTCTACACCCTGCACCCGCTCACCGGCGAGGTGATCACCGAGGACCAGGAGATCTACGTCTTCCCCGCCACCCACTACGTGGCCGGTCCCGAGCGCATGGAGCGCGCCATCGCCGGCATCGAGAAGGAGCTGGAGGGGCAGCTCGCGCAGATGGAGAAGCAGGGCAAGCTGCTGGAGGCCCAGCGGCTGCGGATGCGCACCACGTACGACATCGAGATGATGCGGCAGATCGGCACCTGCTCCGGCATCGAGAACTACTCGCGGCACATCGACGGCCGTGAGCAGGGCAGCGCCCCCGACACCCTCATCGACTACTTCCCGGAGGATTTCCTCCTGGTCATCGACGAGTCGCACGTCACCGTGCCGCAGATCGGCGCGATGTACGAGGGCGACGCGTCGCGCAAGCGCACCCTGGTCGACCACGGCTTCCGGCTGCCGTCCGCGCTGGACAACCGCCCGCTGAAGTGGGAAGAGTTCCTGGAGCGGGTCGGCCAGACCGTCTACCTGTCGGCGACCCCGGGCACGTACGAGATGTCCCGCGCCAAGGAGGGCGTGGTCGAGCAGATCATCCGCCCGACCGGCCTGGTCGACCCCGAGGTCATCGTCAAGCCCACCGAGGGCCAGATCGACGACCTGGTCCACGAGATCCGGCTGCGCACCGAGCGCGACGAGCGCGTGCTGGTCACCACGCTGACCAAGAAGATGTCCGAGGACCTCACGGACTACCTGCTGGAGCTGGGCATCCAGGTGCGCTACCTGCACAGCGACATCGACACGCTGCGCCGCGTCGAGCTGCTCCAGGAGCTGCGGGCCGGCGAGTACGACGTGCTGGTCGGCATCAACCTGCTGCGCGAGGGCCTGGATCTTCCCGAGGTCTCCCTGGTGGCGATCCTGGACGCCGACAAGGAGGGATTCCTGCGGTCCGGCACCTCCCTGATCCAGACCATCGGCCGCGCGGCGCGCAACGTGTCCGGCCAGGTGCACATGTACGCCGACCGCATCACGCCGGGCATGGAACGGGCGATCGACGAGACCAACCGCCGCCGCGCCAAGCAGATCGCGTACAACACCGAGCGCGGGGTGGACCCGCAGCCGCTGCGCAAGAAGATCGCCGGCATCCTCGACTCCTTCGCGCGGGAGGACGCCGACACCGAGGAGCTGCTGGGCTCCGGGCGGCAGCGCTCGCGCGGCAAGGCGCCGGTGCCGGGCCTGTCGGGCGGCAAGGGCGGCGAGAAGCACACCAAGGGCGCGCTGCCCGCCGAGGAGCTCGCGGACCTCATCTCCCAGCTGACCGACCAGATGCACACCGCCGCCGCTGAGCTGCAGTTCGAGGTCGCCGCCCGGATCCGGGACGAACTGGGCGATCTGAAGAAGGAGTTGCGGCAGATGCGGGATGCCGGAATGGCCTGAGTGGGGTGGGAATCGCCGTGCCGGGAGGGCTCGGACGAACCGGGACACGGTCGGGCGGCGTCTTGTTAGGGTGCGGGGCAACAACCGCACAGTCAGGTGACGGGTGAGAGGGGCAAGACCGTGACGGTCAACATGACCAAGGGCCAGAAGATCAGCCTGAGCAAGTCCGACGGGGGCTCGTTGACGGCGGTCAGGATGGGGCTGGGCTGGCAGGCGGCGCCGCGTCGCGGGCTGTTCGGGAGCCGCACCCGGGAGATCGACCTCGACGCCTCCGCGGTGCTCTTCGCCGACAAGCAGCCGGTCGACGTGGTGTTCTTCCGCCACCTGATCAGCGACGACGGTTCGGTCCGGCACACCGGTGACAACCTGGTCGGCGGCGCGGGGCAGGGCGGCGACGACGAGTCGATCATCGTCGACCTGGCGCGCGTGCCGGTGCACGTCGACCAGATCGTCTTCACCGTCAACTCCTTCACCGGCCAGACCTTCGCCGAGGTGCAGAACGCGTTCTGCCGGCTGGTGGACGAGACCAACGGGCAGGAGCTGGCCCGCTACACGCTGACCGGCGGCGGCCCGTACACCGCGCAGATCATGGCGAAGGTGCAGCGCGGGCAGGGCGGCTGGTCGATGACCGCGATCGGCAACCCGGCCAACGGGCGTACGTTCCAGGACCTCATCCCGGCCATCCTTCCCTCGCTCTGACGGCACGTCCGGGCCCCGCGCGAGGCGGCCCGGGCGTACCGCACAGGCCGGCCGGGGGGCCGGCGGCGAGGACGAGGTCCAGTGTCTGCGGCCTGCGGGCCGGGGCAGTTCACTACACAGGAAGACGGGGGCGGCGGTCATGACGGCCGAACTGGTCCGCGGGCAGAACCATCCGCTGCCCGACAACCGGCTGGAGATCCGGGTCACGGCAGGCACACCGGTGGTGGCCGCCGTCACGCTCGGGGACGAGGCCGGGCGCGTCATCGCCGACCGGCCCTGGCTCGCCCACCCCGGCGAGCCCCATCTGGAGGGCGTCGAGGTGCCGCGGCAGGCGGCCGCGGACCACCGCCTCGCGGTCGACCTCGGCGCGATGCCGCCGTCCGTGCAGGTGGTGCACGTCCTTCTCGCGCTGCCCGGCGCCGCCGCCCGTCCGGGCGCGCCCGCCGACTTCGGCGCCACGCCCGCACCGCGGCTCGCGGTCACCCGGCCGGACGGCACCGCCATCGCCGGCTTCAGCATCACCGGGCTCGGCCCGGAGACCGCGCTGCTGGCCGTCGAGCTGTACCGGCGGCAGGCGGCGTGGAAGGTCCGGGCCGTCGGCCAGGGCTACCAGGGCGGGCTGCCCGCACTCTTCCTGGACCAGGGGGTGCCGGACGCGGCGGGTGTCGCGGGCGCCATCCACACCGCGGTGGACCGCGAGCAGGCCCGCTCCGTCGCCCCGCCGCCCGCCGCCGGGCCGCGCGGCGGTACGGCCGCGCCGCGCGGTACGTCCGGGGCGCCAGGCGCTTCCGGGCCCGCCGGGCCTGCGGCGGCGTCCGGCGCGTCCGGCGCGTCCGGGCCTGCCGCGTCCTCCGGCTCCTCCGGTGGGAGGGTCGACTACAGCCACCCGCGGCGCCGCGCCGCGCAGCAGCAGCAGCCGCCCGCCGCGCCGCCCCGGCCGGCCGCGGCCCCCGCCGCGGGGCCGGTGCCGCAGCCGCGGGCCGGCGGCCAGACGCCGCCGCCCCCGCCCGCCAACGCTCCGCATGTGCCGGTGGCCGGGGACGCACCGGGGCGCTCGATGGAGGAGCGGCTCTACAACCAGGTCTGGGGCATGTTCGAGGACCTGGCGCGGTCGGTGGCCGCCTACCGCAGCGCCGCCGACTTCGCGCAGTCCCGCCTGGAGCAGGAGCTCGACCGGCTGCTGGCCGACCCGCGCACCCGCGGCGGCCCGGCGGCCGACGCGGCCCGCGAGGAGGCGCAGGCCCGGCAGGCCGCGCTGGTCGACCAGGCCAGGGAGGTGCTGGACCGGGATCTCGCGCAGCTCGCGGCCGAGGTCGAGGTCGTCGATCCGGCGCTGCCGCCGGAGTTCGCCGGCTGGGAGAATCCGGCCTGGCACGCCTACCGGGTGCCCGACCGGCTGCCGCTCGCGGTGCGGCTGGGCAGCCTGAGCCTGCCCGAGGTGCCGGATCTGCGCATCCCGCTGCTGTCCCGGCTGCCGCTGGAGCGGGGGCTGTGGATCGACAGCGCGGAGAACCGGCGGGCGGCGATGGACACCGCGGTGTCGATCGCGGCCCGGCTGCTCGCCTCGCACCCGGTCGGCAGCTTCGCCGTGCACGCCCTGGACCCGGCCGGCTCGGGCGCCGTCGCCTTCGCCCCGCTGTACGCGGGCGGGGCGCTGGTGCTGCCGCCGCCCGCCGCGGGCATCGCCGGGGTGAGCGGGCTGCTGACCCGGCTGACCGAGCGGGTCGACCTGATCCAGATGGCCCGCAGGGGCGGGGTCGTCGACGAGCTGCCGCCCGGCTTCGACACCGCGGAGCAGCTGCTGATCGTCAACGAATTCCCGTACGGCTTCGACGACCGGTCGGTCAACCAGCTGCGCTACCTCGCGGACGAGGGCCCGTCGGCCGGGGTGCACCTGCTGGTGGTGGCCGACCGGGAGGACGCGTCGGCGTACGGCCCGGTGCTCGACCCGATGTGGCGGGCGCTGCTGCGGTTGACCCCGCTGCCCAGTGACCACCTGTGCGACCCGTGGGTGGGGCACGCCTGGACGTACGAGCCCGCGATGGTGCCGCCGGGCAGCCGGGTGCTCACGGACGTGCTCGGGAGGGTTGCCGCGGCTCGCCCGGCGTATGGCCCCTGACCTGGGCACTTGGTAATCTATTTACCATTCCTTGGGTATTCCTGTACGGTTCTTTGACGTGCCGCTCTTCGTGGTGGCCGCGGCGTCCCCGGACGCTACGGATGCCACGAAGCCCGGCAACCCATCCCGTCGGAGGACCTGTGGACGTCTCCCTCGCCCTCTGGGTGCTGACCATCGCCGGCCTGTGCGCGCTCATCGGCGCGGACTTCCTGATCGGCCGCAAACCCCATGACGTGACCATCCGCGAGGCGGGCCTGTGGACCGCCGTCTGGGTGGTCCTCGCCGGACTCTTCGGCCTCGGCCTGCTGCTCCTCGGCGGCGGGCAGCCGGCCGGGGAGTTCTTCGCCGGATACATCACCGAGAAGTCGCTCAGCGTCGACAACCTCTTCGTCTTCGTCCTGATCATGGGCAAGTTCGCGGTGCCCTCGCGCTACCAGCAGCGGGTGCTGCTGATCGGTGTGCTGATAGCGCTGGTGCTGCGCGCGGGCTTCATCGCCGCCGGTGCCACGCTCGTGGCGAGCTTCTCGTGGATCTTCTTCCTCTTCGGCGCCTTCCTGATCTGGACGGCGTGGAAGCTGATCGCCGAGGCCCGCGCCGGATCCGGCTCCGGCGCCGGCACCGGACCGGACGCGGGGGAGGACGAGTACGAGGAGAACCGGCTGCTGAAGGCGGTCGAGAAGCGCGTCCCCGCGACCGACCGCTACCACGGCACCCGGCTCGTGGTCACCGAGGGCGGCAGGCGGCTGATCACCCCGATGCTCGTGGTGATGCTCGCGATCGGCACCACCGACGTGCTCTTCGCCCTGGACTCGATCCCGGCGATCTTCGGCCTCACCCAGGACCCCTACATCGTCTTCACCGCCAACGCCTTCGCGCTGATGGGCCTGCGGCAGCTGTACTTCCTGATCGGCGGGCTGCTCAAGAAGCTGGTCCACCTGTCCTACGGGCTGTCGGTGATCCTCGGCTTCATCGGCGTCAAGCTGCTGCTGCACGCGCTGCACGAACAGGGCGTGCACGTCCCGGAGATCTCGGTGCCGGTCTCGCTGGCCGTCATCGTCGGCGTCCTGGCCGTGACCACCGCCACCAGCCTGCTGGCCTCGCGGCGCACCGCCCGCGAAGCCGCCGCGCAGGCCGGGCAGCAGGGGGAGGACGGCGACACGCCCGCCGCCGCCCCCGACCGGCGGATAGACGTCTGAGAGCCGCCCTGCGCACCGCCCGCCGTCCGCCGGGGTCTACCGTGACCCCGTAGCGGACGGCGGAAAGGTGCGGATGTGGCGAATTCCCAGGCGCTCCCGGAGTTGACCGGGGCGCGGTATCTGGACGCCTGGCAGCTCGACGGCATCGCGCTGGCCGTCGTCCTGCTGCTCGGCGCCGGCTACGCCTACGGGGTACGCCGCCGGCTGCGCGCGGGGGAGCGGTGGCCGCTGTGGCGGACCGCCGCCTTCTACGTCCTGGGGCTGGGCACCCTCGTCGTCGCGACGATGTCCTCGCTGGCCGTCTACGACCGGGTGCTCTTCTGGCCCGCGGCCGTCCAGAACATCCTGCTGGACCTCTTCGCGCCGCTGGGCCTCGCGCTCGGCGACCCGCTCGGCCTCGCCGACCCGCGCGGGCGGCTGCACCGGGCCTTCTCCTCCCGGCCGGTGCGGGTGCTCACCTACCCGCTGGTCAGCTCGCTGCTGGTGCTCGCCTCCGAGCTGACCATCTACTTCACGCCGTACTTCGCCACCGCGCTGGGCAACCCGGCGGTCCGGCAGCTCATGCACCTGCAACTGCTGCTCACCGGCAGCCTCTTCGTGCTGCCCATGCTCAGCCGTCAGGAACTGCTGCCCCGCTGGTGCTCGCACCCGGTACGGGCCGCGCTGGTCTTCCTCGACGGGCTCTTCGACTCGGTGCCCGGCATCGTCGTGATGACCAGCGGCAGCCTGATCGCCGGCCACTGGTACACCGCCCACCCGCGCACCTGGGGGCCCAGCCTGGAGCACGACCAGATGCTCGGCGGCGGGCTGATGCTGACGCTGGCCGAACTCGTCGGGCTCCCCTTCATCCTGCTGGTCTTCCTGGAGTGGTGGCGCGCCGAACGCCTCAGGACCGCCGAGCTGGACGCCCGCCTCGACCGCGAGGCCCTCGCCGCGGCGGCCCCCGCCGCCGCCACCGGAGCGGCGCCGGCCGCCCCCGCTCCGGCCGCTCCGGTGCCCGCCGCGCCCCCGGCCGTGCCCGAGATGACCCGGCCCTGGTGGGAGACCGACCAGGGCGAGGTGGGCGAGCGCATGCGCCGCCGCCGCTGACCCGGGGGCCTCACCAGCCGCGTTCGCGCCACTCCGCCAGATGGGGGCGCTCGGCGCCCAGCGTGGTGTCGTTGCCGTGGCCCGGGTAGACCCACGTCTCGTCCGGCAGCGCGCCGAAGACCTTCTCCGTCACGTCGTCGAGCAGCGAGGTGAAGGCCACCGCGTCACCGAAGGTGTTGCCGACGCCGCCGGGGAAGAGGCAGTCGCCGGTGAAGACGTGCGGGTGGCCGTGCGGGTCGTCGTAGACCAGCGCGATGCTGCCCGGGGTGTGCCCCACGATGTGGCGGGCGGTCAGCGTGATCCGGCCGACCGTCACCGTGTCGCCGTCGTCCACGAGCACGTCGGTCGGGACCGGGATGCCGTCCGCGTCCTCCCGGCCCGCGTACGTACGCGCGCCCGTCGCGGCCTGGACCTCGCGCAGCGCCTGCCAGTGGTCCTGGTGCCGGTGGGTGGTCACCACCGAGACGAGCCCGTCGTCGCCGACCAGCTCCAGCAGCGTCGCGGGCTCCGCGGCCGCGTCGATCAGCAGCTGCTCGCCGGTCGCCCGGCAGCGCAGCAGATATGCGTTGTTCTCCATCGCACCGACCGCGACCTTGCTGATGATGAGGTCGGTCAGTTCGTGTGCGTCGGCGGGTCCGCCCACCGTCACCTGTCCGCTGTAGGCCATGGCGTCAGCCTAGCGGGGGCAAGGCCGGCAGGGCGTGTCCGGCGGGGTCCACGTCGAGCCCGTCGCCGCCGCCGCGCCCGCTGACCCACGCCAGCAGCGCGTGGGCCGGGCCCGCCGCCGTCACCTCGGGCTCCTCGGCGGCGCCCAGGTCCCACACGGTGCCGGATCCCGTGTCGCGCAGCCGTACCGCCGCCACGCCCTCGTGCGCCGCGAGCCCGTCGACGACCCAGGCCAGCATGCGGTCGGCGAAGGCGGCGGGCAGGTCCTGCGTGCCGTGTCCCGCGGCCAGGTCGACGTGGTGCAGCCGCACCTCGATCAGCCGCCGCCAGGGGACCTCGGCCGCCGCGACGACCCGGCCCGAGCGCATCGCGACCTGCGCCGCCCAGCCCGTCGGGGGCAGCCCGGCGGCCGACGCGGTGAAGCGGTCCGCCGACGCGCGCAGGTCGGCGAGCTGCTCCTCGGGGCTCCTGGCGGCGCCTGCCTCGATGTCGCGGTCGCGGGCGGCCGCGTCGGCGTACATCGGGGTCTCCTCGCCCGTCCGGGCCCAGGTCAGCAGGTTCGTCAGCGCGTCGGCGTTGCGGGCGACGTGGGCCAGGACGTGGCCGCGGGTCCAGCCGGGCAGCAGCGAGGGCTCCGCGAGATCCGCCGCCGACAGCCCGGCGGCGGTGTCGAGCAGGTCGGCGGTGGCCTCGGCCGCCTCGGCCGCATCGTGCTCGGGGTCGGGTCGTTGGACGGTCACGGGCGCTCCCGGGGGATCGGCGTTGTCAGTGGCGTCGGGCAGGCTTGGGGTACGCGCATCAGGTTTCCGTATGCCCCGGGACAGGGGCCGCGACGCCCGCCACACGATCGGGTGAACCTGGCGACACGATCCCGTAAATCGAATGCGCGTGCTATATGGTCGGTGTGTCGCAACCTCCGCGACAGGAAGAAATGCCGCGGGCTCCCCGTTTAGGCTGACTGGGGGGTGACGACTCTCCCCCCGTTTCTAGGAAAGGTGCGCACTGGCGTGGCCGATCGACTCATCGTCCGTGGCGCTCGCGAGCACAACCTGAAGAACGTCTCGCTGGAGCTGCCCCGGGACTCGCTCATCGTGTTCACCGGGCTGTCCGGCTCCGGCAAGTCCTCGCTCGCCTTCGACACGATCTTCGCCGAGGGCCAGCGCCGCTACGTGGAGTCACTGTCCTCCTACGCCCGGCAGTTCCTCGGCCAGATGGACAAGCCGGACGTCGACTTCATCGAGGGGCTGTCGCCGGCCGTCTCGATCGACCAGAAGTCGACGTCCCGCAACCCGCGCTCGACCGTCGGCACCATCACCGAGGTCTACGACTACCTCCGGCTGCTCTTCGCCCGCATCGGCAAGCCGCACTGCCCCGAGTGCGGGCGCCCGATCTCCCGGCAGTCGCCGCAGGCGATCGTCGACAAGGTGCTGGAGCTGGAGGAGGGCAGCCGCTTCCAGGTGCTCTCCCCGCTGGTGCGCGAGCGCAAGGGCGAGTTCGTCGACCTCTTCGGCGATCTGCAGACCAAGGGCTACAGCCGGGCCCGGGTGGACGGCGCGACCGTCCAGCTGACCGACCCGCCGAAGCTGAAGAAGCAGGAGAAGCACACCATCGAGGTGGTCGTCGACCGCCTCACGGTCAAGGACTCCGCCAAGCGCCGGCTCACCGACTCCGTCGAGACCGCCCTCGGCCTGTCCGGCGGCATGGTCATCCTGGACTTCGTCGACCTGCCGGAGGACGACCCGCAGCGTGAGCGGATGTTCTCCGAGCACCTGTACTGCCCGTACGACGACCTGTCCTTCGAAGAGCTGGAGCCGCGCTCCTTCTCCTTCAACTCGCCCTTCGGCGCCTGCCCCGACTGCACCGGCATCGGCTCCCGTATGGAGGTCGACCCCGAGCTGGTCGTCCCCGACGACCAGAAGACGCTCCAGGAAGGCGCCATCGCGCCGTGGACCGGCGGCATGTCCAAGGGCTACTTCGAGCGCCTGGTCGACGGCCTGGCGTCCGAGCTGGGCTTCCGCACCGACATCCCGTTCGCCGGGCTGCCCGCGCGGGCCAAGAAGGCGCTGCTGCACGGCCACAAGTCCGAGATCCGCGTCGCGTACAAGAACCGGTACGGCCGCGAGCGCGCCTACAACGCGCATTTCGAGGGCGCCATCCCCTTCGTCAAGCGCCGCCACCAGGACTCCGAGAGCGACTCCAGCCGCGAGCGCTTCGAGGGCTACATGCGCGAGGTGCCCTGCCCGACCTGCGAGGGCAGCCGGCTCAAGCCGATCGTGCTGGCCGTCACGGTGCAGGACAGGTCCATCGCCGACGTCTCGTCCATGTCGATCAGCGACTGCGCGGATTTCCTCGGCGCGATGAAGCTCGACGCCCGCGACCGCAAGATCGCCGAGCGGGTGCTCAAGGAGGTCAACGAGCGGCTGCGCTTCCTGGTCGACGTGGGCCTGGACTACCTCTCGCTCAACCGCGCGGCCGGCACCCTGTCCGGCGGCGAGGCGCAGCGCATCCGGCTCGCCACCCAGATCGGCTCCGGTCTGGTCGGTGTGCTCTACGTGCTGGACGAGCCGTCCATCGGCCTGCACCAGCGCGACAACCACCGGCTGATCGAGACCCTGGTCCGGCTGCGCGACCTGGGCAACACGCTGATCGTGGTGGAGCACGACGAGGACACCATCAAGACCGCCGACTGGGTCGTCGACATCGGCCCCGGCGCCGGCGAGCACGGCGGCAAGGTCGTCCACTCCGGCTCCCTCAAGGAGCTGCTGGGCAACGACGAGTCGCTGACCGGGCAGTACCTGGCGGGCAAGCGGGTCATCCCCACGCCCGACGTGCGCCGCCCGATCGACCGCAAGCGGCAGCTGACGGTGCACGGCGCGCGCGAGCACAACCTCCAGGACATCGACGTGTCCTTCCCGCTCGGCGTCCTCACCGCCGTCACGGGCGTGTCCGGCTCCGGCAAGTCCACGCTGGTCAACGACATCCTCTACACCCACCTGGCGCGCGAGCTGAACGGCGCGCGCAGCGTCCCCGGCCGGCACACCCGGGTCGACGGCGACGACCAGGTGGACAAGGTCGTGCACGTCGACCAGTCGCCCATCGGCCGCACCCCGCGGTCCAACCCGGCGACGTACACCGGGGTGTTCGACCACGTCAGGCGGCTGTTCGCGGAGACGATGGAGGCGAAGGTGCGCGGCTATCTGCCGGGCCGCTTCTCCTTCAACGTCAAGGGCGGCCGCTGCGAGAACTGCGCGGGCGACGGCACCATCAAGATCGAGATGAACTTCCTGCCGGACGTGTACGTGCCGTGCGAGGTCTGCCACGGCGCGCGCTACAACCGGGAGACCCTGGAGGTGCACTACAAGGGCAAGTCCATCGCCGAGGTGCTGGACATGCCCATCGAGGAGGCGATGGACTTCTTCGAGGCGGTGCCCGCGATCGCCCGCCACCTGCGCACCCTCAACGACGTCGGCCTCGGCTACGTCCGGCTCGGCCAGTCCGCGCCGACGCTGTCCGGCGGCGAGGCGCAGCGCGTCAAGCTGGCCTCCGAGCTGCAGAAGCGCTCCACCGGCCGTACGGTCTACGTCCTGGACGAGCCGACCACCGGTCTGCACTTCGAGGACATCAGCAAGCTCATCAAGGTGCTCTCCGGCCTCGTCGACAAGGGCAACTCGGTGGTCGTCATCGAGCACAACCTCGACGTCATCAAGACGGCCGACTGGGTCATCGACATGGGCCCCGAGGGCGGCAGCGGCGGCGGCCTGGTCATCGCCGAGGGCACCCCCGAGCAGGTCGCCGCCGTCCCGGCCAGCCACACCGGCAAGTTCCTGCGGGACGTGCTGGGCGCCGACCGGGTCAGCGACGCGGCGGTGCCCCAGCCCAGGAAGCGCGCCGCGGCCAAGAGCGCCGCTGCCAAGACCACCGCGGCCAAGGCCACCGCCGCCAAGACCGCGGCCAGGAAGACCGCGGCGCCCCGCAAGAAGGCGGCCAAGGCCTGATGAGCACCGAGCAACTGCCGCCCTGCCGCCGGACGGTCCTGCGCGGGGCAGCCCTCGCCGGGGCCGCCGGCGCGGCCGGGATCGGCCTGGCCGCGTGCGGCGGCAAGACCGGCTCGGCGTCCGGGCCCACCGCACCGGTGGCGCTCGGCCCGTCCGGCGACGTGCCGGTCGGCGGCGCCAAGCTCTACCGCGAGGACAAGGTGGTGGTCTCGCAGCCGCAGCCGGGCACCTTCAAGGCGTTCAGCGCGGTGTGCACCCACCAGGGCTGCGTGGTCGACCAGGTGCAGGGCACCACGGTGTCCTGCCCCTGCCACGGCAGCCAGTTCGACGCCGAGTCCGGGGCCGTGGTCCAGGGACCGGCGACCAGGCCACTGCCCGCCGTCCACGTCACGGTGGCGGGCGGCACGATCACCGCGGGACCCGCGAGCTGACCGGCGGTCGGGCCCGCTCCCGGAATCCGGATCGCACGATTCCGGGAGCCCGAGCCTGACCCCGGTCGGCGGCATCCCGCCAGTAGGGTGGGAGCCATGGCAGACCCCAGCAGCTACCGACCGAAGCCGGGCCAGATCCCCGACTCTCCCGGGGTCTACAAATTCCGGGACGAGCACGGCCGGGTGATCTACGTCGGCAAGGCGAAGAGCCTGCGCCAGCGGCTGTCCTCGTACTTCCAGGACATCACCAACCTGCACCAGCGCACCGCCACCATGGTCACCACGGCGGCCTCGGTGGAGTGGACGGTGGTCGCCACCGAGGTGGAGGCGCTGCAGCTCGAATACTCCTGGATCAAGGAGTTCGACCCGCGCTTCAACGTCAAATACCGCGACGACAAGAGCTACCCGTCGCTCGCCGTCACCATGAACGAGGAATTCCCGCGCGTCCAGGTCATGCGCGGCCCCAAGCGCAAGGGCGTGCGCTACTTCGGCCCGTACGCGCACGCGTGGGCGATCCGCGAGACGGTCGACCTGCTGCTGCGGGTCTTCCCGGTCCGCACCTGCTCCGCCGGGGTGTTCAAGCGCTCCGCGCAGATCGGCCGGCCCTGCCTGCTCGGCTACATCGGCAAGTGCTCCGCGCCCTGCGTCGGCCGGATCAGCCCCGCCGACCACCGCGAACTGGCCGAGGAGTTCAGCGACTTCATGGCCGGCCACACCGGCACGTACACGCGCCGGCTGGAGCAGCGGATGAAGGACGCCGCCGCGGCCATGGAGTACGAGCAGGCGGCCCGGCTGCGCGACGACCTGGAGGCGCTGCGCCGCGCCATGGAGAAGAACGCGGTGGTGCTCGCCGACGCCACCGACGCCGACCTCATCGCCGTCGCCGAGGACGACCTCGAAGCCGCCGTGCAGATCTTCCACGTCCGCGGCGGCCGGGTGCGCGGCCAGCGCGGCTGGGTCACCGACAAGGTCGAGGCGGTCGACACCGCGGGCCTGGTCGAGCACGCCGTCCAGCAGCTCTACGGCGAGGAGAGCGGCGACGCCGGGCAGTCCGGCGGCAGCGGCGGCGTGCCCAAGGAGGTGCTGGTCCCGGCGCTGCCGAGCCCCGTGGAGCCGCTGGCCGAGTGGCTGGCCGAGCGGCGCGGCTCGCACGTGAGCCTGCGGGTGCCGCAGCGCGGCGACAAGAAGGACCTGATGGCCACCGTGCAGCGCAACGCCCAGCAGGCGCTCGCGCTGCACAAGACCCGGCGCGCCTCGGACCTGACCACCCGCTCGCGCGCGCTGGAGGAGATCGCCGCCGCGCTGGACCTGGACACCGCGCCGCTGCGGATCGAGTGCTACGACATCAGCCACCTCCAGGGTGACGACGTGGTGGCCTCGATGGTGGTCTTCGAGGACGGGCTGGCCCGCAAGAGCGAATACCGCCGCTTCCAGATCAAGTCCTTCGCGGGGCAGGACGACGTCCGCTCCATGCACGAGGTGATCTCCCGGCGCTTCCGCCGCTACCTCCAGGAGCGGCAGAAGACCGGCGAGTGGGAGCCCGACCAGCCGCAGGACACCGACGCGGCGGCGGACGGCGAGCCTGCGGGCCCGGACGGCGGCCAGGCGGCCACGGACGGCGAGCACGAAGGCACCGGCAGCGGGCACGAAGGCACGGACGGCCGCGCCGAGCAGCCCGCCGGCCCCATCGACCCGGACACCGGCCGCCCGCGCAGGTTCGCGTACCCGCCGCAGCTCGTCGTCGTCGACGGCGGCAAGCCGCAGGTGGCCGCCGCCCGCCGGGCGCTGGACGAGCTCGGCATAGCCGACGTCTTCGTGTGCGGCCTGGCCAAGCGCCTGGAGGAGGTCTGGGTCCCGGACGACGAGGACCCGGTCATCCTGCCGCGCAGCAGCGAGGGCCTCTACCTGCTCCAGCGGGTCCGCGACGAGGCCCACCGCTTCGCCATCGCCTACCAGCGCAGCAAGCGCACCAAGACGCTCAAGGCCGGCGCCCTCGACCAGGTGCCGGGCCTCGGCGAGACCCGCAAGCAGGCGCTGCTGAAGCACTTCGGTTCGCTCAAGCGGCTGCGCGCGGCGACGGTGGAGGAGATCTGCCAGGTCCCGGGGATCGGCCGCCGTACGGCGGAGACGGTCGCCGCGGCCCTGGCGTCCGCGGCCCCGGCCGCACCCGCGGTGAACACCGCGACCGGAGAGATCATCGAAGACGACGGCCGCCCGGCCGACGGCACCCAGCCGGTGCCGTCCGGGCGCGACCCACGGGGGAAGAGCACATGAACGAGCGGGAATCAGAGCAGGAAATCGACAAGGACGCAGAGCGGGAAACCGAGAAGGACGCAGAGCGTATGACCAGCGCCGCACCGGGCGAGGCCGGCCAGCCGGCCCAGGCGATCCCGGAACTGGTGATCATCTCCGGGATGTCCGGAGCCGGCCGCAGCACCGCGGCCAAGTGCCTGGAGGACCTGGGCTGGTTCGTGGTGGACAACCTGCCGCCCGCCCTCATCCCGACCATGGTCGACCTCGGCGCCCGCTCGCAGGGCAACGTGGCGCGGATCGCCGTCGTCGTGGACGTCCGCGGCCGGCAGTTCTTCGACAACCTCCGCGAGTCGCTCGCCGACCTGGAGACCAAGCACGTCAAGCGCCGGGTCATCTTCCTGGAGGCCTCCGACGAGGCGCTCGTACGGCGCTTCGAGTCGGTGCGCCGCCCGCACCCGCTGCAGGGCCAGGGCCGCATCGTGGACGGCATCAACGCCGAGCGCGACCTGCTGCGCGAGCTGCGCGGCGACGCCGACCTGGTGGTGGACACCTCCAGCCTCAACGTGCACGAGCTGCGCGCGAAGCTCGACGCGCAGTTCGCCGGTGAGGAGGAGCAGGAACTCCGGGCCACCGTGATGTCGTTCGGATTCAAGTACGGCCTGCCCGTCGACGCCGACCTGGTGGTGGACTGCCGCTTCCTGCCCAACCCGCACTGGGTGCCGGAGCTGCGGCCCTTCACCGGGCTCAACGACGAGGTGGCGACGTATGTGTTCAACCAGCCCGGGGCCAAGGAGTTCCTCGACCGCTACGCCGAGCTGCTGCACATCATCGCCGCCGGCTACCGGCGTGAGGGCAAGCGGTACGTGACGATCGCGGTGGGCTGCACGGGCGGCAAGCACCGCAGCGTGGCGATGTCGGAACGACTGGCCCAGCGGCTGGCGGCGGACGGAGTGGAGACGGTGACGGTGCATCGGGACATGGGGCGCGAGTGATCATGGCGGGGCGGCGGTACGGCCGCCGCACCGGTCGTAACGCAGCCGGCCGGCGCGGCGTGCCGCCCAAGGTGGTGGCCCTCGGCGGCGGCCACGGGCTGGCGGCCTCGCTCGCCGCGCTGCGCCGGATCACCGGCGATCTGACGGCCGTCGTCACGGTCGCCGACGACGGCGGGTCCAGCGGGCGGCTGCGCAGCGAGATGGGCGTCCTGCCGCCCGGCGACCTGCGCAAGGCGCTGGCCGCGCTGTGCGGCGACGACGAGTGGGGGAGGACCTGGTCGCGGGTCGTCCAGCACCGCTTCGCCAGCGGCGGCGACCTGCACGGCCACGCGGTGGGCAACCTGCTCATCGTCGCCCTGTGGGAGCAGCTCGACGACGAGGTCGCCGCGCTGGAGTGGGTCGGCCGGCTGCTGGGCGCGCACGGCCGGGTGCTGCCGATGTCCGCCGTCCCGCTCGACCTGCACGCGTCCGTGCGCGGCCACGACCCGGCCGCGCCCGACGCGATCAGCACCGTCCGCGGGCAGGCCACCGTGGCCCTCACGCCCGGCGAGGTGCAGGAGGTCATGGTGGTGCCGGCCGACCCGCCGGCCGTACCGGAGGCCGTGCAGGCGGTGCTCGACGCCGACTGGGTGGTGCTCGGGCCCGGCTCGTGGTTCTCCTCGGTCATCCCGCACCTGCTCGTGCCGGAACTGGCCGACGCGCTGATGACGACGAGGGCCCGGCGGGTGCTCACGCTCAACCTCGCGCCGCAGCCCGGCGAGACGCCGGGATTTTCTCCGCAGCGTCACTTGGAGGTTTTGGGGCGACACGCCCCTAAACTCACCATCGACGTGGTTCTCGCCGACGAGGCCGCCGTGCCCGACCGTGACAGCCTCGACGAGGCAGCGCTGCGGTTGGGCGGCACGGTCGAGCTGGCCCCGGTCGCCGCCCCCGACGGGCCGCGGCACGACCCGGAGTTGTTGGCCGCCGCGTATGACCGGATTTTTCGTATGCGTGGAAGGATCGGCCCATGGCGATGACGGCAGCGGTGAAGGACGAGATCTCCCGGCTTCCCGTCACCCGGACCTGCTGCCGCAAGGCGGAGGTGTCGTCGATCCTGCGCTTTGCCGGGGGGCTCCACCTGGTGAGCGGCCGGATCGTGATCGAGGCCGAGTTGGACACCGGGATCGCGGCGCGGCGGCTGCGCAAGGACATCCTGGAGATCTTCGGCCACTCCTCCGACCTGGTCGTGATGGCCCCCGGCGGGCTGCGCCGCGGCAGCCGGTACGTGGTCCGGGTCGTCGCCGGAGGTGACCAGCTCGCCCGGCAGACGGGCCTGGTCGACGGCCGCGGGCGCCCCATCCGCGGGCTGCCCCCGCAGGTCGTCTCCGGCGCCACCTGCGACGCGGAGGCCGCGTGGCGCGGGGCCTTCCTGGCGCACGGCTCGCTCACCGAGCCGGGCCGCTCCTCCTCGCTGGAGGTCACCTGCCCCGGCCCGGAGGCCGCGCTCGCCCTGGTCGGCGCCGCCCGCCGGCTGCAGATCCCGGCGAAGGCCCGCGAGGTGCGCAACGTCGACCGCGTCGTCGTACGCGACGGGGACGCGATCGGCGCGCTGCTGACCCGGCTCGGCGCCCACGACTCCGTCCTGGCCTGGGAGGAGCGCCGGATGCGGCGCGAGGTGCGGGCCACCGCGAACCGGCTGGCCAACTTCGACGACGCGAATCTGCGGCGGTCCGCCCGCGCGGCGGTCGCCGCGGGCGCGCGGGTCGCGCGGGCCCTGGAGATCCTCGGCGAGGAGGTGCCCGAGCACCTCGCGGCCGCCGGCCGGCTGCGGATGGACCACAAGCAGGCCTCGCTGGAGGAGCTGGGCTCCCTCGCGGAGCCGCCGCTCACCAAGGACGCGGTGGCCGGCCGTATCCGCCGCCTCCTGGCGATGGCGGACAAGCGCGCCTCCGACCTCGGCCTGCCGAGCACCGAGGCGAGCCTCACCGACGAGATGGTGGGCTGAGCCCTCCTCCGCGCAGGGCCCGCCGCCCCCGGCGGTGCGGCCCCCGGGCGGTCGGCACCCCCTCCCGCGGCAGCGGAAAACGCTCGGCCGGGGATGGGCAATGTCACTCGGGCGACACGGGCGAGGTAGGGTCGGACGTGGTCGGGGACATCCCATATTTCGCAGCCGGAACGGATTCCGGCGACTGAGCGAGGAGATCGGTTCGTGACGATCCGGGTAGGCATCAACGGCTTTGGCCGCATCGGTCGTAACTTCTTCCGCGCCGTCCTGGAGCAGGGCGCGGACATCGAGATCGTGGCTGTCAACGACCTGGGTGACACCGCGACCACGGCACACCTGCTGAAGTACGACACCATCCTGGGCCGCCTCAAGGCCGAGGTGACCCACACCGCCGACTCCATCACGGTGGACGGCAAGACCATCAAGGTGCTCGCCGAGCGCGACCCCGCCGCCCTGAACTGGGGCGAGCTGGGCGTCGACATCGTCGTCGAGTCGACCGGCATCTTCACCAAGGCCGCCGACGCCGGCAAGCACATCGCCGGTGGCGCCAAGAAGGTCATCATCTCGGCGCCCGCCTCCGACGAGGACATCACCATCGTGATGGGCGTCAACCAGGACCAGTACGACCCCGCCAACCACAACATCATCTCCAACGCGTCCTGCACGACGAACTGTGTGGCGCCGATGGCGAAGGTGCTGCTGGAGAACTTCGGCATCGTCAAGGGCCTGATGACGACGGTGCACGCGTACACCAACGACCAGCGGATCCTGGACTTCCCGCACAAGGACCTGCGGCGCGCCCGCGCGGCGGCGGAGAACATCATCCCGACCACCACGGGCGCCGCGAAGGCCACCGCGCTGGTCATCCCGCAGCTCAAGGGCAAGCTGGACGGCATCGCCATGCGCGTGCCGGTCCCGACCGGCTCGGTCACCGACCTGGTCGTCGACCTGGAGCGCGAGGTCACCAAGGACGAGGTCAACGCCGCCTTCCAGAAGGCCGCCGAGGGCCAGCTCAAGGGCATCCTGGAGTACACCGAGGACGCGATCGTGTCCTCGGACATCGTCAACTGGCCGGCCTCCTGCACCTTCGACTCCTCGCTGACCATGGCGCAGGGCAAGACGGTCAAGGTCATCGGCTGGTACGACAACGAGTGGGGCTACTCCAACCGCCTGGTGGACCTGACGGTCTTCGTCGGCGGCCAGCTCTGACCTGCCCGACGGCAGCAGCAGACGGCACAGCCGACACGGCACCGCGGATGTGAGGGACAGGGTCCGGCCGGGCGCGACGGAGCGCCCGCGCCGGGCCCTGTCGCCGTGCCGGTGCCCCCCGCAAGCAGACAGGGCAGACCCAGGCAGACCCGGCCGAGCGGCCGGGCCGGCAGACCGGAGTGACCGCAGAAGATGAAGACGATCGACGACCTCATCGGCGAGGGGCAGGTGGCGGGCAAGCGGGTCTTCGTCCGCGCCGACCTGAACGTGCCGCTCGCGGGCGAGACCATCACCGACGACGGCCGGATCCGCGCCGCCGTACCGACCATCACCAGGCTCGCCAAGGCCGGCGCGCGGGTGATCGTCGCCTCCCACCTGGGCCGTCCCAAGGGCGCGCCCGACCCGCAGTTCTCGCTCGCGCCGGTGGCGAAGCGGCTCGGTGAGCTGCTGGGCGAGGACGGCATCAGCACGGTGTTCGCGACCGACACCGTCGGTGACAGCGCGACCGCCACCGTGGCGGACCTGGCCGACGGGCAGGTCGCGCTGCTGGAGAACCTGCGCTTCAACGCGGGCGAGACGGCCAAGGACGACGCCGAGCGCGGCGCCTTCGCCGACCGGCTCGCGGCGCTCGCCGACACCTACGTCGGCGACGGCTTCGGCGCCGTGCACCGCAAGCACGCCTCGGTCTACGACCTGCCGGCCCGGCTGCCGCACGCCGCCGGCGGGCTCATCGCCACCGAGGTCGGCGTGCTCAGGAAGCTCACCGAGGACGTCGCGCGGCCGTACGCGGTCGTGCTGGGCGGCTCGAAGGTCTCCGACAAGCTCGGCGTCATCGACCACCTGCTGGAGAAGGCCGACCGCATCCTGGTCGGCGGCGGCATGGTCTTCACCTTCCTCAAGGCCCAGGGCCACGAGGTCGGCAGCAGCCTGCTCCAGGAGGACCAGATCCCCGCGGTGCAGGACTACCTGGAGCGCGCCAAGGCCAAGGGCGTGGAATTCGTGCTGCCCGTCGACGTCGTCGGCAGCCCCGAATTCCCCGACCTGAAGGCCAAGACGCCGACCTCGCCGGTCACCGTGCCCGTCGACGGCATCCCGGCCGACCTGATCGGCCTGGACATCGGCCCGGAGTCGCGCAAGCTCTTCGCGGCCAAGCTCGCGGACACCGCCACCGTCTTCTGGAACGGCCCGATGGGCGTCTTCGAGCACCCGGACTACGCCGACGGCACCCGCGCGGTGGCCCAGGCCCTCATCGACTCCCCGGCCTTCACGGTCGTCGGCGGCGGCGACTCGGCCGCGGCCGTCCGCATCCTGGGCTTCGACGAGACGGCTTTCGGCCACATTTCGACCGGCGGCGGCGCGAGCCTGGAATACCTGGAGGGCAAGACCCTGCCGGGCCTTGCCGCGCTTGAGGACTGAGGGACTGAGGAAACACCCATGACCGAGCAGAGCCGCACCCCGCTCATGGCGGGCAACTGGAAGATGAACCTCAACCACCTCGAGGCCATCGCGCACCTCCAGAAACTCGCCTTCGGGCTCACCGACAAGGACCTCGACGCCGTCGAGGTCGCCGTACTCGTCCCCTTCACCGACCTGCGCTCCGTGCAGACGCTGGCCGAGGGCGACCGGCTGCGGATCAAGTACGGCGCGCAGGACCTGTCGGCGCACGACTCCGGCGCGTACACCGGCGAGGTCTCCGGGCCGATGCTGTCCAAGCTCAAGTGCACCTTCGTGGTCATCGGCCACTCCGAGCGGCGGCAGTACCACGGCGAGGCCGAGGAGATCGTGAACGCCAAGGTCAAGGCCGCCTACCGGCACGGCCTCACGCCGATCCTGTGCGTCGGCGAGGGCCTGGACGTCCGCAAGGCCGGGCAGCAGGTGCCGCACACCCTGGCGCAGCTGGACGGCGCCCTGAAGGACGTCACCGCCGAGCAGGCGGCGACGATCGTGGTCGCCTACGAGCCGGTCTGGGCGATCGGCACGGGCGAGGTCGCGACCCCCGAGGACGCCCAGGAGGTCTGCGGCGCGATCCGGGCGCGGCTGGCCGAGCTGTACGACCAGCCGACCGCGGACGCGATCCGCATCCAGTACGGCGGCTCGGTCAAGGCGGGCAACGTCGCCGCGATCATGGCGCAGCCGGACGTCGACGGAGCGCTCGTCGGCGGCGCCGCGCTGGACTCGGACGAGTTCGTGAAGATCGTCCGCTTCCGCGACCAGTGAGGTCCGCGGCACTGTGAAGTACCCTGACGGGGCCGAACCGGGAATCCACACGGCTCGGCCCCGTGCCGTTGTCCTGTAGTCGAGAGAGTTGGTCCAGCCGTGGAAATCGGGTTCTCCATCGCCCTCATCATCCTCAGCCTGCTGCTTCTGCTGCTGGTGCTGATGCACAAGGGGAAGGGCGGCGGCCTGTCGGACATGTTCGGCGGCGGCATGCAGTCCTCCGTCGGTGGTTCGTCCGTGGCCGAGCGCAACCTCGACCGGATCACCGTCGTCGTGGGCCTGCTGTGGTTCGCGTGCATCGTCGTCCTCGGCCTGGTCATGAAGTACAAGAACTGACGCACGTCCGACGGCACCCGACGCCCCCCGCGGCGACTCCCGCCCGTCCACAGGGAACTGACGCCTCGTCGCCCCTGCGGCTTACTATGAGGGAACGCCTTCGGGGGGCGGTCGTGTGCCTGCCACTGGACGGCACGTAAGGTCCCCGTAAACTGGCGAACCTCGCAGCACCATCACGCAGGGAGTTACGACCGTGGCAAGTGGCAACGCGATCCGTGGCAGTCGGGTCGGAGCGGGGCCGATGGGAGAGGCCGAGCGCGGCGAGTCCGCGCCGCGTCTCCGCATCTCCTTCTGGTGCTCCAACGGGCACGAGACCCAGCCGAGCTTCGCCAGCGACGCGCAGATCCCCGACACCTGGGACTGCCCCCGGTGCGGCTTCCCCGCCGGGCAGGACGAGGAGAATCCGCCGGCCCCGCCGCGTACGGAGCCGTACAAGACGCACCTCGCCTACGTGCGCGAGCGGCGCTCCGCCGCGGACGGCGAGGCGATCCTCGCCGAGGCGCTGGCGAAGCTGCGCGGCGAGATCTGACACCGCCGCCGGCACCGGCCGTACGGTGCCGGCGCGCCCCGCGGGCCGTCAGCGGCGGCGCGGGCGGCCGGCGGCGTGCGCGTCGGCGATGTGGGCGGTCAGCGCCATGGACGCGGTCGCGCGCTCGTAGGTGAGCTGCGCGACGCGCGCGTACAGGCAGTCCACGATGAGCAGCACCGAGTGCCGGGTGCCGAAGTTGCCGCGCCGGAAGCTGGTCTCGCCGGAGAAGGACGTCAGCGCGACGTCCGCCGCCTGCGCCACCGGTGAGCGCGGGTCGCCGGTCACCGCGACGGTGAAGGCGCCCCGGTCCGCGGCCAGCCGCAGCGGCTCCAGCACCTCGCGGGTGAGCCCCGAGTGCGACACGGCGAGCACGGTGTCGGCGGGCGTCAGCAGCGCCGCGGAGGTCTCCGCGGAGTGCACCTCCGTCCAGGCGTGCGCCGCGCAGCCGATGCCGAACAGCCGGGCCTGTGCCTCGCGCGCCACCATCCCGGAGCCTCCGACGCCGTAGACGTCGATCCTGCGGGCCCTGGAAAGCGCCTGGGCGGCCTTTTCGAGCCCCTCCCGGTCCAGGTGGTCGGCGGTGTGCCGCATGGCCCGCAGATCCGCCTGTGCGACCACGGCTATCACCTGCTCCAGGTCGTCCTCCGGGCCGATCCGCGGGCCCAGCGCGGCCTGCCGGGCGCTCTCCCGGGCCTCCGGCGCCGCCTGGCTGCGGCCCTGCTCCTGCGCCAGCTCGATCAGCAGCTGCTGGTACGACTCCAGGCCCAGCGCCCGGCAGAAGCGCGTCACGGTGGCCTGCGAGGTCGCGGTACGGCGGCCCAGCTCGGCCGCCGACCCCTGACCGGCCGCCGCCGGGTCGGCCAGCACCGCCTCGCCGACCTTGCGCAGCGAGTCGGACATCCGGGGGAGCTCGGAGCGGATCAGTGCGGTGATCATGGCTGCGCCTTTCTCGGTCCTGGCCGCCCCGGTCGCGGTGCGGTACGCCTGCGGCGGGCTTCCGGACCGCCGCGGGGCCGTGGACGCGCCGCGGCCCCGGCGCGGGGCTTGTGCGCGGTGAATCCGTCAACCACCATGCGTGGCGATGAACGAAATCTACAACCGGCGGCTCGTCGTCGGGATCGACGCGGGCGGCACCCGCATCCGGGCCGCGCTCGCGGCGGCCGAGCCGGGCGGCGCGCTCCTGGGCACCGGCTCGGGCGGGCCCGGCAACGCGCTCGGCGTCGGCAGGGCCGAACTCACCGCGCACCTGACCGACGCCCTCGCCCAGGCCGTGCCGCCCGCGGCGCGCGCCCGGGTCGGCGCCGTCCACGGCGGCTTCGCCGGCGCCGCCCCCGGCCTCGGCCCGGACCGCGGCCTCGACCTGGTGCGCACGTGCCTCGGCGACGCCCTCGCCGCCCTCGGCATGGCGCCGGCCGCGGTGGAGATCGGTGGCGACACCGAGGTCGCGCTCGCCGCCGCGCCGGGCGCCCCGCGCGACGGCCTGGTGCTCATCGCGGGCACGGGCGCGATCGCCGCCCGCGTCACCGCCGGGGAGCGCGCGCTGGTCGCCGACGGCCACGGCTGGCTGCTGGGCGACGAGGGCAGCGGCTTCTGGCTCGGCTCCCAGGCCGTCCGCGCCGCGCTGGCCGCCCTCGACGGCCGCGGCCCGGCGACCTCGCTGGTCCGGGCGGTGCTGGGGCACTACGGGGTACCCGCGGCCTCCGGCCCGGGAGTACGGCCGGCGGGCGCGGCCGGGTCGCCGCCCGCCGCGGCCTCCGGGGACAGCGCGCTGGGTGCGGGGATCGCGTACGGCGGTCCGGGCCGCCCGGCAGCCGGGGCGCGGGACCTCACCGTGCCCGTGGGACCGGCGCCGGCGGGTGCGGGCGCGGCCGGGCCCGCGTGGGGCGCCCCCGGGGAGCCGCTCGCGCAGGCGGTCGCGGAGGGCGTCGTCGTGCGGGCCTACGCGGCGGCGCCGGTCGAGTTGGCGCTGCTCAGCCCGCTGGTGGTGGCCGCGGCGGGGGAGGGGGACGCGGTCGCGGCGGGGCTGCTGGCGCGGGCGGCGGAGCTGCTGGCCGGGACCGTACGGGCGCTGCGGCCGCGGGCGGGGGAGCCGCTGGTGCTCAGCGGCGGACTGCTCGGGCCCGGCGGGCCGCTGGTGGCGCGGGTGACCGAACTGCTGGCCGGCACCGGGGTGCGGGTCTTCCCGGTCTCCGACGGCGTGGTCGGCGCGGTCGCGCTGGCCCGGCTGCTGCGGTCTTGACGGCCGCGGTCGGTTGGCTGTTCCATCATGGAGGCGCGTCCCCGGCTCACTGAGCCGAAGATCGCGCAGCCGCACCGTCCTCCGCACGTACCGAACGCACCGCAGGTAATCGCACGCAAAAGGGGTCCGGCCATGGCCGAAGCACATATCAGCGCCGCCACGTTCGCCGACGCCGGCCGGGAAGCGGTCGAGCGGGCCGTCGAGGCCAACAAGGACGCGGTCGCCGCCGCCGGGCGGCTGTTCGCCGACTGCGTCGCCGCCGACGGCGTGATCCACGGCTTCGGCACCGGCCACTCGCAGGCCACCGTGCTGGAGATGGTGGGCCGCGCGGGCGGCCTGATCCCCACCAACCGGATCGGCCTGTCCGACCTCGTGCTGCGCGGCGGCGACGACCGCTCGGTGCTCGCCGACCCGCTGCTGGAGCGCTCGCCGGGCCTGGCCAAGCGGCTGTACGAGCTGGCGACGCCGCGCCCGCAGGACCTGTTCGTGATCGTCTCCAACTCGGGCGTCAACAACTCCGTCGTCGACATGGCCCTGCACGTCAAGGAGGCCGGCCACAAGCTGGTCGCGCTCACCTCGCTCATCCACACCCGGGCCGTGCCCGCCCTGCACTCCTCGGGCCGCCGGCTCGCCGACCTCGCCGACGCCGTCCTCGACAACTGCGCCCCGGCCGGCGACGCGCTGCTGCCGCTGCCCGACGGCGGCGCGCTGTGCGGGGTGTCCACCATCACCTCGGCGCTGCTGGTCCAGATGGTCGTCGCGGAGGCGGTGGGCCTGCTCACCGCGGAGGGCGCGACCGCGCCCGTCTACATCTCGGCGAATCTGCCCGGCGGCTTCGAGCGCAACGCGGTCCTGGAGGAGCACTACGCCGGGCGCATCCACCGCGGCGGTTTCTGACGCCTCCTGACATCGGGTCACCGCAGGCCGCACCGGGTGCCGGGCCCGCGTTCCGCCGCGTCATCAACTAGCGTTGATCCCGCAGCGAGGACGAGGAGAAGTGGACTGATGTCCGAAACCAACGCGCAGGACGGCACGAGCCGCATCCGTCTCGACCAGCGACCGGAGTGGCACGCGCTCGCCAAGCACCGCGACGAGACGGCGGGCACCCACCTGCGGGATCTGTTCGAGGCCGACCCCGGCCGGGCCGAGCGCTACACCCTCCAGGTCGGAGACCTCCATCTGGACTACTCCAAGCACCTGGTGACCGACGAGACGCTGGCGCTGCTGCGTGAACTGGCCGCGGCGACCGGCGTGTCGGAGCTGCGGGACGCGATGTTCCGCGGCGCGAAGATCAACACCACCGAGGACCGCGCGGTGCTGCACACCGCGCTGCGCGCCCCGCAGTCCGCGACGATCGAGGTCGACGGCTACAACGTCGTCCCCGGCGTGCACGCGGTGCTCACCAAGATGGGCGTCTTCGCCGACCGCATCCGCTCCGGCGAGTGGACCGGCCACACCGGCAAGCGGATCCGCAACATCGTCAACATCGGCATCGGCGGCTCCGACCTCGGCCCGGCGATGGCCTACGAGGTGCTGCGCGCGTACACCGACCGCGGCATGACCGTGCGGTTCGTCTCCAACGTCGACGGCGCCGACCTGCACGAGGCGGTACGCGACCTGGACGCGGCCGAGACGCTCTTCATCATCGCGTCCAAGACCTTCACCACCATCGAGACCATCACCAACGCCACCTCGGCCCGCACCTGGCTGCTCGGGCAGCTCGGCGCCGGGGACGACGCGGTGGCCCAGCACTTCGTCGCGCTGTCGACGAACGCGGAGAAGGTCACCGAGTTCGGCATCAACCCGGACAACATGTTCGAGTTCTGGGACTGGGTCGGCGGCCGCTACTCGTACGACTCGGCCATCGGGCTCTCCCTCATGGTCGCGATCGGCCCGGACGCCTTCCGCGAGATGCTGGCCGGCTTCCACCTGGTCGACGAGCACTTCAGGACCGCCCCGCCGGAGCGCAACGCGCCGCTGCTGCTCGGCCTGCTCGGCGTCTGGTACGGCGGCTTCCACGACGCGCAGTCGCACGCGGTGCTGCCCTACAGCCACTACCTGGCGAAGTTCACGGCCTACCTCCAGCAGCTGGACATGGAGTCCAACGGCAAGTCCGTCGACCGCGACGGCAGGCCGGTGGACTGGCAGACCGGCCCCGTCGTGTGGGGCACGCCCGGCACCAACGGCCAGCACGCGTACTACCAGCTGCTGCACCAGGGCACGAAGCTCATCCCCGCGGACTTCATCGGCTTCGCCCGCCCCGTCGCCGAACTCGGCCCGCTCGCCGGCCAGCACGACCTGCTGATGGCCAACTTCTTCGCCCAGACCCAGGCGCTGGCCTTCGGCAAGACCCCGGACGAGGTCCGTGCGGAGGGCGTCCCCGAGGAGCTGGTCCCGCACAAGACCTTCCGCGGCAACCACCCGACGACGACGATCCTCGCCGCGGAGCTGACGCCGTCCGTGCTGGGGCAGCTCGTCGCGCTGTACGAGCACAAGGTCTTCGTGCAGGGCGCGATCTGGAACATCGACTCCTTCGACCAGTGGGGCGTCGAACTCGGCAAGGTCCTCGCGAAGCGGGTTGAGCCCGCTCTGGTGGAAGGAGCGGAGGTGCCGGGCCTTGACCCGAGCACCGCGCACCTGGTCGCCAGGTACCGCGAGCTGCGGGGCCGCTGAGCTTCGCGCTACCGCGCCGGGCAAGCACCAGGGGCGCGGGGAACTGCGCGACAAGCCCCCACCGGGGCGCAGGTCGGGCGCCGACCCGAAGGGTCTCTTCGGTCCGTACCGGACCACCGGCCGGTGGTGGGTTGCTCGCGCAGTTCCCCGCGCCCCTAAAAACGCTCGCCCGGCGCGAAGCGCCAAGCTCAGCCCGGGAGCTTGGCCGCCGCTTCGGTGTCCACCAGCCACAGCGTGCTGGTCAGGCCCCGCGCGGCCGAGGCGGGGGCGTGGAGCGCGCCCGGGTCGGACAACGCGAGGGCGACCGCCTCCGCCTTGTCCGAGCCCGCCGCGAGCAGCCAGACCTCCTGGGCAGCCCGGATCGCCGGGAGCGTGAGCGAGATACGCAGCGGCGGCGGCTTCGGGGAGCCGTGGACGCCGACCACCGTGCGGACGTCCTCGCCGACCGCGGGGTGCTCGGGGAAGAGGGACGCCACGTGGGTGTCCGGCCCGACGCCGAGCATCAGCACGTCGAAGGCCGGCACCCGCGCGGGATCCTCCGGGCCGGCCGCGGCGGCCAGTTCGGCCGCGTAGGCCGCGGCCGCCGCGTCGACGTCGGAGCCGAACGGGCCGTCCGAGGGCGCCATCGGGTGGACCCTGGCCGGGTCCAGCGGGACAGCGTCCAGCAGCACCGCGGCCTGCGTGACGTTGCGCTCCGGGTCGCCGTCCGGCAGGAAGCGCTCGTCGCCCCACCACACGTCGAGCCGCGCCCAGTCGACCGCGTCACGCGCGGGGGAATGGGCGAGGGCCGCGAGCAGCGCGTTGCCGTTGCGCCCGCCGGTGAGCACCACCGAGGCGGTGCCGCGGGCGGCCTGCGCGTCCACGACGCGGGTGATGAACCGGGCCGCGACGGCCTCGGCCATCAGTTCCTTGTCGCGGTGGACGACGACCTGGGGAGCGCTCACTTCGAATTCGCCGCCTTGCTGCCGGACCCGGCGGCCGGAGCCGCCTTCTTGGCCGCCGAGGGGGTCGCCCCGGAGGCGCCCTTGGCGGCGGTACCCGCCTCCTTGCCGCCCTTGGCGGAGGCCCCGGCACCCACGAGGTGCTTGACGCCGAAGTCCACCGTCGCGCGGTATATGTCGTCCGGGTCGAGCCGGCGCAGCTCCTCGGCGATCAGCTCCGAGGTCTCCCGCCGCTTGAGCGCCACGTGCCGGTCCGGCTGGCCCGGCACCGACAGCTCGGCGAGCCGCCCGTCGGCGCGGTCCAGGCAGATGTCGCCGGCCTCGGTGAACAGGTGCACCCCGGTGATGCCGGGCCCGTCCGAGACCTTGCGCTCGACCTCGACGCCCAGCCGGTCGGCGAGCCACAGCGCGAGCAGCTCCGTGCTCGCGTTGTACGCCTCGCCCTCGACGGCCGCCGAGACGATCCGGGCGTGCTTCTGGTCCAGCGCCGCCGCCAGCATGGAGCGCCACGGCGTGAGCCGCGTCCAGGCCAGGTCGGTGTCACCGGGGGTGTAGCTCTCGGCGCGCAGCGTCAGCGAGCCGACCGGGTCCTCCGCGGAGGCCGCGTCGGTGATCCGGCGCTGGGCGAGCCGCCCCAGCGGGTCCTTGCCGGGGTGCTCCGGCGCCTGGTCGGGCCACCAGCACACCACGGGGGCGTCCGGCAGCAGCAGCGGCAGCACGACGGACTCGGCGTGGTTGGCCAGCTCGCCGTGCATACGCAGCACGACGGTCTCGCCGGTGCCGGCCTCGTCGCCCACGACCACCTCGGCGTCGAGCCGGGCGCCCGCCCGCTCCCGGGGGGAGCGGCCGGGGCGCTTGATGACGGCGAGGATGCGCGAGGGGTGCTCGCGCGAGGCCTCGTGCGCCGCCCGCAGCGCGTCGTAGGCGCTGCCCTCGTCGGTGACGATGACCAGCGTCAGCACCATGCCCACCGCGGGGGTGCCGCTGGCGTGCCGGGCGTCGATCAGCCCGGAGTTGATGCGTGCGGACGTGGTGTCCGTGAGGTCGATCTTCATGGCCGGCGCCAGCTCCTGCCGTCTCGTGCGAGCATCTCGTCCGCCTCGGCCGGGCCCCAGGTGCCCGCCGCGTACTGCGCGGGCTTGCCGTGCTTGTCCCAGTACGCCTCGACCGGGTCGAGGATGTTCCAGGACAGCTCCACCTCCTGGTGCCGCGGGAAGAGGTTGGCGTCGCCGAGCAGCACGTCCAGGATGAGCCGCTCGTACGCCTCCGGGCTGGACTCGGTGAAGGACTCGCCGTACGCGAAGTCCATCGTCACGTCCCGCACCTCGGTGGAGGTGCCCGGCACCTTGGAGCCGAACCGCACCGTGACGCCCTCGTCCGGCTGGACGCGGATGACCAGGGCGTTCTGCCCCAGCTCCTCCGTCGCCCCGGTCTCGAACGGCAGGTACGGCGCGCGCTTGAAGATCACCGCGATCTCGGTGACCCGGCGGCCCAACCGCTTGCCGGTGCGCAGGTAGAACGGCACCCCGGCCCAGCGGCGGTTGTTGATGGTCAGCTTGATCGCGGCGAAGGTGTCGGTCTTGGACTTGGGGTCGATCCCGTCCTCCTCCAGGTAGCCGAGCACCTCCTCGCCGCCCTGCCAGGCGTGCGCGTACTGCCCGCGCACGGTGTGCCTGCCGAGGTCGTGGGGCAGCTCGACCGCGCCCAGCACCTTGAGCTTCTCCGCCGTGAGCGCCTTGGGGTGGAAGGAGCCGGGCTCCTCCATCGCGGTGAGCGCCAGCAGCTGGAGCAGGTGGTTCTGGATCACGTCACGGGCCGCGCCGATGCCGTCGTAGTACCCGGCACGGCCGCCGATGCCGATGTCCTCGGCCATCGTGATCTGGACGTGGTCGACGTAGGACCGGTTCCAGATCGGCTCGTACATGGTGTTGGCGAAGCGCAGCGCCAGGATGTTCTGGACCGTCTCCTTGCCCAGGTAGTGGTCGATCCGGAAGACCTCGTTGGGCGGGAAGACGTCGTGCACGATCCGGTTGAGCTCCTGGGCGCTCGCCAGGTCGTGGCCGAACGGCTTCTCGATGACGGCGCGCCGCCAGGAGTCGCCGGTGCCCTGCGACAGGCCGTGCTTCTTGAGCTGCTGCACCACGTTCGGGAAGAACTTCGGGGGCACGGAGAGGTAGAAGGCGAAGTTGCCGCCCGTACCGCGTGCCTTGTCCAGCTCCTCGATCGTGGACTTCAGCGTCTCGAAGGCGGTGTCGTCGTCGAAGTCGCCCTGCACGAACCGGCAGCCCTCGGCCAGCTGCTGCCAGACCTCCTCGCGGAAGGGCGTGCGCGCGTGCTCCTTGACGGCGTCGTGCACCTCCTGCGCGAAGTCCTCGTCCTCCCACTGCCGGCGGGCGAAGCCGACGAGCGCGAAGCCCGGCGGCAGCAGCCCGCGGTTGGCGAGGTCGTACACCGCCGGCATCAGCTTCTTGCGCGACAGGTCACCCGTCACGCCGAAGATGACCAGGCCGGACGGACCGGCGATGCGGGGCAGCCGCCGGTCCAGCGGGTCGCGCAGCGGGTTGTCACCGCGCGAGCCGGCCTCATCGGTCGCAGTGGTCACCTCAGGCCTCCGAAGGAGCGAGCCGTTCGAGTTCCGCCTTGGTGGAGTCCAGCAGGTCGTTCCAGGCCGTCTCGAACTTCTCGACGCCCTCGTCCTCCAGCAGCTGGACAACATCGTCGTACGAGATGCCCAGCGCCGCGATCGCGGCCAGCTCGGCGCGCGACTGCTCGTACGTGCCCGCGATCGTGTTCCCGGTCACCTCGCCCTGCTCGGCGGTCGCCTCCAGGGTGGCCTCCGGCATGGTGTTGACCGTGTTGGGCGCGACCAGCTCGGTGACGTAGAGCGTCGCCGGGTAGTTCGGGTCCTTCACGCCGGTGGAGGCCCACAGCGGGCGCTGCCGGTTGGCGCCGGCCCGCTCCAGGGCGGCCCAGCGGTCGGAGCCGAAGACCTCCTCGTAGGCCTCGTAGGCCAGCCGGGCGTTCGCGACGGCGGCCTTGCCCTTGAGTGCCTTGGCCTCGTCCGTGCCGATCTTCTCCAGGCGCTTGTCGATCTCGGTGTCGACGCGGCTGACGAAGAAGGACGCCACCGAGTGGATCTTCGACAGGTCCAGGCCCGCGGCGTCCGCCTTCTCCAGACCGGTCAGGTAGGCGTCCATCACCTCGCGGTAGCGCTCCAGCGAGAAGATCAGCGTGACGTTGACGCTGATGCCGCGCGCGGTGACGTCCGCGATGGCGGGCAGGCCCGCCTTGGTCGCCGGGATCTTGATGAGCGTGTTCGGCCGGTCCACCAGCCACGCGAGCTGCTTGGCCTCGGCGATCGTCGCCCGGGTGTTGTGCGCCAGCCGCGGGTCGACCTCGATCGAGACCCGGCCGTCGCGGCCGTCGGTCGCGTCGAAGACCGGGCGGAAGATGTCCGCCGCGTCCCGCACGTCGGCGGTGGTGATCATGCGCACCGCCTCGTCCGGGGTCAGCCGGCGCGCCGCGAGGTCGGTGACCTGCGGGTCGTAGAGCGCGTCACCGACGATGGCCTTCTGGAAGATGGCCGGGTTGGTGGTGGCGCCGACCACGTGGCTCTGGTCGATGAGCTCGCCCAGGTTGCCGGTCGTGATACGCCTGCGGGACATGTCGTCCAGCCAGATCGCGACGCCTTCGTCGGAGAGGCGCTTGAGTGCGTCTGTCATGGGAATTGCATCTCCTGGTGTGTCGTGTTACCTGCGTCAGCGATCTGCGGCGGCGAGAGATTCCCGGGCCGCTGCGGCCACCGCCTCCGCGGTGAACCCGAACTCACGGAAGAGCACGCCCGCGCTCGCCGAGGCACCGAAGTGCTCCAGGCTCACCACGCGCCCCGCGTCGCCCACGTAGCGGTACCAGGTCAGCGCGATGCCGGCCTCGACCGCGACCCGGGCCTTCACCGAGGGCGGCAGCACGCCGTCCCGGTACGCCTGGTCCTGCTGCTCGAACCACTCCACGCACGGCATCGAGACGACCCGCGTCGGGATGCCGGCCGCCTGGAGCTCCTCGCGCGCGCCCACCGCGAGCTGCACCTCGGAACCGGTGCCGATGAGGATCACCTGCGCCGGGCCGCCCTCGGCCTCGAAGAGCACGTAACCGCCGCGCGCCGCGTCCTCGTTGCGGTCGTACGTCGGCAGGCCCTGCCGGCTGAGCGCCAGGCCGTGCGGCGCGCCCTTGCCGAACTCCTTCGTCCAGCGCTTCTGGATCTCCCGCCACGCCACGACCGTCTCGTTGGCGTCCGCCGGGCGCACCACGTTCAGGCCCGGGATGGCGCGCAGCGAGGCCAGGTGCTCCACCGGCTGGTGGGTCGGGCCGTCCTCGCCGAGGCCGATCGAGTCGTGCGTCCACACGTACGTCACCGGCAGGTGCATGAGCGCCGACAGCCGGACCGCGTTGCGCATGTAGTCGGAGAAGACCAGGAACGTACCGCCGTAGACACGGGTGTTGCCGTGCAGCGTGATGCCGTTCATCTCGGCGGCCATCGAGTGCTCGCGGATGCCGAAGTGCACCGTGCGGCCGTACGGCTGCGCCTCCGGCAGCGGGTTGCCGGCCGGCAGGAACGAGGAGTTCTTGTCGATCGTGGTGTTGTTCGAGCCCGCGAGGTCGGCCGAACCGCCCCACAGCTCGGGCACGATCGCGCCGAGCGCCTCCAGCACCTTGCCGGACGCGGCACGGGTGGCGACGGACGTGCCGGTCTCGAACACCGGCAGGTGCTCCTCCCAGCCCGCGGGCAGCTCGGCCGCCGCGACCCGGTCGAAGGTCGCCGCGTGCTCCGGGTTGGCGGTGCGCCAGGCGGCGAAGGACTTCTCCCACTCCTGCCGGGCCTCGCGCCCGCGGTCACCGACCGCGCGGGTGTGGGCGATCACCGCGTCCTCGACCGCGAAGTGCTGGTCGGGGTCGAAGCCGAGCACCTCCTTGGTCGCGCGCACCTCGTCCTCGCCGAGCGCCGAGCCGTGCGCGGCCTCGGTGTTCTGCGCGTGCGGCGCGGGCCACGCGATGATCGAGCGCATCGCGATGAAGGACGGCCGCTCGGTCTCCGCCTTGGCGGCGAGCAGCGCGGTGTACAGCGCCTGCGGGTCGAGGTCGCCGTTCTCCAGCGGGGCGACGCGCTGGACGTGCCAGCCGTAGGCCTCGTAGCGCTTGAGGGTGTCCTCGGAGACCGCGGTCTCGGTGTCGCCCTCGATCGAGATGTGGTTGTCGTCCCACAGCAGCACCAGGTTGCCCAGCTTCTGGTGACCGGCCATGGACGACGCCTCGGCGGAGATGCCCTCCTGGAGGCAGCCGTCACCGGCGATGGCCCAGATGGTGTGGTCGAACGGCGAGGTGCCGGGGGCGGCGTCCGGGTCGAACAGGCCGCGCTCGTAGCGGGCGGCCATCGCCATGCCCACCGCGTTGGCGACGCCCTGGCCGAGCGGCCCGGTCGTCGTCTCCACGCCGGTGGTGTGGCCGTACTCCGGGTGGCCGGGGGTCCGCGAGCCCCAGGTGCGGAAGGCCTCCAGGTCCGCCAGCTCAAGGCCGTAACCGGCGAGGTAGAGCTGGGTGTAGAGCGTCAGGCTGCTGTGGCCCGCGGACAGCACGAAGCGGTCGCGGCCGGTCCAGTCGGCGTCGGCGGGGTCGTGCCGCATCACCTTCTGGAAGAGCAGGTACGCGGCCGGGGCCAGGCTCATCGCGGTGCCGGGGTGGCCGTTGCCGACCTTCTGCACGGCGTCGGCGGCCAGGACTCGGGCGGTGTCAACGGCCCGCCGGTCCAGATCGGTCCAGTCAAGGTCTGCGGTGGTCGGCTGCTTGCTCACCCTGGGTCAGGGCTCCTCTCAACAATGTCGAACGCGCCGGTGACGTGGTGCCTACCCGACGCGGCTGAGCCTACCGCCGAGCGCGCTCACCAATTCGATCCTGCCCCCGTACGTCCGAGTTCGCCTCCCGAATCCCGGTGGCGGCTCATATGCCCCGGTTGAACGGCGTAGGGACCACGTACGAACGCCGGACAACAGCGGATGAACGCCCGATAGCGGTCCTCGTCCGGGCGCCGGGAGCCGGGCCCGGCAACACGACCGACCCCGGAAGCAGCCGGGGTATTCCCTACGTCTAGAGTGGCGTGGTACGCGCAGGCCGCACCGTGGCCGGCCCGCTGGCGCAGCAGGCGGGGCCAGGTGTCCGCCGGCCTGCTGGACTCATCTCCTTGGGGTGTTCGTGACGGCCGTCGAAACCCGACCCGCGGGGGTCATCGCGACAGGCCCCGTGCATCGGCCGCTGGCGGCCCGTGTCATGGGCTTCGTGGCACTGACGAAACCGCGGATCATCGAGCTGCTGCTCATCACGACGGTTCCGGTCATGTTCCTGGCCGCGGGCGGCGTGCCCGACCTGTGGCTGGTCGTCGCCACCATGATCGGCGGCTACCTGTCCGCGGGCGGCGCCAACGCGCTCAACATGTACATCGACCGCGACATCGACGCGCTGATGCACCGCACCGAGCAGCGTCCGCTGGTCACCGGGCTCGTCTCGCCGCGCGAGGGGCTGGTCTTCGGCATCGCCCTCTCCGTGGTCTCCACGGTGTGGTTCGCGGTCCTCGTCAACCCGCTGTCCGCGGGCCTGTCGCTCACCGCGATCCTCTACTACGTCTTCGTCTACACCCTCGGCCTCAAGCGCCGCACCGCCCAGAACATCGTGTGGGGCGGGGTCGCCGGGTGCCTCCAGGTCTTCATCGGCTGGTCCGCAGTCCGCAACGAGCTCGGCTGGGCGCCCTTCGTCCTCTTCCTCGTCCTCTTCTTCTGGACGCCGCCGCACTACTGGCCGCTGTCCATGAAGGTCAAGGACGACTACGAGCGGGTGGGCGTCCCGATGCTCCCGGTGGTCGCGGGCAACCAGGTGGTGGCCCGGCAGATCGTCCTCTACAGCTGGGTCATGGTCCTGACCTCGCTCACCCTGTGGTGGCCGCTCGGCGAGACGTCCTGGTTCTACCCCGTGGTCGCGGCCCTGCTGGGCGGCTTCTGGCTGAAGGAGGCGCACGCGCTGCACGCGCGGGCGAAGGCCGGGGTGACGGGCCCGAAGCTCAAGGAGATGCGGCTCTTCCACTGGTCGATCACGTACGCCACGCTGCTCTTCGTCGCGGTGGCGGTGGACCCCTTCCTGCACTGAGCTCTCCCGCTGCCGCGGGGGGTTTGCGGCTGCGCCGCGTGGGGCTGCGGCTGCGCCGCCGGGTGAGCGTTTTTTGGGGCGCGGGGAACTGCGCGCTCAGCCCACCATCGTGGTGCACGTCGTCACCGGCCGAAAGGGGCAGTTCGGTCCGTTCCGGACCACCGGCCGGTGGGGGGTTGCTCGCTCCGTTCTCCCCCAGAGCTTCGCCTGGGAGGTACCCCCACGCGCCCCTGGTGTGCCCCCCCTGCGCAGGGGGAGGCCGGGAATAGCTACCCGCGAGTAGCATGAGCCTCATGGCTGAGAGCAAGGGGACCGGGCGGCTCGCCCGGCAAGCAGCGCGCTTCGCGCGACGGCACGGCGGGGCCGAGGCCACCGTCGAATACATCGGCGCCCGGGGCGCCCGCATCGTGCTGGTCGGGCAGGACGGCGCCTGGGGCGACCTCGTCGCCCCCGGCTACGACACCGCCCGCGACGCGGTGAACGCCGCCGGCCTCACCCTCGCGGAGGATTTCGGGGGTGAACTCGCGGGCCGCGTGAAGACCGGCCCGTACGAGTGGCGAAGGATGGCCGGAATTCAGATCGGCGGCGGGTCCCACACCTGACGCTGTCACGTGCCGCACGGACCATGACCGGGTCGTGACGGCGGGCGGACGGCGAGGGGGGCGGCGGGTGGCCGGGCACCTGGTGGACGCGTACGGCCACGGGGTGCACCCCGGGGACCTCGGCATCGGCGCCTTCGAGGCATGGCTGCCGGGCACCGCCGCGCCGCACACCACGCTCTTCGACAGCCCCGCCGGCTTCGCGGTACGCCGCTGGTGCCCGCCGCTGCTGGGCCTCGAACCGCACTGCGCCCCGGCGCGCTATCTGGCCAGGCGCCGCGAGCTGGGCGCGTACGAGTCCGTACGGCGGCTGCTGCGCGGCACGGGCGTCGGCGCGTACCTGGTCGACACCGGGGAGCCCGGTGAGCTGGTGGCGCCCGGGGCGATGGCGGCGGCGGGCGGCGCGGCCGCGTACGAGATCGTGCGGCTGGAGCAGCTGGCCCAACAGGTTGCCGACACCTCCGGGACGGCAGGGGGCTTTCTGGCCAATCTCGCCGAGTCCGTGCACGGCGCCGCGCTGGGCGGCGCGGTGGGGTTCGCGTGCGCGGCGGAGGAGCTGGGCGGCAGGCCGCCGGGGCCCGCGGAGCTGCGGTACGCCGCCGCGCGCTGGCTCGGCTCCCGCCGGGTGGGCTCGCGGCCGGCCGACCCCGTACTGCTGCGGCACCTCGCGTGGCAGGCGGTCGCGGAGGGCCTGCCCCTCCTGTTGCGGCACCGCCAGGAGGGGCCGGGCGCGGCCACCGCCTTTCTACGGGCCACCTGCGGGGAGGGCGCGGACGTCGTGCTGCTGCCCGGGCCCGGGCCTGCGCACGAGGCCGCGGCCGCGCGGCTCGCGGGGGAGCTGGCTCATGTGTACGTGGGGGTCGGCGGGGACCCGGGGCCCGTGCTCTCGCGGGCGCCCTTCGGCAAGGTGCTGTATGCCGGCGGCGCGGTGGGGCTGGCCGAGCTGTACGTCGCGGCGGCGCGGGGGTTCCGGGCGGCGCTGGAGGGGTTTGCCGCTGCGCGGGTGGCCGCGGGGGAGTGGTCCGCGTCCGACGCGTATCGCGTTGCCGCGCTGGTGGGGGCTGGGAACGCGCGGCGCGTCTTCGGCTTGCCCGCCGCGTGAGGGTTCGCCTGCGGCTGCGGCTGCGGCTCACGGCGTGCGCTCCGGGGTGCCTCTTGCGCTGGTCGCGCGGCCTTCTCGCCGTCGTGGCTGGGCGCGCAGTTCCCCGCGCCCCTGCGGGGCGCTGTGCCTCAGCCGAGGAGGCTTGGCTCGGCCTCTGCGGGCTTCGCGGCGGGCTGTGGGGCCTCTCCCGGTTCGAAATCCGGGCGTTCGCGCATGGCGAGGAGGACGCGGAGGACGGCGATCCACACGAGGCTCGCGCCGAACATGTGGAGGTCGACGAGGGCCGCCGGGAGGTGGGTGAAGTACTGGACGTAGCCGATGACGCCCTGGGCCATGAGGACGGCGAAGAGTTCGGTCACGCGGCGCTGGGGGCCGCGCGGGGCGTCGACCGCGCGCAGGACGAACCAGAGGGCGATCGTCAGGCCGACGACGATCCAGGCGAAGTCCGCGTGCAGCTGGGCGATGGTCTTCCAGTCGACCTCGATGCGCTGGAGCTTGTACTTGCCGCTGGAGTCGCCCGGGTGCGGGCCCGCGCCCGTCACCAGCGTGCCCACCGCGATGAGCACCGCGGACGCGCACGCGAGCACCAGGCCCAGCTGGCGCACCGGCTTGCCGACCAGCGGGCGCGGGGAGGCGTCGCCCTCCGCGACGCGCTGCCAGGTCAGCACCGCGACGGTGATGAGGGCCACGGTGAGCAGGAAGTGCAGCGAGACGACGTACGGGTTGAGCTTGGTGAGGACGGTCAGGCCGCCCCACACCGCGTTGCCGACCACGACCCAGAACTGCGCCCACGCCAGCCGGTAGAGGCCGGTGCGGTGCCGCTCCATCGCGCGGATGGCGATGATCGCCCAGCCGACCGCGGCGCACAGCACGTACGTCAGCATGCGGTTGCTGATCTCGATGGCGTGGTGGATGCCCATCTCGCGGGTGCCGAGCAGGCTGTCGCCGCTGCAGGTGGGCCAGGTCGGGCAGCCCAGGCCGGAGGCGGTCAGCCGGACCGCGCCGCCGGTGATCACGATGACCACGGACATCACCAGGGCGGCCAGGGTCGCCCGGCGGACCGTCACGGGGTCCGGGGTCCACCTGGCGGCGATGAAGGCGAGCGGGTTTCGCGCGATTTCGGGCAGCTTCGGCACGGAGCCATCGTAGGCGCCTCCTTGTGCGCGTTTTCACGAGGGGGCCCGCGGCGCCCGTGAGGGGGCTACTCCCAGCGGAAGAAGCGGCTCGCCGCGGCCAGCCCGACCGCCGCCCACACGGCGAGGATGCCGAGGTCCGCCCAGGGCATCGCGGCGCCGTCCCGCAGGACGTCGCGCAGGCCGTCGGACAGGGCGGACACGGGCAGCAGCTGGAGTACGTCCCGTACGGGGCCGGAGAACTTGTCCATCGGCACGATCACCCCGCCGCCGATGAGCAGCAGCAGGAAGACCAGGTTGGCGGCGGCGAGCGTCGCCTCCGCGCGCAGCGTGCCCGCCATCAGCAGCCCGAGTCCGGAGAAGGCGGCGGTGCCGAGCAGCAGCAGGACGAGCACCGCGAGCGGGTTGCCGTGCGGGGACCAGCCGAGGGCGAAGGCGATCACGACCAGCAGCACGACCTGGAGCAGCTCGGTGACCAGCACCGAGCAGGTCTTGGCGGTCAGCAGCGCCCAGCGCGGCAGCGGCGAGGCGCCGAGCCGCTTGAGCACCCCGTAGCGGCGCTCGAAGCCGGTGGCGATGGCCTGGCCGGTGAAGGCGGTGGAGAGCACGGCGAGCGCGAGGACGCCGGGGGCGAGGAAGTCGACGGACTTGCCCGCGCCGGTGTCGACGATGTCGACGGAGCTGAAGACGAGCAGCAGCAGCGCCGGGATCACGACGGTGAGCAGCAGCTGCTCGCCGTTGCGCAGCAGCATCCTCGTCTCCAGCAGGGCTTGCGCGCGGATCATCGCGGCGGTGCCGGCCGGGCCGGGCCGGGGCGCGAACATGCCGGCGTGCGGGGCGTCCGGCGCGGTGTCCGTGGTGCTCGTGGTGGCGGTCATCCGCGCAGCTCCCTGCCGGTCAGTTCCAAGAAGACGTCCTCCAGGGTGCGCCGCTCCACCGCGAGCCCCTCCGGCAGGACGCCGTGCTGGGCGCACCACGAGGTGACGGTGGCCAGCAGCTGCGGGTCGACCCTGCCCTCGATGCGGTAGCTGCCGGGGCCCAGCTCGGCGGCGGCGCTGTCGGCGGGCAGCGCCTTGAGCAGCGAGGCGAGGTCCAGGCCGGGGCGGCCGGTGAAGCGCAGGGTGCCCTCGGCGCCGCCGCGGCACAGCTCCTCGGGGGTGCCGCGGGCTATCGCGCGGCCGGCGTCGATGATGACGACCTGGTCGGCGAGCTGCTCGGCCTCGTCCATGAAGTGGGTGGTCAGTACGACGCTCACGCCGTCGGCGCGCAGCTCGCGCACCAGATCCCAGGTGGCCCGCCGGGCCTGCGGGTCCAAGCCCGCGGTGGGCTCGTCGAGGAAGACCAGCTCGGGGCGGCCGACGACGGCCATGGCGAGCGCGAGCCGCTGCTGCTGCCCGCCGGACAGCCGCCGGTAGGCGGTGCGGCCGCAGGATTCCAGGCCGAGCCGCTCGATGAGCAGCGCCGGGTCCACCGGATGGGCGTGCAGGGAGGCGGTGTGCCGCAGCATCTCCTCGGCGCGGGCGCCGGGGTAGACGCCGCCGGACTGGAGCATCACCCCGATCCGCGGCCGCAGCGCCGCCCCCTCGGTGACGGGGTCAAGACCGAGGACGCGTACGCTTCCGGAGTCCGGGCGGCGGTAGCCTTCGCACATCTCGACGGTGGTGGTCTTGCCCGCCCCGTTGGGACCGAGTACGGCGGTCACGCTGCCGCGCGGCACGGTGAGGTCGAGCCCGTCGACCGCGGCCTTGGCCCCGTACCGCTTGACCAGACCGGCCACCTCGACAGCAGGGACCCCGGACGCGTTTCGCATGGGACGAGTCTAGGGAGGCGGGGAAGCGGATCGGGCCGCGGGGCGTAATTAGGTAACCCTAAGTGACGCAGCACACCGTGGGTGGCGCCGAGGCGGCTTGCCCGGGCCTGACGAATTACGCAACAATGTGTTTGTGAAATACGTCGGTGGTGCCGCTCACGGGGCGGCGGAGGAGCAGACGACCGGGGAGCGGCGCACCCGCAACCGGGTCGCCCGGTCCATCCTGGACCACGGACCTTCCACCGCGGCCGACCTCGCGGAGCGGCTGGGCCTCACCCAGGCCGCCGTCCGCCGCCACCTCGACGCGCTCGTCGCGGAGAACGTGGTGGAGCCCCGCGAGCAGCGGGTCTACGGCCAGCGCGGCCGCGGCCGCCCGGCCAGGAGCTTCGCGCTGACCGACTGCGGCCGGGACGCCTTCGACCAGGCCTACGACGCCCTCGCGGCCGACGCGCTGCGCTGGATCGCCGAGACCGCCGGCGGCGGGACCGAGGGGCAGGCCGCGGTGTCGGCCTTCGCCCGCGCCCGCGTCGCCGCGCAGGCCGAGCGCTACCGCGCCGCCGTCGAGGCCGCGGCGCCCGAGGACCGCACCCGGGCGCTGGCCCGCGCGCTGTCCGCGGACGGCTACGCGGCCACCACGGCCGCGACCAACAGCGACTCCGGCCCCGCCGGGGAGCAGCTGTGCCAGCACCACTGCCCGGTCGCCCATACGGCCGAGCAGTTCCCCGAGCTGTGCGAGGCGGAGGCCGAGGTCTTCTCCCGGCTGCTCGGGACCCATGTCCAGCGGCTCGCCACCATCGCCCACGGCGACGGCGTGTGCACGACCTTCGTGCCCAAGGCCCCGCAGGTGCCCCGCAGCACCACACCCACCGATCAGGCAACAGCCCGCACGTCCGGGAGGAACCCCGCATGACTGCTCCCACGGAGACCACTCACCCGGAGCTGGAAGGCATCGGCAACTACGAGTACGGCTGGGCCGACTCCGACGTCGCGGGCGCGTCCGCGCGCCGCGGCCTGTCCGAGGACGTGGTCCGGGACATCTCCGGGAAGAAGAGTGAGCCGGAGTGGATGCTGAAGCTGCGGCTCAAGGGCCTGCGGCTGTTCGGCAAGAAGCCCATGCCGACCTGGGGCTCGGACCTGTCGGGCATCGACTTCGACAACATCAAGTACTTCGTGCGGTCCACCGAGAAGCAGGCCGAGTCCTGGGAGGACCTGCCGGAGGACATCAAGAACACCTACGACAAGCTCGGCATCCCGGAGGCGGAGAAGCAGCGCCTGGTCGCCGGTGTCGCCGCGCAGTACGAGTCCGAGGTCGTCTACCACCAGATCCGTGAGGACCTGGAGAGCCAGGGCGTCATCTTCCTGGACACCGACACCGCGCTGCGCGAGCACCCGGAGCTCTTCCAGGAGTACTTCGGCACGGTCATCCCGGCCGGTGACAACAAGTTCGCGTCGCTGAACACCGCGGTGTGGTCCGGCGGGTCGTTCATCTACGTCCCCAAGGGCGTGCACGTCGACATCCCGCTGCAGGCCTACTTCCGTATCAACACCGAGAACATGGGCCAGTTCGAGCGGACGCTGATCATCGTCGACGAGGACGCGTACGTCCACTACGTCGAGGGCTGCACCGCGCCGATCTACAAGTCCGACTCGCTGCACTCGGCCGTCGTGGAGATCATCGTCAAGAAGGGCGGCCGCTGCCGCTACACGACGATCCAGAACTGGTCGAACAACGTCTACAACCTGGTGACCAAGCGCGCCGTCGCGTACGAGGGCGCCACCATGGAGTGGGTCGACGGCAACATCGGCTCCAAGGTCACCATGAAGTACCCGGCCGTCTACCTGATGGGCGAGCACGCCAAGGGCGAGACGCTGTCCATCGCGTTCGCCGGCGAGGGGCAGCACCAGGACGCCGGCGCCAAGATGGTGCACATGGCGCCCAACACGTCGTCCAACATCGTGTCGAAGTCGGTGGCGCGCGGCGGCGGCCGCACCTCCTACCGCGGCCTCATCGAGATCGGTGAGGGCTCGGCCGGATCGAAGTCCAACGTGCTGTGCGACGCGCTGCTGATCGACACCGTCTCGCGCTCCGACACCTACCCGTACGTCGACGTCCGCGAGGACGACGTGTCGATGGGCCACGAGGCGACCGTCTCCAAGGTCTCCGACGACCAGCTCTTCTACCTCATGAGCCGCGGCCTGACCGAGTTCGAGGCCATGGCGATGATCGTGCGCGGCTTCGTCGAGCCGATCGCGAAGGAGCTGCCCATGGAGTACGCCCTGGAGCTGAACCGGCTGATCGAGCTGCAGATGGAGGGCGCCGTCGGCTGACCGCCGGCCCGCCCCCGTACCCGACGACGTTCCCGAGTTCCTCCCGAAAGAGAGCTGTACGACTAGCCATGGCTGACATCACCCCTGCGGGCAGCACCACGGACGGTGCCATCACGGTGGGACAGCCCGCCGACGCCCGGGTCAGCGCGGCCCCGTCCTACGACGTGGCCGACTTCCCGGTGCCGCACGGACGCGAGGAGGAGTGGCGCTTCACTCCGCTGGAACGGCTGCGCGGGCTGCACGACGGCACCGCCGAGGCCACCGGCGCCCTGCGCGTCGAGGTGACGGCGCCGGAAGGCGTCACCGTGCAGACCGTGGACCGCACCGACCCGCGGGTCGGGCGGGCGGGCAAGCCCGTCGACCGGGTCGCCGCGCAGGCGTTCAGCTCCTTCGAGAAGGCCTCGGTCGTCAGCATCCCCAAGGACACGATCCTGACCGAGCCGGTCAGGATCGCCGTCCACGGCGAGGGCGGCACGGTCTTCGGCCACCAGGTCGTCGAGGTCGGCGCCTTCGCCGAGGCCGTCGTCGTCATCGACCACACCGGCGACACCACCTTCGCCGGCAACGTCGAGTACCTGATCGGCGACGGCGCCAAGCTCACCGTGGTGTCCGTGCAGGACTGGGCCGACACCGCCGTGCACGTCGCCCAGCACACCGCGCTCGTCGGCCGCGACGCCGGCTTCAAGTCGGTCGTCGTGACCTTCGGCGGCGACCTGGTCCGCCTCCACCCGCGGGTCGTCTACGGCGCCCCCGGCGGCGAGGCCGAGCTGTACGGGCTGTACTTCACCGACAAGGGCCAGCACCAGGAGCACCGGCTCTTCATCGACCACGACACCCCGCACTGCCGCTCCGACGTCGCCTACAAGGGCGCCCTCCAGGGCCAGGACGCGCACGCGGTGTGGATCGGCGACGTGCTCATCCGGGCCGCCGCCGAGGGCACCGACACCTACGAGCTCAACCGCAACCTGGTCCTCACCGACGGCGCCCGCGTCGACTCGGTGCCGAACCTGGAGATCGAGACCGGCGAGATCGTCGGCGCCGGTCACGCCTCCGCGACCGGCCGCTTCGACGACGAGCAGCTCTTCTACCTGCAGTCCCGCGGCATCCCCACCCAGGAGGCGCGCCGCCTGGTGGTGCGCGGCTTCTTCGGCGAGCTGGTCCAGCAGATCGGCCTGGCCGATCTGGAGGAGCGGCTGATGGCGAAGATCGACGCGGAGCTGGAGGCGTCCGTCGGATGACCACCACCGACGCGTACGTCGCCGTCTGCAAGCTCGCCGAGCTGGAGGAGGACACCCCCCGCCGGGTCGAGGTCGACGGCACCCCGGTGTCCGTCGTCTCCACCGGCGGCGACGTCTTCGCCATCTACGACATCTGCTCGCACGCCAACGTCTCGCTCTCCGAGGGCGAGGTCGAGGACTGCCAGATCGAGTGCTGGCTGCACGGGTCCCGTTTCGACCTGCGCACCGGCCGCCCCTCCGGGCTGCCCGCCACGCGGCCCGTGCCCGTATACCCCGTCAAGATCGTTGGGGACGACGTGCTCGTCTCCGTCACCCAGGAGTCCTGAGTCACCCATGGCCACGCTTGAAATCCACGACCTGCACGTCACCGTCGAGGCCGACAACTCCACCAAGGAGATCCTCAGGGGCGTCGACCTGACCGTGAAGCAGGGCGAGACCCACGCGATCATGGGTCCCAACGGCTCCGGCAAGTCCACCCTCGCGTACTCGCTCGCGGGCCACCCCAAGTACACGATCACCGGCGGCACCGTCACGCTCGACGGCGAGGACGTCCTCGCGATGAGCGTCGACGAGCGCGCCCGGGCCGGCCTCTTCCTGGCCATGCAGTACCCGGTCGAGATCCCCGGCGTCTCCGTCTCCAACTTCCTGCGCACCTCCGCGACCGCCATCCGCGGCGAGGCCCCCAAGCTGCGCACCTGGGTCAAGGAGGTCAAGGAGACGATGGAGCGGCTCCAGATGGACCCCTCCTTCGCCGAGCGCAACGTCAACGAGGGCTTCTCCGGCGGTGAGAAGAAGCGGCACGAGATCCTCCAGCTGGAGCTGCTCAAGCCGCACATCGCGATCCTCGACGAGACCGACTCCGGCCTGGACGTCGACGCGCTGCGCATCGTCTCCGAGGGCGTCAACCGGGTCCGCGAGTCCGGCGAGGTCGGCACCCTGCTGATCACCCACTACACGCGCATCCTGCGGTACATCAAGCCCGACTTCGTCCACGTCTTCGCCGCCGGCCGCATCGCCGAGTCGGGCGGCGCCGAGCTGGCCGACAAGCTGGAGGAAGAGGGCTACGAGTCCTACGTGAAGGGCGGCGCTTCCGCGTGACACTCCCCCCGCCGACCCGGCGGCCCCTGCCCGGCCTCCTGGACACCGAGGCGATCCGCAAGGACTTCCCCGCCCTCGACCGGGTCGTCCACGACGGCAAGAAGCTCGTCTACCTGGACAACGCGGCGACCTCGCAGAAGCCGCGCCAGGTCCTCGACGTGCTGAACGCGTACTACGAGCGTTCCAACGCCAACGTCCACCGCGGTGTGCACGTGCTCGCCGAGGAGGCCACCGCGCTGTACGAGGGCGCGCGCGACAAGGTCGCCGCGTTCGTCAACGCGCCCAGCCGCGACGAGGTGATCTTCACCAAGAACGCCTCGGAGTCGCTCAACCTGGTCGCGAACATGCTCGGCTGGGCGGACGAGCCGTACCGGGTCGACCGGGACACCGAGATCGTCATCACCGAGATGGAGCACCACTCCAACATCGTCCCGTGGCAGCTGCTCTCGCAGCGCACCGGCGCGACGCTGAAGTGGTTCGGGCTCACCGACGACGGCCGCCTCGACCTGTCCGACATCGAGCAGGTCATCACCGAGAAGACGAAGATCGTCTCCTTCGTGCTGGTGTCCAACATCCTCGGCACCGTCAACCCGGTCGAGGCCATCGTGCGCCGCGCCCAGGACGTCGGCGCGCTGGTGCTCATCGACGCCTCGCAGGCCGCCCCGCACATGGTGCTGGACGTGCAGGCGCTCGGCGCCGACTTCGTGGCCTTCACCGGCCACAAGATGGTCGGCCCGACCGGCATCGGTGTGCTGTGGGGCCGCCAGGAGCTGCTGGAGGACCTGCCGCCCTTCCTCGGCGGCGGCGAGATGATCGAGACCGTCTCGATGCACTCCTCCACCTACGCGCCCGCGCCGCACAAGTTCGAGGCCGGCACCCCGCCGATCGCCCAGGCCATCGGGCTCGGCGCGGCCGTGGACTACCTCACCGCGATCGGCATGGACAAGATCGCCGCGCACGAGCACGCGCTCACCGAATACGCGCTGGAGCGGCTGCGCGACGTCCCGACGCTGCGGATCATCGGCCCCGACACCGCGCAGGACCGGGGCTCGGCGCTCTCCTTCACGCTCGGCGACATCCACCCGCACGACGTGGGCCAGGTGCTCGACGAGCAGGGCATCGCCGTCCGGGTCGGCCACCACTGCGCGCGCCCGGTCTGCCTGCGGTACGGAATTCCCGCGACCACGCGAGCGTCGTTCTATCTGTACTCCACCCCGGCCGAGGTCGACGCTCTGGTCGACGGGCTGGAGCAGGTCAGGAACTTCTTCGGGTGATGGCGGTGCTGCTGTGAAGCTGGACTCGATGTACCAGGACGTGATCCTGGACCACTACAAGCACCCGCACGGGCGCGGCCTGCGCGAAGGCCAGGCCGAGGTGCACCACGTCAACCCGACCTGCGGGGACGAGATCACCCTGCGGGTGCGGATGGACGGCGAGGTCGTCGGCGACGTCTCGTACGAGGGCCAGGGCTGCTCCATCAGCCAGGCCAGCGCGTCCGTCCTCAACGACCTGCTGGTCGGCAAGGAGCTGGCCGAGGCGCGGAAGATCCAGGAGACCTTCCTGGAGCTGATGCAGTCCCGCGGCCAGATCGAGCCCGACGAGGCGATGGAGGAGGTGCTGGAGGACGCGGTCGCGTTCGCCGGCGTCTCGAAATACCCGGCGCGGGTCAAGTGCGCGCTGCTGAGCTGGATGGCCTGGAAGGACGCGACGGCGCAGGCGCTGTCCGGCACCACCCCCGAGGAGACCGCATGACTGACGGCACCGAGGTCGCGCTGAAGCCGGCCTCCGAGGAAGAGATCCGCGAGGCGCTGTACGACGTCGTCGACCCCGAGCTGGGCATCGACGTCGTCAACCTGGGCCTCATCTACGGCATCCACGTCGACGACTCCAACGTCGCCACCCTGGACATGACCCTCACGTCCGCGGCCTGCCCGCTCACCGACGTGATCGAGGAGCAGGCCCAGACGGCGACGGAGGGCATCGTCTCCGACCTGAAGATCAACTGGGTCTGGATGCCGCCGTGGGGCCCCGAGAAGATCACCGACGACGGCCGCGAGCAGTTGCGTGCCCTGGGCTTCAACGTCTGAGCTGCCCTCTGCGCAGGGCGGTGCTCATCAGGGGCGCGGGGAACTGCGCGCTCAGCCCCCACCGGGGTGCGGGTCGTCACCGGCCCGAAGGGGCAGTTCGGTTCGTGCCGGACCACCGGCCGGTGGTGGGTTGCTCGCGCAGTTCCCCGCGCCCCTACGGGGCGCCCCGCGCTCGCGGATGGCCAGGGCCATCAGGCCTGCCGCCAGGCAGAGGACGCCGGCCACGGCGAAGACCACGTTCGTGGCGTGGACGAACACCGCCGCGGCGGCGGGCTCCGCGCCAGCCCTCGCCGAAGCAGCGGCACCGTGAACACCCTCGTGGGCAACGATCGCTCCGTACAGCGCGAACCCGAACGACGTCCCCAGCTGCTGGGCGAACCGCAGGGACCCCGTCGCGACCCCGAGGTCCGCCGGGTCCACGGAACTCTGCATGTACTGCAGGCCCAGGCCGAGTGACTGCCCGATCCCGATGCCGAGCACGAAGCAGCCCGCGCCGATCAGCCAGTAGCTGGTGCCCGTCCCTATCCGGCCGAAGGCAATGAGCACCACGGCCTCGAAGAGGCCCGCCGCGACCAGCAGATACTTGAACTTGCCCAGCGTGTCGACGATGGCCTTGGCCACCGGCACGGACGCCAGCACCCCGGCGGCGATGCACGCGGTCAGCAGGCCGGCGCGTCCGGTGCTCAGACCGCGGCCGATCTGCAGATAGCCGTTGACGTAGAACAGGCCGCCCGCGACACCGACCCCCGCGACGAGCGAGACGGGCATCATCATCCGGAAGACGGGGTTGCGCAGCAGGGTGAGCGAGACGAGCGGCTCCGGCGCGACGAGGCTGCGCCACACGAAGCAGCCCGCGAGGAGCACCGCACCCGCGCCCAGCGCCGCGACCGGCGCCGACGACCAGGCGTAGCGGCTGCCGCCCCACTGGGCCACGAGCAGCGCGCACGCGCCGAAGCCGCCGAGCAGCGCGGCGCCGAGGAAGTCGATCCGGCGGCGCACCGGGCGCTCCGGCAGCCGCAGGGCCAGTGCGAAGACCGCGAACGCCGCTGCCGCGACGGGCAGGTTGACCAGGAAGACCCAGTGCCAGTTCAGGCTGTCGGAGATCAGCCCGCCGAGCGTCGGCCCGAGGGCCATGCCGATGCCGAACATGACCGCCGCGCCGACCCCGACGGCGTTGGACGGTTTGACCGTACGGTCCGGATCGCCGTCGTCGTCGCGGTCGTCGAAGAGGGTGCCGGTCAGGACGAGGGTGATGGCGGTGAGCCCGCCCGCGCCGAGCCCCTGCACGGTGCGGGCGGCGATCAGCTCGGTGAGCGTTTGCGAGACGCCGCAGCCGAGCGAGCCGGCGGTGAAGAGCCCCAGCGCGACGAGCAGCAGCGGCTTGCTGCCGTACTCGTCGGCGAGCCTGCCGTAGAGGGGTACCACGATGCAGTCGGCGAGGGCGTAGCACGAGGTCAGCCAGGGCAGCGCGGCGATGCCGTGGACCGGGTCGAGATCGGCGACGGTCTTCCACGCCACGGCGGACACGATGTTGATGTCCAGGATGGCCAGCAGCAGGACGGTGATGGCGGCCGCGCCCACCAGCTTGACCTGGCGGGTGTTCATCAGCAGGACCGGCCCGTCGTACACGGGGGCCCAGGTGTTCTTGTCTCCCATGCGAATTACACTAGGTGTAAAAATGCTCGAAGGCAATCTTTGTAGTGAGTGTAATAGTCAACCGGGGCGAACATTCTTGGTAGAATCCGGCCATGGCTGACGAACTGGGGCTGCGGGAGCGCAAGAAGCTGCGGACGGGCGAGCGCATCTCCGAGACGGCGGTCGCGCTCTTCCTGCGGGACGGCTTCGACCGGGTCTCCGTCGCGGATGTCGCCGCGGCCGCCGAGGTGTCGAAGAAGACCGTCTTCAACTACTTCCCGACCAAGGAGGACCTGGTCTTCCACCCGCTGCGGGACCATGTGGACGAGCCCGCCCGCGTCGTCAGGTCCCGGCGGCCCGGCGAACCGCCGGTGGCCGCGTTGCGGCGGCACTTCCTCGCGGGCCTGGCCGCCTCCGACCCCAACACCGGGCTCGCCGACTACCCGCAGTTCCTGGGCTTCCAGCGCATGGTCACGGAGGCGCCCAGCCTGAAGCTGCGGCTGATGGAGCAGTGGATCCGCAGCGAGGACAGCCTCGCGCAGGCGCTCGCCGAGGCCCTGGGCGCGGCGGAGGGCGACGACCCGTCGGGGGAGGTCGTGCCGCGCGTGCTCGCGGGCCAGGCCCTCGCGGTCCAGCGGGCCCTGACGGTACGCAACCTGGAGCGGATGCTCGCGGGGGAGCGGGCCGCCGACGCCCTCGCGCAGGCCACGGCGGAGGCGGAGCTGGCGTACGGGCTGCTCGCGAAGTCCTTCCCCTGACCCGGGCGGCGGGCGGCGGGCGGGTGCCGACGCGGCCGGCGACGAACTCCGGCGAGGGCCTTCGCCCGACCCGGGCGGCGGGCGGGCGCCGATGCGGCCGGCGCCTGACCCCTGCGGTGGGCGGTGGGCGGCCCCGCCTCAGCCGGCGAGCGTGTCGAGCAGGGCCGCCAGCTCCGCCGGGCCCTCGACATGGGCCAGGTGGCCCTGGTCGGGCAGTTGGTGCACGGCGGCGCCCGGCACGAGCGAGCGGACGTCCTCGAAGGCGGTCCCGTACGGGGCCAGGCCGCGGTTGCGCGCGCCGATGATCAGGTCGACGCGCTCCGCCCGCCCGCCCAGGGCCCGCGGCTGCGCGGCGTTGAGCGCGGCGATCTCGGCGTACAGCGGCTCGCTGAGGCGGCGCAGCACCTCCCAGGTCGCCCGGTCGGCGCGCAGCTCCTCGACGTACTGCGCGGAGAAACCGGAGATCCGCCGGTTGACGATCTCGACCGCCCGGTCCAGGTCCGCCGCCGCGTCCGCGGCCCTCAGCTCCTCCAGCGCGTCCGCTCCGAAGGGCCGGACCACCGGCTCGTACCCGATCAGCTGCCGGACCGGGCGCTCCTCGGCGGCCAGCAGCGCGACGAGCGCCCCGTAGCTCCAGCCGAACACCGCCCGCGGCTCGCCGAGCGCGTCGAGGACGGCGCCGAGGTCGGCGACCTCGGTACGCAGCGAGTAGCCGTCGCCCAGCGGCCCGGACGGGGCGCGGCCGCGCCGGTTGACGACCGCGACCGAGGGCCAGGCGGTGAGCGCGCCGGCCACGTCCCGCCAGCCCTGCGCGTCGCTCATCACGCCGGGAAGTACGAGCAGACCGGGCGCGCCCGGCTCCCCGTACACCTCGACGGTGACCCAACTGCCGCCGGACACCGGGACCTTGTGCCGTATCGCGTGCTCCATGCGGCCATTGTGGCCCACCGGCCTCGCGGTCCTCGCGGCGGGAGGGGCGTTGACGTGCGCGGCAGTAGTTGCGAAAGTTGTCGCAACATCGGCGTCGGGAGGGCGGTCCCCATGGGCAGCGGTACGGATGGCGGAGCGGGCGGCGCGTCCGCGCGGGCGGAGATGCAGGGCTACGCGCGGGAGCTGGCGGACGCGCTGCCGCCGTACGCGAGCCCCGGCGGGGCCAGGATCCGGCTCGGCGTCAACATCGCCCACCACCCCGACACCGCCGCCGACTTCGAGGGCTACGCCCGCCCGCTGTGGGGCCTGGCCCCGCTCGCCGCGGGCGGCGGCGACTTCGCGCACTGGGACCTGTGGGCGCGCGGGCTCGCCGCGGGCACCGACCCCGCCCACCCCGAATACTGGGGCGAGCCGCGGGACATCGACCAGCGCACGGTGGAATCCGCCGCGCTCGGCTTCGCCCTCGCCCTCGCCCCCGACAAGCTCTGGGACCCGCTCAGCGGCGCCGAGAAGGACCGCGCGGGCGCCTGGCTCGCCCGCTTCCTCGACGCCCGCACCCCGGACAACAACTGGAACTTCTTCCCCGTCATGGTCTCCCTCGGCCTTGACCGGGTCGGCTACGCCCACGACCGCGACGCCCGGCACGCCCGCCTGGACCGGCTGGAGACCTACGCGCTCGCCGACGGCTGGTACGCCGACGGCCCCACCCCGCAGCGCGACTACTACATCCCCTGGGCCATGCACTTCTACGGCCTCATCTACGCCGCCCTCGCCGGTGACGAGGACCCCGCCCGCACCACCCGCTTCCGGCAGCGCGCGGGCGAATTCGCCCAGGGCTTCCGGCACTGGTTCGCCGCCGACGGCTCCGCCGTGCCGTACGGGCGCAGCCTCATCTACCGCTTCGCGCAGGGCTCCTTCTGGGGCGCCCTGGCCTACTCCGGCTCCGACGCGCTGCCCGCGGGCGAGGTCAAGGGCCTGCTGATGCGGCATCTGCGCTGGTGGCGCGACCGCACCGGCAGCATCGCGCCCGACAAGCTGCTCAGCATCGGCTACGGCTACCCGCAGCCCGCCGTCGCCGAGCAGTACAACGGGCCCGCCTCGCCGTACTGGGCGATGAAGGCCTTCCTGCCGCTCGCGCTGCCCGCCGCCGACCCCTTCTGGGCCGCCGAGGAGCAGCCGCTGCCGGACGACCTGCCCGGCACCCTCGTCCAGCCGCCCGCGGGCGCGGTCCTCTCCCGCTCCGGCGGGGACGTCACGCTGCTCAGCGGGCTCCAGCAGAACACCTGGGCGCGCGGCGGCCCCGCCAAATACTCCAAGTTCGCCTACTCCACCCGCTTCGGCTTCAGCCTCCCGGCCGGTGACCTCGGCCTGGTCCACGGGGCGTACGACTCGGTGCTCGCCGTCAGCGACGACGAGGGCGAGCCCGTGCACTTCCGCGTCCGCGAGACGTGCGAGGAGCCCGAGGCCCTCGTCGAGGACGGCACCGTCCGCAGCACCTGGCGGCCCTGGGCCGACGTCGAGATCACCACCTGGCTCACCGCCGCGGGCCCCTGGCACCTGCGCACCCACCGCATCCGCAACGGGCGCGCCCTGCACACCGCCGAGGGCGGCTTCGCCGTCGACCGCGACGGTACGGGCACCCGCCGCGAGACCACCCCGGGCCGGGCGCTGGCCGCCGGACCCGCGGGCGACCTCAGCGGCCTCGCCGACCTGCCCGAGCCCGGTGCAGCGCCGCGCGAGGGCCACGTCGTCGAGGCGCTCCCCGGCACCAACGTCCTGGCCGTCCGCACCGCGATCCCCACCCTGCTGGCCCACCTCCCCGCGGGCGAGCACTGGCTGCGCTCCGCCGTCCTGGGCGCCGGGCCCGAGCAGGCGGCGGCGTGGGAGGCCGGGCCGCCGGCCGCGCGGTACTGACGGGCCGGCCGCTCGGCGGTGACGGGTCAGAGCGCGAGGGGGTGGCCGGTCGTGGCGTCCACGTGGTCCGGCACCTCCTCGTGACTGTCGCCCACGGTGAGCGTGCCGGTGGGCTCCAGCACCATGATCGACGCGCCCTCCGCGGAGGACGGGCAGTGCTCGACGCCCCGGGGCACGGTGAAGACCGACCCCCGGGGCAGCACCACCGTGCGCTCACCGGCAGGCTCGCGCAGCGCGATGCTCAACTCCCCGTCCAGGACCAGGAAGAACTCGTCCGTGTCGTGGTGCGCGTGCCACACGTGCACGCCCCGCACCTTCGCGACCCGCACGTCGTAGTCGTTGACCCGCGTGACGATCCGCGGGCTCCACAGGTCGTCGAAGGAGGCGAGGGCGGCGGCCAGGGCGGTGGGTTCAGTCGTCATGCCGATCATCCTCGGGCAGCGCGAACCGCCGCGGCAGTGCTAGGAATCGCATATGCCGCAAGGATCCTCGCACCGTGTCGTCGTCCTCGTCGACGACAACTCCAACCCCTTCGAACTCAGCTGCGCGATCGAGATCTTCGGCCTGCCCAGGCCCGAACTCGGCCGCGACCTCTACGACTTCGCGCTGTGCGCGGCCCGGCCGCAGACCCGCATGCGGGACGGCTTCTTCACGCTCGGCGGCGTCGCCGGACTCGACGCGGCCGACACCGCGGACACGCTGATCGTCCCCAACCGGCCCGACGTCGAGGCGCCCCGGCCCGCGGCCGTACTCGACGCAATACGCCGCGCGCACGCCCGCGGGGCCCGGATCGTCGGCTTCTGCAGCGGCGCCTTCACCATGGCCGAGGCCGGCATCCTCGACGGGCGCCGCGCCACCGCGCACTGGCGCTGGGCGCACCTCTTCCGGGCGCGCTTCCCCGCGGTGCGGCTCGAACCCGACGTGCTCTTCGTCGACGACGGCGACATCCTCACCGCGGCGGGCAGCGCCGCCGCGCTGGACCTCGGGCTGCACGTGGTCCGCCGCGACCACGGGGCGGAGGTCGCCAACGCGGTGAGCCGGCGGCTCGTCTTCCCCGGCCACCGGGACGGCGGGCAGCGCCAGTTCGTCGAGCGCCCCGTGCCCGAGCTGCGCGACCACTCGCTCGGTCCCGTCCTCGCGTGGGCCCTCGAACACCTCGACGCGCCCCTGACCGTCGCCGACCTCGCCGCACGCGCCGCCGTCAGCCCCGCGACCCTCCACCGCCGCTTCCGCGCGCAGCTCGGCACCACGCCGCTCGCCTGGCTCACCGGCGAGCGCGTCGCCCTCGCCTGCCGCCTCATCGAACGCGGCGAGCCCCGCATCGACGTCGTCGCCCGCCGCACCGGCCTCGGCACGGCGGCCCACCTCCGGGACGTGCTCCGCCGGGTGACGGGACTCTCCCCGTCGGCGTACCGCGCCCGCTTCGGCGCGGCGTGAGGGCGCTCCGGGCTGCGCCTTGCGGTGGCGTACGCGACCTTCCCGCCGCGGGGGCTTGTCGCGCAGTTCCCCGCGCCCCTGGTTTGTTGCCCTGCGCGGCATGAGCGAACTCTTGCCACGCAGGGTGAGCGTTTTCAGGGGCGCGTGGGGGCACCTCCCAGGCGGAGCCTGGGGGAGAACGGAGCGCTCAGCCCCCACCGGGGGAAAGAGGGCATGCCACGCCAAGTGGCAATCACCTGGGGGCGCGGGGAACTGCGCGCGTAGCCCACCACCGGCGGAAGGTCGCGTACGCCACCGCAAGAGGCACCCCGGGGCGGAGGGGCGGGCCCCGGGAGGGGCTGGTCGCGGCGGGCCGGGTGCGGGGACGGGGGAGGCAAGCGCTAGCGTCGGGGTATGAATGACTTCCGCGCCTCCGGCGCCCTCAGCGTCGGACTTGCGACCGTCGCCGACGACGGCACCGTGCTCGACACCTGGTACCCCGCTCCGCAGCTCACCGCGGAGCCGGGCCCCGCGGGCACCACGCGGCTGACCGCGGACGAGGCCGCCGAGGCCCTGGGGAGCGCGGCGCCCGCCGCGCTGGGCCCCGACCCGCGCCGCGGCGTCGAGGTGGTCGCCGTCCGCACCGCCATCGCGTCCACCGACGACAAGCCCCTCGACGCGCACGACGCGTACCTGCGGCTGCACCTGCTCAGCCACCGCCTGGTCCGCCCGAACCAGCAGAATCTGGAAGGGCTCTTCGGCGTCCTGGCCAACGTCGCCTGGACGTCGATCGGCCCCGTCCCGGTGCCGCGGCTGGAGGCTGCCCGGCTCGCGGCCCGCGCCGAGGGCCTGCACCTGTCGGTGTACGGCGTGGACAAATTCCCCCGGATGACGGATTACGTCGTCCCGTCCGGCGTGCGCATCGCCGACGCCGACCGCGTCCGGCTCGGCGCGCACCTCGCGTCCGGCACGACCGTGATGCACGAGGGCTTCTGCAACTTCAACGCGGGCACCCTCGGCTCGTCGATGGTGGAGGGCCGCATCTCGCAGGGCGTCGTGATCGGCGACGGCTCGGACATCGGCGGCGGCGCGTCCATCATGGGCACGCTGTCCGGCGGCGGCACGCAGATCGTCTCGGTCGGCGAACGCTGCCTGCTGGGCGCCGAGTCGGGCCTTGGCATCGCGCTGGGCGACGACTGCGTCGTGGAGGCCGGCCTCTACGTCACCGCCGGCACCCGCGTCACCCTCCCGGACGGCGAGATCGCCAAGGCCGTCGAACTGTCCGGCGCCGACAACCTCCTCTTCCGCCGCAACTCCACCACCGGCAAGGTCGAGGTCCTCCCCCGCACCGGCTCCTGGGGCGGCCTGAACGCGGCCCTCCACGCCCACAACTGACCCGCAGGGACGGCGGACGTCACCGCCCGCAGGCGGCCCCCTGCCCCTGCGGGTCGGTGACCGCGACATCCTCCATCCGCACGCTGAAGGACCGGGCCCGGTCAGGATCCCAGGCCCACAGCCGATCCCCGTCGCCCCCGAAGGTGAGCACGGCGTGGCCGGTGGGCACGGGACCGTCCCACACCGGGATGTCGGGCGCGAGCGGCTTCACGCACATCAGACGCCCGTGGAGACCGAAGTACGGTGCCGGGTCGCGGCCCGCGCGGGCCGCCGCCGCGGTCCGGTTCGCCGCGCTGTCGGCCTGCTGGAGGCCCACCAGGAGTGCCGTTCCGACGTAGACCACGGTGAGCAGCGGGACGAAGAGCCACACCAGATGCGGCGTGACGACGAGCTGGTGGAAATGCCGGGCCCATCCGGCGGCGCTCAGGAAGAACAGCGCGAAGGCCGCGGCGACCAGCACCGGTTTGAGGGCCACCACGTAATCCGAGCCGACCTCCATCGGCACCGACCCGGCCGGTATGCCGAAGGTCTCGTCGAGGTAGACGGTGTACATCAGGTGCCCGAACCAGGGCAGCACGAGCGCGGCGGGCGCGAGGCTCAGCGGCAGGATCCAGCTGGCGTTGCGGCTGAACCACGAGTGCGCCAGGGCCAACCAGACGCCCCAGCCGACGAGGCCGCCCACGACGACCACCGCCACGGCGACCACCTGCTGCCGGGGCGGTCCCGGCGCCAGCCGCTCCACGACGAACCCCGTCACCGATATGAGCACGCTGCCCGCCAGGCCGTACGCCCAGACCCGTGACCGCGGTCGACGCAGCGGCGCCGGTGGTTCGGGGACGATCACGCTGCCCAGCGGACCGGCCAGGCCGAACACGGGCAGCAGGGTCAGCGCCTTCCACGGAGGCGGCGCCGCGTAGGCGGCCATGCCCGCGACGAGCAGCGCCAAGGCCGCCAGGCCGAACAGCACCGACTGTTCCACGGTTTTGTGCCTGCGCGCGGTCTCGTCGGGGAAGCGCGTGACGCCCCGGCCGCCGAGCGGTACGCGGATGACGTGAGTGCCGGGGCTGTACCGCTCGTCGCCCAGGGTGCGTGTGGCCAGCGCCGCTTCGGCCGTCGCGGACATCGCGCGTCCGGGCACGCTCAGCATGCCCTCCAGCTTCGGGAAGCCGTTGCGGACCCACCACGAAGTGAGCCGTTGCACACGCGTGCTGCCGTATGTCGGGCTGCGGTGGATCCGGTAGACGGGCTGGTTCCGGTGCGGCTGGCGGACGAGTGCAGCTTGCTGGACCCACATCCCGACCTTGTTGCTCGCGGCCAGCCGTTCCACGTGCCGCACCGCCGCTTGCACCGCTCCGCGCTCCGCCCCGTACAGCCGGGCCTCGACGACCAGGACGACGTCCCCGGCCGCCGTGGCGAGCTGCTCCTCCGCGGCTGCGCGGCGTACCGGCCAGCCGCGTTCCTCCAGCAACTGCTGCGCCAGCTCGCGATGATGCGCCTGGTCCACCACGTCCACCAGCATCAGGACACGGCGGTTGAACGGGCCCTGGGACAGCGGACCGGAAGGACCGGTGACCACCGGCGGCACGACGGACGCAAGGCCCGGAGCGCGCGGTGCCGGGACGGCGCGCGGGCGTGCGGCATGCCACCACCGGCGCAGTGCGGTGAACCGGAACACGACTGGCCTCCCTCCGGGTGGAACGGTGATCGCGGGACGTAAGGGACAGTGTGCCGCCACCCACTGACACCCGGGCTCCGGGCGGCGTCGCCCCTGCGGCGCGGCACCGCCCGCGCGGCCCCACCCCCCTAGGGGGTGGCGTGTGGGTCTGCGCGGCGTCGCGTGCCCCGGTGCGCACATCTTCCCCCTGCCTTCGGCGGGAGGTGCCCCCAGCGTTGTCCTCGGTCGACAACTCCCCCTGAGGCTTCGCCCCGGGGGGACCCCAACCGCGTTGCCTCCCTCCTCCGCCTTGCAGCTGCACGCACCGGACCCCGCTCCTTCCTCCACGCAGACCCACACGCCACCCCCTAGGCTGAGGGGGAGCAGAGCGGTGCGGGTTGCCGCCGCAGATGTGGCCGATCGCCGAAGAGGGAGCCTTCCCGATGTCCGCAAGTCCTTTCGTCCTGCCGCCGGTGCGGCTGCTTCCCGAGGGCGACCTCGCCCGGTCGGCGCTGGACGTGCCGCTGCTGGAGCGGGCGCTCCGGCTGGCCCGGTGGGCCGCGCCCGAGCGCGTGGTGGACGCGGCGGGGGAGCTGCTGGAGGCCGATCTCGTCGTGGCCGCCGGGGAGTTGGGGCTCTCCCTGGAGGAAGCCGACACGCTCGGCGAGACCGCGCAGGCGTGGGCCGCCGCCGTCGACTCCGGGCTGCTCGCCCTGGAGATCGAGGAGGAGGCCGAGGAGTCCACCCCGCAGGGCGAGGCCGCCGGGCGTGCGGTGCCGGGGGAGAACCTGGACGCCGTGGCCGCCGGTGAGGTGCAGGACGTGCTGGACGCCTGGCTCGCCACCGCCGAGTCCGCGCTCGCCGAGGCTGCCGCCCCGGACCTGGAGAGCCTGCACGACTCCGAGGAGGGCGAACTGCCCGAGTGGGACCCGGAGGCGGAGGCCGACTTCCTCGACACCGCGCTGGCCAACCTCTACACGCTCGCCGCCCTCGACGACGGCTCCGAGTCCGTGCAGGGCGCCGTACCGCTGCCCGTCCTCGCCGCCTCCCTCGTCGTGCCCGACGAGATGGAGCAGCCCAGCGACGCCGTCCTCGAAGAGGTCACCGAGGTCATGCTGCGCCTCGACGACCACTTCCGGCTGCTCGCCCCGACCGGCCTCGTCGACTACCAGCCGCTCGACGACGCCCTCATCGAGGACGAGGACGATCCCGGGCTCCCCGAGCCCGGCGACGACCTCGACCCCGACGAGATCTCCCGCTACGGGCTCGTCCGGCTCACCCCGCTCGGCCTCTACGGCCTGCGGCAGCTCCTGCTGGACGCCGGCGCGTCCGCCCCCGTCGTCGGCGACCTCGCCGGCGCCCCCGGCGCCGAACTCCTCGACGCGCTCGCGGGCTACCCCGACCGCCTCGCCCGCGCCGAGGCGGAGGGCTGGCTCGCCGACCGCAAGCCCGCCGAGGCGGCCCGCGAGCTGCTCGCCGCCGCCCGCGGCACGGACGACGGCGCCCCTTCCCGGCGGCTCATGTGCCAGCAGACCCTCACCCTCGTCGGGGCCGGGGCGGAACCCGCGATCCGCGAGGTCCTCGACGACCGCCAGCTCGGCGGGCTCGCCCGCGTCTGGCTCACCGAGAGCGGCGCGCAGGACGTCCCGGCGCCCGACGCGGAGATGGTCTACTGGCTCACCGTCGACACGCTCGCCGCGCAGCTCGCCGCGGGCGACGACCATGAACTCCTCTCCGAGCTGGTCGCCGACCTCGTCGCCCGCCACGACGGCTTCTTCGACGCGGCCTGGCGCGTCGACCACCCCGCCACCGCGGACGTCCTCGAAGCGATGGGCCAACTCCACCCGGACCGCCGCTCCGCGAAGGCAGCCCGCAAAGCCGCATTCAAGGCCCGCTCGCGCGAGGCCCACTGACCTTCCCCCGCGGGGCGGCGCGCCCGCGGTGGCGCTCCGCTCGGAGGATTCGAGTCCGGCCACGGACCGGGTTCCGTGGCCACCTCCCCGCCAGACTCAGGAACACCTATGGCCGAGACGCTGATAACGACCACATTCGTCACCACACCGGCGACAGTGCTTCGCTCGTACCGGGCCTGCGCCCGGCAGGGGTACCTCCAGCGACTGGCCGTCACCTCCGGTCTCGTGGCAGCGGGGGCTGCTCTGGTGGTTGTCGGGCTCGTCGCCGTGCCCCGGATCGCCCCGGCCGGTGGAGCACTCATGCTCTTCGGCGGGGGGTTCTTCCTGCTGCGCGAGCGTTCTGTCCGGCGGCAGTTGGCGCCCTACCTGAAGGGGAACCGGGAGGTCACCGTCACCATGACGGACACGGAATACCGCACTCAGGGCGAGGACCGGGCCACCTCGCGGACGTGGACGACGTTTCGGAGCGTCTCGCGGGTCGGCGACTTCTGGGTGTTGCGCCTGTCCCCGCAGATGGCCATGGGCCTGCCCGTCGAGGCGCTGGACGAACAGCAGACAGCCGCCTTCCTCGAACTGCTGCGGGAAAAGGGACTGCACACGGCCCTGGCCCCCTGAGCCGGTTGCCGGGGAATTCGCATCGGCCGAGCCGCGGCCGCCCCGGAGTTCGCCGCCGGGGCGGCCGTACGCGTACCGGCCGCGAGGGGTCATGCCACGCCGCTGACGCGCCGCAGCATGTCGAGGAACTGCGCGCGCTCGGCCGTCGAAAGAGGCTCCAGCAGGCGGTCGTTGGCCTCCTGGCCGGCCACCGTGCAGTCGGCCAGGCGCTGTTCGCCCGCGGCCGTGAGGCGTACCGCGTTCTTCCGGCGGTCCGCCGGGTCGGGTGCGCGGACGACGAGGCCGGCCGCCTGGAGGTCGTTGAGCACGCCGACCACGTCCTTCGGGTCGAGCGCGACGGCCCGGCCCAAATCGGCCTGGGCGACCGGCCCGAGGTCGGCGAGGGCCGACAGGACCACGTGGTGCCACATCTTCATGTCGTGCCGCGCGAGCGCGTCCGCGACCAGCGCCCGCCCGCGGGCCGCCGCCCGCCCGAGCAGCCAGCTGGGGAGGCCGCGGATGCTGCTGGGGGCCTGCGGATTCTCCGTCATGCCCGGCAGCATACGAGAAAACGTTGGACATCCCCATGACTTTGGGATTACCGTTGGGATCTCCAACGAATGCTCCACGGGTCACGACGGGGGTCGATCGCGCATGCGGCGTATACGGTACGAGGACGGCGGCGCGCCGGACGGCGGGCTCTTCCTGGAGGAGGTCCCGGTCCCGGAGCCCGCGGCCGGCGAACTGCTCGTCGAGGTCGCGGCGGTGGGCGTCACGCTCCCCGTCGTCCGCAAGGTGCGCGCGGGCGGCCCGCCCGTCCCGCTCGGCGGCGAGGTCGCGGGCGAGGTCGTGCGCGTGGGCGAGGGAGTGACCGGCTTCGCGCCCGGCGACCGCGTCACGGGCCTGTGCTTCGGGCACGGCTACGCCGACTTCGCGCTGCTCAACTCCGCGATGGCGGTGCGCGTTCCGGCGCAGGCGTCCGCGCGGGAGGCGGTCGCGCTGGTGCGCAGCGGGGTCGTCGCGCTCGGGGCGCTGGAGGCCGCGCAGGTGGCGCGGGGCGAGTCCGTGCTGATCACCGCTGCCGCGAGCGGGGTCGGCCATCTCGCCGTGCAGCTCGCCCGGTTGCGAGGCGCGGGCCGGGTCGTGGGGGCGGTGGGCGACCCGGCGAAGGCCGATTTCGTCCGCTCGCTGGGCGCCGACGACGCGGTGGCGTACGGGGATTCGGTGTGGGGCGAGCCGTACGACGCCGTACTCGACGCGGTCGGCGGGGAGTTGCTGGGACCCGCGGTCCGCGCGCTCGTGCCCGGTGGGCGGCTCGTCGCGTACAGCTCGGGCGGCGGCACGATCGAGCGTACGACCTGCTGGCGGGCGGCAAGTCGGCGATCGGCTTCCAGATCGCGCGGGTGGCGAGGACGCAGCCGGAGCGGTACGCGGGCTGGGTACGGGAGTTGTGGCGGCTCTTCGCGGCGGGCACGCTACGGCCCGCCGTGCACGGGGAGTTCGCGCTCGCCGACGCGGGCCGGGCGCACGCGGTGATCGAGGCGCGGGCGAACCGCGGCAAGGTCGTGCTCGTGCCGTGAGGCTCCTGCGGCGTCACGGCCGCCCCGGGTACGCCGCCGGGGAGGCCGTAACGATTCTGCCCGTGTCAGCAGCCGTTCAGGATCGAGCTGAGCTTCGTCTTCTCGGCGCTGTCCACGGTGAGGCCGTAGTAGTGCTTGACCTGCACCCAGGCGCGCGCGTAGGTGCACTGGTAGGAGGCCTGCGGCAGCCACTCGGCCGGGTCGCGGTCGCCCTTGGAGCGGTTGGAGGACGCCGAGACGGCCAGCAGCTGCGGGCGCGTCACGTCGTTGGCGAAGGCCTGCCGCTGCGCGGTGGTCCAGGCCCAGGCGCCGGAGCCCCAGGCCTCGGCGAGCGGCACGAGGTGGTCGATGTCGAAGGAGGACGCGCTGGTCGTGGTCACCCCGTCGTAGACGCTCTTCCAGGTGCCGGCCGTGGCCTTGCACGAGCTGTCGGTCGTCACGCCGGTGCCGTCCCGCTTCAGGACGTACTCGCGGGTGTCGCAGGTGCCGGAGATGGTGATCCAGGTCGGGAAGAGATCCCGGTTGTACGTCGAGCCGTGGGTCTCGGCGGTGGCCGTCATGCCCGAGAGGTAGGAGCGGGCGGTGGAGGCGGCGATGGGTGTGGGCAGTGCGGCCGAGGCGCTGCCGCTGCCGGCCAGCAGGGCGGTGGCGGCGAGTGCGGCGGTGCCGGCGGTGGCGGCTATGCGGTGGGCAAGACGGTGCGTGGACATGGCTGATCGCTCCCGGGGCTAGGGGGGTTGAGGGTGCGGGGGCGTACTCACACCAGCGTCCCGGCCCGGGGTCTATGCGGGTAGATGCGAAGCGGTAAAATTTAGGTGGCCATGACACTACGGGGAGTGTGCGGCCCCCGGCGCACCACCGGACGGCCCAGTTCCGTAAGCGGAATTGGGCCGTCCGGTGGGTGTGGCGGCGCGTCAGGAGCGGTGGGGTGCGCTCGCGCCCGGCGGGGCGCGTCGGGACGCGCGGGGCGCGTTTGCGACCCGCCGCCTGGACGCCCTTTGCTGCTCGCCCGTCAGAGTGCGGCGGCGCCCGGCTGGACGAGGGCCCTGGCGGTCTGCCCGTCGGCGAAGGTGCCGAGCGCCGTCATGTCCCACTCGCCGGAATACTGCCGGACGAGCTTGGCCATCAGCACGCCCGTGCGCGGCTCGCTGCCGGTGAGGTCGAAGCGGACCAGCTCCTCGCCGGTGGCGTCGTCGAGCAGCCGGCAGTACGCCTTGGCGACGCCGTCGAAGGTCTGCCCCGAGTAGGAGTTGACGGTGAAGACCAGGCCCGTCGCGTCCTGCGGGAGGCGGCCGAGGTGGACCACGATCGTCTCGTCGTCGCCCGAGCCGTGGCCCGTCAGGTTGTCGCCGGAGTGCTTGATCGCGCCCTTCTGGGCCTTCTTGTGCCCGAAGTAGCACGTCTCCAGGTGGTTGCGCTGCGCGCCGTACACGATGACGGACGCGTCCAGGTCGATGGCCCGGCCGCCGTACGCGGGCTCCCAGCCGAGGCCCATGCGGACCGAGGACAGCAGCGGCCTGCCCGCTTTGACGAGGGAGACGGTCTCGTTCTTGCGGAGGTTGACGCGGCCCTTGTCGAGGCTGATCCGCGCGGGCGGGGCGGGCGGCGCGGCGGGCGCCGCCGGGGGCGCGGACGGCGGGGGCGGCGGCAGGTGGGTGGCCGCGGGGCCCGCGGGGGGAGCCTGCGCCGCGGGCGGGGCGGGGGTTTGCGCGGCGGGGGCCTGGGCGGCGGGCTCCTCCACGCTGACGCCGAAGTCGGTGGCGATGCCCGCGAGCCCGTTCGCGTACCCCTGCCCGACCGCGCGCACCTTCCAGGCGCCGCCCCGGCGGTAGACCTCGACGACGACGAGCGCCGTCTCGGGCCCGAGCCCGGTGGGGGCGAAGGTGGCGATGACGGCGCCGTCGTCCGCGCCGCGCACGGTGGCGGTCGGGACCGTGCCGGAGAAGGCGCCGCCGCCGTCGATACTCGCGGTGACGACGACCTTCTCGATACCGGCGGGCACGAGCGTGGTGTCCACGGTGATGGAGTCGGGCGCGCCGCCCCCGCCCGCGCGGTGCGTCACCCCCGGGCCGCCCTGCGGCTGGTTGTAGAAGACGAAGTCGTCGTCGGAGCGCACCTTGCCGTCAGCGGCGAGCAGCAGGCCCGAGACGTCCAGCCGCACCGGCGCGCCGACCTCGACGGTCACACGGGGTACGGGCAGCGGCACATTCGAGCCAGGGGTCATTGCGGTCATGTCCGGTTAACGACCGGCCCGTCTTTGCGGTTCCATTACCTACCGCCGTCCGGGTACGCCCCCCTGGGTGCTACGCCCCCAGCCCGCCCGCCGCGGCGGCCCGGACGAACCCGGCGAACGCCTCCGGCGGGAAGAGCAGGGCGGGCCCGTGCGGGTCCTTGCTGTCGCGCACGGCGCGGGTGCCGTCGGGGAGGGTGGCGACCTCGACGCAGTTGCCGTTGTTGCCGGAGTAGGACGACTTCACCCAGGCCAGTCCGGCGGCCGAGGCGGATGTGCTGTGCGGGTGCATTATGCGTTCCTCCCGCCGAGGCGGCTGTTCGTCGCGGCGGCGGCGAAGTCGTCGAAGCCATTCTGGGTGAAGAGCAGGGCGGGCCCGTGCGGGTCCTTGCTGTCGCGCACGGCGCGGGTGCCGTCGGGAAGGGTGGCGACCTCGACGCAGTCGCCGTTGTTACCGGAGTAGGACGACTTCACCCAGGCCAGTCCGGCGGCCGAGGCGGACTCGATGTACGGCTGCATGGCTCATGCATGTCCTCGCGGGCCCCGCCCGAAACCGGAGCTTCGGCGCACACCGGTCGCCCCCCCCGGCGGGGGGCGACCGGCTGGTCAGGCCCTGCCGTCCGTGCAGACGGCCCAGACCATCTTTCCGATGCCCTCGCGCTCGCTCACGCCCCAGCGTCCGGCGGTGATGCTGTCCACCAGGGCCAGGCCACGGCCGGACTCGTCGTCCGGGGTGGGGGTACGGGGCGCAGGTGCACCGGGGTTCGCGTCGTGAACCTCGATGCGTACCGCCGCGTCCAAGCGCTCGAAGCGGGTCCGGATGACGTGCCCGCGCGGCTCGCGGGCGTGCTGGACGCTGTTGGAGACCAGCTCCGAGACGACGAGAGCCGCGTCGTCGGCGAGGTGGGGCAGGCTCCACGTGTCCAGGCTGCTGACCAGCAGCCGCCGCGCCCTGCCCGCGGAACGCGGCCCGTGCGGCCAGGACTTCTCGACGACGAGGGGCGGATTCCCGTCGGCGCCCGGCCCCGGTGCGCAAGCGGTCATCGCTCGGCCCTCCTGCCCTCGCCGGGGCGGTGACTATGCTCGTACATGTCGGCGCTCCTCAAAAAGTGTTGGCCACGCCCCCGGACCGGTCGCATCGGTCGCGGGGGTCTTTGCGTGCGTCGGCGGCCGGTGCGCGCGCAGCGCTTGGCTGAGCGCACATCAGCGAGCCGCCATTGCAGGCCAGTTGGCCGATCGGAAAATCCAGCATGCGCCGGACGATGGCCCCTTCGCAACCGAATCGCCTGGGAATTGTTCCAACGGCACCCAGGCGCTAGCCTTTTCATCCTCGTTCGTGAACACGAAGGGAGGGCCAGTGGCTGAGTCACGCCCGACCGTGCGACGCCGTCGCCTCGCCACTGTTCTGCTGCGCCTGCGGGAGGAGGCAGGCAAGACCCCTGAGGAAGCCGCCGACCGGATCGGCTGCCACCGCAGCAAGATCAGCCGCATCGAGAACGCCCACCTCGGCGTCTCGCTCGGTGAACTCCGCGATCTCCTGACCTTTTACGGCGTCGACGACCCCGAATACGTCGAAGGCCTGGTCGACATCGCCCGCCGCAGCCGGGAGCGCGGCTGGGTCCAGCAGGTGTGGGACGAACTCCCGTCGTACGCCGACCACATCGACTACGAGCAGACGTCGAACTACATCCGGTCGTTCCAGCCGCTGCTGATCAGCGGCCTGTTCCAGACGGCTGATTACGCCCGGGCGTTGTATCGCGCGAACCCCGCGATGCTCAGCGACGAGAGGATCGAGCAACTGGTCGCCATTCGCATGCAGCGCCAGGAGATGCTCGACAGCGAAGCTGCTCCCCGTATCTGTCTCATCGAAGGCGAAGCGGCACTTCGAGGGAACGTCGGTGCGGGAAAGACCATGGCCGGGCAGCTCGACCAGCTTCTGGCTCTCGCGGAGCGCCCCAACATCACACTCCAGATGCTGCCGTTCAGTGCGGGCGCACATGCCGGTCTCACTGGAGGGTTTGTGCTGTTCAGCTTCCCGAACCCGGCGTTTTCCGAGGTCGTGACCGTCGAGCACCGTACGGGCACGGTCTATCTGGAGACGCCGGAGGAGACTGACACATATAACCTAACCTTCGACTCGCTGAGGTCAGCCGCCCTGAGCCCGACGGACAGCCGCGCCCTGATACTCCGGGTCAAGGAAGAGCTGTAGACCACGGGAAACAGGGGTACGCACCATGCTCGCAACGGAGTTGAGCGACGCCGTCTGGCGCAAGAGCAGCTACAGCGGGGGCGACTCCGGTGGCGGAGAGTGCGTGGAGGTCGCCGGGCTTGCCGGGCGTACGGCCGTACGGGACAGCAAGGACGCGGAAGGCCCCGCGCTGGTCTTCCCGGCCGCGTCCTGGGCCGCCTTCGTCGCCGACGTCAAGGCGGGGCACATCGCCTGAGGCCCTCGCGTACGAGGGGCTTATCGGCGGAGGGCGGTGGGCTACAGGTCCGCCGCCCAGGGGTGGCCCGGGTGGATGCGGGTGAGAAGCGCGGTCAGGGTTTCGCGTTGGGTGGGGGTCAGGCGGGAGGCGGTCGCGGTGAAGTCCGCCTGGTCCTTCGGGCGGAGGTGCTTGGCCTTGAACAGCAGGACCAGCTCGGGAGCCAGGTACGGGATGCCGCTCCGGGTGCGGAGGATGATGTCGCGGTAGGGGAGGCGGACGGTCTCGTCGCGGCGGCAGATCCAGGTGTCGCCGTCGTGCGGTTCGCGGAAGACGTCGAGCAGGTAGTTACCGGTGGCCGGGTCGCGGAGCCAGGTCTGGTGGACGGTGGCCAGCGTCTCCGGGGTGGGATCCTCCCAGATCCGGCCGCTGCCCACCGCGTCGAAGACGTACTCGGGGAAGCGGCTGCGCACTTCGGGGAAGCCTGCGGCCGGGATCGCGATCTCGATGTCCCCGTGGGCGCGTGTCTGCTTGCCGTGGAAGAGGTCGAGCGCCCAGCCCGCGACCACGCACCAGGGCGTGCCGACGCCGACGAGCCGCCGGGCAACCTCGTCAGGAGTCCAGCAGGACGACCACCTGGCGGGGAGGGCTTCGATCTCTTCGGGTGACAGTTCGGTGCCACCGCTGGGTAGTTGCTCGCTCACCACAGAAATCTACCTTTGATCTTGGCCAGTGCTCCGCCCTTCAGGGCGGGGGTGAAGGCCATCTCAGAACTGCTCTGACCCGCGCCATGGGCACGGGTCAGCACTGTTTTCCTCAGCTCACGGGGCGCTTCTGCTTCTCGATGTACTGCTTGACCACGGTCAGCGGTGCGCCCCCGCAGCTTCCGGCGAAGTAGGAGCCGGACCAGAAGTGTCCGCCCCACAGGTATCGGCGCACGTGGGTGTCGTACTCCTTGCGGAGCAGCCGGGCGGATACGCCCTTGAGCGAGTTGACCAGTTTGGAGAGCTGGACCTTGGGCGGGTAGTGCACCAGAAGGTGCACGTGGTCGTCCTCGCCGTTGAACTGCTTCAGCTCGGCTTCGAAGTCCGTGCACACCTCGCGCATGATCTCTTCGCACCGCGTCAGCATGGCGTCGGTCATGGCCTTGCGTCGGTACCTCGTGACAAAAACCAAGTGAACATGCAGGTTGTGGACGACGTATCGTCCGGTGCGTACATCGGGATTAGGATTCCATCGTGGTGACATAAACCAAAGGGTAAAGTGATCGACATGCAGCTCCGGTACAGCTTCCGCGTGTACCCGAGCGCCGGTCAGCGCATGGCGCTGGCGCGGGCGTTCGGGTGCGCTCGGGTCGTCTTCAACGACGCCCTTCGCGTCCGTGAGACCGCCCGCGCCGCCGGACTGCCGTTCGTTCCCTCGGGGGAGCTGTCCAAGCAGCTCACCGCCGCGAAGAAGACCCCCGAGCGGGCATGGCTCACCGAGGTCTCGTCGGTCGTGTTGCAGCAGTCCCTGAGGGACCTGGACATCGCCTACAAGAACTTCTTCGACGGCCTCAAGGGCAAGCGCCCGCGCATGGGAGCGCCCCGGTTCAAGTCCCGCAAGGACAACCGGCAGTCGATCCGGTTCACTGCGAACGCCGGATGGAAGATCACGGCCGGTGGCAAGCTCCGGCTCCCCAAGGTCGGCGACCTGGCCGTGAAGTGGTCCCGCGCCCTGCCGTCCACCCCGTCCACCGTGACGATCATCAAGGACGCGGCCGGAAGGTACTTCGCTTCCTTCGTCGTGGAGACCGATCCCGAGCCGCTGGCCGCCACGGACGGCGTGGTCGGCATCGACCTCGGTCTGACGCACTTCGCGATCCTCTCCGACGGCACGAAGATCGACAGCCCCCGCTTCCTGCGCCGGGCCGAGAAGAAGCTCAAGCGCGCACAGCAGAACCTCAGCCGCAAGGCGAAGGGAAGCAACAACCGGACCAAGGCCCGCATCAAGGTCGCCCGCGCCCATGGCGCGGTGGCCGATGCGCGGCGCGAGTTCCACCACCAGCTCTCCACCAAGCTGATCCACGAAAACCAAGCGGTCGCGGTGGAAGACCTGGCGGTCAAGGGACTTGCCCGTACGCGTATGGCCAAGTCCGTCCACGACGCCGGATGGTCGGCGTTCGTGACGATGCTGGAGTACAAGGCCGCGAAGTACGGCCGCACCTTCCACCGCATCGGCCGCTTCGAGCCGACCTCTCAGGTGTGCTCGGCCTGCGGCGTCAAGGACGGCCCCAAGCCCCTGCACATCCGCGAGTGGACCTGCGGAGCCTGCGGGACCGTCCTTGATCGGGACATCAACGCGGCGGTCAACGTCGCCAAGGCCGCCGGACTGGCGGTATCAGCCTGTGGAGCGCGGGTAAGACCGAGACTCGTCCCGGCACAGCGTGAAAAAACAGGAACCCACCCGAAGACGAGCCGGACATCCGGCAGCCAGGCGGGAATCTCCGTCTTTTAGGGCGGAGAGGATGTCAACGGACCCGGCAGCGGAGGCGCCCTTCGGTCAAGGGCCGCCGGCGCTACCCTCCTCGGGGGGCGGGCTGTCGAGCCGTCAGGAGAATGCGCATGGAGGACGAACCGCTGTCCGAGTGGGCCGAGCGGCGGGACGCGCGGGTCGGGCGGTTGCGGGCTGTGCCGCTGGTCAGCGGGGACGTTCCGCGCGGGGGGCATCTCAACCCCGACGCGCCGCGGGCGATTCAGCGGTGGAACGGGCATACGTGGGAGCCGTACGCCGTGGTGGCCGGCCTGGCCGCGGCGCGGCGGCTGCTCTATCCGGGCGCCGAGGCGCCGCCCGCCGCGCCCGGGGTGCTGCCCGCGCCCACCGGGCGCCATCGCAAGCCGCGCACCGCACCGCCCGAGGGCTGAGGGCCCGTGCCCCGGCACCGGGGGGTTGGTGCCGGGGCGCGGGAGCAGGGTGGCCCGGGGTGGGTTATCCGAGCCAGCGCTGGTCGTCGATGGTGTAGTAGTCGCTGTTGGCCTGGTAGGTGGGGACCGAGGCGCCGGAGTACAGCGAGAAGTCGGAGCCGTTGCAGTTGTTGTGGCTGGAGCCGGTCAGGAAGTAGATCTGGACCGTGCCCTTCCACCACCAGCCGGACAGGTAGTTATCCGTGGCGGGAGTGGGGAAGCAGTGCCCCACCCACTGGCCGTTCTGGTTGGACCCGTAGACGTAGATCGAGTAGATGTTGGCGATGCTGTCGCGGAAAAGGATCTGCTGTCCGTTGCTCGCGGCGGACGCGGTCCCAGCACTGCTGACGACGGCGGCGCCCACCAGCCCCAGCGTGGCGGCGGTGGAGGCTATCCATGTGCGGATCGACTTCCTTTTCATCGTTTTCCCCCAGTCGTGTCGTCGGAAGCCGCGGTCCCCGTGCGCAGGCGCACGGACGGCTCCCGTTGTGGTCGGGTCGAGCCTAGGTACGGGCGGATCTCGGGGATGTGCCGTGCGTGCAGTGATCCTTGACGATGCGTGCGGGGACGGTCGGCGCCGTAGGGTGGCCGGATGGACGTGCAGGTGGGGGACGGGACGGTCGTGGTTCCGGCCGGGCGGGTGACGCTGTCGGACCGGCGCACGCAGCGGAGCTGGACGGTCGGCGTCGCGCCCTTCCGGATGGCGGCCGTGCCCGTCACGCAGGCGCTGTACGCGGAGGTGACCGGACGGCGGCCGAGCACCGCGCAAGGCGACCGGCTGCCGGTCGAGGGCGTCTCCTGGGCGGACGCGGTCCGGTTCTGCAACGCGCTCTCCGTCCGCGAGGGGCTGGCCCCGGCGTACGGCGTTCACGGGGAAGCGGTCGAGTGGGACGCGGGCGCCGACGGCTACCGGCTGCCGACCGAGGCCGAGTGGGAGCACGCCTGCCGCGCGGGCAGCACCGGGCCGCGGTACGGGGAGCTGGACGCGATCGCCTGGTACGACGGGAATTCGGGCGGGCGGATCCGGGAGGTCGGCGGCAGGCAGCCGAACGCCTGGGGGCTGCACGACATGCTGGGCAACGCCTGGGACTGGTGCTGGGACGTCTACGACGCCGAGGTCTACGGCTCCTACCGGGTGCTGCGCGGGGGCGGTTGGGCCGACGCGCACTGGAGCTGCCGGGCCTCGGTACGGCGGCGCAGCCACCCGGCGTACCGGATCGACGACGTCGGCTTCCGCGTCGCGCGTTCCGCGGGCTCAGCGGCGTCCTGACGGCTCGGCCCGCGCCGCCGACGCGCGGTAGGCCTGCGGGGTCGTGCCGTACGCGGCGCGGAAGGCGCGGCTGAAGGCGGCGGCGTTGGGGAAGCCCCAGCGGGCGCCGATCGTGTGGACGGGGTGGCGGCGCAACCGCGGGCAGGCCAGGTCGGCGCGGCAGCGTTCCAGCCGGCGGCGGCGGATCGAGGCCGCCACGCCCTCGCCGCACGTGTCGGCGGCGTGCTCCTGGAAGAGCGTGTAGAGGCGGCGCAGCGAGATGTGGTGGTGCTCGGCGATCGCCCGCGGGGTCAGGCCCGGGTCCGCGAGGTTCTGCTCGATGAAGGCGTCGATGCTGCGCAGCAGCACATGGGTGCGGACCGCGGTAGGCGGCTCGGCCTCCGCCCCCAACTGCTCGATCAGGCACGTGGTGGCCAGCTCCACCGCCACGCCGCCGAGCCTGCCGAGGTCCTGCGGCCGGACGCCGGGCCCGTTCCCGGCGACGGCGACCAGGAACTGCGCCAGCACCGCGCCCATCCCCGCGCCGCCCTCCACCCGCCGGGCGAGCAGCCGCTCGGCCTGGCGGCCGGCGAGCGGCATACGGGCCTTGGGTATCTGCAGGACGAGCGCCTCGACGCCCGCGCCGTCCAGGCCCGAACGCGACTCGTACGGCCGGGAGGTGTCCCACAGCACCATGTCCCCGGCGCGCAGCTCCGCCTCGCCCGCGCCCTGCGCGTACCAGGCCGCGCCGCGCGTCACCAGCCCCAGCTGGTACTGCTCCGGATCCCCGCGGCGGATCAGCGCCGGGGTGCGGCGGGAGTGCAGCGGGGAGAACGCGAACCGGGAGAGCTGGGCGGGGCCGAGGTCCAGGAGGGCGCCCTCGGCGTGGAAGGCGGCGGGGTCCGGGGCGGAGAAGGCCGACGGCATCAGGGAGGTGGAGATCGTCTCCACGAACCAGTCGAACCTGTCCGGCGCCGGCACGTCCAGCGCCGTCACCCCGTGCCACATCGCAGGATCCCCCGTCCCTCGCATCCCCGCCCCGGGCGCAACATTGCCCGGACGCTTACGCAGTCTGCCGGACGGTCTGCTGCTTTCGCCCGCAGGCCGTCCGGGATGTCCGTCACACGTCAGCGCACGTCAGGCCGTGCGGACACGTCGACGCCGTACAGCGCACGTCAGGCCGTGCCGCCTTCCGCGGGCGGCCAGCCGATGACGTCCTCCAGACGGATGCCGCCGAGGGCCGCCCCGTCGAGGCGGACCCCGGTGGTGTCGGTCCGCCCGTGCGGCGGCACGCCGGTGAGGACCCGGCCGAGCGCCGCGCCGGTGAGGTCCGCGTCGCGCAGGTCGGCACCGCGCAGGTCGCACCCGGACAGGCGCGCGCCGCGCAGCGACGCCCCGCGCAGGTCCGCGCCGCTCAGGTCGCAGAAGGTGAACGAGCAGCCGTCGAGCGTGGCGTGCCGCAGGTCCGCGCCCGCGAAGGAGCAACGGGTGAAGCGCTGTTGCGCCGTGCGGGCGGAGACCAGGTCCTGTGCGGCGAAGTCCTCGCGGGTCAGGGACGCGTAGCGGGGGAGCGCGGCGAGCCGCTGCCGCGCGCCGGGGAGGTGGGCCATGGCGACAGCCTGCCAGCCCCGCCCGGCGCGGGCTCGCGGATTTTCCCCGCGGGACGTCAGTTCAGCACGGCCTCGACGAGGTCGGCGGCCCGGGAGGTGCCGCCCTCGGAGCGCGCGGCGGCCTGCAAGGCGGCGGATCGGCGGGCCACTTCGGGGTCGGCGGTCAGGGTGAGCAGGGCGGCGCGCAGCGCCTCGGCGGTCGCGTCGGCGGTGTCGATGCGGCGGGCGACGCCCAGCTCCACCAGGCGGTCGGCGTTCATGAACTGGTCGACCGCCTGCGGGACGGCGATCATCGGGACGCCCGAGAGCAGCCCCTCGCTGCACCCGCCCATGCCGGCGTGCGTGACGAAGGCGTCCGCCTGCGCCAGGACCGCCCGCTGCGGCACCCAGGAGTGGACCTCGGTGTTGCGCGGGAGCGGGCCGAGTTCGGCCGGGTCGGTGTGCTTGCCGATCGACAGGACGACGTGCCAGCCGGGCAGGTCGCCGTACGCCGCGAGGCACTGCCGGTAGAACTCCGGCTGCCGGGTGTAGGCCGAGCCCAGCGAGACCAGCAGCACCTTCGACGCGCCCGCCGGGCGCGTCCAGGCGCCGGCGTCCTCCGCCGGGTCGAAGCACGGGCCGACGAAGGTCACCGCCTCGGCGTCCACCTTGTCGGCGTGCGGCTGCATCGCCCGCGTGATGAGCGCGAGGGCCCGCCGGGGGCGGCCGGAGAAGGCGTCGACGTCGGTGGTGGTGGCCCCGCATCCGGCGAGCCAGCCGGCGAACCGCTCCCGGTACGCGTCGGCGCCCGGCAGCTGCCGCAGGTACGCTCCGACCTCCTCCTCGTAGCCCTCCCAGCCGACCATCGCCGGGGAGAGCTGCACCAGCGGCCGGCCCTGCGCCTCGGCGAGGGCGCGTGCGGCGTAGGCGCCGATGTCGTACAGGTACACGTCCGCCGGGTCGGCGTCGTAGACGGCGCGCAGCCGGGGCAGTGCCTGGACGGAGTCGTCGAGGAAGAGGCCCATCGCGGCGATGGGGTCGTCGGGCCAGTCGTTTGCGGCGACCGGCAGCGTGGAGGGGCAGGGCACCAACTCGGCGCCGGTGGTGGCGACCAGGTCGGCCACGGCCGGGTCGTTGGCGTACGTCACGCGGTGGCCGCGGGCGACCAGCTCGCGGATGACGGCGACGCTGGGGAGGATGTGGCTGACGGCGGGGATGCCGACCATCGCGATATGGGCACGGCGACGGGTCATGGATGATCAACTCGCTTCGGATCTACGGGGGATGGGCATGACAGGTGCGCGCACCGGCCCGCCGGAGACCTCCGGAAGGGCCGGGCGCGGGGGCGGGGGATCGGGGCGCTGCCCCGGCCCGCGTCAGCCGTAGATCTGCTGCATGAAGAACATGCCCGCGAGCCTAACCACCCGCGGGCGACGGGCGCACGCCGATTACCGCGGACCGGCCGCCCCGGCGTCCCGCGGTCTGCCGGAGGCCGGGCGGTCGAGGGCCAGCGCGATCCCGATGTCCACCCGCTCGTCCCGCGGCAGGCCCGCCACGTCCGCCAGGCCCACCCACGCCGCCCGGTCGCTGGACCCGCCGACCTCGTCACGCAGTTCCCCGCCGGTGATCCGGGCCGCGTAGAAGACCCGGAGGCTGTGGAATTCGGCGCCCGCGCCCCGGGAGGGCGGAGCGGGCACGACCCGGGTGTGCATACCGAGCAGAGCCTCGATCTCGACGGCGTACCCGGTCTCCTCGCGCACCTCCCGCACCGCGGCGTCGTACGGATCCTCGCCGTGGTCGATGCCGCCCCCGGGGACGGACCAGAGCCGGTGCCCGGGGCGCTCCGGATCGACCCAGCGGGTCAGCAGGACCCGGCCGTCACGGATGCACACGGCACAGGAACTCACCCTCAGGGAGTGGGTGTTCGGCATGGCGCCAGCCTACGGGGGGGGGCGGGTCGCCCGCGGATCGGCGACGGGGTCCGCACCGTGATCACCGGGACGCGCGCGACGCGACAGCCGTGTACCCGGTGCCCGGGACGGCGGCCGGAGTAACGTGGTCCGATGCACACTTGGCAACCCATGGCGTCCGTCGTGTGGGATCCGGACGGCGGGCAGGGGGTGCGGCAGCTCGGGGAGTTGGGGCTGGCGCTCGTGCTCTCGACGCTGATCGGGCTGGAGCGGGCGGTCCAGCAGAAGAGCGCGGGGCTGCGCACGCACACCCTGGTCGGCGTCGGGGCCGCGCTGTTCATGGAGGTCTCGCAGCACGGCTTCGGGACGGTGCTCGGCCATGAGGGCGTGACGCTGGATCCGTCGCGGATCGCGGCGCAGGTCGTCAGCGGGATCGGCTTCATCGGCGGCGGGCTGATCTTCGTACGGCGGGACGCCGTACGGGGGCTGACGACCGCGGCGACGATCTGGCTGACCGCCGCCATCGGCATGGCCTGCGGCGGCGGCCTGGTGCTGCTCGCGGTCGCCGCGACCGCCGGGCACTTCTTGGTGGTGCGGGTCTTCCCGCTGGTCACCGCGCGCATTCCGGCGGTCGCCGGCCCCGGGCAGACGGATCTGCGGATCTCCTACCAGGTCGGCACCGGGGTGCTGGCCCGCATCCTGGAGCGGTGCACACGGGCCGGTTTCCGGGTCGTGGAGGTGCACGTCAACCGGGCGCCGTGGGCCGACCGGGAGGACGGGCGGGCCGCCGCACCGGGCGCCGCGGAGGTCGAGCTGTCGATCGAGGGCACGGGGGACGTCCCGCTGCTGGTGACGGACCTGTCCGAGATGGACGGCGTGGTCGGCGTGTCGTCACCGGCGGAGGGCAGCGAATACTAGCGGCGGCGGCCGCCCGGGCCTCAGTACGGCCAGATCGGCGGCTCGGTGCAGAACGCGCCGCCCAGGTTGGCGTGCGCGGGGTCGTCCGCGTCCAGCTCGCCCTGCTCGGCGACGAGCTTCGCGGCGAAGACCTCGGAGTCGTCCTGCGGCTCGTAGCCGAGGGCGCGGGCCGGGTCGAGGTCCCACCACAGGCGGGTGTTGGCCGAGCTGCCGTAGACGACGGTGTGGCCGGTCACGTCGGCGGTGAGGGCCGCGTGCAGCAGCCGGGCGCCGTCGGCGGGGCTCATCCACACCGAGAGCATCCGCACCGTGGTGGGCTCGGGGAAGCAGGAGCCGATGCGGATCGAGACCGTGTCCATGCCGTGCCGGTCGGCGTAGAGCTGCGCCAGGTCCTCGCCGAAGCACTTGGACAGGCCGTAGAAGGTGTCGGGGCGGCGCGGGGTGTTGAGCGGGATGAGCGGGTCGTCGCCCTGCGGGCGGGGGGTGTAGCCGACCGCGTGGTTGCTGGAGGCGAAGACGATCCGCCCGACGCCCTCGGCGCGCGCGGCCTCGTAGAGGTGGTAGGTGCCCTCGATGTTGGCCTTGAGGACCTTGTCGAAGGTGGACTCCAGCGAGATGCCCGCGAGGTGCACGATCGCGTCGACGCCGCGGACGGCCTCGCGCAGCGCGGCGGTGTCGGCGAGGTCGGCGGTGATCGCGTCCGGCTCGTCCTCGATCGGGAGCATGTCCAGGAGCCGCAGCTCGTAGCCGTAGGAGGGGAGCAGGCCGCGCATGAGGGTGCCGAGGCCGCCGGCGGCGCCGGTGAGCAGAATGGTGCGGGGAGCGGGCATGTGGGGTCTCTCCTCGGTCTCGGGTCTCACCGGCCACTGGGGCCCGGGGCGGTGCGCGGGGGTGGAGCTGGTCCCGCCGTGGCCTCCGGCGGCGCCGCGGTGAGTATATCCATGGCCGCGATTCATGTATATGGACATCGATCACGCCGGGTCCACCCGTCTGACCTGCGTCCGTCGGCTTGACCCGCGTACGGATGCTCGCCTAGCGTGGCAGCGTTCACGAATATGGACGTGAATCAGATGAGCGCACAGACCCGGACCTTCAGGGGGACCCGATGACCGCACCCTCACTCGCCGAGCGTCTCGACGGCCTGCTGTTCTTCCCCGTGACGGCCTTCGGCCCGGACGGCGCCCTGGACCTCGACGCCTTCCGGGCCCATGTGCGCGCAGGGGTGGACGCCGGTGCGGCGGCCGTCTTCGCCTGCTGCGGCACCGGCGAATTCCACGCGCTCACGCCCGCGGAGTTCGCCGCGTGCGTGGCCGCCGCGGTCGAGGCGGCCGAGGGCCGCGTCCCGGTGCTCGCGGGCGCCGGGTACGGCACCGCGCTGGCCGCCGAGTACGCCGCCCTGGCCGAACGGGCGGGCGCCGACGGGCTGCTGGCCATGCCGCCGTACCTGGTCGTCGCCGACCAGGAGGGCCTGGTGCGGCACTACACCGCGCTCGCCGCCGCCACGAGCCTGGACGTCATCGTCTACCAGCGCGACAACGCCGTCTTCACCCCCGCCACGGTCGTCGAGCTGGCCAAGGTGCCCAACATCATCGGCCTCAAGGACGGCTACGGCGACCTGGACCTGATGCAGCGCATCATCAGCGCGGTCCGCACCGAGCTGCCCGGCCACGACTTCCGCTACTTCAACGGCCTGCCCACCGCCGAACTCACCGGCCTGGCCTACCGCGGCCTCGGCGTCACCCTCTACTCCTCGGCCGTCTTCGCCTTCTCGCCGGAGATCGCGCTCGCCTTCCACCGCGCGCTGACCACCGGCGACGACGCCACCGTGGACCGGCTCATCGACGGCTTCTACCGCCCGCTGGTCAACCTCCGGGGCAAGGGCCGCGGTTACGCCGTCTCGCTGGTCAAGGCCGGGGTGCGGCTGCGCGGCCTGGACGTCGGCGAGGTCCGCCCGCCGCTGAGCGAGCCCGCGCCCGCGCACATCAAGGAGCTGGCCGAACTCATCGAGCGCGGCACCGCGCTGCTCGGGGAGCGCTGACATGCGCGCCTCCGCCTTCGTCTACCCCTGGGACGTCAACGGCGACCCGGCCGCCGCCGAGCGCATCGCCGGCCTCGGCGTCGCCCAGGTGACGCTGGCCGCCGCCTACCACTCCACCCGCGCGCTCACCCCGCGCCACCCGCGGCACCGTATCGTCACCGCCGAGCACGCCGCCGTGCTCTACCCGGTCGACGAACGCCGCTGGCAGGGACGGGAGTTGCGTCCTTACCCGGCGGGTGACTGGGCGCCGGGCGACGCGTGGGGGAGCGCCGCGGAGGCGCTGCGCGCGGCGGGCCTCGAGGTGCACACCTGGGTCGTGCTCGCGCACAACTCCCGGCTGGGCGCGGAGCATCCGGACACCTCCGTCGTCAACGCCTACGGCGACCGCTACCCGTGGGCGCCCTGCATCGCCCAGCCCGCCGTCCGCGGCTACCTGCTCGACCTCGCCGCCGAGGCCGCCGTACGCCCCGGCGCCGCGGGCACCGAACTGGAGTCGCTCGGCTGGTACGGGCTCGCGCATCTGCACGCCCACGACAAGATCGGCGGGGTGCCGCTCGGCGACGCCGCGCAGTACCTGATGTCACTGTGCTTCTGCCCCTCCTGCCGCGCCGGTTACGCCGGGCTCGGCGCCGACCCGGACGAACTCGCCGCGGACGTACGGGCCGCGCTCGTACCCGTGTGGGACGGGGAGGCAGACGCGAAGGCGGGCATCGAGGCGCTGCTCGGCCCGCGGTGGACCGAGCTGACGCTCACCTGGCGTACGCGGACGGCGGGTTCGCTGCAGGAGCAGGCCGTGGCCGCGGTACGGGCCGCCGCCGCGCCCGGCTTCCAGGTGCTCATGCACGCCGACCCGGTGCCGTACCGCTGCGGCGCCAACGCCGGGGTGGACGCGGTGCGCATCCTCGCCCAGGTGGACGGCCTCGTACTGCCCTGCCCGGGCGGTCAGGCCGGCGCCGCGGGCCGCGAGGCGGTGCTCGCGCCCGTCGCCGCGGAGGCCGGGCCGGACACGGTGGTGGCCGCCAACTTCACGGTGGTCTCCGGCATGGGCGGCAGCCCCGGCACGCTGGCGGCCGACGCGGCGCACGCCGCCGAGCTGGGCGCGACCCAACTGCGGCTCTACCACGCGGGGCTGGCCAGCCGGGAGGATCTGGCGGCGGCCCGCGCCGCCCTGCACACGGGTTGATCGTGTGCAGGGCGGGGGATGCCGGGGAGCGGCGATCATGGGGGTACCGCCGCGCCCCGGAGCTTCTCCTGAGGGGGAAGCGTGCTGGGCCGTGCACCCCCAAGTCGCCGCCGGGGCGCGGGAGGTTGCCGCGGATCGACAAAATATTTCCGGCAGATTTCCCCCTGCGGCACTTGCGCCGTCCGCGCCACCGCGCAAGTGCCACCGCAGGCACCAAATCCCCCTGAAACGCCCGCCGTCGACCGCGGCAGCGGGTCAGAAACCGCCGCCGACCGTCACCGAACCGCCCGAGGCGTAGCCGACGGTGGCGGTGTAGCGGTCGCCGTCCGTGCCGCCCTGCCCCGGGTCGTGGGTGAACTGCCCGGCGAAGTTGTACGTGTCGGCCGGGAGCGTCTGCCCGGCCGCCAGCGTCCAGCGGTAGACGATGTAGTCCGCCTCGGTCGTCACCTTGACGCTCACCTGCGTGGCGTCGGTCCACGACGCCGAGTACGTCTCGCCGTTGACGCGGGCGATCCGCAGCTCCACCGCCAGCGAGGTGATCGGCTTCTGCGACGTCAGCTGCACCTCGCTCTCCGTCCAGTACGCGTCGCTGTTCGAGCCGAGTACGCCGTTGGACTGGAGCGGCCCGCTGCCCTGCGGCAGACCGGTGCCCTGCGAGGGCGCGCCGGAGGACTGCGGGGGCGAGCCCGGGACGCTCGGCGGCGCGGCCTGGAGCGGCGGCGCGGTCGTGCCGCGGCCCGAAGTGCTGTGCGGCCCTGGCGACTTGCGGTGCGCGGGGGCCGTGGTGGTCTGCCGCTGGACGGGCACCCGGTGCTCACCGCTGCCGGCGGTGTCCGAGGCGGTCGGGGAGGGCTGTGCGGGGTCGGCGCTGTCCGACGTCACCGAGGAGTGGCCCGGCTGGCCGGTGCCGGTGACGGCGCCCACCGCGAGACCGCCGATGCCGATCGCGCCCGCCACCGCCGCGGTCACCGCGGTGACCCGCATCCACGGCGCCGCCACCGGCCGGTCGTGGCCGCGCGCGGCGGACTCCGGCGCGCCGTTCCCGGCGCCGTCCGCGGTCATCGCGTGCTCGACGCGGGCCAGCATGCGCTCCCTGTCGGGCCGGTGGGCGTGCGCGGCCTCCCGCAGCCGCTCCGGCAGATCGGTCATCACATTCCCCGTCCCGTACGAGTACGAGCACGAGTCACATGACCCGCCGCACCCAGCAGTTGTGTCCCCGGGCCCATGTCGCCGGGGGAGCCGCCCGCCGCGCCGACCGAGGTGTCCGGCCGTCCGGTACGCGGCAGTCGTGCCGGGCCCGCAGGACCGCTCGCGGCCGCCGAACCCGGTCCCTGCACCGTACCGGTATCGGATGTCCGGGGTTGCAGCAGCCTTTCCAACTCCGCGATACCGCGGGACGTCTGGCTCTTGACGGTGCCCACCGAGATGCCCAGCGCCTCGGCCGTGTCGCGCTCCGACAGGTCGAACGCGTGCCGCAGCACCACGCACGCCCGCTTGCGGAACGGCAGCCGCTGCAGCGCCTCGCGCAGGTCCAGCACGGCGGGGAGGTCGGGGCCGTCGGTGCGTTCGGGGCGCTGCGACCAGAAGAGCGCGATCCGGCGCCGCTCGCGTACCGCGCTGCGGATCCGGGAGCGGGCGAGGTTGGCCACCACACCGCGCGCGTACGCCACCGGGTGCTCGGTCGCCTCGACCCGGTCCCAGCGGCGCCACAGGGCCACCAGCGCGTCCGCCGCGAGATCGTCGGCAGCGTCCGCCTCACCCGTCAACAGGTGCGCCAGCCGGGCGAGTTCGGCGTAATGCCGTTCGAAGAACGCGTGGAACGCGGCGGAGTCGTCGTCGACGGCAGTGCCCACGGTCACCTCTTCCTGCCCGGACCTCCCCGCCACGGCGCGGCGAGAGCGTAGCAGCGACAAGAGGCTCTGGGCAGAGGTTGGGAATCATCGATTCCCGGCGGTAACCGCTGGTGAACGCGTTGTGATGGAGCGTGCGCGGGATGCTGCCGCAGGACCGTGCCAGTGGCATCCCGGAGCCCTCGAGAGGGCCCCGGGATCCGGCGTCAGCCCGTCGCGCGCTCGCAGCGCTGGACGCGGGTCACCAGCTGGAGCTCGAACTCGCCCGATGCCGTCTCCGGGCGGGACCTGAGGTAGTCCAGGATGCGGGCGACGGCCGCCTCCCGCTGCGCCGGCTCCATCACCAGCAGATGCGAGTGGGTCGCGGCCGTCGCCGTCAGCGTCTCGGCGGTGCGCACCATCACGTGCGGGAAGTCGGCGTCCTGCGCGGGGGAGAAGGCCGGATGCGGGTCTATCCGGCGCGCCGGGCTCTTCTGCCAGCCGAGGAAGGACACCTGGCTCGGCGAGATCTCACCCAGGCCCGCGATCCAGCCGACCCGGTCGTCGTCGGCGTTGGACAGCGTCGCCAGCACCCCGCCGGGCCGCAGCACCCGGGCGATCTCGGGCAGCGCGCGCTCCTGGTCGAACCAGTGGATGGCCTGGCCCACGACCACCGCGTCCACCGAGCCGTCCGCCAGCGGTATCCGCTCGGCCGAGCCGGCAAGCGCCGTGGCCCGCGGCAGCCGCTCGCGCAGCGCGTCCAGCATCCCCGCGTCCGGCTCCACCGCCGTGACCCGGTGGCCGAGCGCGAGCACCTCGCGGGTCAGCTTGCCGGTGCCCGCGGCGAGGTCCAGCACGTCCAGCGGGCCGCTGCCGCCGCGCCGCGCGAGCACGGGCGCGAGGGCCCACGTCACCGCCTCGGGCGGGTAGCCGGGGCGGTGCTCGTCGTAGTCGGCGGCGACCGCGCCGAAGGACGAGGCGCGCCGGGCGACCCACTCCTTCACCTCGGCGTCCCCTGCCGGGGCGCCGCTGTCGTTCCCGTTCGTAATGATCCCCATGTTCACGAGCCTACGACCGCGGGCCCGGGCCCTGTCCGGGGGATCCCCGCCGTTCCCACGAAGGGGGCACCGCGGGCTGGCGGGGTTTGGCGGCGGCCCTGGCGGCGGGCCGTCAGAGGCGGCGGGTCGCCAGCAGCAGCCGGTCGCGCGCGTCGAACAGCGCGTCCTTGATCATCTGCTCGTGCCCGGACGTGAGCCGCGCCACCGGCACCGAGCAGCTGACCGCGTCCCGCGCGGGGGTGCGGTAGGGCACCGCGATGCCGAAGCAGCGCAGCCCCAGGGTGTTCTCCTCGCGGTCCACCGCGAAGCCCTGCTCGCGGATGACCGCCAGCTCCTCGATGAGCTTCTCGCGGTCGGTGTGGGTGTGCTCGGTGAGCGGCTCCAGCGTCTCCGGCAGCAGCCCCCGCACCTGCTCGTCGGTGTACGTCGCGAGCAGCGCCTTGCCGAGCGAGGTGGAGTGCGCGGGCAGCCGGCGGCCGACCCGGGTGAAGGGCCGCAGGTAGTGCTGGGACTGCCGGGTGGCGAGATAGACCACGCTGGTGCCGTCGAGGCGGGCCATGTGGATGGTCTCGCTGGTGTCGTCCGACAGCCGGTCCAGGGTGGGCCGGGAGGCGGCCACGACCTCGTCGCCGTCGATGTAGGACGTGCCGACCAGCAGCGCGCGCACGCCGATGCCGTACCGCGTGCCCGTCGCGTCGGTCTCGATCCAGCCCAGGTCGACGAGGGTGCGCAGCAGCATGTAGAGGCTGGACTTCGGGTAGCCGACCGACTCCTGCACGGCGGCGAGGCTGTGCATGCCGGGCCGTCCCGCGAAGAACTCCAGCAGCTCCACCGTGCGGACCGCGGACTTGACCTGGGAACCGGCTCCCTCGGCAGCAGCCATGCGCTCGACCCCTCTTGTTCGGCCGGGAGCCGCGGACGTAGGCTCCCCTTGCAGGTTCACATCTAAAGACGTCGTTCAGTATAGAGAACAAGCTGCCGGTGCAGCAGTGTCGTGCGGTACGGAAATGTGGAGGTTATCCCGGTGGCAGTACCAGTCTGGAGCGTCGACCCCCGGAGCGGGAAGCAGCGCGAGCAGGTCGCCGTCGAGGCCACGGCCGAGGACGTGGACGCCGCCGTACGCGCCGCCGCCGCCGCGGTCCCGGCGCTCGCCGACCGAAGCGTACGCTCCCGGCTGCTGCGCGCCGCCGCCGGGGCGCTGGAGGAGGCGGCCGAGCGGGTCATCGCCGCCGCCGACGCCGAGACCGCCCTCGGCGTGCCCCGCCTCACCGGTGAACTCGCCCGTACCGCCTTCCAGCTGCGGACCTTCGCGGACGTCGTCGACGAGGGCGCCTACCTCGACGTGATCATCGACACCCCCGACCCGGACGCCAAGCCCATCCCGCGGCCCGACCTGCGCCGGATGAAGATCCCGCTCGGCGTCGTCGCCGTCTACGCGGCCAGCAACTTCCCGCTCGCCTTCTCCGTGCCCGGCGGCGACACCGCGAGCGCGCTCGCCGCGGGCTGCCCCGTCGTCGTCAAGGCCCACCCCGACCACCCCGCGACCTCCGCGCTGTGCGCCGAGCTGCTGCGCGGCGCGGCCGTCTCCGTCGGGCTGCCCGCCGACACCGTCGTCCTCGTGCACGGCTTCGCCGCCGGTGTCGAGCTGGTCCGCCACCCGCTCGTCGCCGCCGCGGGCTTCACCGGCTCCGTGCCCGGCGGGCGCGCGCTGTACGACGCGGCCGCCGCCCGGCCGCGCCCCATCCCCTTCCACGGCGAGCTGGGCAGCCTCAACCCGGTCGTCGTCACCGAGGCCGCCGCGGCCGAGCGCGCCGAGCAGATCGGCACCGGCCTGGCCGGGTCCTTCACGATGGGCGTCGGCCAGTTCTGCACCAAGCCGGGCCTGGTCCTCGCCCCCGCGGGGGACGACGGCGACCGGCTGGTGGCCGCGCTCACCGGCGCCGCGGGCACCGCCCCCGCCGGAGTGCTGCTCGACGGCCGGATGCGCACCAACTTCCTGGCCGGCGCCGCCGCCCGCGCCGCGCTGCCCGCCGTGACCGCGCCGGTCGCCCCCGGCGAGGACGGCGAGCTGGGCGTACGCCCCGGCTTCCTGACCGTCGCCGCCGCCGAACTGGCCGCGCAGGGCGCCTACGACGCGCTGCTGGAGGAGTGCTTCGGGCCGCTGACCGTCGTCGTACGGTACGGCACCGCGGACGAGCTGGCCGCCGTGCTCGACCGGCTGCCGGGCAACCTCACCGCGACCGCCCACCTCGGCGCCGCCGAGGCCGCCGAGCAGGGCGGGCCCGCCGCGGCGCTGCTCACCCGGCTCAGCGCCCTCGCGGGCCGCGTCCTGGTCAACGGCTGGCCGACCGGTGTCGCCGTGACCGCCGCCCAGCACCACGGCGGGCCCTACCCCGCCACGACCTCCACCTCCACCTCGGTGGGCGCGACCGCCATCGAGCGCTGGCTGCGCCCGGTCGCCTACCAGGACACCCCGCCGGCCCTGCTGCCCCCCGAGCTCCAGGACGCCAACCCGCTGGGCATCCCCCGCCGGGTGGACGGCAAGCGCGGCTGAGCGCTGCGCTGCGCTGCGCTGGAGCGGGTTGCGCGGCCGGGCAGGTCGGTCCGGGCGGCCCGGCGGCCCGATGTCCCGCACCCCGGAAGCGCCCGCCCGGCGGCGCGGGCCCCGGCGGCGCCCGCCCGGCGGGGGATGGCCAGCGGGCCGCCGGGCCGCCACGGCTCCCGCCGTACGGGCCGGGTCCGCGGGTGCGGATCCCGCCTGGTTGGATCGGGCCCATGAGCACTCCGCACGAACCCGCCCTCCGGCCCGCGACCCGCGCCGACCTGCCCGCCGTCCTCGCCCTCATCGCCGGGGAGGACGGCGTGGTCGACCCGGCCGCCGTCGAGGTGACCGACGCCCACGAGCGGGCCTTCGCGTCGATCGAGGCGGACCCGCGCAACGAGGTCCTGGTCCTCGCGGAAGCCTCCGGCGACGTCGTCGGCTGCCTCCAGGTCACCCGCATCCCCGGCCTCGGCAAGGGCGGCGCCGAGCGCGCCCTCATCGAGGCCGTCCGCATCCGCGCCGACCTGCGCGGCGCGGGCCTGGGCCGCACCCTCATCCGCCGCACACTGGACCGCGCCCGCGAACAGGGCTGCGCGCTGGCCCAGTTGACCAGCAACAAATCCCGCACGGACGCCCACCGCTTCTACACCTCCCTCGGCTTCGAGGCGAGCCACGAGGGCTTCAAGCTGCCGCTCTGAGGCGCAGCTGTCCCGCCCGGCACCGCGACTTCCCACCCCGCCTCCGGCAGCGGCCGGTTACGTCACCACGAGGTGGGTGCGGTGGTGGCGGGGGTCCGCGGCCTCGTCGAGCAGGGCCAGGGCGAAGTCGGCGTACGTGACGCGGGCCGCCGGGTCGGTGTGCGGGCGGTGCTCGTAGCGGCCGGTGGGCTCGGGGGCGTCGTGGACGAAGTCGCCCGCGGGGGCGAGGTAGAGCCAGTCCAGCGCCGTCGCCTCGGCACGCAGCGCGGCCAGGCCCGCCGCGTGGGCCGCGCAGAACGGGCGGAATTCGGCGGGGAATCCGGGGGACTCCAGCTGGCTGGTGCCGTCCGGGCCCGGGAGTACGGCGGACAGGCCCACCGTGACCAGGCGGCTCACCCCGGCCTCGGCCAGGCCCGCGGCCAGCGCGCGGGCCGCGGCGGGGAAGAAGGCCCCGGGGTCGGTGCCCTCGCCGTACACGGCTGCGGTGTTGAGCGCCGCGTCGTGCCCGGCCGCGAGCGCGGCGACGGCCGCCGGGTCGGTGACGTCCCCCGCGGCGAGCCGTACGCCCCCGGCGGCGAGCGCCGGGTGGCGGGACGGGTCGCGGACGACCGCCGTGACACGGTGGCCGCGGCGGCGTGCCGCGGCGACGGCCTCCCGGCCGGCCCGGCCGCCGGCCCCGAAGACGATGTAGTTGCCCATCGGCGGAATACCCCCTGCTGTTGACGTGGCTTGAGATGGTGCGGTGCTGCGCGACTGCGCGTTGCCCGGGAAACGTAGCCGCGGGGGCAGTTACCTCCCGGATACCGCCGAGCCGCGTAGCCGCAGACCCGCACGACCGCCGTACCGCCGCCCGTACCGTCCGTCCGCCCTCGGCCGTGGGCGGCAGACCTGCACGACCGCCGTACCGCATGGCCCTGCGCGACCGCGCCACCGCGCCACCGCCCCGCCGGGCCCGCACCGCACCGCGGGCCGACCCGTACCGTCGAGTCGGGTCCGTACCGCCGCGGACCCCGTCCGTACCGCCCCACAGGAGGAGAGAGCCCGTGACGCCCCGCCCGCCGCTGCCCGCCGACCTGTTCGACGAGGTGTGCCCCTCCGCGCTGCTGCCCTTCCGCTTCGGCGACAAGTGGGCGCCGCTGGTGCTGGCGTGTCTGGAGGGCGGCCCGCGGCGCTTCTCGGAGCTGCGCGTCCCGTTGGGCCGCGTCACGCCGAAGGTGCTCACGCAGTCGCTGCGCGGCCTGGAGCGGGACGGCTTCGTCTCCCGCACCGTGCACACCGACCCGCGGCAGGGCGTGGACTACGCGCTGACGCCGCTGGGCCGCAGCCTGCTGGAGCCGCTCGCCGCCGCGTGTGCGTGGGCGGCCGAGCACTGGGACGAGCTGCTCGACGCCCACGAGCGCGGCACCGCACGGGAAGCCGCCACCGGGTGAACTGCCGGGCGGGCGGCGTCAGTCGCGCGGGCGCAGGGCCACCGCCGTCGCCGCCGCTGCGGCCAGCACCAGGCCCGCGGCCACCAGCAGGCTCTCCCGCAGACCGGGCATGAAGTGCGCCCCGGCCACCAGCGAGCCGAAGAGCGCGACGCTCAGCGCCCCCGCGACCTGCCGGGCGGCGTTGAGCACGCCCGCGGCCAGCCCCGCACGCTCGGCGGGCACCGCGCCCATCACCGACGCGGTGAGCGCCGGTACGGCCAGGGCGCCGCCCACGCCCAGCGGGACCATCAGGAACGCCACCGCGAGCGTCGGGGTGTGCCGCCCCACCGGCAGCAGCGCCAGCAGGCCCGCCGCCATGACGAGTTGGCCGACGACCATCGGCAGGCGCGGCCCGAAGCGGTTGGTGACGCGGCCGGACAGCACGTTCACCGTCGAGATGAGCAGCGTCATCGGCAGGAACATCAGGCCCGCCGTGAGCGCCGACTCCCCGCGCACCTGCTGGAAGTACAGCCCCAGCACGAAGAACATGCCGAAGAAGCCCACGCTGAGCGCCGCGCCCGACGCCACCGAGGCGGAGAAGGCGGCGCCCCGGAAGAGGCCCAGCGGGACGACGGGGTGCGGGTGCCGGGTCTCGGCGACGACGAAGGCCGCCCCGGCGGCGACGGCCACGCCCGCCGCGATCCAGCCGCCCGTCCCGCCCTCGATCACCGCGAAGGTGAGCGCGCTCAGCGCCAGCACCGCGGTGACCTGGCCGGGCACGTCGAGGGGCGCCGGGCGGCGCTCACCGCGGGCGCCGCGGGCCAGCGCGAGCGTCACCACGGCGAAGGGGAGGTTGACGTAGAAGATGGACCGCCAGTCCCAGGCCGTGGTGAGCACCCCGCCCACGACCGGGCCGAGCGCCACCGCCGTCGAACCGCCCGTCGCCCACACGGAGATGGCGCGGGTGCGCCTGACCGGGTCCGCGTAGGCCTGCCGCACCAGCGCCAGCGAGGAGGGCAGCATCACGGCCGCCGCCGTGCCCTGCACCACGCGCGCCACGATGAGCACCGTGAGACCGGGCGCGAGGCCGCACGCCAGGGACGACAGCGCGAAGACCAGCACGCCGCCCCCGAAGGCCCGGCCCGCGCCGATCCGGTCCGACAGCGCGCCGGTGGACAGCATCAGCGCGGCGAAGGCGAGGGTGTAGCCGTCGACGACCCACTGGAGCGCGGACAGCCCGCCGTGCAGGTCGTCCCCCATCGCCGGGAGCGCGACGTTGACGACGGAGGCGTCGAGGGTGATGAGGAAGAAGCCGAGCAGGGCGGCGCCGAGCATCCGCCCGGGGGACGCGGGGGAAGCAGGCGTCGCGGCCGGTGCGGGTGACGCGGGTGGCGCGGGCGGCCGCACGGCCGGGCCCCGCTCCGCGGTGGCGGACGGGACGCGGGCCGAACGCGAGGTGTGATCCGGTGACATGGGCACCAGCCTCCCCGCGGGGCCGGGCGTACAGTAGTGGCCAGAATGCCAAAGGACCGGAGGTTCTGGCCATGGTGCCGACCGTGCAGGAGGCGACGCCGCAGCCGCGCCCGCGGCGGGTCGTGGTGATCGCCGCGGAGCCCGTCTCGATGTTCAACCTCGCCGTCCCCGACATGCTCTTCGCCCGCGTCGAGATCGACGGCCGGCCCGGCTACGAGGTCGAGCTGTGCACCCCCGACCCCGGGGCCGTCCGCACCAACGGGCCCGCCGAGATCCTCATCCGCAGCGGGCTGGACGCCGTGGACGGCGCCGACACCGTCATCGTCCCCGGCACCGGCTCCCGCGAGGAGCCCGACCCGCGCATCCTCGCCGCGGTGCGGCGCGCCGCCGCGTCCGGGGCCCGGATCGCCTCGATCTGCTCGGGCGCCTTCCTGCTCGCCGAGGCGGGCCTGCTCGACGGGCGGCGCGCGACCACGTACTGGATGCTCACCGAGGAGTTCGGCGAGCGCTACCCGACCGTGGACGTCCAGCCCGACGTGCTCTTCGTCCAGGACGGCCGGCTGCTCACCTCCTCCGGCTACGCCGCCGGCATTGACCTGTGCCTGCACATCATCCGCACCGACTACGGGTCCGCCGTCGCCAACAGCGTCGCCCGGCACGCCCTGGTGGCGCCCGTACGGTGCGGCGGGCAGGCGCAGTTCACCGAGACGCCGCTGCCCGCCGTGACCGGCACCTCCTTCGCCGACACCCGCGCCTGGGCCATGACCCGGCTCGACCAGCCGCTCACCCTCACCGACCTCGCCCGGCACGCCGCCGTCAGCGTGCGCACCCTCAACCGCCGCTTCCGCGCCGAGACCAGCGTCAGCCCGCTCCAGTGGCTGCTGCACCAGCGCATCCAGCGGGCCCGCGAACTGCTGGAGACCACGACCCTGCCGGTCGACCAGGTCGCCCGCGCCAGCGGCCTGGGCACCGCCGACTCGCTGCGCCAGCACCTCACCCGCCGCGTCGGCCTGACCCCCAGCGACTACCGCGCCGCCTTCAGCCGACTGCCCGCCGCGTGAGGACGGGCGGCGGACCCGTACAGTGCCCCCATGGGTGAGGTGCTGCACATCACGGGCCGGATCCTGACCGGGCCCGACGAGGCGACCGACGAGCTGTGGGTGGTCGACGGCCGGATCACGTACGACCGGCCCGCCACCGAGGCCGTGACCGTACGCGGCTGGGCGCTGCCCGGCCTTGTCGACGCGCACTGCCACGTCGGCCTCGACCACTACGGCGCGGTGGCCGCCGAGACTTCCGAGAAGCAGGCGCTCGCCGACCGGGACGCGGGCGCGCTGCTGCTGCGCGACGCGGGCTCGCCCAGCGACACCCGGTGGGTCGACGACCGCGCCGACCTGCCCCGCATCATCCGCGCCGGACGCCACATCGCGCGCGCCCGCCGCTACATCCGCAACTTCGCGCACGAGATCGAGCCCGGTGACCTGGCCGCGTACGTGCGGCAGGAGGCGCGGCGCGGCGACGGCTGGGTCAAGCTCGTCGGCGACTGGATCGAGCGCGAGGCGGGCGACCTCACACCCTGCTGGCCGAAGGACGCGCTGGTCGAGGCGATCGCCGCCGCCCACGAGGAGGGCGCGCGGGTCACCGCGCACTGCTTCGCCGAGGACACGCTGCACGACGTCGTCACGGCGGGCATCGACTGCGTCGAGCACGCGACGGGCCTCACCGACGAGACGATCCCGCTGCTCGTCGAGCACGGCGTGGCCATCGTGCCCACGCTCGTCAACATCGCCACCTTCCCGGACCTCGCGGCGAGCGGCGAGGCCAAATACCCCCGCTGGGCGGACCACATGCGCCGCCTGCACGCGCGCCGCCACGAGACCGTGCGCAACGCGTACGACGCCGGGATCGCCGTCTACGCCGGTACGGACGCGGGCAGCAGCCTGCCGCACGGCCTCATCGCGGCCGAGGTCGAGGAGCTGGTCACGGCGGGCCTGCCGGTGACGGCGGCGCTGTCGGCGACGACCTGGCAGGCCCGGGAGTGGCTCGGCCGCCCGGGTCTGGAGGAGGGCGCCCCGGCCGACCTGGTCGTCTACGACGCCGACCCGCGCGCGGACATCCGGGTGCTGGCGGCACCGCGCCGCGTCGTCCTGCGCGGCGCGGTGGTGGCCTGAACGCCGTGACGGCGCGGCGGCGCACGGCCTGAACGCCCTGAACGCCCGCCCGGTACGCGGGGTTTGAGACCTCCTTCGGACGATACGCGAGCGCCGCGCACGCGCGGGCGCACGTCTCTGCCCGCCCGGGCGTCGGCCCCGGACCATATGCGCGCCGGGGTCTCCCATGTCACCGCCGGTGGGGCGGGGTCCGCGGCCCGGTGGGCGGTATGTCCGCACCACCGTGTCCCGCGCTCCAGGAATCCCACCGGAAACCACCCTTTTGGGTGAACTGGCGTCGCGTAGCCGCGCATTCACTCTCAGTGCGTAAGCATTACTGGCCGAGCCCCCGGTCAGCTGTCCCCAACTCGCTTACGGCCGGGGGGAGTCCGAATACTTCCCGATGTCTTCCGTGGGGGTCCCACACCGATGTACCGCACCACCAACACCTTCCCGCTGCCCGTCCGCCGCCGCGCCGCCGCCGTCGGAGCCGCCGTCGCCCTCGCCGCGGGCGCCGCGGTCCTGGCGCCCGGCGCGCAGGCGGCCCCGGCCGGCGACCCGCACGGCGGCGCGTCCACCGCCGCCGTGCTGCGCGCGGGCCTGGACGTGTCGCTGCTCGGCAAGGCGGTCGACGTGCCGGTCGACGTCGCGCTCAACGACGTGCACGCACCCGCCGACGCCAAGAAGACCGCGCTGACCGTCACGGTCGGCAAGGGCGTGGAGAACGGGCGCGGCATCAGCATCCTGCGGGCCGACGTCGCGACGTCGAAGGCCACCGCCGACGCACACAAGGCCGAGGGCTACGCCAACGTGGCCCACGCCCAGGTGCACGTCCCCGGCCTGCCGCTGCTGGCGCTGGTCAAGGCCGACGCCATCACCTCCACCGCGACCTGCGAGGCGGGCCGCAAGCCCACCGCGCACTCCGAACTCGCGGGCCTCACCGTGCTCGGGCAGCGGATCAACCTCGGCGCGGTCGGCACGACCGAGCTGACCGTTCCCGGCGTCGGCCACGTCAGCCTGAACCTGACGCAGACCACGACCACGTCCACCACCGCGGCGGCGACCGCGCTGCGGCTCGCGATCCACCTCAACCCGCTGAGCCTGGGCGTCGCCGAGATCAGCGGCGAGGTCACGCTCGCGCAGGCCACCTGCACCGCCCCGCGCACCGGCGGCACCACCGGCGGCTCGACGTCCGGTTCCACGTCGGGTACGACCTCGGGCTCGACGTCCGGCTCCACCTCGGGCACCACGTCCGGTACGACGGCGGGCTCCACCTCCGGCTCCACCACCGGCACGACGTCCGGCACCTCCGGCAGCACCACCACCGGCAGCACGAACGGCGCCACCACCGGGTCCACGTCCGGCTCGACCACCGGCTCGACCACCGGCTCGACCTCGGGCTCGACCTCCGGCACCTCCGGGAGCGCCACGTCCGGCACCTCCGGCAGCGGCGGCACCTCCGGCTCGGCGTCGGGCACCTCAACCGGCGCCTCCGGCTCGGCCGGTACCTCGGGCACCTCCGGTGCGGTCGTCCAGACCGGCCCCGACACCGGCAACCTGGCGGAGACCGGCGCGAGTTCGGGCATCCCCTACATGGCGGGCGGCGCGGTCGCCCTGCTCGTCGCGGGCGCGGGCGCGTACCTGCTGACCGCCCGCCGCCGCCGGGGCGCCGGGGCGGCGGACCCGCAGGACTGACGCGCGGGCCGAACGTCACCGCCGCGCGATAGCAAGGTCACAACGGGGGAACGAAAGCCCCGGGGGCGGCGCCGGACCACCGGCGCCGCCCCGTAGGCTGTGCGGGCGGCCGGAAGTCGTCCACGGCCGGGGCAGGTCGGCGTACGTCTTGCGCAACCCGGCGCCGGGGGCGGTGGATTCGGCGGGTGGTGGAGTGCAGAGGCGGACGGGGCGGGAATGACTGACGGGCTTTTCGCGGGGCGCTACCAGCTGGCCGAACTGCTCGGCGCGGGAGGCATGGCGCGCGTCCACCGAGCCCAGGACACCCGGATGGGCCGGACCGTCGCCGTCAAGACGCTGCTGCCGGACCTGGCCGACAACCCCGACGCGCGCCGCCGGTTCGCCCGCGAGGCGCAGGCCGCGGGCTCGCTCAACCACCCCGGCATCGTGACCGTCCACGACCAGGACGAGATACGCGAGGGCGACGAGGTCGTGCCCTACCTCGTCATGGAGTTCGTGCCCGGCGGCACCCTCTCCCAACTCCTGCGCCGCCGGGTGTTCTTCCCGCCCGAGCGGGCCGTGCGCGTCGTCTGCGACATCCTCGACGCCCTCGCGCACGCGCACAGCCACGGCACGGTCCACCGCGACGTGAAGCCCGCGAACGTGATGGTCACGCCCGAAGGCGTCGTCAAGGTCGCGGACTTCGGCATCGCCCGCGTGCTGGACACCGACTCCCGGCTCACCACGACGGGTTCGGCGATCGGCACCCCGAGCTACATGTCGCCCGAGCAGATCAACGGCGCCGAGGTCGACGCCCGCAGCGACGTCTACGCGGTCGGCTGCATGCTCACCGAACTCCTCACCGGCAAGCCGCCGTTCACCGACGGCAACCCGATCAACCTCATGTACTGGCACGTCCACACCGCGCCGCCCGCGCCCTCGTCGCGCAACCCGCGGGTCCCGCCGGAGCTGGACGCGCTCGTGCTCGCCGCCCTCGCCAAGAACCCCGCCGACCGGCACGGCGACGCCAGGGTCTTCCGCGACCGGCTGCGCGGCTGGCTGGTCTCCTCCGGCAATGCGGGGCTGCTCGCCGGTCCTGCGATCCCGGCCTCCTTCGACACGGCGACGACCCCGCTCTCGGCTGCCAAGCCCCCCTACGGGCCCGCGGACGACGCCGCCGACGCGGCCAACTCCGGTGCCGCCTCCGGCGGTTCGGGCGCGCCCCCGCCCTCCACCCCGCCGCCCTCGACGCCCCCGCCCTCCACCCCGCCCCCTGCCACCGGCGGATTCGGCTTCGCTCCCGTCCCCGGCCCCAGCACCCCGCCGCCGCCCACCCCGGCCGAGCACCCGGCGTACGCGCCGCGCCCGCAGGTGCCGCTCCCGCCGCCGTATCTGCCGTCCACCCCGCCGCCCTTCAACAGGCCCGGCAATTCGGGGGAGTTCGACCCGGCGCGGCGCGCCCGGCGGCGCTGGACGACGGCCGTCGCGGCGGTGGCCGTGGCCGCCGTCGGCGTGACCGTCACGCTGCTGTACGGCCCGCTCGGCGGCAAGCACCACGACAAGGCCGACCCGACCCCCACGCCGTCCACCCACGGCCCGACCGTCACCGCCCAGCCCGCCAACCTCGCACGGCACGGCGGCAAGGCGGGCACCGGCTACAACGGCGGCCTCGACGGCGTCGTCAACGCCTCCGACCGGAAAGGCGGCACCCTGCGGCTCGCCGCCGCCTACCCCGAGGACGGGATGCTTGACCCGGCGATCGTCTACACCCAACCGTCGTGGAACCTCCAGCGCCTCTTCGAGCGCAAGCTCGTCGACTACGCCCCGGACCCCGGCCCCGCCGGGCGCAAGCTCCTGCCGGACCTCGCCAAGGACACCGGCACCGTCAGCAACGGCGGCAAGACCTGGACCTTCCACCTCAAGGCGGGCCTGAGGTACGAGGACGGCAGCGCCATCACCTCGCAGGACATCAAGTACGGCATCGAGCGCACCTTCGACCGGGACGTCTTCATCGCGGGCCCCGCCAATTTCGTCGAACTCCTCGACGAGGGCCAGCACTACCCCGGCCCGTACAAGGACACCGACCCCGACCGGCTCGGCCTGAAGTCGGTCGCCACTCCCGACGACACGACCATCGTCTTCACCCTCGCCCAGCCCTTCGCGGACTTCCCGTACGTGCTGGCGATGCCGATGGGCGCGCCCGTCCCGCGCAAGGTCGACACCGGCAACGGCACCGGCTACCGCGACCAGCCGCTCTCCAGCGGGCCTTACAAGATCGAGAGCTACCAGCGGGACAAGTCGGTGCACATGGTCCGCAACACCGAGTGGGACCAGTCCACCGATCCCGTACGCTCCGCCCTGCCCGACGAGATCGACCTCACCATCTACTCGGCGCAGGACGCCGTCGAGAACGCGCTGCTGTCCGGCGACGCCGACATCGACCTCCAGTCCCAGGCGCTGTCGGACGGCACCCGGGCCAGGGTCACGGGCGACGACGCCCTGCACGCGCAGACCGACCTCGCCTACGACAGCAGCACCCGCTACATCAGCCTCCAGACGGCCGTCGCGCCCTTCGACAAGCAGCCCTGCCGGGCCGCCGTGCAGTACGCCGTCGACCGGGTGTCCGTCCGCACCGCCCTGGGCGGCGCGAACGCGGGCGACATCGCCACCACGATGCTGCCGCCCACCGTGGACGGCTTCGACCCCGACGCCCACCCGTACGGCGACAGCACCGGCAAGAACGACACCACCAAGGCGCGCGAGCAGCTCGCGGTGTGCGGCAAGCCGAGCGGCTTCAGCACCACGCTCGTCGGTGCCGCCAACAACCCGACGACGCTCGCGGCCATGATGGCGGTCCAGCAGTCGCTGAAGAACGCCGGTATCGCGGTCAACGTCAAGCAGGTCCCCCTCGCCGACCTCTACTCCGCCCTCGACTCGCCGACCAAGGTCAAGCAGAACGGCTGGGGCATGGTCATGAGCGCCTGGGCCGCCGACTGGCCCAACGGCGGCGGCTTCCTGCGCACCCTCGTCGCCCCCGGCAGCCCCACCAACTACGCGGGCGTGAACGACCCGGGCCTGGACCTCGTCATGAGCCGGGGCGAGAGCGCCGACGCCCCGGAGAAGTCCACCGCGGCCTGGCGGGAGGCCGACGAGAAGATCATGGCGGACGCCGCCCTCGTCCCCCTCGTCCACGGGCGGCACCTGGTCTTCCGCAGCAGCAGGCTCACCAACGTCTACGAGCACGAGGTCTTCGGCGCGCCCGACCTGACGGCGCTGGGCCTCGCCAACTGACCCCGGGCGGTGGGGCGGTCAGGCCCGCAGCGCCGCTCGCAGCGCCGCGGCGAAGGCGTCGGACGTCGTCCGGTCCCGCACCGCGACCCGCAGCCACCGCGGGCCCAGGCCCGGGAAGGTGTCGCCCCTGCGCACCGCCCAGCCGTCCGCCCGCAGCCGCTCCCGTACGGCCGCCGCGTCCGGCAGCCGCAGCAGCACGAAGGGCGCGGCGGGCGCGGTGCCCGCGACCGTGACGCCGGGCACCGCGGCCAGCAGCGCCAGCAGGTGCGCGCGGTCCGCCGCCGTCCGCACCGCCGCCGCCTCCGCCTCGGCGAGCGCGGCGGGTTCCGTGCACGCCTGCGCCGCCACGAGCGCCGGGGCCGACACCGCCCACAGCGGCTGCGCCCGCTCCAGCGCCGCGACCGGCTGGCGGCCACCCAGCACATAGCCGATCCGCAGGCCCGCCAGACCCCAGGTCTTGGTCAGGCTGCGCAGCACCAGCAGCCCCGGCACGTCCCGCGCCGCCGCGAGCGACTCGCCTTCGCCCGGCACCGAGTCCATGAACGCCTCGTCCACCACCAGGGTCCGCCCAGGCCGCGCCAACTGCCGCAAGTCCGCCGCCGGATGGAGCACGGACGTGGGGTTCGTCGGGTTGCCGACCACCACCAGATCCGCCTGCTCCGGCACCGCCGCCGGGTCCAGCCGGAAGCCGTCCGCCGCCGTCAGCAGCACCCGGTGCACCGGGTGGCCCGCGGCCCGCAGCGCCGCCTCCGGCTCGGTGAACTGCGGGTGCACCACCACCGCGCAGCGCGGCCGCAGCGCCCGCGCGAGCAGCACGAACGCCTCCGCCGCGCCCGCCGTCAGCAGCACCTCGCGGGCGTCGGCCCGGCCGTGCCGCGCCGCGACCGCGGCCCGCGCCGCCCGCCCGTCCGGATAGCGCGCCAGGTCCGCGAGCGAGTCCGCGATCCGCGCCGCGAGCCACGGCGGGGGCGTGCCCGTGCGGACGTTGACGGCGAGGTCGACCAGGCCCTCGGCCGTCTCGCGGTCGCCGTGGTGGCCCAGGTCGTACGCGTCCGCGCCGTTCTCAGTGGGAGTGCGCATGCCCGTGCCCGTGGGTGTGGGACGGGTCGTCCGGGTGGTGGTGCGGCTGCTGCGGGCGGCCCACACGGTCCTCGAAGCCGGGCATCGCCACCCGGTAGACGCAACTGTCGCAGTTCATCCGCAGATCGCCCGCGACCGCCTCCCGGTAGCGCTCCATCACCAGCGCCGCCAGCTCCGGTTCGGGCCCGATGACATCGGCGCACCGCACGTCCACCGTGCCGTTCGCCGCCGCCCATCCGGCGGCCTGCGCGCGTACCCGGTCCGGCAGCACACCCGCGAACAGGAAGTACGGCAGCACCACGACCGTCCGCGCGCCCAGCCGCGCGCAGCGCTCCAGGCCCGCGGCGACCGAGGGCTCCGCGAGCGACACGAACGCGGTCTCCACGCCCGCATATCCGCGGCCCTCCCACAGCAGCCGGGCCGCCTTGAAGACCTCGGCGTTCGCGTCCGGGTCGGTCGACCCGCGCCCGACCAGCAGCACCGTCGCCGCCGCCCGCCCGGTGCCGGTGGCCGCCAGCACCTCGTCCACCCGTCGCTCCAGCACCGCGAGCAGCCCCGGGTGCGGGCCCAGCGGGCGGCCGTACGCGAACGACGTCCCCGGGTGCCGCTGCTTCTCGCGGGCCAGCGCCGCCGGGATGTCGCCCTTGGCGTGGCCCGCCGAGACCAGCACCAGCGGCACCGCGGCGAAGTCCCGTACACCCGCGGCGACCAGGGCCGCGACGCTGTCGGCGAGCGGCGGCGGGGACAGCTCGATGAAGCCGCCGCCGACCGGCAGGTCCGGGTGCGCGGCGCCCAGCCCCTCGGTGAAGGACCGGAAGGCCTGCGCACCGGCGGCGTCACGGGTGCCGTGGCCGACGAGCAGCAGGGCGGGGGCGGTTGTCACCGGTCGTTCTCCTTGGTGGTGCGGTAGGGGGTGTAGAGCAGCGCGTTGAGCGCGGCGGCGGCCACCGCGGAACCGCCCTTCTCCGAGACGTTGCTGATCGCGGGCAGGCCCGAGGCCCGCAGGTGCTCCTTGCTCTCCGCGGCGCCCACGAAGCCGACCGGCAGGCCGATCACCAGCGCGGGCGCCGCGTCCAGCGCGATCAGCTCCTCCAGGGCGGTCGGGGCGCACCCCACCACCCACACCGCGCCCGGCCCGACCTCGGCGTACGCCAGCCGCACCGCGTGCGCGCTGCGCGTCAGGCCGTCCGGCCCGGCGGTGGCCTCCTTGAGGCGGCACACCACCCGGCGCCCGGTGATCCCGGCCGCCACCATCTCGACGTCCGCGACGACCGGGGCCCCGGCGTGCAGCGCCGCCTGCGCCGCGGCGAGTTGCGCCTCGTCCATGACCAGCTCCTCGGCGTACCCGAGGTCCGCGCTGGCGTGCACCACGCGCTCCACGACCGCGCGGCGCAGCGGCGTCAGGCCGGAGGTGTCCAGCCGGGTGCGCAGGATGCGGTACGACTCCTGCTCGATGGGGTGCACGATCCGCCGTGCGGGGCTTGCCGGTTCGGCCGCCGGGCGCGGTGGTAGGGGCGGGTTCGCGGGGCGGGGCGGCGCCGCGGGCCGCGGCGGGGCGGACGGGCGGGGCGGCGGCGGGGACTGCCAGCGGTAGCCGCGCGGGGTCACCATGCGGCCCGCGACCACCCGGGAGGCGGTGTTGCCGACCGTCACGACGGTCATCATGTCGACCGTCGCCGGGTCGAGGCCGCTCAGCGTCGTGACGGTCACCCGCTCGCCCGGCCGGGACGCGGACCGTACGACCCCCACCGGGGTGCGCGGCGCGCGGTGCTCCGCGAGCAGCGCCAGCGCCTTCGGGAGCTGCCAGTCGCGGCCGCGGCTGCGCGGGTTGTAGAACGTCACGACCAGATCGGACTCCGCCGCCGCCCGCACCCGGCGCTCGATCACCTCCCACGGGGTGTGCAGGTCCGACAGGCTGATCGACACATGGTCGTGCCCGAGCGGCGCCCCCAGCAGGGCCGCCGCCGCGAGCGCCGCGGTCACGCCGGGCACGCCCACCACGTCGATGTCGTCCGCGGCCTCCGCGAGCGCGGGCGAGGCCATCGCGTACACGCCCGCGTCGCCGCTGCCGACCAGCGCGACCGCGTGCCCCGCGCGGGCCTCCGCCACGGCGGTACGCGCCCGTGCCTCCTCCGCGCCCAGGCCCGACTCCAGCACCCGGGTGCCCGGCCGCAGCAGGTCGCGTACCTGCTCGACGTACTGGTCCAGGCCCACGACCACCGAGGCGCGCCGCAGCTCCGCCGCCGCCCGCGGGGTGAGCAGATCCCGGGCCCCCGGCCCGAGACCCACCACCGCGAGCCGCCCGCGCGGCCTGCGGCGGGCGACCGCGGCGGTGGCCATCGCCGACTTCCGCTTCTCGACGGCGAGTTCGCCCCCGGGCCCGGCCGCGAGCAGCGCCGCCGCCTCCGCCACGGAGGGCGTCCCCACGGCGGCGAGCGGCGCGTCCGAGGGGTTCGGTACCTCGACCCCGGCGAGGTCCGCCGCCGCGAACGTCAGCAGCGGCACGCCGAATTCGGCGGCGGCCCCGACGATCCCCGCCTCCTCCTTCTTGGCCTCCACGGTGGCCAGGGCCCACACGCTCCTCCGGGCGAGCCCGGCGCCGTCCAGCGCACTCCCGACGAGTTCTACGACCTCCTCGACGCCCACCTCGCGCGACCCGCCGACCCCGACCACGAGCGACGGCGGCCTGACGTACACGGCCCGCTCGCCGTGAGCCCGCACCTCGTCGGTGACCTCGACGAGGTATTGGGGGCTGCCGCCCTCCGCGGCGGGAGGGGTTCCCGGGTCGCGCCGGGTGGGCGCGGGCGCCGCCTGCCGCTCACCTTCTTCCGCCGCGGCGGCGGGAAGCGGGGGAGTGGTGTCCGGCGGTGCCGAGCCGTCCTCGGCCGCGGTGGGTTCGGCACCGCCGGGTTGCGCCGTTTCGGTGCTCGCCGTTGCGGCGGGAGGATTTCCCGGCTCGGGCCGGGTGGGCGCGGGAGTCGGCTGGGGCTCGTTGGTATCCGGCGCGGTGCCGGGAGGGGCTGCCGCGGTCCCCGGCCACAGGTGGAGGGGAAGGGCGGGGAGAGGCCAGGTGACGGGGCTCAGGAGGTGGACGGGGGTGCCGTCCAGGAGGGCGCGGGTCACTGCGGGGATTGCGCCCTCCGCCGGGTAGGGGAGGGCGTCGAGCGCGGGCGTGCCGGTCACGTCCGTCGCGGTCGTCACGACCGGCTCGGCCCCGAGCACCTCGCCGACCTCCGCGGCGAGCGCGTTCGCCCCGGCCGCGTGGCCGCCGAGGAGGGCGACGGCGTGCCGGTGCGCCTCGTCCACCGTCACGACCGCCGGATCCCCGGACTTGGACGTCAGCAGCGGCGCGAGCACCCGTACGGCCGCCCCCGTCGCGAGGAAGACCACGAGCGCGTCGCACTCCGCGAACGCCGCCGCGAGCCGTTCGCCCACCGGACCGTCGTCGTAGCGGCGGGTGCGGCCGGGCCAGGCGGCGGCGAGCCGCTCGCAGCCGGTCCTGCCCGCCGCGGTGGCATGGATGAGCCCGATCACGCGGGTGCTCCTTCTTCTCTGTCAGGGGCGCCGGGCCGCCGTTCGGCCCACAGCACGAACACCGGGTTGGCCGCGGCGAGCCGGGAGACCCCGCCGGGCAGCGGCGCGAGCCGCGAGGACTGGAGCAGCACCCCGCCCACCGCGAAGCCTTCCGCGCCGAGCGCGGCCCGTACCTCCGCGACCCGGTCGACCGCCGCGAGCGTCACCACGACCGCCCGGCGCGCCCGCGCGGCACACGCGGCGACCACGGCGGCGACATCGTCCCCGCCGCCGCCGACGAACACCGCGTCGGGGTCGGGGAGTTCGCCGAGCACGGCGGGCGCGTCGCCGAGCACGGCCGCGACGTCCACGCCGTGCGCGGCGGCGTTGGCCCGCACCCGGGCGACCGCGTCCGCGCATCTGTCGACGGCGACGACCGCCGCCCCGAACCGCGCGCACTCCACGGCCACCGAGCCGGACCCGGCGCCGACGTCCCACACCAGCTCGCCGGTGCGCGGCCCGAGCCGGGCGAGGGCGAGCGCCCGTACCTCGAACTTGCTGATCATCGAATCCCGGTGGGCGAACGCCTCCTCCGGCAGCGCCCACCCCGCGGGCGCGGGCGGCGGACCCGCGACCGTCACGGCCGGACCGACCGGCAGCCCCGGCCGCAGGCTCAGCACGACGCTCACGGCGCCGCCCCACTCCCGCTCCGCCGCCTCCCGCGGGGAGACGGCCACGACGGATTCGCCGTCCGAGCCCAGCCGGGAGGCCACGACGAGCCGCCGGTCCGCACCGGCGCGGTCCAGCGCGGCGCCGATCTCCGCGGGTCCGGCGCCGGGGCCGGTCAGCACGGCGGCCTTGCCGTGCGCGAGGCACACATGGACCGCGGTCCGCAGCGCCCGCCCGTGCGCGCTCACGACGACGGCGTCGTCCCAGCTCAGCCCGACCCGGGCGAACGCGGCGGCGACGGACGCCACGGACGGCCGCACGTCGAGCGCCGCCGCCCCGAACCGCTCGCCCAGCGCCCGCACGATCCCGAAGTGCCCCGGGTCCCCGGACGCCAGCACCACGACCCGCCGCCCGGCGGCCACGTACTCCCCGACGACGTCCAGCGCGGGCGCGAGCGCCCCGAGCACGATCCGCCGTGCGGCGGGCGGCAGTTCGGCGGCAGCCAGGTGCCGTGCGGCGCCGACGACCAACTCGGCGTCCCCCGCGACGACGACTGCCTCCCCGCCCGTACCGCCACCGACGACGGTGATGAGCGGGACCGCGCGGGGGGCCTGGGCGCCGGTGCCCCGGTCGTCCGCGGCGGCGTTCCCGCGTGCGAGGGGGGCCGCGTCGGTGCCTGTCCGGCCGGAGGCGACGGGGGTGGGACGTGGTCCGCGCAGGTCGTCGCGGCTGCCGGGTGCGCAGGTGTCCGCGTCGTCCGGGCCGGGCGCGGCCGGTGACGCGCGTACGACGTCGGGCCCGCCCGCGGGCAGGGGTTCGGGGCCGCCGTCCTGCCCGGCCGCGGCCGTACGCCCGTCGGGGCCCGGCACCCGCGGCTCGGCCGCTCGCTCAGTCACGGGGTGCCCGCAGGTCGCGGCGGGCGGTCGGGTCCGCGCGGCGGAAGCCGTGAAAGTGGCCCGGGTGGTAGAGGTGGGAGCGGGTGCCGGAGGACGCGAGGGCGGGGCCGACGAGGAAGAGGGTGTGCTTCCAGAGGCGGTGCACCTTGACCGTCTCCTCCAGCGTGCCCACCGTGCAGTGCAGCAGCAGCTCCTCCGGCCACGTCACCTGGTGTGCGACGACGACCGGCGTGTCCGTCGGGTAGCCGCCCTCCAGCAGCTCCGCCGCGAGCTGGCCGCTGCGGGCGGCGGACAGGAAGACCGCCATCGTCGTGCCGTGCCGCGCGAACTCCCGGACCTCCTCGCCCGGCGGCATCGGCGTCTTGCCGCCGCCCAGCCGGGTGAGGATGACGGACTGCGCGACCCGCGGGATCGTCAACTCCCGTCCGGCGCGCGCCGCGACCGCCGAGAAGGACGACACCCCCGGCACGATCTCCACCTCGACGTCCAGCTCCGCGCAGCGGTCCACCTGCTCCTGCGTGCCGCCCCACAGCGCGGGGTCGCCGGAGTGGACGCGCGCGCAGCGCAGGCCCTCGCGGGCGACGCGCCCGTAGACGGCGACGACGTCCTCCAGCGACATCCCCGCCGAGTCCAGGATCTCCGCCCCCTCGCGGGCGTGCTCCAGCACCGCCTCCTGCACGAGGCTCGCCGCCCAGATGACGACGTCCGCCTCGGCGATGGCCTTCGCGGCGCGGAAGGTGAGCAGATCGGCGGCACCGGGCCCGGCCCCGACGAAGGTGACCTTGCCCCTCATCGGACACCCCCGCCCGCGGCGCGGGTGGTGCGCGGCCCGGCGGCTGCGGCGCGCGCCCTGGTGGCGTCCGGGCGCGCGTCCGCCCCGTCCGGCGTGCCCGCCGCGGGTGACGGACCGGGCGTAGGGCGTGAGATGCCCGGCGCGCGAGCGGCGCGCAGCGGTCCGGCCCCCGTGGCGGCGCCCTCGCGCGATCGGCCTACCGCCGCCCAGGGCATCCTGCGTGCCGCGTGTGACGGTACGGGTGTCGGACGCGCGGGGCGTGCCGCAGGGGTGCAGAGCGGACCGGCGGTGGCGTGCGCGTGCGGTCCGGCGGTCGGCGGCGGGGTTGCCGTGGTGGTGCGCAGCGGTCCGGCCCCCGGCGGGGCGATCGGCTCGGCCCTCGCCGTAGGCGTGCCGGGGAGCCCCCGCGCTCCTGCCGTGCTCAGCGCGCCGCAGGCGATGTTCACAGCTTTCCTCCTCGTCCGTCCCGCCGTGCGGGGGCGATCAGGGTCGACAGGTACGGCAGCGGGCCGCTGCCGGTCAGCTCCGCCGCGGGGCGGATGGACTCGTCCGGCAGGCCCAGGGCGCTGCCCCACACCGCGTCGGCGGTGCGGCCGGTGGCGGCCAGCGCCGCCGCGACCTCGGTGGCCAGGCGGCCGAACTTGTAGGCCACCACCGTGCCCGGGCCCTCCAGCGCGGCCTTCAGCACGGTGGCGCCCGCCGTCACCGGGACGAGCGTCAGCGGCTCCGTGCCCTCGGCGAGCACCGCGCCGCTGCGGGCGGCGAGGTCCTGCATGGCCGTAATGCCGGGGACGGTCGCGACCGTCAGGCCCGGGACGAGCCCCGCGACGGTCTGGGCGAGGTAGGTGAAGGTCGAGTAGACGTTGGGGTCGCCGATCGTCGCGAAGGCGACCGTGCCGTGGGTACGGAGCAGGTCCGCGACCCGCGCGCCCGCCGCGTCCCACGCGGCCTCCCGGCGGGACCGGTCGGCGCGCTCGTTCAGCGCGAAGACGACGCGTACGACGCGCGCGGGCTCCACGTAATGCAGCACCGTCGCCTCGGCGCGGCCGGTCTCGCCGGTGTCCATCACCGGCACCACCACCGCGCCCGCGGCGCGCAACGCGGCCACGCCCTTGACCGTGACCAGCTCGGGGTCGCCGGGGCCGACCCCGACGCCGGTCAGACGCCTCACGTCCATGTGGCACACCTCTCGGTGAAACGGGTCGCGAGCGACGGCTCGCCGGCCCAGTGCAGATGCAGATAGGAGGCGTGCACGGAGCCGTCCACGAAGCCCTCGGTACGGCGCTCGGGGTGCGTGAGGCCCCACGCGGGGGCGGCCCCCGACTCCGGGGTCACCGTAGTGCGGTGGAATTCGTGCCCGCGCACGCGCGTGCCGGCCGCGGCGAGCGGGCTGTCGCCGAGCGCGACGGCCTCGCGGTAGCCGAGCGTGAGCGTGCCGGTCATCGCGGCGGAGGTGGGCAGGCGGCCGCACATGGGGTGGCCGTCGAGGTCGCGGGCGAGGTAGAGCAGGCCCGCGCACTCCGCGGCGACGGGGCCGCGGAAGCGGGTGATCTCGTCGCGGAGGCGGGAGTTGGCGGAGAGTTCCGCCGCGTACATCTCCGGGAAGCCGCCGCCGAGGACGAGGCCGCGGGTGCCTTCGGGGAGGGCCTCGTCGGTGAGCGGGTCGAGGGCGACGACGTCCGCTCCGGCGGCCCGGAGCAGTTCCGCCTGCTCGGCGTAGGAGAAGCTGAAGGCCGCCCCGCGCGCGATGGCGACGACGGGGCGCGGGTGGGGTTCTTCCCCTGACCCGCCCCTTCCCGAAACCGGGGTGGCACCCCGGACCCCGCCCGGGGCTCCGCCCCGAACCCCGGTCCTCAAACGCCGGACGGGCTGGATTTCGCCCCCGCCCCGGGAGAGGGCGACCTCCGCCGTCGCCTCCCACGGCGGAGCCGTCAGCGGCGGGGCCGAGCGCGCCAGCGCCAGCAGCATGGCGAGGTCGCAGAACTCGCCCACCCGCGCCCCCGCCGCGCGGACGAACGCGCGGGCGGCGGCGTCGCGTTCGGCGGCGGGCACGAGCCCCAGGTGCCGGGAGGGCACGGCGAGTTCGGCCTCGCGGGGGAGCGCGCCCGCGCACGGGACGCCCGCCTCCTCCAGCGCCTCGCGCAGCATCCGCTCGTGCCGCGGCGACGCCACCTTGTTGAGGACCACCGCCCCCACCCGCACCCGCGGGTCGAACGTCGTGAAGCCGTGCACGAGCGCGGCCACCGACCGAGACTGCGCCGACGCGTCGACGACGAGCACGACCGGCGCCCGCAGCAGCGTCGCGACCTGCGCGGTGGAGCCCAGCTCACCGCGGCCCGCGGCGCCGTCGAACAGGCCCATGACGCCCTCGACCACGGCGAGGTCGCAGCCCCGCGCGGCGTGCCGGAAGAGCGGGGCGACGCGGTGCTCGCCGCACAGGAAGGGGTCGAGGTTGCGGCCGGGGCGCCCGACGGCGAGCGCGTGGTAGCCGGGGTCGATGTAGTCGGGGCCGACCTTGTGCGGGGAGACGGCGTGGCCCGCTGCCGCGTACGCGGCCATCAGGCCGGTCGCGACCGTGGTCTTGCCGGAGCCGGACGCGGGCGCGGCGACGACGAGGCGGGCTACCACTCGATGCCCCTCTGCCCCTTCTGGCCCGCGTCCATGGGGTGCTTGACCTTGGTCATGTCGGTGACGAGGTCGGCGGTGGCCACCAGCTCGGCGGGCGCGTTCCGCCCGGTGATCACGACGTGCTGGCTCCCGGGCCGCTCCCGCAGCACGGCCACGACCTCGGCGGTGTCGACCCAGCCCCACGTCATCGGGTACGCGAACTCGTCGAGCACGTACAGCCGGTACGTCTGCGCCGCCAGGTCGCGCTTGACCTGCTCCCAGCCCTCCCGGGCCGCCTCCTCGCTGTCGTCGAGCGAGCGCTGCACCCACGACCACCCCTCGCCCATCTTGTGCCAGGCCACCGTGCCGCCCTCGCCGGAGGCGCCCAGCACCCGCAGCGCGCGCTCCTCGCCGACCCGCCACTTCGCGGACTTCACGAACTGGAAGACCCCCACCGGCCAGCCCTGATTCCACGCCCGCAGCGCGAGCCCGAAGGCGGCCGTCGACTTCCCCTTGCCCGTGCCGGTGTGCACGATCGTCAGCGGCCGGTTGCGGCGCTGCCGCGTCGTCAGGCCGTCGTCGGGGACGGAAGCGGGCTGTCCCTGCGGCATTACGCGGCCCTCCGGAAGTCCTTGACCAGGGACGACACCGTCTCGGCCCGCAGTTCGCCGAGCGTCACCGCGACCCCGCCGAGGTCGGCGGCGAGCGTGCCCGCGAGGCCGAGGCGTACCGGCCCCGACTCGCAGTCCACGACGACCGCGGCCGTCCCCGTCGCCGCCAGCAGCCGGGCGGCGCGGGCGGCGTACGCGAGCGGCTCCGGGCCGCCGGTGGCCCGCCCGTCGGTCACGACGACGAGCAGCGCGCGCCGCGCCGGGTCGCGCAGCCGCTCGACGCGCAGCACGTCGTGCGCCTTCAGCAGGCCCGCGGCGAGCGGGGTGCGGCCGCCGGTGGGCAGCCGTTCCAGCCGCGCGGCGCCCGCGTCGACCGACGACGTCGGCGGCAGTGCCAGCTCGGCGTCCTTGCCGCGGAAGGTGACCAGGCCGACCTTGTCGCGCCGCTGGTAGGCGTCCAGCAGCAGCGACAGCACCGCGCCCTTGACCGCCGACATCCGCTGCCGGGCCGCCATCGAGCCGGACGCGTCAACGGCGAAGAGCACGAGATTGCCCTCCCGGCCCTCCCGGACGGCCTCCCGCAGGTCGTCCGCGCGGACGACGATCCCGGGGCCGCTGCGCCCGCGCGCCCGCTGGTGGGGGGCCGCGGCCTGCACGGTCGCGGCCAGGTGCAACTTGCCGAGGGCGCCGCGGGGGCGCCGGGCGCCGGTCGTACGGCCGTGCGCGGTACGGGCGCGGGAGCGGCGCCCGGCCGCGCCCTCGCCGAGGCCGGGCACGGTCAGCGGCCTGACCCGGAAGGGTGCCTCGGCGGCGGCCGCGGGCTGCTCGCGGGGGGAGCCGGGGCCGGGGGCGCCTTCGGCGTCGGGGGCGCCGGAGCCGGGGGCGGCGGGGCTCTCCGCGGGGGAGTCGGGGGAGTCGGCGGCGTCGGGCGGGCCGTCCGCGGGCTGCGGCGGGATGCCGCCGCCTCCGCCGGGGCCGTTCCCGTCGCCGTCGGGGTCCGGGTCGTCCGGGTCCTTGTCGGGCTCCGCCTCCGGATCGGGTTCGGACTGCGCCGCGGCCTCGGCGAGCGCCTGGTCGAGGGTGTCCTCGTCGAGGCCGGGCGCGTCGAAGGGGTTGCGGCGCCGCCGGTGCGGCAGCGCGAGCAGCGCCGCCTGCCGGATGTCCTCGGCGAGTACGACCGTGCGTCCCGCCCACGCGGCCAGCGCGGTCGCGGTGCGGGCCATCACGATGTCCGCGCGCATGCCGTCGACCTCGAAGGCCGCGCAGGTCGCCGCGATCTGCCGCAGCGCGGAATCCCCGAGCCGCACCTCGGGCAGCAACGCCCGTGCGGCGGCGATGCGTTCGCGCACCTCCCGCTCCTGCGCCGCCCAACTGTCCGCGAAACCGGCGGGGTCGGCGTCGTACGCCAGCCGCCGCCGGACGACCTCCACCCGCTCGTCGGTGTCGCGGGACGCCGCGACCTCCACGGTCAGGCCGAAGCGGTCCAGCAACTGCGGGCGCAGCTCGCCCTCTTCGGGGTTCATCGTGCCGACGAGCAGGAAGCGGGCGGCGTGCGTGACGGACACGCCCTCGCGCTCGACATGGCTCGCGCCCATCGCGGCGGCGTCCAGCAGCAGATCGACCAGGTGGTCGTGCAGCAGGTTGACCTCGTCGACGTAGAGGATGCCGCGGTGCGCGGCCGCGAGCAGGCCCGGCTCGAAGGCCTTCACGCCCTCGGCCAGGGCGCGTTCGAGGTCGAGGGCGCCGACGAGGCGGTCCTCGGACGCGCCGACCGGCAGCTCCACGAGCCGTGCGGGGCGCTCCAGGGCGCCCCCGTCCGCCGGGTGCGGGCCGTCCGGGCACGCGGGGTCGGCGGACCCCGGCTCGCAGGAGAACCGGCAGCCGGGGACGACGCGGACGGCGGGCAGCAGCGCGGTCATCGCCCGCACCGCGGTCGACTTGGCGGTGCCCTTCTCGCCGCGCACCAGCACGCCGCCCACCGCGGGCGAGACCGCGTTGAGCACGAGCGCGAGCCGCAGCTCCTGTTGGCCCACGAGGGCACTGAACGGATAGGTCACGCGTCCTCCTCCACCTGATCGCGGCACCCCGCCGCACTGATCCCCACCGCCGCCGGACGCGGGCCCGGTCTGCCCTGCGATCTGCGTCTCCCTTTGCGGGCCATCGTTCCGCCCGGCTGGGGGTCCCCCCACCGCAGGTAGGGGGAGGGGGCGCGCAAGGGACCCGCACCCGGCGACGGTGGGAAGCACGGCGGCGCGTAGCCGCCCCGCGGGGTGCCGCTCATGACTCGCCCTCCAGGTCGCCCTCCAGGGCGAGATAGGTCTCGCGCAGACGCGCAAGGGTCTCCGGATCCGGGGCCGCCCACAGGCCCCGGTCCGCCGCTTCGAGCAGCCGCTCCGAAATCCCCCGCAGCGCCCACGGGTTGGACTTCCGCATGAAGTCCGCGTTCTCCGCGTCGAAGACGTACTCCGCGGCGAGCCGCTCGTACATCCAGTCGTCCACGACGCCCGCCGTCGCGTCGTAGCCGAAGAGGTAGTCGACGGTCGCGGCCATCTCGAAGGCGCCCTTGTAGCCGTGCCGCCGCATCGCCGCCATCCAGCGGGGGTTGACGACGCGGGCGCGGAAGACGCGGTGGGTCTCCTCGCCGAGCGTGCGGGTGCGGATCTGGTCGGTGAGGGCGCTGTCGCCGACGTACGCCTCGGGGGAGGCGCCGGTGAGGTGGCGGACCATCGCGACCATGCCGCCGTGGTATTGGAAGTAGTCGTCCGCGTCGACGAGGTCGTGCTCGCGGGTGTCGACGTTCTTCGCGGCGACCTGGATGCGCCGGAAGGCGGCCTCCATGTCGCCGCGCGCGGCGCGCCCGTCGAGGCCGCGGCCGTACGCGTAGCCGCCCCACACCGCGTAGACCTCGGCGAGGTCGGCGTCGGAGCGCCAGTTGCGGGCGTCGATGAGCGGCAGCAGGCCCGCGCCGTACGCGCCGGGCTTGGAACCGAAGATGCGGGCGGTGGCGCGCCGCCGGTCGCCGTGCGCGGCGGTGTCCTCGTCGGCGTGCGCGCGGACGTAGTTGGCGTCCGCGTCCTCCTCCAGCTCGGCGACCGTCCGTACCGCGTCGTCGATGAGCGCGACGACGTGCGGGAAGGCGTCCCGGAAGAAGCCGGAGATGCGCACGGTGACGTCGATCCGCGGTCGGCCCAGCTCGGCGGCCGGGACGACCTCGAAGCCGGTGACGCGGCGCGAGGCGTCGTCCCACACCGGGCGGCAGCCCAGCAGCGCGAGGATCTCCGCGATGTCGTCCCCTTGCGTGCGCATGCAGGAGGTGCCCCACACCGTCAGGCCCACGGACTTCGGGTAGGCGCCGTGGTCGGCGAGGTGCCGGGCGAGCAGCGACGCGGCGAGCGCGGAGCCGACGTCCCACGACAGCCGGGACGGGATCGCCTTGGGGTCGACGGAGTAGAAGTTGCGCCCGGTCGGCAGCACGTTGACCAGGCCCCGGGTGGGGGAGCCGGACGGGCCCGCGGGCACGTAACCGCCGCGCAGCGCCCGCAGGATGTGCCCCAGCTCGTCACTGGTACGCGCCAGCCGCGGCACGACCTCCGTCGCGGCGAAGTCCAGCACCCTTACCGCCGCGGGGACTTCGGCGTCCAGCACCTCGCGTACGGTCGCGGCCGCCGCGTCCGGCGCCCAGCCGCGCGCCTCCATCGTCTCCGCGAGCCGCCGCGCCACCTGCTCCAGCAGGTCGACCGCGTCGGACGCGGTACGCGCGGGCCCCTCCGCGAGCGCCGTCAACGCCGCCGGTACGGCGAGGTGTTCACCGGGAGCGGCCAGCAACTCCTTCTCCACAAGACCGACATGCTCGGCGAGCGCGGCCCGCAGGCCCGGCAGGGCGCCGCCCTTGCCGCCCCACACCTGGGCCGAACGCAGCACCGCCAGCACGAGGTTGACGCGCGCCTCGGCGACGGGACCCGCGCCCAGGATGTGCAGGCCGTCGCGGATCTGGACGTCCTTGATCTCGCACAGCCAGCCGTCGACGTGCAGCACGAAGTCGTCGAAGTCGTCCTCGCCGGGCTGCTCGTCGACGTGCAGATCCCGGTGCAGCTCGGCGGCCCGCACCAGCTCCCAGATCCGGCCGCGGATCGCCGGGGCCTTCGTCGGGTCCAGGTCGTTCACCAGGGCGTATTCGTCGAGGAGTTGCTCCAGCTTGGCGAGGTCGCCGTAGGAGTCGGCGCGCGCCATCGGCGGCACCAGGTGGTCCACCACGGTCGCGTGGCCGCGCCGCTTGGCCTGCGTGCCCTCACCCGGGTCGTTGACGATGAAGGGGTAGACGAGCGGGATCTCGCCGAGCACCGCGTCCGGCGCGCACCCGGCGGACAGGCCGAGTCCCTTGCCGGGCAGCCACTCCAGCGTGCCGTGCTTGCCCAGGTGCACGATCGCGTCGGCGCCGAAGGTGTGGTCGAGCCAGCGGTAGGCCGCCAGGTAGTGGTGCGACGGCGGCATGTCGGGGTCGTGGTAGATCGCGATCGGGTTCTCGCCGAAGCCGCGCGGCGGCTGGATCAGCACCACGACGTTGCCGAAGCGCAGCGACGCCAGCACGATGTCGTCGCCGTCCACGTAGAGCGAGCCCGGCGGCTCGCCCCAGTGCTCCAGCATCGACGCGCGCAGGCCCTCGTCCAGCCGGTCGAACCAGCGCCGGTAGTCGGCGAGCGGCACCCGGGCCGGGGCGGCGGCCAGCTGCTCCTCGGTCAGCCACTCCACGTCGTGCCCCCCGGCGGCGATCAGCCGGTGGATCAACTCGTCGCCGTCCGCCGGGTGTTCACCGGTGTCGTAACCGGCCGCCCGCAGTTCCTCCAGCAGCCGCACCGCGGAGGCGGGGGTGTCCAGGCCCACCGCGTTGCCGACCCGGGAGTGCTTGGTGGGGTAGGCGGTGAAGACCAGCGCGATCCTCTTGCCCGCGTTCGGGGCGTGCCGCAGGGCCGCGTACCGTACGGCGATGCCCGCGACGCGCGCGGCCCGCTCCGGATCGGCGACGTACACCGGCACATCGCCCTCGCCGGTCTCCTTGAAGGAGAACGGCACGGTGATCAGCCGCCCGTCGAATTCGGGGATCGCCACCTGCATCGCCGCGTCCATCGGCGACAGTGCCGCGTCCGACTCGCCCCACGCCTTGTGCGACGAGGTCAGGCACAGGCCCTGGAGCACGGGCACGTCGAGCCCGGCGAGCGCGCCGATGTCCCACGCCTCGTCGTCGCCCCCGGCCGACGCGTCGGCGGCGACCGTGCCGCCGGACGCCAGCACCGTCGCCACGATCGCGTCCGCCCGGCCCAGCAGCGCGAAGAGCGCGGGATCCGCGCCGCGCAGCGAACCGCAGTACACCGCCAGCGCGTTGGCGCCGCGCGCCTCGACCGCCGCGCACAGGGTGTCCACGAAGGCGGTGTTGCCGGACAGTTCGTGCGCCCGGTAGAAGAGCACCGCCACCGTGGGGCGCGCCGGGTCACGGCCCCGGTCGTCGCCGTGCACCCCGAACTGCGGCATGGGGCAGGGCGGTTCAAAGCCCTCGCCGCTCATCAGCACGGTGTCGGACAGGAAGCGCGCCAGCTCCGCCAGATTCGCCGGGCCACCCTCCACGAGGTAGCGCAGCGCCTGCGCGACGACACCCGCGGGCACCGTCGACAGCGCCATCAGCTCCGCGTCCGGCACGCTCTCGCCGCCCAGCAGAACCGACGGCACCCCGGACGCGGCGATCACCGCGAGCCCTTCTTCCCACGCCCGGCGCCCGCCCAGCAGCCGCACCACGACGAGGTCGGCGCCCGCCAGCAGGCCGGGCAGGTCCGAACCCGGGTCCACCCGCGAGGGGTTGGCGATGCGGTAGGCCGTCGCCCCGCCGGTGGCGGCGCGGGCGGCGAGCAGGTCGGTGTCGGCGGTGGACAGCAGCAGAACGATCGTCATGGTGCCCCCGGTGGGACGAAGGGGAGGCCGGCGGGCGCGCCGTCCTCGATGAGCCGCAGCAGCGCGGCGGTGTCCAGGTGCTCGGCGACCAGGTCGGCGAGCCGGTCGAGCTGCGCCTCGCGCAGCGCGGCGAAGTCGGTGTCCGGCGCGGGCTCGAAGGCGCGGCCCGCGACGCCCGCGACCTCGCGCAGGAAGGCCCGGCGGAAGCCGTCGGATTCCAGCGAGCCGTGCCAGTGCGTGCCCCACACCGCGCCGACCCGCAGCCCGTCGAGGAACGGCTCGCCGCCGGAGCCGAGTTCGGCCACGCCGTGGTGGATCTCGTAGCCCTCGACGGGCTCGCCGTACGCCCGACCGGCGGGCCGGGCCAGCGTCTTGGCGGCGGCGAAGCGGATCCGGGCGGGCAGCAGGCCGAGGCCGCGGACCGTACCGGCCTTCGACTCGACGTCGTCCTCGATGCGTTCGGCCAGGATCTGGAAGCCGCCGCAGATGCCCAGCACCGGGCGGCCGGCCGCCGCGCGGCGTTCCACCGCCGCCGCGAGGCCGCGGGCCCGCAGCCACTCCAGCGCCCGCACCGTGCCGCGGGTGCCGGGCAGCACGACCAGGTCGGCGGCGGCCACCTCGGACGGCCGGTCGGTGAAGCGCACCTCCACGCCGGGCTCGGCGGCGAGCGCGTCCAGATCCGTGAAGTTCGACATCAGCGGCAGCGGCACCACCGCGACCCGCAGCGTCTCGCGCCCGTACGGCTCGCCCGCGGCGTGCTCGCGGACGTGCAGGCCGTCCTCCTCGTCGATGACCAGGCCCCGCGCGTACGGCAGCACGCCCAGCGTCGGGCGGCCCGTCAGCCCGCGCAGCATCTCCAGGCCCGGCTCCAGCAGCGTCACGTCGCCGCGGAATTTGTTGACGACGTAGCCCGCGAGCAGCGCCTGCTGCTCGGGCGGCAGCAGCGCGGTCGTCCCGAAGAACGCCGCGAAGACGCCGCCGCGGTCGATGTCGCCCACCAGCAGCGCGGGGAGCTTCACACGGTGCGCCAGGCCCAGGTTGACGATGTCGGTACGCCGCAGGTTGATCTCCGCGGGGCTCCCGGCGCCCTCGCAGACCACCGCGTCGTACGAACGCGCCAGCTGCTCCAGGCAGTCGGCGACGACGTCCACCAACTCGCCCTGGAAACCGCCGTCCCCGTGGTAGCCGCGGGCCGACATCTCGCCCACCGGCCTGCCCAGCAGCACCACCTGGCTGCTGCGGTCGCCGCCCGGCTTGAGCAGCACCGGATTCATCAGCGCGGACGGCTCCACCCGGGCGGCCTGCGCCTGTACGGCCTGGGCCCGCCCGATCTCCGCGCCGTCGCGCGTGACGAAGGAGTTGAGCGACATGTTCTGCCCCTTGAAGGGGGCGACCCGCACGCCCTGCCGCACCAGGAAGCGGCAAATCCCCGCGGTGACGACGCTCTTGCCCGCGTCGGACGCGGTGCCCGCGACCATGAGGCCCCTCACGGCGCCTCCCCCTGCCGGGTGTTCGGCACCGCCGGTCCGCTCGTACGGGCTGCCCGGCGTCGGGGCGGGAAAGAAACCGGCCCGCGGCCGCCCACCAGCGACGGCAGCACGCTCACCGCCAGCGCCAGTGCCGACACCCGGCGGGACAGGACGACCGCCCGCTCGATGTCCGCCGCACCCGGCGGCGGGAATTCCGCGCCCAGGACGGCCCGGTGCTCGATCCGGCCCGCGTAGGAGAGGGTGCCACCCAGACGGACGCGCAGGGCGCCCGCGAAGGCGGCCTCCACCGGGCCCGCGTTGGGGCTCGGGTGGGCGGCGGCGTCGCGGCGCCAGGTGCGCCAGGCGGCGCCCGGGTGCGCTCCCGCGAGGACGGCGAGGGCCGCGGTGAGGCGGGCGCCGGGCCGGCCCACCGCGTCGTCGAAGCGCGCCGCGGCCCAGCCGAACCGCAGATGGCGCGGGGAGCGGTGGCCCACCATCGCGTCCAGCGTGTTGGCGGCGCGGAAACCCGCGAGCCCGGCGGGGCCCGCGGCCGCGCCCCACACCAGCGCGCCGACGACCGCGTCCGAGGTGTTCTCGGCGACGGACTCGACGACCGCGCGGGCGATCCCGGCGGCGTCCAGGTGCTGCGGGTCGCGCCCGCACAGGTGCGGCAGCCGGGCCCGGGCCGCGTCGAGGTCGCCCGCTTCGAGCGCGGCGCCCACCGCCCGGGCCTCGCGGGCCAGCGAGGTGCCGCCGAGCACGGCCCAGGTGCAGGCCGCGGCCAGCGCGGTGGACGCGGCGGGGGAGCGGCGGGCGGCACGCGCCGCGAGCCCGGCGGCGGACGCCGCGGCCCCGGTGCACAGCGCCGCGTACACGGCACCGGTGAGCCGGTCGTCACGCCACATCCGGCGCTCCAGCGCACCCGCCACGCGCCCGAACGCCGCGACCGGGTGGCCGCGGCGCGGGTCACCCGCGACGAGATCGCCGAGAAAGCCGAGTGCGGCGCCGTACGCGTAGGTGCGATCGGCACGCATGGCTCAGACCGCCGTCACACCTCGGGGGGACGGAACGGAGCAGATCGGTGGGGGAGTGGCGCCGGGCATGGCTGTTGTCCTCACTCAGGGTCCGCGCCCTGGTTCGACGTGACCGGCGGTGAGAGTCTCCTGGCTCCCGGATCTACGCACTCCCGGGTCTTCCAGCCGGCGAGCCGGCCGTGACGTACGGGTTCGGGAGTGCACTCCCCGGTGACAGTGGCGGGACCGCGCCGGATTCGCACCGGACTTCCTCTCCTGCCGCCGTATGGCATCCGGCAGTCCACCACGGCCGCAACGACCGCGTCAACCTGCCCTTGACCTGCGGCGACGGAGTGTGGTGAGGTCCACACCCCGCCGCCGGGCAGTGGTGTTCAGCGCGGTGCTGAGCGCGGCGCGCGGGCGCTACTTGGCGACGATGAGCCAGATCCCCCACGCGACCGCCGCCGCGCACGCGGCGAAGCACGCGTAGGCGCCGCCGCGCGCGGCCAGGCCGCCGGGTCCGCCCGCCGGCCGGGACAGGCCGACGACGCCGAGGGTGAAGACGCCGACCAGGCCGACGGTGGACAGCAGCGTGACGACCAGGACCGAGCCGAGGGCGTGCCAGTCGATGCTCATTCGGGACTCCTTCAGACCGTCGCGGTGGGGGCGGGGGTGCCGGCCGGCGGCGGGATCACGGCGGCGATGGCCGCGGTCACCGCGCCCTGCGGCTCGGGGACTCCCGCCGTGTCGTCGGCGACCTCGTCGTTGACGTTGGCGTGCGTGACGGGCCTGCGGCGCGCCGCGTGGCGGATCGCGGCGCACACCGCGAGCCCCAGCACGGCGACCGCGGCCACCCCCCAGTTGCCCTGGTCGGCCAGCAGCGCGGCGCCCGCGCCGACCAGCCCGGCCGCGGGCAGCGTCAGCGCCCACGCGGCGACCATCCGCCCCGCGGTGCTCCAGCGCACCACCGCGCCGCTGCGGCCCAGCCCCGCGCCCATCACCGAGCCGGAGCACACCTGCGTGGTGGACAGCGCGAAGCCCAGGTGGGACGAGGCCAGGATGGTGGCGGCGGCGCCGGTCTGCGCCGCGAAGCCCTGCTGCGGCTGGATGTCGGTGAGGCCCTTGCCCATCGTGCGGATGATCCGCCAGCCGCCGATGTACGTGCCCAGCGCGATCGCCGCGCCCGCCGAGACGATGACCCACAGCGGCGGGTCGGAGTGCGGGGCGACGACGCCGCCGGTGATCAGCGCGAGGGTGATCACGCCCATGGTCTTCTGCGCGTCGTTGGTGCCGTGCGCGAGCGAGACGAGCCCGGCCGAGGCGATCTGCCCGGCGCGGTAGCCCTTCGCGGTCGCCCGCGGGTCGGCCTTGCGGTCCAGCCGGTAGCTGAGCCGGGTCGCGACGAAGGCGGCGAGGCCCGCCACGAAGGGGGCGGCGAGCGCCGGGATCAGGACCTTCATGACGACGGCGTCGCCGTGGACGCCGTGCCGACCGACCGCGACCAGGGTCGCGCCGATCAGCCCGCCGAACAGCGCGTGCGAGGAGCTGGAGGGCAGCCCGGCCAGCCACGTCAGCATGTTCCAGACGATCGCGCCGACCAGCGCGGCGAAGATCATCTGCGGTCTGACGCCTGCGGACTCGTCGATGATGCCGCCGGAGATGGTCTTGGCGACCTCGACGGACAGGAAGGCCCCGACGAGGTTCAGCACGGCGGACATGGCCACCGCCGTCCTCGGCTTGAGGGCCCCGGTCGAGATGGTCGTGGCCATCGCGTTGGCGGTGTCGTGGAAACCGTTCGTGAAATCGAACGCGAGAGCGGTGGCGATGACGATTCCGATCAGGAGCGTCATGTGTTCCATGGACCCAGGCAATCGTTCGATCGGACAGTGGCGAGCCGACCGTACGGACCGTTCATGAACGGGAGGTGAACTGGTGGGGGACGCGTGGTGCCAACATGACAGGCCGATGAATGGAGCACCAAGAGTGACCGTCGGTACGGTATACAAACGGTGCTACAACCGCGGGGGCGCGGGGGGCGGTGATAATGCCCGTGCCGGGGCCCGGAAACGAAAGGATTCACCGTGCAGGATGCTGTCGCCGGGGCGTGGGAGGACGTCGTCGCCGCGGCCCGCCGCAGCGTCGCCGACGGGCTCGTCGTCGGCACCTCCGGCAACGTCTCCGCCCGGGTCGGCGACCTCGTCGTCGTGACGCCCACGGGCGTGCCGTACGAGCGGCTGCGCCCCGCGGACGCCGTCGCCGTCGACCTCGACGGGCGCCAGGTGCGCGGCGAGCTGCGCCCCACCAGCGAGCTGCCGCTCCACCTCGCCGTCTACCGCGCCACGGACGCGGGCGCGATCGTCCACACGCACGCGCCGCACGCCACCGCCGTGACCCTTCTCACCGACGAGCTGCCGCCCGTCCACTACATGGCCGCGGCGCTCGGCGGGCCCGTACGCGTCGCGCCCTACGCCCTCTACGGCACGGACGAGCTCGCGGCGGGGGCGGTCGCCGCGCTCCGGGGGCGCACGGCGTGCCTGCTCGCCAACCACGGCACCCTCGTCCACGCGGCGTCGCTGGCGCGGGCCTACGAGCACACCGCCCAGCTCGAATGGATGAGCCGCGTCTGGCTCCTCGCGACCTCCGCGGGCCGTCCGCGGACCTTGTCCCCGGACGACCTCAGCGCGGCGTCTGCGGCTCTCGCCGCGTACGGCCAGCCGCGCTGAGCTGCCCCTCGCGGTGGGTGCCGCGACCTTCTGCCGGTGGTGGGTTGCTCGCGCAGTTCCCCGCGCCCCTTCGCGCCCCGGGCTGCCCCCGGAGGTGCATTACGCGATCGTCCGCGCGTGGGGGCTTGTCGCGCAGTTCCCCGCGCCCCCAGGTGATTGCCACTTGGCGTGGCACGGTGCCTTTCCCCCGGTGGGGGCTGAGCGCGCAGTTCCCCGCGCCCCTAAAAACGCTCACCCTGCGCGGGAGAAGCTCGCGCATGCCACGCAGGCCGGCAAACCAGGGGCGCGGGGAACTGCGCGACCAGCCCACCACCGGCGGACGATCGCGACGGCCACCGCAAGTGGCAGCTCAAGGGCGAGGCCGGGTCACCCGGCGGAGGGCTTCCGGATGGCCGGAGGCGCATGCGCGCGCGACACTGGACGGGATGCGACTGAGAACCGCCGTGGCGACAGCCACGACCGTGCTGGGTGCCGGCACCGCCGCCCTCGTGGTGGCCGGCCGGTACGGCTCCCGCTTTGCCCTGCGGCCGCCCGCCGAGGGCCCCGCCCCGGAGGGCGCGGTGACCGTGCACGCGGTCACCGAGGACCGCGTCACCCTCACCCGCACCGCCGCCTCCGCGCGCCGCGGCGTGTACGGCCTCACCGCGGACACCGGCCTGCACGCCATCGCCGGCGACGTCGTGGACAGCACCGCCTACGCCGTGACCCGCAAGCTGCTCGCCGTCCCGCACGGCTCCCTCGACCAGGGCACCGCCGTCCGCCTCACCCCGCAGGTGCACCGCGGGGACCCGCGGACCGCGCTCGGGCTGGACTTCACCGAGGTCGAGGTCCCGGGCGAGCTGGGCCCGCTGCCCGCCTGGTATCTGCCGGGCGCCCGCAGCACCTGGGTGATCACCGTGCACGGCCTCGGCGCGACCCGCGAGCACGCGATGAACGTCCTGCCGACGCTGCACCACCACCGCTTCACCCAGCTCGTGCTGGGCTACCGCGGCGACCCGGACGCCCCGCGGCCCGCGGACGGCATCGGCCACCTCGGCCGTACCGAGTGGCGTGACCTGGACGCGGCGATGCGCTACGCGGTCGAGTACGGCGCCGAGCGCCTCGTGCTGTACGGCTGGTCGGTGGGCGCCACGATGGCCCTGCACGCCCAGCGGCTGTCGGCGGTACGGGCCCGGGTCGCCGGTCTCGTGCTGGACTCGCCGGTGCTGGACTGGCGGGCCACGGTGTCCGCGGCCGCGGAGTCGCACGGCCTGCCCGCCCCGCTGACCCAGCTCGCGGTGCGCGCGGCCGAGGGCCGCCGGGTGCAGCCGCTGCGCGAGGGCACGGCCCCGGCCGACCCCGCGCCGCCCACCGTCCCGACGCTGCTCTTCCACGGCCCCGACGACACCCTCGCGCCCTGGGACGCCTCCCGCGAACTCGCCGCCCGGCACCCGGAGTCGGTGCTGCTGCACACCGTCCGCGGCGCCCAGCACGGCGCGATGTGGAACGCCGACCCGGCCGGTTACGAGGAGACGCTGCGGCGCTTCCTCACCCCGCTCATGTGAGCGCGTCACCGCGGGAATCCCCGCCCGATTGGGAATCTGGGCCCGCTCGTACGAGACTGCTCAGGTGACGTCCCGTAGCCCGCGAGACACTCCGCTCCGCCTGGTTCCCCGGCGGCCGCTCACCGCGGCCCGCAGGACCGCGACAACGCGCAGGTCGCGGCCTGCCCGACCGCCCGAAGGCACCCCTCCGCTGCCGGATCTCGCCCGGCTCGCCCGGGCCGAACTCGGCGCCGCGGTACGGCTCGCGCGCTGGGCGGGCACCGGGCCGGGCACCGCGGGACCGACCGGCATACTCTCCGCCGAGGCGCTCGACCGCGCCGCCGCCGACCTGGACCTGACGCCCCGGCTGATCCGCACCGCGTGGGACCACGCCCGGCTCTCCGGCCTGATCGAACTGCACGGCGGCGCCGCGGTGCCCGGCTGGCGGCTGCGCGCCTGGGACAGCGACGACACGGCGGTGCTGCGCGGCTGGGTCGCGCTCTTCGACGCGTGGTCGCTCGCCCACCCCTTCCTGCCCGGCGAGAGCACCGGCCCCGATCCGGCGCTGGTCGCCGAAGTCATAGAGGCCGCGCCGCAGTTGCTGTCCTTCCTGCACCTGTCCAACGGGCCGGTCCCGATCGACACGCTGCTGGACCTGCTGCGGCAGCGCGTCGCCGAACTGCGCACCGAGCGGCACGAACCGCCCGCCGACGGCGCCGGCGACCCGCTGCCGACGCTGCTCGACTGGACGCTCGACGCCGTCGCCCGGGTGGGAGCGCTCCAGCCGCGCGACCCCGCGCGTCCCGACGAGGTCGCCCTCACCCCGCTGGGCAGCTGGGCGGTGTGGGTCAAGCTGGAGCAGATCTGCGTTGCCGCGCAGGGGCCCGCCGGGCACATGGAGCAGTCCGCCCCGACGATGCTGCGGGCCTGCTCCCGGCTCTCGCCCGGCCCCGCCCGCGCGGAATACCGCGCCTGGCTCGCCGCGCGTCCCGTCGCGCCCGCCGTCGCCGAACTGCTCGACACCGCCCGCGGCGACGACGCGCTGCTGCGCGGGCTCGCCTTCGAGGCGCTGCGGGTCGTCGGCGACCCCGCGGAGCCCGCGGTGCGGGCGGTCGTGGACGAGCCGGTGCTCCGCCCGTACGCGGTCCTCTGGCTCGCCGAACTCGACGGCGACGACCCCGACACCGCGACGGCCCTCCTCACCCGGGAGGAGGCGACGTGGCTGTGGGTGGACACGGCGGCCGCGGTCGCCGACCACGGCGAGGACCACCTGCTGGTGAGCCACCTCGACACCGCGGTCCAGGGCTCCGTCCGCGGCCTCCTCGAAGAGGTCCGCGACGTCGGCCACCCCCGCACCGTCCAGGTCCTCGTCGCCCTCGCCGCCGCCCACCCCGACCCCGCCCTGGCGAAGGCAATGCGCAAGGCCGCCTTCCAGGTCCACACAGGCACGCCCTGACCTGCCCCTTGCGGTGGGCGCCGCGATCTTCTCCCGGTGGTGGGCTGGTCGCTCCGTTCTCCCCCAGGCTCCGCCCGGGAGGTGCCCCCACGCGCCCCTAAAAACGCTCACCCTGCGCGTAGAGGGCAACCACCAGGGGCGCGGGGAACTGCGCGAGCAACCCCCCACGCACCGTAAGGTCGCGAAGCCCACCGCAAGGTGCACCCCGGGGCGCCCCCCGCCGCCGGGCGGCAAAAGGGAGAGGGGAGCGGGCCAGTAGACTGGCCTCGTGATCACCGCCACCGGCATCGAGCTGCGCGCCGGCGCCCGCATCCTCATCGAGTCCGCCTCCTTCCAGGTCGCCAAGGGCGATCGCATCGGTTTGGTCGGCCGCAACGGCGCCGGGAAGACGACCCTGACCAAGGTGCTGGCCGGCGAGGGCCAGCCGGCGGCGGGGAGCGTCGCGCGCTCCGGGGAGGTGGGCTACCTCCCCCAGGACCCCCGCACCGGCGACCTCGACGTCCTCGCCCGCGACCGCATCCTCGGCGCCCGCGACCTCGACGTCGTGCTGCGCAAGATGCGCGAGAACGAGGAGCGGATGGCGAACGGGAAGGGCGCCACCCGCGAGAACGCGATGAAGAAGTACGCCCGCCTGGAGACGGAGTTCCTCACCAAGGGCGGCTACGCCGCGGAGGCCGAGGCGGCGACCATCGCGGCGGCGCTGGGCCTGCCCGACCGCATCCTCGGGCAGCAGCTGCACACCCTGTCGGGCGGCCAGCGGCGCCGCGTGGAGCTGGCCCGCATCCTCTTCTCGGACGCCGACACCCTGCTGCTGGACGAGCCGACCAACCACCTCGACGCGGACTCGGTCAGCTGGCTGCGCGACTACCTCAAGACGTACCGCGGCGGATTCATCGTCATCTCGCACGACACGAACCTCATCGAGACCGTCGTGAACAAAGTCTTCTATCTCGACGCGAACCGCGCCGGGATCGATGTCTACAACATGGGCTGGAAGCTCTACCAGCAGCAGCGGGAAGCCGACGAGAGGCGCCGCAAGCGGGAACGCGCGAATGCGGAGAAGAAAGCCGCCGCGCTCAATTCCCAGGCCGACAAGATGCGCGCGAAGGCCACCAAAACCGTCGCGGCGCAGAACATGGCGCGGCGCGCGGACAAGCTGCTCTCCGGCCTGGAGGCGGTGCGCGTCTCGGACAAGGTGGCCAAGCTGCGCTTCCCGGACCCGGCGCCCTGCGGCAAGACGCCGCTGATGGCGAGCGGTCTGTCGAAGTCGTACGGCTCGCTGGAGATCTTCACCGACGTGGACCTCGCGATCGACCGCGGTTCGCGCGTGGTGATCCTGGGGCTGAACGGCGCGGGCAAGACCACGCTGCTGCGGCTGCTGGCGGGGGTGGAGACGCCCGACACGGGCGAGGTGACGCCCGGCCACGGCCTGAAGCTCGGCTATTACGCGCAGGAGCACGAGACGCTGGATCCGGACCGCACGGTGCTGGAGAACATGCGGTCGTCCGCCCCCGACACCGATCTGGTGGACATACGGAAGATCCTCGGCTCCTTCCTCTTCTCCGGCGACGACGTGGACAAGCCGGCCGGTGTGCTGTCCGGCGGCGAGAAGACCCGGCTCGCGCTGGCCTCGCTGGTCGTGTCGAGCGCCAACGTGCTGCTGCTCGACGAGCCGACGAACAACCTGGACCCCGCCAGCCGCGAGGAGATCCTGGGCGCGCTGCGCACCTTCACCGGCGCGGTCGTGCTGGTCACGCACGACGAGGGCGCCGTGCAGGCGCTGCAGCCGGAGCGGATCATCCTGCTGCCCGACGGCGTCGAGGACCTCTGGGGCCAGGACTACGCGGATCTCGTCGCGCTGGCCTGACAAGCCGCCCGACGAGTCGCTCGACAAGCCGCCCGACGAGCCGCCTGACAAGCGCCGCGCTCGCCGGATGATCATGCCCATTGGATCATTCGGCCCACCGCGCGTCCGTCATCTGTGTGAGTCCGGCTGGTACTCACGCGCACCCCGCGCCATGCGCGGGCGTCTCATGGCGATCAGTGGTGTGACATCGGCAAACACCTTACGGATGCCCGCTGACCTGCTGCTCTTGTGCGGGAAGCGTTCACGGCCGGGAATTCTGCGGCGAAAATCGCGCGCCGCGGAACGTTCTTCGGCGGCTATCGCGGGATTCACGCGGTGAATGTCCCGTGACAGACCTTGTCGAATGGGTGGCCAGGAGAGCGCTTAGGGGTGATCATGAGAGTCCATAGCGCACTTCCCTGGAGGAGGCACGGGTGGCCGAGACTCTGAAGAAGGGCAGCCGGGTGACCGGCGCCGCGCGCGAGAAGCTCGCGGCAGACCTGAAGAAGAAGTACGACTCCGGTGCGAGCATCAGGGCGCTGGCCGAGGAGACCGGCCGGTCCTACGGCTTTGTGCACCGGATGCTCAGCGAGTCCGGCGTGACCCTGCGCGGTCGCGGCGGAGCGACACGGGGCAAGAAGGCCGTCACCGCCTGACCCGCGGGCGCCTCCCGACCCTGCGCGACTGCGTGCCGAGCCGTTGGTTACTCTTCGGTAATCACGTACGCGGTCCGTTCGGAGGTCACTGATGCCCCAAGACACCATCCTGCTCGAACGCGACGGAATCCGGCTGGCGCTGGACGGCACCGGCACCGTCGCCACCATCACCCTGTGCAATCCGGCCAAGCGCAACGTGCAGTCGCCCGCCCTGTGGCAGGCGCTGACCGAAGCGGGACGGTTGCTGCCGGGGCAGGTACGGGTCGCGGTGCTGCGCGCCGAGGGGCCGTCCTTCTCCGCCGGACTCGACCGGCAGGCGTTCACGCCCGAGGGCTTCGACGGCGGGCCGTCGTTCCTCGATCTCGGGCGCGGCGACGCGGGCGAGCTGGACGCGACCATCGCCGGGTACCAGCAGGCCTTCACCTGGTGGCGGCGCACCGACCTGATCACGGTCGCCGCCGTCCAGGGCCATGCCATCGGGGCCGGATTCCAGCTCGCGCTGGCCTGTGACCTGCGGGTGTGCGCCGACGATGTGCAGTTCGCCATGCGCGAGACCAGCCTGGGCCTGGTGCCCGACCTCACCGGCACCAAGCCGCTCGCCGAGCTGGTCGGCTACGGCCGCGCGCTGGAGATCTGCGTCACCGGGCGCTTCGTGCACGCGGACGAGGCCGAGCGCACCGGGCTCGCCAACCTCGTGGTGCCCGCCGCCGAGCTGGACGCCGCCGTCGCCGACCTGGCCGCCGCGCTGCTCGCCCCGCCGCGCGACGCCGTCAACGAGACGAAGGCCCTGCTCCGTACCGCGCGGACCCACACGGAGGACGCGCAGTACGCGGCCGAGCGCGCCGCCCAGGGGCGGCGGCTGCGGGATCTGGCGGGCGCGGCGGAGTAGCCGGGCAGCGGATCGGGCGACCCGCCCCGGCTCACTGCGTGCCGGTCACCACGACCGCCGCGGAGACCGGGCCCGGGGCGCCGTCCGCCGCCGCGGCCTTGACGGCGGCGGCCACCGCCCGTGCCACCGCGTACGGGCGGTTCCCCGCCGCCACCGCCAGCTGCACCTGCACCCGGCGGCCGTCCGGCGTGTCGCGTACCCGCACGCCCGTGCCGAAACCGGCCAGCCGCCGGGACAGCCGCAGCACGCCGGGCACCGCGAGCGCGGCCGCCGCCACCCGGTCGGCGGGCCCGCCCGCGGCCCCGTCCGTGACCTCCGGCGGGCCCTCGCCCTCGACCACCACGCCCTCCAGCGCCGTCTCCAGCGCGGGCAGTTCCTCCAGCAGCCCGGTCACCGCGAGGTCGACCGAGCGCACCGGCACCCCGAGGCCCTCCCGGGCGGAGGCCCACAGCGCGGCCCGCAGCCGCTCCGCGGAGCGCGGCAGCGGCTCGTCCAGCGCGGCCGCGAAGTCCGCGGTGATCCGCAGCGGCCCGTACGGCAGCGCGCCCACCGGCGCGGCCCCTCCGGCCCTGCCCGCGACAGCCCCTGACGCACCCTCGCCCGTCGTCCCGTCCGAAGCCCCGCCCGCCGTCCCACCCGGCAGCTCGCCCGGCGCTCCACCTGGCACCTCGCCCGAAGCCCCGCCCGGCGCGCCCCCTGACCCGCCGTCCGCCGCGTCGTCCGCGTCGTCCGCGTCGTCCAGTTCCACCGCCAGCGCGCCCAGCCGTACGCCCGGCAGCGCGTCCGCCACCCGGCGCAGGGCGGCGACGGCGGCGTTCTCGGTGATCCAGGCGGAGTCCGCCGCCTCGCCCAGCGGCAGCAGGCGTCCCAGCGCGACCTGTTCCCGTACCGTCCTGGCCAGTCGGTCCATGGTCACCAGGTCTCATCCCCTTCCGGCGTGCTACCACTCGATCGGGGGTGTGGCGGTCCCCTCTGGGCGCATCCCCGGAGCGCTCCGGGGCATGCGCACATAGTGTGGTGCACGGAGCAGCCCAGACGAAGGGACGACTCGCGATGACGGACAGCGGGCAGTACAACCGGCCGGAGCCCGAGGGCTCGTCGGCCGCAGGCGACGGCGGGCGGACCCTCGACAAGGGGACGGCCGGCGGCGCGCCGCGCAAGGCGCTCGGCGACCCCGCGAGCCGGGGCCGCACCACCATCGCGGACGGCGTGGTGGAGAAGATCGCCGGGCTCGCCGCGCGGGACGTGGTGGGCGTGCACGCCATGGGCACCGGCCTGTCCCGGACGTTCGGCGCGGTGCGCGACCGCGTCCCGGGCAGCACACGCTCGGCGACCCGCGGCGTCAAGGCCGAGGTCGGCGAGGTGCAGACGGCGCTGGACCTCGACATCGTGGTCGAGTACGGCGTCTCCATCGTCGAGGTGGCCCGCGCGGTGCGGGAGAACGTCATCGCGGCGGTGGAGCGTATGACCGGCCTGGAAGTGGTCGAGGTCAACATCGCCGTGGGCGACGTCAAGCTGCCCGACGACGACGATGACGACGACCGTGAGCAGCGGGTCCAGTAGTGGCCACTGCCCGGCACCCGGCACCTGAAGCGGCAAGACGGACCTGGAGCGGACGATGAGCATGGCGGTGATCGGCCTCGCGGCCGGCATGGCACTGGGGTTCGCCGGGTATTTCGGCGGCTTCGGCGCCTTCCTCGTGGTGGCGCTGCTCGGCGCGGTCGGCTTCGTCGCGGGCAAGTTCTTCGACGGGGACCTCGAACCGGGGGACTTCTTCCGCACCAGGGACCGCGACCGCGACCGTGACCGGCGGCGCTGATGGCGTCGGCGGTTCCCGGACAGCTCCCCGCGGCCGACCGCGGGGCGCTGCGTATCGCGGACCGGGTGGTCGCCAAGATCGCCGCCCAGGCCGCCGGTGAGGTCCTCACCGGCGCGCCGGGCGCCGATCTGGTGCCGCGCGACGCACGCCCGCACGCCTCGGTGTCCGTACGCAAGGACACCGCCCGGCTCCGGCTGACCCTCGAACTCGGCTACCCGGCGAACATCGGCGCGGTCTGCGGCGCGGTCCGCCGCCATGTCACGGGGAAAGTCGAGTCCCTGACGGGTATGGATGTACCCGAGGTGGCCGTCGAGGTGGAGCGGCTGCACTCCACGGCGGCCGAGCGGGACGAGGGGAGGGTGGAGTGAGCGACGACAGCGGCAGTCACGAATACCGCCCGCAGGAACCGAACCAGTCCGACGAGGAGAACGCCCGGACCAGTATCGGCCGGCGGACCCTCGTCGAGCCCTACGCGGTGACGTCCGGGCTGCCCGGCGGGGGAGAGGGCCCCAAGGTCCGCCGCTTCTGGGCGGGCCGCCGCTTCCCCGCCGCGCTCACCGCCGCGTTGGGGCTGGGGCTGGCGGGGCTGTTCCTCTACGACATCGCGTCGGTGCGCGCCGACCGCCAGGCGATGCAGTGGCGCAAGACCCTCGCCGACCAGCTCGCCACCCGGCACCTCGACAACGTCTGGATCATCCTCGGCGCCGCGGTCTGCGCCGCCCTCGGGCTGTGGCTGCTGATCCTCGCCGCGACCCCCGGCGAGCGCGGCCTGCTGCCCATGGCGCGCAACGGGGCGGGCGGCGTACGCGCCGGGCTCGACCGGCGCGCCGCCGCACTCGTGCTGCGCGACCGGGCGATGGAGGTCTCCGGGGTGCGCTCGGCCCGCGTCGAGGTCGGCCGCCGCCGGATCAAGGCCCGCGCCTCCTCCCACTTCCGCGAACTGGAAGAGGTGCGCGACGATCTGACGGCCGCGCTCGGCGAGGCCGTACGGCAGTTGGGGCTGGCCCGGTCGCCGCATCTGCACATCCACCTCCACCGGGCCGAGAAGAAGGGGTGAGGGCGCCGTGCGGACGACCGTCAACCGGGTGCTGCTCGCCCTGATCGGGCTGATCCTGCTGGTGCTCGGCCTGTCGGTGCTCGTCGGCAGCCTCGACCTCCAGCGTCACTGGGGCTTCACGATGCCCGGCTGGTGGCCCTTCACCGGGCCCAAGGACGTGCTGCTCACCGACCGCAGCAGGACCCGCTACCGCTCCGACGGCTGGTGGTGGCCGGTCGTCTTCGCCGTGCTCGGCGTGCTCTTCCTCGCCGGCCTGTGGTGGCTGCTCGCGCAGTTCCGCACCCGGCGGCTGCGGCAGATCAGGATCGACAGCGGCGACGGCCAGGGCGCGCTGCTGCGCGGCCGCGCCCTGGAAACGGTGCTGCGCGCCGAGGCGGAGGACGCGGACGGCGTCGAGTGGGCGGGAGCGCGGCTCACCGGCCGCCGCGGCTCGCCCGAGGCCCGCCTCGTCCTCGGCCTCGAACCGCGCGCGACCCCCGAGGACGTCGTCGCCGGCCTCGACTCCCGTGTCCTCGACCGCGCCCGCACGTCCGCGGGCCTCGACGAACTCCCGGCCGAGGCGCGGCTGCGCCCGGTCCGCCACCGCGCCTCCCGGGTCACCTGACCCGGGACACCCGCCTCACAGCGAGTGCAGCGCCCCGCCGTCCACCGGGAGCATCAGGCCCGTCAGGTAGGAGGCCGCGGGGGAGAGCAGGAAGGCGGCGGCGCGGCCGAACTCCTCGGGGGTGCCGTAGCGGCGCAGCGGGATACGGGCGGCGTTCGCGGCGCGTGCGGCGTCGGGGTCGCCGCCGAGGGAGTCCAGTTCGCGCACCCGGTCGGTGTCGATGCGCGCGGGGAGCAGGCCGACGACCCGGACCCCGCGCGGGCCGACCTCCGCGGCGAGGGTCTTGGCGAAGCCGGCGAGCCCCGGGCGCAGCCCGTTGGAGATCGCGAGCCCCGCGATGGGCTCGCGGACGGAGCCGGAGAGCACGAACCCGATGACGCCGCCCTCGCCGAGGCAGGCCGCGGCGGAGCGGGCGAGCCGTACCGCCCCGAGGAAGACGGACTGGAAGGCGGCGAGCCACTGCTCGTCCGTCATGTCGGCCGCGGCTCCGGCGGGCGGCCCGCCGACGCTGATGAGCACCCCGTCGAGCGCCCCGAACCGGGTGCGGGCGGTGGCCAGCAGCGTCTCCGCGGTCGCCGGGTCCGCGTTGTCCGCGACGACGCCGAGCGCCCGCTCGGGCCCGCCCAGCTCCGCCGCGGCGGCGTCCACCGTCGCGGCGGTGCGCCCGGAGACGACGACCTTCGCACCCTCCGCGGCGAGTTCGCGGGCGGCGGCGAGACCGAGGCCGCGCCCGCCGCCCGTCACCACGTACACCCGGTCCTTGAGTCCGAGGTCCATCTCAGGGCGTCCTTCCGTCGAGTCCCGTGAGGGCGAGCGCGGTGTTGACCAGGCCGACATGGCTGAACGCCTGCGGGTAGTTGCCCAGCTGGCGCCCGGCGACCGGGTCCCATTCCTCGGCGAGCAGCCCGACGTCGTTGCGTACGGACAGCAGCCGTTCGAAGAGTGCGGTGGCCTCGTCCGTACGGCCGGTGGCGTGCAGCGCGTCGGCGAGCCAGAACGAGCAGGCGAGGAAGGCGCCCTCGCCGCCGGGCAGCCCGTCGACATTGCCGGCGCCGGGGGAGTAGCGGCGTACGAAGCCCTGGTGGTCCAGCTCGCGGCGGACCGCCTCGACCGTGCCGGCCACCCGCCGGTCGCTCGCCGGCAGGAAGCCGACCTGCGGGATCAGCAGCGTGGCCGCGTCCAGCTCGGCGGAGCCGTAGGACTGCGTGAAGGTGTTGCGCTCGGCGTCGTAGCCCTTCTCGCACACCTCGGCGTGCACCTGCATGCGCATGGAGCGCCAGCGGTCCGCGTCGCCGCGCAGCGTGGGGTGCGCCTCCAGGGTGCGCACCGCGCGGTCCGCCGCGACCCACGCCATGACCTTGGAGTGCACGAAGTGCCGGCGCGGGCCGCGCACCTCCCACAGCCCCTCGTCGGGCTCGCGCCACTTGCCCTCCAGGAATTCCATGAGGGCGCGCTGCAGATTCCAGGCGTGCGGCTCGTCGCGCAGGCCGCTGTTCCTGGCCAGGAAGAGGGAGTCCAGCACCTCGCCGTAGACGTCCAGCTGGAGCTGGCCGGCCGCGGCGTTGCCGACCCGCACCGGGGCGGAGCCCGCGTAGCCCTTGAGCCAGGGGATCTCGTACTCGGTCAGCCGCCGCTCGCCCGCGATGCCGTACATGATCTGCAGGTCGGCCGGATCGCCCGCGACCGCCCGCAGCAGCCAGTCGCGCCAGGCCTGCGCCTCGGTGAGGAAGCCGCCGGAGACCAGCGCGTTGAGGGTCAGGGCGGCGTCGCGCAGCCAGCAGTAGCGGTAGTCCCAGTTGCGCACCCCGCCGATCTCCTCGGGCAGCGAGGTGGTGGCGGCCGCGGCGATGCCGCCGCTGGGCGCGTAGGTGAGCGCCTTGAGGGTGATCATGGAGCGCAGCACGGCGTCCCGCCACGGTCCCTCATAGCAGCACTTGGCCGACCACTGCTCCCAGTCCTCGACGCTCTGGTCCAGCGCCTCGAAGGGGTCCGTCCGGCGCGGTTTCCCGGAGTGCGAGGAATGCCAGGTCAGGACGAAGGCGACCTTGTCGCCGGCCGCGACGGTGACGTCCGCGTACGTGCGCATGTCCTTGCCGTACATCGGCAGCGGCGGCTCGGTGCGCAGCCATACGGCGTCGGGCCCGGCGACGGCGACCCGCTGGTGGTTGGTGCGGCGCACCCACGGCACGACGCTGCCGTAGTCGAAGCGCAGCGTCAGCTCGCTGCGGACGGCGACCTCGCCGGACACGCCCTCGACGATGCGTACGAGGTCGGGCGCGTGGTCGCGCTGCGGCATGAAGTCGGTGACCTTGACCGTGCCGTCCGGGGTGTGCCAGACGGTGTCCAGGACGAGGGTGTCGCCGCGGTAGGAGCGCTCGCTGCACTCGTCGGAGGTGCCGTCCAGCGGGGCGATCCGCCAGCGGCCGTTGCCCTCGTCGCCGAGCAGTGCCGCGAAGCACGCGGCGGAGTCGAAGCGCGGCAGGCACAGCCAGTCGACCGATCCGTCCCGGCCGACCAGCGCGGCGGTCTGGAGATCGCCGATGAGTGCGTAGTCCTCGATACGTCCTGGCACGGCCCCGCCTCGTCGCTTCCGGTCCTGGTGTCGAGTGTGCTGGTGCGGCTAGCGCGCCGCTACCGGAACGCTGCCTTCCGGCTCCTGCGGCTCGGCCGGCTGCGCGCCCTGCTTCGCGCGCTCGGCGAGGATCTCCGCGCGCTGCCGGCGCAGCAGCACCACCCAGCCGACCGGCACCATCGCGGTGAACAGCCACCACTGGATCGCGTACGCCATGTGCGGGCCGATGCTCTGGTGGTCCGGCTCCGGGACGCGCCCGGGCTGCCCGGGGCCGGGCTTCGGCGAGGTGGACACCAGCTCCAGGTAGCCGCCGAGCACCTGCGCCTGCAGATGGCCGGCGTTCTTCACCTGCGAGCCGGCGATGAGCATGATCTGCCGGTCGGGCAGGCCCGTGCGGTTGCGGATGCCGGTGGCGGAGCTGGTCTCGTCCGGGCGCAGCCGCCCGACGACGGTGACCTCGCCGGACGGCGGCGGGGTGATCTTCGGGAATTTCACCGGATCGTCGCCGGGCGCGATCCAGCCGCGGTTGACCAGCACCGCGCGGCCGTCGTCCAGGATGAGCGGGGTGATGACGTGGTAGCCGACCTGCTCGCCGCCGCCGGAGGAGTCGTCGGAGCCGGAGTTGCCCGCGGTGCGGTGCCGGGCGACGACCTCGTGCGCGGTGTCGTAGTGGCCGCGCGCGGTGACCGTCTTGTAGAGGTCCTTGTGCGGTACCTGGAAACCGGGCGAGGTCACCGACTCCACCGGGACCGGCGCGGCCTTGAGGGCCGCGGCGATGAGGTGGTTGTTGGCCACCCGGTGCTCGTGCCGGTGCAGCTGCCAGAAGCCGAGTCTGACCATCACCGGCATCAGCACGAGGCCGACGAGGGTGAGGACGACCCATTGGCGGGACAGCAGGAAGCGGTACACCCCACGACGGTACAACCCGGCCGCGGAGCGCCCGCGGGGAGGGGTCCGCGGGCGTCCGCGCGTACCGGCCGGCAGCCGGGGCCTCAGGCCGGGGCGGGGGTCTCGACGTGGTCGACGATGCCGGTGGCGCCCTCCGCGGCGGCGCAGTGCGCGCAGCAGTAGAAGTGGCCGTCGGCCTCGACGCCGTGCCCGAGGATCTGCACCCGGCAGTGCTCGCAGATCGGCGCCAGCCGGTGGGCGGCGCACTCGAAGCAGTCGAAGACGTGCACCGCGCCCTGCGCGTGCACCTCGAAGGTCATCGCATAATCGTTTCCGCAGACTTCGCATCGTGCCATGGGGCACAGGCTGCGGTCCGCGGCCGTCCCGGGCAACGCGCGCGTGGGCGTGTTGCCCGCCTGCCACCCGGACGGCGGCCGGGTGGCCGCGTGGGCCGGTAGCGTCAGCCGTGCACGTCCCGCGCCGGGGTGACCGCCTTGAGCAGCTCGGTGAACTCCCGTTCGTCGATCACCGGAGTCCCGTACTCCCGGGCCCTGACCACCTTGCTCGCCGGCGAATCCGGGTCGTTGGTGACCAGCAGGCTGGTGAGCCGGCTCACCGACGACGCGACGTGCAGCCCCGCTTCCGTCGCCCGGTCCTCCAGCAGTTCGCGGTCCGTCCCGGTGTCGCCGGAGAAGGCCACCCGCATCCCCTGCACCAGCGCCCCGCCCGCCGCGAGCCGCCCCGGGTTCGGGTAGGGGCACACCGGGCGCTTGCGGGCCGGCCGCCAGCCGGAGCGCGGGCCCGACCCGTACAGCCGCCCGTAACGCGGCGCCGGCACCGGGGAGTCGACCCACTCGGTCAGCGGGCGGCACGCGTGCAGCGGCAGCGGCAGCCCGGCGGCGGCCGCCAGGTGCAGGCTCGGCCGGAAGGCCTCGGCGAGCACCCGGGCGTCGTCCAGGGCGTGGTGGGCGCGCTGCTGGACCACCCCGTAGTGCGCGGCCAGTGACTCCAGCTTGTGGTTGGCCAGCGGCAGCCGCAGCTCCTTGGACAGCACGATCGTGCACAGCCGCTGCTCGACCGGCGCCGCCGACCGGGCGCGGGCGTACTCGCGGGCCAGCATCGACCAGTCGAAGACCGCGTTGTGCGCCACCAGCACGCGGCCCGCGAGGCGTTCGGCCAGCTCGCCCGCGACGTCGGCGAAGAGCGGGGCGTCGGCGAGCGCGGCGGCCGTCAGCCCGTGGATCCACACCGGGCCCGGGTCGCGCTGCGGGTTGACCGGCGAATACCAGTGGTCCTCGACCTCCCCCCGGGCGTCGAGGCGGTAGACCGCGGCGGACACGATCCGGTCGTCCCGGCCGAGACCGGTGGTCTCGACGTCGACCACGGCGTAGCCCGCGGGGTAGTTCTCGGGCCAGGGCGCGGGCAAGGGCGGGGCGGTCGGGTTGTCCAGCATGGTGAGGAGGATACGGCGCCGCGCCGACAGTGGATCATCCCCGTCCGGCCGGCGGGACCGCGCGGCGCCCCCGCGGGTTGACGCGTACGCATCCGTACTAATCGGTAACAACCTCTGGTGCCCGCCCGGGACCTGCCTCTATGGTGCGCGCATGCCGCAACTGCCCGATGTCGTGCTGTGGTCGATACCCGCCTTCGTGCTGCTCACCGTCGTCGAGGTGATCAGCTACCGCATTCACCCCGACGAGGACGCGGCCGGCTACGCGGGCCGGGACACCGCCGCGAGCCTGTCGATGGGCCTGGGCAGCCTGCTCACCGACGCGTTGTGGAAGATCCCGATCGTCGCCGTCTACTCCGCCCTCTACGCCCTCACCCCGCTGCGGGTGCCGGTGCACTGGTGGACGGTGCTGCTGATGCTGCTCGCGCAGGACTTCTTCTACTACTGGTCGCACCGCGGGCACCACGTCATCCGGCTGCTGTGGGCCTGCCACGTCGTGCACCACTCCAGCCGCAACTTCAACCTCTCCACCGCGCTCCGGCAGCCCTGGACGAGCCTGACCTCCTGGCCGTTCTACCTGCCGCTCGTCGCGCTCGGCGTGCACCCCGCGGCGCTCGCCTTCTGCTCGTCGGTCAGCCTGGTCTACCAGTTCTGGATCCACACCGAGCGCATCGACAAGCTGGCCCGGCCGCTGGAACTCGTGCTCAACACGCCCTCGCACCACCGTGTCCACCACGCCTCGCAGGGCAGCTACCTCGACCGCAACTTCGGCGGGATCCTCATCGTCTGGGACCGCCTCTTCGGCTCCTTCACCGCCGAGACCGAGCGCCCCGTCTACGGCCTGACGAAGAACATCGCGACGTACAACCCGCTGCGCGTCGCCACCCACGAATACGCCGCCATCGCGCGCGACCTCGCGAAGGCGAGCAGCTGGCGCGACCGGCTCGGCCACCTTGTCAACGGCCCCGGCTGGGCCCCGGCCACCGCCCCCGCCCCTGCCCCCGCCCCGGCACCGGCCGAGCCCGCCGCCACCCGCGCCCCGGAGGCCGCGGCATGACGCAGGGCACGGCAGAGGGGACGGCACAGGGCACGACACCGCCCGACGCCGAGCGGGCGGCGCGCGTCATCGTGCTCTTCGCGATGCTCGCGGCGCTGCACATGACCGCCGTGACCGAGCACTTCGACGTCCTGCGGGTGGTGACCAAACCGCTGCTCATGCCCGTCCTCGCGTGGTGGGTGCACTGCCAACGGGGCCCGCGGCTGCTGGTCGCCGCGCTGCTGTGCGGCTGCGGCGGGGACGTGCTGCTGGACGTCGGCGGCACCGTGCCCTTCCTGCTCGGCATGGCCTCCTTCGCCGCCGGGCACATCTGCTACCTGCGGCTCTTCGTCCGGCTCGGCTCCTTCGACGGCCCCCGCACGGCGGTACGGCTGCGGTGCGCCGCGTACGGCGTGGTGTGGGCCGCGCTCGTCGTGGCCCTGTGGCCCGGACTGGACGCCGGGATGCGCGTCCCGGTCGCCCTCTACAGCGTGCTGCTGACCGCGATGGCGGCGGGCGCGTACGGCGCCGGGCCGCTCGCCCGCGCGGGCGGCCTGCTCTTCCTGCTGTCCGACAGCCTCATCGCCACCGACCTCGCGGACTGGCCGCTGCTGCCCGGCCACGGCGCCTGGGTCATGGCGACGTACCTGGCCGGGCAGGCGCTGCTGGCCCTCGGCGTGGTCGCCACCGTACGCGGCATCGTGCTCCGGCGGGACTCGGCCGCCGCGGCGCCCGCCCGCTTGTAGCGCCCGCCCGCTTGTAGCGCCAGCAAACGTGCCCTTCCGCCTGGTCAGAGCCTTGTCGGCGCCACCCCCTAGGCTGGAGGGGACGGCGGCGCGACCAGGCGCCCGGAGGGAGGCGGAGCCCGTGCTCATCGACACCTACGGACGCGTGGCCACCGACCTGCGTGTCTCGCTCACCGACCGGTGCAACCTGCGCTGCACGTACTGCATGCCGGAGGAGGGCCTGGCCTGGCTGGCCAAGCCGGACGTGCTCAGCGACGACGAGATCGTCCGGCTGGTGCGGATCGCGGTGACGGAGCTGGGCGTCACCGACGTCCGCTTCACCGGCGGCGAGCCGCTGGTGCGCCCCGGCGTCACCGGCATCGTCGAGCGGTGCGCCGAACTCGACCCGCGCCCGCGGCTGTCGCTCACCACCAACGGCATCGGCCTGGCCCGTACCGCCACCGCGCTGCGCGCCGCGGGCCTGGACCGGGTCAACGTCTCGCTCGACACCCTGCGCCCGGACGTCTTCCGCACCCTGACCCGCCGGGACCGGCACGCCGACGTCCTCGCCGGCCTCGCCGCCGCGGCCGCCGCGGGCCTGGCCCCGGTGAAGGTCAACGCGGTGCTGATGCGCGGCGTCAACGACACCGAGGCGCCCGACCTGCTGCGCTGGGCCCTCGACGAGGGCTACGAACTGCGCTTCATCGAGCAGATGCCGCTGGACGCGCAGCACGGCTGGCAGCGCGCGGGCATGGTGACCGCCGAGGAGATCCTGGCCGCGCTGCGCACCCGCTTCGACCTCGCCCCCGAGGGCGGTACGGCACGCGGGTCCGCGCCCGCCGAGCGCTGGGTGGTGGACGGCGGCCCCGGACGGGTCGGCGTGATCGCCTCCGTCACCCGTCCGTTCTGCCGTGCGTGCGACCGTACCCGGCTCACCGCCGACGGCCAGGTGCGCAACTGCCTGTTCGCCCGGGAGGAAACGGATCTGCGCGGGGCGCTGCGCGCGGGCGCCTCGGACGCGCGGCTCGCGGAGCTGTGGCGGGCGGCGATGTGGGGCAAGAAGGCGGGCTCGGGCCTGGACGACCCGGAGTTCCTGCAGCCCGACCGCCCGATGTCGGCGATCGGCGGCTGAGCGGGACGGCTCGGCCGGGTGGCTCAAGGCATCGGGGCGCAGCCCGTGCGGCTCAGGCCTGCGGGGCTCAGGCCTGCGCGGCCGGGCGACTCTCCCACTCGGCGAGCGTCACGACGTCCTTGAGGAAGCCGCGCATGCCGAGGAACTGCGTCAGGTGCTCGCGGTGCTCGTCGCACGCCAGCCAGGTCTTGCGCCGCTCCGGGGTGTGCAGCTTCGGGTTGTTCCACGCCAGCACCCACACGGCCGGCGCACGGCATCCCTTGGCCGAGCAGATCGGCGTCTCGTCGTTCACGCCACCCAGTAAACCCCACGTCCCGCGGCACCCGGCACGGGCCGACATGCGTGCGGACATGGCGACGCCGGGCAGCCACGGGGGGAGCCGCCCGGCGTCGGTCCGTCGCTCCGACGGGGGATGCGGAGCGCCTAGGCAGTATGTCATGCACTGACGCGCTCGTGGAGTGGAACGTCATCACCGATCTGAGCTTTTCTTGAGGTTTCGCTCACGTGTCCGGATGTGCCGCGCACCGGCCTGTGCGCCCGCCCGTGTACCGGTGCGCGGGAGGGCGTGCGGGACGTACGGGAGAGGCGCGGGAAAGGTGCGAAACCGGACACGCCGGTGAGGGAAGGTCAGTGCTCGCGCCGCGGAAACCGGCAGGTCACGCCTCGGGCACGGGCTCCGCGTCCCGCTCGGCCCCCAACTCCACCCGGCTCGCCTCCAGCACGGGCGTGCTCGGCGGCGGGATGTACGTGGTCGTCGGCGCCTTCGGGGTGTTCTCCCGCCCCGCGTTGGCGATGACCACCGCGACGTACGGCAGCAGCACGCCGAGCACCAGCATCGCCCAGGCGAGCGGCCGCTCGACGTTCCACAGGATGACCGTGAGCAGGACGGACAGGGTGCGGATCGTCATCGCGATCATGTAGCGACGCTGCCGCCCGCGTACGTCCTCGGTCAGCCCGGTCCGCGCCCCGGAGATCCGGAAAACCTCGGAACCGCCCTGCTTCCGCATCCACCCACCGCCCAGTCGAGGGGCCCGGTCCCGCTGCTCACGGCTGGCAGCGCGCCGCGCCGGCCCCGCACCACGGTACGCGCCGCCCGCCGCCCGCCACAGAGCGGGGCGCCATCCGGGCGTACGGTCCCGCCGCCTTCCCGGAGTTTGGCGCGATCCCGCCCCCCGGCGCCCGACATGCGCCGCATCCGCCCGCGGCGGAGACTGACGGCACGGTACGCGGGGACACCGCGCGCCCGGCGAACGAGGAGGCGGCGGCATGGGCTGGCTGTGGGCGATCATCGTCGGACTCGTGCTCGGCCTGATCGCCAAGGCGATCCTGCCGGGCCGGCAGGTGCTGCCGCTGTGGCTCACCGTGCTCTGCGGTATGGGCGGCAGCCTGCTCGGCAACGGCGTGGCCGGCTGGCTGGGCGTCCGCGACACCAAGGGCATCGACTGGACCCGGCACGTGCTCCAGCTCGTCGGCGCGATCGTGCTGGTCGCGGTCGGCGACGCGGTGTGGGCGGCGCACAAGGCGAACCAGCGGCGCCGCCGTACGATGACGCGCTGACCGGCGGACCCGCTGACCGGCCGACCCGCTGAGTGGGCCCGTCCCCGTACCTCCGACGGCGTACGCGCCCGGGCCCGTACGCGTACGCCGACCGTCAGGACGGCAGCAGCCGCAGCCGCTCCGGCGGCACCGGGCCGCTCAGCCACACCCCGTTGGCGCTGCGCCGGAAGACGTGCCCGGCGGCGGCCAGTCCCGCGGCGTCCACCGCGAGCACGGCGGGGCGGCCGTGCCGGGCACCCACCCGTACGGCGGTCTCCCGGTCGGCCGAGAGGTGGACGTCCTGCCGGGACATCGGCCGCAGCCCCTCGCGCAGCACGATCGGCAGCGTCGCGGTCGCCGTGCCGTGGAAGAGGACGTCCGGCGGCACCGCGGGGGCCAGGCCCAGGTCCACGGCGACCGAATGGCCCTGGCTCGCCCGGATCCGCCGGCCGTCCTCGGACAGCGCGTACCGCTTCTTGTTGTTGGTCTCGACCACGTGCTCCAGCTCGGCCCGGCTCAGCCGCCTGCCGTGCGCCGCGCAGGCGGCGAGCAGCACGTCGACGTCCACCCAGCCGCCCTCGTCGAGCGTCACCCCGATCAGCTCCGGCTCGTGCCGCAGCACCCGCGCCAGGAACTTCGACGCCTTGACCGTCCTTTTCTCGTCCATCTCCCCTTGTCCCCCCGGGGGGCCGCTCAGACCCCCTGGCTCACCGAACTCATGTTGAAGTCCGGGATCCGCAGCGCGGGCGCCGCGGCCCGGGTGAAGTAGTCGCTCCATTCGCGCGGCAGCGTCCGCTCGGTGCGGCCCGCCTGGGACGCGCGGCCCAGCAGGTCGACGGGCGACTCGTTGAAGCGGAAGTTGTTCACCACCCCGGACACCTCACCGCCCTCCACCAGATAGACGCCGTCCCTGGTCAGCCCGGTCAGCAGCAGCGTGGCCGGGTCGACCTCGCGGATGTACCACAGGCACGTCAGCAGCAGCCCGCGCTCCGTCCCGGCGACCATCTCGGCCAGCGACTGCTTGCCGCCGCCCTCCAGGACCAGGTTGTCCGCGGGCGCCGCCACCGGCAGCCCGGTCAGCTGCGCGCTGTGCCGGGTCGTCGGCAGATGCCGCAGCGTGCCCTCGTGCACCCAGTCGACCGGGGCGACGGGCAGCCCGTTGTCGAAGACCGACGCGTCGTCGCCCGAGGAGTGCGCCACCACGAAGGGCGCCGCCTCCAGGCCCGGCTCGCCCGGGTCGCTGCGCAGCGTCAGCGGCAGCGCCGACAGCCGCTCGCCGACCCGGGTGCCGCCGCCCGCCTTGCTGAAGACGGTGCGGCCCTCGGCGGCGTCCCGCGCGCCGGACGACCACAGCTGGTAGATCATCAGATCCGCGACCGCCGACGGCGGCAGCAGCGTCTCGTAGCGCCCGGCGGGCAGCTCGATCCGCCGCTCCGCCCACGCCAGGCGCTGCGCGAGCTCGGCGTCCATCGCCAGCGGGTCGACGTCGCGGAAGTCCCGCGTCGCACTGCCCGCCCACGCCGAGCGCGCGGCGTCCGGCGACTTCGCGTTGACCTCCAGGGTGCCGGTCGGCTGGTCGTGGCGCAGCCGCAGCCCGGTGGAGGTGCCCAGGTACGTCGACGTCATGGAGTGGTAGGCGAAGCCGTACAGCAGCCGCCCGCCCGCGCGCGCCGCCCCGAAGGCCTCGCCCAGCGCGGGCGCGAAGGCCGCGAAGACCTCCGAGCCGGTCTCGGCGGGCGGCGCGGTGAAGTCCGCCGCCTGCGGCACCCCGCTCACCAGCGGCTGCGCGTCCTCCGCGGGCCCTGCCTGGCGGGCGGCGGCCTCCGCGGCCCGTACCAGCCCCTCCAGGTCGTCCGCCGTCACCGCGGAGCGCGACACCACACCGGAGGCGGTGCCCTGCGCGCCGTCCACGGTCGCGATGACGGTCAGGGTGCGGCCCCGCGTCACGCCGTTGGTGGTGAGCGCGTTGCCCGCCCAGCGCAGGTTGGCGCTCGACTCCTCCTCGGCGATGACCACGCACCCGTCCGCCGCCGACAGGTCGAGCGCCCGCTCGACGATCTCGTGCGGCTTGCTCGCTCCGGAAGTCACCGGCCCGCCTCCTGCGTCGTGTTGAGGATGTTCACGCCCGTGAAGAGCGCCGACGGGCAGCCGTGGCTGACCGCGGCGACCTGCCCCGGCTGCGCCTTGCCGCAGTTGAAGGCGCCTCCGAGGACGTAGGTCTCGGGTCCGCCGACCCGCTCCATCGACCCCCAGAACTCGGTGGTCGTGGCCTGGTAGGCGAAGTCCTTGACCTGGCCGTCGAGGCGGCCGTTCCGGATCGCGTACGCCCGCTGACCGGTGAACTGGAAGTTGTAGCGCTGCATGTCGATCGACCACGAGCGGTCGCCGACCACGTAGATGCCGCGCTCGACGCCGCCGATCAGGTCCTCGGTCGAGGGGCCGTCGGGGGCCGGCTGGAGGGAGACGTTGGCCATCCGCTGGACGGGCACATGGCCGGGGGAGTCGGCGTAGGCGCAGCCGTTGGAGCGGTCGAAGCCGGTGAGCCTGGCGATGCGGCGGTCGAGCTGGTAGCCGACCAGGACGCCGTCCCTGACCAGGTCCCAGGACTGGCCGGCCACGCCCTCGTCGTCGTAGCCGATCGTGGCCAGGCCGTGCTCGGCGGTGCGGTCGCCGGTGACGTGCATGAGCGGCGAGCCGTACTTCAGCGAGCCGAGCTGGTCGAAGGTGGCGAAGGAGGTGCCGGCGTAGGCGGCCTCGTAGCCGAGCGCGCGGTCCAGTTCGGTGGCGTGGCCGATCGACTCGTGGATCGTCAGCCACAGGTTGGACGGGTCCACGACCAGGTCGTACGCGCCGGCCTCGACCGAGGGCGCCCGCATCTTCTCGGCCAGCAGCGCGGGGATCCCGGCCAGCTCGGCGTCCCAGTCCCACCCCTCGCCGGTCAGGTACTCCCAGCCCCGGCCGGCCGGCGGGGCGAGCGTGCGCATCGAGTCGAAGTCGCCGGTGTCCGGGTCGACGCTCACGGCGGTCAGCTGCGGGTGCACCCGCACCCGCTGCTGGGTGGTGGTGGTGCCGGCGGTGTCGGCGTAGAACTTGTTCTCGTGCACCGCGAGCAGCGACGCGTCCACATGGCTGACCCCGTCGGCGGCCAGCAGCCGGGCGCTCCAGTCGGCCAGCAGGGCGGTCTTGTCGGCGTCCGGCACCTCGAACGGGTCCGTCCGGTACGCCGACACCCAGGTGCGGTCGGCGTGCACCGGCTCGTCGGCCAGCTCCACGCGCTCGTCGGACCCGGCGGCGGCGATGACCTGCGCGCTGAGCTTGGCCATCGCCACGGCCTGGCTCGCGACCTTCGCCGCCGCGTCCATCGTCAGGTCCACGCCGGAGGCGAAGCCCCAGGCCCCGCCGTGCACGACGCGTACGGCGTAGCCGAGGTCGGTGCTGTCGGAGCTGCCCGCGGGGCGGGCGTCGCGCAGCCGCCAGTGCGCGCTGCGCACCCGCTCCAGGCGGAAGTCGGCATGCTCGGCGCCCAGCGCGCGGGCTCTGGCGAGTGCCGCGTCGGCCAGCGCGCGCAGCGGGAGCGCGAGGAATGCCGGATCGACGTCACGGTCCAACTGTTGGGGCACGGCGGACTTCCCTTCGCATCGGCCTGTCCGCAGTGAATCATGGCCCGTCGCCCACCGGCTCCGCCACAGCATTGCACCGGCCACGGGCGACCCCATTTGCGCGAGCTGTCCAGAAGGATGCGTGGATTGTGGGCGATATCGGAGAGGCAACGGTCTGTCAAGATGCAGGTTTGGTCGTTCAGTTGTTCAGGTGTCCCAAACTTGTTCGACTCCCGCGCCTCTGGCTAGAGTCGGCCGCCATGACCGCAGACCTCTCCCTGATCCGCAGCAGTTTCAAGGTTGTGGAGCCCCACGGTTCACAGGTGACCGGGTATTTCTACGAGCACCTTTTCGCCAACAACCCCGCGGTGCGACCGCTTTTCGCCCCGCACATCGACGAGCAGCGCGACCGCCTGTGGGCGGCGCTGGGTGCCCTCGTCACCAACATAGACAACACCGAGACCCTGGTCGGCATGCTCCAGAACCTGGGGCGCCGGCACGCGGGCTACGGCGCGCTGCCCGAGCACTACCCCGCCGTCGGCGCCAGCCTGATCGCGACCCTGCAGCACTTCGCGGGCGACGCGTGGACGCCCGAGATCGAGGAGTCGTGGGTGGCCGTCTACGGCGTCATCAGCAGCACCATGATCTCCGCGAGCGAGGAAGCGTCGGCCACGGCCTGACGCGGCCGACGGCGGCTCCACCGCGGGCCGCCGCCCGGCTCCGCCGGTCTGCAAGAACCCCCGAAACACCAGCCACCGGAGGGTGGTCGTGAGCGATTCCCAGGCGCTGAAAGATTCCTTCGCCCTGGTCGGCAAGTCAGGGGACGAAGTACCCCGGTACTTCTACTCCTACCTGTTCCTCATCGCGCCGGAAGTCCGGCCGATGTTCCCGGTCAACATGGGCCTGCAGCGTGACCGCCTGGTCAACGCCCTCGGTCAGATCGTGTCCGACGTCGACGATCCCGACGCGCTGGTCCCCTTCCTCCAGCAACTCGGCCGCGACCACCGGCGCTTCCAGGTCGTGGCGGAGCACTACGAGGCGGTCGGGCGGGCGCTGCTGGCGACGCTGGGCTACTTCCTCGGCGAGGCGTGGACCCCCGAGCTGGAGAAGGGCTGGACCGAGGCGTACACCGTCGTGGCCGGCGCCATGATCCAGGCCGCCGAGAGCGACAGCGCCGTCAACCCGCCGTGGTGGAACGGCGAGGTCATCGGGCACGAGCAGCGCGGCTTCGACCTCGCGGTCGTCACGCTGCGCCTCGACCAGCCCATGCGGTACGCCGCCGGGCAGTCCGTCATGGTCGAGACGCCGATGCTGCCCAGCACCTGGCGGTCCTTCACCCCGGCGAACGCGGCGCGCGCCGACGGCCTGCTCGAACTGCACGTCCGCTCCATCGACGGCGGCCTCGTCAGCCCGGCCATGGTCTACCGGCTGCGGCAGGGCGACGTGCTGAAGCTGGGCGCCCCGGTCGGCGAGCGGCTGACGCTGCGCCGGTCGGCGGGCCGCGACCTGGTCCTCGTCGCCGGCGGCACCGGCCTCGCCCCGCTGCGCGGCCTCATCGAGGAGATCGCCTGGCACGGGCCGCCGCGCCGGGTCGACCTCTTCTTCGGGGCGCGCGACGCCCACGGCCTGTACGACCTGCCGATGCTGCGGCAGCTCGCCCAGGCCAACCCCTGGCTTCGGATAACACCGCTGGTCGGCCTGGACGCGGGCACGTTCGAGAACCGCAGCATCGCCGAACCCGTCCTGCGGGCCGGCGCATGGCACGGCCGCTCGTTCTACGTGTGCGGCTCGCCGTCCATGGTGTCAGCGACGGTGCGCGATCTGGGACACGCAGGCGTCCCTCACGACCTGCTGCACTTCGAAGACGTTCGGTGATCGGAGACGCGTGAACGAGACAGGAGCACGTCCGGCGGACCGCCCGGTGACGCCCGAGGCACTGCGGTCGATGACCTTCCCCCGCGCCCCGCTGACCCGCCGCGGCTACAGCGAGGACGCGGTGCACGACGCCCTGCGCCGCGCCGCCGCGACACTCACCACGGTCATGGAGGAGAACGACCGGCTGCGCACGGACATGCAGCGCCACCGCGACTGGATCCGGGCCAACAACATCGGCGACGGCAGCAGCCCCACCGGGGTGCCCACCGTGGACGCGGTCCTCCAGCAGGCCCGCGCCCAGCAGTCGGCCGAGCAGACCGTCGTCGCCGCCCGCGAGCAGGCCCGCACCATGCTGCGGGCAGCCCGTATGCAGGCCGAGGCGGTCCTCCAGCAACTGCGCGAGCACGGGGGCGGCGAGGGCACCCAGGAGGAGACCGAGCGGCTGCTCACCTATCTGCGGCAGATCGCCCAGTCCCTGACCGTCACGGTGGACCAGTACTCGACCAAGAGCACCCCGCCCGCGCCGTCCACCGCCGCCCCGGCCGGCGGCGGCAGCCGGCACGGCATCTGACCCGGGACCCCCGGGCCGGCGGGGCGCGTCACGCGCCGTCGGCCCCTCCGGTGCGCGCGCACCCTCCCCGGTGTGCGCGGCCCGGACCGTGCGGCCGAACTGCCGTGACGGACACAGACCTTGGCATGGTCCAGACCAATCCCTATGCTTCGACCTGCCGCCCTCGTGTGTCCCCCCGCAGCTCTGCCGCACGACAAGGAGCCCCCACATGTCCGTACGCCGCAAGGCCGCCGCCGTGGCCGCCGCCGGCGCCGCGACCCTCGCCGTCGCCGCCCTCACGCCCGGCACCGCCAGCGCGCACGGCGCGCTCAACACGCCCGTCAGCCGGATCGCCGCCTGCTACGCCGAGGGGCCGGAAACCCCGAAGTCCCAGGTGTGCAAGGACCTCGTCGCCGACAGCGGCACCCAGCCGCTCTACGACTGGAACGAGGTCAACATCGCCAACGCCGACGGGCAGAGCCGCAGCATCATCCCCGACGGCCACCTGTGCTCGGCCAACCGCGACAAGTACCGCGCGCTGGACTGGGCCCGCACCGACTGGCCGGCCACCCCGGTGCAGGCCGGGCAGACCGACGTCAGCTTCCGGGTCACCGCGCCGCACCGCGGCGTCATGACGCTCTACATCACCAAGCAGGGCTACGACCCGACCCAGCCGCTCAAGTGGTCCGACCTCGACGACACCCCCGTCGCGACCTACACCACCGAGGTCACCGCGCCCGGCTACTACACCTTCACCGCGAACCTCCCGGCCCGCACCGGGCGGCAGCTGATCTACCAGGTCTGGCAGCGCACCGACAGCCCCGAGGCCTTCTACGGCTGCGCCGATGTCGTCTTCGGACAGACCGCGGCCGCGGCGAAGGCGGCCACCTCCGACGTCGCCCAGGCACCGACCGACGCGCAGATCGCCGCGGGCGCCGCGCGGTCCACCGTCGCCCACCACGGCCACGGCGGCGACGCGCCCGTGACCGCCACCACGGGCACCCTCGCGACCAGCAACGCCGCCCAGAGCACCAGCACGCTGGAGGCCGCCCTGTCGATCAGCGCGGTCGCCGCGAGCGGCGCGGTCGGGCTGCTGGTCTACAGCCGCCGCCGGGCCGCCGCCCGCCTCGGCGACTGACGGCCGCCGGCCGGCCCTGTAGGAATCCCACAGGGCCGGCCGGGGCAGCCTGTCAGGGGCCGATTCCCCGGATCGGGTCCGCGACCGATAGCTTCTCAGGGAGATTCTCGACCTGAGGAGTGATCCGTTGAGCCGCTCGGTTCTCGTCACCGGAGGAAACCGGGGCATCGGCCTGGCCATCGCCCGGGCTTTCGCCGACGCGGGCGACAAGGTCGCCATCACCTACCGCTCCGGCGAACCGCCGGCCGACCTCGTCGCGCTCGGGGTGCTCGCGGTGCGCTGCGACATCACCGACGCCGAGCAGGTCGACCAGGCCTACAAGGAGGTCGAGGCCGCGCACGGCAACGTCGAGGTGCTGGTGGCCAACGCCGGCATCACCCGCGACCAGCTGCTGATGCGCATGTCCGAGGACGACTTCACCGCCGTCCTGGACACCAACCTGACCGGCACCTTCCGGGTGGTCAAGCGCGCCAACCGCGGCATGCTGCGGGCCCGCAAGGGCCGGGTCGTGCTGATCTCCTCGGTGGTGGGCCTGCTCGGCCAGGCCGGGCAGGCCAACTACGCCGCCTCCAAGGCCGGCCTGGTGGGCTTCGCCCGGTCGCTGGCCCGCGAGCTGGGCTCGCGCAACATCACCTTCAACGTCGTCGCACCCGGCTTCGTCGACACCGACATGACCCGGGCGCTCACCGACGAGCAGCGCGCGGACATCATGGCCCAGGTGCCGCTGGCGCGCTACGCGCAGCCGGAGGAGATCGCCGCCGCGGTGCGTTTCCTGGCGTCCGACGACGCCGCGTACATCACTGGAGCCGTCATCCCCGTTGACGGCGGATTGGGCATGGGTCACTGACCACCATGAGCGGAATCCTCGACGGCAAGCGCATCCTCGTCACGGGTGTGCTGATGGAGTCCTCCATCGCCTTCCACACCGCCAAGCTGGCGCAGGAGCAGGGCGCGGAACTCATCCTGACCGCCTTCCCCCGGCCCACGCTCACCGAGCGCATCGCCCGCAAGCTGCCGCGCCCGGCCAAGGTCGTGGAGCTGGACGTGACGAACGCCGAGCACCTGGCGGGCCTGGAGGACGTGGTCCGCGCGGAGCTGGGCGGCCTCGACGGCGTCGTCCACTCGATCGGCTTCGCCCCGCAGGACGCGCTGGGCGGCAACTTCCTCAACACCCCCTTCGAGTCGGTCGCGACCGCCATGCACGTCTCGGCGTTCTCGCTGAAGTCGCTCACCATGGCCTGCCTGCCGCTCATGCCGGAGGAGGGCGGCTCGGTCGTCGGCCTGACCTTCGACGCGAAGTTCGCCTGGCCGCAGTACGACTGGATGGGCCCGGCCAAGGCCGCGCTGGAGGCCACCTCCCGCTACCTGGCCCGCGACCTGGGCAAGCGCAACATCCGCTGCAACCTGGTCTCGGCCGGCCCGATCGGCTCCATGGCCGCGAAGTCCATCCCCGGCTTCGCCGAGCTGGCCGGCGTCTGGGACCACCGCTCCCCGCTGGCCTGGGACATGTCCGACCCCGAGCCCGCCGGGCGCGGTGTGGTCGCCCTGCTGTCGGACTGGTTCCCCAAGACGACCGGCGAGATCGTCCACGTCGACGGCGGCCTGCACGCCATCGGCGCATAACGCTCGCCGCGGGGCGTTCCCGTACGGGGGCGCCCCGCCGGGCGGGCCCGGCCCCCGGGCCGCATCGGCTGCGCCGGGACTTGCCCGCCTGCGGCGGCTGCCGTGGTGCGAGGGCGCTCCGCGCGTGCGCGTGTGCCGGGCTGCCGGAGTACATGGTGCCGTCCCACTTCGTGGGCGCTCCGCGCGTGCGCGTGTGCCGGTCGTCGCCGAACGCGAGCGCATCGCCTGGGCGCCCCGCGCACGTGCCGGTGTGGGCCCCGCCCCGCCGTCGCCGTCTTGGGAAGGGCGCCCCGCGTGCAGGGCGCCCCGCGTGTGCCGGTCCGGCTCCGCCGCCCGGGCCGTGCACTCGGCGCCGCGGGGCGCGTCGGCTTCCGCAGGGAGGCGCGTCAACTTGCTGCGTGCAGCCGCGGCACGCCGGGTCCGGGTCTGGGGCCGGGGTTGCCGGGCCGGCGTCGTGCGGTGGCGGCTCGTCAGCCCGCCGCGGTGCCCGCCGCCGTGGTGCGGAAGCGGCAGTGGAAGGCGTGGGCGCGGGCCTCGGACGCGGCTTGCTCGCTGTCGCCGGCCCGGATCGCGGCGACCAGCCGCGCGTGGTCGAGGTGGTCCTCGGGGCGCAGCCGGGGGCCGACGTCCGCGCGCAGGAAGTCCCGCAGCACCTCGCCGAGGTCGGCGTAGAGGGCGGTCAGCACCTCGTTGTGCGAGCTGGCGACCACCGCCAGGTGCAGCGTCGCGTCCGCCGCCACGAAGGCCTCCTTGTCGCCGGAGTCCCAGGCCCGCTCGCGCCGCTCCAGCAGCGTGTCGAGCTGCCGCAGGTCCGCCTCGTCGCGCCGCTCGGCGGCCAGCGACGCCGCCGACGCCTCCAGCGCCCGGCGCAGCTCGGCGATGTGCAGCGGCTCGGCGTCCGCGAAGCGCCGCTGCATCACCCCGGCCAGCTCGCTGGTCGCCACCACGTACGTGCCGGAGCCCTGCCGGATGTCGAGCAGGCCGTTGTGCGCGAGCGCCCGCACCGCCTCCCGGACGGTGTTGCGCGCCACCCCCAGCCGCTCGACCAGCTCGGGCTCGGTGGGGATACGGCTGCCCACCGGCCACGCGCCCGAGGTGATCTCGGCGCGCAGCCGGGCGATGACCTGGTCGGCGAGCGTGGCGGGTCGGGGCACGGGTCCGAGATTCATCCCATCATTCTATGATGGACTCATGCGTGACGACGAACCCCGCCCCCGCACCGCCTCCGACGACCCCGCCGCACAGCCCGGACAGGCGCCCGGCGCCGCCCGCCCGGCGGCTGCCGCGGACCCCGGCGCAGCCCGGGACCACGCCGGATCGGCCGCCGGGTCCGGGACGGGGGCGCTGCCCCGCGCCGCCCGCGGGGGCGCCGCTGTGGCCACCGCGGCGCCCGCCGCCGGCAGCGCCTCCACGGAGCCGGGGGCCGGGGGGCCCGCGGACGGGCCCGTCCGCGGCAACGGCGCCGCTCCCGCCGGGCCGGGGGCCGGGGCCGGCACCGCCCCCGCCGTCTGGATACGGCGGCTCGCCGTCGCCGGGCTGCTGCTCGCCGCGGTGAACCTGCGGCCCGCCGTCACCAGCCTCGGCCCGCTCATGAAGGAGGTCCGCTCCGGCCTCGGCATGAGCGGCGCCATGGCGGGCCTGCTCACCTCCGTGCCCGCCGCGTGCTTCGCGCTCTTCGGCTTCGCCGCGCCCCGGCTGGCCCGCCGGCGCGGGCCCGGCGCGGTCGTCTTCGCCGGCATGGTCGCGATCACCGCGGGCCTGCTGCTGCGCCCCTTCGCGGGCAGCACCGTGCCCTTCCTCGCCGCGAGCGCCCTCGCGCTCGCGGGCATCGCGGTGGCCAACGTGCTGATGCCCGTCATCGTCAAGCGCTACTTCCCCGACCGGGTCGGCCCGGTCACCGGCCTGTACTCGATGGCCCTCTCGCTCGGCACCGCGCTGGCCGCCGCCCTGTCCGTGCCGCTCACCGACGCCATGGGCCACGGCTGGCGGCTGGGCCTGGGCGTGTGGGCCGCGCTCGCCGCCGTCGCCGTCGTGGTGTGGCTGCCGCTGGTGCGCGACCGGTCCGCGGTCCCGCAGCAGGCCGCCACCACAGGGAAGGCCCCGGCGCGGTCGGCCGCCGCGGGGGAGCAGGGCCGGATCACCCGCAGCCGCACGGCCTGGACGATGGCCGCGTTCTTCGGCCTCCAGGGCACCTCCGCGTACGTCACGATGGGCTGGATGCCGCAGATCTTCCGGGACTCCGGCATCTCCGCCGGCCAGGCGGGGCTCCTGCTCGCGCTCACGATGGTGCTGGGCGTCCCGCTGTCCTTCGTGCTGCCGCCGCTCGCCGCCCGGATGCGCTCGCAGGGGCCGATCGTGCTCGTCCTCGTCGCCTTCCAGGTCGCGGGCTACGCGGGTCTGTGGGCCGCGCCCGCCGCCGCGCCCTGGGCGTGGGCGCTGCTGCTGGGCGTCGCGAACTGCGCGTTCCCGCTCGTGCTGACCATGATCGGGATGCGCGCGCGCAGCGGCGCCGGCGTCGTACGGCTGTCGGCCTTCGCGCAGAGCACCGGCTACCTGCTGTCGATCCCCGGCCCGATCCTGGTGGGCGCGCTCAACCAGGCCTCGGGCGGCTGGGGGCTGCCGCTCGCGATGATGCTCGTCCTCGCGGTGCCGCAGGCCGTCTGCGGCGTGCTGGCCGGGCGCAACCGGCACATCGAGGACGAACTGTGACCCTCTCTGCGACCCCGCTTCCGGCCCGCACAGACTCCGGTGCCAGACTGGTCGCATGCCCGTACTCGAACCGAATCCCCCGCAGCCGCAGCGCCGGCTGCTGACCCTGTTCGGACTCATGATGGGGGTGCCCGCGCTCGTCGCCGTCGTCGCGATCATCGCCGCACGGATGGGATGACCGGCCTCCTCCTCCCGTGGTGAACGGCGCCGTGCGCCGGCCCCGCGGCCGACCTCCCGTCAGCAACCCTGAGCCGACCCTGAGTCGGAGGTGGGGACAACCCCACCATCCATGGGGGGTCAGGCTCAGGGGCACATGGGTGGACGGCCGGATGGGTACCGGGGGCGCGTGACCGTAGCGTCGTGGTTGTCAGGCCGGCCCGCGCCGGCCGGCACACCCCGGCAGCCCGACGGCACACCACGGAGGCGGTCACCGTGACCACGCAGTCCCCCCACCTCTACGCCCGGCAGACCCCGGCCGCGCCCCGCACCGCGGGCCGCCGCGCGCCCGGCGCGGTGCAGACCCGGCTGCCGTGGTGGGCGGTCGCGCTCCCCGCGGTCGCCTTCGCGGTGCTGCTCCTGCTGATCACCGGCGCCCGCGCCGACACCGCGGCCGCCGCCCCGGCCGGTGACGTGTTCTCGCACGCCGCGAGCGCCGTGTCCGGGCTCCTCGGCCACCTGACGTGACCGCCCGCCCCCGGTCCGCGCCCGCCGCCGCGCCTGCCGGGCGGCCGCGCCGCCGATCGCGCCCATCCCGCGCCTGACTGCGGGTTTTCTGGAAAGCTGAAGGGCATGACCGCCGATTCACCCCGCACCCTGGTCCTGCTCCGGCACGCGAAGGCCGACTGGCCGAACGTCCCCGACCACGAGCGGCCGCTGGCCGAACGCGGCCGGCTGGACGCCCCCGCCGCCGGACGCCGCCTCGCCGACGACGGCATCGCCCCCGACCTCGTCCTGTGCTCCACCGCCGCCCGCACCCGCGAGACGTGGAAGCTCGCCGCCCACGAGATGCCGCACCGCCCCCGCACGGTCTACGAGGAGCGGCTGTACGAGGCGAGCCTCGGCGATCTGCTCGCGCTGCTGAACGAGACGCCGGACGACATCGGCTCGCTCCTGGTCGTCGCCCACAACCCGGGCATGCACACGCTGACCGAGGCCCTCACCGGCAGCGCCGACAGCGCGGCCCTGGCCCGCGTCAAGCAGGGCGGGTTCCCCACCGCCGCCTTCGCCGTCCTGACCTTCACCGGCCGGTGGAAGGACGTCGAGCACGGCGTCGCCCGCCTCGCCGCCTTCTGGGCCCCGCACGAGGCCTGAAGCCCGGACCTAGGCCCTGGGCCCGGCGTCACCCTCCGTGCTCACGCGGTCCAGCACGATGTGGACGCGGTGCTCGACGTGCGCGACGCGCCAGCGCTTGCCGAGCAGGTCGACGGTGCTGCCGGCCACCAGCCCCGGGTGGTCCGACACGGTCTCGCCCTCGCGGTAGACCCGCAGGCCGCCGGCCGGCGCGGCGGCGGCACCGGCGGACGTACGGGCCACGACGAGGTGGATCCGGCCCCGGTGCCGCACGAAGTACGGCACGTGCCAGCGCACCGACCAGCGGTCCGGCGGGTAGCTGCCCTCGGGCGGTGTGGAGGGCTCGCGGCGCGGCTGATCGCTCACGGGATCTCGAACTCCTGCGGATCGACGAAGTATTTGTCGAACTGCTCCTGCGAGACGACGACCTCCGGCGACGGGCTGCCCCAGGGGTTGCCCAGCACGATCTTCCCGTCGCTGGTGAAGCGGCGCACGTAGTAGGCGTGGTCGGTGTGGTAGCCGTCCGGAAGGTCCGCGGGAGGGTTGTCCTCGTCGCCGTCCGGGGTGAGGACCGTGATGGCCTTGCCCGAGTCGAAGATCTTCTTCAGGTCGGCGATGCTCTTGTCCTCGTGCTTGCCGATGCCCAGGAAGCCGCCGGTCTTGATGTCGCTGCCGGAGTGCCCGGTGAGGTAGGGCACCGACTTGCCGGGGTTGTTGTTCTCGATGCCGCCGTAGCCCTTGTCGCCGCCGAAGGCGATCGCGAAGGCCTTCTCGTAGTAGCCCGGCCAGGTGTCGCCGCTGCCGGTCGCGGACACCGGGTAGCCGTCCCCGTCCACCAGCAGGTCCGGCGTCACCGTCACCCAGCGGAAGTTACCCCGCTGGTCCCAGACCCGCACGCTCACCGTGCCGTTGGGGTTCTGCTTGATGCCGTCCTGGAGGAACTTCGGGTCGCGCTGCGCGACCGAGCACAGCGAGGAGAAGTACCAGCAGTCGCCCAGGCCCCGCTGGTGGATGTCGTCGACCGACACCCCGTCGGCGATGAGCGGGTCGGTGGGCACGCCCCAGTGCAGGCCGGAGGCGTTGACGCCGTTCTGGGTGTTCTCGCCGTCCTTGTACGCGCCGGTGCCGGTGAAGTCCGGCTGGAGGCCGGGGAAAGCGGCGAGGAACTTGTCGAAGTTCTCCGGGCCCAGCCGGGACAGCAGGGTGTCCAGGGTGGCGTCGCGTACGTCCGCGTCCACGCCGTTGGAGTCGAAGGGGTTCCAGCCGGAATCCCCGTGGTCGTTCATCAGCTCGTTGTAGTGGGCGAGGTCGGCGGGGGAGGCTTTGGTGATCACCGCGTCCAGCTCCGCCGACGTCAGCCCGGTGAGGGTGGCGGCGAGCTTGTCGAGGTCGTCGGTGTCGCCGTTGACGCCGAAGTCGGTGTGCTGGAGGGCCTGGAGGGCCTTGAGCGCCGCGTCGACCTTCTTGCCGTCGGGCGCCTTCTCGTCGAGGAAGACCGACGCGGCGTCCACCGGGTAGCCGGCCGCCTCGAAGACCTGGACGCCCTTGAGCTGGGCGATCCGGCGCTTGATCTCGCCCTGCATGGTGCCGAGTTCCGACGTGAGCTTCGCCGGGAGCGGGGCGTTCGGGCCTGAGGGCGCGGCGGTCTGGTTCGGCAGCGGGGGCCACAGGACCCCCGGGAAGACGGTGACGAGCTGCTGGAGGGCGGGGTCGTTGGAGGCCTTCTGGCCCGGCGGCAGATTCTGCTGGGCGCCGTTGAGCAGGGTGGTGAGCTGCTGGTGCAGGCCCGCCGCGTGCCCGGCGAGCGTGTCGAGGGTGCCCGCGAAGGTGGTGAGCTGATCGGGGTCGAAGCCGTGGAAGTCCGTCACTTGGGGCCGCTCGCCGGTGTGCCCGCGGCGGACTTGCTCTTCGCCTGCGCCTCCAGGTCGGTCGCCGCCGACTCCCACCGGGCGGCGTCCGCCGTCAGCGAGGTGGCCATGGAGTGCAGCGAGCTCTGCCGCTGCGCCAGCGTCGTCGTACTCCGGTCGGCGTACGGGCCGGTCCACATGGCGCCGGCGGCCGGAGCGCCGCCTGCCACGGAACTGCCGGGCCTCGGCCGGGCCTTGGCCACCGCGCCGTCCAGATAGCCGCTCAGCGACTTCGCCAGGGCGCGGGCCTGCCGGGCGTGGTCGCGCAGCGCGGTCGCCCGCTGCCTCAGCACGACCGGATCGTCGTCCCCGTAGCCCATGGCCAGCCTCCCCCGCGGCGATGTCGACGGGCCGTCAGCGCGTCACGGCCCGCCCGGGAGCCTAGCGGGCACCGTCCGGTTCCTGCTACCGGCCGGTTCTCATGCCTCCCGCGCGGTGAGCGTGACGGCCGTGCCCGAGGTGAGCGGCCCCACGCTCAGCAGTACGCCGCCGATCTCCACGGTGTCGCCCGCGCGCAGGGCGAGGTACTTCGCCACCGTCGTGCCCGCGCAGTAGACGTCCAGCCCGGCGGTCCCGCCCGCCGGGTCGGCGTACGTCGCGACGGCCATCAGCCCGGCCGCGGTGTCGTGCGGCCGGTGCACCCCGAGCACCAGCGGGCGGCCGGGCGCCGGGAGGTCCGCGGTGCGCGCGGCGCGGGCGGCGGGGTCGGTGGAGAAGCACAGGGCGCGCAGGGCCGTCTGGTCCTTGCCCGCGGCCACCGAGGTCAGGGCGGCGGGCTTCGCCGCGGCCGCGGTCCGGTCCGCGGCCGCGCGGGGCAGCAGGACGACGCGGTAGGTGCAGATCTGCGCGACGGTGTAGGCGTGGCCCCGCAGGGTCACCTCGCCGCCGGGCCGGACCTTCACGGTCTGCTGGGTGGGCCCCACCGGGGGCTCCGCGACGGTGAGGGTGGCGGTGCGGGTGGTGCCGTCAGCGGTCGTCCCGGCGGGGCTCCCGGGGAATGCCACGAAGAGGCCGCTGCCGTCCGGCAGCGGGACCGAGCCGCCGCGCAGCACGTGCAGGCCGTCCGCCGGGGCGGTGCCGGAGCACACCGGGCCCCGGTCGGGGGGCGGCGCCGGGTCGGCCTTCTTCCCGCCGCCCCCGCCGCACGCGGTCAGGGCGGCGGCCAGTGCCACCGCCGCGAGCCCGCCGAGAACCGCCTGACTCCGCATGCCCCACCCCCTCGTCGCCGAGAGCGTAGCGGGTCAGTCGGTGGGTACGCCGTCCAGCGCGTCGGCGGCCTCGATCTCCTCGCGGGTGATGCCCAGCAGGAAGAGCACGGTGTCCAGGAAGGGCACGTTGACGGAGGTGTCGGCGGCCTCCCGGACGACCGGCTTGGCGTTGAAGGCCACGCCGAGACCGGCCGCGTTGAGCATGTCCAGGTCGTTGGCGCCGTCGCCGATCGCGACCGTCTGGCTCAGCGGCACCCCGGCCTGCTCGGCGAAGCTGCGCAGCAGCCGCGCCTTGCCCGCGCGGTCGACGATCGGCCCGGTCACCCGCCCGGTGAGCCGGCCGTCGGCCACCTCCAGGGTGTTCGCCGCGGCGAAGTCCAGCCCGAGCCGCTCCCGGAGGTCGTCGGTGACCTGCGTGAAGCCCCCGGAGACCACACCGACCTGGTAGCCGAGCCGCTTGAGCGTACGGATCAGGGTCCGCGCGCCCGGCGTCAGCCGCACCTCGGACCGCACCTTGTCCACCACCGACACGTCCAGCCCCGCCAGCAGCGCGACCCGGGCGTGCAGCGACTGCTCGAAGTCCAGCTCACCGCGCATCGCGGCGGCCGTGACCTCGGCGACCTGCGCCTCGCACCCGGCGTGCGCGGCGAACAGCTCGATGACCTCGTCCTGGATCACGGTGGAGTCGACATCCATGACCACCAGCCGCTGCGCCCTGCGCTGCAACCCGGACGGCACCACCGCGACGTCCACCCCGCGCGCGGCGCCGGCCACCGCGAGCGCGGAGCGCAGCGCGACCGGTTCGGCGCCCGACACGGCGAATTCCACCGCCGTCACCGGGTATTTCCCCAGCCGGAAGATTCGGTCGATGTTTCCGCCGGCGCCGGTGATGACGGCTGTTATGGCCGCCGTGGTTTCCGCGGTGAGCGGCCGCCCGAGCACCGTGACGTGCGAACGCCCTTCGCGGCGCGGCCTGTTGTCCCCGATGCCGGAGATGATCTCGGCCTCCATGCCCAGGCTCTCCGCCCAGCTGTGCACGGTGGCCCGCAGGTCGCCCTCGCTGCCCGTGCCGGGCGCGGGGGTGGTCACCAGCGCGCACAGCATCATGCGGCCGCGGGTCACCACCTGCTCGATGTCCACCACGTCCACGCCGTACGCGGCGAGCGTGTCGAAGAGGCCCGCCGTGGTGCCGGGGCGGTCCTTGCCGAAGATCTTGACCAGCAGGGTCGGCACGTCCTCCGCCGGAACGGGGGCGGCGGGCGTGACCGGTGCGGCGGATGCGGTCCGCGAGGCGTCGTCCATGGTCTTTACACCGTATCCGCACCGCGCGCACCTCTCACCATCCGTCCCGCGTGCCGGACACTGTGCCGAACGCCGTGCCGGACGCCGCCGCCGGTTCTCCGGCGCGGTTGTCCGGATTCGGTTGCGGGAACGGGTCCGGGAGGGCGCTTTCTGTTACGAGACCGGGGCCTGCGATAGTTCCTCCCGATGTCCGCTATCCCTAGACTCCTCTGCACGGGGGACAACTCGGGGGACGAACAATGGGGTTTGGGGTGCCAGAACTCGTACTGGAATTGAACGGCAGGACCTGGACGCTCGATGCTTCCCGGTCCTACAGCCTCGGGCGCGACCCGCAGAGCGATCTCGTCTGTGACGACCCGCGGGTCTCGTGGCGGCACGCCACGATCCGCCGCGCGGAGCGGGGCTGGGTGATCGAGGACCAGGGGAGCACCAACGGCACCTTCGTGCACGGTCAGCGGATCCAGACCACGGATCTGGGACCGGGCACCGCGATCAACCTGGGCAACGCCACCGAGGGCCCGCGGCTGAGCTTCTCCGCCGTGCAAGCCGCGCAGGCCCCGCAGGCCGCACCGCCCGCCCAGGCCGCACCGCCCGCCCAGCAGCAGGCGGCCCACCAGCAGCCCGCCGCCCAGCACCAGCAGCCGCCCGCCTACCAGGTGCCGCAGCCGCAGGGCTTCCCGCAGCAGCCCCCGGCGCAGCCGCAGGCCTTCCAGCAGTCGGCGCCGCCGCAGTACGCGCCACCGCCGCAGGTCCAGCAGGTGCCGCAGCAGCAGGCCGCCCAGGGCTACCCGCAGTATCAGCAGGCCCAGGCCGCCGCAGCCCCGGCGTACCAGCAGGCCGGCGGGGGCTGGCCGCAGCAGCCGCCGGCCCCGCAGGGCGTACCGCAGCAGCAGCCGCCGCAGGGGGCGCGTCCCGGCTACGGCGACCGCAGCCCGACGACCTTCCACCAGCTGGCCCTCGGCCGGGTGATGCGCATCGGCCGCGCGCTGGAGAACGAACTGGTCGTCTCCGACCTCCAGGTCTCCCGCTACCACGCGGAATTCCGCGCGCACCCCGACGGCCGCTACGAGATCGTCGACCTCGGCAGCCACAACGGCACGTACGTCAACGGCCAGCCGATCCAGCGGCATCTGCTCGGCCCGAACGACATCGTCGGCGTCGGCCACTCCACCTTCCGGCTGGTCGGCGACCGGCTGGAGGAGTTCGTCGACACCGGCGCGGTGTCCTTCTCCGCGCGCCGCCTGTCGGTGACCGTGCCGCACGGCAAGACGACCAAGACGATCCTCAAGGACGTCTCCTTCGGGGTGCCGGAGAAGTCGCTGATCGGCGTGATCGGCCCGTCCGGCTCCGGAAAGTCGACGCTGCTGCGCGCCCTGACCGGCTACCGGCCCGCCGACCAGGGCGAGGTGCTGTACGACAACCGCAACCTGTACAAGCAGTTCGCCGAGCTGCGGCAGCGCATCGGCCTGGTCCCGCAGGACGACATCCTGCACAAGGAACTCCAGGTCAAGACCGCCCTGCGGTACGCCGCCAAGCTCCGCTTCCCGGGCGACACCGCGCCGGTCGAGCGCGAGGCGCGCATCGACGAGGTGCTGCGCGAGCTCAAGCTCGACATCCACGCCGACAAGCGCATCACGTCGCTGTCCGGCGGCCAGCGCAAGCGGGTGTCCGTCGCGCTGGAGCTGCTCACCAAGCCGTCGCTGATCTTCCTGGACGAGCCCACCTCGGGCCTCGACCCGGGCATGGACCGCGACGTCATGAAGCTGCTGCGGGGCCTGGCCGACGACGGCCGCACGGTCCTGGTGGTCACCCACTCGGTGGCCGAGCTGGCGCTGTGCGACAAGCTGCTGGTCATGGCGCCGGGCGGCGCGGTGGCCTACTTCGGCCCGCCGGACGAGGCGCTCAACTTCTTCGGCTACGACAACTGGGCCGACGTCTTCTCCGCGTTCGAGACCTACCGCGACTACGACTGGATGGGCCGCTGGCGCGGCTCGCAGCATTACCAGACGTACGCCGCCGACCTGGATTCCGCCGCGCCGCAGGCCGCGCACTACATCCCGAGCCAGGCCGCCCGGCCGCCCAAGCCGCAGGGCTGGGGCTCGCAGCTGGTGACCCTGGTCCGCCGCTACCTGTCGGTCATCGCCTCCGACCGCGGCTTCATCGGGCTGATGCTGATCCTGCCCACCGTGCTCGGCATCGTCAGCCTGCTGATCCCGGCGAAGTCCGGCCTCGGCTACGGCCCGCACATCCAGAACCGGGACGCGGGCACGATCCTGATGATCGTCGCGGTCGGCGCGTGCTTCGCGGGCGCCGCCAACTCGGTCCGCGAGCTGATCAAGGAACGCGTCATCTACGAGCGCGAACGCGCCGTCGGCCTGTCGCGCTCGGCGTACCTGATGTCCAAGGTCATCGTGCTCGGCCTGATCACCGCCCTGCAGGGCGCGATCATCTGCGGCATCGGCTTCGCCCCGCGCGACAAGATGCCCGCCGAGGGCGTGGTCCTGCACGGCCACCCGGCCATCGAGATGACCCTGGTCGTCATGGCCTTCGGCTTCACCTCGATGATGGTCGGCCTGATCATCTCCGCGCTGGTGAAGACGGCGGAGAAGACGATGCCGCTGCTGGTGATGTACGCGATCGTGCAGATCGTCTTCACCGGGGTGCTGTTCCAGATCTACGGCAAGCCCGGCATGGAGCAGGTGGCCTGGCTGATGCCGGCCCGCTGGGCGGTGGCCGGCGCAGGCTCCACCGCGGACCTCAACGCGCTGCTGCCGTGGGACCAGACGGGCAAGACCGTGGACACGCTGTGGAAGCACAGCGCGGGCATCTGGACGCTGGACGTCGTGGTGCTGCTCGCGATGGCGGCCCTGTGCGGCGTCGCCGTGGCCCGGCTGCTGCGCCGGCACGAGCCCGAGGTGATGCGCAAGTAACCGCCGGATTCCCGGCAGGCGGAAGGGCGGTGGGACTCCTCGGAGTCCCACCGCCCTTTTCCTTTGCGGCCTTCACGGACGGCCCGTACGGAAACGCCGCTCAGTACGCGGAGTTGACGTTGTCCATTCCGCCGTAGACGTGCCAGGCGTAGTTGCACGCGGCGGCGATGTTCGCGACCGGGTTGTAGACGTTCCACGACGTACCGGAGACGTGGTAGGCGTTGAAGGTCGGGTCGATGGTCTGGAGCAGGCCCTTGGAGGGAATGCCCTTGGCCGCGTTGGAGTCCCACAGGTTGATGGCGTTCGGATTGCCGGAGGACTCGCGGATGATGTTGCGGTAGATGCCGTTGTAGGTCGGCACCGGGATGTTGTGCGCGGCCAGTACGGCGCGGGCCTCGCGAATCCAGCCGTCGAGGTTGTCGGGGTAGACGACCTTCGCGACCGGGGCCGCGGTCGCGACCTTCTTCGGGACGGCCTTCGTGACGGTCTTCTTCGGGGCGACCTTGGTGACGGCCTTCTTCGGCGCCGGCTTCACCGCGGTGCGGTGCTCGGAGCGGTTCGCGGCGGCCTTGGCCCTGTCACGGGCGGCGGCGTCGGCGGCCGCCTTCTTCTTCGCGGCCTCGGCGGCGGCCTTCTGCTCGGCCGCGGTGTCGGCGGCGGCCTTCTGCTGGGCGGCGAGGGCGTCGGCGGCCTTCTTCTTGGCCGCGCTGTCCTCCTGGATCGCCTTCTGCGAGGCGAGCCCCGCCTGCGCGTCGAGGTCCTTGACCTGCTGGCCGTTCTCGACCGCAAAGCCGGTCGCCTCGCCCTTGGCCTCAGCGGTCCCGCCGGTCACCTGGAGACCGGTGACGGCCAGGACAACAGCGGTCGCGGCGGCGGCACCGGCCGCCGTGATCTTGTGCTTCTTGGACAGTCGGCCGATCTTCGGGATCGTGGGGAGCTGCATGGAATGACCTCTTCCGGTTGCGGACCTGAGAATTCTTAAGGGCTCGCAAAACGGGGGTCAATGAAGGCGGCTACGATTCGCATTCGTAGGTGGCGGCCGAAGGGAGTGCCCGGTGCCGGGAAAATCCCCTGGGGCTTCCGGGGTGTTATTCCACTAGGGTGCTTAGTATGTGACGCAGCTCCTGTAGGTCACCTCACACGGCCGCACCCCCGGGGTCGCTGGGGGTGACCGCGGGGGTGCTTTATGTGAGCCTTATTGGGGTGCTCTTTACGGCAGCAGCAGGTTCACGTCGCCGAACTCGTGCCACAGGTAACGCTCCTGGAGCGCGGCGGCGTAGACCCGCTCCAGCAGCGCGTCCCCGGACACCGCCCGCAGCATGAGCAGATGCGAGGCCTCCGGCTCGTGCAGCCCGGTCAGCAGCCCGTCCACGGCGCGCACCCCGCGCTCCGGGGTGACGACCAGCTCCGTCCACCCCGCGGCCGCCCGCACCGTGCCGCGCCCGTCCGCCGCCGACTCCAGCGCGCGCACCGCCGTCGTCCCCACCGCGACGACCCGCCCGCCGGCCGCCCGCGCCGCGTTGACCTGCCACGCGGTGGCCGCGGGTACGGCGTAGGGCTCGGCGTACGGCGGCTCGTGCGCCTCGGCGGAGGCCACCCCGGTGTGCAGCACGATCGGCGCGATCTGCACCCCGCGGCTGACCAGCTCGGTCACCAGCGGCGTGGTGAAGGGCCGGGCCGCGCTCGGCATCTCCGCCGAGGCCCGGCCGTCCGCCGAGGGGCGGGCGAAGACCGTCTGGTAGGCGGAGAGCGGCTGGTCGCGCTCGGTGTAGCCGTAGCGGATGGGCCGCCCGTACCGGTGCAGCCGCGGCACCGGGTCGGCCATCGAGGGCGACGCGACCCACAGCCGGTCGGCGCCCGCCACCAGCGGGCGGTCCAGCACCAGCTCGCCGCCGCCGCGCAGCCGCAGGGCCGCGCCCGCGGGGCCGCCCGCCCGGCGCAGCGTCGAGCCCCGCCCGTCGGGGGTGCGGACCTCCACGACCCAGCGCCCGTCGTCCCGGCGGGTCGAGAAGTGCACCACCACCGGCTCGCCCGCCAGCTCCGCGTCGAGCGCGGCCGGCAGCGTCCTGGAGGTGTTCACGACCAGCACGTCACCGGCCCCCAGCAGCCCCGGCAGTTCGCGGAAGGAGTGGTGCCCGACCGCCCCGGTGGAGCGCTCCCCGACCAGCAGCCGCACGGCGTCCCGGCGGGCCGGCGGGGCCGCCGCGAGCGACTCCGGCGGCACCCGGAAGTCCCGCAGGATCTCCGGAGCGGTGGAAATGTCCGAATAACCACCTTTTCGGGAGGTGCGGAGTGAATCCTTATCGACCGTTTTCGCCCTGTTTGTGGCAGTGTCTGTGCCGCGCTCCCGGCTCGCCGTCGTCGCCATCACGCCCCCCGCAGACCCGAGGCGCTGTAGCGCCCGCTCGGCGCGCCCCGCTCCAGCAGCCGCAGCAGCACCGGCGCGACCTCCTCCGGCAGCGGGCGCTCCCCGAAGTCCGGGTCGTCCGGCACCGCCGCCGCGTACAGCTCCGTCCGCAGGTCCCCCGGGTCCACCGCCCACACCCGCAAGCCGGGCTCCTCCACGGCCAGCACCGCCGAGAGCTGGTCCAGCGCGGCCTTGCTCGCCCCGTAGCCGCCCCAGTCCCCGTACGCCTCCACCGCCGCGTCGGAGCTGACGTTCAGCACCGCCCCCGAGGCCGCCCGCAGCGCCGGCAGCGCCTCCTGGACCAGCGCGAGCGGCGCGGTCACGTTGACCTCCAGCGCCTGCCGCAGCCCCGCGAGCGGCAGCTCGGCCAGCGGTACGAGCGGCTCGGCGCCCAGCGCGCTGGCGTTGTTGACCAGCAGGTCCACCCCGCCCAGCTCGTCCGCCGCGGCCACCAGCGCCGCCCGGTGCTCCGGATCGGTCACGTCCCCCGGCACCGCCCGCACCGCCCCGGTATCCCCTCCGGGATCCCGCTCCAGCTGCGCCGCCGCCGCCCGCAGCGCCGCCGCGTCCCGCCCGTCCAGCACCAGGGACCAGCCGCGCCCCGCCAGCTCCGCGGCCAGCGCCCGCCCGAGCCCTCTCGACGCCCCCGTGATGATCGCCACCGGCATGGTTCCGCCCTCGCTTCGTGATCGACGCCTTCCGCCGCGCCCGCCGGAGCGCTGTCGCCCCGCCACCGCGGCCACCGGCCCGGCCTGCCGCCGGACCCGCGCCCTCACCGTAGGAACGCCGCGCCGCCCGCCGCGTCGGGCGGCCGCCCTACCCCGCGCGGTCACAAGGGCGTAGGACGAAAGTGCCGCGCGCCCCTCCGCCCGGCGCCGCATCCGGCCCGTGACCTGCCGCCGGTACGGTGGAGGCATGTCGGACAGGCCGCCCAGAGGCGGGATAGAGGCGGTCAGCGCCGCCGTACTGGCGATGAACCGCCGGCTGGAGGTGCGCGAGGTCCTCCAGACCATCGTCGCCTCCGCGCGCGAGCTGCTGGCCGCCGAGTACGCCGCGCTCGGCGTGCCCGACGACCACGGCGGCTTCGCGCAGTTCGTCGTCTCCGGCGTCAGCGACGAGCAGTGGAAGGCCATCGGCCCGCTGCCCCGCCAGCACGGCATCCTCGCCGCGATGCTGCACGAGGCCACCCCGCAGCGGCTCGACGACGTACGCGACTTCCCCAGCTTCGAGGGCTGGCCGCGCCGCCACCCGGTGATGCGGGACTTCATCGGCATGCCGGTCCTGGACGGCGAGGAGATCCTCGGCGCCCTCTTCCTGGCCAACAAGGTGTGCGAGAAGCGCCCCGCCGAGCGGCACCACTTCACCCAGGAGGACGAGGACCTGCTGCGCATCCTCGCCGACCACGCCGCCATCGCCCTCACCAACGCCCGGCTCTACGAGCGCAGCCGCGAACTGACCCTGGTGGGGGAGCGGGCCAGGATCGCCCACGAGCTGCACGACGCGGTGTCGCAGAAGCTCTTCTCGCTGCGCCTGACCGCCCAGGCCGCGACCTCCCTCATCGGCCGCGACCCGGAACGCGCCAAGGAGCAGCTGCGCGAGGTCGCCCAGCTCGCCGCCGAGGCCGCCGACGAGCTGCGCGCCGTCGTCGTCGAGCTGCGCCCGGCCGCGCTGGACGACGACGGGCTCGTGGCGACGCTGCGTACCCAGGCCGACGTCCTCAACCGCGTGCACTCCGCCAAGGTCACCTTCGAGTGCCGCGCCGTCCGCGCGCTGCCCGCCTCGCAGGAGGAGGTCGTGCTGCGCGTCGCCCAGGAGGCCCTGCACAACGCGCTGCGGCACGCGGGCGCGAGCCGGGTCGCCGTCCGGCTCGAAGGCCGCGGCAAGGGCGTCCTGCTGCACGTCGGCGACGACGGGTGCGGCTTCGACCCCGACTCCGTCCGCAGTGCCGGACGGCACTTCGGGCTGGTGTCCATGCGGGACCGCGCGGGCGCCGTCGGCGGCAGCCTGAGCGTGCAGTCGGCGCCCGGCAAGGGCACCGTCATCGAACTGGAGGTGCCCGGTGGCTGACAGTGTGATCCGCGTCCTGCTGGTCGACGACCACCAGGTCGTACGCCGCGGCCTGCGCACCTTCCTGGAGGTCCAGGGCGACATCGAGGTCGTCGGCGAGGCCGCCGACGGGCAGGAGGGCGTCGACCGCGCCCGGGAGCTGCGGCCCGACGTGATCCTGATGGACGTCAAGATGCCCGGCACGGACGGCATCGAGGCCCTGCGGCTGCTGCGCGACGCCGGCAGCGGCGCCCGCGTGCTCATCGTCACGAGCTTCACCGAGCAACGCACCGTCGTGCCCGCGCTGCGCGCCGGAGCCTCCGGCTACGTCTACAAGGACGTCGACCCGGTCGCGCTCGCCGACGCCATCCGCTCGGTGCACGCCGGGCACGTCCTGCTCCAGTCCGAGGTGGCCGGCGCGCTGCTCTCCCAGGACCAGGGCGGCACCGGCTCCGGGCAGGGCCGCGGCAACACCCTGACCGACCGGGAGAACGAGGTGCTGGCCCACATCGCCGACGGCCGCTCCAACCGCGAGATCGCCCGCGCGCTGGTGCTGTCGGAGAAGACGGTCAAGACGCACGTGTCCAACATCCTCATGAAGCTGGACCTCGCCGACCGCACCCAGGCCGCCCTGTGGGCCGTACGCAACGGCGTCGGGGACTGACGCGGGCCGCTCCCGCTCAGCCGCGGCGCCGCTCCGCCTCCTCCACGTACGCGTTGTACGCCGCCACCTGCGCGCGCCGCGCCGTGCGCTCCACCGGGCGCAGCAGATCCGCGCGCGCCGCGATCTGCGAGGCGCTGACCGCCGCGCCGTGCCCGCCGCCCGCGATCTCCACCAGCGCCGCGACCCGCTGCGCCAGCTCCAGCACCCGCACCGCCCGCGGCGGATACCCCGGCGCCAGCACCTCCCGGCCGCGCTCGGCCCGCGCCCGGTAGGCCTCCAGCGCCGCGTGCGCGGTCGGCCCCCCGGTGCCCGCCACGTCCAGCGCCGTGAGCGCCGCCGTCGCGTCCCGCAGCGCCTCGGCCAGCTCCCGCTCGGCCTCGCCCAGCGACGGGACGTCGGCCGGCGGCGCGTCCCGTACCGGCAGGCACCGCCACTCCACCTCCACGTGCACATCGCCCGCCGGGCCCGCCTCGTGCACCTGCGGCACCAGGCCCAGCGCCACCGCGCCCGCGGTCAGCACCGCCTCGCCCGCCTCCAGCGCCAGGTCGTTGAAGTCCGGCGGGCCGGTCAGCCCCAGCGGGTGCCCGGCCACCGGCAGCGCGAGCCGCAGCCCGGTCACGCCCAGCGCCCGCAGCCGGCCGAGGCCCAGCGTCAGGCCCACCGGGCCGTTCTCCCCGGGCAGGCCCGCCATGCGGTGCACCGCGTCGTCCGCCACGATCCGCTGCGCGACGTCATCGGGGGCGGCAAGTCCGGCAAGCAGGGCATTTCCCCATGCGGTCAGCCGCCCTGAACGAGGTTCATCAAGCATGCCCCCAGCCTATGGACTGGACCGGTCGTGCGGTGGCGTAAGTTTTCTCCCAAGGGGTCACCTCCGCGGACGTGCCGGACCGGCACCACCGGAATCACGAGACTGCAATGGGAGACAACGCGCTCATGAGCGATGTGCTGGAGCTGGTGGACGTATCCGTGGTCCGCGACGGACGCGCTCTGGTGGACCACGTCTCGTGGTCGGTCGCCGAGGGCGAGCGCTGGGTCATCCTCGGGCCCAACGGCGCGGGCAAGACCACGCTGCTCAACGTCGCCTCCAGCTACCTCTTCCCGACCAACGGCACCGTCTCGGTCCTCGGCGAGAAGCTCGGCAACGTCGACGTCTTCGAGCTGCGCCCGCGCATCGGCATGGCCGGCGCCGCGATGGCCGAGAAGATGCCGCGCCGGCAGACCGTCCTGGAGACCGTGCTCACCGCCGCCTACGGCATGACCGCGACCTGGAACGAGGGCTACGAGAAGGTCGACGAGGACCGCGCCCGCGCCTTCCTCGACCGGCTCGGCATGAGCGACTTCCTGGAGCGGAAGTTCGGCACCCTCTCCGAGGGCGAGCGCAAGCGCACCCTGATCGCCCGCGCGATGATGTCCGACCCCGAGCTGCTGCTGCTCGACGAGCCCGCCGCCGGCCTCGACCTCGGCGGCCGCGAGGACCTGGTCCGCCGCCTGGGCCGGCTCGCCCGCGACCCCATCGCGCCCGCCATGATCATGGTCACCCACCACGTCGAGGAGATCGCCCCCGGCTTCACCCACGTGCTGATGATCCGGCAGGGCAAGGTCGTCGCCGGCGGCCCCATCGAGACCGAGCTGACCTCCCGCAACCTCTCCCTGTGCTTCGGCCTCCCGCTCGTCGTCGAGCGCCGCGGCGACCGCTTCACCGCCGCCGGGCTGCCGCTGTCCTGAAGCCCCGCCGCGCGCCGGGCGCACGCACCCGGCGCACGTCCCGCACCCGGCTTTCACCGACGCGTACTGCCCCAACCCCTGCGCAGGGCCCTACGATTGACCCGTGGACGCATGGGTGTGGTGGCTGATAGCCGCAGTGGGACTCGGCATCCCGCTGGTGATCACGGCGATGCCGGAGTTCGGCATGTTCGCGGTCGGCGCGCTCGGTGGCGCCGCGGCGGCGGGAATGGACGGCGGGATCGTCGCCCAGGTCATCACCTTCGTGGTGATCTCGGTGGCACTCCTGGTCTTCGTCCGCCCGCTGGCCTACCGCAACCGGCAGAACGCCGGCCAGCGCAGCGGCATCGACGCGCTCAAGGGACGGCAGGCCGTCGTCCTGGAGCGGGTCGACAGCGGCGCCGACGGCCGGATCAAACTCGCCGGTGAGGTGTGGTCGGCGCGCGCGCTGGAGGACGGCCGGGTCTTCGACCCGGGCGAACAGGTGGACGTCGTCGAGATCGACGGGGCGACCGCCGTCGTCATGTGACGGCACCGGCGGGGCAACCGCCGTCCGCGGACCGGCAATTCGCCGAACCGGCCCGCGGCGGGCAGCTGCTCTGCCAAGATCGATCATGTCGGAGTTACTGGAGTCACACCGTATTTCCGCCGGCAACCGGTGCGGGGAGTGGACATGCAGCCCATCATCATCGTCCTGATCATCCTGGTGGTGCTCGTCTTCATCGCGCTCATCAAGACGGTCCAGGTCATTCCGCAGGCCAGCGCCGCCATCGTCGAGCGCTTCGGCCGCTACACCCGCACCCTCAGCGCCGGGCTGAACATCGTGGTGCCCTTCATCGACACCATCCGCAACCGCATCGACCTGCGCGAGCAGGTCGTGCCCTTCCCGCCGCAGCCGGTGATCACCCAGGACAACCTGGTCGTCAACATCGACACCGTCATCTACTACCAGGTGACCGACGCCCGCGCCGCGACGTACGAGGTCGCCAGCTACATCCAGGCCATCGAGCAGCTGACCGTCACCACGCTGCGCAACATCATCGGCGGCATGGACCTGGAGCGCACCCTCACCTCCCGCGAGGAGATCAACGCGGCGCTGCGCGGCGTCCTCGACGAGGCCACCGGCAAGTGGGGCATCCGCGTCAACCGCGTCGAGCTCAAGGCCATCGAGCCGCCCACCTCCATCCAGGACTCGATGGAGAAGCAGATGCGCGCCGACCGGGACAAGCGCGCCGCGATCCTCACCGCCGAAGGTGTCCGCCAGTCGCAGATCCTCACCGCCGAGGGCGAGAAGCAGTCGCAGATCCTGCGCGCCGAGGGTGAGGCCAAGGCCGCCGCGCTGCGCGCCGAGGGCGAGGCGCAGGCGATCCGCACCGTCTTCGAGTCGATCCACGCGGGCGACCCGGACCAGAAGCTGCTGGCCTACCAGTATCTGCAGATGCTCCCGAAGATCGCCGAGGGCGAGGCCAACAAGCTCTGGATCATCCCCAGCGAGCTCAACGACGCCCTCAAGGGCCTCGGCGGGATAGTCAACCTCCCCGGCGTCGGCAACGGCGGCAACGGTGGCAACGGCGGCCAGGGCGCGACCGCCCCGGCCCCCCGCCGCGAGGCCGCGCCCTTCGACAAGGACTGACGGCAGTCCGTACGGCCGGGCCGCCAGGGGAGGGAAGACCGCCTGACGGCGGCACCGCGCTGTGACATGATCACAGCACTCCCCTCGACCGGGCAGCACCGGCGGGGAGGAGGCGCACCGACCACGGAGAGCCCACACATGTCCCCACTCGAAGCCCTTGCCGTCCTCGCCGCAGGAGTCGGCGCCGGCACCATCAACACCATCGTCGGATCCGGCACCCTGCTGACCTTCCCGGTCCTCGTCGCCGTCGGCCTGTCCCCTGTCACCGCCAACGTCTCCAACGCCCTCGGCCTCGTCCCCGGCTCGATCACCGGCGCCATCGGCTACCGGCGCGAACTGACCGGACAGCGCGAGCGGTTGATCCGCCTCGGCGCGGTCGCCCTGGTCGGCGGCGCCACCGGCGCCGTCCTGCTGGTCACCCTGCCCTCCAAGGCCTTTCACGCCATCGTGCCGGTGCTCATCGCCGCTGCCCTGGTGCTGGTCGTCCTCCAGCCCCGGCTCAGCCGCGCCGTCCAGGCCCGCCGGGAGCGCCAGGGCAGCACCGCCCCCCTGCACGGCGGCGTGCTGCTCGCCCTCGGGATGTTCGTGGCCAGCGCCTACGGCGGCTACTTCGGCGCCGCCCAGGGCGTGATCTACCTGTCCCTCATGGGCCTGATGCTCGACGAGACCCTGCAGCGCATCAACGGCCTGAAGAACGTGCTGGCCGCCATGGTCAACGGCGTCGCCGCGGTGCTCTTCATCTTCGTCGCCGACATGGACTGGGCCGCCGTCGGGCTCGTCGCCGTCGGCGCGACCATCGGCGGCCTCATCGGCGCCCGCGTCGGCCGCCGGCTGCCGCCCGCAGCGCTGCGCGGCCTGATCGTGGTCGTCGGCCTCGCGGCCATCGTGCAGCTCATCCTCAAGTAACCCCGCGCGCACGAAGGCGGCCGGCCCCGTCGTCCCCGACAGGCCCGGCCGCCCCCACCCGCTCACGCCCTACCGGCTCACGCCGTACGGGCCAGCCACTCCGGCAGCGCCGCACGGTCCCGCACACCCAGCGCCAGCAGCAGCGCGTCCGCCGGCGTCGGCTCGAACGGCTGCGCCAGCAGCCGCATCCCGGCCTGCTCCGGCGTACGGTCCGCCTTGCGCTGGTTGTCCTCCGAGCAGGCCGCGACCGTGTTCAGCCAGGTGTCGGCGCCGCCGTGCGACTTCGGCACCAGGTGGTCGACCGTCGTCGCCCGCCGCCCGCAGTACGCGCACCGGTGCCGGTCACGCACCAGCACCCCGCGCCGCGACCACGGCGCCCGTTGTCGGAAGGGCACCCGTACGTACCGGCACAGCCGGATCACCTGCGGCACCGGGATGTCCACCTGGGCGGCACGGAAGCGCAGACCCGAATGCGCCTGCTCGACGACGGCCTTGTCCTGCATCACCAGGACCACCGCGCGGTGCAGCGACACCGTCGACAGCGGCTCGAAACTCGCATTCAGCACCAGCGTCTCACGCATTTCCGCCCACCTCCCGGCTCCGCTCCGCCCCTCGGCGAAGTGGCTCCACTGTGCCCGTGCGTTTGCCGCACGGACAACGCAATTTCCCCTCGGGGGACAGGAGATGACCGCGGAAGGAGGACGCGGCAAAAAGCCGGGGAACACTCCGCCCCGGGAGCCGGGAGGACCCGAGCCCCCGGAAACGGGAAAGACCGCGCCCCGGACGCCGTGAGGAGGTGGAATCCCCGGCATCCGGAGCGCTCCGGCCGACGCGGACGCCCGGTCCGGATGACCGGGGCCCGGCAGGCGGCGGAGGGCGCGTGGTACCGCCCAGCGCCACACCCCGCCGCCCCCGCCGAAACGGTGCCGGCCTGCCCGGCGTCGAGCCGCGCCACCCGGGCGCATGACCGGGGGCACCGGCGAACCGGGCACCCACCACTGTGCGGTGGGGCGGCCACGGGACGCAACGCATTAACCGCGGCCCGCGCCGACCGCCCGCCACGGCAGGCGGGCGCGGCCGCTCAGCCGCCCGCGACCTCGTACTCGGCAATCAGCGCCGCCCGCGCCAGCGTGTGGAAGCGCAGGTTGAAGCCCACGACCGCGGGCGACGCGCCCGCGTCCGCGCCCAGCTTCTCCTGGTCCACCGCGTAGACGGTGAAGACGTAGCGGTGCGGACCGTCCCCGGCCGGCGGCGCCGCCCCGCCGAAATCCCGCGTCCCGTAGTCGTTGCGGGCGTGCACCGCACCGTCCGGCAGCCCCGCGAAATCCCCCGAGCCCGCACCCACCGGCAGCTCCGTCACCGACGCCGGGATGTCGAACAGCACCCAGTGCCAGAAACCGCTGCCGGTCGGCGCGTCCGGGTCGTAGCACGTCACCGCGAAGCTCCTGGTCTCCGCCGGGAAGCCCTCCCACCGCAGATGCGGCGAGACGTTGCCCTCCGCGTAGACCTGCTCGTCGGGGAGCACCCCCTCGTGCGTCATCCCGTCGCTCACCACGGTGAACTCCGGCACCTGCGGGTGGAAGTCATGGGGGAGCGGTCGCCGCGCTTGCTCGGACACCTCGACACCTCTCGATTCGATCATCGGTCTCGCACCAAACCTGCGGGTCCGAGCGTAGGACCCTAGAACCAGTTCCGCTTCGCTCCCACCTCGGCCAGCCACTGATGGAGGTAGTCCGCCCAGTCCGTGTGCTCAAAGGACTGCATGTTCATCACGAAGGAGCGGTGCGTGTCCCCACCGGTGAAGGCGCCCTTCTTGTCCATCTCCAGCACCACGTCCATCTCGTTGCCGTCGGCCACGAAGGTCAGCTCCACCTCCTTGAGCCCGCGGTACTGCTCCGGCACCTTGAACTCGATCTCCTGGTAGAACGGCAGCCGCTGCCGCGTCCCGTGCACGCGCCCCTTCTCCAGATCCGCGCTGTGGAAGCGGAAGCCCAGCCGCCCGAAGGCCTCCAGCAGCGCGTCCTGCGCCGGCAGCGGATGCACGTTCACCGGGTCCAGATCGCCCTTGTCGACCGCCCGCGCGATCTGCAGCTCCGTCGTCACCCCGATCTTCATCCCGGTCAGCTGCCGCCCCATGAACATCGTCACCGGCGTCTCCCACGGCACCTCCAGCGCGAACTGCAGGGTGTGCACCGCCCGCGGCTGGATCACGAACTCCCCGCCGACCTGCTGCGTGTGGAACTCGATGTTCTGGTGGTATTCGGTGTCCTCGCCCTGGGCGTTCCTCGTCTCCACCTCGACCCGGGCCTGGAGCCCCACCGTCACGCCCTGGATCCGCTGGTCGACCGAGCCCCCCTCGATCCGCACCTCGCCGTGGATCACCCCGCCCGGCGTCACGTCCGCCTGGTGCAGCTCGGTCTCCACCGACGCCCCGCCCGCGCCCAGACTCGCCATCATCTTCCTGAAGCCCATAACGGACACCCATCCCCTTCGTTTTGCCGTGCCGTGCACAGATCTTGGCGAACACTACGAACGCAGCGCACCCCGGGGTGGTTCCACCCCGCTCCGGTACGCTTCCGGACCGTGATCACCGCACCCGAGCGGGCCCCGCTGGACCGCGCCTTCTTCGACCGGCCGGTCCTGGAGATCGCGCCCGACCTCCTCGGCCGCGTCCTCGTCCGCACCACCGACGACGGCCCGATCGACCTGCGGCTCACCGAGGTCGAGGCCTACGACGGCCCGAACGACCCCGGCTCCCACGCCTACCGCGGCCGTACCGACCGCAACGCCGTGATGTTCGGCCCGCCCGGCCACACCTACGTCTACTTCACCTACGGCATGTGGCACTGCCTGAACCTGGTCTGCGGCCCCGAGGGCAAGGCCGCCGGGATCCTGCTGCGCGGTGGCGAGGTCACCGCCGGCGCCGACCTCGCCCGCCGCCACCGCCCCACCTCGCGCAAGGACACCGACCTCGCCCAGGGCCCCGCCCGGCTCGCCACCGCCCTGTCCGTCGACCGCGCCCTCAACGGCGCGGACGCCTGCGCCCCCGGCGGCCCCTTCCGCATCCTCACCGGCACCCCGCCCGACCCGGCGGCCGTCCGCACCGGCCCGCGCACCGGCGTCGGCGGCGCCGGAGCCGCCCACCCCTGGCGCTACTGGATCGACGGCGACCCCACGGTGAGCCCTTATCGCGCGCACGCCCCGCGCAAGCGGCGGTAGCCTGCCAGGGCGCGGAGCAGCAGCTCGGCGCGCCCACCAGCAGAACCAAGGAGACACGAAGCCGTGACGGACATCGTCGACGACCTGAAGTGGCGCGGGCTCTTCTCGCTGTCCACCGACGAGGACGCCTTGCGCAAGGCACTCGCGGACGGTCCCGTCACCTTCTATTGCGGCTTCGACCCGACGGCGCCCAGCCTGCACGTCGGCCACCTCGTCCAGGTCCTCACCGTGCGCCGCCTGCAGCTCGCCGGCCACCGCCCGCTCGCCCTCGTCGGCGGCGCCACCGGCCAGATCGGCGACCCCCGCCCGACGGCCGAGCGCACCCTGAACGACCCGGAGACGGTCGCCGCCTGGGTCGGCCGGCTGCGCGGCCAGATCGAGCCCTACCTCTCCTTCGAGGGCGACAACGCCGCCCTCATGGTCAACAACCTCGACTGGACGGCCGGCCTGTCGGCGATCGAGTTCCTGCGGGACATCGGCAAGCACTTCCGCGTCAACAAGATGCTCACCAAGGACGCCGTCGCCCGCCGACTGGAGTCCGAGCAGGGCATCAGCTACACGGAGTTCAGCTACCAGCTCCTCCAGGGCATGGACTTCCTGGAGCTGTACCGCCGCTACGGCTGCACCCTCCAGCAGGGCGGCAGCGACCAGTGGGGCAACCTGACCGCCGGCCTCGACCTCATCCACCGGCTGGAGCCGGGCGCCGACGTGCACTGCGTGGCGACCCCGCTCATGGTCAAGGCGGACGGCACCAAGTTCGGCAAGACCGAGGGCGGCGCCGTCTGGCTCGACCCCGAGATGACCACGCCCTACGCCTTCTACCAGTTCTGGCTGAACCAGGACGACCGGGACATTTCCACCTACCTGCGCATGCTCAGCTTCCGCAGCCGGGCCGAACTGGAGGAGATGGAGCAGCTCACCGCCGAGCGCCCGCAGGCCCGCACGGCCCAGCGCGCGCTCGCCGAGGAGCTCACCACCCTCGTCCACGGCGCCGACCAGTGCGCGGCCGTCATCGCCGCGTCAAAGGCGCTTTTCGGCCAGGGCGATCTCGCCGAACTCGACGAGCCCACCCTGGCCGCGGCCCTCAGCGAGCTGCCGCACGCCCAGGTGACGGAGCCCGCCCCGATCGCCGACCTGCTCGCCCTGACCGAACTCGTCCCGAGCAAGTCGGCGGCCCGCCGCACCATCAAGGAGGGTGGGGCCTACCTCAACAACGCCAAGGTCACGGACGAGGACGCCACCCCCACGCGGGACGACCTGATCCACGGCCGTTGGCTCGTCCTGCGCCGCGGCAAGCGCAACCTGGCGGCGGTCGAGGTCCGCTGACGACCGCGCCGGCCGGGGTCGGCACCGGTTCCGGCGGGACGTGGCCGGAAAAATACGTTTGAACGGCGGCCGAGCTTGACTCGGCCGCCACATGTACGTAACGTAGTCCGAGTCGCCAAAACGACCCGGAGATCTGGTTCACACCAACTCCAGCCGGGGCGGCCACCCAACTACCAACGCCTACCCCCTCAGCGGGGCGGTTTTCGGTGTCCCGAAAATCGAAATGCTGAGCGGAAAACGGCCGATTATGAATCGGCTGGGGAGTCCGGTAAGCTGGGAAACACGAAGGGAAAGCCCGGAGGGGCCGGTGAAACGGTCTCGAAGGAAGCTTCCGTTCCTTGAGAACTCAACAGCGTGCCAAAAGTCAACGCCAGATA
>NZ_JBIRQQ010000010.1:0-351518 GCF_044333285.1 Streptomyces sp. NPDC021020
TTCCTCGCCCGCGAAGAATCCGCCCGACACCCCCATGCTCCCCACACCCACCCAGACGTGCTCTCTTCCTCCCCGGGGCCACAGGACGGTGCTGCCATGTCGTCCTGCGGGGCCCGTGCTGGCTGACGCCCGCCCGCGGCGAACCGCAGGCCCTCAAACGTCAGGGACATCGTCTTCCTGCCACGCGCGACCGGCTACGCCCTGGCCGACCGTCCCGGCAGCCCGGTGGTGGAATTCCGGCCGCGCCCCGGCGACGGCGACACCCCGCTCGACCAGGTGCACATCGACGGCCCCGGCGCCACGGCCACAATGCTGCGCGCCGCCTCCTACTTCGACCGCGAGCGGACACATCCCGTGCTCGACGAACTGCCCGACGTCGGCTGGCACACCTCGCCGCGCGCCACCGTCCGCGAACTGGCCGCCCCGCAGGCCGGGACCACCGCGATCCTGACCTCGCTCGTCGACATGCTGCTGCTGTTCATCCTGCGGGCCTGGCTCGACGAGCAGGCCGCGGCCCCCACCGCCACGGGGTGGGCGGCGCTCCTCAACGACCCCGGCATGTCCACGGCCACCGTCGCGGCTCCCGCAGCGCAGGCCGGTATGTCCCGGGCCACCTTCGCCCGGCGCTTCGCCGCCCTCGCGGGCCGCCCGCCCCTGGCCTACCTCACCTGGTGGCGGATGACGACCGCCGCCGGGCCGCTGCGTGCGGACGGCGGCGTCCCGGTGCGGGTCGTCGCCGAGCGGGTCGGCTACACCTCGGAATTCGCCTTCGCCAAGGCCCTCAAACGCGACTACGGCCGGGCACCGGGGCAGTACCGCCGGAGCGCCCCGCCGATGCAGCGGGGATCACGCCCGCGCCACCTGCCCGCCTCCCGCACCTCGGCAGGCCCAGGGTGGTGGGGACACCGCCACGCCGGTCACGCGCCGTTCGGCCGGTCCCCCAGCTCTCGGCCCGGCGGTTCCGTCAGAGCGGTGATGCCCGGGCGGAGGAGGGCTGCGATGCGGTCGGCGGAGACGCCGGCGAGGGCCGGGAGGCCGAGGAGCTGGTGGCCGACGGTCACGCCGAGCAGGGTGGTGAGGGCCAGCGCGGCACGCAGTTCGGCATCCTCCGCGGGCGGCATCGCGGCAACGACGGCGTCGGCCTGCTCGGAGAGGCGGGCGCGGACCTGGTCGGCCGCGCCGGGGTCGGTGAGCATCGACCGCATCATCGCCAGCGTGCCTTCGGGCAGCGCGCCGAGCTTGGGGCCGAGGGTGGCCAGCAGCTGCTCGGCGAGCCCTTCCGGGCCGGTGGCCGCGGGCGCCGCGGGATCGACCTGGACGGCCCGGGTGAACAGTTCCCGCTTTGAACCGAAGTGCTGCATGACCAGGGCCGGGTCCACGCCCGCGGCCGCCGCGACGGCGCGGATGGTGGTGCGGTCGAACCCCTTCTCCGCGAACAGCTCGCGGGCGCCGGCGAGGATCCGCGCCTCGGTGGCGCGGCGGCGCTCGGCACGGGACGGCTGGGCGGTGGGCACCGGCTCATTCTACAGCCCTTCGCTCCACAGGCGTTGACCGAACGATCGGGTGCGGCCTAGTCTCCATTGGGTCAACAACCGTTGAGCGAATGGAGTGCCCCGTGCCGAACGCCGAAGCCGCCGCGCGCAGCCCGTACGACGTCCTCGACCGCTACTACCAGGCCATGCTCGACAAGTCGGCCGACGACCTCGCCGACCTCTACGCCGCCGACGCCCTGCACGAATTCCCCTTCGCCACCCCCGGCTTCCCGCCGAGCCTCGAGGGACGCGAGGCTGTGCGCGCCGGCTACCGGGCCTCCTGGGGCGCGAGCCCCGTACAGGTGGCGGAGATCCGCAGGACCGCGGTCCACCAGACCACCGACCCGGAGGTGATCGTCGCCGAGCAGGTCGTCGTGGGCACGATTCCGGCCACGGGCGCCACCTTCGGCGTTCCCGGGCTCCTGGTGCTCCGGGTGCACGACGGGCAGATCAGCCACGTCCGCGACTACATCGACACTTCGGGGCTCAGGAGCGCCACGGTGTGAGACGCCCGCGGCGCGTCGGCCACCGGCCGGGCGGGCAGGGGCGGCACGGCCGAGGCACGCCACTGCCTGCCCGGCTCCGCTTGCGGACCGGCGGCAACCCGTCTCGCCGGACGTGACGCAGACCGCGAGAGCGGGGTAGCCGAAGGGGAGCGCACCCGACAGATGAGGCAGACGATGAACCACCACCCGGACAACGCCAGGACCGAGCGGTCGGACGGTACGGCGGCCACGGCGCCGCGTACGACGCCCGGCCCCGGCCACGACCCGCGGGCGGCCACCGGCAACGGCATCGGCACCGACCCGGCCCGCGAGGCCGCCCCGGCCGGCGCCGACCCCACCGGCGGACCGGGCACCGCACCGGCTTCCGAGGACGGCCTGGGGCGCCGGTCCGCCGGCCGCGAGCCCGAGGACACGGCCGTGGGCGGCCCCGACCGGCACAACGCCACCGAGACCGACCCCTCCGGCACGTCCACACCACCCGGCCACCGGGACGACAGGCACCCGACGGACGCCGCCGCGCGTCCGCACACACCGCCGGCGGGGTCCTGAGCAGCACCGGCAGGACGGGACGGCGAACGCGGGCCGCGCCCGCGCGCTCCCGGTCAGGCGCCGAGCACCGTCACCAGGACCGCTCGCAGGCGTGAGCCGTCAGGTCCCTGCCAGCCGGTCGCGACGTGGCCGACAGCCTCCGGCGGGAGGGGAAGCCGATCCACGGGGCCGGGGGCGGGGACGAGGGCGCGGTGGACGCGCAGCGCCGTACCGCCGGGCAGGGACAGGCAGGTGCCCTCCCGGTCGTCGGCGGGCTCGGGGATGAAGCCGCCCGTGGCGAGCGGGGCGGCGGTGCACGAGCGGCTCACCTCATGGTCGGGGGTGTCCGTCACGCTCTGCGCCATGGCCGGTGAGGTGCCCTCGATCAGAGCGAGCAGTTCGCTCACGAGCACGGGGTCGTGGCAGCCGTCGTACGCCCAGCGCTTGCCCAGCACCCCGTGCTCCATCGTGCCGACGAGGGCGCGCCCGGCCCCTTCCAGCGGCGCGGCGCGGTAGGTCAGCGGCACCAGGTAGGGCACCGGTGCCGGGCCGCTGACGTCCGTGGCCACCATGAACTCGATCCCGACCTCGCCTGCCGGGTCGTCCAGCCGGAAGCCCCCCGACTTCTCCAGCACCGGGGCACCGCCGCCGCGGTACCAGGGGCGGGTGGGCAGCCAGCCGGTGAGCAGTTCCAGCTTGTTCGGCTTGAGCGTGGTGCGGTAGATCACGGCCATGGCCTGGAAATCGCCTCCTGACGCGCGGTCCGGACTCCCATCCTCGCACGGTGAGCCCCACCGCCGGCCGGTCGCCGGCACGACCGGCTCTATCTCCTACCGGGGTTGTTCCTAGAATGCGGGGATGGAGGACATCGAGGCGATCGCGGTGCTGCAGGACCCCGTCCGGCGGCGGCTGTACGAGTACGTGGCCGCGCAGGGCCGCGAGGTGGGGCGCAACGAGGCGGCCGAGGCGGCGGGGGTGGGGCGGACGCTCGCCGCACACCACCTGGACAAGCTCACCGAGGCCGGACTGCTGGACAGCGGAAGCCGCCGGCTGACCGGGCGTTCGGGTCCCGGGGCCGGGCGGCCGGCCAAGGTCTACACGCGCTCGCGGAAGGAGCGGTCGGTGTCGCTTCCCGCACGCGACTACCGCACCGCCGCCGAACTCCTCGCCGAAGCGGCCGAGCAGGCGGGCGCGGACACCGTCCTCTGCCAGGCCGCGCGGCGGCGCGGCGAGGTTCTGCGCGGCGCCGCGGAGCCCTGCGCGAGCCTCGACCAGGCCGCCGAACTCCTCGCCGCCCGGGGCTACGAGCCCCATGTCGAGGACGCCGCCGGAGGTGCGGCGCCGGCCGTACGCATGCACAACTGCCCCTTCCACGCTGTCGCCGAGAGCTTTCCGCCACTGGTCTGCGGGATGAACCTGGCACTGCTGGAAGGACTCTTGGGCGACGGCGCGGTCCGCGCACGCATGGACGCCCGGCCGGGGATGTGCTGCGTGGTGGTCGAACACCACTAAAAACAACGGCCATTGACATAGAAATGCAGGGCGTGCTGGGATGAGGTCATGACCCCATCCCAGGCTTCGGCCCGCCCCGCCGGCCCCTCGGTCGGCGACGGGCCCCGCGTCCACCTCGCCGAGCTCAACGTCGCCACCCTCCGGCACCCCCTCGACGACCCGCGCATGCAGGCCTTCGTGGACCTGCTCGTCCCCGTCAACACCGCCGCCGACCGCGCGCCGGGCTTCGTGTGGCGGCTGATCGAGGACGGGCAGCCCGACGCCACCGGGATGCGGCCCGCGGGCGACGACGTCATCGTGAACCTGTCGGTGTGGGAGACGATGGAGGCGCTGTGGGACTTCGCCTACCGCAGCAGCCATCTGGACGCCATGCGCCGCCGCCGTGAATGGTTCGAACGCCACGTCGAGGCGCACCTCGTCCTGTGGTGGGTCCCCGCCGGGCATCTGCCGACCGTCGCCGAAGCCCTCGAACGGCTCGCCGACCTCCGCGACAACGGGCCGTCACCCCGCGCCTTCACCTTCGCCTCCCCCTACACCCCCGCCGAGGCGGATCCCGGCCACGCGCCCGCCTGAGGCGACCGGGCGGCTCCGTACTCGCCGGGCGAACCGTGCCGGGTCCTCGTCGGCCGGGGACGGGGCCGACAATCCGCTACGGCAGGGCCCGCCGCGCCCGGGTCACCGTCCGCCCGCGGAGGGCAGGGTCGAGCGGACGGCCTCCGGGCTGCGGGCGACCACCGCGGTGCCGTCGTCCGCGGTGATGATCGGCCGCTGGATCAGGGCCGGGTGGGCGGCCAGCGCGTCGATCCAGCGGGTGCGGGAGGCGGCGGCGCGGGGCCAGGAGTCCAGGCCGAGGTCGGCCGCCGCCGCCTCGCCGGTGCGTGTGATGTCCCACGGTTCGAGGCCGAGCCGGTCGAGCAGGGCGGTCAGCTCCGCGGCGGTGGGCGGGTCGTCGAGGTAGCGCCGCACCGTGTACGCGGCTCCCTCCTCGTCGAGGAGGGAGAGCGCGGAGGCGCACTTCGAGCAGGCGGGGTTGATCCAGATCTCCAACGGTGCGCCTTTCCTGTCTCCTGGGGCCGCCGCCGGGACCGGGGGCGGTCGCGGGTCGCCGCGGGGCTCGGCCAGTCGGCGATCTGCCTGGTTCAGGCGTTCCTGGACCTGCGGACGGCAGGCGAAGTGCTCGACGGCGCTGGCGGGTTCGGACGGGCAGAGTATCCGGTCGGCGGGCAGGCAGCCGCCGATGGCGGTGCCGACGAAGGGCAGCAGGCGGTGCTCGCACACCGAGCGGACCGAGCGGACCGGGATGGACCGGGCAAGGACGGGTTCGTCGTAGCCCTCGTCGTTGGGAGAGGCGCCGTGACGGGCCGCTGCTCGGTGTCCTCGCCCCCCTGCCCGGGCAGGTGCTGCGTGGAGCCGCGCGAGCCGGACGGCGCGGACGGCACTGCGGACGGCCGGTCACTGCGGTAGGGGCCTCTCCCCCGGCCGACCGGCGCCGTACGCCTCCCAGCGGGCCGCAGGGGCTCCGGAACCGTCCCGGTGGGACATATGTCTCATCGGGACATGTGTCCCGCCGGGACATCGGGGCGTACCGTCGAAGACATGGACGCCGACGAAACGGAACCGGGCAGTGCCGCCGAGGCGGATCGGCGGCTGCTGCGGGCGCGCCGCACCCGCGAGGCGCTCGCGACGGCCGCGGTCGACCTGATATTGGAGCGCGGGCTGGCCGCCACCACGGTGGAGGCCATTGCCGGGCGCGCGGATGTCACCAGGCGGACCTTCAGCCGGTATTTCACCGGCAAGGAGGACGCCGCCCTCGGCTTCGTCCGCGACGACGGCGAGCGGATCAACGCGGCGCTGCGCGTGCGGCCGGCCGACGAGCCGCCGCTGCTGGCCTACCGCCGCGCCGTCGCGGCGTGGCTGGCCGACCGGGACGCGCCCGCCGCGCACCTGCGCCCGCGGATGCGCCGTCTCGTCGGGCTGCTCGACCGGGAGCCGACGCTGTTCGCCGCGTACGAGCGCATCCGCGTCGACGCCCAGGACGAGTCGGTACGCATCGTCGCCGAGCGCCTCGGTGCCCGCGGGCCGGAGGATCTGCGCCCCGCCGTCGTCGTGGAGGCCGCGGCGGGAGTGCTGACCGCCGCGCTGCGCGCCTGGGCCCGCAGTCCCGACGACGTGGGCGGGACCGGCCTCGCCGATCTCGTCGAGCGGGCGTACGGCGCCCTGACCAGGGAGACCGCCTCGGCGGCCGCCCACAGCACCGCAGAGGAAACACGCACTACCGATTTGTGAGAGCACCATGAGCAACACCTCCAGCCCCACCCCCACATCCACCGAGTTCGCCGGGCGTACCGCCCTGGTCACCGGAGCGGCGTCCGGCATCGGCCTGGCCACGGCCCGGCAGCTCGCCGCGGGCGGCGCGAGCGTCGTCCTCGCCGACTTCGACATCCCCGGCGCCGAGCGGGCCGCCGCGGCCCTGGCCGCCGAGGGGCGCACGGCGGCGGCCACCGCGCTGGACGTCACCCGCCCGGAGTCGGCAGAGGCGGCCGTCCGCTTCGCCGTGGAGACCTTCGGCGGCCTCGACCTCGCGGTGAACAACGCCGGCATCGGCGGACCCAGCGCGCCGACCGGGGCGTACGACGTCGCGGAGTACGACCGGGTGATCCGCACCAACCTCGACGGCGTCTTCTACTGCCTGCGCCACGAGCTGCCCGCGATCGAGGCGACCGGGCACGGCGGCGCGATCGTCAACGTGGCCTCCATCCTGGGCTCGGTCGGCTTCGCGGGCTCGCCCGCGTACGTGGCGGCCAAGCACGGCGTCGTCGGGCTCACCAAAACCGCCGCCGCCGAATACTCCGCACGGGGGATCCGCGTCAACGCGGTCGGCCCCGGCTTCATCGAGACGCCGCTGCTGGACGGGATGGACGAGCAGGCCCGTGCCGCGCTCGTCGCGCTGCACCCGGCGAGGCGGCTGGGCCGGCCGGAGGAGGTCGCCGAGGTCATCGCGTTCCTGCTCGGCGACCGCGCCTCGTTCGTGACCGGCAGCTACCACCTGGTCGACGGCGCCTACACCGCCGTCTGACGTCCCGGAGAGGAGATCATCGTGAAAGCACTCCAGTACCGCACCGTCGGCGCCGCCCCCGAGGTGGTGACCGTCCCCGATCCCGAGCCCGGTCCCGGCCAGGTGCTGCTGAAGGTCACCGCCGCCGGCGTGTGCCACAGCGACATCGCCGTCATGAGCTGGCCCGCGGAGAGCTTCCCCTACCCGCTGCCCCTCACCCTCGGCCACGAGGGGGTCGGCACCGTGGCCGCGCTCGGCCCCGGCACGACCGGTGTCCGCGAGGGCGACGCGGTCGCCGTCTACGGGCCCTGGGGCTGCGGCCGGTGCGCCAAGTGCGCCGAGGGCAAGGAGAACTACTGCCTGCGCGCCGACGAGCTGGGCATCCGCCCGCCGGGTCTGGGCGCGCCGGGCGCGATCGCCGAGTACCTCCTCGTCGACGACCCGCGCCACCTGGTGCCCCTGGACGGTCTCGACCCGGTCGCGGCCGTGCCGCTGACGGACGCGGGCCTGACTCCGTACCACGCCGTCAAGCGGGCGCTGCCCAAGCTGGTGCCGGGATCCACCGCGGTCGTCATCGGCGCCGGCGGGCTCGGGCACACCGCGATCCAGCTGCTGCGGGCGCTGAGCCCGGCCCGCGTCGTCGCCCTGGACGTCAGCGAGGACAAGCTGGCGCTGGCCCGGAAGGTCGGCGCGCACGCCGCGGTGCTGTCCGACGACGGCGCTCCCGCCGCCGTACGCGAGCTGACCGGGGGCCTGGGCGCACAGGCCGTCTTCGACTTCGTCGGGGCCGCGCCGACCGTGCGCATCGCGGGAGCCGTGGCCGCGGTCGAGGCGGAGGTGTCGCTGGTGGGCATCGGCGGCGGCACGCTGCCGGTCGGCTTCGGCGTACTGCCCTTCGAGGTCTCGGTCAGCGCCCCCTACTGGGGCACCCGCCCCGAGCTGCAGGAGGTGCTGGCGCTGGCCCGCGACGGGGCGGTGTCCGTGCACACGGAGACCTTCTCCCTGGACGAGGCGCCGCGCGCGTACGAGCGCCTGCACGAGGGAAGCATCAACGGCCGGGCGGTCATCCTCCCCAACGGCTGACCCGTCCCCGCCGCGGGCGAGGCCCCGGTACCGGCTGCGGCCGGTCCGGGGCCTCGCCCGTACGGACCGGGTCCGACACCGCGTGCACGTCCGGGCCGCGCCTGCGAGATCGTCCGAGACCGCGGGCGGCAGCGTCGCATCGGCTCAGGCGTGTGCGGGTCCGGCGCCAGGGCGAATCTGCGGTCAGACCTGGAAGGCGGGATGCTCCAGGACGATCCGCCGGGCCTCGGAGATCGTCTCGCGCTGCGGCCGGCCGTCGACCGGGACGACCTGCCAGCCCCATTCGGCGGCCGCGGAGCGGTACTGCTCGGCCATGTACGTCTGGAGTTCGACGTAGGAATCGCGGTCCGAGCGCCCGGTCACGCTGTAGTCCTCCCCGAACCCGGGTCCGCCGGCCTGGCGGGTGCGCCAGTCGTAGGTGAGTGCGGGGTCCGCGTCCAGGAGGATGCCGAGGGTCGGCTGGAGGAAGGGACTCGCGTAGGCGGCCCGCACGGCTCCCACCAGTACGTCGAGGCTCTCGCGCGGGATGCTGCGCACCGACTGCGGCATTTCGCCTGCCAGTTTGAGAACCTTCGTCACGTTCTTGAACCCGAATCCGTCGGAGAGCGTCACCTTTCCCTCCGCCATGGCCGGCCGGACGAACTCCGCCTGCAGCAGGTAATCGACGGCGAATTCGACGAGCGCGGACCCCACCAGCCCCGACTGGCGGGCCCCCTGCGGTGTACCCGCGAGCGATTCCAGCACTCCCGAGGTGGTGAATTCGGAATAGTCGCGCGGAATCTCCTGGTCGATCTTCCGGCCGTCGGCCACGCCGTCGGCGAAGAACAGACGCCATGCCTCCACGTGGAGCTGCTCCAGGCTGATTCCCGGGTAATCCGGCCCCGTGGTCCTGAGTGCGTTCTGCCAGTTCACCTCGGCCACGGTGAAACCTCGCTGCGTGAGCGCATCGCGCAGCGGTCCCATCAGGGATGTCTTTCCGGCTCCGTCAATCCCGATCAACGCAATCGAAGCGCCCGCCATCCGAATGTCCCCCCATGGGAATCTCGAAGAAACAAGATATGAGTCTTGCAGAGCCGAAATTCGACGTCAAGGGATTTCACCCGGACGGGGCGGAAACTGATCCGAATGCGCCCCGGCGCATTTCGCGGCACCGGTGGAGAAGTTTTTCCGGGCACAATGAACTCGAGGGGCCCGCGGGCCGCTCACCCTCCCCGGGTCGTTCCCCGGTCGTTCCCCCGGTCGGCATGCATCTCGTCGCGCGATCCGGCCGGTGTTCCGGGCTCCGCGCCCCCGCTCGAAAGGACATCCCGTGACCGATCCCGCCGCCGAGCCCGCCGCCTTCCTGCGGCGCTACGAGCAGGCCACCAACAGCCATGACCTCCAACGCGTCCTGCCATTGATCGCCGAGGACGCGGTCTACTGGTTCTCGGACGGCTCCCACCGGGGCCGTGCCGAGATCGCCGGGGCGATCGAGCGGACCTTCGCGACCATCCGCGACGAGACGTACGAGATCAGCGATGTCGAGTGGGTCGCCCTCGCCCCCGGCCACGCCGTGTGCCGCTACAGATTCTCCTGGACCGGGGTGGTCGACGGGCAGGCCCGCTCGGGGGCGGGGCGGGGCACGAACGTGCTCGTACGGCGGGACGGCGGGTGGCTGGTGCTGCACGAGCATCTGAGTTCCTGACGGCGCGGCCGGGGACTGACCCGGCGGTCCGGCCGGCTCCCCTCCGGGGCCGAGCGAGTCATTGACATGTTCGCGTCGCGCGTTGACACTCGGACCACCGGTCGGCCGCCCGTGGCACCCGCGCGACTCCGGACCGGTTGGCGGCCCCGCGCCCCGACCGGGTTTCAACGCGCCTGCCTGGCATGTCTGATAACGATGTCAGCGACCCTCCCGGGAGGTCCCCGTGCGTCCTCGCCCCTCACGAGCACCGCGCCCGCGTCCGTACGCCCACCGGGTCTGGCCGCTCGTCGCGGCCTGCCTCGCGCTGCTGGCCTCCATGCTGGTGGCCGTTGCCGGCGGCGCCACCGCGGCCGGCGCGGCGGGGGTGGCGGTCGTCGACGGCAGCGCGCGGTTCGAGGTGCTGACCCCGACGCTGGTGCGGCTGGAGTACGCGGGGGACGGGGTGTTCCAGGACGGCGCCACGTTCAACGCCGTCAACCGCTCCTTCAGCCCGCCCGCGTACACCACCGACGTGACCTCCGACGGCTACCGGGAGATCAGGACCAGCGCGCTGACGCTGCGCTGGAAGCAGGGCAGCGGGCCGTTCACCGCCGCCAACACCACCGTGACGCTGGCCGGGACGGGTGTGCGGGCCGAACCGGTCTTCCCGTCCTACTGCGCGTTCGGCGCCGCGTGCGAGGGGGAGGACGCGCTGTTCAGCGGGCGGGCGGCGGCCGCGTACGACCACACGGGCCACACCGGCAGCGCGTTCGTGGCCGGTTACGAGGCCGCCGGGAGCGGGATCGGCCAGGACGTCTCGCAGATCCCGGCCGCCGGCGACTACCGCTTGCAGGTCCGCTACTCCAACGCGGCGGGCGGCACCGGCACACTGTCCACCCGGGTGAACGGCGCCGCGGGACCCGCGCTGAGCCTTCCGGCGACGTCCTCGTGGGACGCCTGGTCGACGGCGTCGGCCACCGTGCACCTGGCCGCGGGCACGAACGCGCTGTCCGTGGTGCAGAACGCCGGGGACACCGGCCGGGTCAACATCGACAGCCTCGCCGTCACCGCGCCGGCCACCACGGCGTATCCGGCGGCGCAGACCGGCCTGGTCACCACCGGCTACGGTGCCGGGCCGGCCGACACGCTCGGCGGCTGGTCGCGCACGCTGGACAACCCGCGCACCCTCCCCGTACCCGAGCACCCCGGCATCCTGGACCGCAGCGGCTGGTACCTGCTCGACGACAGCCGCAGCGCACTGCTCGGCTCCGGACACACCGTCACCGACCGCCCCTCGCACGGCACTTCGCCCTACCAGGACGGCTACTTCTTCGGCTACGGCCAGGACTACAAGCAGGGCCTGTCCGACCTCAACGCCCTGACCGGCGGCGCCGCGCTGCTGCCGCGCTCGGCGTACGGGGTCTGGTACTCGCGCTACTACGCCTACACCGCGGCCGACTACGAGAATTCGCTGCTGCCCGCCTTCCGGACGAACAACGTGCCCGTCGACTGGCTGGTGGTGGACACCGACTGGAAGTCGCCGAGCCAGTGGAACGGCTGGAACTGGAACTCCGCGCTCTTCCCCGATCCGCAGGCCTTCCTGGACTGGACGAAGCAGCAGGGCCTGTCCGTCGCGATGAACATCCATCCGAGCATCGACAAGAACGACCCGCGGTTCGCCGCCGCGAACAGCGCGGCGGGCGGGCTGACCCTCGACAGCGGGAGCACCTACCGCTTCGACTGGTCGAACAGCGCCCAGCTCGGCGCCTACCTGGGACTGCACCAGCCCTTCGAGCAGCAGGGCGTACGGGAGTGGTGGCTGGACTACTGCGGCGGGTGCGGGGGTTCGACGGCGAGCGACCCGCATGTCGCGCCGGACAACCTGATCAACCAGGCCTACGCCGACGACGCGGCCGCCAGGGGCCTGCGCGGTTTCTCCTTCGCCCGGATCGGCGGCTCCGAGCAGGGCGGTGACGACAGCAACTACGCGCTGGGGCCGTGGTCGGAGCGGCGCACCAGCATGCAGTTCACCGGGGACACCCCGGCGACGTGGGACATGCTCGGCTACGAGGTGCGCTTCACCGCCGACGAGGCGGCGGCGGGGCTGTCCAACGTCAGCCATGACATCGGCAGCTTCCACGGCGGTCACCTGGCCGACGACCTGTACGTGCGCTGGCTGCAGTTCGGCGCCTTCCAGCCGGTCGACCGGCTGCACTCCGACCACGGCGACCGGCTGCCGTGGAACTACTCGGGGGCTGCGGCGACCGCCGCGGCGCAGGCGCTGCGGCTGCGCGAGGCGCTGGTGCCGTACACGTACACCCTCGCCCACCAGGCGAGCACGACCGGTGTGCCGATCGTCCGCCCGATGTACCTCGACTACCCGGCGCAGGAGGACGCCTACCGCGCGCAGGGCGAGTACCTGTATGGCGACGACGTGCTCGTGGCGCCGATCACCACGCCGAACGACGCCTCCGGCAACGGCTCGGTGTCGGTGTGGGTGCCGCCGGGCAGCTGGACCGACTACTTCACCGGGCACACGTACACCGGCCCGGCCACGGTGACGGCGACCGCCCCGCTCGGGCAGTTCCCGGTGCTGATCAGGAGCGGCGGGATGATGACGACGCGCACCGACTACGCGGGCAGCGCGCAGCAGCCGCTGACCGCGCTGACGGTCAACGTGGCCGCGGGCGGGGACGGTTCGTCCTCGCTCTACACCGACGCGGGCGAGGGCACCGGTTACACGGCCGGCCAGTCGGCGACGACGCCGCTGTCCTGGAGCGACGCCGCCCGGACGCTCACCGTCGGGGCGCAGAGCGGCAGTTGGCCGGGGGCGCCGGCCTCGCGGGCGTACACGCTGCGGCTGTCGAACTCCCCGGCGCCGACCGCTGTGCGGGTCGACGGTGTGCAGGTGCCGGAGACGGACTGGTCGTGGAACCCGCAGCGGCGGACCGTCACGGTGACCACGGCCGCGCTGCCGGTGGGCACCGCGCACACGGTGGCGCTGGAGGGCAGCGCGACGGCGAACCCGGCTGCCGGAGAGGTCGTCGGGGCGGGGGCCAACTGCCTGGACGCGCGCGGCGGTTCGGCGACGGACGGCACGGCGCTCCAGCTGTGGGGCTGCAACCACACCGCGGGCCAGCAGTTCACGCTCGCCGCCGACAACACCCTGCGTACGCTCGGCAGTTGCGTCACCGCGTCCGGCGGCGGGACGGCGAACCGCACCCCCGTCGCACTCGCGTCGTGCACCGGCGCGGCGGCGCAGCTGTGGACCCACCGCACGGACGGCAGCCTGCTCAACCCGGCGTCCGGGCGCTGCCTCGACGTGCCCGACAGCAACACCGCGCCCGGCGCCGTGCAGCTCCAGCTCTACGACTGCAACGGGACCGGCGCGCAGCTCTGGAAGCTGCCGCCGGGTCCGCTCACCGGCCCCGGCGGGCTGTGCGCGGACGTGGCGAACGCCGATCCCGCGCCGACGACCCCCGTCCAGCTGTGGGGCTGCAACTCCACCGACGCGCAGCGCTGGTCGGCCCCCGGGGACGGCACGCTGCACGCGCTGGGCAAGTGCCTGGACGCGGTGGGCGGCGGCACGGCGAACGGGACCCGCGTCCAGCTGTGGGACTGCAACGGAACGGGCGCGCAGGCCTGGACGAGCCGTGCGGACGGCACGCTGTTCAACTCCTCCTCCGGACGCTGCCTCGACGACAGCGGCGGGCTGGCGCGGCAGGGGGACGCGCTCCAGTTGTACGACTGCAACGGCACGGCGGCCCAGGTCTTCCGACTGCGGTGACGGGTTCGACGGCGGTGGTCCGTACGCCCGGCGGGCGGCGGTCCGTTCGCCCGGTGCCCGGCAGATGTTCGCCCTCCTGCCCCTTGAGCACCTCGGGCACCAGCGGCATTCTTGGACCGCCACTTCCGCGGGGCGGAACGCCCCGGCCGGCCAGCGAGAGGACAACGATGGCCTCGTCTTCCTTCCCCTTCGACCGCCGCACCCTGCTGCGCGGCACGCTGGCCGCCGGAGCGGGTGCCGTGCTGGGCCCGGTCCTGCTGGCGCACAGCGCCTCGGCGTACTCGTGGCCGCGCACCCTCCAGCAGGGCATGACCGGCGCCGATGTCACCGAGCTGCAGATCCGGGTGGCCGGCTGGGCGTCGGCGGGCCCCGCGCACACCCGGGTCGCGATCGACGGGGACTTCGGGCCCGGGACCGCGACCGCGGTGCGGCTCTTCCAGTCCGCGTACGGTCTGGCGTCGGACGCGGTCGCCGGTCCGGCGACCCAGGCGCAGCTCAACGCCCTGCAGCAGTCGGACGGTTCGACCGTCCATTTCAACTTCAGCGAGTTCACCGACCGGGTGAGCGGGACCTTCAGCGGCGGCAAGGTCAGCGCGGCCGCCGCCAAGGAGAACGCCCGGCGGCTGATGTACAAGCTCGAAGCCCTGCGCAAGAAGCTCGGCAACGTCCCCGTCACCGTCAACTCCGGCTTCCGCAGCATCGCGCACAACGCCTCGGTGGGCGGCGCGTCCGACAGCATGCACCTGTACGGGACGGCCGCGGACCTCGGCGTCGCGGGCGTCGCCAACAAGACGGTCTACCAGAGGGCCGAGACCTGCGGCTTCTCCGGCCTGGAGACGTACACCGAGGACCACCAGCACGTCGACAGCCGCGCCGACCTGGGCCGCGCCTGGTGGTGGGAGAACGGCACGATCTGACGGAGCGCGGCCGGCCTCCTCGCCGCCTGCGCTCAGGCGGCGAGCGGGCGGCGCCGTTCCGACGCGGCGAGGGCCGGCCGCTGGTGGTCGACGTCCGAGGGGTTGAGGGTGGTCCCGGGCGGCACGATCTCGTCGATACGGTCCAGGACCGCGTCGTCGAGGCGGATGTCGGCGGCGGCGAGCTGGTCGGTCAGCTGGTCGACGGTGCGCGGTCCGAGGAGCACCGAGGTGACTGCCGGGTGGTTCGCCGCGAAGGCCAGGGCGAGGCGGGTCAGCGGGATGCCCGCCTCCTGCGAGAGGGTGAGGAGTTCCTCCACGGCGTCGAGTTTGCGGCGGTTGCCGGGCAGCTGGAGGTCGAACTTGTGGGAGACCACGCGGCGGAAGGCGTCGAGTTCGATCCGCTCGCCCCGGCGGATGCGCCCGGTCAGCCAGCCGCTGTTGAGCGGGCTCCAGGTCAGCACGCCGAGCCCGTACCTGCGTGCGGTGGGCAGGACGTCGGCCTCGATGCCGCGGACGAACAGCGAGTACGGCGGCTGCTCGGTCCGGAAGGGGATGTGGTTGCGCCGGTCGGCGACCCACTGGGCCTCGACCAGCTGCTCCGCGGGGAAGTCGGACGTCCCGATGGCCATGATCTTGCCCGCCCGCACCAGGTCGGACAGCACCGACAGCGTCTCGTCGATGTCGGTGGCCGGGTCGGGGCGGTGCACCTGGTAGAGGTCGATCCGGTCGGTGTCCAGGCGCCGGAGGCTGTCCTCGACCGCCCGGGTCAGCCAGCGCCGGGAGTTGCCGCGCCGGTTCGGGTCGCGGTCCTCCCTCCGCACGGGGAAGTGGCCCTTGGTCGCGAGCACGACGTCGTCGCGCCGGCCGCGCAGGGCCTTGCCGAGGATCTCCTCGGCCTCGCCGCCGGAATACTGGTCGGCGGTGTCGATGAGGGTGACGCCGCCGTCCAGGGCGGTGTGGACCAGGCGTATCGCCTCGTCGTGGTCGCTGTTGCCCCAGGCGCCCAGATGCAGGGTGCCGAGGGCGAACATGCTGACGGAGATGCCGGTGCGGCCGAGAACACGCTGCTGCATGGTCGCCTCTTCGCTGTGGTGGCGCTGTGGTGGCGCTGTGGTGGCACACGGGGGACGCCGGGAACGCGGGAATGCGGGTCGGCGAGTTGCTACCCGTTCGATGCGGCGAAGCTATTACATGCAACACACGTGTTGCAACTAACCCCTCTGAGAGTGCCACCGGTGTAGCGTGTCGGTGTGACAGTGCAGAAGCAGCAGCGGACGAGCGCGCCGAGGGCGGTCCGGGCCGACACCGAGCGGACGATACGGGCGATCCTGGAGGCCGCCGAACGCGTCCTGACCGCCGATCCGGCGGCGACGATGGAGGACGTCGCCCGCGCCGCCGGGGTGGCCCGCACCACCGTTCACCGCCGTTTCGCGACCCGCGAGGCGCTCCTGCACGCCCTGACCGACTGGGCCGCCCGCCAGTTCGCCGACGCCGTCGGAGCCGCCCGGCCCGACAGCGCCCCGCCCCTGGTCGCCCTCTACCAGATCACCGCCAACGTGCTGCGGGTGAAGACGAACTGGTCCTTCGCCATGAACCGCCCCGCCGCGGACCACCCCGAAGCGGCCCGCATCCACGCCGAGGTCCGCGCCACCTGCATCCGGCTCCTGCGCCGCGCCCAGGACGCGCACGTGCTGCGCGCCGACGCCGATCTCGACTGGACCCGGCGCGTCTACTACGCCCTCATCCACGAGGCGGCCGCGGAGACGGCGACCGGCTCGGACCCCGACGCGCTCGCGGCGCGCGTTGTCGACACGCTGCTCCGAGGTGCCGGAACGGCGGGGACGCCCACCGCGATGTGACCGCGGCACCGGGCCCGGGAAGCCTTCCCGCGGTCCCCTCGCGGTGGGCGTACCGGCGCCGTCACCAGTGCGCCTGGCCGCCCAGGTTCTGTGCGAGCCCGCGGACCTGCGCCGCGGTCAGCTTCGTGCCGCCCTCGTCCTGGCCGGTGCCGCAGCTGACCATCAGCACCACGCTGTCGGTGCCGGCGCCGCGCAGCCGCACGAGGGCGACGCTGCCGGTCGGGGTGACGACGGGGGTGCCGGTGGGCGCCTTCTGCACCTTCTCGACGTACGCCTTCAGCTGGTCGGAGGACAGCTCCGCGTCCCGCTGGACCAGCGGGGCCAGCAGGGCGGCGGCACTGCCCTTCTCGGCGGCGAGGGTCTCGACGGACACCGTCCCGGAACCCAGCGTGTAGTCGCACTCCACGTCGGTGGCGTGCGCGGTGCTGAGCACGGCGTCCTTGTCGGCGTCCTCCGGCAGGTCGACGTGCGCGGAGACCGGCTTCGCGGCCCCGGGCACGTGCGCGGCCGACGCCGCCTTGTCCAGGTCGTAGTCCAGCGGGCACCGCTTGGAGTCCCCGGCCGCCGAGCGCACCTTGTCGTGCAGGCCGGCCTGCGACAGCGCGGGCGGCTTCCCGTCGCCCGAGCACGCGGCGAGCACGGCCGCGGCCGCCACGGCGGCCGCCGTGGCGACGGCGCCCCTGCCCCGCCGGCGGATACGTATGATCATCAGCCCTCCCCCTCTGGACGGAAATTGCCATCCTAGGACGTAGCCGGTCCGCCCGCGTCAGGGCAGGTAGTCGGCGACCAGGTCGGCGAACTCCTCCGGGGTGAGGACCTGGACGCCGAGCTGTTCGGCCTTGGCGGCCTTGGTGCTCAACTTGCCGTTCGCGGCGGGGGCGGCGACGAGGTAGGCGGTCTCGGCGGTGACGGTGTCGCCGGCCTTGCCGCCGGCGCGTTCGACGAGGTCCTTCACGCCGGTGCGGCTGAGGGCGGCGAGCGGGCCGGTCATCCTGCCGGTGACGACGACCTTCCTCGGGCGGCCGTCCTCGGCGGTCAGCGGGCCGTCCACCGCGGAGTCGGCCGCGGGCTCGTCCATGGTGGCGCCGGCCGCGATCATCTTGTCGATGACCGGGGCGAGTTCGGCTATCTGGGCGACGATGCCGGGGGCCTTCTCCGGGCCGATGCCGTCGACGTCCTGGAACGCCTCCGCGGACGCGGCGCGCACCGCTTCCATGGTGCGGAAGTGGGCGGCGATGCGCTGGGACAGGCGGCGCCCGGTGTTGGTGATGCCCAGCGCGCACAGCTGGCGGCTGAGCGGTTTGGCCTTCGCGGCCCGGATCTGCTCGGCGAGCTTGGCGCCCCGCTTGTCGCTCCCGGCGGCCTCGCAGAGGGTCGCGAGGTCGAGGGTGTAGAGGTCGGCGATGTCGGTGACGGCGCCGGAGTCGACGAGCCAGGTGACGTACGTCCTGCCCAGACCGTCGATGTCGAGGCAGTCGCGCTGCGCGGCGTAGCCGATGAGCGCGGGCAGCCGGCAGGCGGCGCCCTTGACGCAGCGCCAGCGCTCCTGGCTCCGGTCGATGTCGCTGCCGCAGTTCGGGCATGCCTCGGGCAACGGCACCTCGACCGCGCCCGCGGGACGCAGCTGGACGACGGCGGCCTGCACGCGGGGGATGATGTCGCCCGCCTTGTAGACCGTGACCGTGTCGCCGAGGTGGAGGTCGCGGCGGCGGATGTCGGCGGGGTTGTGCAGGGTGGCGTACTCGACGGTGCTGCCGTCGATCTCGACGGGCTCCAGCCGTCCGCGGGGCGCGATCACGCCCGTACGGCCGACGTTCCACTCGACGTCCAGCAGCACGGTGGTGCGCTCGACCGCGGGCAGCTTGTAGGCGACGGCCCAGTGCGGGAAGCGCGAGCCGGAGCCGGCGGCCTGCTGCTCGGCGGCGGTGTCGGCCTTGACGACGACGCCGTCGATCCCGAAGGGCAGCGCAGGCCGCAGCGCCTGGATCTCCTCGATCCGCCGCTGCGCCTCCTCGACCGTGGCGACGTGCCGTATCCCGGCCGGATTCTCGCGCGTGGTCCGCACGCCGGCCGCGGAGACCAGTGCCAGCAGCTCGCTGTGGGAGGCGCCCTCGGGCAGGAAGCCCCCGCCGTCGAGTTCGACGGCGCCGTACGCCCAGAAGGTCATCGCCAGCCGGTAGGGGCGGTCCTTGGCGCGCAGCGTGCCGGAGGCGCCGTTGCGCGGGTTGCGGAAGACCGTGGCGCCGTGCTCGACGCGGATCTCGTTGGCGCGCTCGAACTGCTCCTGCGTGAAGAGGACTTCGCCGCGCACCTCGACGGTGCCGGGTGTGCCGAGCTCTTCCGGCAGGCCGTCGATGGTGCCGATGACGTGGCTGACGTCCTCGCCGAAGCGGCCGTCGCCGCGGGTGATCACCTGGACGAGGCGTCCGTCGCGGTAGCGGGCGGCGATCGCCGCGCCGTCCAGCTTGGGCTCCACGGTGAAGCCGCCCTCGACCGGGCGGCCCAGGCGGCGTTGCAGTCCCTCACCCCACGCGACCAGCTGCTCGGCGGAGAAGACGTTGTCCAGCGACAGCATCGGCACGCCATGCGCGACATCGCCGGCCGGTGCGGCCCCCGCCGCGACCTGGGTGGTCGGCGAATCGGGCGCGGCCTCGTCCGGATGCGCCTGCTCGTACGCGGCGAGCGCCAGCAGGCACTGGTCGTAGGTGGCGTCGTCCAGCACGCTCTCGGCCGCGAAATCCCCGTCCCCGCCGTAGTAGGCGCGGGCGGCCTCGCGTACACGGGCGACGGTGTCGCGGTACTGGGCAGGGGTGGCCAACGCCTCAACGGCGGGAGTTGTCGTCATACCCGTCATCTTGGCGTGAGGGTCTGACAATCGCGGGGGCACGCCGGGGGCTCGGGGGCGGGGCGCTCCGGCGCCCCGCCCTCCCCCGGTCCGCGTACGCCGCCAGTCAGTTCTCCGGCGTCCCGGCGCGCCTGCGGCGGTACGCGGCGGCGCGGTCCCTGCCGCCGCAGGCGTCGCTGGAGCACCAGCGGCGGCGGCCGGGGCGGCTGGTGTCGACGAACAGCAGGGCGCACTCCGGGCTCGCGCACTCGCGCAGTCGGGCGGCGGCCGGGCCGGAGAAGAGGTCGACGGCGTCGCGGGCCACCGAGCTGAGGGCCGCCTGCTGCCCGCGGGCGGCCGGGAGGGTGAGCCGGCCGGTGCCGCCGCTCAGGACGGGGATCAGCGGCGGGGCGGCCGCCGCGGCGTTGACGGCGGCCTCGTCCGCGGGCGAGGGCGGCTCCCCGTCGATGACCGCGCGGGCGATGCGGTGGACGGCCTCGCGCAGCGCGCGGGCGGACTCCAGGCCGGGCCGGGTGACGGCCGGCGCCTCCTGGAGGAGGCCCGCCTCGCGGTACCAGCGGGCCAGGTCCGACGGTTCGCGCAGCCGCTCGTACCGGCCGCGCCAGCGCTCGCCGACTGTGGCGACGAAGGCCAGGCACAGGCGGCCGGAGCGGAAGTTGAAGCGCAGTTCCGCGGCGGGGACGTCGTCCGCGTCGCTTGCCTCGGCGTTCACGTCACGACTATAACTCGTGACATGGTCATGAGTCGGAAAGAACCGCAGCCCGACCGGGCACGTATCGAGGACTTCCTGCGCGAGCGGGGCGCCGACCGCATCCCCCACCCGGGCGGCACCCTGCTGGCGCACCTGGCGCGCGTCGAGGCGGTGCTGGACGGATGGGGCGCCGACCCTGCCGTACGCACCGCGGGACTGTGCCATGCCGCCTACGGGACGGACGGCTTCGACGAGGCGCTGCTCGGCACCGGCGAGCGCGCCCGGCTCGCGGCGCTCGTCGGCGAACGGGCCGAGGCGCTGGTCTACTTCTACGCGAGCTGCGACCGCTCCGCGGTCTACCCGCAGCTCGGCCAGGGCTCCCCTCTCGTCTTCCGGGACCGCTTCACCGGCGCCGAGGGCGTCCCCGCCGAGGCCGACCTGCGGGCCTTGATGGAGATCACCGCCGCGAACGAACTCGACCTGGTGGAGCACAACGCGGACCTCGCGACCCGCTACGGCCCCGGCCTCGCCGATCTCTTCACCCGCTCCCGCGGGCTGCTGTCCGCCCCCGCCCAGGCCGCCTGCACGCGGCTGCTGGGCGCATACGCGCCCCGCCCCGTGAGCGGACCGCTGGTCGGCGGACTGGACCATCTCGTGCTGACGGTCGCGGACGTCGAGGAGAGCGTCGCCTTCTACGCGCGCGTCCTCGGCATGCGGCCGGTCACCTTCGGCGGCGGCCGGCGCGCGCTGGCCTTCGGCACCGTCAAGATCAACCTCCACGAGGCCGGCCGCGAACTCCTCCCGCACGCCGCCCGCCCCACCCCCGGCAGCGCCGACCTCTGCCTGGTCACCCCGCACCCGCAGCTCCGGATCCTGGAGCACCTGGCCGCGTGCGGCGTCCCCGTCGAGGCCGGGCCCGTCCCGCGTACGGGCGCGCTCGGCCCCTTCACCAGCACCTATCTGCGCGACCCCGACGGCAACCTGGTCGAGATCAGCACCTATCCGCAGGAGGGGACGGCGGCGGGGAGCTGAACCGGGAAATCCCGGCGCGCGGGCGGGGGCGGGCTCGTATGGTGGGCCTCATGGTGATCGCGACCGTCCGGGAGTGGAGCGACGAGGAGGGCTGGGGGGTGCTCGACTCGCCGGAGACGCCCGGCGGGTGCTTCGGGCACTTCTCGCACATCAGGATGGACGGCTTCCGCACGCTGACGGCGGGGCAGCGGGTCGAGCTGGTCTGGGAGGATCCCGGCGGCAAGCAGGACGGGTACGACTACTGCGCGGTGAGCATCGTCCCGCTGGCCGGCTGACGGCCGGGCGCAACGGCGGTGGACGAGCTGCGGGGCGCGGTGGTGCTGGTCACCGGGGTCATGGCGGCGGGGAAGTCCACCGTCGCGCAGTTGCCGGCCGAGCGGCTCCCGCGGTCGGTGCACCTGCGCGGCGACGGCTTCCGGCGGATGGTCGTGTCCGGGCGGGAGGACGTCACGCCGCGGCCGACGCCCGAGGCCGCGGCGCAGCTGCTGCTGCGTCACCGGGCCTCGGCGGCGGTCGCGGACCTGTACGCGGCGGCGGGGTGGACGGTGGTCGTCCAGGACGTCGTCCTCGGCGAGCACCTGGGGCTCTTCCTCGACGCCGTGACCGCGAGGCCGCTGTATCTGGTCGTCCTCGCCCCGGCGGCCGACGTGGTCGCGGCGCGCGAGGCCGCGCGGCCGAAGACGGGCTACGGCGGCGGCTGGACGGTCGGGCTGCTCGACGAGGAGCTGCGCGAGCGCACACCGCGCCGCGGGCTGTGGCTGGACACCTCGGACCTGACGGCCGGACAGGCAGTGGACCGGATCCTGGCCGATCCCGCCGCGGCGCGTGTCGCCGGGTGACGCGGGGCGTGCCCGCTCACAGCAGGACCAGGGACCACACCAGCAGGGCGGTGCCCAGCAGGAGGAGCAGGACGGCGCCGCCGTCCGCGGCGCCGAGGAAGCGGTAGCGGTCGTAGGGCTCGTACGGGCGGGCCGGGTCGACCACGACGGTCATCGCGCCGCCGCTCGTGCCGGGCCGGCCGGAGGCGTTGACGAGCGAGGACACGATCGTGCGGCCGTCGATGCGGTAGCGCACGACGGGCGTGAGGCTGTAGCGGCCGGCGTTCGCGGTCGGCCGGCTGTCGTTGCCGACCACGTCGGCCTGGAGTTCCAGCCCGCTGCGGCGCGCCCGAAGGCAGCGCGCGCCGCGCAGGGCGGCCCGTACCGTACCGAAGGCGCCGGTCAGGAAGGCCACGCAGGCGCATACGACGAAGAGCATGGCGGCCATCCTCGTGTACCCGGCGCGCCGCGCGCCAGGGGGTCGGGGCGGTTCACAGGAAGCCGGGGCCGGTTCCGGCGCCGACCGCGGAGCTACGCACTCCCGCCGCCACCGGGCGAGGGACCGTCCTGCCGCGCGGTTGCCGTGTGCCCCGCGGGGGGCACACGGCGGCAGCGCCGTCAGTGGAACCAGGTGAGCAGGAAGAACGCGACCACCACCACGACGAGGAGCAGGAGGGGGCCGGCTCCCCCGCTCCGGCGCGACCCGCGGCCGCGCCCTCCGTCGAAATCCCCGCCGGACGCGCCGCGGTGGTGGTGGTGGTGGTGCCCGTGGTGGTGCCCGTGGTGGGATCCGTGGCCGCTGTGCCCGCTGTGACCCGCGTCGCCGTGCCCTCCGTCGCCGTCCATGAGAACCCCCTCGCTCGTGGCGGTGTGCCGCCTTGTGCGAAGGAGGACGCCCGCGGCGCGGCGGCGGTTCGCCGGGGGGATCAGACCGGCGCGAGGGGCAGGTGCGGGGTGGCCGGGAGGTGGGCGGTGATCGGGTCGCCGGGGTGGACGGTGCCGCCCTCGCGGACGACGCTCATCACGCCTGCCTTGCGGACGACGTTGCCCTCGTCGTCGTGGCCGACCACCTGCTTGAGCAGGCCGTGCTGGAAGTCGTCGATCTGGCGGCAGGGGTTGCGCAGGCCGGTGACCTCCACCACGGCGGTGTCGCCGATGTGCAGGAGCGTGCCGGCCGGGAGGCCGAGGAGGTCGAGGCCGGAGGTGGTGATGTTCTCGCCGAGCTGGCCGGGGGCGACGGTGAAGCCGGCGTCGGCGACCTCGGCGAAGAGCTCCTCGTGGATGAGGTGGACCTGGCGCAGGTTGGCCTGGGTGGGGTCCTTGGCGACGCGCGAGCGGTGCTTGACGGTCACACCGGAGTGCACGTCGCCCTCCACGCCGAGGCCGGCGATCAGCCGGATACCGCCGCGGTTGGGCTTGGTGAACGTGTATTCGCCACTGGAACTGACCGCGACGACGCTTCCGCGCATCTGCGTGAACCTCCCGCTCCGCGACCGGCTCCGCGACCGGCCGACCCTCCCATCATGCCGGAGCGCGCGCGGGCGGCGGCGGGCGGGCGTCCGTCCCCGCTGGTCCGGGGGGAAGCGGGTCGCGTCGGCCGTTCGGTGACCGTCCCGGTGCGGGGTGCGCGACGGCCGCGGGCGAGGGCGGCCGAATTCCCCCGGGGGATATCGTGGCCGCATGCCGCCGGTGAATCTGCGTCACGCCGTCCGCGCGCTGCTGCTCGACGAGGAGGGCGGGCACATCCTGCTGTGCCGCTTCGCCTTCGCGCGGCCGGGCGGGACGTTGGTGGTGTGGGCCGCGCCCGGCGGGGGCGTCGAGAGCGGGGAGACGCTCCTCGGCGCGCTGCGGCGGGAGTTGCGCGAGGAGGTGGGGCTCGCCCTCGACGGCGAGCCGCCGCACGTCTGGCACCAGGTGGTCGTGGATCCCGCGCACGCGCCGGGGTACGACGGGGTGGTCAACGACTACTTCCTCGTCCGCACCCCGCACTTCGCCCCGCGCGGCGCGCTGACGGACGAGCAGCTCGCGGCGGAGAACGTCACCGGGCTGCGGTGGTGGCGGCCCGAGGACATCCGCGGCTACCGCGGCCGTGACGTCTTCTCCCCCCGCGACCTGGGCGGACTGCTTGCCGGGCTGGACTCGGGCGGCCTTCCGGAGACGCCGGTGCCCGTCGGGCTGTGATCGGGCGGGCGTGGTGGGGGTCCGCCATCGGGCCACGGCCCGGAGCACCGCACGGGCGGCGTCCGCGCCGGTCCGCTCGTGCGTGGGCCCGCCGCCCGGCGGGACATCGGCTCCTCCTGGGCGCTGACGGCGCTGCCCGAGATCGCGGCGGTGTTCGGCGCCGGCACCCGCTGTGCGCGCGGCCGCGCGCCCCGGGACGGGGCCGTCCGGGGTACGTACGGGCGGGCGGCGTGAACGGCGGGGCGGGCGGCGCCGGTTCGTCGTACGCGGCGCCGGGCACGACCGCGGCCCTCGCCACGCCGGACGCGACCGGCACGGCGAGGGCGGTCGTCACCTACACCGCGCCCTGCGCCTGCCAGGGCAAGCCGTCCCCGCACTGACGGGGCGCCTGCCCGCGCCGCACCGGCGGCCCCTGGCCCTGGAGCGCTTCCCGCACCGGCGGGAGGGCGCCGCTCCAGGTGCTGCCCGGCATGCCGGCCGCTCCCCGGAGCCTTCCCGCGCCGGCGGAGGGGCGGGGGGCCGCCGCCCGGGCCGTGGCGCGGAGGTACCGGTGCCTCCCGTAGGTGCGTCCGCTTCCGCGCTGCCGCGCGGCACGTGGACGGGAGAGCACGCCGGCTGGATGGATGGGGCTGGTTGAAGTCGCTATCCACCGCGAGTCCTCGCGTGCTCCCCCTGGCGGGGAATCTACCGGCCGCCGGGCCGCCCGTACGCCCCGCACGGGCCTGCGGGCCCCGTATCCACCCGAACCGGGGAGCGCGCGGGCGCCCGGCTGACGCCGCAGGTCAACGCGGCGCGGCGTAGCCGTCCGGGCCCCGGGTCGCGCCGTCGCGGCTCGGCGGAACCCACCCGGGCGGTTCGCCCCCCGCCGCCCGGTCAAGCGCCCCCGGGCGGCCACCCGGCCACCGCGCCCCGCACCCGCCGGGCCCGGCGGCGCCGCTCACGTACCGCACGCCGGACATCCGCCCGCCCCGCCGTTGCCGCCGCCCGGCGGCCCGAGGCACGCCGCTCACGCCGCCCGCGCGGTGACCTTCGCGAGGAAAGCGTCCAGGTTGCGGCGGGTGCGGTCGATCCGCTGCTCCAGCGTGAGGGTCTCCTCCATGGGGCGGACCAGCGCCGAGGTCTTCTTGCCGCGGATGTAGAGCGAGCAGGCCAGGTCGGCGCACATGTAGAGGGCGACGGTGTTGCCCTGCCGTCCGGCGGGGCCCGCGAGAGGCGCGGCGAGGAGGTCGACGCCGCCGCCGGAGTGGCCGGTCAGGCACAGGCCGCACAGGCTGCTGCGCATCAGGTTGCGCCGGGCGCCGGGGGCGATCCGCAGGGTGAGGCCCACCGCCTTGCCGCCGGGGGCAGAGGCGGGGGCGACGAGGTACGCGCGGTCGGGGGCGCCCGGGTCCCGCCAGCCCACGTAATCCAGGTCCGCCCAGGGCAGGGCGCTCAGATCCCGCGGGAGGTTGATGCGTCCGGCCTCGCCCTTGGTGCAGTTGACGAAGGAGGCGCGCAGCTCGGCGTCGGTCAGGGGGTCCATACCGCCGACGCTACCTGCCCGCCGCCGCCGTCCTCGAACGGTTTTCGGTCCGGCCCGCCGCACGTCGTCGCAGGTCGCGGCGTTCGGGCGGCGGGGGTCGTGCGGCCCGGGGAGCCTCAGGCCAGGGCGGGGAGCAGCACCTCGCGGCACCACTGGCGGAAGGTCGTGGGGGTGGTGGCGGCCCGGTCGGGGTAGGACTCGCCGTCGTAGAGTCCGGCGTCGACGGCGGAGGACATGCCGACGATGCCCTGGGCCCAGGCCCGGGTCATGCCGTGCTCGGTCAACGAGGCGACGAGGGCCTCGCCGGGGATCTGCCGGTAGGCGACGGGGCGGCCCAGCTCCTCGGTCATGATGCGCGCCATGTCGTCGGGCGAGAGGTCCTCGGGGCCGGGCACCGCGACGCTCTCCTGGCCCGTCCAGTCGGGGTCGAGCACCAGCCCGGCGGCGACGGCGGCGATGTCGCGGGTGGCGACGGTGGGGGACTTCCGGCCGGCGGGCAGGGTGCCGAAGAACAGGCCCTGGTGCCGTATCGGTTCGAGCTGCCCGAGGGTGTTCTCCATGAAGCCGGGCATGCCGAGCGAGCGGTAGTGCACGCCGGTGGACTCGATGAGGTGGTCCATCGCGAAGACCGCGGAGATCTGCCCGGCGTTGCGGGCGACCGCACGGCCGAGGCTGGACACGGCGACGACGCGGCGCACGCCCTGCGCGACGATCGCGTCGCACAGCGGGAGGGAGAAGTCCATGACGTGGGCGTGGACGCTGGCGGCCGACGGGTCGGGCGGCATCACCCACAGCACGGTGTCGGCGCCGGCGAACGCCTCGGCGAGGGCGGCGGGGTCGTTGGTCGCCCCCTTGACGACCTCGGCGTGCTCGTGGACAGCGGCGGGCAGCCGGGAGGGGTCACGGGCGACGACCCGGACGGGGGCGCCCGCACGGATGACGTGCTCAAGGGCCTGGTGGCCGATACTTCCGGTGGGTGTGGTGACGACGATCATGTCGGACTCCTCGACCTCGACTCAAGTAAACTCTACCGTACCGTTTACTTTGCTGCACAGGAGGGCGCATGGCAAGGCGCGGCGACGAACTGCGGGATCACATCCTGTTCACGGCCAAGAACGTCTTCCTGGAAACGGGCTTCGAACGCACCTCGATGGATCAGCTGGCCGCCCGCGCCGAGACGTCCAAGCGCACGCTCTACGCGCACTTCGAGAGCAAGGACAAGCTCTTCCTCGCCGTCGTGGACCTGGTGCGCAAGCTGTACCTCGACCGGCTCGGGACGCCCGGCGACTACGCCGAGGACCCCGCGGAGGCCGCGGTCCTGTACTGCGGGCGCTTCCTGCAGACGCTGCTGTGGGAGCCCACCTTGCGGATGTGCCGGCTGGGCATCGCCGAGGCCGAGCGGCTGCCCGAGGCGTCCGCCCGCTACCACGAGGCGATCATCGGCTCCGTGCACGCACGGCTGGCCGGTTTTCTCGGCGAGAGCTACGGGCTCGGGCCGCAGGACGCCGACCGGATCGCGCACGACCTGCTCGCGCGCACCGTCCACCCGCGCTTCCTGCGTGCCCTGTTCGGCATGGAGCCGCTCACGACCGAGCGGCCCGAGCCCGCGACGATCGCCGCCGACGTGGACCTCGCCCCGATCCGCGCCGTCCTCGCGGCCGTGCTGCCCCGCTGACACCGGCCCCGCGCACGCCGCGGGCCCGGCGCACCAGGTGCGGCCGGGCCCGGAGCAGCGTGCGGGGACGTCAGCGGACCCGGGACTCGGACTCCTCGTCCGACTCCTCGCCGGGGATGTAGACGTCGCGGACGCTGATGTTGATCTCGACGACCTCCAGGCCCGTCATACGCTCGACGGCGTTGGCGACGTGGGAGCGTATCTGCTTGGCGGCGTCGTCGATCTCGGTGCCGTAGAGGACCACGACGTCGAGGTCCACCGCGGCCTGCTTCTCGCCGACCTCGACCTTGACACCGCGGGTGAAGTCGGTGGAGCGGGACACCGTGTCGCGTACGGCGCCCATCGCGCGGGAGGCACCGCCGCCCATCGTGTGGACACCGTCGACCTCGCGGGCGGCGATACCGGCGATGACGGCCACCACGGAGTCCGCGATGGTGGTCTTGCCGCCGACATCGCTGCGGTGGCTGGAGACGGACCGGGAGGCGTTGTCGGTTGCCATGAAAATCCCCTTACGTGAGAAGGGCGGGCGGCTGCTGCGGGCGTTGTCGTCGGCCCGGCGGGCGGGCCTACGGGCGCGCACCGGCGCTTCGGCCCTCTCGTTCCACTGTGCGACCGCCGCCCGGTACGCGCCACTTCGCGCGGCGCAGCCGCTTCCCCGTACGCTCCCCGCGCGGCCGGGGCGCGGATGAGGGAGGATGGAAGGGACCGGCATGCCCATGCCCGGAGGTAGAGCCATGGACTATCCGGAGACCTACGAGCTGGTCTTCCACGCCGCGGCGGTGGAGGACGACGCGGTGCTCGTGCACCGCACCGACCGGTCAGGCGCCGGCGGCTACCCGATCTACCAGGACGACAGCGGCATCGTCCGCGCCGAGATCAGCACGGACGGCGAGGTCCGGATGGTCGCCAGCGGCGGCCACCAGACCCCGGACGCCCCGCTCGCCGTCCGCCCCGTACCGCGCTGAGACCGGCTCCCGGCTGCCGGGAGGTCAGCGGTCCGACGACCCGGGCCATGCGCCGTCGATGAGGACGGCGCGGTCCCGGGCCGCGATGACGGCTGCCGACAGGCTGTCGATGTCGTACGCCCCGTGATGGCGCCGCCCGTTGACGAAGAAGGTCGGCGTGCCCGCCACCCCGCTGAGGTCGGCCGACTCGACGTCCACCTCCACCCGGGCCGCACCGTGGCGGCCGCGCAGCGCCTCGCGGAAGGCGTCCACGTCCAGGCCCAGGTCCTGGGCGTGCCGCAGCAGGTCCTTGACGCCCAGCTCTTCCTGATGGGTGATCAGCAGGTCGCGCATCTCCCAGAAGGCGCCCTGGAGCGAGGCGGCCTCGGCCGCCTCGGCGGCGAGCTGGGCGTGCGGGTGGACGTCGGGCAGCGGCAGGTGCCGCCAGACGTAGCGGATGTCGCCGAAGTCGGCGAGCAGTTCGCGCACCACCTGCTCGGCCTGGCCGCAGAACGGGCATTCGAAGTCGCCGTACTCCACGACCGTCACGGGCGCGTCGAGCGGACCGCGGACGTGGTCGCGGTCGGGGTCGACGGGCTCGGCCAGGTCGACGACCGACTCGGCGGTGCCGAGCAGCGCCCTCGCCCGCCGCGCCTTCGGCAGCCGCGCGGTGACCAGCGCGACCAGCGACGTCGACAGCATCGCGAGGACGACCGCGCTGAGCACCCCGATCTTGGCCTGCTCCAGCTGCCGACCGTCGAAGGCGAGCGTCGCGATGAGCAGCGAGACGGTGAAGCCGATGCCCGCGATGGTGCCGCCGCCGGCGACGGCCGCCCACCCCACCGGCGGCTTCATCCGGCCGCGGCTGAGCCGCTCGGCGGCGAAGGACGCGCCGAGGATGCCGACGGGCTTGCCGAGCCCGTAGCCGAGCAGGATGCCCAGCGTGATCGGCGAGGTGAAGGCGCTGGACAGCAGCGACCCGTTGATCTCGATCCCGGCGTTGGCGAGCGCGAACAGCGGCACGATCGCGTAGCTGCTCCAGGGGTGGTAAAGGCGCTGCAGGCGGTCGTTGGGCGACAGCGCCAGCGCGATGCCCTGCCGGGCCTCGCGCTCCAGCTCGGCGGTGGGCTGCTCGCGGAAGGACCGGAAGAGGCCGCTGGCCCGCTCCAGGGCGTCGCGCGGCGCCGGGTAGGCGTACGACATCAGGCCCATGATCAGGCCGACGACCACCGGGTCCACCCCGGAGTGCACGAACGCCACCCACGCCGCGATGCCCAGCACCGCGTACACCCCGCCCCGGCGGGTGCCGGTGCGGCGGACGAAGCCGGCCACGAGCAGTACGCCCGCCCCGACGAGCAGCGGCGTCCACGACACCTTCTCGCTGTAGGCGACGGCGATCACCGCGAGGGCGAGGAAGTCGTCGACGACGGCGACGGTGAGGATGAAGGTGTGCAGCCGGCGCGGGAAGCGCGAGCCGAGCAGCGCCAGCATGCCCAGCGCGAAGGCGGTGTCGGTCGACATCGCCGCGCCCCAGCCGTGCGCGGAGGAGGCGCCGGCGTTGACGCCCAGGTAGATCGCCACCGGGACGGCCATGCCGCACAGCCCGCACAGCAGCGGCAGCGGGATCCGCCGGCGGTCGCGCAGCTCGCCCATGTCGAACTCGCGGCGCGCCTCGAGGCCGACGACGAGGAAGAACAGCGTCATCAGGCCGCTGTTGACCCACTCGCGCAGGTCCATGTCGACGCCGTGCGAGCCGAGCCGCACCGACAGCCGGGTCTCCCAGAAGGACGCGTAGCCGTCCGGCGCGATGTTCACCCACGCGAGCGCCGCGAGCGTCCCGGCCAGCAGCACCGCGGCGCTCCCCGACTCGGTGCGGATGAACGCCCACGGTGACGAGACCCCCGATTCGTCCCGCTCGGTCCGACCCGTCAGGGGGGTGGTGAAGCCCCGGAACATCCAGCCTCCCGCTCGTTGCGTGTATGGGCGCAACCCTGGCACATTCCGGCACGCCAGGGGCCCGGGGGCGGCACGTGGTGGGAGGATGGAGCGGGCCGGGCACGCGGGGGGACCGCGGGACGGCGGCGCGAGGACGACGAGGGGAGCGCGGCCGGTGGTGGCGCGGGACGAGGCCGTGATCGGCTGCATCGGGGAACTGCTCCTGGGCACGCGGGGAACCGCGGGGCCCGGTGAGGTACTGGTACGTGTCAGGGGTGGCACCGAGACCTTCCTCGCGTGGTCCGACGAACCGCTGGAGCGGGGAAGCCGGGTGCTGGTGGTGGATTCCCGCGGCACCCGGCAGGTCGACGTGATCAGGTGGGCCGATCCGTTCGACGCCCCGGCCGGCTGAGCCGCGCAGACGAAGGAGTAGGTGGAGATGTTCGGTTATCGCGTTCCCGACCCAGACGAGGCGATGCTGATCTCGGGGGGCCGCCGCGGGCTCGGCGGCGCGCCGTTCCGGGTGGTCACCGGGCACGGCAAGTTCGTGCTGCCGGTCTTCCGCAAGACCCGGTTCCTGACGCTGGCGATGTGCGAGGCGGAGGTCTCCGAGACCTGCGTGACCCGGCAGGGCATCGCGCTGACCGTGAAGGCCGTCATCGCCTTCAAGGTCGGCAACGACCACGAGAGCATCGTCAACGCCGGGCAGCGCTTCCTGTCCGACCAGGACCAGATGTCGGTGCTCACCGGGCGGATCTTCGCGGGCCATCTGCGGTCCATCATCGGCTCGATGACGGTCGAGGAGATCGTCACCGAGCGGCAGAAGCTCGCGACCGAGGTGCTGGAGACGTCCAAGACGGAGATGGCCAAGATCGGCCTGACGGTGGACTCGCTGCAGATCCAGTCCATCGACGACGGCAAGACGGGCTACATCGAGGCGATGGCCGCGCCGCACAAGGCCGCCATCCAGCGGCAGGCGCAGATCGCCCAGGCGCAGGCCACCCAGGCCGCCGTCGAGGCGCAGCAGGCCGCGGCGCGCAACCAGGCGGAGTACGCCCGGCAGACCGCGGTGGTGCAGGCGGATTTCACCGCGCAGGTCGACCGTGCCCAGGCGCAGGCGGCGCAGGCCGGGCCGCTCGCGCAGGCGCACGCCCAGCAGGAGGTCATCGCGGCGCAGACCGAACTGGCGCTGCGGGCCGCCGAGTTGCGCCAGCAGCAGCTGGTCGCCGAGATCGTCAAGCCCGCGGAGGCGGAGGCGGAGCGGATCCGGGTGCTGGCCGTCGCGGACGCCGAGCGGATGCGGATCCAGGCGGCGGCCGCCGCGTCGCACGACCGGGTCGCGCTGGAGCGGATGATCATCGACCAGCTGCCGCAGATCGTCAAGGAGGCCGCAAGCGGCCTGCAGGGCGCCAACGTCAACGTCCTCAACGGGGCGGACGGCCTCGGCGAGATCGCCGCGGGGCTCGTCGGGCAGGGCCTGACGATCCTGGACTCGGTCCGCAAGAACCTGCGCGCGGAAGGTGCGCCCGCCGCCCACCCGTCGGCCGAGGTGCAGGTGCGCGGCAAGGGCCAGGACGGGGCCAACGGCCGGGTCGACATCGACTGAGCGCGCCCGTACGCCCGGGCGCGACGACGCCGTCCGGCCCCGGGGCCGGACGGCGTCGTCGCGCCCGGCCTGGTGACGGGCGGTCAGCGGGCGCGCAGCCAGCGGGCGGCGGCCTCCGGTGTGGTGACGGCCGGGACGCCCGGGGGCGGCGGGGGGCGGCGGACGATCAGGACGGGGACGGCCTCCTCGCGGGCGGCGGTGAGTTTGGCGGCGGGCCCCCCGCTGTCCTTGGTGACCAGGACGTCGATGCGGTGCTCGCGCAGCAGGGCGCGTTCGCCCTCGGTGGTGAAGGGGCCGCGGGCGGTGATCAGTTCGCAGCGGGCGGGCAGCGGCGGGGGCGGCGGCGTGACCGTGCGGGCCAGGAAGTGCAGCGGCAGCGCGGCGAAGGCGGCCAGCTCACCGGCGCCGGTGGTGAGGAAGGGGCGCCGGCCGAGCGCGGGCAGCAGCGCGGCGGCCTCGGCGGTGTCCGCCGCCCACTGCCACCGGTCCCCGGGCCGCGCGGCCCACCCGGGCCTGCGCAGCGCCAGCAGCGGTACGCCCGCGGTGCGGGCCGCGCGGGCGGCGTGGGCGCTGATCCGGGCGGCGAAGGGGTGGGTGGCGTCGACGACGGCGCCGGTGCGGTGCTCGCGCAGCCACCGTGCGAGGCCCTCGGCGCCGCCGAAGCCGCCGGACCTGACCTGCCCGGCGGGCAGGTGCGGCCGCGGGGTGCGCCCGGCGAGCGAGGTGGTGACGTCCAGCCCCGCGTCACCGGCGAGCAGCGCGGCCAGCTCCCGGGCCTCGCCGGTGCCGCCCAGGACGAGGACCCGCAGCATCAGCGGGGCCCGCGGTCCGGAGCGGGGCCGGCGGTGCCGGCGGCGGGCGGGGCCGCCGGTTCCGGGGTCGTGCCGCGCGGTCTGCGCAGGAGGTAGGTGTCCATGATCCAGCCCTTGCGGGCGCGGGCCTCGGCGCGGGTGGCGGTGATGCGGGCGGCCAGCGCGGTGTCGAGGGGGCCGGACAGCAGGATCTCGTCGGGGGTGCCGAGGTAGGCGCCCCAGTAGATGTGCAGGCCCTCCTCCGTGAGGGCGGTGAAGGCGTGCCGGGCGTCGAGCATCACGACCACGTCGTCGGCGCCGGGGGGCAGGCCGTGGTCGGCGAGCCGGCGGCCGGTGGTGATGTGGACCGGGCCGCCGACCTGGTTGAGGGTCACGCGGTGCCGGGCGGTGAGCGCGGCGACGCTGCTGACGCCGGGGACGACCGTCCACTCGAAGGCGGGCCCGTTCTCCGCGCGGATCTCGTCGAGGATCGCGAGGGTGCTGTCGTAGAGGGCGGGGTCGCCCCACACGAGGAAGGCGCCGGTGCCGCCGTCGGGCAGTTCGTCGGCGATCATCCGGCGGTAGAGGGCGGCGCGGCGGGCGCGCCAGTCGTCGACGGCGGGCGCGTAGCCGGGGGTGGGCGCGGTGCGGTCGCGCTCGGGGTCGCGGGCGGTGACGACGCGGTGCGGGCGGGTCGCGTGCCGCCGCAGGATCAGCTCGCGCAGGGCCGTCAGGTCGGCTTTGGCGTCGCCCTTGTCGAGCAGGAAGAAGACGTCGGTCCGGCCGATCGCGTCGACGGCCTGGAGGGTGAGCTGGGCGGGGTCGCCGGCGCCGATGCCGATGACGTGGACGTGTCTCATGGGCGGGTGTCCGTGGGAGTGTGCAGGGCGCAGTCGCCGCACAGGGCGCCGCGGCGGTCGGGGGCGGCCCGGTAGATGAGGCAGCAGCTGCGGCGGCGGAAGGCGCCGGCGGCCGTGCGGTCGCGCTGCGCGCGCAGCGGTTCGCGGTCCAGCAGCGCAGCGGCGAACTCCGCGGTGGCGGCGGCCAGTTCCGGGCGGGCGGCGGCGATCATGGCCGCGGCGCCGTTGACGGCGGAGGCGGTGTTGCCCAGCAGGATGTGCCGGGAGACGCCGAGTGGGACGTGGAGGGCGGCGAGCTCGGCGAGCGGCCCGTCGTGCAGCCGGGCGGCGAAGGCGTCGGCGAGCGGGCCGGGCGGCCGGACGGGGCCGCGCAGCGCGGCGGCGGGCAGTGAGAGGGGTACGGGGCCGCCGAGGACGGGCCGCCAGCGGGCGGCGGCGAGCGGGTGGTCCAGGAGCACGCCGTGCAGGACGGCGGCGGCGAGCGCGGGTGACACCAGGCGCGCGGCGAGGCCGAGGTGGGCGACGGACGCGCCGACGCGGGCCTCGACGGCGTCCGGCCGCCGCCCGCTCGCGGCGGCCAGCCACGCGCGTACGGCCTCGGCCCGGTCGGCGACGGCGGGCCCGTCGAGGGCCTGCCACCCCGCGTCGCCGGGCGCGGACGCCGTACCCGCCGCCGTGTCCTCGTGCGTCGTGAAGGCGAAGAAGGGCCCGAGCGCGGTGATCTCGGCGACCACCGCGCCCGCGTCCTTCGTTCGTGGTGCGGGAGGTGTCATGCGGGCGACGGAGCCGTTCCGCGTACGGGGGCGCCCGCCGTCGCGGGGCGCAGGACGCGTTCGGCGAGCGGCGCGAAGACGAGGCCGAGCGCGGACCACAGCAGCAGTTGCGCGCCCACGGAGTAGAAGCGGAAGGCGAAGAGGACGTCGGCCGGGAAGCCGGGGAAGACGATGTTCCCCTTGGCGTCGGTGAGCGGCTGGGGCGTCTCGGTGGCGTGGTCGCCGTAGTGCTCCTTGTTCCAGCCGAGGTGCCCGAGCGACGGCAGGAGGAGCATGACGACGCCGATGGCGACGACGAACGCGGCGCCGGCCAGCAGCGTGGCGTTCCAGTTGCCGAAGCGCGCCTGGAGCCGGCGGCCCAGCCAGACGGCGCCGACGAGGAAGGCGACCGAGCACACCACCATGATCAGGTAGAGGCCGCTGCGGGCCCTGATGGTCTCCTCGTGGCCGATGGCCGGCGGGTTGGCGGGGTATTTGAGGAACGGCACCAGGTACATGCCGAGGAATCCGCCGCCCGCCACGAGCAGGGCGAGGTTGCGGGCGCGCAGCCCGCCGACCCGCCCGAGGCAGACGGTGTAGGCGACGGCGAGGAGCGCGCCCATCGCCATGCCGAAGACGATCATTCCGACGCCGATGCCGACGTCCGCCTGGACGGTGCGGCTGAACAGGTCGGAGCCCGCGGCCTCGGGTGCGATCCCGGCCGCCTTGTCGAGGGCGGTCTGCGCGGCGTCACGGCCGCTCTCGTAGTCGATGGCCTTGCCGATGTACGGCTCGGCGAAGATGCGGGCGAAGACGAAGGCGAGCAGCCCGGCGACTGCGCCGGCGAGGACGCCGCGCAGCACGAGTTTCTTTTCCATGTCGAGTTGTCCGTTGCGAGGGGATGGGGGGACGCGGGGGCTTCCGGGCGCGACGGTCCGCCGCCCTCGGGGCGGCGGACCGGCCGGCCGTCAGTGGCAGGGGAAGCCGAGGAAGTGGCGTGCGTCGTGGACGAACTCGTGGATGTGCATGTCCTTGCCGAACACGGAGACGGCACCCTGGTCGACGCCGATGAAGTAGTAGGCGGCGAGCGCGAGGAACGTGGCGCCGACGAGCCACAGCGCGGCCTTGGTGACCGGCAGGACAACCGGTGTGGCGGCGGGGCGGGCAGGGGAAATGCTGCTCAAGATGAGCCCTCCTTCGGGGATCGTGCGTCCCTGGTCTGCTGGGCGTCGTGATGAGCGGGTGTCTGACTCCCCGTCTCGCCCGAAGGCGGCGGCGGGATCACAGTGGCGCGACCGTGCCGGAGTTCCACCGGCTTCCCCATGCCATCACTTACCCCGTGAGCGTAGGGCTCCGTTCTGTCATGCGTCAATCAGGGCGAATCGGCGATCACCAGGGGTTCCGCGTGTGTGATCAAGCTCTCCGGGGCCGGGGGCGGCCTATTGCACATCGTTCGCAACTAGTAGTCTGATGCGGTAAGCACCACACCGGCCGCTCCCCGGAGGACGAAGGAATGAGCAGCACCACCGAGGCCCCGGCCCCCGCCGGATCACGTCTGCGACGGATGAAGCACTCGATGACCCGGGCGGAGTGGACCCGGCTCGGCGGCATGGCGGCGTTCATCGTCGCCCTCCATGTGATCGGCTGGTTCACGCTGGTGGCGATCGTGGCGCCGGAGCACTACAGCGTCGGCACCAAGTCCTTCGGCATCGGCATCGGTGTGACCGCGTACACGCTCGGCATGCGGCACGCCTTCGACGCCGACCACATCGCGGCGATCGACAACACCACCCGCAAGCTCATGCACGAGGGCAAGCGCCCGCTGTCGGTGGGCTTCTGGTTCTCGCTGGGCCACTCCAGCATCGTCTTCGGGCTGGCCGTGCTGCTGTCGCTGGGCATCAAGTCGCTCTCCGACCCGGTCGAGAACGACGACTCCCAGCTGCACTCCGTCACCGGCTGGATCGGGACGACCGTCTCGGGGACGTTCCTCTACGCCATCGCGATCATCAACCTGCTGATCCTGGCCGGGATCTGGAAGGTCTTCCGGCAGATGCGCGGCGGGCACTTCGACGAGGCCGCGCTCGAGGAGCACCTGAACAACCGCGGGTTCATGAACCGGCTGCTCGGCCGGGTGATGAAGTCGATCACCAAGCCCTGGCAGATGTACCCGCTGGGGCTGCTGTTCGGCCTGGGCTTCGACACCGCGACCGAGATCGCCCTGCTGGTGCTGGCCGGGTCCGGCGCCGCCTCCGGGCTGCCCTGGTACGCGATCCTGTGCCTGCCGGTCCTCTTCGCGGCGGGCATGTGCCTGCTGGACACGATCGACGGCTCGTTCATGAACTTCGCCTACGAGTGGGCCTTCTCCAAGCCCGTCCGCAAGGTCTACTACAACCTGACCATCACCGGCCTGTCGGTCGCGGTGGCCCTCATCATCGGCACCGTGGAGCTGCTGGGCCTGGTCAGCGACAAGGCCGGGCTGCACGGCGCCTTCTGGGACTGGATCGGCGGCCTGGACCTCAACATCGTCGGCTACGTGATCGTCGGGCTGTTCTTCGCCACCTGGGCGGTGGCGGTCGCGGTGTGGAAGTTCGGCAACATCGAGGAGAAGTGGTCCGCGGGACTGCGGACGGCCGAACAGCCGGACTGACCCCCGCACGGCAGCGGCGGCCGAAGGCCCGCACCCCGGCACCCGGGGTGCGGGCCTTCGGTCTAGTGCTGCGGCCGGGTGCCGATGACGACCGTCGCACCGAGGTCGTCGTCGGTGGCCGTGCGGGTGCGCAGGCCGCCGGCCGCGAGGACGCCCGCGGCCGTACCGGCCTGCCGCTCGCCCGCCTCGACCAGGACGGAGCCGCCGGGGGCCAGCCACCCGGCCGCGTCGGCGGCGACCCGGCGCAGTACGTCCAGGCCGTCGGGGCCGCCGTCGAGGGCCATGGGGGCCTCGTGGTCGCGGGCCTCGGACGGGAGCAGGGCGACCGCGCCGGTGGGCACGTAGGGCACGTTGGCGGCCAGCACGTCGACCGTGCCGCGCAGCGCGGCGGGCAGCGCCGCGAAGAGGTCGCCGCAGTGGGCCAGGCCGCCGGCCGCGGCGATGTTGCGGGCCGCGCACGCGACGGCCGCCGGGTCGAGGTCGGCGGCGTGCAGTTCGGTACGGCCCAGGGCCGCGGCCAGGGCCGCGCCGACCGCGCCGGAGCCGCAGCACAGGTCGGCGACGACCACCCGCCCGCGCGCGGCGAGCGCGGCCCGGCCGAGCGCGGTGGCCTCGCGCACCAGCAGCTCGGTGCGCCGGCGCGGGACGAACACGCCGGCGTCGACCTCGATCCGCAGGGAGCAGAACTCGGCCCAGCCGACGACGTGTTCCAGCGGCCGCCCGGCGGCGCGCGCGGCGGTCATCGCGGCGGCCTCGGCGGGTGTGGCGGCGGTGTCCAGGATGATGCGGGCCTCGTCCTCGGCGAAGACGCAGCCCGCGGCCCTGAGCCGGGCGGTGACGGCGGCGTGGGTGAGGTCCTCGGCGGGCTGCGGGGTGGCGGGCGCGGGCCCGGCGGTTTCCGGGGTGTGCGGCATGGCGGCCTCTCGGCGGGGTACGGCGGCCGGCGGAACCGGTCAGGAAGCCCCGGGGCCGCGGCCGTACGGCGGGAACGTGCGGTGCGTACGCGCGGTGATCGGTCCCACCTCCCCCTGCATGCCGTGGCGCGCGCCGGCGGCCTCGCCGCCGGTCGGCGCCCAACCTACCGCAGGCCGGGCGGCCCTCCTACTGAACCGGTATGTAACGGTTAAGCATCAGCGCGGAATCAGCGTCTTTACCGGCCCACAACCCAATGCAATAGTGCGGTCGTTCTCCAACTGAATCGCTTAAGTTGATCCGCCGCCGTCCTGCTGGTCTCGGTCGGACGTCGTGGAAACGGAGAGGGAGCAGATGAAGCGCACAGCACTCGCCGGTCCGCTGGTCGCCGTGATGGCGCTGCTGGCGACGGCCTGCGGTGGCGGAGGCTCGTCGTCCGGCGGTGGGTCGGCCGCCTCGCCGACCGATCCGTCCAAGGTCACCGGGGACATCAAGGTCCTGACCCAGCGCACCGACCTGGTGCAGGACGGGACGATGAAGAAGTACGCCGCGGAGTTCCAGAAGATCTACCCCAAGGTGCACGTCACCTTCGAGGGGATCACGGACTACGAGGGCGAGGTCAAGATCCGGATGAACACGTCGAACTACGGCGACGTGCTCATGATCCCGGCGGCCGTCAAGACCGACGACTACCCGAAGTTCTTCGCCTCGCTGGGCACGGCGGACGAGCTGGGCAAGAAGTACACCTTCACCGAGAAGGCCACGGTCGGCGGCAAGGTCTACGGCATCGCGAACTTCGCGAACGCCGACGGCTTCGTCTACAACAAGACCGTGTGGCAGCAGGCCGGCGTCACCGACTGGCCCACCACGCCCGACCAGTTCCTGACCGACCTGAAGGCGATCAAGTCGCAGACCGAGGCGACGCCGTACTACACCAACTACAAGGACGGCTGGCCGCTGACCGCGTGGACGCAGGTCCAGGGCGCCGTCACCTGCGACGCCAAGGCGACCGACGAGCCGGCCGGCGACCCCGATCCGTGGAAGGCCGGCAGCGACCTGAACGTCGGCGACACGCTGCTGTACGACATCGTGCACGACAAGCTCGCCGAGCAGGACCCGACCACCACCAACTGGGAGAACAGCAAGAACCTGCTGGCCACCGGTCAGATCGGCACCATGTGGCTGGGGTCGTGGGCGATCGTGCAGATGCAGGACGCGGCCAAGAAGGCGGGCAAGGACCCGGCCGAGATCGGCTACATGCCCTTCCCGTCGCAGAAGGACGGCAAGTTCTGCACGCCGGTGGCGCCCGACTACCAGGAGGCGGTGAACATCCACTCCCAGCACAAGGCCGCCGCGCGTGCGTGGATCGACTGGTTCACCGACAAGTCCGGCTACGTGCAGGACAACCAGGCCGTCCCGACGCTCAAGGGCGGTGAGATGCCGAGCGCCCTCAAGCCCTTCCAGGACGCCGGGGTGCAGTTCGTCCAGATGTCGCAGGCGCAGGCCGCGAAGGTCACCACCATCGACAACCAGTCCGAGATCGGCATGACCGACAAGCCCGACTACCGCCAGCACCTGATCGACGTCGCCCGCGGCGCGGCCGGCGGCGATCTGCCCGGCATCTTCGCGGACCTCGCGAAGAAGTGGTCGGCCGCGCAGAAGACCGCGAGCCTGTGAGCCGCGCTCGGGTCTGGCGGACCGTGACGCCATGGCTGTACCTGGCGGTGCCGCTGGCTCTGCTGATCACGTTCACCTACATCCCGGTCGGGAACATGATCAGGGACAGCTTCACCGACTGGGACGGCGTCAGCCCGGACCGCAACTACGTCGGGACCAAGAACTACGTGGAGCTGTTCACCAGACCCGAGCTCTTCCAGGTCTTCTTCGTCAGCATCTACTACCTGGTCGCCTCCGTCGTGCAGATCGTCCTCGCGCTGTACTTCGCGACGGTCCTCAGTTTCGACGTGCGCTTCCGCAATCTCTTCAAGGGGATCCTCTTCTTCCCCTACCTGCTCAACGGTGTCGCGATCGGCTTCGTCTTCCTGTACTTCTTCCAGCCGCACGGCACCCTCGACACGGTGCTGAGCGCCTTCGGGGCGCACGGCCACCACTTCTGGCTGGGCAGCGGGCGGATGGGCAACACCTCGCTCGCCGGGGTGTCCGTGTGGCGCTTCATGGGCCTGAACTTCGTGCTCTTCCTGGGCGCGATCCAGTCCATCCCCGGTGAGCTGTACGAGGCCTCCGAACTGGACGGCGCCAACCGCTGGCAGCAGTTCCGGCACATCATCGCGCCGGGCATCAAGCCGGTGCTGAGCCTGAGCGCGATCCTGGCGATCTCCGGTTCGCTGTCGGCGTTCGAGATCCCGTACATCATGACGCGCGGCGCCGCGGGCACCCAGACCTTCGTGATCCAGACGGTGAAGCTGGCCTTCGAGTTCAACAAGATGGGGCTCGCCTCCGCAGCGGCCGTGGCGCTGCTGGTGATCATCCTGCTGGTGACCTGGCTCCAGCGGATCGTGGTGCCCGACGAGAGGAACGATCTCGTATGACCTCGCTTCTCGTCCGCAGGGCGCCCGCGGCGCCCGACACGGAGTCGGCCGACGCCGGGACGCGGGCCCGCCGCACGGTGGCCCGGACGCTGATGTACCTCTCGCTCGTCGCCGCCTGCGTGGTGGTGCTGCTGCCGCTGGTCGCGGTGCTGCTGACGTCGCTCAAGACCTCCCGCGAGATGGCCGACGGGAGCGGCGCGCTGACGCTGCCGCACAACTGGCTGAACTACCACAACTACGTGACGGCCTTCCGGGCCGGGAAGATGCTGCGGGCGTTCTGGAACACCGCCTTCATCCTGGTCTTCTCGATCGCCGGGACGGTGCTGATCGGCTCGATGGCCGCCTACGCGATCGACCGCTTCCACTTCCGGCTGCGCCGGCTGGTGATCGCGCTGTTCCTGATCGGCTCGCTGGTGCCGAGCGTGACGACCCAGGTGGCCACCTTCAAGATCGTCAACGACTTCGGCCTGTTCGACAGCCGGTGGGCGCCGATCCTGCTCTACATGGGCACCGACATCGTCTCGATCTACATCTTCCTGCAGTTCATCCGGGGCATCCCGGTGTCGCTGGACGAGGCGGCGCGCATCGACGGGGCCAACGCCTTCACGATCTACTGGCGGATCATCCTGCCGCTGCTCAAACCGGCCGTCGCCACCGTGGTCATCATCAAGGGGATCACCGTCTACAACGACTTCTACATCCCCTTCCTCTACATGCCCTCGGACAACCTGGGGACGATCTCCACCTCGCTCTTCCGCTTCAAGGGGCCCTTCGGGGCGCACTGGGAGGACATCTCGGCGGGCGCGATCCTGGTGATCGTGCCGACGCTGGTGGTCTTCCTCTTCCTCCAGCGCTTCATCTACAACGGCTTCACCCGGGGCGCGACGAAGTAGGGTGACGCGGCGGGGCCGTGCTGCCACGCGGGGTGAGAACCGGCGTGGCGACCGGCCCCGTCCGCGGCCGCCCGCCGCCGAGCAGCGCCAGCAGCCGGCCGGCCACCTCGGCGCCGAAGCCGAAGACGTCATGGCTCATCGCCGACAGCATGGGCCGGGTGAGCCGGCACAGCTGGGAGTCGTCCCACGCCAGCAGCGACAGGTCGTCCGGCACCGCGAAACCCATCTCGGCGGCCACCGACAGCCCGGCGACCGCCATCAGGTCGTTGTCGTAGAGCACCGCGGTGGGGCGGCGGGGCGAGGCCAGCAGCGTACGGGTCGCGCGGGCGCCCTCGCCGCCGGAGAAGTCGGTCTCGACGCCGGTCCACTGCTCCAGGCCCAGTTCGTTGGCGGCGGCCTCGAAGGCAGCGGACCTGATCGCGGTGTGGCCCAGCTCGGCGGCGCCGCCGACCCGGGCGATCCTGCGGTGGCCGAGCGCGGCCAGGTAGCGCACGGCGTCCGTGACGGCCGCGGCGTCGTCCGTCCAGGCCGCGGGAAGGCCGCCGGTGAGCGTCGGGTGGCCGACGGCGACGACCGGCATGCCCAGCGCGGCGATCTCGGCGGGGCGCCGGTCGCCGCGCCGGAAGTCGACCAGGATCGCGCCGGACACCTGCCGCGAGCGCCACCAGGTGCGCTGCACCTCGATCTCCTCGTCGGGATCGCCGACGACCCGCAGCAGCAGCGAGACGCCGTGGTCGGCCAGCACGCTCTCGATCCCGGAGATGAACTCCATGTAGAACGGTTCGAGGCCGAGCATGCGCGCCGGTCGGTCGATGGCCAGGCCCACCGTGTCGACCCGCGCCCCGGACAGGGCGCGGGCCGACAGGCTGGGCTCCCAGCCGAGCGCGCCGGCCGCGGCGAGCACCCGGGCGCGGGTCGCCTCGGAGACGCCGGGGCGGCCGTTGAAGGCCATCGACACCGCCCCCTTGGACACGCCCGCGAGGGCGGCGACGTCGTTGATCGTGGGGCGCGGCGGCGGATCGCCCGGGAGGGCCGGACCGCTCACCGGCCGCCGTCTTCGCGGTCCCCGGCGCTCCCGCCTGGCTGCCGTACGGCCGCGTTGACGCTGAACAGCGCGGCGGCGGCGGCCTGCGGGGTGGGGGTGTCCCAGCCGGTGACGGTGAAGGCCGCGCTCTCGCCCGGCAGCAGCGTCGTCAGGCCCCGGTCGGTGCTCGCCCCGGGGGCGAGCCGGTCGGCCTGGAGCAGCAGGTCGCGCAGCAGGACGCGGGCGGTGACGGTGACCTGGGCGCTGCCGTCGGGGCGGACGGCGAGGTCGAGGTCCCAGGCGGGCTCGGGGTAGGCGAAGTCCTTGTCCCGGACCGGGAACCAGCAGGTCCGCTCGGCGCCGGCCTGCACCGTCAGCAGTTCCTTGCCGCCCTCCGCCGCGGGCAGCAGCTCGTCGGGTACGGGCAGCTCGGCGACGGTCCTGGGCGCGGCGGCGAAGGGCAGCCGGGCCTCGGCGAGCACCGTGCCGTCCACCGCGACGCGGCGCAGTACGGCCTCGCCGGTCCACTCCCCCGCCGCCTGGTTGACCAGGGCCGCGACCTGCCCGCCGGGGCGGGCCTGCACGGTGACGAGCCGGTCGGCGTACAGGCGGGCGAGCTCGTGGTAGAGCGGTTTGGGGCGCTCGTCGCCGTCGATCGCGGCCCAGGACGTCACCGGCCAGCAGTCGTTGAGCTGCCAGACCACGGTGCCGGCGCAGCGCGGCCAGTGCGAGCGCCAGTGCTCGATACCGGTGGCGATCGCGCGGGCCTGGTTGACCTGGGTCAGGTAGTGCCAGGTGTCGAAGTCGGCGGGGACGGGGAAATGCCGGGCCAGGCCCCGGGCGAGTTTCCCGTTGCCGTCCTCGGCCTTCTGGTGGTGCAGCATGCCGGGCGAGTCGGGGGCGAGCGGCTCGTCGCTCAGCGCACGGCGGGCGGTGGCGTACGCCGGCGGGGCCTGCCAGCCGAACTCGGCGACGAAGCGGGGCACGCTGTCGAGGTAGTCGGTGTAGTCCTCGCGGTTCCAGACCTCCCAGGAGTGGGCGGTGCCGTGCCGCGGGTCGTTGGGGTGGTGCTCCCACGAGCCCGACCAGGGGCTGCCGGCCCAGTAGGGGCGGGTCGGGTCGGTCTCGGCGACGACGCGGGGCAGCAGGCCCAGGTAGTAGCCCTCGCCCCAGGAGTCACCGGCCAGCTCGGGCTCCCACTCCCAGTCGCGGAAGCCCCAGAGGTTCTCGTTGTTGCCGTTCCAGAGCACCAGGCTCGGGTGCGGGGCGAGCCGGGAGACGTTCTCCCGGGCCTCGGCCTCGACCTCGGAGCGCAGCGGCTGCTCCTCGGGGTAGGCGGCGCAGGCGAAGGGGAAGTCCTGCCACACCATCAGGCCCAGCTCGTCGCAGGCGTCGTAGAAGTCGTCGCTCTCGTAGAGCCCGCCGCCCCACACCCGCACCAGGTCCACTCCCGCGTCCGCGGCCTGCCGCAGCCTGCGGCGGTAGCGGGCGGCGTCGACGCGGGTGGGCAGCACGTCGTCGGGGATCCAGTTGACGCCGCGGGCGAAGACGGGGGTGCCGTTGACGGCCAGCGTGAAGGCGCTGCCGTGCGCGTCGGGCGAGGTGTCGAGGGTGACGGTGCGGAAGCCGACGCGGCGCTGCCAGCGGTCGAGGGTGCCGTCCTCCCCCGGGGCCGCCGCGGGGTCGGTCAGGGTGACCTCGCAGTCGTAAAGGGGCTGCTCGCCGTAGCCGCGCGGCCACCACAGCCGCGGGTCGGGGATCTCCGCGACGGCGGTGACACGCCCGGCGCCGGGCGGTACGGCGGTCTGCGTGCTGTGCTCGCCGACCCGCACCCGCAGCACCAGCGGGCGGTTCTCGCCGGAGGCAGTGCGCTCCAGCTCGACGCGGGCCTCGACGCGGCCCGTGCCGTCCTCGACGGTCACCAGCGGGGTGACCCGGGCCAGCCGGGCGGTCGACCAGTGCTCCAGCCGGACCGGCTTCCAGATCCCGGCGGTGACCAGGGTCGGGCCCCAGTCCCAGCCGAACGAGCACGCCATCTTGCGGAGGTACTGGAAGGGCTCGGGGTAGGAGTTGGGCCGGTCGCCGAGCAGCTCCCGCACGCGCTCGGCCTCGGTGTAGGCCGAGGTGAAGGCGACGGTCAGGGGGACCCCCGCCGCGGCCGGGCGGTGCGCCGTGACGTCGAAGCGGTAGCCGCGGTGCATGTTGCGGGTGCTGCCGAGCGCGGTGTCGCCGAGGGAGACGGCGGCGACGGTGTCGAGGCCGTCGAAGACCAGGTCGCTGCGCTCGTGGGCGGTCGTGACGGGCGGCAGCACGCACGCGTACGTCCAGTCGGCGCGGCCGACCCAGGCGGCGGCGGTCTCGTTGCGGTCGAGGAAGGGGTCGGCCAGCAGCCCGGCGGCGAGCAGGTCGGTGTGGACGCAGCCCGGTACGACGGCGGGAACAGCGCCGCCGGGCTCCCCGCCGAGGCCGGTGACGCCTGCGCGCGGCAGGCGGAGGCTCCAGCCGTCGACCAGGGGCGTGACGTCCTTCATCGCTTCTCCTCTGCCTACGGCGGCGGCTGGCGTGTTAAACGGTAAAGCACGTCAAGCGCTGATGGGAAGCGGGGAGTTTGCCGCTGGGCGGCACATTTACTGAACCGATACAGGTAGGTGCGCCGGGGCGTGGCAGCGTAGGCCGGCCACACACAGGGGCGCGGGGAACTGCGCGGCCGGCCCCCACCGGCGGGACGGTGCGGAGACCGGCCGCAAGCAGCACCCCGTGGCGCGAAAGGCCCCGGAGGGGCCGGCTCAGCGGTGGCGGAGGGCCAGGGCGACGCAGGTGGTGGTCGCGGCGACCGCGAGGGCCGCGGGGAGGCGGGCCCAGGACGTGTCCGCCAGCGGGGCCTGCGCCGCGGCGAAGGTCACCGCGCAGGCCGCGGCCGCGGCGGCCGCGGGCCGCAGGCGGTCGGTGCCCGGCGGAGCGGACGCGCTCATCGTCCAGGCGTCCGTGACGAGCAGATACGCGGCCAGCAGGCCGACCACGCACGCGGCCAGCCACACCGCCGGCGCGGTGACCGCGGCGAGCAGCACCGCTCCCGCCGGCAGCAGCGTGTTGCGGCGGTGGACGGCGACGTCCTTCCAGCGCATGGACGACAGCACGGGCCGGGTGTCGACCATCGGCGCGGCCCACCACGCCACGGCCACCGCGGCGACGACGAGGAGCCAGCCGATCCGCGGCCCGGTCACGGTGCGCGGCGGGTTGCAGGCGGCGACCGCGAGCGCGGCCCCGAGGACGCGGGCGGTCAGCCGGTGGGCACCCGGTGTGCGGCTCATCGGCTTCCTCCGCGGATCCGGGTGCGCAGCAGCGGCGCGAGGGCGAGGTCGAGCGTCTCGCCGGGGGTGTGGGTGACGACGGCGATGCCGCGTTCGGTGAGCGCGAAGCGCATCGCCTCGCGGTCGGCGCGCCACAGCCGCAGGGCGAGCTGCGCGCGGGAGTCGCCGGGTTCGACGGCCGGGTCGCCGCTGGGGATCTCCACCACGACGAGCGGGTTGGCCCGCGACCTGACCTGGTCGAGGACGTCGAGGATGCGCTGGTCGGTGAGCGGTGTGAAGACGTAGACGAGCGCGTTCTCGGGGAGCGCGGGCGGCGGCAGGCGGCGCAGGCCCGTCGTGCGGTAGCCGAGGTCCTTGCGGACGTCCAGGACGCTCTCCACGATCCGGTAGAAGTACGTTCCGCCGCTGCCGGGCTGGAGCCAGCGGGTGGCGCCGCCGACCGAGACGACGCCGATGCGGTCGTGGGTGCGCAGATAGGCGCGGACGAGTCCGGCGGCCGCGCGGAAGGTCTCGTCGAGCGAGGACGCCCCGGTCGCGGGGTCGCGCACGTCGGCGAGCACGTCGAGCAGCACGACGGTGTCGGAGGCCTTCTCCGCGGCGAACTGGTGGAGCTGCAGCTCGCCGCGGCGGGTGGTCGCGGGCCAGTGGATGCGCCGCTGCCGGTCGCCGACGACGTACGGGTGGACGCCGGTGACCTCGACGCCCTCGCCGCGCTGCGTGGAGGTGTGCTCGCCGAGGCGCTGCGGCAGCCGGACCGGGATGGGTGTGACGCCGGCGGCGCTGGGGACGGGGAAGACCGCGACCTCGCCCAGGTCGACGCGGACGGTGCGGCGGGCGGCGCCGCCCGCGTCGTACACGTCGATGTCGACCGTGCCGACGCTCCAGCGGCCCCAGCGCTCCGCGGTGCACCGGAGGGTCAGGTGCCGCGGGCCGGTCGTGAGCTCGTCCAGGCGCAGGCCGGGGCCGGGGGTGATGCCCGGGTCGAGGCGCCCGGCGGTGCCGTCGAGGCCGAGGGTGACGGTGACGGTGAGCTGCTCGCCCTCGAAGCAGCGGCGCGGCTGGACGTCCACGACCGGGTCGATCCGCCGCGGCCGGGTGCCGGCGGGCAGCGCGAGGGCCAGCAGCGCGAGCGGTACGGCCGCCGCGGCGAGCAGCCAGGCGTGCCCGGTGACCAGGGCGGCGGCGACCGCGACGGCGGCGACGGTGCCGTGGCGCAGCGCGCTCTCCGAGGCCCGCCAGCCGGGGGGCGGCGGGCTCGGCGGCTCGGTGGGCCCGCCGTCGGAGATGTCGCGGCCGCCGAGCGCCCGCTCGATGGCCGCGGACCGGCCGGTCCGGGTCGTCATGAGGCGACGCGGCTGCGGGGCAGGGTCTGCGGGGCGGCGACGGACTGCACGATCTCGGCGATGACGTCGTCGGCGTCGATCTGCCGCACCCACAGCTCGGGCTTGAGCGTGACGCGGTGGGCGAGCGCGGCCACCGCGACGTCCTTGACGTCCTCGGGCGTGGCGTAGTCGCGCAGGTCGAGGACCGCGCGGGCGCGGGCGAGCTGCACGAGCGCGAGGCCGCCGCGGGGCGAGGCGCCGACCTGGATGTGCTGGTGGGAGCGGGTGGCGCCGACGAGCGCGACCACGTAGTCCAGCAGGTCGTCCTCGACCTCGACCCGCTCGACGGCGGCGCGCATGGCCAGTACATCCTTGGGGCTGCCCAGGGTGCGCAGCACGGCTTCGGGGGCGGCGCGGGCGATGCGGGCGCGCAGCATCCCGGTCTCCTGCTCGGCCGTCAGGTAGCCCATGCGCACGCGCAGCAGGAAGCGGTCGAGCTGGGCCTCGGGCAGCGAGTAGGTGCCCTCGTACTCGATGGGGTTGGCGGTGGCGATGACGACGAACGGGTCGGGCAGCGGGCGGGTGCTGCCGTCGATGGACACCTGGGACTCGGCCATCGCCTCCAGCAGCGAGGCCTGGGTCTTGGGCGGGGTGCGGTTGATCTCGTCGGCGAGCAGCAGATGGGTGAAGACGGGACCGGGCCGGAAGACCATGTCGCCGCTGCGCTGGTCGTAGAAGGGCGCGCCGGTGACGTCGGAGGGCAGCAGGTCGGGGGTGAACTGGATGCGGCGGAAGTCCAGGCCGAGGGCGGCGGCGAAGGAGCGGGCCATGAGCGTCTTGCCCAGGCCCGGCAGGTCCTCGATGAGGACGTGGCCGCCGGCGAGGATGCCGAGCATGACCATCTCCAGCGGCCGGGACTTGCCGACGACGGCGGTGCGTATCTCGGCCAGCACGCCTGCGGCGCGCTCACCGGCCTCCCGGGGCGTCATGGCGTACGGGCCGGCGGCGTCGGCGATGCGGTCTTCGGTCACGTGCGGTTCCTCACCTTGCCTGGACATGGGACGGGCGGCGGCGGGGCGCGGGCGCGGGCGCGGTCACAGCGTCTCCAGCCGGTCGAGCAGGGCGCGCAGCACCCGCTCGGGGTGGTCGGGTCGCCGCGCGGGGCGGCGGTGCGGGTCGATCCAGGGCCACAGGTCGGCGCCGACCAGGGCCTTGGCGCGCTCGGGCTGGCGGTGCAGGTGCACGCCGTGCTGCTCGGCGAGGCGGGCGGCGAAGAGCCGCTGGAGCTGCGGGCGGAGCGTGGCGACGAAGTGCACGTCGGCGCCCTCGCCGATCGACTTGTCGACGATGCGCTGCCATTCGCCGAGGGCGGGCGCGCGGCTGCCGAGCAGCCGTACGTTCCGCCGGAAGCCGCTGTCCTGGGCGCCCGCGCCGGTGGCGTAGCGGGCGACGGCCAGGCCCGCGACGGTGCACACGGCCAGCGCGGCGGCGGCGCCGGCGGCTCCCTCGGCGAGGGCGAGCACGACGACGACGGCCGCACCGGTCGCGCCGAGCAGGAGCAGCGAGTGGCGTACGGAGCCGGGGGTGCCGGGCTCGGGCGGCTCGTTCACCGGTGGGCTCCCGTCGTCGGCTGCGGTCCGCGGCCCTGCGGGCGGTCGGCGGGCGTGGCGGCCGGGCCCGCGGCGGCTGCCTCGGCCGCTTCGGCTGCCGCCGCCGCGCGGGCGGCGGCCTCGGCGAGCTGGGCGGCGATGGCGTCCAGCGCGGCGGCGGCGCGGTCGCGGTGGGTGGTGTCCATGGGGTGCGTGGAGTAGCGGGCCTCGCGGAACAGCGAGGTCAGGTCGGCGGCGTGCGGGCCGCCGAGCAGACCGCTGCCCGCGGCGCGCTCCAGCAGGTCCTGCGGGCTGTCGGAGGCCCGGCGGGCGACGCCGGAGCCTGCCAGGGACCGTTCCATGGCCGCGTAGCAGGCGATGACGGCGGCGCGCGGGTCGCCGTCGCCGAGCAGCGCGCGGCGGCCGGAGTCGACGGCCTCGGCGAGCGCCTCCTGCTCGTCGGGCTCGTGGGCGTAGGGCTCCGCCGCCTCCCGCGCCGCGGGCCCGTAGAGCTGGCGCCACAGCCGGTAGCCCGCGACGAGCAGCAGGGCCGCGAGCGCCACGAGGGCCAGCACGACCACCAGGTGCGGGATGGTGATCGACGGGCCGTGACCGGGCTTGTGCGTCGGAGGGGCGTGGACCGGATATGTGCGGAGCGGGGGCGGGGCGACGGTGAATTCGCCACGCTCCGGCGGGGTGGCCGAGGAGTGCGGGAAGGGGTGCTTGAGGAGCAGCAGCAGCGGGACGACCAGGGCGGCGGCGACCAGGGTGATGCTCACGGCCTCGGAGAGTCGCTGCTCGAAGGGCGGCAGGTCGTAGCGGCGGGCGACGCGGGCCCGGTAGCGGCCGGCCGCGACCAGTCCGGCGCCGAGGGCTGCCAGCGCGAGCAGGATCACGGCGGTGGTGCTGTCCAGCGGCCCGCCGCTCTTGGCGAGCAGCGAGTGGCCCGGGTGCAGCAGCAGCGCGCCCAGCGCGGTGCCCGCGGCGGCGACCAGCGCGAGCGCGGTGCCCGCTGCCGCCGTCCTGCTCCCCCGTCCGGCGACCGGCGCTGGCGCGGGGTGTCCCGCTCCGTCCGCCGTCTCCGGCGGCTCCGCCTGCCCGTCCGTCCCGGCTGTGGTGTCCTGCCCGTCCACCGCCGCCTCCCCTCACCCCGAAGTCGGAAGCTTCGCACACGGGTCCGACAACGTCAGCGGCGGCCCCCTGGCCGGGACTTCGCCCGGATACCCGGCGGGGGCGGCTTCGGGCAGGGCCGCCGGGAAGGGGGCGGTCAGAAGCGCTGGGCCTTGGCGACCCGCGGGGTGAGCACGGTGCCGCGGTCCTTGGTGGTGAAGGCGATGGTCTGGGTGCTCCTGCCCGCGGCGACGCCGGTCGCGCCGACCACGGAGCTGTCCACGACGTGGCCGGTGGAGTCGGCGAACTCGACCTTGACCGCGTAGGACGCGGTCTTGTCGGTGCTGTTCGCGATGCCGACGACGACCGCGTTCAGCCCGCCGGTCTGCGCGGGCGGCACGGTGGTGAGCTGCACGGAGTCGATCGCGTTGCCCTGCCCGGCGGCCTTGGCGACGGCGGCGTCGAAGGACGCGGCGGCGCTGGTCGCGCCCGCGCCGGCCGAGGCGGCGAAGCTGGAGGCCGCCGCGGCGGCCGAGGACGCCGCGGACGAGGCGGCCGCGGCTCCGCTGGAGACCGCCGAGCGCACCGCCGAGGGCAGCCGGGTGCCGGACGGCGAGCTTCCGCCCGAGGAGTCGTCGCAGCCGCCCACCAGCACGAGGCCGCCCGCGGCCGCGGCGACCAGCGCCGCGGCGGTGGCGGCGCGCAGCCGGCCGGCGGCCGGGACGCGTATCCGGTTCCGGGTCACGGGCTCCCCTTCTGCTCCCCGGGCGGCGACCCGGTCCCCCTCACCGTGCGGGGTCCCGGCGGTGCCCGCAGCGCCCGGCGGGCCGTACGGGTGACGGCCCGCGGCGCCCGGCCGGGAGGGCGGCGGGACGCCCACAAGCTGCGGGGGGCCGCACATTGATATATCCAGGAAGGGACGAAGAGACGCCCCGGGGGACGTCTCCGGCAGATGTTGCAGCCGCCGAAAGGGCACCGACATGCACGCGCCGATCAGTCCCGCCGTCCTCGCCGACCTGCGCCGTCCCCGGCCGTATCCGGCCGTCTCGATCCTGCTCCCCACGCACCGCCGCGAGCCGGACAACGCCCAGGACGCCGTACGGCTGCGCAATCTGCTGGAGGAGGCCAAGGACGCGGTGCACAACGATCCCGAGGTCTCCCGGGCGGACCGGATCGATGTGATCGGGCAGCTCGACCAGGCCCTCGGCGAGGTCGACCTGGTGCACGCCGAGGACGGGCTGGCGATCTTCGCCGCGCCGGGCGAGCACCAGGTGTGGACGCTCGCCCGCACGGTCCCGGCCCGGGTGCTGCTCGCGCAGACCTTCCTGACGCGGAACCTGGTGGCCGCGCACGTGGCGAACCAGCCGTACTGGGTGCTGGCGCTGTCCGCCGACGTCGCCACCATGTGGAGCGGGTCGAAGGGGCGGGCGCCCGAGCAGGTCACCGGGTCCTTCCCGATCCGCCGGGTGCAGGAGGACTTCGACCCGGAGCGCGAGGAGCGCATCGGCGACACGCCGAGCATCTTCAACGACGAGTCGACCCGGCAGTTCCTGCGGGAGGTGACCGAGAAGGCCGGTGTGGTCCTGGCCGCCGACCCGCAGCCGCTGTACGTCGTCGCCGAGTCGGAGGCGCTGGCCGCGCTGGACGACGCGGGCAAGCTGGTCAAGGAGTCCGCGGGGCGGATCGTGCAGGGCGGGCTGGCCGAGGGTCCCGCCGAGGCGCTGCGCAAGGCGCTCGCCGAGGCGGCGGGGCAGCGGGCCGCGGAGGAGGTCGGCGAGGTGCTCGCCGAACTGGACCAGGCCCGCAGCCGGAAGGCCTTCGCGGGCGGTGTGGACGAGGTGTGGCAGTCGGTGGCCGAGGCCCGGGTGGCGCTGGTGGCGATCGAGGACGGCTACCGCGCGACGGTGCGCGACGACGGCGACCACCTGGTCCCGGCCGCGACGGGCGACCGGGGTGCCAGGGACGACATCGTCGACGAGATCGCCGAGCAGGCGCTGGACACGGGTGCGCGGGTGCGGTTCGTGCCGGACGGCGAGCTGGCGGACGTCGGGCACGTGGCGGCGGTGCTCAGGTACTGACGCGGGTGACGGGGCGGGCAGGCGCCCGCCCGGCCTGGACGTTCAGGACTGCCAGCGGGCCTTCTTCGCGTAGGAGCGCTGCCAGAACAGCTTGTTGGCGACGCGGACCGGCGGGGGGAAGGCGCCGAGGAATTCGCGCTCCTGGGCGGGTGTGGAGCCGTCGAGGACCCAGGGGACGTAGTTCGCGACACCCTTGAGGCCGAACTTGCGGGCGTTGGCGAGGCCGAACTTCCGCCACTCCGCGGGGGTCAGGACCTCCTGGATGAGGGGCAGCGCGCTGTCCTCCTCGTGCCGGAAGTGGTTGTCCATGACCTGGTAGAGGTCCTCGATCCTCGCGGCGAGGTCCGGGTCGGTGCTGTGCAGGGCGGCGTCGACGGAGTCGATGCGCGGGCCGAGTTCGGCGTGCTCGGCCTCCATGTCCTTCATGAGCTGCTGGGCGTCGGGGCGGCCGGTGATCTTGGCCTCGACCTGCGGCCACAGGGCCGCGTCCTCGACGGAGTGGTGGTGGTGCAGCTGCCTGCTGAAGTTCTCCCAGCCGGCCAGCGCCTGCGATGCGCGCCCCCGGCCGGCCTCCGCCGCGGCCGCGAGCCGCTGCAGGTCGCGGCGGAAGGCGCGGTGGGTCGCGTACATGATGCTGAAATCGATCTCTTCGGCTTGGCGGTCGGTCACGGCGGCCCGCTTCCTCTCCTGTCCGGTGGTCCCGCCGCCCGGTGGCACGGCAGGGGTGCGGGCCGGCGCGGCGGCCCACGGACATAGGAGGTTCCCGGCGCGCGGAGTGTGACATCCGCGGCGCGTGGGGAGACGCGCGTCACACCCGCGCGCGTGATGTCACGCTGGAGGCCGTGCGCGCCCTCTGAACGGGTGACGGGGAATCGCACCACGGGAGGCCTTCATCGTGTCCGACACACCGGCCACGCACGCCGCACACACCACGGGAAGCACCAGCGGCACCGGCGGCGAGGACGACCGCGCGACCGCGGAGTTCGTCAGCCACCGCGAGCTGCTCTTCTCGGTGGTCTACAACATGCTCGGCAGCGCCTCGGACACCGAGGACGTGCTCCAGGAGACCTGGCTCGCCTGGACGCGCCGCAACGAGCCGGGCCGCGCGGCGGACATCGTGAACCCGCGCGCGTACCTGGTGCGGATCGCCGTCAACCAGGCGCTCGCCCGGCAGGCCAGCATCAGCCGGCGGCGGGAGACGTACGTCGGGCCGTGGCTCCCCGAGCCGCTGCTCACCGAGGCGGCGCCGGAGGTGGCGGACTCCTCGCAGGCGACCCGGTCGGCGGACGCGGCCGACGCGGCACTGCGCGGGGAGTCGGTGTCGATGGCCGTGCTGGTGGTGCTGGAGACGCTGACGCCGCTGGAGCGGGCGGTGTTCGTGCTGAACGAGGTGTTCGGCTACGCGCACACCGAGATCGCCGGGATCCTGGAGCGCAGCCCGTCGGCGGTGCGGCAGCTCGCGCACCGGGCGCGCGAGCACGTCCAGGCGCGGCGGCCGCGCTACCAGGCCGACCGGCGCCTCCAGCGGCAGGTGACCGAGCGTTTCATCGCCGCGGCGCTGGGCGGCGACCTGGCGGGCCTGATGACGCTGCTGGCCCCGGACGTGACGCTGTGGGCGGACGGCGGCGGCCTGCCGGGCGCGCTGGTACGGCCGGTGTCGGGCCAGGAGAACGTGGCGCGGCTGCTGACCGGCTACGCGGCCAACCGGCTGCCGCGGTCGGCGGACATCCGCTACCGGCAGGTCAACGGGGACCCGTCCGTGGTCGTCGTCACCGACGACTCCCCCACCGCGGTCATGGTGGTGGACCTGGATCCGGTCGACGACAAGGTCACCGACATCTACCTGGTGCTCAACCCGGACAAGCTCTCCCGGGTCGGCGAGGAGGCCGCGGACGCCGCCGCCGGTGAGCGGGAGGGGGCCTGACGGGCCCCCGGACATGCGGAGCCCCGGCCGGGACGGGGGGACCAGGCCGGGGCGGTCGCAGTGGCGGGCTCGGGGGAGCGCCGCGCCACGAGGTTTAGTTTAACACTCAATGAGCGTAGTCGAATCCGCCGGGCGCGGACGACGCGGGCAGGGCTCCGGCGGCCGGTGCAGGAGCCCCGGCCGCGGGTCCGGCGGGCGGGCCCGCGGACGCTCCGGCGGCAGGCAGCGCCGGGCTCTTCAGGGCGGCCGCTGCGGGCACGGCGCCGCCGAGCAGGTCGCGGAACTTCCCGGCGTCCACCGGCAGGTCGCGGCGCCAGGCCATCGCGACGACAGGGGCGAGCAGCAGCAGCGCCGCGCTCAGGCAGCTGGTGACCGACAGCCGGACCATGGTGCCGTCGGCGTGCGGGATGAGGTCGAAGCCGTAGACCGGCACCTGGGTGCCCAGCGGGCTCCACATGCGCTGGCCGCGGAAGACTATGCGGCGCGAGGGCTGGAAGTCGGCGCACACCAGCCGGTGCGGGCGTCGCCGCCCGGGGTAGCGGTAGCGGTAGGCGGCGTCGCGGCCGGGCACCACGTCGTCGGAGTCGACGGCGGTCACACCGGAGCTCCAGAGGGCGAGATTGCGGGCGTCGGCGAGAAAGTCGAAGACCTCGGTGTCCGGCCTCGGCACGAAAACACTCGTGGACACGCTCGGCATGACAAACCTCCCCGGTAGCGGCGTGGGCGGCGAGCCGGCGCGAAGGCGCGGGCCTGACCTCGGTCCACGCGCCCGGCGGAGGGCGCCGCCTGTTTCACTCCTCCCGAGAAGCGTGCCCCGCAAAGGTGCACATGTCGTGGCAATACACCCATTGGGGTGAGCACACAGCGTCGCCGGGGGTGAACCCGCAGGCCGGGGGCCTATAGCCTGGCCGCGTGGACGAGCAGAAATCACCTGTGCGTTTCGAACGCGGCACCGACGGACCGAAGGTCATCGTGGCCGGACTCGACGGTTCCGACTCGTCCTGGCGCGCCGCCGCGTACGCCGCGGGGCTCGCGCGCCGGCAGAACGCGCTGCTGGCCCTCGTCTACGTGCAGTCCTACCTGCCCGGCGGCGCCGCGCTCGGGGTGCCGGTGGCGGACGTGGACACCGGGGTCGCCGACCAGCTGGTCGCCGAGATCCGCGCCTCGGTGGAGCGGCTGCGCGGCACCTTCCAGGTGCGGTGGGAATTCCACACCTTCCGCGGCGACGCGTACGGCGGGCTGGCGGGCGCGGCCGACGAGCTGAAGGCCGACGCGGTCGTGGTCGGCGCGTCGGAGCGGGCCGGCCACCGCTTCGTGGGCTCGGTGGCCGTCCGGCTGGTCAAGGCGGGCAAATGGCCCGTCACCGTGGTCCCGTAACGCCCGCTCCGCGGCCGCCTGCGAGAACGCAGAGTGACGGCGGCCACGTCACAGGGGTGGGACTCCGTGATTGGATGGGCTGCCAGGCCCGTTTCGACCTGGAGTTCCCATGGACAACGAGTTCCGCCCGCGACGCACCCCGCTGCCCGGTGTCGGCGTCCGCTACGACGTGGTCACCGACGACGGCCGCCACGTGTCCGTGGTGGCGCACCTGGACGGCCGGCGCTGGCTCGCCTTCCACGACCCGTCGGACGACGACGCCTGCCGGGAGACCGTCCTGCTGGGCCCGCACGAGGCCGACGCCCTGGCGAAGATCCTGGCCCCCGAGCCGCTGCGGCAGTACCTGCCCGCGGGGATCGACCTGGTCACGGAGAAGATCCCGGTGACCGCGCGCTCGCCCTTCTGCGGCCGGCTGCTGGGGGAGACGCAGGCGCGCACCCGCACCGGCGCCTCGATCGTCGCGGTGCTCCGGCGCACGTCGGCCACCCCCTCCCCCGCACCGGACTTCCGCTTCGCGGTGGGCGACGTCCTCGTCGTCGTCGGCACCCGCGAGGGCGTCGAGGCCGTGGCCGACCTGATCGACGGAGGCTGAGGCGTGGAGAGCACGGACCTCCTGCTGGAGTTCGGCGCGGTCATCCTCGGCCTCGGCATACTCGGCCGCTTCGCCGACCGGTTCGGGTTCTCGGCGATCCCCCTCTACCTGCTCGCCGGGCTGGCCTTCGGGCAGGGCGGCCTCCTCCCGCTCGACGCCAGCGAGCAGTTCATCGCCACCGGCGCGGAACTCGGCGTCATCCTGCTGCTCCTGCTGCTCGGGCTGGAGTACAGCGCGCCCGAACTCGTCGGCAGCCTGCGGACCCAGTATCCGTCCGGCGCGGTCGACTTCCTCCTCAACGCCACCCCGGGGGCGCTCGCGGCCCTCCTGCTGGGCTGGGGCCCGGTCGCCGCGGTGGTGCTCGCCGGTGTCACCTGGGTGTCCTCCTCCGGGGTGATCGCCAAAGTGCTGGGCGACCTCGGGCGGCTCGGCAACCGCGAGACACCCGTCGTCCTCGGCGTCCTGGTCATCGAGGACCTGGCGATGGCCGTCTACCTGCCGCTGGTCACAGCGGTGCTGGCGGGGATGAGCCTGGCCGGCAGCAGCCTCGCGCTGCTGATCTCGCTCGGCACCGTCGCGGTGGTGCTCTACGTCGCGCTGCGGCACGGGCGGCTGATCAGCCGCGCGGTGTCCACCAGCAACGCGGAACTCCTGCTGCTGGTCGTCCTCGGGCTGACCCTGGTCGTCGCCGGATTCGCCCAGCGGCTCCAGGTCTCCGCCGCCGTCGGGGCGTTCCTGGTCGGCATCGCGCTCTCCGGCGAGGTGGCCGAGGGCGCCCGCAACCTGCTCACCCCGCTGCGCGACCTGTTCGCCGCCCTCTTCTTCGTCTTCTTCGGGCTCAGCACCGACCCGGCCGCGATCCCCTCGGTGCTCCCGCAGGCCCTGGCCCTGGCCGCGGTCACGGCCGGCACCAAGATCGCCACCGGGTGGTACGCGGCGCGGCGCGCGGGAGTCGGGTCAGGGGGCCGCTGGCGGGCGGGCGGGGCGCTCGTCGCGCGCGGCGAGTTCTCCATCGTCATCGCGGGACTGGCGACCGCGACCCAGCCGCGCATCGGCCCGCTGGCGACCGCGTACGTCCTGATCCTGGTCATCGCGGGGCCGGTCGCCGCCCGCGTCACCCAGCCCGCCGCCCAGGCGCTCGGGCGGCTGCGCGCCCCGCGGCGGCCCGCCGGCGACGACGGGACGCCGGCCGCGGAACCGGAGAAGACCGCGGCCACGAACTGACGACCCGCCGCCGGGCGGACGGGAGGGGGCGGACGGGCGCTACGGCTGCGCCGGGGCGTACTTGTAGCCGACCCGGCGCACGGTCACGATCGTGCCGCGGTGGCCCGCGCCGAGCTTGCGGCGCAGCCGTGCGACATGGACGTCGACGGTACGGCCGTCGCCGACGTGGCCGTACCCCCACACCGTGGTGACGAGCTGGTCGCGCGAGTGCACCCGGTGCGGGTGGGCCACCAGGTGCGCGAGCAGCTCGAACTCCAGGTAGGTGAGGTCCAGCGGGCGGCCGTCCACCTCGACGGTGCGCCGGTCGGCGTCGATGCGCAGTCCCGGTCCCGCGGGTCCGGCCGGCGCGGGCGCCGGCGCCGGCGGGGCGGGCGGTTCGGCGGGCACCAGCACCAGGTAGCCCACCATCGGCGCGCCGCCCGGGGCGGTGGGCAGCACATGGCCGGGGGCGGGCAGCCAGGTGGCGCCGGGCGGCAGGAAGTCCGGCGCGGGCGGCACCTCGTCGGGCCGTACGGCGCGCAGTCGCTGCCGGGCGGCGGGCACCCCGGCGGGGTTGAGGGACGGCACACGCGGTGGCATCCCCGGTCGCGGGGGCACACCGGCCACCGGGGACGCGGTGGTGACGGGGGAAGCGGTGGGCACGTTCGACATGGCTCGGCTCTTTCGCGCGAAGGGTCGTGGGACGCCGTGTGCGCGGGACCTTCTGCTGTCGCCCGGCCGCCGGAGGGCGGGGCTTACGGGCAGGTCAGCGGGATACGCCGGTCCGCGCGGGGATCGCGCGGCAACACCAGCGGTCGAAGTGGTGCTCCTGCCGGGACGGCCAGAACGGTTCGAGGTCGCTGCGACCTGTCCCGGTGTCATGAATGCTGGCCATGTCCCCCATTGAACCAGAAGGCGGCGTGCGGGTGTGAGGGGTGTGCGCGCCCCGCGGGGTGGTGGTCGTCACGTCCCGCCGGGCGGAAGGGCGTTGCGCTCCCCCGCCGGAGCCTGCGCTTCCGTTCCTGCCCGCACCGGACCGGGCCGGATCTCCGCAACGGGCGCTGAACTGCCTATTGTCTGCTCCATGACGTGGTTGCGTGCGCTGCGGGAGACCTCCCGGTCCGGCCTGAAGGTCGAGCGGACCCGGCTGGAGCCGCTGGTGGCGCTGCGGGCGGCGGCCGGTGTCGCGATCGTCGTCGGGCTGGCCCTGTGGCTGTGGTCGCCGCCCGTCGCCGCGTCCTCGGCCTTCGGGGCGTTCGCCGCCGGGGTCGCGACCTTCCAGCGCAGCTGGCGGCCGCGGCCGGTGCTCGCGCTCGCGACCGGCGCGGGGCTCGCCCTGAGCACCTTCCTCGGCTACCTGGCCGCCTCCCACGTGGTGCTGTTCGTGCTGCTGCTGGCGGTGTGGTCGTTCGGCGCGGGCCTGGCGTGGGCGCTGGGCCCGACGACCGGGATGGTCTCGGCGCTGACCGTCGCGGTGATGCTGGTGACGGTCACGCTGCCGACGTCGGCGCTCAGCGCGCTGCACCACGCGGCCCTGGTGGGGCTCGGGGCGCTGGTGCAGGCGGCGCTGATCGTGGTCTTCCCGATCCGCCGCTGGGGCGCGCAGCGCGACGCGCTGGCCGACGCGTTCGCCGCCGAGGCCGACTACGCCCGGCGGCTGCGGCACGAGCCCGTCGCGCCCTTCGACCCCGAGGCGCTCATGGCCGCGCGCGAGGCCGCCGAACTGACGCCCCGGCAGGCACGGCGGCGGCCCGACGAGCTGCACGGGCAGCGGGCGCTGGCCGAGCGGATCCGCCCGGTGCTGGCCTCGCTGGCCGACCCCACGGTGGGCGCGGCGGCCGAGGGGCCGCAGCGGGACCGGGCGCGCGAGGTGCTGGCGGCCGCGGCCGTCGTGCTGGACGCGGTGGCCCGCTCCATCCGGCACGGCACCCCGCTGGAGGTGCCGGAGCGCGCCGACGCGCTGCTGCGCTCCGACGCCCCGGGCGCGGACCTGACCGGCAGCGCGCGCCGCTCGGCGACCCGGCTGGTGTCGCTGCTGTCGGCCGCGGTGGAGCGGGCGGAGGGCTCGGGCCCCGCGGACGCCACCGGCACCGCGCACCTGCTGCGCCCCAAGGCCGGCGAGCTGCTGCCGAACCGCGGTGCGCACGGTGCGCCGCCAGGTGCGCTGGGACGCGCCGGTGCTGCGGCACGCGCTGCGGTTGTCCGCGGTGGCCTGCGTCGGCTACGTGCTGGGCAGCGCGCTGCCGCTGGGGCACGGCTACTGGGCGCCGATGGCCTCGGTCATGGTGATGCGTCCGGACTTCACCCAGACCTACGAGCGCGGGGTGGCCCGCTTCACCGGCTCGCTGGTGGGCGTCGCGCTGGGCACCGCGATCACGCAGGCGGCGCACCCGGGCACGTACGCCCTGGCGGGGCTCGCGGTGGTCAGCATCGGGCTGATGTACCTGCTGATGCGCAGCGGCTACGTGGTCGCGCAGGCGTGCGTGGGCGCGTACGTCGTCTTCCTGCTGGGCATGGGCGGGCAGCAGGTCGAGCAGACCGTACGCGACCGGGTGCTGCTCACGCTGCTCGGCGGGCTGCTGGCGATGGCCGCCTACGCGGTCTTCCCGGCGTGGGAGACGCCGCGGCTGCGGGACCGGCTCGCGGAGTGGATCGAGGCGACCAGCGGCTACGTCGCGGCGGTGATGGACGCGCACGCCGATCCGGGGCGGCGCCGCCCCGGCGCGGTGCGCCGCGCGCTGCTGGACCTGCGGGCGGCCGGGGCGACCTGGGACCAGGCGGTGGCCCGCGCGGACGCCGAGCCGGTGCGGCACCGGGGGGTGTCGCGCAGCGCGGTGCGGGACGCGGACGCGGCGCTGTCGGCGGTCGGGCGGGTGGGGCTGGTCATGGAGGCGCACCAGCCCGGCAAGGATGCCGCCCCGGTGCCGGAGGCGGCGCGCTTCGCCGCGGCGCTGCGGGAGGCCACCGCGCTTGCCGCGGACCAGGTGCGCGAGCGGCGGGCGCCGGACTGGTCGGCGCTGCACGCCGAGCTGGCGCGCTGGCCGTCCGACCCAGCGGGCGACCGGGTCGTACGGCGCGGCGCGCAGCTGCTGGTCGACACGCTCGACGAGCTGGCCGAGGCGCTGCGTCCCAGGTCGGCGGGCCGCCGGCACCCCGCGGGCGAACCCGGGCCCCCCGCGGCGCGGTGACCGGGGGGTGCGGGTCTACGCTTTTGGGGGCCGGACCAGAAGGAGCCTTCCATGCACATCGGCGCGATCCACGACCTGAGCACCCTGGCGGTGTCCGACACCGCGGGCCCGGGGCCGGTGATGCGTACCGTCCTGCTGGTGTCGGTGGTGGGGGTCGCGCTGATGGCGTGGTTCCTGCTGCGCGGCTACGGCAAGGACAAGTAGCCGCGCTTCCGGCCGGGCCCGTTCCCCGGCGGTTCAGCGGATCGGCAGGCCCGACAGGGTCCGTGCGATGACCAGCCGCTGGATCTCGCTGGTGCCCTCGAAGATGGTGTAGATCGCGCTGTCGCGGTGCATGCGCTCCACCGGGTATTCGCGGGTGAAGCCGTTGCCGCCGAGGATCTGCACGGCCTGGGCGGTGACCTTCTTGGCCGTCTCGCTCGCGAAGAGCTTGGACATCGAGCCCTCGGCCGAGGTGAAGGGCTTGCCCGCGGTCGCCATCCAGGAGGCGCGCCACACCAGCAGCCGGGCCGCGTCGATCTGGGTGCGCATGTCGGCGAGCTGGAAGGCGACGCCCTGGTTGTCGATGATCGGGCGGCCGAACTGCTCGCGACCCGTGGCGTACTCCAGCGCGTACTCGTAGGCGGCGCGCGCGGTGCCGACCGCCATCGCGCCGACCGCGGGGCGGGAGGCCTCGAAGGTGGCCATGGCGGCGTTCTTGGACCTTTCGGTGCTCCCGGTCCTGGCGCGCTCGCGGGCCCGGGCCAGGCGCTCGTCGAGCTTGTCCTTGCCGCCGAGCAGGCAGTCGCCCGGGACGCGGACGTTGTCCAGCACGACCTCGGCGGTGTGCGAGGCCCGGATGCCGTGCTTCTTGAACTTCTGGCCCTGGGACAGGCCGGGGGTGCCGGGCGGCACGATGAAGGAGGCGTGGCCGCGGGTGCCGAGTTCGGGGTCGACGACCGCGACGACGACGTGGACGTTCGCGATGCCGCCGTTGGTGGCCCAGGTCTTGGTGCCGTTGAGCACCCACTCGCCGGAGGCCTCGTCGAAGACGGCTCGGGTGCGCATGGCGCCGACGTCGGAGCCGGCGTCGGGCTCGGAGGAGCAGAAGGCGGCGACCTTGACGTCGTCGGCGTCACCGTACATCTGCGGGACCCAGGTGCCGATCTGCTCCTCGGTGCCGTTGGCCAGCACGCCGACGGCGGCCAGGCCGGTGCCGACGATGGACAGCGCGATGCCGGCGTCGCCCCAGAACAGCTCCTCCATCGTCATCGGGATGCCGAGGCCGGTGGGGTCGAAGAACTGCTGGGCGTAGAAATCCAGCGAGTACAAGCCTATTTTGGCCGCCTCCTGGATGATGGGCCACGGGGTCTCCTCGCGTTCGTCCCACTCGGCGGCGGCGGGGCGCATCACGTCGGCGGCGAAGCCGTGGATCCAGTCGCGCACCTGCCGCTGGTCGTCGTTGAGATCGAGCGTGAAGTCGCCCATCGTCCCCTCCACATGCTAGTTACTTGCGGTAACAGCAGTCTGTTACCGTCGGGTAAGCGATGTCAACTCGCCAAGCCGCATCCGGTGTGCGGGGCCAGGGGTGTTACGTTGCGCAGACCACCGCCATCGGACGACGGGGAGGTTCCGGGTGGAGACCGGCCAGCGGACCGAGCAGCAGGCAGCCACGCAGCGGCGGCGCAACGAGCTGCTGGAGGCCGCGGAGCGGGTCGTCCTGCGCGACGGCCCCGAGGCGTCGATGAACGCCATCGCGGCCGAGGCCGGGATCACCAAGCCCATCCTCTACCGCCACTTCGGCGACAAGAGCGGGCTCTACCGCGCCCTCGCCAAGCGCCACACCGACGCGCTGCTGGCGACCCTGCGCACCGCACTGGACTCCCCCGGCGACCGCCGCGACCGGGTCGAGGCGACGCTGCACGCGTACCTGTCGGCCATCGAGACCCGGCCGCAGGTCTACCGCTTCCTGATGCACCCCGCCGAGACCCCCTCCGACGAGCGCGGCTTCGACGTCGGCCGGCACTCCGTACCGCTGCTGCGCCGGATGGGCGAGGACCTCGGCGAGGTGATCGCCGAGCGCCTGGACCTCGGTCCCGACGGCCCGCAGCTGGCCCGGGTCTGGGGACACGGCATCGTCGGCATGATGTACGCCGCGGGCGACTGGTGGCTCGGCGAGCGCCCGCTGCCCCGCGACATCCTGGTACGCCACCTGGCCGATCTGCTGTGGGGGCGGCTCGTCGAGGCCGGCGACCGCGCGGGCAGCCCCGGGCTGTGACCGCGGGCACCCGGGAAGGGCAACCGCCCCGGCCGTGAGGTGCGGCTCCGGGGTCCGGAGTCGATAGGCTGACCTCGACCGGAACTTGCCGGCCGCCGTCGCGGCCGCCCGGGGGGACGGAAGACCGGCCCGCCGCGGGGGCGCGTGGGCTTCAGTCGCGCCGGATCCAGGAGGGAAGACAGACGGATGGCAGGCAAATCGGAGCCGCTGACGCCGCGGGCGAAGCTGGCCGTGACGGCGGGCAAGGCGGCCGCGGCGGTGTCCCGCGCGGCGGGCAAGGGCAGCGGGTCGGTGATCGGCGGCAAGGTCGCGCTGCGCTTCGACCCCGATCTGCTGGCCCGGCTCGCCCGGCATCTCGACGTCGTGCTGGTGTCGGCCACCAACGGCAAGACCACCACCACCCGGCTGCTCGCCGAGGCGCTGCGGGCCGGCGGCCCGGTCGTCTCCAACGCGCTGGGCGCCAACATGCCGGCCGGCATCACCTCCGCGCTGGCCGGCGGCTCCGACGCCCGCTTCGGCGTGATCGAGGTGGACGAGAAGTACCTGGCCGGTGTCGCGCGCGACGTCGCCCCCAAGGCCATCGCGCTGCTGAACCTCTCCCGCGACCAGCTCGACCGGGCCGCCGAGACGCGGATGCTCGCCGAGAAGTGGCGCGAGGGCCTGGCCGGTTCCGAGGCCGTCGTCATCGCCAACGCCGACGACCCGCTGATCACCTGGGCCGCCTCCTCCAGCCCCACGGTGGTGTGGGTCGCGGCCGGCCAGTCCTGGAAGGACGACGCCTGGTCCTGCCCGTCGTGCGGCGGGGTGCTCCAGCGCCCCGGCGACGACTGGTACTGCGGCGAGTGCGGCTTCCGCCGCCCCACCCCGACCTGGGCGCTGTCCGGCGACCACGTCGTCGACCCGTACGGCGTCGCCTGGCCGATCCACCTGCAGCTGCCGGGCCGGGCCAACAAGTCCAACGCGGCCGTCTCCGCGGCCGTCGCCGCGACCTTCGGCATCGACCCGAAGGTCGCGCTGGAGCGGATGTACAAGGTGCAGGCGGTCGCCGGGCGCTACGACGTGGTGAGCTTCCAGGGCCGCGACCTGCGGCTGCTGCTGGCGAAGAACCCGGCGGGCTGGCTGGAGACCTTCTCCCTCATCGACGGGCCCCCGACCCCGGTGATCCTGTCGGTCAACGCGCGCGGCGCGGACGGCACCGACACCTCGTGGCTGTGGGACGTGGACTACACCCGGCTGTCCGGGCACCCGATCATGGTGATCGGCGACCGGAAGCTGGACCTCGCGGTGCGCCTGGAGGTGGCGAACCAACAGTTCACGGTCTGCGCGAACCTCGACGAGGCGGTCAGGACCGCCCCGCCCGGCCGGATCGAGGCCATCGCCAACTACACCGCCTTCCAGGACCTGCGCCGCCGCGTCGGCAACTGACCCGGGCCGTCAAGGACCGTCAAGGAGATACCCCAATGAGTGAGTCCAGCCTGCGCCTGGTGTGGGTGTACCCCGATCTGCTGAGCACCTACGGCGACCAGGGCAACGCCCTGGTGGTGGAGCGCCGGGCGCTCCAGCGCCGGGTGCCGGTGACCCGGGTGGACGTCCGCTCCGACCAGGCCGTCCCCACCTCCGGCGACATCTACCTGATCGGCGGCGGCGAGGACCGCCCGCAGCGGCTCGCGGCCGAGCGGCTGCGCCGCGACGGCGGGCTGAGCCGCGCGGTGTCCAACGGCGCGATCGTCTTCTCGGTGTGCGCGGGCTACCAGATCCTCGGCCACGAGTTCGTCAACGACCTCGGCCGCCCGGAGCCGGGCCTCGGCCTGCTGGACGTGGTGAGCACCCGCGGCGAGGGCGCCCGCTGCGTCGGCGACGTGCTCGCGGACATCGACCCGCGGCTCGGCCTGCCGCCGCTCACCGGCTTCGAGAACCACCAGGGCATCACCCACCTCGGCCCGACCGCCCGCCCGTTCGCCCGGGTGCGGATCGGCCGCGGCAACGGCACCGGGGACGGCACCGAGGGCGCCTTCAACGACACCGTCTTCGGCACGTACATGCACGGCCCGGTGATGGCCCGCAACCCGCACATCGCCGACATGCTCATCAAGCTGGCGCTGGACGTCAACGCGCTGCCGCCGGCCGACGACCGGTGGTACGACGCGCTGCGGGCCGAGCGCATCGCGGCCGCGGAGCAGCAGCCCGCGTGAGCCCGCGGGCCCGCCGTCCGCGCCCCGCGGGGGTGTGGACGGCAAGCCGCCGGTAAACGTCTTCCTCGCGTTCGGTCAATCGTCAGGTGTCCGCAGTGCGGTCGCCGTGGAGGGCACGGTACGGGGATCGGTAAGCTTGCGGGTGATCCATCCGGACGACGTGGTCCGGCCGTCCCGACGAGTCGCGGGAGTAACGAGAGCAATGCGTATTGGTGTGCTGACCAGCGGCGGCGACTGCCCCGGGCTGAACGCCGTCATCCGGTCCGTCGTGCACCGCGCCGTCGTGGACCACAATGACGAGGTCATCGGCTTCCACGACGGGTGGAAGGGCCTGCTCGAGTGCGATTACCGCAAGCTCGACCTGGACGCCGTGAGCGGCATCCTGGCGCGCGGCGGGACCATCCTCGGCTCCTCCCGCGTGCAGCCCGCGCATCTGCGCGGCGGTGTGGAGACGGCCCGCGGCCATGTGACCGACCTGGGCCTGGACGCGATCATCCCGATCGGCGGCGAGGGCACCCTCAAGGCGGCCCGGCTGCTGTCGGACGCGGGCCTGCCGATCGTCGGCGTGCCCAAGACCATCGACAACGACATCGCCTCGACGGACGTCACCTTCGGTTTCGACACCGCCGTGACCGTGGCCACCGAGGCGCTGGACCGGCTGAAGACCACCGCCGAGTCCCACCAGCGGGTGCTGATCGTCGAGGTCATGGGCCGGCACACCGGCTGGATCGCGCTGCACTCCGGCATGGCCGCGGGCGCGCACGCGATCGTGGTGCCCGAGCGGCCCTTCGACATCGCGGAGCTGGCCGCGGTGGTCGGCAAGCGCTTCGAGGCGGGCAAGAAGTTCGCCATAGTGGTCGTCTCCGAGGGCGCCAAGCCGCGCGAGGGCACGATGGACTTCAGCGCCGGCGCCACCGACGTCTACGGCCACGAGCGCTTCACCGGTGTCGCCAACCAGCTCTCCGTGGAGTTGGAGGAGCGGCTCGGCAAGGAGGCCCGGCCGGTCATCCTGGGCCACGTCCAGCGCGGCGGCACCCCGACGGCGTACGACCGGGTGCTCGCGACGCGCTTCGGCTGGCACGCCGTGGAGGCCGTGCACAGCGGGCAGTTCGGCATGATGACCGCGCTGCGCGGCACCGACATCACGCTGGTGCCGCTGGCGGAGGCGGTGCAGCACCTCAAGACGGTGCCCGCCGAGCGCTACACCGAGGCCGAGTGCGTCCTGTGACGCGCTGACCGCGACGACGACCGCGGCCCGCCCCCGCCCGGAGTGCCGGGCGGGGGCGGTTCTACTCTGGAGCGGGCACATCGGTCGAATCGGCCGGCTGCCGCTCGGCGCGACGGAGGAGTGAGCGATGGACCACGGTGGGCACGGCATGCACATGGACCTGCCGCCGTTCACCCTCGGCCGGGGGCTCGCCGTCACCGGCGGCGATCCGTACTTCGCCGCCGGCTGCGCGCTCGCGCTGGTGCTCTACGGCTGGGCGGTGCTGCGGCTGCGGCGGCGCGGGGACGCGTGGGCGGTGGGCCGTACGGTCTCCTTCGTCCTCGGGGTGCTGACGATCGCCGCGACGATGTGCACCCGGCTCGACGACTACGGCATGGTCATGTTCAGCGTGCACATGGTGCAGCACATGATCCTCAGCATGCTCTCGCCGATCCTGCTGCTGCTGGGCGCGCCCGTCACGCTCGCGCTGCGCGCGCTGCCGGCCGCCGGCCGCGGCCGCACCGGTCCGCGCGAGCTGCTGGTCAAGCTGCTGCACAGCCGCTACGTGCGGGTGGTCTCGCACCCGGCCTTCACCATCCCGCTGTTCGTCGCGAGCCTGTACGGGCTCTACTTCTCCTCGCTGTTCGACTCGCTGATGCGGCACAGCCTCGGGCACACCGCGATGATGGTGCACTTCCTCGCGGTGGGGCTGCTCTTCTTCTGGCCGATCATGGGCGTCGACCCGGGCCCGCACCGGCCGGGCTACGTGATGCGGATGCTGGAGCTGTTCGCCGGGATGCCCTTCCACGCCTTCTTCGGCATCGCGGTGATGATGGCGAGCGAGCCGCTGGTGAGCACCTTCAAGCACCCCGCTGCGTCGCTCGGCATCGACCCGCTGGACGACCAGACGGCGGCCGGCGGCATCGCGTGGGCCTTCAGCGAGATCCCCTCGGTCGTGGTCCTCATCGCGCTGCTCATCCAGTGGTACACGTCCGAGCAGCGGCAGGCCCGCCGCAAGGACCGTGCCGCGGACCGGGACGGCGACGCCGAGTTGGTCGCCTACAACGCGTACCTGGCCTCGCTGGAGTCGCGCGGCCGCGGCTGAGCCCCGCTCCCGCCGGGCCGGGGGCCGCGCTCAGGACGCCGGGAGGTGGGCGGCCAGGCCGGTGACCATCAGATCCAGGCCGAATTCGAAGCGCTCGTCGCCGACGTCGCGGGCCAGCTCCGCGACCATGCCGGTGAGCATCGGGAAGCGGTCGGGCGGCAGGGCGGCGATGTAGTCCTCCACCCGCGCGGCGGTGTCCGGGCCGGGGCCTCCGCTGCGCGCCCGGTACGCCCGGGACGCCTCCTCGGCGGCGATACCGGTGACGTACATGCTCAGCGCGTCCACCGCGTACGCGCACACCTGCTTCGGCAGGCCCGCGGCGGCCAGGATGGCGAGCATCCCCTCGCTGTGGACGGTGATGCTCTCACCGGTGGGCACGCCGATCTCCGGCAGCAGCCGGGCCAGGTCGCCGTGCGCGACGAGAGCGCGGCGGCCGTCCCGCGCCACGTCCTTGATCTGCTCGCGCCACCGCTGCGGGTCCGGCTCCGGGCAGGTGACGTCGGCCAGTACCCGGTCCAGGACCAGGACGATCATCTCCTCGCGGCCCGACACGTGCGCGTAGAGCGACGCCGGACCCGTGCCCAGCTCCTGGGCGACCCGGCGCATGGTCATCGCCTCGACGCCCTCGGTGTCGATCACGTGCAGCGCCGCGGTCACGACCGCCTCGCGGGAGAAGGTGCGCCGCGGGGCGGACCTGCGCGGGCGCTCCCAGGGCAGGGCGGGGGCACCGGTCGGCTCGGTGGGCTGCGGCACGGGCTCCTCCTGCGGGGTACTGGGGTCCACGGTAACCGAAACGAACGCCGTTCGCGAGATACGAACAATGTTCTTGACGACGAACAGCGTTCGCCACTAGAACGGTGTTCGTCATCACACGAACGCCGTTCGCGTGGCGCCCCGAAGGCCGGCGCCCGCCCGCAGCGAAAGCGAAGGACCCGCCATGACCACACCCGCCACGGACCAGCCGGCCCGTGCCGGCGGCGTACGTGACCGCGCCCCCGCCCCCCGCGGGGGCACCCGGATGCGCTGGCTCGGCCTCGCCGTCGTACTCGCCGTCGAGGTGATGGACCTGCTGGACGCGACGATCGTCGGCGTCGCCTCCCCCGCCATCCAGGCCGACTTCGGCGGCAGTTCCACGCAGATCCAGTGGATCGCCGCCGCCTACACGCTGGCCTTCGCGGTGCTGATGATCACCGGCGCACGGCTCGGCGACATCGTGGGGCGCCGCCGGATGTTCCTGATCGGTGTCGCGGGCTTCGGGCTGTGCTCGCTGCTGTGCGCGTGCTCCGGCTCGGCGGGGATGCTGATCGGGATGCGGGCGGCGCAGGGCGGCTTCGCCGCGATGATGGTCCCGCAGGGCCTCGGGCTGGTCCGGGAGCTCTTCCCGCCCGAGGAAATCGGGGTGGCGTTCGGCGTCTTCGGGCCGGTCATGGGCCTCGGCGCGGTCGCCGGACCGGTGCTCGGCGGCTACCTCACCGACGCGGACGTGCTCGGCACCGGCTGGCGCGCGGTCTTCCTGATCAACCTGCCGCTCGCGCTCGCCGCCTTCGCCCTCGCCCTGCGGGTGCTGCCCGAGAGCAGGGCGCCGCACTCGCCGCGGCTCGACCTGCCGGGCGTCGCGCTGCTGAGCACCGCGGTGCTGATGCTGGTCTACCCGCTGGTGCAGGGCCGCGACCTGGGCTGGCCGCTGTGGTCGTACCTTCTGATGGCCGGTTCGCTGCCGGTCTACGCGCTCTTCGCCCGCCACCAGGGCTGGGTCCGGCGGCGCGGCGGCTCGCCGCTCATCGAGCCCGGCCTCTTCCGGCACCGCGGCTTCACCGGGTCCCTCGCCGTCGGGCTGGTCTTCTTCGCCGCGATGACCGGGCTGATGCTCGTGGTGCCGCTGTACCTCCAGTACGGGCTCGGTTTCAGCGCGCAGAAGGCCGGGCTGTCGATGATTCCCTGGGCGCTGGGCGCCGCGGTGGGGGCGACGCTGTCGGGGGCGTGGCTGGGGCGGAAGTACGGGCGGGCCGCGCTCCAGGGCGGGCTGCTGGTCGCCGCGGCCGGGGTGGCGTCGGTCGCGCTCACGGTCCACGCGGCGGGCACGCCGGGCGGCTGGCAGCTCGCCCCGGCGCTGCTGGGCAGCGGGATCGGGCTGGGCATGGTGATGGCGCCGTTCTTCGACATCGCGCTCGCCGGGGTGTCGGACGAGGAGGCCGGGTCGGCGTCCGGGGTCCTCAACGCGGTGCAGCAGCTGTCCGGCTCGGTGGGCGTGGCGGTGCTGGGCACGGTCTTCTTCTCCCGCGCCGGGCAGCACGGCATGGGCGGGGCGCTGGAGACGGTGATGCTGGTCGCGTCCTGCGCACTCGCCGCCGCGGCTGCGGTGGCCTTCCTGATGCCGCGCCGGGCGGCGCACTGAGGCCCCCGGGGCCGCGGCCCCATGGCGTACGGCCCGGCCCCACGGGGGAGCCGGGCCGCGGTGCGTGCGGGGGCCCTTGCCGGGGGGCGTGCGCACGGCGGCACCGGGGCCGGTACGGGCCGTGCGGCGCGGGTGGCGGGCGGCGGCCGCCGCGCTGGTCGGTACGGGCGCGCGGGCACTACTCTGCCGGGGCGCCGGGTGGACCGGCCGTGCGGGCCGGGAGCGCCCGGACCGCCGTCGAGGGGGAGGCTGCCCGTGTTCTACCGGGTGCTCAGGTACGTCATACTCGGGCCCTTGCTGCGGATGTTCTTCCGGCCCCGTATCGAGGGCGCGCAGAACATCCCGGAGACCGGCGCCGCCGTCATCGCCGGCAACCACCTCTCCTTCTCCGACCACTTCGTGATGCCCGCGATCCTGCCGCGCCGGATCACCTTCCTGGCCAAGGCCGAATACTTCACCGGGCCGGGCCTCAAGGGCCGGCTGACGGCGGCCTTCTTCCGCGGGGTGGGCCAGATCCCGGTGGACCGCTCCGGCGGCGGCGCCTCGCAGTCCGCGATCGACGCGGGGCTCGGCGTGCTGCGCCACGGCGAGCTGCTCGGTATCTACCCCGAGGGCACCCGCTCGCACGACGGGCGGCTCTACCGCGGCCGGACCGGCGTCGCGGTGATGGCGCTGCGCGCCCGCGCGGCCGTCGTGCCGTGCGCCATGATCGGGACCTTCGAGCTCCAGCCGCCCGGCCGCAAGCTGCCGCGCCTGGGCCGGGTCACCATCCGCTTCGGCGAGCCGCTGGACTTCAGCCGCTTCTACGGCATGGAGGGCGAGCGGCACGTGGTGCGGGCGGTCACCGACGAGATCATGTACGCGATCATGGAGCTGTCCGGGCAGGAGTACGTCGACCGCTACGCGGGCGAGGTCAAGGCGGAGGCGCAGGCGCAGAAGGGCTCCGGCTCCCGGCTGCGCCGCGGTTCGGGCTCCTGACCGCGGAGGCCTGCGGCCCCGCGGGCTGACGGGCCGCCGGGCCGACGGGCCGTCAGCCCGCCGCGAATACCGGTTCGCGCGGCGGTGCCCCGCCCCCGTAGGGTCTGACTCCGTGAGCGCACGACTGCGGAACATCGCGATGGAGAACCAGCGGTTCGTCGAGGAGGGCGGCTACCCCGGCCCCGGCGGGCAGTGGGTCGGCCTCGGCGGTGTCGAGGCGGCCGCGGACGGCACCCGGATGTTCGGCCCGGACCCGGTCCCCGTCCCCGAGGCGGCGTCCGGGCCCGGCGCGCGCTGCACGGTCACCGGCGAGGACAGCCTGGTGGCCGCGCAGCGGCTGGTCGCCGCGGGCGGCGGGCCCGTGGCCGTACTGAACTTCGCCTCCGCCCGCAATCCGGGCGGCGGCTACGTCAACGGGGCGCAGGCGCAGGAGGAGGCGCTGTGCCGGGCCTCTGCGCTCTACAGCTGCCTGCTGCGCGCGCCCGGCTACTACGCCCACCACCGGGCGCACCGCGACCCGTTCTACTCGCACCGCGTCATCCACTCCCCCGCGGTGCCGGTCTTCCGCGACGCGCGCGGGGCGCTGCTGGACGAGCCGTGGGCGGTCGGCTTCCTCACCTCGCCCGCGCCCAACGCCGGGGTCGTCGCACGTACCCTGCCGGAGCGCAGGGACGAGATAGGCCCGGCGCTCGACACGCGCGCCGAGCGGGTGCTGGAGGTGGCGGTCGCCCAGGGCTACCGCCGGCTGGTGCTCGGCGCGTGGGGCTGCGGCGTCTTCGGCAACGACCCGGCGCGGGTGGCGGAGGCCTTCGCCGTCCTGCTGCGGCCGGGCGGGCGCTTCGCGCGGGCGGTCGACGAGGCGGTCTTCGCCGTCCTCGACCGCCGCCCGGACTCCCCCACCCGCGCGGCCTTCGCCGCCGTCTTCGGCGCCGCGCCGGTCTGATCCCCCGTCATCCCCGACACCGAGCGAACCCCAGGCGGTCATGAGCGACACCCAGGAAACCCCCGAAGCCGCAGAAGCCCCGCTGGCTGCGGCGCAGCCGGACGACCACGCCACCTACCACCGGCTCATCGCGCTGCTCGACGCGCAGGGCGCCGACTACCGGATCGTCGAGCACGCACCGCAGGGCGCGACCGAGCTGGTCAGCGAGCTGCGCGGGAACACCCTCGCGCAGGCGGCGAAGTGCATCGTGGTGATGGTCAAGGTCGGCAAGAAGACCACGCGCTACGTGCTCGCGGTGGTGCCCGGCGACAAGCGGGTGGACCTCGGCGCGGTCAAGGCGCTGCTGTCCGGCACCTATGTCTCCTTCGCCTCCCGCGACATCGCCGAGCGGCTGGCGGGCAGCGTGAGCGGCACCGTGCTGCCCTTCTCCTTCGACGAGAAGCTGGAGCTGGTCGTCGACCCGGGGCTGCTGGAGCACGACACGCTCTACTTCAACGCCGCCCGCCTCGACCGCTCGCTCGCGCTCTCGGCGAAGGACTACGTGCGGATCGCCGCGCCCCGTACCGAGGCCATCGCGCTCTGACCGGCCCGCGCCGGCCCGTACACGCCGCGGGCCGCCGCCCGCACCCGCCCGTGGGCGGGGTGCGGCCGGCGGCCCGGTGAACGGCCGTACGGGGTGCGCCGGTTACGGCACGGGCGTGGCGTGCGGTCCGCACACCACGTCCTGCCGGTCCAGCGTGCCGTGCAGCAGGTAGTCGTCGACCCGGGAGTTGATGCACGGGTTGACGAGGTTGGTCACGCCGTGCGAGCCGGCGCCCTGCTCGGTGATCAGCCGCGATCCGGTGAGCCGGCGGTGCGTCTCCAGCGCGCCGGTGTACGGGGTGGCGGCGTCCCTGGTGCTCTGGACGATCAGCACGCCGGGCAGCCCGCGGTGCCCGCGTACGTCGACCGGGGTCTGCTGCTTGACCGGCCAGGTGGCGCACGGCAGGTTCATCCAGGCGTTGGACCAGGTCAGGAACGGGTACTGCGCGTTGAGCGCGGTGTTGTCCCGGTCCCACGTGTGCCAGCTGGTCGGCCATTTGGCGTCGGTGCACTCGACCGCGGTGTAGACGGCGTTGCCGTTCTCGCCGGTGGTGTTGCCCGCGGTGTCGGACGGGTCGGGGGCCGCCGCGTCCAGCATCGCCTGGGTGTCACCGCCCTCGTACGCGCTCCACACACCGGCCACGGTCGCCCACGTGGAGTCGTAGTACGGCGCGTTCTGGAAGAAGCCCAGCAGCTCGTTGGGGCCGACGACACCGCCGATCGGGTGTGCCTTGGCGGCCGCGCGCAGCGCCTCCCACTTCGCCTCGACCTGGGCGACGGTGCTGCCCAGGTGGTAGACGGAGTCGTACTTCGCGACCCAGGTCTCCCAGTCGTTCCACCGGCCCTCGAAGGCGATGTCCTGGTCCAGGTTGTTCTGGTACCAGATCTGGTCGCGCGACGGGTTGACCACACTGTCGATGATCATGCGGCGCACGTGCGTCGGGAAGAGCGTCGCGTAGACCGAGCCGAGGTAGGTGCCGTAGGACACCCCGAGGTAGTTGAGCTTGCTCTCGTGCAGCGCGGCCCGGATGACGTCCAGGTCGCGGGCGGTGTTCGGGGTGGTCATCTGGGAGAGCATCGCGGCGCCGGTCCGCTCCAGGCAGCCTGCCGCGTACTCGGCGGCCAGCTTGCGCTGGGCCTGCTTGTCGGCGTCGCTGTCGGGCACCGGGTCGGCCTTGGGCGCCTGGGCGTAGTCCGCCGGGTCCTCGCAGGAGATCGGCGCCGAGTGGCCGACACCGCGCGGGTCGAAGCCGACGAAGTCGTACGCCTTGGCCGTCTTGGTCCACAGCGCGGCGCTGGTGGTGACCCGCACCGGGAAGCGCAGGCCGGAGCCGCCGGGGCCGCCCGGGTTGTAGATCAGCGAGCCCTGGTGCTCGGCCTTGGTGCCGGTGGCGACGGCGCGGTCGACCGCGAGCTTGACGGTGGCGCCGAACGGCTTGCGGTAGTCGACAGGCACGGTGACCCAGCCGCACTGCACCGGGGTGGCGAGGCCCCAGTCGGCCGGGCAGTCCGCCCAGCTGATCCCGGTGCGCCAGGCGTTCGCGGCGGCGACGGCCACACCCGCAGCCTCCGGCACGGTCACCGAGGACGGCTGTCCGTGGTGGGCGGACCCCGCGGTCGCGGCCGGGGCCGCGGCGACGACTCCGGCGATCAGGGCGCCGGTGGAGACGAGCACGATGGTGCGTCTCACGTCGAAACTCCCCCTCTCCTCCGTGGCTTGTGGCCACGGTGATCACTGTGATCAGAAGCGAATCCTTTCCCCTGTGGGGCGGCTGTGAACAGGCCGGGCGAGTGATTCTTCATCAAAGCGTGATTTCTGCCCGGCAGGGTGCGGTCCGGTCGGGTGACGGTACGTCACCACGACTGCGGGCCGGGCACCTTCAGCGGGTCGCGGCGCGCGTCAGCGTGTCGGCCACGACGGTGAAGGCGGCGCGGGGGCCCGCGGAGGTCAGCAGCACGCCGGGGCCGGCCAGCTCGGTGAGCGAGGTCAGCGGCGGCAGTGCGGGGCCGGGCGGCGGGTCGGGCGCGGGCACGACGAGCAGTTGGCCGAGCGTGCGGTACGGGCCGAGGACGGCGGGCCCGTCCCAGCCCGGCGGCGCACCGGGGCCGACGTCGAGGGCCTGGTCGAGCAGCGGGCGGCCGCCGTAGATGACGGTGAGGCGGGTGCCGAGCCTGCCGGGCGCCTCCGCGTGCCGGCCGAGCACCAGCTCCTCGCGCAGTACGAGCCGGGCGCCGGGGGCGAGCGTCACCCGGGTCGTCATCCGCAGGTCGCTGCCGCGCGCGGCGATCACCGGCTCGGGCAGCCAGTGCAGTTCGGCGTCCGCGCCGACCGTGAGGCGTACGTCGTACTGCGCGGGCCGCCCGTCGCGGCCGGGCAGCGACACGGTCGCCGCGGACGCGTCGACGACCAGCCGGGCGCCGGCGGCCGCCTCGGCCTCGATCCGCAGGCGGTCGCCGCCGAGCGGCGCGCTCATGGCCCCCACGACGGTGACCCGCGCCCAGCCCTCCCGCTCGGCGCGGGTGCGGCGCGGCGCCAGCGGCCCGGCCCCGGCGAGCAGCGGCAGCGAGGTGCCGCCCCGCCCGTCGCCGACGGCGCGGATCCGCGCGGTGGCGCTGACGGCGCCCGGGGGGCGGGTGTCCGCGCCGCGGGCGGCGGTCGCGGTCACGCGGTCCAGGCCGCGAGGCGCTCGCCGACCCAGGCGGCGACCGGGTCGATGCCGTCGCCGCGGGCGACGGAGGTGAAGACGACCGGCAGCGGGCCGCGCTGGGCGGCGGCGTCGCGGGCCATCCGCTCCAGGTCGGCGCCGACGTGCGGGGCGAGGTCGGTCTTGTTGACGACCAGCAGGTCGGCGGTGGTGACGCCGGGGCCGCCCTTGCGCGGGATGTCGTCGCCGCCCGCGGTGTCGATCACGAAGATCTGCGCGTCGGCCAGGCCCCGGGAGAAGGTCGCGGTGAGGTTGTCGCCGCCGGATTCGACGAGCACCAGGTCCAGCGGCCCGACCGCCTCCTCCAGGTCCTCGACGGCTTCCAGGTTGGCCGAGATGTCGTCGCGGATCGCGGTGTGCGGGCAGGCACCGGTCTCGACACCGACGATCCGCTCGGGCGGCAGCACGGCGTTGCGCAGCAGGAAGTCGGCGTCCTCGCGGGTGTAGATGTCGTTGGTGACGACGCCGATGGCGAAGCGGTCGCGCAGCACCCGGCACAGCGCCGCCACGGTGGCGGTCTTGCCGGAGCCGACCGGGCCGCCGAGCCCGATCCGCAGGGCCCGGCGGCGGCCGTCGGGGCGCAGCGCCTCGGCGGAGTGGGAGTGCCGCTGGGGGAAGACCTCGGGGTGGTCACGGTGCATGAGGGGCTCCGGGGGTCAGGAGGCGAAGAGCCGCACCGGCCATGCCGCGTGCTGCTCGGCGGCGATGTCCGGCAGCGGCGCGGAGGCGGCGGGCAGGGCGGTCGGGCCGTGGTCGCGGGCGAGGTCCGCGGCGCGGGCGGCGGCGTCGGCGACGGCGTCGACCTGCGGGGCGAGCCCGGCGAGGACGCCGGCGGCGTGGAAGGGGTCGAGTCCGAGCAGCCGGACGGCGGCGCCGGACGGGCCGGTCACGGCCTCGTACGCCGCGGCGCGGGCGGCGTCGGCGGGGTCCAGCCCCGCGGCCCGCGCGACCAGGCCCAGCACGACGGGCTGGTGGGCGCCGCGCGGGCGGGCCGCGGCCAGCTCCTCCAGCGCGCTGGAGGGCCAGGTGGCGCGGGCGGCCCGGGTGAGCTGGCGGCCCAGTTTCCGGGAGGCGGTGCGCAGCGCGAGCGAGGGCGTGCGGGCGTCGGCCGCGTCGTCGAGGCCGAGCGGGTCGAGTCCTGCGGCCGCCGCCGCGGCCAGTGCGGCGGCGACCAGTCCTGTGGTGTGCAGCCGCCCGCGGCAGTAGTCCGCGAGGGTGGCCGTGTCGCGGATCCGCCCGTCGGCGACGGCTGCCTCGGCGCCGCCGGAGTGGGCGTGGCCGCCGGCCGGGAAGCGGCCGTCGCAGAGCAGCAGCAGGGCGGCGAGGGCTCCCGTACCGGCGGGCGCGGGGTCGGCGGGCAAGGGGTCGGCCGGCGTCATGCTCAGAAGAGGAAGTAGCGCTGGGCCATGGGCAGTTCGGCGGCGGGCGCGGGCTCCACCGGCTCGCCGTCGATCGTGACCGTGAAGGTGTCGGGGTCGACGCGCACGTCCGGCAGCGCGTCGTTGCCGCGCATGTCGGCCTTGGTGACGGCCCTGGTGCCGCGGGCGGCGGCGAAGGGCTTGGCGAGGCCGAGCCGTTCGGGCAGGCCGTCGTCGAGCGCGGACTGGGTGACGAAGGTGAAGGAGTTGGCGGCGGGCGCCGACCCCGTGGCGCCGAACATCGGCCTCGGCAGCACGGGCTGCGGGGTCGGGATGGAGGCGTTGGCGTCGCCCATCTGGGCGTAGGCGATCTGCCCGCCCTTGAGCACCAGGTCCGGTTTGACGCCGAAGAAGGCCGGGTCCCACAGCACCAGGTCGGCGAGCTTGCCGGGCTCGACCGAGCCGATCTCGTGGTCCAGGCCCTGCGCCACGGCGGGGTTGATGGTGTATTTGGCGACGTAGCGGCGGGCCCGGTGGTTGTCGGCGGGGCCGTCACCGGGCAGGGCGCCGCGGCGGCGCTTCATGACGTGCGCGGTCTGCCAGGTGCGCAGTGCGATCTCGCCGATGCGGCCCATGGCCTGCGAGTCGGAGCTGACGATGCTGATCGCGCCCAGGTCGTGCAGCACGTCCTCGGCGGCGATGGTGGACGGGCGGATGCGGGACTCGGCGAAGGCGAGGTCCTCGGGCACGGCGGGGTTGAGGTGGTGGCAGACCATCAGCATGTCGAGGTGCTCCTCGACGGTGTTGACGGTGTGCGGCCGGGTCGGGTTGGTGGACGACGGCAGCACGTTGGGGTGCGCGACGACGGTGATGATGTCCGGCGCGTGCCCTCCGCCCGCTCCCTCGGTGTGGTAGGCGTGCACGCCGCGGCCCGCGATGGCGGCGAGGGTGTCCTCGACGAAGCCGGCCTCGTTCAGGGTGTCGGTGTGCAGGGCGAGCTGCGCCCCGGACTGCTCGCAGACCCGCAGGCACGCGTCGATCGCGGCGGGCGTGGCGCCCCAGTCCTCGTGGATCTTGAAGCCGAGCGCGCCCGCCCGCAGCTGGGCGTGCAGCGCGTCCGGGTTGACGGTGTTGCCCTTGCCGAGCAGCCCGACGTTGACCGGGAAGCCCTCCAGCGCGGCGAGCATCCGGGCCAGGTGCCAGCCGCCGGGGGTGACGGTGGTGGCCTTGCTGCCCTCGGCAGGTCCCGTGCCGCCGCCGATGACGGTGGTCACGCCGGAGGAGAGGGCCTGGGGTATCAGGGTGGGCGAGATGAAGTGGACGTGCGCGTCGATCGTCCCGGCGGTGAGGATCCGGCCGTTGCCCGCGATGATCTCGGTCTCCGGGCCGATGACCAGGTCCGGGTGGACGCCGTCCATGGTGTCGGGGTTGCCGGCCTTGCCGAGCGCGGTGATCCGGCCGTCGCGCAGGCCCACGTCGGCCTTGACCACGCCCCAGTGGTCGAGCACGACGGCCCCGGTGACCACGGTGTCCGGCGCGCCCTCGGCCCGGGTGGTACGCGCCTGGCCCATGGACTCGCGGATGACCTTGCCGCCGCCGAAGACTGCCTCGTCGCCGGCGAGTCCGGGGCCGCCTGCGAGGTCGCGCTCGACCTCGATCAGCAGGTCGGTGTCGGCGAGCCGGATCCGGTCGCCGGTCGTGGGGCCGTAGAGGTCGGCGTAGCGGGGGCGGGCGAGTTCAGCCATCGAGAGCTCCCGCGGTCCGGCCGCGCAGCCCGGGGACGACCCGGGCGCCGGCGATCGGCACCAGGGCGACCTCGGCGGGGATGCCGGGCTCGAAGCGGACAGCGGTGCCGGCCGGGACGTCCAGTCGCAGCCCGTGGGCGGCGGCCCGGTCGAAGTCCAGGCCGGGGTTGGCCTCGGCGAAGTGGTAGTGGGAGCCGACCTGGACGGGCCGGTCGGCGGTGTTGAGCACCGTGAGCCGGGTGACCGGGCGGCCGGCGTTGAGTTCTACGGGCGCGTCACCGTACACGATTTCCCCCGGGATCATGCCGCCCCCTCAGACGATCGGCTCGTGGACGGTGACGAGCTTGGTGCCGTCCGGGAAGGTGGCCTCGACCTGCACGTCGTGGATCATCTCGGGGACTCCGTCCATGACGTCCGCGCGGGTCAGGACGGTGCGGCCGGTGCGCATCAGCTCCGCGACGCCCTGCCCGTCCCGCGCGCCCTCCAGGATGTGGGCGGTGATCAGCGCGACGGCCTCGGGGTGGTTGAGCCGCAGGCCGCGGGCGCGGCGCCGCTCGGCCACGTCTGCCGCGACATGGATGAGCAGGCGTTCCTGCTCGTGAGGGGTCAACCGCACCGCCGCACCTCGCCATCTCCGGCCCGTTTCCGGGCAGTTCGGGGCCTGGGGCGCGAGGTTACGGCGGCGGCGTTTCGGGCGCGTTAACCCCTGTTACGGGCGGCGGTCGCCCGGGGTGGGCCCGCGGTGCTCGGCGACGATGCCGAACCTGCGGCGTTCGCCCGTGGCGGAAGGGGGCGTGGTCGCGGTGGAGACGGCGACGATCGGCCGCTCGTCCGCGGCGGCGTCGAGATCGCGCAGTCGTTGCAGGTCAGCGGCCGAGACCAGGGCCACCAGCGGCTTGCCGTGCCGGGTCAGCACCACCTGCTCACCGCCGTAGACCACGCGGTTGATGAGCTCGGCCAGCTCGGCTCGCGCTTGTGTCACCGGGACGTCATGGGTCATGCTCCCCATCATAACGACCTGTACGTCCTGTACATTTTGTACGCACGGAGGTGCCCGCATGATCCGACCCACCGCCCGCTACGTGCTCCCGGAGTTCACCGAGCGCAGCAGCAGCGGCACCCGCACCACGGACCCGTACTCCAAGCTGCTCCAGGAGCGGATCGTCTTCCTGGGCACCCCGGTCGACGACACGTCGGCCAACGACGTGATGGCCCAGCTGATCCATCTGGAGAGCGCGAGCCCCGACCAGGACATCCACCTCTACATCAACTCGCCGGGCGGGTCCTTCTCCGCGATGACCGCGATCTACGACACGATGCAGTACGTGACGTGCGACGTCGCGACCGTCTGCATCGGGCAGGCGGCGTCGGCCGCGGCGGTGCTGCTGGCGGCCGGGGCGCCGGGCAAGCGGATGATCACCCCGTACGCCCGGATCCTGATCCACCAGCCGTCGATGGGCGACGTGGTGCAGGGCGACGTGTCGGACCTGGAGATCCAGGCCAACGAACTGCTGCGCACCCGCGACAAGCTGGAGGCGCTGCTGGTGCGCCACACCGGGCAGGAGCCGGAGCGGATCCGGGCGGACATCGAGCGCGACAAGGTCTTCGACGCCGCGTCCGCCGTCGACTACGGCCTGGCGGACCGGCTCACCAACAGCCGCAAGACCAACGGCCCGGCCACCGGCGCGCGGTGAGGCCGGTGCGCCCGGAACCGCCGCCGCTGCCGGCGCTCACCCGCTCCGAGGGCGAGCTGATCGACTGCTACCTGGAGGTCGTCGACCTGCTCGGCCGCGTCAACCCGTCGCGCGGCACCGACACGTACGGGGCGCTGCGTGCCGCGCAGGCGCTCGTCGGGCGGGCGCTTGCGCTGCGCGAGGCGCTGACGGTGATGCACCTGCGCGGCGAGACGCAGCTCCACCACGCCACGCTGGGGCGGGCGCTGCGGGTGCTGGACGGCGAGCGCCGGTCCTCGCTCGCGGTGGTGGCGCCCGCACCGGAGCCGCCCGCGCCGTGACGGCCGCCCGCGCCGTCACGCTGCGGCGCGGCCTCCCCTTGTCGGCCGAACCCTCCCTCATCCCGTCGGCCCAGCGGCGCGGGGCCGGCGGGCGACCGCCCCGGTTGCGCGGGCCGGTCCGGGCGGTGGGTCGACAGCGCAGGTCACAGCGGTGTGCCGGGGCGCGCCGCTCACCGGAAGGGAGCAGCGCCGCCACCCGGTCGGACCAAGCGTGACGAGGGTCACACCGGGCGTTTCCCGCCGGGTACCGGCGTGCCGTGTGCGTCACGATCCGTGGTGACGACAAGCCCCCGCCGCCGTGGCGGGGCGGTCCGCACGGACGCCGAGTCCCGCCGGCGTGCGGATGCCAGGTCGACACGAGTGCAACGGCGGGAGCGGAGGACCCACGCACGACGGGGCCGGACCCGGTACTCCCGGGCCGCCCCTTGGGGTGAAGCCGCAGCACGCGGCCGGGCATCTTCGCCTGCCCGAACCCGACAGGTCATCCTTCGCAGGCCGACGACGAAGGGTTGCGCATGACCGCGCCTGTCGCAGTTTCCGCTTCCGCACGGCTGACCCGTCTCGGGGCCGCGTCCGTGCTCACCGCCGCCGCAGTCGCCGTACCGTCCCTGCTGCCCGGCGCCGTCCAGCAGGCCGAGGCGGCCACCACGGGCGTCCGGGCCCTCGGGGTGGCGGCGTCCAAGGAGGGCTCCCTCTACCAGTGGGGCGCCACCGGGCCCTCGCGCTTCGACTGCTCGGGCCTGACCCTCTACTCCTTCAGCAAGGCCGGCAAGCGGCTGCCGCGCACCGCCGCCGCCCAGTACCGCAACACCCGCCACATCTCCGCGTCCGGCCGGCACGTCGGCGACCTGGTCTTCTTCCACAGCGGACCGTCCGCGTCCTCCGTCTACCACGTCGGCATCTACGCGGGCGGCGGCAAGATCTGGCACGCCCCGAAGACCGGCGCCCGGGTGCGCCTGGAGCACATCTGGACGCGCACCGTCTGGTACGGGCGGGTCTGACCGCCGCGCGGCCCGCGCTCAGCCCACCGGGACGGCCCAGGGCAGCACGATCCAGACGGTCTTGCCGCCGTCGCCGGTCGGGGTGACCCGCAGGCTGCCGCCGGACTCGGCGGTCAGATGGCGGATGATGACCAGCCCGCGGCCGTTGTCCTGCTGCTGCGGGCACACCGCGGCCTGGCGCGGCCAGCGCGGGTGGCTGTCGGTGACACCGATGTGCAGCTGCTCGGACCGCTCCAGGCGTACGTCGACGGTGAAGGTCGGCGACAGGCCCGAGGTGTGCAGCACCGCGTTGGTGGCCAGTTCGGACACGATCAGGCGCACGGTGTCGACGGCCGGGGCGCCCGCGGGCAGTCCCCAGTCGGCGAGCAGCGCGCAGACGTACCGCCTGGCCGCCGTCACCGAGGCGGGTTCGCTCGGCAGGGTGACGGACGCTTCCTGAAGATCTGCCATGGCGACGCTTCCCTTTCCCGCCGTGACCTGGCTCCGATGCGAACGCCCCGGCTGCGGGGCCGGAATTGGGCCGCCCTCGCATACGCCGGGTTCGCGCCAGAATGCACTCATCGTGCCGCCAATGCGGGCGCCGCACAGCGGTCTGCATATATCTGTCGCTCAAATCGGTGAACTCTGCCGCGGGAGAACGCACATGGTCGGCAGACTGGCGTATCGGGGAGAAGAGGACAGAACGCAACCGGCCGCCGGATTGCGTCGCAGCGAGGAGGGCGAGAGGACATGGAACGAGAGCCCGCCGTACGCCGGCGCCGACTCGGCGCGGAACTGCGCCGGTTGCGCGATCTCGCGGGGTTCACCAGCGGCGAGGCGGCCCAGCGGGTGGGGTGGCACCAGTCGAAGGTGAGCCGTATCGAGACCGGCCACAGCAGCGTCCGCGCCGAGGACGTCAACCTGCTGCTCGACGCCTACTCCGTACGTGACCGCGATGTTCGCGACCTGCTGCACACCCTTGCCGGACACGGCCACCAGCGCGGCTGGTGGCACGACTTCCGCGAGGTCCTGCCGGTCGAATACCGCGACTTCATCAGCCTGGAGACGGGCGCCACCCGGGCCAGGTCGCTGGAGACCACGGTGGTGCCGGGCCTGCTCCAGACTCCCGGGTACGCCCGTGCGCTCACCCGCGACGTACTGCCGCAGCTCGCCCCGCGCGAGGTGGCCGCGCTGGCCGAGGTGCGCATCGCACGGCAGGCTGTCCTGCTGGAGCAGAACCCGCCGCTGGAGCTGAACGCGGTGCTCGACGAGGCGGTGCTGCGCCGCGGTGTCGGCGGGCCGGAGGTGATGGCAGGTCAGCTGCGGTGGCTCGCACGCGCGGCCGAACTCCCGCAGGTTTCCCTGCAGGTGCTGCCATTTGCCGCGGGCGGGCACATAGGGGTGACGGGGTCTTTCGTCATCTTCTCCTTTCCGCGCATTGCAGATCTGGATGTGGTTGTTCTCGACCATCTGACCGGTAGTCTCTGTGTCGATCGGAAAGAAGACATCGCCGCTTACACCGCCGCGTTCGCCCGATTGTGTGATCGCGCGCTCCCCTGTGCGGAATCGGCTGCGATGATCACGGAAATCGGGGCGGAGTTCTCGCGGTTGCAGCGGCGCACTAAGGAGGCACCGACAGCATGACTGCGCGAATCCCGGCGGCCCGCGAGCCGCACGCCCACGTTCCGTCCAGCCTGGCGCTGGACGTCGCCTGGCGGCGCAGCAGCCACAGCACGGCGGCGAACAACTGCGTCGAGACGGCCCGTCTGCCCTCCGGCCCTGTCGCGGTCCGCGACTCCAAGGACACCGCCGGGCCGGCCCTGCTGTTCGCACCGGGTGCGTGGACCTCGTTCGTGGCGGCCGTCAACGCGGAGGCGCTCAAGGCCGGTTAGACCCCGGAGGCGGGCAGGTCCCGTCAGGTACGGATCGCCCCGGCCGGCGCGGTCGCGACGATCGTGGCGGCCGCCGCCGCGATCCCGGCCGGGGACAGCGCCGCGTTGGCCGTCACCCGCAGTCGGGAGACGCCGTCGGGGACGGACGGCGGGCGGAAGCAGCCCACCGCGAGCCCCGCGGCGCGGCACGCGGCGGCCCACTCCACCGCCGCCGCGGGCGAGGGCGCCCGGACCGAGACGACGCACGCGTCCGGCGCCGTCGCATCCAGCCCCGCGGCGGTGAGGCGGCGGTGGAAGTCGCGGGCCGCGCCCAGCGCGCGGCCCGCCCGCGCGGGCTCGCGCCGCAGCAGCCGCAGCGCGGCGAGGGCGGCGCCGGCCGCGGCCGGCGCCAGCCCGGTGTCGAAGATGAACGTCCGCGCGGTGTTGACCAGGTGGTCGATGACGGCGGCGGGGCCCAGCACCACTCCGCCCTGCGCCCCCAGCGCCTTGGACAGTGTCGCGGTGCACACCACGTCGGGCGCGCCCGCAAGGCCCGCCGCGTGCGCGGCCCCGCGCCCGCCGGGCCCGAGGACGCCGAGCCCGTGCGCGTCGTCCAGCAGCAGCGCGGCCCCGTGCGCACGCGCCGCGGCGGCGAGCGCGCCCAGCGGCGCCGCGTCGCCGTCCACCGAGAAGACGGTGTCGCTGACGACGACGGCCCGCCCGGCGTGCGCGGCGAGCGCCTTGCGCACGGCGGCGGGGTCGGCGTGCGGGACGACCTCGGTGGCCGCCCGGGACAGCCGGCAGCCGTCGATGAGGGAGGCGTGGTTGGCCGCGTCGGAGACGATGAGGGCGCCCGGCCCGGTGAGCGCGGTGACCGCCGCGAGGTTGGCCGCGTAGCCGGAGGCGAGCACCAGCGCGGCCTCGAACCCGGTGAAGTCGGCCAGCTCCGCCTCCAGTTCGGCGTGCAGCGCGGTGCTGCCGGTGACCAGCCGGGAGCCGGTCGCCCCGGCGCCCCACGTCACGCACGCCTGCGCGCCCGCCGCGGTGACCTCGGGGTGCAGGCTGAGGCCGAGGTAGTCGTTGCCCGCGAGGTCGAGCAGGCCCGGTTCCGCGGCCCGTGGGCGCAGTTCGCGGCGCAGCCCGGCGGCGGAGCGTGCGGTGGCCTGCTCGGCGATCCAGCCGAAGGGGCCGGGGTGCCCGGCGGCGGGCGGTGTGCTGGTCACGGCGGTCCTTCGGGGTGCGGTTCGGGAACGGTCGGCGGGGTGCGGCCGGGGCGGCGCCCGCTGCGGGGGCCTCACCCTGCAACGTACTGGCCCGCAATCGTGCACAGGGTGTGGTGATGCACACACCGGCGGCCACCGCTCTTGTTCGGTCCGTCCTTGGCTCGGGGCCGCCGGGTAGGCGAGTATCCCCTCATGGATCTGCTGACCGCACTGGTGGACAAGGGGCTGCGCCGCGAGCTGCCCACCCGGGACGAGGCGCTCGCCGTGCTGGCGACGTCCGACGACGAACTGCTCGACGTGGTGGCCGCCGCGGGCCGGGTGCGCCGCACGTGGTTCGGCCGCCGGGTGAAGCTGAACTACCTGGTCAACCTCAAGTCCGGGCTGTGCCCCGAGGACTGCTCGTACTGCTCGCAGCGGCTGGGCTCGCAGACCGGCATCCTCAAGTACACCTGGATCAAGCCCGAGGAGGCCGCGGCCGCGGCGGGCGCCGGGGTGGCGGGCGGCGCCAAGCGGGTGTGCCTGGTGGCGAGCGGGCGCGGGCCGACCGACCGCGACGTGGACCGGGTCTCGGAGACGATCGCGGCCATCAAGGGGCAGCACGAGGACGTCGAGGTCTGCGCGTGCCTGGGCCTGCTGACGGGCGGCCAGGCCGACCGGCTGAAGGCGGCCGGCGCGGACGCGTACAACCACAACCTCAACACCTCCGAGGGCACGTACGGGACCATCACCACGACCCACACGTACGCCGACCGGGTCGACACCGTGCAGCAGGCGCAGGCGGCCGGGCTGTCGGCGTGCTCGGGGCTCATCGCGGGGATGGGCGAGAGCGACGCGGACCTGGTGGACGTGGTCTTCGGGCTGCGCGAGCTGGACCCGGACTCGGTGCCGGTCAACTTCCTGATCCCCTTCGAGGGCACCCCGCTGGCCGAGGAGTGGAATCTCACCCCGCAGCGCTGCCTGCGGATCCTGGCGATGGTCCGGTTCGTGTGCCCCGACGTGGAGGTGCGGCTGGCGGGCGGGCGCGAGGTGCACCTGCGCACGATGCAGCCGCTGGCCCTGCACCTGGCCAACTCGATCTTCCTGGGCGACTACCTGACGAGCGAGGGCCAGGCCGGCCAGGCCGACCTGGACATGATCGCGGACGCCGGCTTCGAGGTGGAGGGCGCGGACACCACGACGCTGCCCGCGCACCGCGCCGCCGGGCTGTGCGGCACCCACGACCGCGGCTGCGGGGGCTGCGGCGACACCGCCTGTGCCGACGCGCACGGGCACGGGCACGGCGGGGCGGAGGCCGCACCGCCCGTGCCGGGTGCGCGGACGGACCTGGTCGCGGTGCGCCGCCGGGGTGCGGGAACGGACCTGCCGCCCAATGCCTGAGCCCGCGGCCCTGTTCGCGGCCCCGGCCCCGCTGTCGCCCGAGGTGCTCCTCGGCCTGGACCGCGAGCACGTCTGGCATCCGTACGGGCCGATGCCCGGCCGCCAGGAGCCGCTGGTCGTGGCGTCGGCCGAGGGGGTGCGGCTGCGGCTCGCGGCGCCCGCGCAGGGGCGTGACGAGCTGGTCGACGGCATGTCGTCGTGGTGGTCGGCGATCCACGGCTACCGGCACCCCGTGCTGGACGCGGCCGTACGCGACCAGCTCGGGCGGATGAGCCATGTGATGTTCGGCGGCCTGACCCACGAGCCCGCCGTGCGGCTCGCGGCGCGGCTGGTGGAGATCACGCCCGAGCCGCTGCGGCACGTCTTCCTGGCCGACTCCGGGTCGGTGTCGGTCGAGGTCGCGGTCAAGATGTGCCTGCAGTTCTGGCGCTCGCTCGGCCGGCCGGAGAAGCGCCGGCTGCTGACCTGGCGCGGCGGCTACCACGGCGACACCTGGCAGCCGATGTCGGTGTGCGACCCCGACGGTGGCATGCACCACCTGTGGTCAGGGGTGCTGCCCGAGCAGGTCTTCGCCGAGCAGCCGCCGCCCGGCTTCGACGCGGAGCCCGACCCGGCGTACTGCGAGCGGCTGCGCGCCCTGGTCGCGCGGCACGCGCACGAGCTGGCGGCGGTGGTCGTGGAACCGGTCGTGCAGGGCGCGGGCGGCATGACCTTCCACTCCCCCGGCTACCTGCGGGTGCTGCGGGAGGCGTGCGACGAACAAGGGGTGCTGCTCGTCCTCGACGAGATCGCCACCGGCTTCGGCCGCACCGGAAAGCTCTTCGCGGCCGAGCACGCCGGGATCAGCCCCGACGTGATGTGCGTCGGCAAGGCGCTGACGGGCGGCTACCTGACGATGGCGGCGGCGCTGTGCACCTCCGCGGTCGCCGAGGGCATCTCCCGCGGCGAGGTGCCGGTGCTCGCCCACGGGCCGACCTTCATGGGCAACCCGCTGGCCGCCGCGGTCGCGAACGCCTCCCTCGACCTGCTGCTCGGGCAGGACTGGGCGGGGCAGGTCGAGCGGATCGGGGCGGGCCTGCGCGAGGGCCTGGCGGCGGCCGCGGAGCTGCCCGGCGTGCGCGACGTACGGGTGCTCGGGGCGATCGGCGTGGTGCAGCTCGACCACGAGGTGGACATGGCAGCGGCGACCCGCGCCGCGGTGCGCGCCGGGGTGTGGCTGCGGCCCTTCCGGGACCTCGTCTACACGATGCCGCCCTACGTGACCGGCGACGAGGACCTGGCGCGGATCTGCGCCGGTGTACGGGACGCGGCCCGGGCGGGATGACGCCCCGGCCGGGGGCCCGCGGGCAAACGGGTGACGGACGGGTGAAAACCTGCCGGAAGCCGGATGGGAAGGGCGCGGCGGGGCAGGGTGCCCCGAGCCGCGGGAGAATCCGGGGCCGCCGGGGGCGGGCGGAACGGGCGCAGGACGACGAGGAACGGAGCGACACCCATGGCCATCGTGGTCATCACCGGTACGGACACCGAGGTCGGCAAGACGATGGCGACCGCCGCGGTGGCCGCCGCGTCCCTGGCGCAGGGGCTGAGCGTGGCGGTGCTCAAGCCCGCCCAGACCGGGGTGGCCGAGGGCGAGCCGGGGGACGCGGCGGAGGTGGCCCGGCTCGCGGGCGCGGTCACCGCGGTGGAGCTGGCCCGCTACCCCGAACCGCTGGCGCCGGCCACCGCCGCGGCCCGCGCGGGGATCCCCGCGGTGGGACCCGAGGACATCGCGGAGGCCGCGGCCAAGCTGTCCGCCGTCCACGACGTGGTGCTGGTGGAGGGCGCGGGCGGGCTGCTGGTCCGCTACGACGAGAAGGGCGCCACGCTCGCCGACGCCGCCGCGCTCATCCGCGCCCGGGTGCTGCTGGTGGCGCAGCCGGGCCTGGGCACCCTCAACGCCACCGCGCTGACCGTGGAGGCGCTGGGCAAGCGGGGTCTGAGCTGCGCCGGGGTGCTCTTCGGGAGCTGGCGCGGGGAGCCGGACCTCGCCGAGCGCTGCAACGTCGCGGATGTCCCGGAGGTCGCGGGCGCGCCGCTGCTCGGGGCGCTGCCGCAGGGGGCCGGGGCGCTGTCCCCGGCGGCCTTCCGCGCCGCGGCGCCGGAGTGGCTGGCACCGCAGCTGGGCGGCACCTGGGACGGCGAGGCCTTCGCGCAGGTCTACGCGGCGCCGCCGTTCGCGTCGTGAGGCCGGGTCCCGGCCGGGAGCGGGGGACGGCCGGGCGGCTCAGGCCGGGACGGTCCAGGCGCGCAGCTCCTCGGCGATGCGGTCGACGCCGACCGACCCGTCCTTGACCAGCCGGGCGAGGTCGCGTACCTGCTCGGGGGTGGTGGTCACGGGCTGCCCGCCCGCCACCAGGTAGGCGTAGGCGACGGCGGTGGCGAAGAGCGCGTTGGAGCGTTCGAGGGCGGGGACGTGCAGCAGCAACTGGAGCAGGGAGGCGGCGCGGACATGGTCGTCGGGGTAGACGGGCACGCCGAATATCTCGGCCTTGTGCCTGCCGACCGCCGCGACCAGCGCGCCCCAGTCGGTGACCAGGGGGTCGCCGGGCGTGTTGTGCTCGGCGACCATCAGCAGCCAGGCCAGGTCGATGTTCAGGCTCAACGCGGGTTCGTGTCCCTGCCGCCGAACTCCTCCGCGAAGACCGCCTCGTACTCCTTCATGAAGTCCGCGGCGGCCTGGACGAACGCCCTGCCGCTCTCGCCCTCGTCCCGCCGGACCAGTTCCTCGATGTAGCGGTTCACGCTCATGCCGCGCTGCGAGGCGCGTTCCCGCGCGGTCTCCGCGGTGGCTTCGTCCACCCGCACGTTCAACTGGGTCTTGGCCATGGCACCACGCTAGCGCCGTGGCGCTAGTAGCGGCAAGGCCGTCGCGGGCCCGCGCTGCCGCCCCCGGGCGCGGGCCGTCTCGGATCCCGGAATTGCGGGCCGGGCGCGCCGGGCCGGTGGTGGGATGCCGGGCATGAGCAATCCCCTGATCAGGACCGCGGTCCCCGCCGACGCGACCGGCGTGCTGGCCTTCTGGCGGGTGGCCGCCGAGGGCACCAGCATCAGCGACGACGAGGCCGGGGTCGCCCGGCTCGTCGCCACCGACCCGGGCGCGCTGCTGCTCGCCGAGCGCGACGGGGAGCTGGTGGGCACGGTGATCGCCGGCTTCGACGGGTGGCGCTGCCACCTCTACCGGCTGGCGGTGCACCCCGGTGCCCGCCGCCAGGGGGTCGCGCGGGCGCTGCTGGACGCGGCCGAGGAGCGCTTCCGGGCGCTGGGCGGGCGGCGCGGCGACGCGATGGTGCTGGAGGCCAACGAGCGCGCCCACCCCGCCTGGCGGGCCGCGGGCTACGCACCCGAGCCGCAGTGGCGGCGCTGGACGAAGCCGCTGCGCCGGGTGTGAGCCCGGCGTTCCCGGGCACACGGGCTGTGCGGCGTCGAGGATGCCGTCGAGGACCGCCCCGAGCCGGCGTCCCCGGGCGCGTGGGCCGTGCCACGACCCCCGGGCCCGGCACCGCCCGCGGCCCGTACGGCGCACGCCGGGTGCGCGGTCGGGGGCGGGGACGGACGATGGGTGGCGAGGTGTCCGATGACCGAAGCGCTGCTCCTGCTGCTGGCCCTGCTCCTCGCTCTCGCCTGCGGCGTCTTCGTCGCGGCGGAGTTCTCGCTGACCACGGTCGAGCGCGGCGAGGTGGAACGCGCCGCGCGGGAGGGTGAGCGGGGCGCGGCGGCGGCGCTCGCCGGGGTGCGGTCGCTGACCGTGCAGCTGTCGGGGGCGCAGCTCGGCATCACCGTCACCGGTCTGGTCATCGGCATGCTGGCCCGCGGCTCGATCGCGGAGCTGCTGCGCGGCCCGCTGCGCGCGGCGGGGCTGGGCGGCGGCGCCGCCTCGTCGCTGGCGCTGGTGCTGGGCACGGCGGTGTCGACGGTGGTGCTGATGGTGGTCGGCGAGCTGGTGCCGAAGAACTGGGCGATCTCGCGGCCGCTGCCGGTCGCCAAGGCGGTCGCGGGCCCGCAGCGCGCCTTCACCACCGCCTTCGGCCCGCTGATCCGGCATCTGAACAACACCGCCAACCGGGTCCTGCGCCGCATGGGCCTGGAGCCCGCGGAGGAGCTGGCCTCGGCCCGCGGGCCGCAGGAGCTCAAGGCGCTCGCCCGGCACTCGGCGAAGGCGGGCGCGCTGGAGCCGGACTCCGCCGAGCTGTTCGTCCGCACGCTGGGCCTGGCGGACCTCACCGCGGAGAACGTGATGACACCGCGGGTGCAGGTGACGGCGCTGGAGGCGCGGGCGACCGCCGCGGACGTCGCCAACGCCACACGGGCCACCGGGCTGTCCCGCTTCCCGATCTTCCGCGAGAGCCTCGACGCGGTGATCGGCACCGTGCACATCAAGGACGTGCTGGCCGTGCCCACCGGCCGCCGCGCGCACACCCCCGTCACCGACCTGCTGCGGGACGCGCTGCTGGTGCCGGAGTCGCTCGCGGTGGACCGGCTGCTGGACCGGTTGTCGGGGGCACGCGCCATGGCGGTGGTCATCGACGAGTACGGCGGCACCGCGGGCGTCGCCACCCTGGAGGACATCGTGGAGGAGGTGGTCGGCGAGGTGCAGGACGAGCACGACCCGCTGCAGCAGCCCGACCTGCTGTTCGTCCGCGAGGAACAGGACGGCCGGCGCACCTACCGGGCGGACGGCGCGACGCGTACCGAGGACCAGCTGGTGCGGATCGGGCTGCGGGTGCCGGACGGGCCGTACGAGACGCTCGCCGGCCTGGTCGCCGAACGGCTCGGCCGCATCCCGGAGCGCGGTGACCAGGTCCGGCTGGACGGCTGGCTCGTGGAGGTCGAGGACGCCTCCGGGCACCGGGCCGCGCGGGTGCGGCTGGTGTCCCCGCCCGCCGCCGGGCCGGAGGAAGCGCGCCGATGACGGTCGTCCAGCTGCTCGTGGGGCTGCTCACCCTGGTGGTGAACGCCTTCTTCGTCGGCGCCGAGTTCGCGCTGATCTCGGTGCGCCGCGACCAGGTCGCCGCGGGCGCGGAGGAGGGCGACCGGCGGGCGGTGCGGGTGCTGTGGGGGCTGGAGCACCTGGCGCCGCTGCTGGCCGCGGCCCAGCTCGGCATCACGGCGTGCACCCTGGTGCTGGGCATCGTCGCCGAGCCGGCCATCGCGCACCTGCTGGAGCCGGCGCTGCACGCGGCCGGCGCGGCGGAGGGCGCGATCCATGTGATCGCCTTCGTGGTGGCGCTGGCGCTCGCGACGTATCTGCACATGCTCTTCGGCGAGATGGTCCCGAAGAACATCGCGCTGGCCGACCCGGTGCGCTCCGCCCTGCTGCTCGGGCCGCCGCTGGTGGGCTTCACGCGCGCGCTGCGGCCGGTGATCTTCGGGATCAACGCGCTGGCGAACGCCGGGCTGCGGCTGCTGGGGGTCGAGCCGCGCTCGGAGGTGGCCGCGGTCTTCTCGGACGACGAGCTGGCCGCGATGGTCGCCGACGCGGGCGCCGCGGGGCTGCTGGACCAGCGGGCCACCGGGCGGCTGCGCGAGGCGCTGGAACTGGGGCGCAGGCCGGTCGGGGAGATCGTGCTGCCCGCCGACCAGGTCGTGCGCGCGTCGCTGGGCATCACCCCGGACGAGCTGGAGGCGCTGGCGGCCCGCTCCGGCTTCTCGCGCTTCCCGGTCGCGGACGGCGACGGGCATGTGCTCGGCTACCTGCACGTCAAGGACGCGCTGGACGCCGAGCCGCGGGGCGCCGCCTTCCCGCGCTCGGCGCTGCGCCCCATCACCCGGGTCGGCGCGGCGACCCCGCTGGACGACGTGCTGACGGCGATGCGCGCGGGCAGCGCCCACCTCGCGGCGGTCGTGGACGCCGACGGGCGCGGGGTGGGGCTGGTCACCATGGAGGACGTGCTCAAGCGGCTGGTCGGCCCGGGCCGGGCGTGAGCCCGCCGCCGGGGCGGGTCACCAGGGCAGCGGGCCCGCCGCGTCGAAGAAGCCGCCGGTGGGGCCGTCGGGGCCGGTCTGCGCCATCCGCACGATGATCTCCGCGCCCTGTTCGACGGTCTGCACGCCGTGCCTGCCGTTGAGGTCGGTCGCGGTGTAGCCGGGCTCGACGGCGTTGACCCGTATCTGCGGGAAGGCCTTGGCGTACTGCACGGTGAGCATGTTGACCGCGGCCTTCGACGCCGGGTAGGCGACGCCGGGGTAGGCGTACGCGTGGCTGCCCGGCTCGCTCACCCGGGTCAGCGACGCCAGGCCGCTGCTGACGTTGACGACGACGGGGGCGGCCGAGCGGAGCAGCAGCGGCAGGAAGGCGCGGGTGACGCGGACGAGGCCGAAGACGTTCGTCGCGAAGGTCCCGCTCATCATCTCGGGGGTGAGGCCGGCCGCGCCGGTGACGGTGCCGTCGGCGGCCATCTCCTGCTGGATGCCGGCGTTGTTGACCAGCACGTCGAGGCCGCCGGCCGCCTCGATTTCCGCGGCCGCGGCCGCGACCGACGCATCGTCGGTGACGTCCAGCCGCACGGCGGTGGCGCCCACGGCCGCGGCGGCGGCCCGGCCGCGCGCCGCGTCCCGGGAGCCGAGGTAGACGGTGTGGCCCGCGGCCACCAGCCGGCGGGCGGTCTCGAAGCCGAGACCCTTGTTCGCTCCGGTGATCAGTGTCGCTGTCATGCCCCCACGGTGCGGCGGCGCGCCGGCCGCCTGCCAGCGCCCCCGGCTTCCTGGGACCGGCAGTACCAGGACGGACGGCCGGGCGCGGTGCGACAGTGGGGGCATGGCGACCACGGAATTCGGGTACACCCTACGGCGCTGGCGGGACCGTGTGTCCCCGGAGTCGGCGGGGCTGGCGACGGGCGGCCACCGGCGCGCGGCGGGGCTGCGCCGCGAGGAGCTGGCGATGCTCGCCGGGATCTCCGTCGACTACATCACGCGGCTGGAGCAGGGCCGCTCGGCCAACCCCTCGGAGCAGGTCGTCGAGGCGCTGGGGCGCGCGCTGCGGCTGTCCGGGCCGGAGCGCGACCAGCTCTTCCACACCGCGGGCCTGGTGCCGCCGGGCCGCGGGACGGTGCCCGCGTACATCCCGGCGAGTGTGCAGCGGCTGCTGGACCGGCTGGCGGGCACACCGGTGGCGGTGTCGGACGCGGCCTGGACGCTGCTGCTCGCCAACCCGCTGCACAACGCGCTGATGGGCGAATTCCACGGCAAGGAGCGCAACGCGGTGTGGCGGCACTTCCTGGGCCAGGGAAACCCCCGGGTGGTGCACAGCGCCCGGTCGCTGGCCACGCTGGAGGCCGCGCAGGTCGGCGCGCTGCGGACGACGGCCGGCCGCTTCCCCGCCGACCAGCGGCTGAAGCGGCTGATCGCGGAGCTGCGGGCGGGCAGCGAGCGCTTCGCCGAGCTGTGGGAGTCGCGCGAGGTGGGCGAGCACGACGGGTCGCGCAAGACCGTCGACCACCCGGAGCTGGGCCTGATGACGCTGGACTGCGACCTGCTCAGCGTCGAGGGCAGCGAGCTGCGCATCATGGTCTTCACCGCGGAGCCGGGCACCGAGGACGCCGAGAAGCTCGCGCTGCTGTCCGTCATCGGCACCCAGAAGCTGACCGGAACCCCGTAGCGCGGCGGTGGGCGGGACCCGCGGCGCGTCCCGCGGCGGGCCCGGCGGATAGGATCGCGCCGCGATGGAAAGCGACACCACTGACACCCGCGCGGAGACCTCCGCAGGCCCGGGCGCGGCGCCCGGGCCGTACCGCAGCTTCGTCGCCCTCGGCGACTCCTTCACCGAGGGCATGTCCGACCTGCTGCCCGACGGCAGCTACCGCGGCTGGGCCGATCTGCTCGCCGCGGGCCTGGCCGAGCTGCCGGGCGCGGCGGACGGGAGCGGCTTCCGCTACGCCAACCTCGCGGTGCGCGGCAAGCTGATCCGGCAGATCGTCGACGACCAGGTGGACGCGGCGGTGGCGATGCGCCCGGACCTGGTCACCCTGGTCGGCGGGCTCAACGACGTGCTCCGCCCGGGCTGCGACGTCGACGCGGTGTGCGCGCACCTGGAGGACGCGGCCGGGCGGCTCGCCCCGGCCTGCGGACAGCTGGTGCTGATGCGCAGCCCGGCGCGCCGCGGACCGGTCGCCACCCGCTTCCTGCCGCGTATGGAGCAGCTGTTCGCCTTCGTCGACGACCTGGCGGCGCGGCACGGCGCGGTCGTGGTCGACCTGTACGGGGCCGAGGTGCTGGGCGACCCGCGGATGTGGGGCGAGGACCGGCTGCACCTGACCGCGGAGGGCCACGAGCGGGTCGCGGAGGCGGTGTGGCAGGCCCTCGGGCTGCCCGCGCGGGGGAACTGGCGGGCGCCGCTGCCGCTCGCGGTGCCGCCCGGCTGGGCCGCCCGGCGCCGGGCCGACGCCTCCTTCACCCGCCGCCACCTGCTGCCGTGGATCGGCCGCCGGCTGACCGGCCGCTCGTCCGGCGACGGCCGCCCGGCCAAACGCCCCGAGCTGCTCCCGTACGGCCCGCCCCCGCCCGAACCGCAGGCGGCGCCGCTGCCGTCCGAGGCCGGGCACTGACCTCGCGGGACGGGCGGCGGACCCGCGACCAGTAGAATCCCCACGTGACAGCCAAGCCGCGTATCCCGAACGTCCTCGCCGGCCGCTATGCCTCCACGGAGCTGGCCGCCCTGTGGTCCCCCGAGCAGAAGGTGGTGCTCGAACGCCGGCTGTGGCTGGCCGTCCTGCGCGCCCAGGCCGACCTCGGCATCGAGGTGCCGGACGGGGCCGTCGCCGACTACGAGCGGGTCCTGGAGCAGGTCGACCTGGGCTCGATCGCCGAGCGCGAGAAGGTCACGCGGCACGACGTGAAGGCCAGGATCGAGGAGTTCAACGCCCTCGCCGGGCACGAGCAGATCCACAAGGGCATGACGTCCCGCGACCTGACCGAGAACGTCGAGCAGCTGCAGATCCGGCTGTCGCTGGAAATGGTGCGGGACCGCACGGTCGCGGTGCTGGCGCGCCTGGGGCAGCTCGCCGGGCAGTACGCGGAGCTGGTCATGGCCGGCCGCTCGCACAACGTGGCGGCGCAGGCCACCACGCTCGGCAAGCGCTTCGCGACCGCGGCCGACGAGCTGCTGGTGGCGTACGAGCGCGTCGAGGACCTGATCGCCCGCTACCCGCTGCGCGGCATCAAGGGCCCGGTCGGGACCGCGCAGGACATGCTGGACCTGCTGGGCGGCGACAGCGGCAAGCTCGCCGAGCTGGAGCAGCGGATCGCCGCGCACCTGGGCTTCGCGCGCGCCTTCACCTCCGTCGGCCAGGTCTACCCGCGCTCGCTGGACTACGACGTGGTCAGCGCCCTGGTGCAGCTCGCGGCGGCGCCGTCGTCCACCGCGAAGACGATCCGGCTGATGGCGGGCCACGAGCTGGTGACCGAGGGCTTCAAGCCCGGCCAGGTCGGCTCGTCGGCGATGCCGCACAAGATGAACACCCGGTCCTGCGAGCGGGTCAACGGCCTGATGGTGATCCTGCGCGGCTACGCCTCGATGACCGGCGAGCTGTCCGGCGACCAGTGGAACGAGGGCGACGTGTCCTGCTCGGTGGTGCGCCGGGTCGCCCTGCCGGACGCCTTCTTCGCCTTCGACGGGCTGCTGGAGACCTTCCTGACGGTGCTGGACGAATTCGGCGCCTTCCCCGCGGTCGTGGCGCGCGAGCTGGACCGCTACCTGCCCTTCCTGGCCACCACCAAGGTGCTGATGGGCGCGGTGCGGGCGGGTGTCGGCCGGGAGATCGCGCACGAGGCGATCAAGGAGAACGCGGTGGCCTCCGCGCTCGCGATGCGCGAGCAGGGCACCGAGCGCAACGAGCTGCTGGACCGGCTCGCGGCCGACGCGCGGATCCCGCTGGACCGCGCGGAGCTGGACGCGCTGATGGCCGACCGGCTGTCCTTCACCGGCGCGGCCGCCGGGCAGGTCGCCGAGGTCGTGCGGCGGATCGAGGACGTCGTCAAGGCCCGTCCGGAGGCGGCGGCCTACCGCCCGGGGGCGATCCTCTGACGTCCGCGCCGGCCGTGCCGCCCCGGCTGCCCACGCCCTCCGCGCGGGAGCTGGCGGCGGCCTGCGACCGCACGCTGGAGGACGTGATCGGGCCGGGCCTGCGGGTGCTGTTCTGCGGGATCAACCCGGGGCTGATGTCGGCGCACACCGGCTACCACTTCGCCCGGCCCGGCAACCGGTTCTGGCCCGCGCTGCACGCCGCCGGCTTCACCCCGCGCCGCTTCGCGCCCGTGGAGCAGGCGGAGCTGCTGGGTCTGGGGCTCGGCGTGACGAACGTGGCGGCGCGGGCAAGCGCGCGGGCCGACGAGCTGAGCCGCGAGGAGCTGGTCGAGGGCGGGCGGCTGCTCGCGGCGAAGGTCGCCGAGCACCGCCCGGCGTGGCTGGCGGTGCTGGGCGTCACGGCCTACCGGGTGGCCTTCGCCGAGCCCCGCGCCCAGGTCGGCCCGCAGCAGCGGACGCTGGGCGGCACCAGGATCTGGGCGCTGCCGAGCCCCAGCGGGCTCAACGCGCACTGGACGCCGGCGGCGCTCGCCGCGGAGTTCGCCCGGCTGCGCGCCGCGGCCCCCGCGCCGCCCGCTCCGCGCGGCTGACGGCACGTCAGCGCCGGACCGGGCGGGACGGTGACGATGGCACCCAAACGTAACGGGACCGCACTCGCCGCGTAGCCCTGCGCCCGGTACGATCCGCCACACACAGGCACAGGCTGGGAGGACATACGTTGGGGCGACTCACCGGCGGGGACCCGTCCCTGCTCAGGCGGATCAACTCCGCGGTCGTCCTGCACGCCCTGCGCGGGGCGCAGACCCCCACGCTGACCGAGCTGGTGCAGAGCACCGGCCTGTCCCGGCCCACCGTCGAGGGCGTCATCGAGGGCCTGACGGAGTCGGACCTGGTGGTGGAGGTCGGCCCGGAGGCCGGCGACACCCGCAAGCAGGGCCGGCCCGCGCGGCGCTTCCGCTTCCACGCCGAAGCCGGGCACCTGCTGGGCATCGAGATCGGCGCGCACCAGATCCGGGTCGTGCTGTCCGACCTCGGCGGCCAGGTGCTGGGTTCGCACGGCCGGGACGTCGACGAGGGCGCGAGCGCCGACGACCGCCTGGAGCGCGTCCGCGGCACCGTCGCCGAGCTGCTGCGCAAGGCGGGTGTCGCGCGCAGCACGCTGTGGGCGGTGGGTGTGGGCAGCCCCGGGATCGTCGAGACCGACGGCGAGGTGCGGCTGGGCACCGCGCTGCCCGGCTGGACCGGGCTGCCGCTCGGCGAGCGGCTGCGGCGCTCCTTCCGCTGCCCGGTGCTGGTGGAGAACGACGCGAACGTGGCGGCGGTGGCCGAGCACTGGAAGGGCGCGGCGGTCGGCACCGACGACGTGGTCTTCGTGCTGGCGGGTCTCAGCCCCGGCGCGGGGTCGCTGATCGGCGGCCGGCTGCACCGCGGCTTCGGCGGCGCGGCGGGCGAGATCGGGGCGCTGCACCTGCTGGGCCGCGAGGCGACGCCCGAGCACCTGCTGTCGACCACCGGCGAGCCGCTGCACCCGCTGGACGAGCCCGCGGTGACGCGGGTCTTCGCGCTGGCCCGGCAGGGGGACGCGCAGGCCACCGACGCGGTGCAGCGCTTCCTGCGCCGGCTGGTGCACGACGTGGCGGCGCTGGTGCTCGCGATCGACCCGGAGCTGGTCGTGATCGGCGGATGGGCGGCGGGCCTGGACGGCATCCTGGAGCCGCTGCGGGCCGAGCTGGCCCGCTACTGCCTGCGCACTCCGCAGGTGGTGCTGTCCGCGCTGGGCCAGGAGGCGATCGCGACGGGCGCGCTGCGGCTGGCACTGGACCACGTCGAGGAGCAGCTCTTCACCGTCCAGCAGACGTCGATGGCGGTGCGCTGACCGCAACAGCGTTGAGGGCCTGCCTCCCCCGGCCGGGGGAGGCAGGCCCTCAAGGCCACGGCGTGACGGGGGTCAGGAGGCCTGGCGGGCGACCTGCTGGTGGTGGGTGACTTCAAAGGCGCCCGCGTCACCGAAGGTGAGCTTGCACGTGTCGGCGCGGTAGGTGGCCAGCGACACCGCGGCGACCCGGCCGCCCGCGTAGTAGCGCGAGGTCACGACGAGGACCGGGGCGCCGGGGAGCCGGTCGAGCTGCTTGGCGTCGTCGGCGCGGGCCGAGCCCAGCTCGACCGAGCGGTCCTCGCCCTCCAGGGCCAGCGCGTGCAGCTCGCGCAGGACCGCGGGGGCGTGCGCGGCGGGCGTCAGGTCGGCGGGCAGGCCGGGCACGGACGAGCGCGGTACGTACAGCAGCTCGGCGGCGACCGGCTGGCCGCGCATCACGCGGGCCCGGCGGATGGTGTGCACGGCCTCGTCGGCCCCGGTGCCGAGCAGCGCGGCGACCGGCGCGGGGGCGACGGCCTCGATGCACCCGGCGGTCTCCCACGCGTCCCGCCCGGCGCCGGGCCACACGCCGGCCGACGGGCCGACGGACACGCCCATGCGCGGCGGGGCGACCGTGGTGCCGACGCCGCGGCGGCGCTGCAGCCGGCCTTCCAGTTCGAGCTGTTCGAGCGCCTGGCGGAGCGTCGCGCGGGCGACGCCGAAGCGAGCGGCGAGGTCGCGCTCGTTCGGCAGGATCTCGCCGACCTCGAACTCGGAGTCGAGCGCGTCGTTGAGCACCGTCTTGAGATGCCAGTACTTCGGCTCCGGCACCGATTCGAGCTGCGTGGTCCCCACCCTGTCCTCGCAATCAACCGTCGTCAGCTCAAGGCTTGTTCAGCCTTGTTTCCTAACCAGTGTTTATTAAAGGTCCTTGCACTACTAAGGACGATAGAGCGGGCCGTCACCCTTGGTCAAGACCAATCCTCGAACCGGTACAGGCGGCCAGGAAGGGGATATGTCCAGTGTTCATGCGATGTTGACGGAGTGCTGCGATAGTGTTCGTGATCATCGAGCGGCGCCTGGTGCCGCAGGGCGGCACGAGGGAGCGGACGGCCGATGGACGAGGTCACGCTGGTCACCGGGGGCAGTCGGGGCATCGGCGCGGCGGTCGCGCTGCGGCTGGCGGCGGGCGGCCACCGGGTCGGCATCGGGTACGAGCGGGCCAAGGACGCCGCCGAGGACGTCGCGCGGCGGATCCGCGAGCAGGGCGGCACATGCCTGCTCTTCCAGCTCGACACGAGCGACGCGGGCCAGGTCGACAGCTTCTTCGACGCGGCCAAGGAGGAGCTGGGCGCGGTCACCGGGCTGGTGAACAACGCGGGGATCACCGGGCCGCTCGGCCGCTTCACCGAGACGCCGGTCGAGGTCATGCGCCGGGTGGTGGACGTCAACCTGATGGGCGCGCTGCTGTGCGCCCGGCGCGCGGCGCTGGAGATGTCCACGCGCTACGGCGGCGAGGGCGGCGCGATCGTCAACATCTCCTCGGGCGGGGCGACGCTCGGCAGCCCGGGCGAGTACGTGCACTACGCGGCGAGCAAGTCGGCGGTGGACGCGCTGACGGTGGGCCTGTCGAAGGAGCTGGGCCCGGACGGGGTGCGGGTCAACTCGGTGCAGCCGGGCATGGTGGTCACCGACATCCACGCCGCGATGGGCGACGCGCAGCGGCCCTGGCGCAATCCGGAGCGGGTCCCGATGCGCCGTCCGGGCCAGCCGGAGGAGATCGCCGGCGCGGTCGCGTGGCTGCTGTCGCCGGAGGCGTCCTACACCACGGGCGCGGTGCTGCGGATCGCGGGCGGCCTCTGAGCGGGGCCGCCCGGCGCACCGCGGACGCAGGGCCCGGTGTGCCCCGGACGCGGCGGGGTGTGTCGCAAGTGTTGACCTGAGCATGGCCGAAACCCGACGGTGATACCCGGTAACACCGCGGCAACCTGCGGCTGCCCGTGTCCCGGGACAATCCGTGGGTCCCGCGCGGCGCCGGCGCGCCGCCGCGCGTGCCTGCCGCCGCTCGTCGCACGTCCCACCCGCACGCAGAGGAGCACCATGCCTGGACCCGTCGTGGACACCGTCAAGCCACCGCCGGGGCCGCCGCCGGGCGGCACCTTCCTGGACCGCTGGTTCCGAATATCGGAGCGCGGTTCGACCCCGGTACGGGAGGTGCGGGGCGGCCTGGCCACCTTCTTCACGATGGCCTACATCCTGGTCCTCAACCCGATCATCCTGTCCGGGGCGACCGACAAGTTCGGCCACCACCTGTCGGCCGCGCAACTGGTCACCGCCACCGCGCTGGTGGCCGCGGTGATGTCGGTGATCATGGGCGTCGGGGGCAACCTGCCGCTCGCCGTCGCCGCCGGGCTCGGCCTGAACGCCGTCGTCGCCTTCCAGCTCGCGCCGAAGATGAGCTGGCCGGACGCGATGGGGCTGGTCGTCCTGGAGGGCGTGGTCATCTGCGTGCTGGTCGCGACCGGGCTGCGCGAGGCGATCATGAACGCGATCCCGCTGCCGATCAAGCAGGCGATCAGCGTCGGCATCGGGCTCTTCATCGCCTTCATCGGCTTCGTCGACGCCGGGTTCGCCAGCCGCATCCCGGACGCCGCGCACACCACCGTTCCCGTGCAGCTCGGCGCGACCGGGTCGCTCACCGGCTGGCCGGTGCTGGTCTTCTGCCTCGGGGTGCTGCTGACCGTCGCGCTCGTCGCACGGCGGACGAAGGGCGCCATCCTGATCAGCATCGTGGTGATGACGGTCGTCGCGATCGTCGTCAACAAGATCGCCGACCTGCCGGACGGGGCATGGGGCCTGACCGCGCCGAAGGTGCCGCACGACGTCGTCGACACCCCCGACTTCGGGCTCATCGGCCACTTCAGCCTCTTCGGGTCCTTCTCCGAGGCCGGCGTGGTGACGTCGGTGCTGTTCATCTTCACGCTGGTGCTCTCGGACTTCTTCGACGCCATGGGCACGATCGTCGGCATCTCCAGCGAGGCCGGGCTCCTCGACGAGCGGGGCAGGGTGCCGAACATCGGCCGGGTGCTCTTCATCGACGGCTTCGCGGCCGCCGCGGGCGGCGTGGCCTCGGCCTCGTCCAACACCGCCTACGTCGAGTCGGCGGCGGGCGTCGGCGAGGGGGCCCGTACGGGCCTGGCGAGCGTCGTGACCGGCGCGCTCTTCGCGGTGTCGCTCTTCCTCGCCCCGCTCGCGGCCGTCGTGCCCTCGCAGGCGGCGGCGCCCGCGCTCGTCGCGGTGGGCTTCCTGCTGATGGCGCAGGTGCGCAACATCGACTGGACGCAGTACGACATCGCGATCCCGGCCTTCCTGACGATCGCCGCGATGCCCTTCACCTACAGCATCACCAACGGCATCGGGGCGGGCTTCGTGTCCTTCGTCGCGATCAAGCTGGCGCTCGGGAAGGTGCGGGAGATCCACCCGCTGGTGTGGGGCGTGTCGGTGTGCTTCGTCGTCTACTTCGCGATCGACCCGCTCCAGCAGCTGCTGGGCGTGAAGTAGCGCCTGCCGTCCGCCGCTCCGCCCCTTCCCCGGCACGGGGACCCGCTCCGCGCCGCGCCCGCCCGAGGAGGGGGCGGGCAGGCGCGGAGCGGTCGGCGCCCCGACCGGGACGGGGGCGCCCGGTCGGGGCAGCTGGCCGGGCCGGTGCCGCGCACCGGCCCGTACTGTCACAACTCCCGCCATCGCACCGGAGTTCCCGCCGCCGGACATTTCCCCCCGCCGCTTCGCCCGCCTTCCCGCCCGCGTGCCAGGAGTGTCCGGGAGTGCGGGTAGATTTCCGCGGGACGGACGAGGCAAGGGAGGACCGGGCATGGCCACCGACTTCGCCGGGCTGGCGGTACCCGCGGCGGACGGCGCTCCCGCGCTGTCCTTGCGCCCCTGGGGCGCGGACGACGCGGAGGCGCTGGCGCTCGCCCACCAGGACCCCGTGATGAAGCGCTGGCTCGCGACGAGCATCGACGGCGTCGCCGAGGCGCGGCGCTGGATCGCGGCGCAGGCCGGGGGCTGGGCGGACGGCACGCGGTACACCTTCGCCGTGCTGGGGCAGGAGGACGGCCGGCTCCTGGGCCACGTCGCGGTCAAGCGCAAGGCGGCCGGGGACACGTCGGCGGAAGTCGGCTACTGGACGGCGGCCGCCGCGCGCGGCCGCGGCGTCGCCACGCAGGCGGCGCGCGCGGTCACCGGCTGGGCGCTCGGCGGCGGCCACGACCGGCCGCTGACCCGGCTGGAGCTGCTGCACGCCGTCGGGAACACCGCGTCCTGCCGGGTCGCCGCGAAGTGCGGTTTCACGCTGCACGCGGAGCTGGATCCCTACCCGCCGCAATTCCCGCAGCCGGGGCACCTGCACGTCCGCGGGCCCGTGGCGGGCTGAACTCCCGTACGGGCCGGGCGCGGTGGGAAGGCGGTCGCTTCGATCGGTTTCGTACCGGCAACGGGCGGCAACGAAGGGAAAGGGCCGGTTGACCGAGAAGATCCGTCCTTTACCGTCTGGTCACGGCATGTTCGTGATCGCGCAACACGGCTTCGCCATTGTAGGCGTATGCCACATTCGACTCCTGAGCCCCCGGCCGGAGCCGTGACCCGGTTCCTGCTGTGGCCGCTCGCCCGCCGTACCCGCCCGACGCGCGGCGGCGGAGCCGCGCCGGCGGCTCCCGCCCTGACACCGGAAACCCGCGCCGAGACCGCGTTGTGGCGGCTGCGCACCACCGTGCGGGACACCCCCGGCAGCCTCGCCGCGGTGTGCGCGGCCCTCGCCGGCGCCCGGGTGGACATCGTGACCCTGCAGACCCACCCGCTGGCCGAGGGCACCGTCGACGAGTTCCTGCTGCGCGCCCCCGGCGGCGCGGCCGGCCCCGAGCTGGCGCGCCTGGTGGAGGGCGCGGGCGGCACCGACACGTGGCTGGAGCGGGCCGACGCGCACGACCTCGTCGACACCCCGGCGCAGGTCCTCGCGCTCGCCACCCGCACCGCGCTCGACCCCGCCGAACTCCCGCTGGCGCTGCGGCAGCTGTTCGGGCGCTGCACCGTCACCGCCGCCCCCGCCGCCCCCGGCGAGGAGCCCGTGGAGGCGCTGGAGCCCACCATGATGCAGCTGCGCGACCCGTCCGGCGGCACCCTGACCGTACGGCGGGCGCACCCGCCCTTCACGCCGACCGAATTCGCCCGGGCCCGCGCGCTGGTGGAGCTCGACGCCCGGCTCGGCGTGCGGACTCCCGCGGCCGGGCGGGCCCGCCCTCTCGCCTCGGGCGACGAGCTGACGGTCCGCCGGGCCGGGCCCGAGGACCACGCGGCGGCGCTGGCGATGCACGCCCGCTGCTCCCCCGCGACGCTCGCCCGCCGCTACCACGGCCCGGTCCAGGACGCCGACCGCTACCTCGGCCATCTGCTCACCCCGCGCTTCGGCCAGTCGCTGGCCGTCGAGACCGCGTCGGGCCGCCTGGTCGCGCTCGGCCACCTGCTGTGGGACGGCGAGGAGAACGAGGTCGCGCTGCTCGTCGAGGACGGCTGGCAGCGCCGCGGCATCGGCAGCGCGCTGCTGCGCGGGCTCGTCGAACTCGCGGCGGAGGCGGGGCGCTCCAGCGTCTACGCGGTGACGCGCGCGGCGAACCCGGGGGTGGCGGGCGTCATGCGCGAGCTAGGACTCCCGTTGGACTACCAGGTCGAGGACGGCACCCTCGTCGTCACCGCGGCCCTTCCCGCCTCGCCGGCGCATCTGCCGTGGAGCACGCTGCGCCGCCCGGCGGGGGGCTGAGCACGCGGTCACCCCGCGCCCCCGGAACGCCTGCCTCCGGCGGCCGAACTTGCGGCCGCGCGGGGTCCGGTGCGCAGTTCCTCGCGGCCAGGGGTGCCCGGGCGCGCCGATCTTGCGGTTCTTCCGGCCGCGGGGGCGGTGGCAATCGGCGGGGCGTTCGTACGAAGATGGCCGCATGTCCAATCTGACCAGCACCTCGCTTCCCCGGCAGGTCGCCGACGCGTACGTCGACGACCTCATCGAACTCGACCCGCTGCTCGGCACGTACCTCGGTGTCGCCAGTGCCGCACGGCGGTTGCCGGACTTCTCGCCCGCCGGGGCGGACGCCCTCGCCGCGCTGCACCGGCGGACGCTGGAGCGGCTGGCCGCGGCCGAGGAGGTGGAGGGGGCCGGCACCGGGGTGGAGCGGCGCTGCGCGCGCCTGCTGCGCGAGCGGCTGACGGCGGACCTCGCGGTGCACGCCGCCGGCGAGCACCTGCGGACGGTGAGCAACCTCAACTCCCCCGCGCACTCCGTGCGGGAGGCCTTCACCCTGATGCCCACCGAGACGCCCGAGCACTTCGCCGACCTGGCCGCGCGGCTGCGCGGTGTGCCGGCCGCGCTGGAGGGCTACCGGGCCTCGCTCGCCGAGGGGCTGTCGCGCGGGCTGCCGGGCGGTCCGCGCCAGGTCGAGACGATGGTGACGCAGTTCGGCGAGTGGGCGGGCGAGGGCGGCGACGGCAGCTGGTTCGCCGAGCTGGTCGCCGAGGGCCCGCAGGACCTGCGCGCGGAGCTGGACGCGGCCGCCGCCGACGCCACCGCCGCGTACGCCGCGCTGCGCGACTGGCTGCGCGACGTCTACGCGCCCGCCGTCGCCGGCACGCCCGACGCCGTGGGCCGCGAGCGGTACGCGACCTTCTCCCGTATGTGGAACGGCACCGACCTGGACCTGGAAGAGGCCTACGCGTACGGCTGGTCCGAATACCACCGGCTGCACGCCGAGATGGTCGCCGAGGCCGCGAAGATCCTGCCCGGCAAGGACCCGTGGGAGGTGCTGGCCCATCTCGACGCGCACGGGCAGGCCGTCGAGGGCGTCGACGAGGTCCGCGCGTGGCTCCAGGCGCTGATGGACGAGGCGATCGAGGGCCTGGACGGCACGCACTTCGACCTGGCCGACCGGGTCAAGAAGGTCGAGGCGCGGATCGCCCCGCCCGGCGGCGCCGCGGCCCCGTACTACACCGCGCCCTCCGAGGACTTCACGCGGCCGGGCCGTACCTGGCTGCCGACGATGGGCCGGACCCGCTTCCCGGTCTTCGACCTGGTCTCCACCTGGTACCACGAGGGTGTGCCGGGCCATCACCTGCAGCTCGCGCAGTGGGCGCACGTCGCGGGCGACCTCTCCCGCTACCAGGCGACCGCGGGCCTGGTCAGCTCCAACGCGGAGGGCTGGGCCCTCTACGCGGAGCGGCTGATGGACGAGCTGGGCTTCCTGTCCGACCCGGAGCGGCGGCTCGGCTACCTGGACGCGCAGATGATGCGCGCGGTCCGGGTGATCATCGACATCGGCATGCACGCGGAGCTGGAGATCCCGGCCGACTCGCCCTTCCACCCGGGCGAGCGCTGGACGCCGGAGCTGGGCCAGGAGTTCTTCGGGCGGCACAGCGGGCGGCCGGCGGCCTTCGTCGAGAGCGAGATCGTCCGCTACCTGGGCATGCCCGGCCAGGCGATCGGCTACAAGCTCGGTGAGCGCGCCTGGCTGCTCGGCCGGGAGGCGGCGCGGGCCGCGCACGGCGACGCGTTCGACCTGAAGGCGTGGCACATGGCGGCGCTGTCGCAGGGCTCGCTGGGCCTGGACGACCTGCTCGCGGAGATCTCGGCACTGTAAGTACGTACGCGGGGGTGGGGGGGCGGCCCGGGGCGGGGGGGGGCCCCCCCCCCCCCCCCCCCCAGCCGCGGACACAAGGGGCCCACGGAGCGGGCGGCGGGCAACCCACCACCCGGGGGGTTGTGCGGGCGGGTGGGGGTGGGGGTGGGGCGCTCGATGAGGGCCGGGGGGGGGGGGGGGGGGGGTGTTGGGGGGGGGGGGGGGGGGGGGGGGGGGGGGGGGGGCCGGCCCCCACCCCCGTCCCCGGCACTTCTCCTCTGCTCCTGGACAAGGCGGTACGGCCGATGACCCTGCACGCTTCGCTGGACGGCGGTCGGCTCGTGCTGACCGAGGGCCGGCTGACGCTGCGCGAGCAGCTTCCGCGGGACGCCGCGGATCTGGCCGAGGGCAAGCCCGCGGGGCTGGCCTGGATCGACGGCGCCCCGGGCGAGGGCACGATAGGCGCGGCCTCGATGACGGTCGCGGCCGCGGTCGCCGGGCTCTACCGGCCCGGCTGGGGCGTCTTCGCGATCCAGCGCACCGCGGACGGCACCGCGCTGGGCGGGGCGGGCTTCCACGGCCCGCCGGACGCGGGCGCGGTCGAGATCGGCTACGACCTGTCCGTGTCCGGCCGCGGCGGGGGCTGGGCCACCGACGCGGCGCGGGCGCTGTGCCGGTGGGCGCTCGGCCAGCCCGAGGTGGACCGGGTGCTGGCCACCACCGAGCCGGGCAACAGCGCCTCGCAGGCGGTGCTGGGCCGGGTCGGTTTCGTGCGGGTCGCGGACCGGGGCGAGCTGTGGGCGTACGAGCTGCGGGTGCTGCCCGCCTGACGGCCCGCCGGCCCGCCGCTGCTCAGCAGCCGCAGTCGTCGGCGCCGGCCGGCGCGGTCAGCGGGTCGGCGGCGCGCTGCTCGGCGCCCTCGGCGGTCTCGTAGCCGAAGCCCTCGCGGATCCAGTACTCGATGCCGCCCAGCATCTCCTTGACCTGGTAGCCGCGGGAGGCGAGGGCGTACGCGGCCCGGGTCGCGCCGTTGCAGCCGGGGCCCCAGCAGTGGACGACCACCGGGACCGCGCGGTCCAGGAACGCGTCGGCCAGTTGCGGGATCTGCGCGGTCGGCAGGTGGACGGCGCCGGGGATGTGGCCCTGCTCCCACGCCTCGGTGCTGCGGGTGTCGACCAGGACGAAGCCGAGGTCCGTATCCGTCCCGGCGGCGGTCGCGAGGGCCGCGGCGACGTCGGACACGTCGGTGTGGAAGGCGAGGCTCGCCGCGAAGTGCGCGGCGGCGTCGGCGGGGGCGGCCGGGGGGACGCGCAAAACGGGGTTCTCGCTGGTCAGGGCGGGTACGGGGGTGGCCTCTGCGGCGGTTTCCACGGTCATGACGGGAAGCCTATGATCCGTCCGCGGGGCCGGGAAGTGCGCTTCCCCGGCGTCCGGGTTGATCGGCCGGGGATTCCCCTGGTATTTCTCGGGCATGACCGCGTATTCCCTGGACGCCACCGACTGGAAGCTGCTGGAAGCCCTGCAGCGGGACGGGCGCGCCAGTTTCGCAGAGCTGGCCCGTACCGTCGCGATGTCGCCGAGCGCGGTGACCGAGCGGGTGCGGCGGCTGGAGGAGGCAGGGGTGATCACCGGCTACTCGGCGGTGATCGACCCCGAGCGGATCGGGCTGCCGATCCTGGCGCTGGTGCGGCTGCGCTATCCGCACGGCAACTACAAGCCCTTCCACGACCTGCTGGCCGGCACCCCCGAGGTGCTGGAGGCGCATCACGTCACGGGGGACGACTGCTTCGTGATGAAGGTCGCGGCCCGCTCGATGCGGCATCTGGAGGAGACGACCGGCCGGCTCTCCGGACTGGGCGCCGTCACCACGAGCGTCGTCTACTCCTCGCCGCTGGAGCGCCGCCCGCTCGTGCTGTGAGGCCAGCTGGCAAGCGGGCTCAGCCGGTGCGCTGCCGCAGGGTCGAGCCGTCGCGGCCCTTGCTGACGCGCAGCCGGGCCGGGATGCGGTCGCGCAGGTCGGCGACATGGCTCACGATGCCGACCGCGCGGTCCCGCTCGCGCAGCCCGTCCAGCACGTCCAGGACCTCGTCGAGGGCCTGCTCGTCGAGGCTGCCGAAGCCCTCGTCGATGAAGAGGGTGTCCAGCCGCATGCCGCCCGCCTCGTCGGTGACCACGTCGGCCAGGCCCAGCGCGAGCGCGAGCGAGGCGTAGAAGGTCTCGCCGCCGGACAGCGTGGACGTGTCCCGCTCGGTGCCGGTCCAGGCGTCGACCACGACGAGACCGAGCCCCGACTTGGCCCGCCCGCCGCCCCGCGCGTCGCTGTGCACGAGGGTGTAGCGCCCGCCGGACATCCGCTGGAGCCGCACCCCGGCCGCCGCGGCGACCTGTTCCAGCCGCGCGGCCAGCACGTACGTCTCCAGCTCCATCCGGAAGCGGTTCTCGGCGGAGGTCGCGGAGACCAGGTCGGACAGCCGGGCGAGCCGCTCGTACGCGGTACGGGCCGGCGCCAGCTCCCGCACGAGCGCCGCGGCCTCCCGCCCCAGCCGGTCGAGCTCCGCGCACCGCGTCCCGGCCGCGGACTCCTCGGCCGCCGCGCGCCGCAACCGCAGCCCGGCGGCGTCCAGTTCGGCCTCCGCCGCGACGGGGTCGGGGGCCTCCGGGAGGGCGAGGGGGCCGCCCGCGGGCGGCGCGGCCGCGCCCTCGGTGCCCGCCGGGCCGTCCTGGCCCGCGGTCGCCCCGGCGGCGGCCGTCAGGGCCTGCTCCGCGGCCTCGACGGCGGCGCGCGCCGCGGCCTCCTCGCGGTCCCAGGCCGCGACCTGACGCTCGGCCTCCCGCAGACGCGAGGGCGGGAGGAGCGCGGCGGCGGCCTCGGCGGCGTCGCGGAAGCCGGCCCGGACGGCGGCCTCGGCGAGCGCGGACTCCGCCTCGGCGAGCCGCTCCCCGCTGTCGGCGCGGTCGCGGGCGGCGTGCGCCGCACGGTCGAGCAGGGCGACGGCGGCGGACAGCCGCTCCCGGCGGGCGGCGACGCTCGGGTGCCCCGCCCGGGCTCTGGTGACCTCGCCGCTCAACCGCTCGTACTGCTCGTCCAGTTCCTCGCGCCGGGAGGTACGGGCGGCGGCCCGGCGCTGGGCCTCCTGCTGCTGGGCGGTACGCCGGTCGCGCTCCTCCTCGGCGCGGGCGAGGGCCGCCCGCGCCTCGGGGACCCCGGCGGCGGCCCGTACGGCGGCGGTGTGGGCGGCGTCCACTTCCCCGTACCCGGCGGCAAGTTCGGCGTACGGGGCGGGGCCGGCCGTCGCGGTGGCCGCTTCCAGGGCCGCGCCCAGCCGGGCGGCGTCCTCGCGGGCCGTGTCGTGGGCGGCGGTACGGCGCTGGAAGCGGGCGTACGCGGCGTCCTCGTCGGCGCGCGTGACGTGGTGCCCGGCGGGGCGCGCGGGCGCGGGGTGGTCGGGGGAGCCGCAGACGCGGCAGGGCTCGCCGTCGCCGAGGCCGGCGGCGAGTTCGGCGGCGATGCCGGAGATGCGGCTCTCGCGGATGTCCTGCCAGGCCTCGCGGGCGTCGGCGGCCTGGTCGCGGGCTGCGCGCGCGGCCTGCTCGGCGGTTTCCAGCTCGGCGGCGAGCGTGTCCCGGCGGGCGGCGGCGTCCCTGCGCTGCCGGGCCGCGGTCAGCTCGGCGGCGAGCGCGGCGGCACGGGCCGCGGCCTCCTGGCCCGCGTCGAGCCCGGCCTGGAGGGCGGCCCGTTCGCGCGGCCACCCGGCGAGCCAGCCGCTCGCGTCCCGTACGGCTTCCTCGTCGTCCCGCTCCTCGCGCTCCAGCAACTGCCGCCGGGCGGCGACGTCCTGGACCCGCGCCTCGGCCTCCGCAGCAGCGCCGAGCCCGCCCAGCACCTCGCGCAGCTCCCCCGCACGCCGCTCCAGCACATCGGCCCGCAAGCCCTCGCGGCGCCCGGGCCCGCCTACCGTGCCGGGCGCCCGGGCGTCCGGCACACCACCGCTCCCGTCCCCGAGACCCGCAGCGGACACTCCACCGGCTTCGGGACCGGGCCCGGCGGCCGAGCCCGGCGTGAAGTCGCCGGCCCTCTGCCGGGCGCCCGGCACGCCGCCGTCCGCGCGGCCCGCACCGGCCGGGCCACTGGCCTGCACCGCGTCGGCGCCGCCGGACGGCACCGTCTCCGCGCCTGTCACCGACGAGCCATGCCCGGCGCCACTCCCACCGGCCCCACCGCCCTCGCCGAGGGCAGGCCCCGCCGCGCCCACGGCTTCGCCGAGCACTCGGCGGGAAGCCGCCGCGCGGGCCTCCCCCGCGGCGCCCGGCCCACCCGCCTCCCCCGCGTACCGCGCGCCCGCCCGCGCGGGGACGTCCTCGGCCCCGGACGCCTGCTGCGGCGGGACGGCGAGGCCCAGGTCGCCCGCGGCGGAGAGGGCGGTCGCCGCCGCGTGCTCCGCCGCCAGGGCCTCCGCGTGGTGGGCGGCGGCCTTGTCGCGGTGGGTGAGGGCCGGGTCGACCGTCGTGGCGCGCTGGGCGCGGGTCAGGGCGGCGCGGGCGGCGGTCCGGGCGGGGGCCTCGGCGGCGAGGGCCGCGGCGTGGCGTACGGCCTGCTCGTGGCGCTGCCGGAGCGCGTACCGCTCGCGGGCCTCCCGGGCCGCGGCCGCGGCACCGGCGTGGACGGCCTCGGCTCGGGCCAGCGCGATGCGCGCGATGTCGTGCCGCTCGCGGGCGGTGCAGCGCAGCAGCGCGGCGTCGGCGAGCAGCCCGAAGCCGCCCTCGGGCTGCTCGTCGAGGCCGGCGGCCTGCCGTATGCGGGCGGCCACGTCCGCGGTACGGCGGTCGCCGTCGGCGAGACGTGCGGCCGCCGCCAATTTGTCGTCGCGCAGCCGGTGCTCGGCGGAGCGGAAGCGCCGCGTGTCGAAGAGCCGGCCGAGCAGCGCGGCCCGCTCGGTCGCGCTCGCCCGCAGGAAGGTCGCGAACTCGCCCTGCGGCAGCAGCACCACCTGGCAGAACTGCTCGCAGCTCATCCCGACGAGCTGCCGGATCTCCTCCCCCGCCTCCTGGTGCGACTTGGACAGCGCCCGCCACTGCCCCCCGGCGTGCTCGCGCAGCAGCGTGACGGCCCGCTCGGTGGTCGTGCCGCTGCCGCGCTTCTTGGCGCGGGGCTGCTCGGGGCGCCGGGTGATCTCCAGCCGCCGGCCGCCGAGCGTGAGGTCGAGGACGACCTCGGTGGGCGTGCCGGGTGCGGCGTGGTCGCTGCGCAGCCGGGTGGTGGGGCGGTCGCCGGGCACCTGCCCGTACAGCGCGAAGCAGACCGCGTCGAGGACGGAGGTCTTGCCGCCGCCGGTGGGGCCGTGCAGCAGGAAGAGCCCGGCGGCGGACAGCGCGTCGAAGTCGACGGACTGCTCCGCGGCGAAGGGGCCGAAGGCGGTGAGGGTGAGCCGGTGCAGTCGCATCAGTCGCGCTCCGCGGCGGTGGCGGCGGCGCGCACCGCGTCGAGGGCGTCGCGCAGCAGCCTGCTCTCGTGCGGGTCGGGGTCGCTGCCGCGCACATGGCGGACGAAGTCCTCGGCGATCTGCCGGTCGTCGCGCCCGGCGAGGCGGCCGGCGTAGGAGGCGGCGCCGTCGCCAGGCCGCTCGTCGGGCTCGAAGCCGAGGCTGAGGATGTGCGGGAAGCGCCGGGCGAGCGCGGCCATCGGCTCGTAGGGGCGTACGGGGTCGGTGAGGACGGCCTCGACCCAGGAGCCGGTGTGCGCGTCGTGCGCGGGGTCGGCGAGCAGGTCGTCGAGCCGGCCGCGGAGCCGCGCGAGGGGGCGCGGCACGGGCGTGTCGACGCGGCGGGCGTCGACCGTGCCGTCCGCCGCGAGGTCGACGAGCCACATGCTCTTGCGGTGGTGCTCCTCGGAGAAGGAGTAGGCGAGCGGTGAGCCGCTGTAGCGGACGCGGTCGGCGACGGTCTGGCAGCCGTGCAGGTGGCCGAGGGCGGTGTAGTCGAATCCGGCGAAGAGGGCGGCGGGCACCGAGGCGACGCCGCCGACGCTGATGTCGCGCTCGCTGTCGCTGGGCGCGGCGCCGGTGACGAAGGCGTGGGCGAGCACGACGCTGCGGGTGCCGGGCGGCCGGGTGGCGAGGTCGGCGCGGATGCGGTCGGTGGCGGCGCCGAGCACCGACGGGTGGTCGGCGCGGTCGGCGCCCAGCGTCTCGCGGACCAGGGCGGGTTCGAGGTAGGGGATGCCGTAGACGGCGACCTCGCCGTGGGCGTCGTGCAGCACGGCGGGGCGGTCGCAGGTCGCGGGGTCGGTGCGCAGGTGGATGCCGGAGCGGCCGAGCAGCCCGGCGCCGACGCCGAGCCGGCGGGCGGAGTCGTGGTTGCCGGAGATCATGACGGTGGGCAGGTCGCAGTCGGCGAGGGCGTGCAGCACCGAGTCGTACAGCTCGACGGCCGACAGCGGTGGTACCGCGCGGTCGTAGACGTCGCCCGCGACGAGCACGGCGTCCACGTCCTCCTCGCGGACGACGGTGACGAGGTGGTCGAGGAAGGCCCGTTGGGCGTCCAGCAGGCTCACCCGGTGGAAGGACCGGCCCAGATGCCAGTCCGATGTGTGCAGCAGCCTCACCGGACCGCCTCGCCGTGCGCGTTCACCCTCGCCGTTCCTCGCCCTCCGCCGGTGCCCCGCGGTGATCACTGGATTCTAGGCCGTCCGCGGGCCCGCCCGGGCGGCACCCGCGATACGCGCCCCGGCCCGGGCGCCCTCGTCGCCGACCGCAAGTTTTCGTCGGACGATTCGAAAGCTGCCGCGTCGAATGTTCGACAGCGCGTCGCACATTCGGCACGAACTACCCCATTCGGCGGGACCCGTGACACCCTCCGCTCCGATGTCCCACCCGCGGGGCGGACGATGGCCGCCGGTGGCCTCGCCTGGCCCCGCGGTCCGCGCGGGCCGCGATTTCCGCTGGCCATTGACCGGTTGCGAGGGGGCGCCTACAGTCCATAAGGATTCGCATTCATGATGAGCGTTCATATGCGTGGACAATGAGAGGCATCAATGCTCGACGGCGTGCTCTTCTTCCCGGTGACACCGTTCACCCCAGAAGATTCGGTCGATCTTCCGATTCTTTCGGAACACGTGCGGCGGGGGGTCGAGGCGGGGGCCGGCGGTGTGTTCGTCGCGTGCGGCACAGGTGAATTCCACGCCCTCGAACCGCGGGAGTACGCCGACGTGGTCCGCACCGCCGTGGCGGCGACCGGCGGCCGGGTACCGGTCTACGCCGGGGCGGGCGGCTCGCTGCCGCTGGCCCGCACCTTCGCGCGGGCCGCGGCCGAGGCGGGCGCGGACGGGCTGCTGCTCATGCCCCCGTATCTGGTGCAGGCACCCGCGGCGGGCCTGGTCGCGTACATCGAGCAGGTGACGGCGGCGACCGACCTGCCCGTCATCGTCTACCAGCGCGGCGGCGCCCGGTTCGACGTCGCCTCGGCCGTCGAGGTGGCGCGGCTGCCGAAGGTCGTGGGCTTCAAGGACGGTCTGGGCGACCTCGACCAGCTCTCCCGGATCGTCACCGCGGTGCGCGCGGACGCCGTGGCGGGTGCCAAGGACTTCCGGTTCTTCAACGGCATGCCCACCGCGGAGGGCACCGTGCCCGCCTACCGCGGCATCGGCATCGACCTGTACTCCTCGGCGGTCTTCTGCTTCGCCCCGGAGATCTCGCTGGCCTTCCACCGGGCCGTGACCACAGGCGACGACAAGGCGGTGCAGAAGCTGCTGGCGGGCTTCTTCCACCCGCTGATCGCGCTGCGCGAGCGCACCCCCGGTTACGCGGTCTCGCTGGTCAAGGCGGCGGTACGGCTCGGCGGCCTGGACGTCGGCGGGGTGCGGCCACCGCTGACCGACCCCACGCCCGGGGATCTCGCCGAGCTCGCCCGGATCGTCGAGGCGGGCCGGGCCCTGGTCGCGGCGGAGGCGGCCCGGTGAGCGGCGGCATCAGGATCACCGGCGTCGACATCACCCCGGTCGCCTTCCGCGACCCGGCCCTGCTCAACGCTGTCGGCGTGCACGAGCCGTACGCGCTGCGGGCGATCGTCGAGGTCCACACCGACCAGGGCATCACCGGCCTCGGCGAGACGTACGCCGACGAGGGCCACCTGCGCAGGCTGCACACCGCCGTCGACGTCATCACCGGCATGGACGTGCACACCCTCGGCGGCATGCACCGGCGGATCTCCGAGGCGATGGCCGGCGACACCGGCTCCGACGGCCACGGCCTGACCGGCATGATCACCAGCAGCAGCACCGCCGACCGGGTCTTCGCGCCCTTCGAGGTGGCCTGCCTGGACATCCAGGGCAAGGCGGCCGGGCTGCCGGTCAGCGACCTGCTGGGCGGCGCGGTGCGCTCCTCGGTGCCCTTCAGCGCCTACCTCTTCTACAAGTGGGCCGGCCACCCGGACGCGGAGCCCGACGCGTGGGGCGAGGCGCTCGACCCGGACGGCATCGTCGCCCAGGCGCGGAAGATGACCGACGAGTACGGCTTCGGCGCGATCAAGCTCAAGGGCGGGGTCATGCCGCCCGAGGAGGAGATCGAGGCGATCCGGGCACTGCACAAGGCCTTCCCCGACGTGCCGCTGCGGCTCGACCCGAACGCCGCCTGGACGGTGGACACCTCGGTGCGGGTCGCGCAGGAGCTGGACGGCATCCTCGAATACCTGGAGGACCCGACGCCCGGCCAGCAGGGCATGGCCGAGGTCGCCCGGCAGGCGCCGATGCCGCTGGCCACCAACATGTGCGTGGTCGCCTTCGACGAGCTGTCGTCCGCGGTGGCCCGCGACTCCGTGCAGGTCGTGCTGTCCGACCACCACTACTGGGGCGGCATGCAGCGCTCCCTGCTGCTGGCCGGCATCTGCCGCACCTTCAGCCTGGGCCTGTCCATGCACTCCAACTCCCACCTGGGCATCAGCCTGGCCGCGATGACCCACCTGGCGGCGGCCACGCCCAACCTCACCTACGCGTGCGACACCCACTGGCCGTGGAAGACCGAGGAGATCGTCGTCCCCGGTGCGCTGGAGTTCTCCGGCGGCGCGGTGCAGGTGCCGCGCACCCCGGGCCTCGGTGTCGAGCTGGACCGCGACGCGCTGGCCAGGCTGCACGAGCAGTACGTGCGCTGCGGGCTGCGCAACCGCGACGACACCGGCTACATGCAGCGCGTCGACCCCTCGTACGAGAAGAAGACGCCGCGCTGGTAGCCGCCAGGCCCTAGACGTCGACGTAGGCGCTGCCGCCCGCCTCGCAGGTGGCGGCGCCTGCCGTGACGTCGGCCAGCCAGGACGCGAACGCGGGCACGTCGTCCGCCGGGACGCCGACGGTGAAGGTCACCGCGGCGCCGTAGGCGACGTCCCGCAGCACGTGGCCGGCCGCGCGCAGGTCGTTCTCCAGCCTCCCGGCCCGCGCGTGGTCCACGACGACGGTCAGCAGCACCAGGCGGCGCCGTTCGACGGTGCCGATCTCGTCCAGCGCCGCTGACACCGCACCGCCGTACGCCCGGACCAGGCCGCCCGCACCGAGCTGGATCCCGCCGTAGTAGCGGGTGACGACGGCAACGGTGTCGCGGACCTCGCGGCCCAGCAGCACCTGGAGCATGGGCGTCCCGGCGGTCCCGCCGGGCTCGCCGTCGTCACTCGCCCGGTGCAGCCGCCCGTCGGGACCGATGACGTACGCGAAGCAGTTGTGCGTGGCCGCCGGATGAGCCTTCCGCACCTCGCGGACCACCGCCTGCGCGGCCTCCTCGTCCGCGGCGGGGGCCAGCGTGCACAGGAACCGCGAGCGCTTGATCTCACTCTCGTGCACGCCCGCGCGCGCCACCGTCAGGTAGGAGTCCGCCATCGGTCCAGACTAGGGCCCGGCGGGGAATGGCCCCGCGGCTCCCCCCGTTGACCAGGACGTACGGGCTTCGGGCGACGACGAGTGCGGCAGAGAGCGGAGGACGGCGTGTACGGCGACAGCGCGACGGTACGGCGGATCCTGAAGGACAGCGGGGACACCTGGGCGGTGGTGGGCCTGTCGAACAACACCGCGCGCGCCGCGTACGGCGTCGCCGAGGTGCTGCGGCGCTTCGGCAAGCGGGTCGTGCCCGTCCATCCGAAGGCGGAGGCCGTGGCGGGCGAGCAGGGGTACGCCTCGCTCGCCGACATCCCCTTCCCGGTGGACGTGGTGGACGTCTTCGTCAACTCCGCCCTGGCCGGGCAGGTCGTCGACGAGGCGGTCGGCATCGGCGCGAAGGCGGTGTGGTTCCAGCTCGGGGTGGTGGACGAGGCCGCCTACGACCGGGCGCGGGAGGCGGGGGTGGAGATGGTCATGGACCGCTGCCCCGCCATCGAGATCCCGCAGCTGGACTGACCGCCGGGCGGCGCCCGGGGGCGTTCAGACGCCGAGTCCTTCGAGCACCACCGCGTTCGGCAGGTCGGCGAGCAGCTTGCCGGGCACGATGAGCTTGCCGCGGCGCGCGCCGCTGCCGATGAGCACCCACGGGGTGGCCGGCACCGCCGGGTCGATCAGCAGCGGCCAGTGCGCGGGCAGCCCGACCGGGGTGATGCCGCCGTACTCCATGCCGGTCTCGCCGGTGGCCGTCTCCATCGCGGCGAAGGACGCCTTGCGGGCGCCCAGGTGCCGCCGCACCGCGCCGTTGACGTCGACCCGGGTGGCGGACAGCACCACGCAGGCCGCGAGCGTGACGTCCTGCCCGCGCTTGCCCGCGACGACCACGCAGTTGGCCGACGCCTCCAGCAGTCCCTCGCCGTAGGTGGCGGCGAAGACGGCGGTGTCCGCCTTCTCCGGGTCGCTGTCGACGTGCAGCATCTCGGCGGTGACGGCCGCCGCGACCGGCGGCGGCAGCAGCTCGCGGCGGTCGGTGGCGGGCTGGGCGTCGTCGAAGTCTCCGATGGGGGCGCGCATGCCGCGAATCTAGCAAAGGGGGCGGCCCGCCCGCTCAGGCCGGCTGCGGGAACTCGTCCGCTCCCGGGCGCAGTTGCCCGACCGCCTCGTCCGGCACCTCGACCAGCGGCACCCCGGGGGCGGGGGTGCGCAGCGGGGGCTGCCAGGCCTCGGCGCCGGCGTCCCAGCGCCGTACGACACGGGCCGGCGCTCCCGCGACGACCGCGTAGTCCGGGATCTCGCCGCGGACGACGGAGCCCGCCGCGACGACGACGTTGCGGCCGAGCTTCGCGCCGGGGAGGATCACGCAGTTGGCGCCGAGCCAGCTTCCGGCGCCGATCTCCACGGGCGCGGTGCGCGGCCACTGCTCGCCGACCGGCCGGGTGATGTCGTCGTAGGAGTGGTTGATGCTGGTCAGGTAGACGTTGGGGCCGCAGTAGACCTTGTCGCCGATCGTGATGGGCGCGAGCGCGACCACGTGGCTGTCGCGGCCGAGCACGACGCCGTCGCCGAGCCGCAGCACCGGGCCGGGACCGTAGTCGGGCGGGGGGTGGCCCGGGGGCGCGGCCTCGGGCGGCAGCAGGCCGACGGTGAGGGTGACCTGCTCGCCGATGATGCAGCAGTCGCCGAGGTGGATCCAGCGCTCCCCGAAGACGGTGCCCTGCGGGTGCGCGAGCCGGGTGCCGGGCCCGATACGGCCGAAGCGCAGCGGGCCGGGGCGCTCGGCGGTGACGGCCGCGGTGTCGTGGACCCAGCGCCAGGCGCGGTGCGCGAGCCGCGACACCGCGCGCCGCCGCCACGCCGCGAAGCCGCGGCCGCCGGGCGCGGGCGCTTTCGCGGCGGCGTCGGCGTCGGCGTTCACGTCACCGTTCGCCTTCGCACTCGCGTCACCGTTCGCGTCCGCGGTCGCGGAAAAGAACACGTTCTCATTCCTGGGCACGCAGTCACCGTATACGGTGCCGGGGAAGATCGGCGGACGGCATGAGGGTGTGGGCGGATGGCGGAGCGGGCGGACGGGCAGGGGCAGCGGGCCGGGGCGCTGGTCGCGGGCATTCTCGGCGTGGCGCCGCAGATCGACCCGGGCGCGTACACGGCGCCGACCTCCGTGGTGCTCGGGCGGGTGACGCTGGGCGCGGGGGCGAGCGTCTGGTACCACGCGGTGCTGCGCGGCGACTGCGAGTCGATCACCGTCGGGGCCGGGTCCAACGTCCAGGACAACTGCTCGGTGCACGCCGACCCGGGCTTCCCCGTGGTGGTGGGCGAGAACGTGTCCGTCGGGCACAACGCGGTGCTGCACGGGTGCACGGTCGAGGACGGGGTGCTGATCGGGATGGGCGCGACCGTACTGAACGGCGCGCGCATCGGTGCCGGCTCGCTGGTGGCCGCGCAGGCGCTGGTGCCGCAGGGGATGCAGGTCCCGCCGGGCTCGCTGGTCGCCGGGGTGCCCGCGCGGGTGCGGCGCGAGCTGACCGAGGAGGAGCGGGCGGTGGTGCGGCTCAACGCCGAGCACTACGTGGCGCTCGCCGAGGTGCACCGGGAGGCCGTCGGGGACGGGCGGGACTGAGCGGGCGGGGCGGGGCTACTCGGCGGGCGCCGCGGCGACCTCGGCCTCTTCGGCGGGCGCGGCTTCCATCTCCGCCTGCACCTTCGCCGCGCGCCGCTTGACCAGGACGAGCGAGCCGATGCCGAAGAGCACCGCGACGCCCAGCCCGACGTAGCCGAAGCGCTTGAGCCACGGCTCGGCGACCTGGCCCACGTAGTAGATGACGGCGGTGATGCCGCCCGCCCACACGATGCCGCCCAGCGCGTTGGCGATCAGGAAGCGGCCGTAGGGCATCTTGAGCACGCCCGCGAGCGGCCCGGCGAAGATCCGCAGCAGGGCGACGAAGCGGCCGAAGAAGACCGCCCACATGCCCCAGCGCTGGAAGGACCGCTCGGCGGTGGCCACGTGGCCCGGCGAGAAGTGCGAGGGGAAGCGTCTGCCGAGCCGTTCGAGCAGCGGTTTGCCGCCCTTGCGGCCGATCGCGTAGCCGATCGAGTCGCCGGCGACCGCTCCGACGATGGCGCAGATCCCGACCAGCCAGGGGTTGGCGTTGCCCTGCGACGACATCAGCGCCGCGGTCATCAGCACGATCTCGCCCGGCAGCGGGATGCCCAGGCTCTCCAGGCCGACCACCAGACCCACCATCAGGTAGACGGCCACCGGCGGGATGCCGTCGAGCCAGTCCTGCACATGCACAGGAGGTCCCTCCCCACGACGACGGTCGAACGTGCGCTCCCGGCGCACTCCCAGGAAGCCTAACCGACCGGACGGGCGAACCGGCCCGGGCCGCCGTGCGTTCCGGCCGGTCAGCTCGGTCCGGCCCGGTCCGGCGGGGCCCCCGGGGCGCCGGCGCTCAGCTGTTGGGACGCAGCGTCCAGACGATGGTCATGTGCGAGGTCTCGGCGCCGTCCTCGCGGCGCACCGACACCTCGACGGGGAATTCCGGCCGGGTACCCGCGTCCAGCTCCGCGACGACCTCGGCGGCGGGGCGGCCGAGCACCGCGGTGGCGGTCAGCGGGCCGCGCGCGAGCTTGGTCCAGCCGATCTCGGCGCGCACCGGGAGCGGTACGGCCCGGCCCAGCTCGGCGGCGAAGGCGCCGATCACGACGGCCCCGCTCGCGGACTCGGCGAGGGTGAACATCGCGCCGGCGTGCGGGCCTGCGACGTGGTTGTGGTACTCGGGGTCGTCGGGGAGCGCGAGCACCGCGCGCTCGGCGGTGGTCTCCAGGTACTCCAGCCGGAGCGTGCGGACCATCGGCACGGTGGCCGTGAGGAATGCGCCTATGGAAGCCGGCGTCGGCAAGGTCTCGGACATGCCCGGATGTTACCAGCCAGTAGGGCCATCCGGCGTGGAACCGCGGAGCCCGCTCCCCTAGTGTTTCCAGCCATGTGGCCAGGAGACCAGCAGGCCGGGGGACAATCCGGCGGAGAGCAGTACCCAGCGGGCAATTCCCCGCAGCAACCCCAGGGGCCGTACGGTCAGCCGCCGAATCCGTACGCGCAGCCCGGTTACCAGCAGCCGGGTTACCCGCAGTCCGGTCAGCCGCCGGCGCAGCCGCCCGGGCCGCCCGTACAGCCCGGTCAGCCGCCGGCGCAGCAGCCGTACCCGCCGACCCCGGGGTACGGCGCCCCGTCGCCGTACGCCCAGCCCGGCTACCAGCAGCCGGGTCCGCAGCCCGGCTACTCGGCACCGGGGCAGCCCGGTCCGATCGGCTACCCCACGCCGCAGCCCTTCCCCGGCGGGCCCGGGGGCGGGCAGCCGCCGGGCCGCAACAAAACCACGATCGCGATAGCCATCGGCGCCGCCCTCGCGGTGATCGCGGCCGTCGTGGTGACCGTCGTCCTCGTCGGCAAGGACGACGGCAAGAAGACCGACGCCCACGACACCACCTCGCCCAGCGTCTCCGCGAGCTCCGCCACGCCCACCGCCACCCCGACGCCCACCGCGACCGGCACCATGGAGGCCGGGGGCGGTGACGACGACGAGGACGACCCGCGCGGCCCCGCGGGCTCCACCGACGTGCAGCCGGTCATCGCCGGCTGGAAGGTCGTCAAGCGCGGTGAGCGCAACTCCGCCTTCGACGTGCCGCCCGGCTGGACGGTCGGCAGCGAGTCCATGAGCATCGGCTACGGGGACGACGCAGGAGACCCGCAGGTCATCGTCGGCGCCCCCGCGTACTACATGGAAGACACCTGCAAGGACGGCAAGATCACCGCCAGCAACGCCACCGCTGGCACCAAGGGCGGCGCGGGCGCGGCGAGCCTGCAGGCCGCCGCCGAGAACGAGGCCAGGGCCTGGGCGAAGTACGCCTTCCAGGAGAAGGACAAGGGCACCGTCTCCCCGGCCCTCAACAGCAAGGCCTTCCACAACTCTCACGGCATCACCGGCTGGCAGGCGCAGGCCACGACGACGAACGTGCCCAAGGCCAACAAGTGCTCGTCGAACGGCATCGCCTACGCCGTCGCGTGGCTGGACCCCGCGCAGAAGACCCCGACCCCGATCGTGTGGGTGCTGTGGGCCAGGACCGGCGTCCCCGGGCAGCTCGCGCAGTCGGTGGTCGACCAGATCATGTCCACGATCCGGCCGATCAAGCAGTGAGCCGCCGCCCGCTCGCGCGGGCGTGCGGCTGAGCGGTTCGCCGGTGGCCTTCCCGTCCGCCGGCGGACCGCGCGGTGAAGGGTTTACCGGACCGTCCGGTAATCGGTCCGGTAAACCGTTTGGCAGGACGGCGGGGATACGGCGATAGTCCCCGGATGACTGCAGACGACCGGGGCGGCCGCCTCGGCTTCCCACCCTGGGCGGGACGCGACTTCCGGCTCCTGGTGAGCGCCTCCTTCATCACCGGCGCGGGCAACGCGGGCGCGACGATCGCCGCGGCCTTCGCGGTCATCGAGGCGGGCGGCAGCGCCACGGACGTGGGCGTCGTCGCCGCGGCCCGCACGCTCGCGATGGTCGTGCTGCTGCTGGTCGGCGGCGCGCTCGCGGACCGGCTGCCGCGGCAGCACGTGATGGCCGTCGCCAACCTCGTCAACGCGGTCTCGCAGGCGCTCTTCGCCGCCCTGGTCCTGACCGGCCACCCCGCGCTGTGGCAGATGGCCGCGCTGACCGCGGTCGGCGGCGGGGCGCACGCGTTCTTCGCCCCCGCGGCCCAGGGCCTGGTGCTGGCCACCGTCGAGGCCGGGCACGCGGGCCCGGCCATCTCCGTCTACCGGCTGTCCAGCAACGCCGCCACCGTCGGCGGCGCGGCCCTCGGCGGCGCGCTGGTCGCCGCGGTCGGCGCCGGGTGGGTGCTCGCCGTCGACGCCGCGGGCTTCGTGGTCGCGGCGGCGCTGCGCGCCCGTATCGACACCGGCGGCGGCGCCCGGCTGCCACGCACCGGCGGGGTGCTCGGCGAGCTGCGCGAGGGCTGGCGCGAGGTCGTCGCCCGGCCGTGGCTGTGGGGCATCGTCGTGCAGTTCTCCGTCGTCAACGGCATGGTCACGGCGGTCGAGTCGGTCTACGGCCCGCTGGTCTCCCGCGACCACCTCGGCGGCGCGGGCCCCTGGGGCCTGGCGCTGGCCGCGGGCGGGCTCGGGACGGCGTGCGGGGCGGTGCTGATGATGCGCTGGAAACCGCGCCGGGTGCTGCTCGTGGGCACCCTGTGCGTCTTCCCGCTCGCGCTGCCGGGCGCCGCGCTCGCCCTGCTGCTCCCCGCGTGGACGCTGGCGCTGGTGATGTTCACGGGCGGTGTCGCTATCGAGGTCTTCGCGGTCGGCTGGATGCTGGCGATGCACCAGGAGATCCCGGAGGACCTGATGTCGCGGGTCGCCGCGTACGACTGGCTGGGCTCGGTCGCCATGACCCCCCTCGCGGTGGCCGCGGCCGGCCCCGCGGCGTCCGCCTTCGGCCTGCGGCCCGCGCTGTGGGGGTCGTCCGCGCTGGTCGTGCTGCTGACGGCGCTGGTGCTGCTGCTCCGCGACGTCCGCACCCTGCGGCTGGCGCGGCCGCACCCGTCGCCGTCACCGGTGCGCGTCCCGGCGCGGGAGGCGGAGGAGGGGCGGGCGGCGTAAGGGGTGCGGGGGGTTGAGCGGGCGGACTGGGGTACGGACGGGCGTCCTCTGTACGGCGGGCGGCGGGCCGCGGGTCAGCCGACGGTGAAGGCGCCCGCCGGGGGCGGCGGGGACGAGGTTGCGGAGGCGTCCGTGACAGGGGTCGCGCCGCGCGCGAGGCGGGCCAGGTCGGGGCCGTGGACGACGCGCGCGGGGAAGGCGTCGGCGGCGCACAGCCGGGCCAGTTCGGCGACGGGCAGCGGGCGGCGGCTCGCCGCGAGGACGGCGTTGCCGTAGCGCCGGCCGCGCAGCACCGCGGGTTCCGCCAGCACGCACACGTCGCCCACGTCGCCGCCGTCCGGAGCGGACGCCGCGAGCGCGGCCCGTACGGTGGCCAGCTGGGAGCGCAGGAAGGCGAAGGGCGCGGCGTCGGCGAGGTTGGCGACGTAGAGGCCGCCGGGGCGCAGGACGCGCAGCGCGTCCCGTACGAACTCCACCGAGGTCAGGGCGGCGGGCACGGTGGCGCCGCCGAAGACGTCGGCCACGACGAGGTCGGCCGTGCCGGACCCGGCGGCGGCGGTCCACGCGCGGGCGTCGGCGGTGTGCACGGCCGGGGCGGGCTCGGGCAGCGGCAGCACCTCCGCGACGAGGGCGGCGAGCGGCCCGTCCGCCTCGACGACCTGCTGCCGCGCGCCGGGCCGGGTGCGGGCGAGCCAACGCGGCAGCGTCATCGCGCCGCCGCCGAGGTGCACCGCGTCCAGCGGCTCCGCGCCGGGGAAGGCGGCGTCGACGGCGTACGCGATCCTGCGCACGTACTCGAATTCGAGGTGGGCCGGGTCGTCGAGGTCCACGTACGACTGCGGGGCGCCGTCCACGGTGAGCAGCCAGGCGCGGTCGCGGTCGATGTCGGGGAGCAGGCGGGCGGTGCCGAAGTCGGTCTCGCGCGTCACCGGCGCGGGGCCGGGGTCGGGGCCCGGTCCGCGGGGGTCCTCGTGGTGGTCCATCGGGCTATTGTCGCGCGGCCGGTGCGGGGGGTTACGGCTGGTGCGTACGGCGCGGCCGACGCGGGCGGTTCGCCTCCGGAGCGGCGGCTCGGCCACCCACGCGGGCGCTCGCAGCCAGCGCCCGGGGCCTGCGGCGCGGCCGACGCAGGCGATTCACCTCCGGAGCGGCGGCTCGGCCACCCACGCGGGCGCTCGCAGCCAGCGCCCGGGGCCTGCCACCGGTGCCTGCGGCACGGCCGACGCAGGCGATTCACCTCCGGAGCGGCGGCTCGGCCACCCACGCGGGCGCTCGCAGCCAGCGCCGAGGTACGGCCCGCCGCTGCCCGGTACGGGTGACCGTACCGGGCAGCGGCGGGGGCCGGACCACCGGCCCGGGGGTCCGGCCCCCGCCGTCGCCGTCCGCTCAGAGCAGCGCGGTCACCGTGCCCGCGCCGACCGTGCGCCCGCCCTCGCGGATGGCGAAGCCGAGTCCCGGCTCCAGCGGCAGCGCGCGGCCGAGGTCGACGGTGACCTCGGCGGTGTCGCCGGGCAGCGCCATCGGGACCTCGCCGAGGTCGACGTCGCCGACCACGTCCGCGGTGCGGATGTAGAACTGCGGCCGGTAGCCCGAGGTGATCGGGGTGTGCCGGCCGCCCTCCGCCGCGGGCACGATGTAGACGCGCGCGGTGAAGCGACGGTGCGGGCTGACGCTGCCCGGCGCCGCGACGATGTCGCCGCGCCGCACCTGCCCGCGCTGCACCCCGCGCAGCAGCAGCGCCACGTTGTCGCCGGCCTGCGCGGAGTCCATCGGCTTGCCGAAGGTCTCCAGGCCGGTGACGACGCTGGTGAGCGGCTCCCCGTCGGCCGTGTGCAGCTCGACGCGGTCGCCGGGCGCGACCGCGCCGCGCTCGACCGCGCCGGTCACGACGGTGCCGCGCCCGGTGATGGTCAGCACGTTCTCGACCGACAGCAGGAACGGCGCGTCGGTGTACCGCACCGGCACGGGCACGTACGCGTCGACCGCGTCCAGCAGCTCGCCGATCGCGGCCGTCCACCGCGGGTCGCCCTCCAGCGCGCGCAGCCCCGACACCCGTACGACCGGCAGCTCGTCGCCCGGGAAGCCGTGCGCGCCCAGCAGCTCGCGCACCTCCAGCTCGACCAGGTCGGTCAGCTCCGGGTCCCCCGCGTCGGCCTTGTTGAGCGCGACAACGATGTGCCGGACACCGATCTGCCGGGCCAGCAGCACGTGCTCGGCGGTCTGCGGCATGACGCCGTCGAGCGCCGAGACGACCAGGATCGCGCCGTCCAGCTGGGCCGCGCCGGTGATCATGTTCTTCACGTAGTCGGCGTGGCCGGGCATGTCGACGTGCGCGTAGTGCCGGCCCGCCGTCTCGTACTCGACGTGCGCGATGCTGATGGTGATGCCGCGGGCCGCCTCCTCCGGCGCCCGGTCGATCCGGTCGAACGGCACGAAGGTGCCGGTGCCGCGGTCGGCCAGGACCTTGGTGATGGCCGCGGTGAGGGTGGTCTTGCCGTGGTCGACGTGCCCCATCGTGCCGATGTTGAGATGCGGCTTGGTGCGCACGTACGCCTGCTTGGACATGACGGTGTCTCCTCCTGGGACGCCGGGTGAGTCGAGAACCCCTGGCCGGGCCGACCCTCCCCGTGCGGGGTCCCACCGGACGTCGGTCCGGGGAGGGTCAGCGTCGGGCGCCGTCGAAGGATGCGTGTGCGTTCCGGCCGGCCGGGGCGGCGTTCGCGCCCGGGGCGGAGCAGGCAGCCTTCGACGCCGCGACCGCTGCCGCGGTGGCGTCTGCGAGGAAGGCGAGCCGGAACATGCCCCGATCATGGCCCGCGCCCCCGCCCGGCGTCGAACGGTTTTCGCCCCCGCCCCCCTACCGCCGTCCCCTCACCGCTGCCGCCCCGTCAGCGGCGGCGCCCCTCCTCCCACTCCCGCACGGGGATCCGGGCGATCTCCAGCACCTCCCCGAGGGTGCCCCACTCGTCCTTGCCCATCCGCGTGAGCGGCCGCAGCCGCTGGACGTCCGGATGCCCCTCCACCAGCACCGCCTCGGACACCGCCGCATGCACGACCCGCCCGAACACCACGGTGGAGTCCCCCAGCCGTACGGTGCTGTGCAGCTCGCACTCCAGCGCCACCGGCGACGCCGCCACCCGCGGCGGCTTCACCCGCGCACTCGGCTCCCGCGCGATCCCCACCTCGTCGAACTCGCTGACCCCGTGCGGGAAATCCGTCCCCGTCGCGTTGATCTCCTCGAAGAGGTGCTCGGGCGCGAGATTGACCACGAACTCCCCCGTCTCCTCGACATTCCGCAACGAGTCCTTCCGCCCGACGGAGGTGAACTGCACGACCGCCGGATCGACGCAGGCGACCGTGAAAAAACTGTGCGGGGCGAGGTTGTCCGTCCCCGCCGCCGACGTGGTGGACACCCAGGCGATGGGCCTGGGCACCACGGTCGCCGTGAGGAGCCTGTAGAACGCGTTCCGGCCGAGCTGCTCAGGATCGAAATCGATACGCATGCGCCCCAGTATCCCCGCGAGCGCGGGCGAGCCTGACGACGGATCGCAGAAGGCCGTCCGCCCGGACGGGTCGATCGACCGGGCCGTCATCCGCCCCAAGTTCCGCCGGCAAGGTGGGGCTGACGGAGGACGACTTCTTCCAACTCGTGAGAACGCTCAACCGCAAGATCTCCTCGCTCCAGGCGACCCTGGCCGCGCGCGACCCCGCGAACGCTGCGACGGACCGAGTCAGCGACGCAACCGGGTGCATACGCCAACGCCTCCGCCCAGCCTGGAAAACCTCCGAAGAACTCGCCCCCTGACCGTGGGTGGTCCCCCGCGTGTACGGGGGACCACCCACACCTCACGACGCCAACCAGAAGAGAACCCTCCTCAACCGGGCCGCCCTCTCCTCACTCGGGATTGCGAACTGCAGAGTGAGGGATATCGACGGACTTGCTCGAAACCTGATTCTCCGCTGAGGCATGGCGTAACCATGCAGGTCAAATACAAGGAGACGGCCCGCGGCGGCCTCGCCGTCAACGTCATCGAGTGCTGACCGTGTAGCGCCTGAGCTGGTGTTTCTCTCCTTTCAGCTCTGTCGGAGCCTTCCGCGCTTGTACAGCGGAAAGTCCCTCGAAAGTCCCTCCGACAGAGCTGAAAGTCCCTGCAAAGTCCCTGGCTCCGAGGAGACCACGGGCTCGGGCGTTGCACACTGCCGCACGTGCGAACCCGAGGCCGACGGACTGTGAGTCGCCCGGAACCCGTGCCGGAGGATGACGCGTAGTCCACCACAGTCCTATCCGTGCGGGTCAAGGAAGTGAGCCCGTCCGCCGCACGGCCCGTGGTCCCACCGGGTCCAACGGCGTCCAGGCTCACACCGGGCTCACAAGTGCCCGCATCGGGGCCCTTGGAGGCCAACAACTGACTTTGCTTCGATTACCCGAGCGGCAGGTCACTCGTGCGTACTTGGTGCGAAACTTCGAGGAGCACGGGAACCGAAGGGTCCAGAGAGTGGCGAATACGCAGACGAACGGCAAGGGAATCACAAAGACTCCCTGAAAGCCCAGGTCACGAAGGTTCTCCCCGTGCAGGCGGGGGGTGGTCCCCGATCAATCCCGAGACCGCACTCGCTCTGGCAGTCCGACTGGGGAACTCGCTCACCCAAGGGCGCACCGTAGATGATCTCTGACTGGTGGAGATGCAATCGGCTTGCGTTCCGGCCTCCGCTGTCGGTCGAAGTGGACCTTGTACACAGCGATGCCGGGCGTTGCGTGGGTGGGCGCGCTCCCCCTTTCAGACGGCGGCCCGCCGTTCGGGGTCCGGTGCTTGCTCCCTTCTTTGATCCGGTTGCCCCCGCAATCTTCCGGATTCTCCCGGGCGGCGAGCCCGGAGAGCGTAGGATCCCGAAAATATCGATCACGGGCCGCGCGCAGCCCGGGGGGCTCCTTCCCGGAGAATGAGGGGCGCCGCGGCCCCAGCAGCAGGGGAATTTGTGTACTTGGCACATCTTCGGGTCGAGAACTTCCGGGTCTTCGGAGCCACGGCCCAGAGCGAAGACGAGTCGGACGCGTCGCTGGACTTGTCGTTCACGGCAGGGACGAACGTGCTCGTCGGCGAGAACGACAGCGGGAAGACGGCGATCATCGACGCGATTCGGCTGTGCCTGCAGACCGCGGCGACCGACTACTACCGCGTTTCTCAGGATGACTTCCACCTCGGGGAGGCCGGGCGGGCCGAGACCTTCACCATCGTGTGCGGGTTCACCGACCTGTCGACCGAGGAGCAGGCGGTCTTCCTGGAACTGCTCACCCACGACAACGACGGCGCCGCCTGGCTCTGCGTGACGTTCAAGGCCCAGCGGATGGACCCGGTCCGGAACCGGGTCTCGGTCACCACACGGACAGGACCGGACGGCAACGGCCCAGCTCTGGACGGCGCTGCACGCGAACTCCTGCGCGCCACCTACCTGCGCCCTCTGCGCGACGCGGAGGCGGAACTGCGCTCGGGCCGCGGATCACGGCTGTCCCAGATCCTCGCCGGCTATCCGGCGATGAAGAACCAGGGCGTCGACGACTTCGACCCCGCCAGCGAGGACCCTCCGTCGACGCTGGTGGGGATCCTGCGCCGCGCCGAGGACGACATCCGGCGCAACGCCGCAGTCGCGGACGTGAGCCAGGACATCAACTCGGCTTACCTGCAGCGGTTCGCCATCGGAGACGACGTCCTACGCGCCAAGATCAGCGTCGCCACCGACGCGACGCTGGCTCGCGCGCTGGAACGGCTCGAACTGAATCTCTTCGCCAAGTCCGACGAGTGGACGCGCCGCGGGCTCGGCTACAACAACGCCTTGTTCATGGCCGCGGAGCTTCTCCTGCTGGGGAAGAGCGAGCTGGCGCCCCTGCTGCTGATCGAAGAGCCCGAGGCGCACCTCCACCCACAGCTCCAGACCCGGATCATGGACCTGCTCCGCGACAAGGCCAACGGGCCGCAGGAAGGCGGCGGGGCCCCGGTCCAGGTCATCCTCACCACCCACAGCCCCAACCTCGCCTCCTCGGCGTCCGTCGAGTGCCTGACCCTCGTCGTCCGGGGCCGCACCTTCCCGCTGCGGCCCGGCATCACGCGCCTGACCAGTGAGGACTACGCGTTCCTGACCCGGTTCCTGGACGTCACCAAGGCCAACATGTTCTTCGCCCGGGGTCTGGCCATGGTCGAGGGCGACGCCGAGGCGATCTTCCTCCCGGCTCTCGCCGCCGCCCTGGGGAGGCCCTTCAACGAACACGGCGTCAGCGTGGTCAACGTCGGCCACGTCGGCCTGTTCCGGTACAGCCGCGCCTTCCAGCGCGTCGGCGAGCAGATACCCGTTCCCGTCGCCTGCATCCGCGACCGCGACCTCGTCCCCGCCGGCACCCCGGATAAGGTGCGGGGCAAGCTGAAGTGCTGGAACGATATGACAGAGCAAGAGGTCGCCGACCACGTCACTGGCCTTACCAGTGACGACGGTGGGCCGGTGAAGACCTTCGTGTCGAACTGGTGGACCCTGGAGTACGACCTCGCTGCTGCCTCCCCGACCATGGCCAAGCTGATGCACCGCGCGGTCAAACTCGCATCCGTCGCAGAGCGGTCCTGGCCGGACACCGCCAAGACCGCGCAGGTCATCGCACAGGCCGACGAGGACATCGCCGAGTGGGAAGGCCAGGGCCTGGCACGGGAGCAGATTGCCCTGAAAATCTACAGCCCGCTCAAGCTCAACAACGCCAGCAAGTCGATCGCCGCGCAGTTCGCCGCGCAGCTCCTCGTCACTACCCCACTGGAAGAAAGTGACGTCCCGCCCTATCTGGTCGACGCTTTCAAGCACCTGTGCGGGGAGGTGGCCCCGTGACCGGCACCTACTCGCCCGACGTCTTCGCCACGCACAAGGTGGAGGCCATGGTCAAGCTCCTCGGACTCGACCCACTCGACGACGAACAGTGGGACTTCCTCCGGAGCGAGACCACGCAGGACCTCCAGGCCGCTCCGGGGTCGGGCAAGACCACCTTGATCGGGCTCAAGCTCGCCCTCATGGCCGACGCATGGACCTCCGCGACGCGCGGGATCTGCGTGCTGTCGCACACCAACACGGCCAAGAACGAGATCGCCGACCGGGTGGCCTCCCTCACCGCGGGGCGGAGTTTGCTGCGCTACCCGCACTTCATCGGCACCATCCAGTCCTTCGTGCACACCTTCCTCGCGCTTCCGGCGGTACGAACCAAAGGCGTCGAGGTCCGATCCGTCGACGACACCGCCTTCGCGACCGCAGCGGAGCGTCTCCTGCAACTACCCAACTACTCCACTCTGCGCAGCTACGTGGAACGCCAGCACGGCGGCACCCACATCGTCACCGGGGCGACCTTCGCCTACAAGGGCGGCGCACTCGTAGTCACCGGCGCGACCAGGGAACTCCCCTTCCGCGCCGATTCTAAGAGCGGCCAGCAGCTGTCCAACCTCAAGCGGACGCTGGCCAGTAGGGGCGTCTTCCGTTACCAGGACATGTACGCCATCGCCCAGCAGTACCTCGCCGAGCACCCCGGCATCGTTCCGGCCGTATCTACACGCTTCCCGTTCGTTCTCCTCGACGAAATGCAGGACACCAGCGCCACCCAGCACGAACTGCTGGCCCTCGTATTCGCCTCCTCACCCACCGTGGTGCAGCGCGTCGGCGACACCAACCAGGGCATCTACAGTGACGCCGGCGCCGTGAGCGGGTCCGCCTCGGCGTTCCCGCTGACCGGCACCCAGGAGCTGCCCGTCAGCCGCCGCTTCGGACCGCAGATCGCGGCAGTGGCCAGCCGCCTGGCGGTCCGACGTCCCCAGCAGATCCGTGGGGCCGGCCCCGAGGGCAAGGTGGCGGTACTGCTGTTCGACGAGGCCACGGTGCTCGATGTCGTACCGACCTTCGAACGCATGGCTGCCACGATCCTCCCCGAGGACGTCCTTCTCAGACGCCCGCCGCGTGTGCTGGGCGCACGGATGAACCCGGGAAGCTCCCCCGCCCGCCCACAGTCGATCTCCTGCTACCTGCCCGGCTACACGCCGCCCGGCCGCCCAACCGCCCACCGCGCCCTGATCGACGCGGCCCGCGCGGCAGCGACCCAATGGAGGTCCGGCGCGGACAACCAGGAAACAGCCGCTGAGCTGTGGAACGCCCTACGCGCGTCCTTCACGCCGCTGACCGGCGAAGGAATACCGGCGCTGGGCCGCCTGGAGAGATCCGCAGCGACCCCCGGCGGCAGGGTGCGTATTCTGCTGCGCGAACTCCTCGCCCACGGAACCACGTTCGACGAGGCGAACTGGGGCATGATCACCGAACAACTGACTGTCGAGATGAAGCTGCTCACCGACGGGCCGCTGAAAACCGTCGGCTTGGAGTTCACCCCCGCGGCCGAGTTGGCCGCCACAACGGGCGGTGTTCCCCAGATCTCCGCCGCAGCGCCAGTGGCGCGGGCGGTACCCGGGACTATCCAGAGCGCGAAGGGTGAGACCCATGCGGCGACGCTGATCCTGGAGTGCCTGGAGAAGGGCGGCCGGAAGTTCGACGTGAGTGAAGCACTCCGCATGGTCGCCTTGGGGAGCGACCCTCGAAGTGAGCTGAAGAGCGTCCAGGCCGCCGCGCAGCTCGTTTTCGTCGGGGCCTCGCGCCCCACCCACCTGCTCGTGCTCGCCGCCCACCGGGACCGCGGCAAGCAGCACGCGGAGACGATGATCGACGCAGGCTGGGACATCCGTGACCTCGCCGAACACTGAGCACCTGCATCCGCCTCGCCAAGGCCGTACCGCCCGCTGACCGGGGACGTCTGCGGGACCCTGCGCCTACCGGGACCTCCCGGTTTCTCTCAAGCCGTCGCCTCCGAGGTGCAGCAGGCCGATTCTCCGCAGCAGGCGGCCGCTTCGGACTCACCGCTCGCCGTCATCTCGGCCGCCGCGCTCTTGCCGAGGCGGTCGGCGTCGGCCTTCACGACATAGACCTCCCAGGGCTCCTGGCCGGGACCGTGGACCCAGACCTTGTCCTGGAGGGCGTAGCAGCAGGTCGTGTCGTTCTCCTCGAACGTCGCGAGCCCGGCGTCCTTCAGTCGGGCGGTCGCCGCCTCCACCTCTTCGGTGCTCGGGACCTCGACGCCGAGGTGGTCCAGGCGGGTGTCCTCGCCGGCGGCGCCGGCGAGGAGGACGAGTTTGAGGGGCGGCTCGGCGATGGCGAAGTTGGCGTAGCCGTCGCGGAGCTTGCTCGGCTCGACGCCGAAGAGCTTCGAGTAGAACGCGATCGACGCGTCGAGGTCGGAAACGCGCAGGGCGAGTTGCATGCGGGACATGTCGATGTCCTTCCGGATGGGGCGGGCATCGCGCTCCGCAGGCCATACGCGCTCACGGCCTGGAGGCGATCGGCGACACCCTCGCTGATTCGACAACCGTCAATAGCGGAGCTTGGCATCTGCTTAGACAGGTGTCAACATAGAGGTATGTCGAATCTTGACGTCGTCTCCGAGCAGCCGACACCCCCCGAGGACAGGGACATCGCGTGCTGCCCGCCGCTCGGCTCGGCCGCGTTATCCCAGCAGGACGCCGAATCCGTGGCCGTGATGTTCAAGGCGCTGGCGGACCCGATCCGGCTGCGGCTGTTCTCTCGGGTCGCCGCCCATCCCGGAGGCGAGGCGTGCGTGTGCGACATCCAGGACGTCGGGGTGTCCCAGCCCACCGTGAGCCACCACCTCAGAAAGCTGCGCGAGGCGGGGTTGTTGACCTCCGAGCGCCGCGCGAGCTGGGTCTACTACCGAGTGGCGCCGGGCGCGCTGGCGGCGATGAGCCGACTGCTCATCGGCTGCTGATCCCCGCCACCGGGCACGGCGTCACGGGCATGGGCGCCGCCGCCCGGTCTCGACGGTCTCACGGCCGAGCGCGGCGATCCCCGCCAGTTGCTGCGCGACGGCCTCCACCGCCGACGGCACGAGCTTGTAGTAGATGTACCGCCCGCACGGCTCGGTCTCGACGATGCCGGCTTCCCGGAGGGCCTTGAGGTGGTTCGACAGGTTGGTCTGTTTGGCTCCCGTCTCCTCCACCAAGTGGCAGACGCAGAGCGCCTCTTCCGCGAGGAGCGCGACGATACGGCTGCGCAGCGGGTCACCGAGGAGCCGTATGGCATCACTATCGACTGAGGTCACCATGGAGTGATACGTTACTCCCACGGCGGCTGCCTTTTCTCACGCCGCCTCCTCAACGTGCGTTTCCGGACACGTAATCGACGGATACTGATCGCGGCGCGGGCCCGAATTGCCGGTGGCGGACCGCCGTGGTTGCGTCATGGCGGTCCGCCACCGGGTATGCCGCTACCTGGACGTTGCGTATCCAGGTAGTGCTTGACCGGACGCCGGGATCAGCGCAACGCGAGGTACGCCAGCGCGGCCACCGCGGCGGCGAACGGCGGTGTCACCACCCAGGCGATGGCGAAGTCCCGCACCGTTTTCTTCTTGATGCGCGACAGGTCGGTGCCGGCCGTTCCGGAGATGGCGCCGATCGACACGTGCGTGGTCGACATCGGAAGCCCCTGGAAGGCCCCGAGTCCTACCAGGGCGGCCGTTGTCAGGTTCGCCGTGAAGCCTTCGACGTGCTCCATCTTGATCACGTCGTTGGCCAGGCGGCCCGCGACCTTGCTGCCGACCACCAGACCGCCGACGGCCATGACCGCGGTCACCGCGAACAGCAGGCGGGTCGGGGTCATCCCCGAGACGAGGGCGAACGACCCGATGGCGACGATCTTCGGCGCGTCGTTCATCCCGCGGGCGAAGCTCGTCAGCCCGCTGGTAAGCCAGTGAGCGACCCCGACGGCGCCGAGTTTCCCGGTGGGCTGTGTCTCCTCCTCGGTCCGCGGCTCGGTGGCGGTCCTGGTGACCGTCGCGGTCGTGGCGCCACCGCCCCCGGGCCCAGGCACGGGCTCCGGTTCCTGCTGAGCCGGCGGACGGGCGGCGGCGAGTCTGCGCAGGGCGACGCGAGCGGCGACGGCCAGGAGGGCGGATATCGCCCAGGCGATCAGGACGCTCAGCAGCAGCGGCTCGACGACCTTCTTCAGCAGCACGCTCCACTGCACCGCGCTGGACGCGAAGAGGGACCCGGCTCCGAGCAGGGCCCCGGTGAGGGCGTGCGTGGTCGAGACGGGCAGGCCGCGCCAGGTGGCGAGCGCCACCCAGGCGACCGTGCCGATCAGGACGGCCGCGCCGAAGGCGGGCGTCGGGTCGGCGGAGACGATCCCCTTGGAGAACAGGGCGGTCATCTTGGACGCGAAATGGAGGGAGACGAGGCAGCCGACGGCTGTGGTGATCGTCCCCCACCCGATCGCGGTCCGCACTTTGGCCACACCGGCGCCGGCGAGAGTCGCGACGCCCTTGGGGACGTCGTTGGCTCCGTTGGCGGCGGCCAGGGCCAGCACGAGTACGAGCACGAGAATGTCCATACAGATCCTTCGGGTTGGCGGTGCCCTTCAGGAAGACACCGGCGGTGGCGCGGGCATGGCGTGCCCGTCCGGTGCCGGTGAAGGCTGCAGCGGATCTGGTGGCGTCGGCCCCACGGGGAAGGCGGCGGTCGGCGCGCTGTGCGTACGGGTCAGGAGGCGTCGGGGAAGCGGGCCAGCCAGACGAAGGAACGACGGTCCAGGTGGATGGCGATGTCCCCGTCGGCGGTCGCGCTCGTGCGCGCCTCGCCCCGTACGAAGTGCAGTTGGTCGTCGGGCCTGACAGGAGGCAGCAGGGCGCCGACGGCGAAGGTGGCGGGGCCGTCGGTGAGGTTGTGGACGCACAAGGCCCTGGTGGCGCCGTCGACCGAGGTGCGCGCGACCCCCCAAAGGCCGTCACCCAGGCTGACGGGACGGCAGTCGGCGTCGAAGGCCGGCAGGACGCGAGGGCTCAGCACCCCTGCGTCGCGACCGCCCTTGACGGCGGATCGCAGGGACGCGAGCACTTCGTCCAGCGCGTGGTCCTCGTGAGGGCGCCGGGGCGTCATGGTCGCCGCAGATGTCACAACAGGGGCCTTCCGGTCATGGCCGCGCCCGGCTTCTGGCCGAGCAGGGCGAGGATGGTGGGTGCGACGTCGGCGAGCGTGCCGTCGTGCAGGGTGTCCGGTGCGTACGCCCCGGGCGCGGGGACCAGGACGACGGGTACGGGGTTCGTGGTGTGGCCGCCGTACGGCCTCGTCACTCCGTCCGGGCCGGGTCTGGCCATCACCTCGGCGTTGCCGTGGTCGCCGACGAGGAGGACCCAGCGGCCCTGCGCGCCCGCCTGCTCGACGATCCGGGCCACGGCCTCGTCGGTCGCCTCGGCGGCCGACACCGTCGCCGGGAAGTCGCCGGTGTGCCCGACCACGTCGATGTTCGCCAGGTTCGCGACCACCAGCGGGATCTCGGTACGTGCGGCGGCGGTGACCACCGCGTCCACGACCTGGTCCAGCTGCATACGGGGCCGGGCGCGGTAGTCCGGGGGCCCGTCCCCGGTGATCCGGTGGTGCTCCTCGACGTCGCGCTGCGTGGCGTCACGGCCGTTGATGTAGTAGGTGACGTGCTCGAACTTCTCCGCCTCGGCGATCCGCACGGAGCGCAGGCCCGCCGAGGCGAGTTCGTCCGCGAGGCCGCCGGACGCGTCCGCGCGCCCGACGAGCGCCTTGATGGGCGCCTTGGTGTCGTACTGGGCCAAGCTCAGCGGGAGCACGGAGCGGTCCGTGGCGGCCCAGCGTTCGACCAGGCCGTCGGCGAGCTGCTGGATGCGGTCGCTGCGGAAGTTGAAGAACAGCACCGCGTCGCGGTCGGCGATACGGGAGGAGGGGGCGTCGGGCGTATCGGTGATCACGGTCGGCGGCACCCACTCGTCGCCCCGCTCGCCGGCGCGTACGGCTTCCTCGGGGCTCGCGGCCCTCGGCCCCTCCGCGTCGGCGATCACGGCGACGACCTGCTCGGTGAGGGACAGGTTGCCCGCCTTGTCCAGCGCGTAGCCCCGTCCGGAGACCGTGGCGACGGTGCCCTTCCCGGCCTGTTCCGCCAGGTCCTTCACGCGCCGAAGGTAGTGCTCCGCGGTGCCGTCCGCGACGTCCCGTCCGTCGGTGACGACGTGGATCCACACCCTCGGCACGCCGTGGTCGGCCGCTGCGCCGAGGAGGACGGCCAGGTGCTCGACGTTGGCGTGGATCTGGCCGTCCGAGCACAGCCCGACCAGGTGGAACGCCTTGTCCGAGGCGGCCAGCGCGGCGAGGACCGACGCCAGGAGCGGGTCGGTCCGCAGTTCGCCGGAGTCGATCCGCTGCTGGACGAGCAGGCTGTCGTACGGCAGCGGCCGGCCGGCGCCGATGACCATGTGCCCGATCTCGGAATTCCCGACCGTTCCGGGAAGGAGCCCGACCGCTTCCCCGGACGCTTCCAGCAGCGCGGAGGGGGAAGAGGTGCGGAGCCCGTCGAGGACCGGGGTCTTCGCCGCGGACAAGGCGTTGGCCTCGGACGCGGGCGCGTGTCCCCAGCCGTCTAGGACGAGCAGCACGCCTGGTGTGCCGGGGCCGCTCATCGGGTGCTCCGGCCCGTCGGGTAGAGCCCGTCGAGCGTCCTCCAGAAGCTCGGGAAGGATTTCGCGACGCAGCCCGGGTCCTTGATGACGACGCCTTCGGTGCGCAGGCCGGCGATCGCGAAGGTCATCGCGATGCGGTGGTCGTCGTAGGTGTCGATGACCGCGCCGTGCGGCGTGCCGCCGGTGATGTGCATGGCGTCGGGGAACTCCTCGACGGTGATGCCCATCTTCCGCAGCTCGGTGGTGACGGCCGCGATGCGGTCGCACTCCTTGACCCGGAGGGAGGCGATGTTGGTGATGCGGGTCGTGCCCTGGGCGAAGGCGGCGACGATGGCCAGGCTGGGGACGACGTCGGGCATGGCCTCCATGTCGATGTCGATTCCGAGCAGGGGGCCGCCGGACAGGGTGATGGAGGTGTCCTTGACGTCGGTCTGGCACCCCATGCGCTCCAGTGCCTCGACCAGGTGGACGTCGCCCTGGTGGGAGCTGGCGCCGATGCCGGGGATGGTGACGCGCCCGCCGGTGACGGCGGCCGCGGCCAGGAAGTACGACATGCCCGAGGCGTCGGGCTCCACGGTTACCTGGCCGCCGCGGGCGCTCTGACCGGCCGGGACGGTGAAGCGCCGGTAGCCGTCGCGCTCGACGGTGACGCCCATCTCGGCCAGGGCGGCGAGCGTCATCTCGACGTACGGCTTGGAGATCAGCTCGTCGGCGATCGTGATCTCGGTGTCGCGGGCGGCGCGCAGCGCGTTGATGATCAGGCTGGAGGTGAACTGGCTGGAGACCTGCCCGCTGATCGAGGTGGCGCCGCCGTTGAACGAGCCGCCGACGACGCGGATCGGCGGGGAGCCGTTGCCACGGACCGCGGTGGCGTCGACGCCGAGCGCCGGAAGGGCGGCGAGCAGGTCGCCCATGGGACGCTCCTGCATCCGCTGGTTGCCGGTGATGACGGTCGTGCCCTCGGCGTGACCGGCCATGGAGATCAGGAAGCGCAGGGGCGTTCCCGCACCGCCGACGAAGATGTCCTCCGCGGGGGCGCGCATCGGCTCGCCGGTGGGTTCCACGGTGATGCGGGCCGCGTCGTGGTCGATGGTGGTGCGGACGTGCCCGAAGGCGGCCACCGCGTTCGCGAGGTACTGGGTGTCGTCGGACAGCAGCGCCCCGTCGATCACGGTGGGCTTGCCTGACAGGGCGGCGATGGCGATGTAGCGGTTGGTGTAACTCTTGGAGCCGAGGACGTTTACCTCGGTGTCCGGCGGGGTGTCCAGCGTGTTGACGGTGATTTCCTCGGCCTTGAGCCGGGGGTCGGGGGCGGCGCTCATACGGTGTTGCCTCCTTGTGGTGGCGGACTTTCGGAAGAGAGCCTGGTCAGGCCCTGGTCACTCGGCAGGCGAAGCACTTGTACGCCTGCTGGCCGGAGAGGTTGTCGTAGTAGGCGTCGTCGGGAAGCGTGTTGGCGGGGTCGTAGCGCGGCGCGCCGAAGGTGTCGCCGACCTTCTGCGCGGGGCCGAAGGTGTTGGGGACGAAGATCGTGTCCTCCCGGATGCCCTCCCACAGCAGGGCGGTGCCGGTGACCGTGCTTCGCGGGCTGTCGACCCGTACGGTGTCGCCGTCGCGGATCCCGTTGCGCCGGGCGGTGCTCGGATGGATCTGCACGAGGCGGATGCCGTTGAGCTGCTCCCCCGTGTACGTCCAGTGCGTGACCTCGGCGAAGTGCACGACGCTGGGACGTCCCGTCATGCCCATCAGCGGGAAGGCGCGGTGGACGACGTCGCTGCCGGGCACGCCGAGGGTGACGGGGTGCGTGACCGCCTGCGGGTTGACCGGGTTGGTGACGAATCCGCGCTCGAACCGGACGGTCGGGTGGGCGCCGGTGACCTCGGGGTGGGTGTAGAAGACCGGGAGCGCGCCATGGCCCGCGGTGGCCAGCCGCTGGTCGAGGGCGGGGGTGTAGATCTCGGCCTTGCCGCTCGGGGTGAGGAAGCGCTTGCCCTTGTGGGCGGGGTCGAGGGATTCGGCGGCCGCGTACCAGCTGGGGTGGTCGAGGTAGAGCGTCGAGACGCCGGGGTGGTCGGGGGTGGGGCAGGGCCAGCGCAGCGGCTCGGTGCGCCCGCGCAGGCGCTGCTCGCCCATCCCGCCCATGCCGGGTGTGCGGCTGACGAACTCGCGCCAGAGGTTGCGGTAGTCCAGCCACTCCTCGGGGAATTCCGAGGTCCACTCGTGCGCGGGGCGCTTCGTGTCGTGCCTGGCCAGGGCGTGGGCCAGGCCGATCCAGATCTCCCAGTCCGGCCGTGACTCCCCCACCCGGGGTACGGCCTGGTCCTGCCAGCGGATGGCGCGGTCATCGCGGCGCATGTAGACGCCGCCCATCTCCAGTCCGCTGCACACCGGGAGGATGACGTCCGCGTAGTAGGCCGGCTCCTCCATGAAGAGCCCTGTGTAGACGAAGAAGTCGAGTTGCTCGAAGGCTTCCCGGACCCTGCTGGAATTCGCCGAGGCCACGAGTGGATTGCCCTGGGTGACGATGGCGCGCAGCCGGTACGGGCGCCCGGTAAGGATGGACTCGGCGAAGTAGTCCGGGCCCACCGGCAGGGCGTTGGTGAGGTCGGGCACGATCGCGGTGATCGGCGGCAGGTGGAGGTCGCCCGGCCAGGTGTTGTGCATGAAGTTGCAGCCGCCGCCGGGCACGCCGATGTTGCCCGTCACCGCAGCGAGGAAGGTCAGTACGCGGTAGGTGTCGAACGCGCCCATCTGGTGGGAGATGCCAGCGTTGCAGAAGATCGCGGCGGGCTTGGCGCTCGCGTACTCGCGCGCGACGGCCGTGATCGTCTCCTCCGGCACGCCGGTGACCTCGGACGCCCAGGCGGGGGTGTAGGCGTGCCGGACCATGTGGTCGCGCAGCTCTTCGAAGCCGGTGACCCAGCGGCTGACGAACTTCCTGTCGTACAGCCCGGCGGTGATGATGTGGTGCAGCATTCCGAGGACGAGGGCGTAGTCGGTGTGGGGCTTGGGCGCCAGCCAGCGGTCCGCCTGGGCGCCGGTGGGCGTCAGCCGCGGGTCCACCACCGTGAGCCGGGCGCCGGTCTTCCTGCGCTCGCGCAGCAGGTACTCGAAGGTCACCGGGTGGGTCTCGCCCTGGTTGGTGCCCAGGAAGAGCAGGTAGCGGGCGGCGCCCAGGTCCTCGCGGCCGGTGGCGCCGTCGATGCCGTAGCCGTTGGTGAAGTTGCCGACGCCGAAGGTCGCCGCCAGTGCGTCGGCGCCGGCGTCGTTGCACACCGGTCCGACGTCGGTGTTGTTGGGGCTGCCGAGCATGCTGAAGAGGCGGGCGACGAGCGATCCGGTGCCGCGGGGCATCCGGCCGGTGGTCCGGTTGGCGATAGTGTGCGCCAGCCCCGCGTCGCGCAGCTCCAGGAACTTGACGGCGATGGTGTCGAGCGCCTCGTCCCAGGAGACGGGTTCGAAGACCGAGTCGGGAGAGCCCTTGCGCCCGCTCACCCGACGCAGCGGCCTGGTCAGCCGTTCGTCGTTGTACACGAGCTGGGGCATCAGGTCGGCCTTGACGCAGAGGTTGCCGGCCTGCACCGGGTCGCCGGTCTCCCCGCGGATCTCGATGACCCGGCCGGCCTTGAGGCCGACGTGGAGCCGACAGTTGGCGTTGCAGAACTGGCAGGCGGTCGTGACGGTGCGGTCGGGCCCGAGGGCGGCCGACTGGTCCGTCAGGTCCGGGTTGCCGGGCGGCGAGCTGCTCCTCGGCGCCTCGGGAGGCGGGGAGTCCCGGTCCCCGGCTGCGTGCGCCGAGGCCGGGCTCGCGGCCGTGAGTGCCGTCGTTCCCAACCCGGTGCCGCCGACGATCGCTCCGCGGACGAACCCGCGACGGGGTATGCCCTGCTCCTGGGAATTCACCGAAGTCCTCCGTGTGGTCGGTGCGGAAGGGCTCCCCACCGGATCCCGGCCCCGCGCGCTCAGCGCGCGCCGGGGCACGGCGGCAGCACCGGCCCGGTCCCGTCCGGCCTTCCGTACGCGGGGAGTTCGCGGTGTGTGCTCGCGGCCCGGGCCGCTCCCGTCAGGCCGCCGTGGCGGCGGAGGCCGCCCTCAGCCGCACGGCGTCCAGGAAGCTGACGATGATGGGGTGCATGGTCTCCGGCGTCGAGGCCAGCTCGGGCTGGAAGAGGCTTCCCAGGAAGAAGGGGTGGTTGGCCATCTCCAGCGCCCTCGGCGCGCCGTCGACGTCCCACGCGCAGATCGACAGGTCCCCCTGGCTGGCGGAGCCCATGAACTCCGTCGTCAGCCCGTAGTCGCAGTGGAAGACCTCCTCGGCCTGCGTGGCGCCGCCGTAGATGGAGGAGATCCGCGATTCCGGGCGGATCACGAGCGGCGCCTTCTCACCCCGGAAGGAGCACTGCAGCGGGGTGACGAGCGGCATGAGCTTCTCCGGGTCCTCGTCGACCCCCTCCGCCTCGGGGAGTTCCAGGACGTTCTGCGCGTGCTCGATGAGGGCGCTGAAGAACCCGCCGCACGTTCCGAGAAAGGGCAGCTTGTTCTCGCGGGCGTACCGGACGGACTCCTGGACGCCCTTCTGGTTGATGTACGGCGCCCCGGGGACCACCCATATGCCGTCGTAGCCTTCCAGAAGGCCTGTGTCGTGGATGTCCACGGTGGGTATCCAGGCCGCGTCGAGCCCCCAGTGCGGCATCATCGCGTCGATCTTCGGGTGGGACGGCTCGTTGTGGTTCCCGTGGTCCCCCACCAGGGCGAGCCGGGGCAGAGCGGAGACAGACATCGTGTTCCCTTCGTACTGATCAAATCGGAACCGTGCTCCGCGGCGCGGCGATCACGCCGTGCCCCGGAGCAGGATCCCGAAGGACTGCGCACCGTCCCCGTACGCGCAGGTCAGTCGCTCTCGGGGATCGGCCGGGGTTCCCGGCCGGGGCGGCGGTGCCTGATGAACATGACGAGTCCTGCCACGAGCAGCAGGAGGACGACCCCGGCGACGGCGTAACTCGGCCCGTTCATCGCGTGCTCGACGTCCTCCCAGTTGCTGCCGAGCGCGTAGCCGGCCCAGGCCAGGCCCAGCGTCCACGGGATGCATCCGAGCAGCGTGTAGACACCGAACCGCAGCGGGTCCACGCGGGCGAAGCCCGCGGGGAGGGAGATGAACGTGCGGACGACGGGAAGGATCCGGCCGAAGAACACCGCTTTGAAGCCGTGCCGGTCGAACCAGCGCTCCGCCCGCTCGATGTCCTTCTCCCCCAGCCACACATAGCGCCCCCAGCGCTGGACGGCGGGCCTGCCGCCGTACCGCCCCACAGCCCACGCCAGATAGCTGCCGACGACGTTGCCGAGCGTCCCGGCCACGACGACGAGCGCGATGTTCGGGTGCGCCCCGTCCACGGCGCCGGCGGCGAGTGCGCCGCCGAGTGTCATGACGAGTTCGGACGGAACCGGGATGCAGGCGGACTCGGCCACCATCAGGAGGAACACGGCCCAGTAGCCGTAGTCGGTGATGAAGTGCTTCATGGTCCCCTCATCGACTGCGGCGTCGAGCTGCCGCGGGTGCTGCGCCGTGTCGTCGACCGGCCGTGCGTGCCGATCGCCGGTTAGCTCAATTTATCGATGGTGGTCGAATTATTCGAGACAGATCTCAGACACCGGGGCCGGATCCGATCACCCGTCCGGACGGAGGCCCGATCGCGGACCGCGCCTCGCACGTCAGCGCCCCCACAAGTGGATGTCGACCTGCACTTACGTCCAACTGCGGGCGGTCCGGCACCACGCTTCCACTCCGACGGGCAGCGCTGGGCCGACGGTCTCCTCCCGGCCGTGAAGCACCGTCAGAACTGCCAGTAACTCCAGCAACAGAGCCAGCAGAGGGCCCGCACGCACCGGCGAGCGGAGATTGACCGAAAGTCACCCATCAGCGCCGGTAACTGAGAACAGTTTCGGCTGCTCTCAACAGCGAACACTGTTGAGTGGCTACGCTGTTGCGCGCCGCACCGGGGACAGCACGTCCGGTGTGCCAAGTGCTGCCCTGAGGAGGACCTTCGTGGACCGTGCCACCGCCTACCGCCGCCGCTGGCAGATCCTGGCGGTGCTCTGCCTGAGCCTGGTGCTGATCGGGTTGGACACCCTGATCCTCAACCTGGCCCTGCCGAGTATCCAGAGCGATCTCGACACCAGCGGGAGCGCCCTCCAGTGGGTGGTCGACTCCTACGCGCTGGCCTTCGGCGGCCTGCTGCTGCTCGCCGGCGGACTGTCCGACCGCTTCGGGCGCAAGCGCACCCTGCTCGTGGGGCTGACGGCCTTCCTCGGGTTCTCCGTGGGAGCGGCCTTCGCCGTCAACGGCCCGATGCTGATCGGCTTCCGGGCGGCCATGGGCGTCGCCGCGGCGCTGATGATGCCCGCGACCCTGACGATCATCAAGGACATCTTCCCGCCCGAGGAACAGGCCAAGGCGATCGGCATCTGGTCTGGCGCCGCAGCCGTCGGAGTTCCGCTCGGCCCCGCCCTGAGCGGACTTCTGCTCCAGCACTTCTGGTGGGGGTCGATGTTCCTCATCAATGTGCCGATCGCCCTGATCGCCCTGATCGCCGGCATCGCGCTCATCCCGGAGTCCCGGGACACCGAGCATCCCGGGCTCGACCTCGTGGGGGCCGTGCTGTCCGTCCTCGGCCTCGTGGCTCTCGTCTACGGGCTCGTCGAGGCCCCGCACTTCGGCTGGGCGGACCCGGTGACGCTGGGCGCGCTGGCCGCCGGTGTCGTCCTGCTGGTCGCGTTCGTCCGCTGGGAACGCCGCACCGCGCACCCGATGATGCCCGTCGAGCTGTTCAAGCTCTCCCGGTTCGGCGGCGGCGCCCTGTCGATCCTGTGCGTCTCCTTCGGGATGTACACCATGCTGTTCCTGCTGACCCAGTACCTCCAGTCGGTGCTCGGACTCGGCCCCCTGGCCGCCGGCGTCCGGATGTTCGCGATCGGCACCATGATGATCGGGGCGCCCCTGTCCGCGCCGCTGGTGGAGCGCGTCGGACTCAAGGCGACCGTCGCCTTCGGCCTGCTGCTCTGCGGGGCGGCCCTGGCCATGCTCGGCGGGCTGGACGACTCCTCCCAGGCCATGGCCCTGTGGGCACTCGCCGTCTTCGGCCTCGGCATGGGCATCGCCCTCCCCGCGGCGACGGACGCGATCGTGATGGCGACCCCCGCCCGGCAGGCCGGAGCCGGCTCGGCGATGGCGGACGTCGGCATGCAGGTCGGCGGTTCGCTCGGCATCGCGGTGACCGGCAGCCTCCTGTCGACCTTCTACCGGGACAAACTGCCATCCCTGTCCGGCATTCCCGCCGACGCGCACGGCGCGGTCCGGGACTCCATCGGCAGTGCCCTCGCGGCACTCCCCGGGCTCGGCGCACCCGGGCAGCGGCTGGTGCACTCCGTGCAGCACGCCTTCGTATCGGGCCTGAACAGCGCGATCGTCGCGGGCGTCGCCGTCTCGGCCGTGGGTGCGGTGGCTGCCGTGGTCGTCCTGCCGCGTGCGCGGATGGCGGCCGTGAGCACCCCCGGGGAGACCGAGGACGTTCCCGCAGACGATGCGTCGACCGCCAAGGCCTGATCCGATCGCTTGCCCGCCGGGCCCGGCTCCCGCGTACAACAGCACAGTTCAGCGCGGCATACACTCGCAGAGCGGCACCGACGACCGGTCCCCAGGGAGGTTCTCATGGCCCGATCCCCCGACCTGCGGGTGGCCGTCACCGACCCGGACGTATGGCTCAGCGAGCGCGACCAGGCCAAGGTGCTGGCGCCGAAGCTCCGGGCGGTGGCCGACGAGACCCGTCTGACGCTGCTGCTGCTGATCGCCCAGCGCCCGCGCACGGTGAAGGAACTCCAGGAGGCGACCGGTCTCAGCCAGACACTGGTGAGCCACCACCTCGCGCCCTTGCGCGAGCAGGCGCTCGTCGCCGCCGTCCCGCGGGGCCGCAGCAACCAGTACAGCCTGTGCTGCTCGGCTCTCGCCGAGCCGGTCCGCGTCCTGGCGAGCCTCGCCGCCTCCGACCCGGAAGGCATCGCGGCCCTTCTCGCCCTCAGCGACGGCACGGCCGGCTGAGGGCGAGAAGGGCCCCTTCCCGGGCTCATCCCGGCTGCTGGTCCGAAGCCCCCGCCAGCGACGCCGAGAAGCGGTCGCGGATGCCCTCCGCGCTGAGGGCGCTGGTGGCCCGCGGCGGGACGGCTCCCGTACGCGGAAGCGTCCGCACCGCCAGCAGGTGCGGGCCGGGCGAGGCGAGGGCAGTGCGCAGGGCCGCTTCGACGTCGTCCAGGGCGGGGCAGCCGACGGCGGTGCGGTAGCCGCAGGCGGCCGCGACCTGGGCGAAGGACGTGGTGTCGGACGTCGTGCGCTGGCCGCCCGTGGATTCGTGGACGCCGTTGTCGAGAACGACGTGGACGAGGTTGGCCGGGGCCTGCTGCCCGATCGTGGACATCGCCCCCAGGTGCATGAGCGCGGCGCCGTCCCCGTCGAGCACGATGACGGTCCGCTGCGGCTGGGCCAGCGCCACCCCGAGGGCCAGCGACGACGCGTGGCCCATGGAGCCCTGCATGTAGAAGTTCCCGGGGCGATCGGCGACGGCGAAGAGTTCCCGGCCCGTGAAACCCGTCGTGGCCACCAGGGCAGCCTCCGGGGCGACCTCCGCGATCCTGCGCATCACCTCGGCGCTCGGCAGCCCACCGGCCACGTCGGTGCTGCCCGCGTCGGCCTTGCCGATGGCGCCGCGCTCCACCAGGACGAACGGCGCGCGCCGGTCGGAGAGGTCCTTGTCCGCCGCGTCGAGCAGCTCCCGGAATCGCTCCACCCCGTCGTCCTTGCGGAGCGTGTAGTGCGGCACGCCCAGCGCTTCGAGCAGCGGGTGGCTCGCCGGCCCCATCACCTCGTGCTGCGGCTCGTCGGTCGCGGGGTCGGGCCAGCCGCGGAGGCTGACGAAGGTCAGCACCGGCAGCTGATAGGTCATCACCAGCGAGGTCAGGGGGTTGACGAGATTGCCGAGGCCCGAGTTCTGGAGCATGACGTACGCGCGCCGACCGGCGAGGGCGGCGCCCGCGGCCACTGCGAGCGCGGCGCCCTCGTTGGGCGCGGGCACGTACGCCTCACCGGACCGGCTCAGCAGGGCGATCGGCCCGCCGAAGTGGGAGCACGGGACACCGCTGGCGGTGGAGAAGCCGCGTTCGGTGAGTTCGGCGCAGAACGCGTCGGCAGAGATCATCCTGTCGTCCTTCAGGCTCGGGCGGCCCGGGAGCGGGCCGCTTCACGTGGTCCATGGGCAGGAGCGGGAGGTTCGGTACGCGGCCGGGCGCGGCGGAACCGGTCCGGTCCCGCCGCGCCCGATCCGGTCAAACGGCCGCGGCACTCCACTCGGGAGAGCGCTCGATGCGCACGACCGCGCAGGTGATGGAGACGCCGCCGCCGTGCGCCACGATCAGTACGTGGTCGCCGGGGCCGACCTGCCTCGTTTCCACCAGGTGCGTCAGCCCGACGACCTGGTCGTTGACGGTCATGTGGCCGAGTCGGCGGCCGAACTCCAGCAGGCCCTGGCGTGTGCTCAGGCCCATCGGGTCGAGGATCACCTTGAGGTAAGCCTCCTGGCCGGTGAAGACGTGCGCCACGCGCGTGATGTCCCGGACCTCGATGTCGGCCTCGGCGATGGTCCGTAGGGCGATCTCCGTGCGCAGCTCGCCCTGGCGGCGGACGACTTCGGCCACGGTCTCCTCCAGCCCGCCGGCCGCGGCGAGCCGTTCCTTGAAGTCCATGCTGCGCCCCACGGTCAGGGAGGGCGGGAACAGCGGTTCGTCTCCGCGGTACTGCGCCTCGACCTCGGCGGTGGATCCGGTGTTGACGGACAGCAGCCGGGCGAATCCTTGCTGCTTGGACAGGACCAGGGCGCTGGCGCCGTCGCCGAGCACGCCGTTCTGGATGCCGAAGGCCCAGCGGTTGAACTTCGGGGTTCCGACGTTGTCGGCTCCGGTGAGCAGGGCGGCGGCCCGTTCGGGTACCGCCTGGAGGTAGCAGGCGGCCAGCTCGATGGAGCCGATGAGCCCGCTGCACGCCTGCCACACACGGAAGGCGGGGATGTCGCGGTCGGTGACGTGGTGGAGGATGTAGTGCTGCGGCGACCAGCCTTCCGGTCCCTGCTCGTGCCCGCAGGCGTGGATGTGCAGCGCCAGGTCGTCGGGGTGGTGCCCCGAGCGCTCCACGGCCTGGAGCGCGGCCTTGACCGCCATGTCCGGCGCGGGCATGTCCCCCGCGACGGCGGCACCTGTCCACCCGTACCACTCGTAGTCGTCGGCGTCGTACAGTCCCAGCTCGACGGCCTTTCTGGCGTCGAAGATCTCCGGTATGTACGTCCCGAGTCCGGCGATGAACACCCCGGGTGTCTTCACTTCTCGGCTCCTTCGGAGGTCGGGGAGGATTCCGGTCCGCCTGCTTCCCCGAGCGCCTGGGCTATCCCGGTGAGCGTTCCGTCCTTGAGGATCTTCACAATCGGCACCTGCGTGCGGAACTCCCGCTCAATGCGGTTCCGCAACTCCACCGCCATCAGCGAATCCATACCCATCCGGTTCAACGGACGATTCACATTCACCCGCTCCGGACGCAACCCCAACACCTCCGCCGTCTGAGCCCGCAGGAACGCCATCACCTGCTCTGCGCCGGGCGAGGCCCCAGCGGTCGGGGCGTCAGGTTCCGGCGCCGCCAGGGACTCCGGCGCGGCTGGGCGGGGCTCCGCCACCGGCACCGTCATCGCACCGCCCGCGGATCCCGTGTCCGGCCGGTCGGGGGCCGGAGCGCCGCCGGCCTCGGCCAGCGCTTCGGCTATCGCGGTCAGCGTTCCGTCCTTGAGGATCTTCACGATCGGCACCTGCGTGCGGAACTCCCGCTCCACGCGGTTCCGCAACTCCACCGCCATCAGCGAATCCATACCCATCCGGTTCAACGGACGATTCACATTCACCCGCTCCGGACGCAGCCCCAACACCTCCGCCGTCTGAGCCCGCAGGAACGCCATCACGGCCTCCGGAGCAGTCGGTGTCGTCGAAGGCGGTGTCGAAACCGGTGCAGTGGCGGTCTGCGGGGGCTCGGTGTTGTCCCGCCTCGGGGGCTCTTGGTGCGTGGCGGGAAGTGTCTCGGCAGGGGCCGGCCGCGGTGCCGGGAGTGCGGGCGGGGCGGCGGGTCGGTCCGACCGCTCGTACTCGGTGGCCGGTAGCAGCCGGGGCTGGCCGGGGGTGTGACCGCGAATCAGGTCGGCGAGCAGAGGCGCTGCCGCGGCGTCGGGGTATGCAGCCGCCCACTGCGGCCAGTCCGCGGCGAACACGACGGTCTGCGTGGCGCCTTCGGTCAGGAGGCGACCGAGGATCCCGAGTCCGTCCTCAGGGGTGAAGGCCGAGATGCCGCGCGGCAGGAGGCTTCGGCCGTCCTCCTGCTGCTTGCGGGCGACCATGCCGACGCTGTCCCAGAATCCCCAGTCCACGACCGTGGCGCTGTGGCCGGTTGCCCGGCGGTGCTGCGCAAGGGCGTCGAGGAAGGCGTTGCCGGCCGCGTAGCCGCCCAGCATGGGTGAGGCGAGGATCGCCGAGCCGGAGGAGAAGAGGACGAACTGCTCGACCGGCGCGCCTTGGGCGAGGCGGTGCAGCGCCCAGCCGCCGGAGACCTTCGCCCGGAGTACGGCGTCGAGGTCGTCGGGGGTGAGGTCGCTCAGCGGTGCGTAGTCGATGGTCCCGGCGGCGTGGAAGACGCCGGTGACCGGCGGCCTGCCCGCGCGGGCGCGGTCGTCGAGGAGCGTGCGCATCGCCGGGTAGTCACCGGCGTCGACGGCCGCATACTGCACATCCGCGCCCCGGGCGGTGAGGTCGCGGAGCAGGGCGAGTTGGGCGGCGTTGGGGTGGTCGGCGGCGGCACCTTCCGGGTCGGGGAGGGCGGTGCGGCCGGTGAGCAGCAGGTGGCGTGCCCCGTGCTCGACGAGCCAAGTGGCCAGTTCGCCGCCGATCCCGCCCGTTCCCCCGGTGACGAGGTAGGTCCCGTCGCCGCGCACGGGCGTCGACGCCCGCGGTGCGGGCTCGGGGACCGAGGGGGCGGGTGCAGCGGCTTCCAGGGTGGAGTCGGGGAAGGCGAGCACGAGCTTGCCCGTGTGGCGTGACTGGGCCATGAGCCGGAAGGCCGAGCGCGCGTCGGTCGCGTCGAACTCGCGGTAGGGCAGCGGCTTGAGGACGCCTTGCCCGACGAGCCGGGCGGCCGCCCGCAGGCATGCTCCGGCCCTGTGCGGGGCGTGCTGGATCATGTGGACGACGTCGACCGCGTGGAAGGAGAGGTTGCAGGCGAACGGTGCCAGGTTCAGGGTCTCGCCGGTCAGGATGTCGCGCTTGCTGAGTTCGAGGTAGTGCCCGTAGGGCGCCGTGAGCGAGAGGTTCGCGGGGATGGCCTCGCCGACGAGCGTGTTGACGATGGCGTCGAAGCCGTTCTTGTCGGTGGCCAGCCGGAAGTCGTCGACGAACTGGAGGGACCGCGAGTCGGCGACGTGGCGGACACCGAGGTGTTCGAGCATCAGCCGCTTCTCGGGACTGCCGGCCGTGGCGAAGACCTCCGCCCCTTTCCACTGGGCGATGTTGATCGCGGCCAGCCCCGTACCGCCCGTGCCCGAGTGGATCAGCACGCGGTCGCCCCGGCCGATACGGGCGAGGTCGACCAGCGAGTGGTAGGCCGTGAGGTACGACGCGGGCAGCGTCGCCGCCTCCGCGGCGGTGAGCCGGTCGGGCTTGGGCGCTGTCAGCGTGGCCCTGGTGACGACGTGCGCGGCCATCGCGCCGTCCGCGAAGGCGATGACCTCGTCGCCCACGACGACGTCCTCGACACCCTCCCCCACGCGGGTGACGGTGCCGACGCACTCCCAGCCGAGTACGGGCGGCTGGTCGTCCTGCCCGGGGTAGAGCCCGACGGACAGGAGCACGTCGCGGTAGTTGAGAGCGGCGTGCGAGACGCGGATCTCGACCTCTCCGGCTTCGGGGGCCCGGCGCGGATGCGCCGCCAGGTGCAGGTCGTCGATGACGCCGGGGGCGGCGAGGGTGAGCCGTACGGTGCTGTCGTCGCCTGCTGCCGGGGTCATCGGCTGCTGCGTGCCGCGGCGGACGAGCCGTGCCACCCGGCGGTGGCCGGCCCGCAGGGCGATCTGAGCCTCCTCGTCGGGATGGAGGAGTTCGGCGGGGAGTTCCGCGAACGTCGACCGCTCGCGGTCCAGGTCGACGAGCCGTGTACGCAGCCGGGGGTGTTCGGCGGCGAGGGTGCGGCCCAGGCCCCACAGCGTCGCCTGGAAGGGGTTCACCATCGGCTCCTCCGCCCCCGTGGCCTGCGCGTGCTGGGTCAGGAGCCACAGAGCGGGTTCCGCCTCGGTCGCCTTCAGCGCCTGGACGAGGTGAAGCACGCTGTGGCAGGCGAGCCGGCGTGCCCGGGCGATCTCGCGGGGGGAAGCGTCCAGGCCGCAGTTGGCGTCGAGCGCCCACAGATGCACGATTCCCGCGATTGGTCCGAGGCGTGCGGTCTCGGCCAGCACGGTGGCGTAGTGCTCGGGGACGGCCGGGTCGATACGGAAGAGTTCCGTCCCGCCGGCGTGGAGGGAGGCCGCCGCGGTCACCACGACGACCTGCCGTCCCTCGGCGCGCAGTGACCGTGCGACGTTGCGTCCGGCGGTGCCGCTGTCGGTGAACACCACCCAGGTGCCCGGCGCCGTTCCGGTGGCCGAGTCTCTCCGCGACGGCTGCCAGCGCAGGTCGTGGAGCCAGTCGCCGGACGGGGCTGCTGGAGGCGGGGCCAGGGGAAGGGCGGAAGGGGCGGCGGGCAGGCTCTCCGGTACGGGCATCGCGCCGGGCTGCGGCTCGGCCTCGCGGGGAGCTGTGCCCGCGAGGTACTGCAGGCGCAGCCCGCGCATCTCGGCCAGCAGGCCGCCGTGGGGATCGCGGATGACCAGGTCGGCGGTGAAGGAGTCGTCGCGGTCCGAGGGCACGAGCACGGCGTGGCAGTACAGCTCGGTGCCGGGGCGGTCGTAGAACCTCGTCTCGTCGATCCCGCCCAGAACGAACACGTTGTCCGGGTCGGCCACGGTGAGCCGCCGTGCGGCAGCCATGGAGTGGCCGCCGGCGTCGAGGAGCGCAGGGTGGAACAGGTGAACGTCCAGGGAGGCGCGCAGCTGCTCGGGGCAGACGATGCGGGCCAGGACCTCGCCGTCGGTGCGCCACAGCTCGGTGACGCCCTGGAAGGCGCCCTGCCACTGGTTGCCACGCTCGGCGTTGTGCGCGTAGAACTCGGCGGCCGCCTGGTGCTCGGGCAGCCGTCCGCGTATTTCTTCCAGCGCGGGCAGGTTCTGCTCCGGGCCGGGCATGTCGATGCCCCGGCCGGTGGCGCGGGCGTGGAGGGTCCAGGACTCGTCGTCGGCCGAGCGGCTGAGCACCTGGCAGGAGAACGTTCCTGCGGCTGCGGGTGCGGCGGTGACGCGGACGGAGGGCGGCGCGGCGCCGTCGTCGAGGAACAGCGCCTGGTGGTAGGCGACATCGGCCAGGGCCACGGGCCGGTCGCCGGCCACCTGCCTCATCGCCGCGTGCATCAGCTCCAGGTATGCGGTGCCCGGCACGATCACGGTTCCCTGGATGCGGTGGTCGGCCAGGTAAGCGTTGCTGTCGAGGTCGAGAGTGCCGGTCCAGATCCGGGTGCTGCCGTCGGGGGCCGTCTCCGGGCCGAGCAGGGGGTGGCGGGGCTGCGCGGCGGCGGGCGCCGGTCCTGGGGCCTCGGCGCTGCCGGCCGCGGGGATCGGCGCGTCCGGCAGCCAGTGCGTGGTGCGCTGCCAGGGGTAGTGCGGCAGGTCCACGTGGCGGCCCGTGCCCGCGAAGAGCGCCGGGGCGAGGAGCGCGCCGCACGTCCAGAGCGCGCCGGCGGCGGCGAGCATCGCGGTCCGCTCGCCGTCCTCGCGGCGCAGCGAGCCGACGGCGACGGTCTCCCGGCCGACGGAACGGCCGGTCTCCTTGATGCCGTTGACGAGGAGCGGGTGGGGACTGACCTCGATGAAGACGGTGTCGCCGAGACCGATCTGGTGGCGCACCGCGCCGACGAAGTCGACGGGCTCGCGGATGTTCCGGGCCCAGTAGGCGGCGTCCATTCCGGCGCCGTCGACGACCTCGCCGAGGAGGGTGGAGTGGATGGCGACGGCCGACGGCCGGGGTGCGAGGTCCTTCAGCTCCGAGAGCAGGTCCTCGCGCAGGGCGTCCATCTGCGGGCAGTGCGAGGCGAAGTCGACCTTGACCCAGCGGGTGACGACACCGCGGGCTTCCAGCGCGGCGAGGACGGCGGTCAGGGCTTCGCCGTCCCCGGAAAGGAGTGTCGAGGTCGGGCTGTTGGCGGCGGCGACGGCTACGGAGTCCTCGTGGCCGGCGAGCGCGGCCGCCGCCTCGTCTGCGGGCAGCGCGACCCAGGCCATAGTGCCACGGCCCGTCAGGCGCTTGGCCAGGCGGCTGCGGCGGCAGATGACGGCAGCGGCGTCCTCCAGGGTGAGCGCTCCCGCGACGTAGGCGGCGGCGGATTCGCCCATGCTGTGGCCGATGACGACGTCGGGCTCGACGCCCCAGGAGCGCCAGAACGCGGCGAGCGCGATCTCCATGGCCCACAGCGTCGGCTGGATGACGTCCAGTTCCTTGAAGCGCTCGGCGGGCCCGGACCGCAGCAGGTCGATGACCGACCAGCCCGTCTCGTTCTTGATCGCGGTGTCGCAGGCGCGCATCGCGTCGGCGAACACCGGTTCGGTGTCGAGGAGTTCCCGTCCCATACCCACCCACTGGGAGCCCTGACCGGGAAAGACGAAGGCGATGCGCTTGACCGTTCCGCTCTCCACGTAGTCGGTGAAGGAGAGGTCGGGCTCGTCCTCGCCCTGCGCGAAGGCGCGCAGGGCCTCCGCCGCCTGCTCGCGCGAAGTCACCGGCAATGCGAGCCGGGCGTCCAGGGTGCTGCGCCGGGTGGCCGCCGAGTGGCAGAGGTCGTGGAGCTGCTGCGAGCGGCCGGCTCCGGTGGTGAGGTGGCCGGCGTAGGAGGCGGCGAGGTCGATGAGGGCTTCCGGCGAGCGGGCGGAGAGCGTGAGCAGTTCGGGGCGTTCCGACTTCGGCGCGTCGCCGGGGCGTCCGGACGGTGCGGCTTCGAGGACGAGGTGGGCGTTGGTGCCGGAGAAGCCGAAGCTGCTGACGCCGGCGAGTGCCGGGCGGCCCCGGTCCGGGAGCGGGGTCACCGCGGTGGGCACGCTGACCGGCAGGCGGTCCCACGGCACGGCGGGGTTGGGGTCGTGCAGGTGCAGGCTCGGCGGCACCTCGCCGTGCTCCAGGCAGAGCACCGCCTTGATCAGGCCCGCGATGCCGGCGGCGGCCTCGGCGTGCCCGATGTTGGTCTTCACGGAGCCCACCAGGGCGGGCCGGTCGGCGGGGCGGCCCGCTCCGAGGACATCGCCCAGTGCTTCCAGCTCCACCGGGTCACCGGCGACGGTCCCGGTCCCGTGGGCCTCGACGTAGTCCACGTCCGCCGGGTCGACCCCGGCGTTCTCGTAGGCGCGCCGCACGACCTCGCGCTGGCCGTCGGCCCCGGGGGTCACGAGGTATCCGCTGGACCGGCCGTCGTTGCCGACCGCCGAGCCGCGTAGCACGGCGCGTACGCGGTCGCCGTCGGCCAGGGCCCGTGAGAGCGACTTGAGCACGACAGTGCCCACCCCGTCGCTCCGGACGAACCCGTCGCCCGAGGCGTCGCCGAACTTGCAGCGGCCGTCGCGGGCCAGCATGCCGGCGCCGGAGTAGACCACTCCCTCCTCGGGCAGCAGGACCAGGTTGACGCCACCGGCGAGAGCCAGGCCGCACTCGCCGAGCCGCAGGGCCTGCATCGCGTTGTGGACGGCGACGAGCGCGGACGAGCAGGCCGTGTCCACCGTGAAGCTGGGCCCGCGCAGGTCGAAGGCGTACGACAGCCGTCCCGAGGTGATCGCCCGGGATGCCGATCCGGTCATGGAGTAGAGGTCCAGCCGGTCGCGGTCCTGGTACTGCATGTGCCAGTAGTCCCCGCCGAGTTGGCCTACGAAGACCCCGGCGTCCGACCCCGCGAGCGCTTCCAGCGGCTGCCCGGCGTCCTCCAGAGCCTCATAGGCGACCTCCAGCAGCATGCGCTGCTGGGGGTCCATCCGGTCCGCTTCCTTGGGCGAGATGCCGAAGAAGTCGGCGTCGAACTCGGCGATGCCTTCGACGAAACCGCCCCACCGGCTGACGGTCCGGCCGGGGACACGAGGACGCGGGTCGTACAGCGGTCCTACGTCGTAGCGGCCGAAGGGTATCTCGGTGATGGCGTCCGAGCCCGAGCGCAGCAGGTGCCATAAGGAGGCCGGATCGGCGGCCCCCGCGAACCGGCCCGACATGCCGATCACCGCGATCGGTTCGGCCGGATCGAGTGGTGATCGGGGGGAGGCGCTCGATGCATCGGGCATGGACTGTTCCTCTCCGACGGTACGCGTGCCAGGTCACAAAGCGGGGCGCGGGGGGAAGGTCAGGGCAGGGCCGGCTGCAGACCCCGGTGACGGAGCCAGGCCGTCGAAGACGAACGGACCCGGGCACCAGGCGGGGCTCCACCCCACCGCCTCACACGTCTCATCAGCCCCCGCCTTGATTCGATACCTATCGAGATTGGCTTGTGAGCGAACTGACGCGCAACGCACTCCGATGTGACCTCCATCACACGACGCGCGCTCCAGGTGCTCAGTTGACAGGCGACTTCGCCCCGAGTCATCCTGGTCTTGATTTTGCATTCATCGAATTATTGCCAGGCGACACGCAGGAGGACAGGTCATGGACCAGCCCGACCAGGCGCCCGCCGGCGCAGGATGCTGCGACGCCTTCGCACGGCTGCAGAAGATGGCAGCCGAAGCCGGCGAAGCCCGAGGCAGGGCCGCCGGCGCCGCCCCGGAGAGCGACTCCGCACCCGGGGCCGCAGCCACGCCGTCCGACATCTCCGCGTGAAAGGACCGAGCCAGTGGCCGACAGCACCCCTCCCGCCAGCCTGCCCGTTGTCATCATCGGTGCCGGACCGGTAGGACTCGCAGCGGGAGCCCATCTGTCCGAGCGCGGGCTGGACTTCGTCATCGTCGAGGCGGGGGACGTCCCGGCGGCCGCCGTGCGGGCATGGAGCCACATCCAGCTGTTCAGCCCGTGGGAGTACAACGTGGACCCCGCGGCCCGCCGGCTCCTGGAGACGGAGGGCTGGGAGTCCCCCGAGCCTTCCGCCCTCCCGACCGGCGAGGACCTGCTCAAGCAGTACCTGCAGCCGCTCTCCGAGCACCCGTCGATCGCCCCGCACATCCGCTGCGGTGCGCAGGTCATCGCCATCGCGCGCCTGGGGCTCGACCGCATGCGTACGGTCGGACGCGCCGACGCTCCCTTCGTCGTACGCCTGGCGGACGGCGAGGAGATCCTCGCCGGATCGGTGATCGACGCGTCCGGGACCTGGACGCAGCCGAACGTGCTCGGCGCCAACGGCCTGCCGGCCCACGGCGAGGCGGACGCGTCGGCCCTCGTCGACCACGCACTGCCCGACGTCCTCGGGACCGACCGCGAGCACTACGCCGGGCATCACACCGTCGTCGTCGGCGCAGGCCATTCGGCCGCCAACACGCTGCTCGCGCTGGCCAAGCTCGCCGACGCCGCGCCGGGCACCCGCATCACCTGGGCAATCCGCGGACGGGACGCGAGCAGTTCCTACGGCGGCGGCGGGGACGACGAACTGCCCGCGCGCGGGGCCCTCGGCTCCGGCCTGCAGATGCTCGTCGACACCGGCCGCGTCGCCCTCGCGGCGAACTTCCGCACCCACACCGTCCGCACGCCCGAGGGTCCTCACGGCGGCATCCAGCTGGTCTCCACCGCCGCCGACGGTTCCGAGCAGGTGCTCACCGCCGACCGCGTCATCGCGGCCACCGGGTTCCGCCCCGACTTCGGCATCGCCGCGGAGCTGCGGCTCGAATTGGACCCGATCATGGAGGCGCCCCGCGCGCTCGCCCCGCTGATCGACCCGAACCAGCACTCCTGCGGGACGGTCCTCCCGCACGGCTTCAAGGAGCTGGCCCACCCCGAACCGGGCTACTACGCCGTCGGGATGAAGAGCTACGGGCGGGCGCCGACGTTCCTGATGGTCACCGGCTACGAGCAGGTCCGGTCCATCGCGGCCGCGCTGGCCGGGGATCTGGAGGCCGCCCAGTCCGTCGAGCTGCAACTGCCGGAAACGGGCGTCTGCTCCGCGACAGCGGGAGCCGAAGCGCTCGCCCTGCGGCTGGGGCTGACGGCCGAGCAGCACGGCGAGCTGCTGCACGCCACGGCCAAGCACCTGGGCAGCTCCCCCACCGCCGCGCAGGCGGTACTCACCGCTGCCACCGAGCTGGGCATCGACCACGGCGTCGCCCTTCAGCTCGCCGCCTACACCGCTGACCTCTTCGACGCGCCGCAGGCGCCCGGCTGCGGCTGACCGCGCCCAGTCCCCGCCTCCGGCGGGGTGCGACCTCACCCCGTTGACGCACCCCGCCGGAGGCGGTCCGTTCTCAGCCGGTGCGGTGCACCTTGTGCTGCGCCGCCTGAGCAAGGGGCCGGACGACGAGTAGGTCGATGTTGACGTGCGGCGGCCTCGACACCGCCCAGGCGATCGTCTCCGCGACGTCCTCTGCGGTGAGAGGGGCATCCACGCCTGCGTAGACCGCCGCCGCCTTGTCGGCGTCCCCGCGGTAACGGTTGAGCGAGAACTCCTCGGTGTGCACCATGCCCGGCGCGATCTCCACCACCCGCACCGGCTTGCCGCTCAGTTCGAGCCGCAGGGTCCCGGCCAGCACATGGGCTCCGTGCTTGGCAGCGCTGTACCCGCCGCCGCCCTCGTAGACGGTGAAGGATGCCGTCGAGGACAGGACCACGACCGTGCCGTCGCCGCTCGCCGTGAGCGCGGGCAGCAGCGCCTGCGTCATGTGCAGCGCCCCGACAACGTTGACCTGGAACATCGATGACCAGTCGTCAGGATCGGCGTCCGCGACGTGCTCTGTGCCGAAGGCGCCGCCGGCGTTGTTGACCAGGACGTCACAGCCGTCGAGACCGGCAGCGAAAGCGGTGACGGCCGCGCGGTCGGTGACGTCGAGCGTCACGGCGGCGGCCCGGCCGCCGTCGGCACGGATCTTCCCCGCCACCTGCTCCAGGCGGTCCGCTCTGCGCGCGACCAGGACGGTGTGGAAGCCGGATCGGCTCAGCGCCTGCGCCGTCGCCGCCCCGATCCCGCTGCTGGCCCCCGTCACCACGGCTGTCCGCATGGTCCCTCCCGGCGCCGGACACCGCCCGAAGAGACGGCACTTCGCGGCTGATTCGATGATTACCTAAATATGAGATCTTGGCATTCACCCCTGACGAGTGTCAACATAGACGTATGTCGAAGCTACTGGAGCCGGTCGCACCTCCCACCGAGGCATGCTGCGCCCCGCTGACCAGCCAGGAACTGACGGTCGAGCAGTCGGAATTCGTGGCCGCGATGTTCAAGGCCCTGGGCGATCCGGTCCGGCTCCGCCTGTTCTCCAAGATCGCGTCACATCCCGACGGAGAGGCGTGCGTCTGCGAGATCGCGGACGTCGGCGTCTCGCAGCCCACGGTGAGCCACCACCTCCGGCGGCTCCGGGAGGCCGGCCTCATCGTCTCCGAGCGTCGCGGCACCTGGATCTACTACCGCGTCACCCCGTCGGTCCTCGCCGCGATGTCCGGGATGCTCGGCGCCGGAGTGTAGAGAGACCCGACCGGGACCTGATCGCACGCTCAGCAGGGCGATCTCGCCGGGCGGCAGCCGGTCGCTCCCACGCGCTCATCGCTTTGCCGTGCCCAGACTCAGGCCGCAGGCCAGCGCGGAGACGGCCGCGAGGAGCAGGAAGAGGCGGGGGTAGCCGCCGAGAGGGTCGGCCAAGGCGGTGCCGGCGAAGGGGGCGAGTGCGCCGGCGATCGTGACGGGGGCGGCGAGGAGGGCGGACAGAGCCGCGTAGTGGGTGGTGCCCCAGCGGTCGGTGATCGCGGTGGCTTGGAGGAGCGTGATGTTCCCGCGGATCATGCCGGCCAGCATGGAGATCGCGATGAGCAGCGGGATGGGGCCGGGCACGACGGCGAGCAGGGCGATGGCCGAGGTGCTGGCCGCGATGAGTGCGGTGGTGCGGGTGACGACGCCTGTTCGGTGGGCGAGGGTGGAGTAGAGCGTGCGGCCGAGGGTTTGGCCGAGCCCGCCCAGGCCGAGTGCCCATGCTGCGGTGGTGGTCGACGCCCCGCGCGCGGCGAGTAGGGGGATCAGGGTGATGACCACGGCGTAGACGGCGAAGCCTGACAGGGTGAGGGCGGCGGTGAGCAGGAGGAAGGGGCGCGTGCGGGCGACGGAGTCGCCGCTCGCGGTGGTGGGGGTGGTCCCCGTGTCCGGTGCCGTCGGCCACGGGGCGCGAAGTGCCAGCGCGTGCGCGGGAATGGTGATCGCGCCAAGGATCATGGCGAGGACGAGGTAGGTACCCCGCCAGCCCAGGTGGTCGGCGAGGGCGGCGGTGACGGGGGCGAAGACGGTGCTGGCCAGGCCGCCGGCCAGGGTGAGGGTGGTGAGGGCCCGTACGCGCCCGGTCCCGTACCAGCGGGTGAGGGCGGCGAAGGCCGGCTGGTAGAAGGTCGCGGCCATCGCCGCTCCCGCGACCGCCCATGCTGCGGTGAACGTCCACAGGCTCGGAGCTGCTGCCGCGCCGAGGGCGGCCAGGACGCCGACGGCCGATCCGGTGGTCATGACGGCGCGTGGGCCGTGGCGGTCGATGACGCGCCCGACGGGTATGCCGATCGCGGCGGACACCAGCAGCGCGGCGGAGAAGGCCGCCGTGACCAGGGCGTGGGGCCATCCGGTGTCGTTGGCGATGCGCGGGGCCAGCACGGGGAATGCGTAGTAGACGACACCCCAGCTGGTGATCTGGGTGGCACACAGGGCGGGAAGCACGGCGCGGGGCCGTGACTGGTCCCCCGAACCGGTCACGGCCTCCTGCGCGCTGTCGGTGGTGGCCACCGTCGGTCAGCAGCAGCTGCCGGAGGTCGGCGCGCCGACGCCGAGCTGGATGAGCTGCGGCGCGGCGGGGGCGCAGCATCCGCCCCCGCTCTGTCCGGCGGCGTCGGGGTCGTCGAAGAGGCCGGAGCCGCCACAGACGCCGGTTTCGGGGAGGGTGAGTTCGACCCGGTCGGCAGCTTCGATGTCCCCTGCGACTGCGGCGGCCACGGAGCGGGCCTGCTCGTATCCGGTCATGGCCAGGAAGGTGGGGGCGCGGCCGTAGGACTTCATGCCGACCAGGTACAGGCCGGCCTCGGGCTGGGCGAGTTCGCGGTGCCCGTGCGGGCGAACGCTGCCGCAGGAGTGCAGGTTGGGGTCGATTTCCGCGGCAAGGGCGGGCGGGGCCTGGAGGCGGTCGTCGAGGTCAAGGCGCAGCTCGCCGAGGAAGGACAGGTCGGGGCGCAGTCCGGTGAGCACGATGACCTCGTCCACCGCGTCGAGGCGTCGGCCGTCGTCGCCGACCAGGACCAGTTGCTCGCCGTCGCGCTCGACGGCGGCGGTACGGAAGCCGGTGACGGCGTCGGCCTGGCCCTCGTCGACGGCGGTCTTCGCGGCGAGTCCGAGCGCCCCGCGGGCAGGGAGCTGGTCGGCGGTGCCGCCGCCGAAGGTGGAGCCGCTGATCCCGCGCCGCAGGATCCAGACGCTGCGGGTGCCGGGCACGTTCTTGGCCAGGGCCGCGAGCGACGCAAGAGCGGTGAAGGCGGAGGCACCGGAGCCGATGACGGCGGTGCGCTTGCCGGCGTACCGGGCGCGTACGGCCGGGTCGTCGAGGTCGGGGACGCGGTAGGAGATACGGTCGGCCGCTGCGCGTTCGCCGAGCGCGGGCAGGCCGTTGCCGCCCGCGGGCGAAGGCAGGTTCCAGGTGCCGGAGGCGTCGATCACCGCACGGGCGAGCACGCGCTGCTCGCGGCCGTCGGGGGTGCGGTAGTCGACGGTGAAGGGCTGGGCGTCGCGGTCAGCGTCGACGATGCGGTCGCGGCCGAGGCGGGAGACGCCGGTGACGGTGGCGCCGCAACGGACCGCGTCGCCGAGGGCGTCGGCGAGCGGCTGGAGGTACAGCTCGGCCCAGTCGGCGCCGGTCGGGTACGTGCCCGCGTCGGGCTTCACCCACCCGGTGGGGGCGAGCAGCTTCTCCGCGGCGGGGTCGGTCAGCTCGGCCCAGGTCGAAAAGAGCCGCACGTGGCCCCAAGCACGTACCGCGGCAGCCGCGCGGGTGCCTGCTTCGAGAACCACGACGTCCTGGCCGCGTTCGACCAGATGAGCCGCGGTGGCGAGGCCGGCAGGGCCTGATCCGATCACCACGACGGGCAGGGTGGGTATGGGCGTGCTCACGATGCTTCCCCTCGATTACTGATTCGACCTTCGTCGATGGCTTGTGGTGTCAGCATCGCACCTAATTAGACAGTCGTCAACTTAGACAGTCATCGAATCCGTAGCCCGCGGAGCGGGTGTCGCTCATCGATTCGATACGTGTCAACATAGAAGTATGTCGAACACCAAGCCGCTGCCCGTACTCGCACCGGACGTCGCACCTTGCTGCCCCCCACTGACCGAACGCCCGCTTACGGCAGAAGAGGCGGCACGGACAGCAGTGATGTTCAAGGCGCTCGGCGATCCGGTACGGCTGCGGCTGTTCTCCCTCGTCGCCTCGCACGAGGGCGGCGAGGCGTGCGTGTGCGACATCTCCGATGTCGGCGTCTCGCAGCCGACCGTCTCCCATCACCTGAAGAAGCTGCGCGAGGCCGGCCTCCTCACCTCCGAACGCCGCGGCACCTGGGTCTACTACAGGGTGGCCCCGGCCGTCCTCGCCGCTATGGGAGACCTGCTGACCACCCACTGAAGCCTCGATCCGCACGACCCGCCACAACGTGCGGCGGCCGGGCGGGGCGGTCCGGAGATCAGGCGCACAGCAGTGTTCGCCTGCCGTTAACCAAGCACTCCTAAATATCGGCGCCCATCTATGTATGCTGTCGATGCGAGCCGGTCCCGCAGCTTTCGCGAGCATGCTCCGCACTCGTGCGGTCGAACCGACAGGCCACACGCGGCCGAAGGCGCCCGGACCGTCATCCACCGCCCGTTCCGAGGCCCGCATCCGTCGGGCTCGGGCATCCCACCCCCGGAGGACGTGTGCCTTCCACCCGCCTCGTCGTCATCGGCGGCAGCGACGCCGGCATCAGCGCCGCGCTGCGCGCCAGGGAAATCGACCCCGGGAGCGAGGTCACCGTCCTCGTCGCCGACGACTACCCCAACTTCTCCATCTGCGGCATCCCTTACCACGTCTCCGGCGAAGTACCCCGCTGGGCGGACCTGGCCCACCGCACGGCTGCCGACCTTGAGGCCACCGGCATGTGCGTCCGCACCCTGACCCGCGCCACCGGCATCGACGCCGCAGGCAGGCGGGTCCAGGTGATCGGCCCCGGCGGGCTGACCGAGGAACTGTCGTACGACGCCCTCGTGGTCGGCACCGGCGCCGTCAGCGCGCGGCCGCCGATCGACGGGCTGACCGGCCCCGACGCGCTGGGCACGGACGACGGGGTACATCTGCTGCACAGCATGGGCGACATGTTCGCGGTCCTGCGCAGCATCGAGGAGCGGGCGCCCGCCACCGCGACGATCATCGGGGCCGGCTACATCGGCCTGGAGATGGCCGAGGCCCTGACCACCCGCGGGATCGCGGTCACCCAGATCGAGGCCCTCCCGGAGGTCCTGCCGACGGTCGACACCGAACTCGGCGCACTTGTCCGCGGCGAGCTGGAGCAGCACGGCGTCGAGGTCGCGACCTTGACGAAGGTCACCTCCGTCGAACGCGCCCCCGGCGCGACCGACGCGTTGTCGGTCCGGGCGATCGGCCCCGACGGCGCGGAGGTTGCGCACTCCACGGAGCTGGTGCTCGTCGTCGTCGGCGTACGCCCCGACACCGACCTGGCCGCCAGGGCAGGGGCTCGCCTGGGCACCAAGGGCGCCATCGCGGTCGACGAGCAGATGCGGACCTCCCTGCCCGACGTGTACGCCGCCGGGGACTGCGCCGTCACCTACCACCGCCTGCTGGGCGCCACCTGGCTCCCACTCGGCACGACCGCCCACAAGCAGGGACGGGTCGCGGGCGAGAACGCCCTGGGCGGCACCCGCTACTACGCCGGGAGCCTGGGCACCCAGGTCGTCAAGGTCTTCGACCTCGTCGCGGCACGCACCGGACTGCGCGAGCACGAGGCCGTCACCGCCGACGCCAGCTGGCAGCCGGTGACCACTGCCAGCAGTCCTGACGACCACAAGATCTACTACCCGGGAGCCACCCCCCTCGCCGTGCGCGTCACCGGGGACGCCGCCTCCGGACTGCTACTGGGCGCCCAACTCGTCGGCCACCGCTCCGCGGAGGTCTCCAAGCGCATCGACATCTACGCCGCGGCGCTCTTCCACGGCATGACCGTCGACAGCGTCAGCGACCTCGACCTGTCCTACACCCCGCCCCTGGGCTCTCCGTGGGATGCCGTCCAGGTCGCCGCGCAGGCGTGGTCGCGCGAGCACCGCCCGGCGAGGACCCCGCACCCGCTGCGGTCGCGGTAGGCCCGCGAGGCAGGGGGTCCGCCATGCGGCGCGGCAAGAAGTGGGGGCCGGAGGACTCCTGGATCCACGTGCCGGCGCCCGGGATGGGCAGGCCGCGCTGGGCCGCCGTCCGCGGGCGCCACCACATCCCGACCATCGGCACCATCGTCTACCGCAAGCGCTGGTACAGCCGCCGGGTGCGGCTGCGCTTCCTCCCGGCCGACAGCGCGGAGTGGCTGCGCGGGCAGACCGACTGGCTCACCATGCGCGAGGTCATCTTCGCCCGGACCCTCGGCGAGGCCCGCACCCTGGTCGCCCTCATCCTGGCGGGCGCCAAGCCGTAGCTGCCGGCGGCAGGAGGCGCCCGGGAAGCGTGCGGGTTCCGCTTGACTTTCAAGTCGGGTGGAAGGTTTACGGTCGGCGTTGTGTCGACCTACCGCATATCGCAGCTGGCCGAGCGCTCCGGCGTCCCGGCCACGACGCTGCGCTTCTACGAGGACGCAGGGCTGCTCCCTGCGGACCGCACGCCGTCCGGGTACCGGACGTACGGCGAGGACGCTGTCGAGCGTCTGGCCTTCATCTCCTCGGCCAAGCTCCTGGGCTTGGCCCTGGACGAGATCCGGGAACTTCTCGACGTACGTGAGGAAGGGGTGTGCGCCTCGGTCAGGGCGCGGATGGTGCCGCTCGTCGCGGGCCGGATCGCCGAGACCGATGGCCGGATCGCAGAGCTGCGCGCGTTCTCCGCTCACCTGACCGGCGTCCACGCCGAACTGTCCGGCCCGGCGCCCGCGGGAGCCTGCGGACCTGAGTGCGGCTGCACCACGACCAGCGCGGCGAAGTCGGCCGGGCCTGTGCCGATCACGCTGTCGCCGACCCTGTTGAGCACTGACGCCGAGCCGTGGCGGGACGTCCCGGTGGCCTGCACTCTGGGGGGCGCCAAGTTGGGCGAGCGCACCGGGCAGTGGCGGCGGCTGGTCGGCAAGGCCGAGGGGCGCGCGGAGATCCCTGACGGCGTACGCCTGACCTTCCCCGCGAGCACCGAGTTGGCCGGCGAGGTGGCAGTCCTCGCCGCGGCCGAGCAGGGCTGCTGCGCGTTCTTCGACTTCACCCTGCGCCTCTCCCCGGCGGCTCTCCAGTTGGAGGTGCGGGCACCCGAGTCCGCTGCCGGGATGCTGGCCGACCTCTTCGGAGCCGTCGCATGACCGCCTCCGCACCCCGTCCGTCCCGCCCTTGGGGCGCGCTCGGCACCGGTGCCGTTGCGGCTGCGGCCTGCGCGGTGTGCTGCGCGGCCCGCTCCTGGCCGTCCTCGGCGGCATCGGCATCGCCTCCGCGCTCGGCGCGCTGTGGATGCCCGCCCTCGCGGTCCTGACCGTGGCTGCTGGCCTCGGCGCCCTCGTCGTCCGGCACCGCACCGCGTCCTGCCGCGCGGCACCGGCACCGGCCGACCTCGGCATGCCCACGGTGGGCCCACCGCCGGACATGGATGGCAGTCGGACCACGCTCTGGGCGGGAACCGCGGGCCCGGTCCGGGAAAGTCGGCCTGCAAGGATGGGATCGCGGGCGCCAGGGAGCGTCCGGCACAGCACGAGAAAGTAGTTCGGGTGTCGCAGCGGAGGCCGCAGGGCCTTGTCGAACGGATGGAACAGCAGCAGGTCGCGATGTACCTGGCGGCGATGGCCGCCGGCGGACTGCTCGGCTGGGCAGCCCCCAGCCTCGGACCGGGGTTGGAGCACGCGATCAACCCGTTCCTCGGCGCGCTGCTGTTCGTCACCTTCCTCCAGGTCCCCGCCGCCGAGCTGGTGCGGTCGCTGCGTGACGGGCGGTTCCTGTCCGCCGCGGTGGTGGTGAACTTCGTGGCAGTACCGCTCGTCGTCGCCGCAATGTTCACCCTCCTTCCCGCCAACCACGCAGTCCGGCTCGGGGTCCTGCTGGTGCTCCTGTGCCCGTGCGTCGACTATGTCATCGTCTTCTCCGGGCTCGCCGGCGGCTCCAACCGCCGACTGCTCGCCGCCACCCCGGTCCTCCTGATCGCGCAGATGCTACTGCTCCCCGGGTTCCTGTACCTGTTCCTGGGCCCCGGCCTCGCCGACATCGTCGAGGTCGGCCCGTTCGTCGAGGCGTTCGTCTTCCTGATCGTCATCCCCCTCACCCTCGCCTGGACCCTGCAGGCATGGGCCGCGCACCGCCCCATCGGGCAGAAGGTCTCCGGCGCCGCGACCACCACGATGGTGCCCTTGATGGCCGCCACCCTCCTGGTCGTGGTCGCCTCCCAGATCCCCAAGATCGGCGACAGCCTCTCCAACGCCGCCGCCGTCATCCCCTTCTACGCAGTCTTCCTCGTCGTGATGGCGTTCGTCGGCAAGGCGGTGACCCGCCTGTTCCGGCTCGACGCCCCCGCTGGACGCGCGATCGTCTTCACCGGCGCGACCCGCAACTCCCTCGTCGTCCTTCCCCTGGCCCTGGCCCTGCCCGACGACCTGGCCGTCGCCGCGGTCGTCGTGGTCACCCAGACCTTGGTCGAGGTCATCGGCATGGTCACCTACGTGCGCCTCGTACCTCGCCTGATGCCTTTGGAAGAACCGGCCGCGGCCGCCTCCCGCTGACCTGTGATCGCGCCTAGGCGTCTCGCCTTCTGTCCCGGCAAACCTAGTCGCCAGTCGAAACCTGCCGCGCATAGACGTTCCGGCCGCATGGCCTCGGGCAACTGCAGGCACCGGCTGCCACGAGTTCCGCCCGCAGGGCCGCCGAGGCGCGGGGGTGATGGACTATGCGTTCACGAAGAGTGAACCATCTTGTGCCGGCCTCCTCTGCCTCCAAGTCGGCGAGCCAGCGCAGCGCAGTGTCCGGCAGGTTTGGGTTGATCAACGCATTCCACTGCACCGACTGATCCTCGTCCCGTGCGAGCTGATCCAACGCATCGGGCGGTGTCAAGGGACTACGGGCCGTCCACAGCCGAACCGGTCGAATCTCATCGACCGCGAGGGAGCGGAACCGCTCGGGGCTCGCGTCCGGGCTCCTCGCCTCAAGGACGCGGACGTATCCGCTGAGGCGCTCGGCCTGGGTTCGCACGATGCGTCCGCTCACCGGCCCGATGATGCCACGGGCCCTCGAACGCACACGCAGGAGATCGCGACACCGCTGCCCCCCCACTCGATCAAGTCCGCGCAGGCGAACACCCTGCGATCAACGAACTTCGGCGAGTCGGGTCAGCAGCGCCTGGCGGCGGGATCTGCTTCACTGGACCCACGCATAGACAGTCATCTCCATAGATCTCAATCTACGTAGATGGACGCCTATATTCATCCCCCGTTCATCTCCGCTCGTCCTTGAGTCCATCCGCTGTTCCTAACTTCCTTGGCGGGGCGACGCGATGGGTGTCGCCGATCTTCGGAGGACGTACCACTCATGGCACGCAAGACGCTCGCCACGCTCGGCTCGGCGGTGGTGGTGGCTCTCGTGGCTACCGGCTGTGGCAGCACCAGCGATTCCGGTTCCAAATCCCCCAGCAGCTCCGCCGGGGTACCCACCAAGCAGGTGGCCTTCGCCGACCAGATATGCGGCAAGGGCGCCCAGGCCAAGCCCGGTTACAACAACGGCATCACCCCGCTGACCGGAGGGTCGTCGACCCTCTCGGGCGCGGGCTCGACCTTCGTGCAGCCGATCATGTCGATCTGGACCAAGCAGTACAGCCAGGAGGACAAGGTCCAGGTCGCCTACCAGTCGATCGGCTCCGGCGGCGGCGTGCAGCAGATCACCGCCAAGACCGTGGACTTCGGCGCCTCGGACGCGCCGATGAAGGACGACGAGCTGGCCAAGGCCAAGGACCCGGTCCTGCACATCCCGCTGACCCTGGGCGCCGTGGTGCCCGCCTACAACGTCAAGGGGCTCAAGGCCGGGCTGAAGTTCGACGGCCCCACCCTCGGCAAGATCTACGCGGGGGAGATCACGACCTGGGACGACCCGGCGCTCAAGGCGCTGAACCCCGGCATCGACCTGCCCAGCGAGCCGATCGCGGTGGTGCACCGCTCGGACGGCTCGGGCACCACCGCGGTGTGGACGGACTACCTGACCAAGGAGTCCCCGGAGTGGGTCTCCAAGCTCGGCGGCGCGACCAAGAGCAGCGGCAAGGAGGTCGCCTGGCCGGTCGGCATCGGGGGCAAGGGCAACGAGGGCGTCTCCGGTCAGATCAACCAGACCGAGGGCGGCTTCGGCTATGTGGAGCTGGCGTACGCGCTGGCGCAGAACATGAACTACGGCCAGGTCAAGAACAAGGCGGGCAAGTTCGTCCAGCCGTGCGTGGAGACCATCACCAAGGGCACCGACGGCGTCACCTATCCGCCGGACCTGCGCACCTCGCTAACCGATGGTCCCGACCCGGACGCCTTCCCGATCACCGGCACCACCTACGCGCTGGTCTATCAGGACCAGAAGGACAAGGCGAAGGCCGCGTCCCTGGTCAACTTCCTGTCCTGGGCGCTGACGACCGGCCAGGACGACGCGGCCGACGTGCACTACGCGCCGCTCGGCGAAGACCTCCAGGGCAAGTCGATGGCCCAGGTCAAGAAGATCACCCTCAACGGCCAGCCGCTCGTCAAGTAACCATCCGGCGCCCGAGTGCGCGGCGGGCCCGTACGCCTTCACGGACCCGCCGCGCCCCCGGCGCTCGTCTCGCACACCCCCTTCTCGTTCCTGGAGCGTCATGAGCGGAACATCCGCCGACCGGTCCCGGGTCCTGCTGCACCGCGGCAGATCACGCTGGGCCTACGGCGACAACCTCTTCCGCGGCGCGGTCACGGCAGCCGGCGTCCTCGTCGTCGTCGTCCTGCTGGCCACCGCCGCGTTCATCGCCCACGAGGCATGGCCGGCGGTCTCCCGGTACGGGCTCGGCAGCTACCTCACCTCGGACCGCTGGGCGCCCTCGGAGGCCACCGACGGGTCGGACGGACCCAACCCGTACGGCGTGCTGCAGTTCCTCTACGGCACCCTGCTCACCTCGGCCATCGCGATGCTCATCGCCGTGCCGGTGGCCATCGCGGTGGCACTGACGATCACCGATGTCGCGCCGGCCTGGCTGCGGCGCCCGCTGTCGACGCTGGTGGACCTGCTGGCCGCGATCCCGTCGGTCGTCTACGGCTTCTGGGGTGTCTTCGCCCTGATCCCGGCGCTCAGGCCGTTCGGGACGTGGGCGACGACGACCTTCGACGGCGTGCCCGTCCTGAAGACGGTCTTCAAGGGCCCGTTCTTCGGCGTCTCGTACTTCTCGGCCGGAGTGGTGCTGGCGATCATGGTGCTGCCGATCGTCACGGCGATCTGCCGCGAGGTGTTCGCCACCGCGCCAGCCGCGGAGAAGGAGTCGGCGCTCGCGCTCGGCGCCACCCGGATGGAGATGCTGCGTATGGCGGTGCTGCCGCGCTCGCGGTCCGGCATCGTCGGCGCCTCGATCCTCGGGCTGGGGCGGGCGATCGGCGAGACCATCGCCGTGACCATGCTGATCGGCAACAACGTGCTGTCGATCACCACTTCGGTGTTCGGGCAGGGCGCCACGATGCCGTCGGTCATCGCGAACGAGTTCACCGAGGCCAACCAGCCCGACCACCTCTCCTCGCTGTTCGTCGTCGCCGGACTGCTGCTCGTGGTCGCCCTTGTCGTCAACACCGCGGGCAAAATCGTCGTCCGCCGCACGGGGGAGAACATCGCCTGATGGCCGCCACCGACGTCGCCGCCCGGCCGCAGACGCCGCCCCGGCGTCCCGCAGGGCCCAGCCTCCGCCGACGCATGATCACCAACGCCCTTGGCACCGGCCTCCTCTACCTCGCCGCCGCGGTCACGTTCGGCGTGCTCCTGTGGGTCATCGGCTACGTGGCCGCGCAGGGCTTCAAGTACCTCGGCCCGGAGTTCCTCACCCAGACCCCGCCGGGCAACCCCGCCGACGCGGGCGGCGGCTTCGTCAACGGCATCATCGGCTCGCTGATCGTCGTCGGCGTGGCCACCGCCGTGTCGGTGCCGATCGGCATCGCCGCCGCGATCCACATGGTCGAGTACGGCGGCCGCCTCGCAAAGGTCGTCGGCTTCCTCACCGACGTCCTCATCGGCATCCCCACCATCGTCACCGGTGCGTTCGTCTATGCCCTGTGGGTGACCCGGTTCGGCTTCTCGGGATATGCCGGTGCCGTCGCCCTCGCGCTGGTGATGCTGCCGCTCGTCGTGCGCTCGACGGCCGAGATCCTGCGCCTGGTGCCGCGGGAACTGCGCGAGGCGAGCCTGGCGCTGGGCGTCGCCCAGGCCCGTACCGTTGTCTCGGTCGTCCTCCCGACGGCCACGGGCGGGATCACGACCGGCGTCATGCTCGCTGTGGCGCGCGCGATGGGCGAGACCGCCCCGCTGCTGCTGACGGCGCTGGGCAACGACCTGTTCATCGAGACCAACCCCGATCAGCGCATGTCGACGCTGTCGCTGCAGATCTTCTCCAACGCCATCACCGGCTTCAAAGCTGCCCAGGCCCGCGCTTGGGCGGGGGCCCTGACCCTGATCATCATGGTGCTGGTCTTCACCGCCGTCGCCCGCTTCGCCGGGCGGCGCAGCACCGTCACGAGTGCCCGATGAGCACCCCCCGAACGACCACCAGCCAGGAATCCGCTCCGGACAATTCGAGCAAGGAGCCCGAGATGCCGACCTCGGCCCCGCCCGCGGGCACCGCCACCGCCGTCACCGACGCGGCGCCGGCCAGGATCGACATCGTCGACCTGACCGCCTCCTACCGGGGCCGTCCCGCGGTCGCGGGGGTGAGCCTCGCCGTCGAACCGCGCCGGGTCACCGCGCTGATCGGCCCGTCGGGCTGTGGCAAGTCCACGCTGCTGCGCTGCATGAACGGCATGCACCTCACCGCTGCCGGTGCCACGGTGACCGGCAAGGTCTTGCTCGATGGAGCCGACATCTACGCCGAGCGCATCAGCGCGGTGGTGATCCGCCGCCGGGTGGGGATGGTCTTCCAGCGGCCCACCCCGTTCCCGACGATGTCGGTCCGGGACAACGTCCTGGCCGGGCTCCACCTCGGCCGCCGGACCGGCCGCGGCGGTGATGACGACCTCGTGGAGAGCGCACTGACCAAAGCGGGCCTGTGGAAAGAGGTCAAGGACCGGCTGAAGGCGCCGGGCGGGGGCCTGTCCGGCGGCCAGCAGCAACGGCTGTGCATCGCACGGGCGCTGGCCGTCGAGCCGGAGATCCTGCTGATGGACGAACCGTGCTCAGCGCTCGACCCCATCTCGACGCTGACGATCGAGGACCTGATCCGGGAGATCAAGGAGACCTACACGGTCGTCATCGTCACCCACAACATGCAGCAGGCCGCCCGCGTCTCGGACACCACCGCCTTCCTCACCGTTGCCGCCGCCGGGGAACCCGGCAGGCTCGTCGAGGCCGGTCCGACCGCTCAGATCTTCAACACCCCGCAGGAGAAGGCCACCGAGGACTACATCACGGGGAAGGTCGGGTGACGCTCCGCATGGCCATGTCCGCCACCCCGCCCGAACCGTCGTCCTCGCGGTACGTCGAGGTCGCGCCCTCCGGCACCGCAAAGCTGCGGCTGCTCAAGCTCGGCTGCGTCGAGCTGAGCCTGGACGGCTACCAGGCCCGCATCGGCAGCGAGGTCTTCCAGCTCCCCCTCAAGGAGTGCCGGGTACTGGAGCTGCTAATGAACAACGCCGGCCGGGTCATGAGCAGGCGCGAGCTGCTCGACACGGTGTGGGAGCCCGGCTACCCCGACCACAACAAGACCCTTGAGGTGCACATCCGCCGCCTGCGTCTGCGGCTGGCGACCTGCGAGTGCCGCGACCTCATCCGCACGGTGCGGGGCGCGGGCTACATGTTCGACGTCGGTAGCTGGACCTCGCCGGTGCAGCCCGGCTGAGGCCGCTGCGGCTCGGCAAGGAGCAGGGTGGGCCCCGGGAGCGCGGTGCGGCTCCCAGGGGCCAACCTTCATGCGGTCCGGGTCAGTGGCGCGGGGTGAGGACCTGCGCCAGGACGTCGTGTACGTAGGTGTTCGGGTGCTTGCCGGAGAACCGGTCGGACAGCGGGCCGTCGGCCGTCACGGGCACATCGGCGCCGGTGTGGCCGGAGGTCGTCCAGTCCATGACGAACGCCTTGTCACTGCCGCGGATGCTGAACGGGCCGTCCTCGGCGGAGACGCCGTCGCCGGACTCGTCGGCGGTGTCGGTCGCCTCCTCCACCGTCAGGCCGCCGCACTCGTGGTCACCGGTGACGACCAGCAGGGTGTCCGGGTGGGTGGCGACGTAGGCCCGGGCGAGCGCGACGGTCTTGTCCAGCTGCGCCATCGCCTGCAGGACGCGCGTGCCGTTGTTGTTGTGCGCGAACTCGTCGATGCCCTCCTCCTCGACGAAGAGGAAGAAGCCCTTCTTGTTCTTGTCCAAGGTGCTCAGCGCCTTGGAGGTCATGGTGGGCAGATCCACCACCGGGCTGTAGACGTCACCCTGCCCCTCGGGGCGCTGCTGGAACATCTCTTCGTTGCCGAACAGGCCCAGCAGCGCGCCGCCCTTGGCCTTGTCGAGCTGCTTGGCGCTGTTGACGTACGTGTAGCCGGCCTTCTTCGCCTTGTCGACGAGGTTGCCCTTGGTGCCGACACTGCCCTCGGACGGGTCCTCGGTGGGCTGGTCCTTGAAGGCGCCGGGCGTGCCCTTGGGCAGCCACCAGTCCTCACCGCCGCCGAGAATGACGTCGGGCTTGGAGACGTCGATGTACTGGCGGGCGATCTCGTCCTGCGCCGACCGGTTTGCGGTGTTGGCGAAGAACGCGGCCGGGGAGGCATCGGTGACCTGCGCCGTCGTGACCAGGCCGGTCGCCTTGCCGGCCGCCTTCGCCTGCTGGCCCAGCGTCGCGAGCGGGTTCCCGTCGACGTCCACGCTGATCGCGCCGTTGTACGTCTTCTCCCCCGTGGCCCACGCCGTCGCCGCGGCGGCGGAGTCGGTGATCACGGCCTTGGGGTCGTGCGGGCTGGTGGTGAGCTGGCCGGAGGCGGCCAGCTTGTCCATCGCCAACTGCCCGTCGAGGCCGGCCAGGTTCAAGCGGGCGGCCTCCCGGTGAGCGGCGGCCATGCCGTCGCCGTTGATGAAGATCACGTTCTTCGCGGTCGCCTTGGCCTTCGCCTGAGCGCCCGGCGCGGTCGCCGACGCACCGAGCGTGGGGCTGACGACCATCGTCACCGACGCGGCGGCCACCGCTGCCACCAGCGGCGCACCCCAGCGTCGCGCGTCGCGCTCTCGCCTGCTCACAGAGATCTCCCATAGATGCTTGACTATTGCTTGCCCGAGACATTAGAGATCGATGGGAGATCAGGGCTGAACGCCAGGGGTTCGTGAGGGGAACTCCGTTTGTCTCAACGGGAGTCGAGCAGTTCTGCGATCTCGCGGGCCGCGTCGCGGGCCGGGCGGCCCACCCCGATGAGGGTGGCGGAGGCGGGGCCGGTCCAGTCGCCGTAGCCGAGCAGGTGGAGTCGCGGCTCGGCGGTCGCTCGCGTGCCCGTGGTCGGGATGTGGCCGCGGTGGCCGCGGAGAGCCAGCGGTGCGAGGTGGGAAAGGGCCGGGCGGAAGCCGGTGCACCAGATGACCGCGTCGGCACGCACTGCGGACCCGTCTTGCCACACCGGACCGTCGGCGGCCAGGCGGGCGAACATCGGGGAAGCCTTGAGCAGCCCGGCGTCGCGCGCGGCGCGGACCGGCGGGACGGCGACGATATCGCCCAGCGAGGCGACTCCCCCGGTGTCGGCGGCGCCGGTCTCAAGAGCGCGGCGGCGGGCGGTGGCGGCTTCGAAGAGGGCCCGCCCGTCGATGTTGTCGGCGAGGAAGCGCGGGGGCCGCTGGGTGGCCCAGGTGACGTCGGCGTGCGCGGTGAGGTCCGCGGCAATCTGGGCACCGGAGTTGCCGCCGCCGACCACGACGACGTGCTGCTCGGTGAAGTCCTCGGAGCTGCCGTAGTTCACGGTGTGGAGCTGGCGGCCCTGGAAGACCTCGCGGCCGGGGACCGCCGGGATGAAGGGGCGGGACCAGGTCCCGGTGGCGCTGACCACCGCTCGCGCCTGCCAGGTGCCGGAGTCGGCGTCCACGCGCAGGAGCGGCCCGTCGCGGTGCACGCCGAGGACGTGCACCGGGCGGTGGACCGGGAGGCCGTAGCGACGTTCGTAGTCGGCCAGGTAGTCCACGACGTGTTGGGCGTCCGGATAGGTCTCGCCGAGCTGGTGCGACATGGTCATGCCGGGCAGCGAGGAGTACGTCGCCGGGGAGAACAGGTGCAGGGACTCCCAGGCGTGCTGCCACGCGCCGCCCGCGGACGGCTGGGCGTCGAGGATCACGTACCCGACGCCCAGCCGGCGCAGATGGAACCCGGCCGCGAGTCCGGCCTGGCCGCCGCCGATGACGACGACGTCGATCGTGTGCACCGGCGTCATGGCTTAGGCGGCCGGGGAAGGGTTGCGGCGAGAACGCCTGCGAACGCCGCGCCGCAGATCACCGCGATCGCCGCGTCATGCATGATCAGGAACATCGCCCCCATCCATATCACTCCCAGCAGTATGGCGATCCCGACGCGGTTCTCCTGTAACCACGCCAGTCGGCTGGGACGTTCCGGTCCGCCGGTCACGACACGGAATCCGTGGTTGCGAGGGCCTGCGGTGCGCGGGCGGTGAAGCGGCGGCGCCAGGCGAGGGAGACGTACACCAGGGCGATGAGCACGGGGACCTCGATGAGGGGGCCGACCACTCCGGACAGCGCTTGCCCGCTGGTGACGCCGAAGGTGCCGATGGCGACGGCGATGGCGAGTTCGAAGTTGTTGCCGGCCGCGGTGAAGGCGAGCGTGGCCGTGCGGTCGTAGGGAAGGCCGATGCTCTTGCCGAGGGCGAAGGTGCCGAACCACATGATCGCGAAGTAGGCCAGCAGCGGCAGCGCGATACGGGCGACATCGCCGGGCTGGTGGGTGATCGTCTTACCCTGGAGCGCGAAGAGGATGACGATGGTGAACAGCAGCCCGTACAGCGCCCAGGGGCCGATCCGCGGCAGCATCTTCGCCTCGTAGCTCTCGCGGCCCATCTTCCGCTCGCCGATGCGGCGGGTCAGGAACCCGGCGACCAGGGGGATGCCGAGGAAGACGACGACGTTCAGGGCGATCTTCCCGACGGAGATGTGCAGGTGCTCGCCGTTGCCGAGGCCGAGCCACTTGGGCAGGACGTCGAGGTAGAACCAGCCGAGCAGGCCGAAGGCGACGACCTGGAAGACGGAGTTCAGGGCGACCAGGACGGCGGCGGCCTCGCGGTCGCCGCACGCGAGGTCGTTCCAGATGATCACCATCGCGATGCAGCGGGCCAGGCCGACGATGATCAGGCCGGTGCGGTACGCGGGCAGATCGGACAGGAACACCCACGCGAGGGTGAACATCACGGCCGGACCGACGATCCAGTTGATGAGCAGCGAGGACAGCAGCAGCTTGCGGTCGCCGGTGACCGAGTCGAGCTTGTCGTAGCGGACCTTGGCCAGCACCGGATACATCATGATCAGCAGGCCGAGGGCGATCGGCAGGGAGATGCCGCCGATGTCCAGCTTGGCCAGGCCGCTGTCCAGGCTGGGGATGGCACGCCCGAGGCCGATGCCGACGCCCATGGCGATCAGGATCCAGACGGCCAGGAAGCGGTCCAGGGTGGAGAGCTTCGCGACGATCGAGGGTTCCTCGACGGGCGCGGGCGCTTCGGTGCGGGTCACGGGCAGGCCCTTTTCATGTTGGCGGCGGCGTTGACGCGGGCTGTCGCGGCGATCTCGGCGAAGGACGCCGCGAGGCTTTCGATGACGTCGGGCCGGAGCTTGTAGTACGTGAACCGGCCGCACGGCTCGGTCTCCACCACGCCGGCCTCGCGCAGCACCTTCAGGTGGTTGGAGAGGTTCGTCTGCCGGGCGCCCGTCTCTTCGACGAGGTGGGTGGTGCACAGGGTCTCGCGGGAGAGCAGGGTCACGATCTGGAGCCTGAGCGGGTCCGCGAGAACGCGGACCAGTTCAGTGTCGACTGACGTCATCATGGGCTGATACTCTCACATCAGTGGCTGATGATGCCACCGGGCGCTGATATCAATCGGCCCTGATGCCGCCGTGAGGCACCCACAGGATAAAGAGAGACCTTCGATGTCCGACAAGCCGTCCGTGCTCTTCGTCTGTGTCCACAACGCCGGCCGCTCCCAGATGGCGGCCGCCTGGCTGACCCACCTGGCCGGCGACCGCGTCGAGGTCCGCTCCGCCGGCTCCACGCCGGCCGACCAGGTGAACCCCGCCGTCGTCGAGGCGATGAACGAGGTCGGCATCGACATCTCCGCGCAGACGCCGAAGGTGCTCACGATCGACGCGGTGCGCGCGTCCGACGTCTGCATCACGATGGGCTGCGGTGACGCCTGCCCCGTCTTCCCCGGCAAGCGCTACCTGGACTGGAAGCTCGACGACCCGGCCGGTCAGGGCGTCGAGGCCGTACGCCCCATCCGCGACCAGATCAAGGTGCTCATCGAAGGCCTGATTGCCGAGATCTCCCCGGTGCCCGCCGCATGAGCGCCACCGAGAACGTGCGCGAGGTCGTCGTCATAGGCTCCGGCCCGGCGGGGTACACCGCCGCCCTCTACACCGCGCGGGCCCAGCTCAAGCCCCTGCTGTTCGGCAGCTCGATCTTCGTCGGCGGCTCACTGACCACGACGACCGAGGTCGAGAACTTCCCCGGCTTCCCGGAAGGTGTCGACGGCCCCGACCTGATGGCGAACATGCGCGCCCAGGCCGAGCGGTTCGGCGCCGAGATGATCGACGACGACATCGTCTCCGTCGACCTGACCGGCGACATCAAGGAACTCACCGACTCCGAGGGGGCCGTCCACCGCGCGAAGTCGGTGATCATCGCCACCGGCTCGGGCTACCGCAAGCTCGGCCTTCCCCGCGAGGACGAGCTGTCCGGCCGCGGGGTGTCCTGGTGCGCGACCTGCGACGGCTTCTTCTTCCGCGACCGCGACATCGTGGTCGTCGGCGGCGGGGACACCGCCATGGAGGAGGCGACCTTTCTCACCCGCTTCGCCCGCTCGGTGACGATCGTGCACCGCCGCAGCCGGCTGCGCGCCTCCCAGGTCATGCAGAACCGCGCGTTCGCCGACGACAAGATCTCCTTCGCCTTCGACAGCGAGATCGCCGAGCTGCACGACAGCAACGGGATGCTCGCCGGGGTGACGCTGCGTGACGTCTTCACCGGGGAAACCCGCCGCCTGGACGTGACCGGCCTGTTCATCGCCATCGGCCACGACCCCCGGACGGAGCTGTTCACCGACCAGCTCGACCTCGACACCGAGGGCTACATCAAGGTCCAGTCGCCGACGACCCGCACGAGCCTTCCGGGAGTCTTCGCCGCGGGTGACGTCGTCGACCACACCTACCGCCAGGCCATCACCGCCGCCGGCACTGGCTGCGCCGCGGCCCTCGACGCCGAGCGCTACCTCGCGGCGGCGGCCGACAAGGCGGCAGCCGGCCGTACGCAGTCCGGAACCGGGGCACCGGACCTCGTCACCGCCTCCTGAACAGGTCCGCCCGCAGGTCTGGGCGTACCACGGGCTCGCGGACGGACCCTCCGGGCGGGAAAGGTGAATCCGAGGTGAATTCCTGAGGTCGGGCGCTTCCGGGCGCCCGACCTCCCGCACCCGCTTCGTATGCTGCATAGATGAGCATCGCTACTTCAAAACCGGCCTCTGAGCCCTGCACCGATCCGGACTGCGAGACCTCGTCCCCGTCCCTGGATCCGGCGATGTGCCAGCCCATCTCCACGGCCCCGCTGGCACGCCCGGCGGCCGAGCACATAGCCAAGCTCCTCAAGTCGATCTCGGACCCGACCCGCCTGCAACTCATCAGCATGATCCGGTCCGCCCCGAACGGCGAGGCGTGCGTCTGCGACCTGACCGAACCTCTGGGGCTCCGTCAGCCGACCGTCAGCCATCACCTGCGCGTCCTCACCGACGCCGGGATCCTCGCCCGGGAGAAGCGCGCCACCTGGGTCTGGTATTCCATGGCGCCCGGCGGCATGGACGCCGTGCTGGAGCTGCTCAGGTAGCGCCCACCCCACGGCCCCCTCCGCCAGGGGGGCTGGCCCGGCACCTGAGGCGGCGCCGAGATCGACGCCGTGACCCTGCGGCTGCCCAGGGAAATCGGTCTCCCGATGAGCGACGAATTCCCGAAGCCCCTCACCACCGAGATCGTGAAGGCCGCCGACTTCGTCATCACGCTCGGCTGCGGTGACGCCTGCCCCGTCCTGCCGGGCCGCCGCTACCTCGACTGGCACCTGCCGGATCTGAAGGGCCTCGACATCAGGAGTGCCCGCTCCGTCCGGAACGCCCTCGCGGCCCGTATCGAGCACTTCCACACCGCCGCGTTGGCACGGCGCTGACTTCGCCGCGCGCCCCAGGTGGCGCTTCTCGTTTCAGCCCCCTGATCGTTCGTGCACGCCGAGAACTCGCGCGTCCGCAGGCGAGCGGCCGGTTGGCCTCGTGGAATACCGCGGACGCGTTCGCGATTCGCTCCCCTGCACCGTTCATGTGAGGGGAGCCGCTGTGGCCGAGCTGATGTTGTTCCGGCAGAACGCCGAGGGCCGGGACGTCGAGGTACCCGGTTCGAGGGTGTCGCTGGAGGTGGAGCTGCAGCGGCGGGTCGAGGCCGGCCTGGAGGTGATGCTCGGCATCCGGGCCCTGGCGTCGGAGTACCCGACCGGGCCGTGGCACCGGGGGCGGATCGACACCCTGGGGCTCGACGAGAACGGCAGTCCGGTGGTGATCGAGTACAAGAAGGGCTCGGACAACGGGGTGTTGTCGCAGGCCGTTTCCTACCTGTCCTGGCTGGATTCGGCGCGCCACGAGGTCGAGGCGCTCGTCCGGAGAGTGCTCGGCGGGGAGGCTGCCGAGTCCATCGACTGGCGTCGCCCGCCGGTGATCTGCATCGCGGCCGGCTTCTCCCGCCACGATCGCGTGGCCGTGCAGAGGCTGCCGGAGCGGATTGACCTGGTGCGCTATCGCATCTTCGAGGGCGGTCTGCTGAGCCTGCTGCTCGTCGACTCCTCACCCGGTTCGTCGAGCGCTGCTTCGCCACGGCGGCCCGGGGAACGGAACGCGGTCCTCGCCGGAGCCCAGAGAGCTTCAACCGCTTGCGTGCCGGCAAGCCCTAACCCCGTCCCGGAGTGTCTGCGGGATCTGTACGCGGAACTGGACGACGCCCTGACCACGTGGGGCGACGTCGAGGTGGCTCCCCTCCGCCACTACATCGCCTATCGCCGGCTGGTGAACGTCGCGTCGGTGATCTTCCGTCCGAAGCACAAGACGATCCTGGTCTACCTCAGCCTCGACCCGGACACCGTCCCGCTGGAGGAGGGCTTCAGCCGCGATATGCGCGGCATCGGTCACCTCGGGACGGGGGATCTGGAGGTCCGCATCTCCTCGGCGGCCGACCTGGAGCGGGCAGCGCCGTTGCTCCGCCGGGCGGTCGAGACGGTTTGACTCCAGCCGACGGACGGCCGCCGGCATCGGCTGTCCGACGTGCGGACCGCGGGCACCCTCCGGCCCCGCGGTCCGCGGGCTCTTCGCTCTCATGCTCATTCCTCCGGTCCGGCCAGGACGAAGTCGTCCTGCGTCAGCTCGGCCTGGAGCCTTCGCTCGGCGACGGCGGCGTAGTGGTCGGACAGTTCGACGCCGACGAAGTGGCGGCCTTCGCGGAGGGCGGCGACGCCGGTGGTGCCACTGCCGGTGAAAGGGTCGAGGACGGTGCCGTTCTCGGGGCAGATCTGCACGAGCTGCTGCATGACCTCGACCGGCTTCTGGGTGATGTGGACGCGGTCCTTGCGGGGCTGCGAGGCGGTGAAGTGGCCGGGCAGGTACAGCTCGCGGTCCTTGGCCAGGGTGCCCTTGACGCCCCAGGTGACGAACTCCGCGCTCTGCTTGAAGCCGCCCTTCCGCGGGCGGCTGGCGGGCTTGATCCACGGGATCGTTCCGCTCCACGTCCAGCCGGCCATCTGCAGGGCGTCGGAGGTGGTGGGTTCCTGCCGCCAGTCGGAGAAGACCATGGCGACCGCGTGCTCGACCGCGGCGCGGTAGGCCTCGGTGAGGAGTTCGGTGAGCCAGGACCGGTAGCTGCGCTGATCGCGGTTCTCGCCGGGGAAGTTCGCCAAGTCGTGGGCGCTGTTGCTGGTGACGTACTTGGCGCGGGCGGTGCGGGCGGTGCGGTCCGAGCTGGTGCGGCCACCGCTGTTGTACGGCGGGTCGGTGATGACGGCGTGGACAAACTGGTCGGGGAGGGTCTTGAGCACCGTGAGGGCGTCGCCTCGGTGCAGCGTGTAGGTCATGCAGGGCCTCTTCTCTCGCACGGAACTGCCCCGCCCGGGAAGCCCGGTGCCGGTGCTTCGGAGGCGGGGGTTGCGCCGGAGGGTAGCCGCGGATTCCGGACTGGCCCAATGAACCGGGGCCGCCGGGCCGGGGGTCGTTTGGCGAGTCCGGACTTCCGGTCTACAGTCCGGGCACGTCTTCGGGGCGGAGCACCGCTTCACCCTGGTTGACCTGTGCTTTTTCGTGCCGTCGTATCCAAGCGGCGGGCCCGGGAAGGCGAGTTCGCGACCTGTTCCGTATGGAGGTGCTCTGGTGTTCCGGCGGAGATTACGAGCGCGGCCGGCTGCCGCGCGTGACCAGAAACCGGCGTCCGGGAGCTACCAACTCCTTTGACTTCGGGCCCGCCCGCGGGGCGGATTCGCAACCGGCGCGGTGCCGGCGGCTTTGCACGAGAAGCCGGCACCGCGTCTCCTACGAACCCCTTAGGAGCCGCTGCCATGCAGCACGCCCTCATACGCTCACGCCCCGGCCCGGTGCCGCGGGTTGAGCGTTCCGTTCGCCGCGCACGGCGGTGGCGGCGATGAAGAAGACCGCCGGGGCGGTCGTCGGCCTGGTGGCCACCGGTCCCCTGCTGCTGTCCGTGCCGCTGGTCGTGGCCATGGACAGCTCCGCCAAGGCGTGCTCGACCAGCAGTCCGCAGGCGGTCGATACCGCGGACGTCGCGGCCAAGGTGAAGGCGCTCCTGGCCGCGAACGGCAGCGGCACCGTCGCGGTCTCCGGGCTCGACGACCTGGCCGAGCAGGTGCCGAACGCCACGACGATCCAGGCCACCGGTGTGGCGATGGGGGTCCCCGCCCGCGGGCAGGTCGTGGCGCTGGCAACCGCGTTGCAGGAGAGCGGACTTCGCAACCTGACCTACGGGGACCGCGACAGCCTCGGGTTGTTCCAGCAGCGGCCGTCGCAAGGCTGGGGCACCGCGGAGCAGATCCTCGATCCGGTCCACGCGTCGACGACGTTCTTCGAGGCGCTGGAGAAGGTGCCGGGCTGGCAGTCGCTGACCGTGGCGCAGGCCGCCCAGGCGGTGCAGCGCTCCGCGTTCCCGGACGCCTACGCGACGTGGGAGCCAGTCGCGACGGCGTTGCAGGCCGCGATCGCCCCCCTGCTGCCGACGGCCGGTAGCACGCCGAGCAGCGCGGACCCCGGCACCACCGCCTGCGCGGCGGACGGGGACGGTACCGACTTCGGCGTCATCCCGCCTGGTGCGGTGCCGGACGGGTACGTGATCCCGGCCGACGCCCCGCCCGTGGTGCAGACCGCGATCCGGTGGGCTCTCGGGCAGCTCGGCACCCCGTACCAGTGGGGCGGGAGCTGCACCGATTCCCACGGGCCGGACCCGATGGCCCGCTGCGACTGCTCGTCGCTGATGCAGCAGGCGTACAAGGCCGCGGGCGTCACGCTGACGCGGACGACGTACACGCAGATCCGCGAGGGCACCGCCGTCTCCGTGGACGCCCTGCGCCCCGGCGACCTGCTCTTCACCGGCGGCACGGCCGCCGATCCCGAGCACGTCGGGATGGTCATCGGCCAGGGGCTGATCGTCAACGCCCCCCACACCGGGGCCGTCGTGGACATCAACACGATCGCGGACTGGAAGCCGCGCGTCGTCGCGGCCCGCCGAGTCGTCTGACCGGCACTTCCCTCCCCCTCTTTCTTTTCCCTTCCGGCGCCCGGTTGCGCCCCGGCGGGCTTTGCCGCGCCGTAAATCGAACTGGAGTTCCCATGCACGTCGCTGACAGGGCGATACGGCTCGCCTACGACCCGGGCATCACACCGGCCGAAGGGGGGCTGCCGGGCCTTGCCGTGCTCAAGCAGGTGATGGGCAGCCTCAACCTCTTCGGGATCATCGCGGTGGTCGGGGCCATGGCCGTCAGCGCCGGGGTGTGGGCCTGGGGCCACCACACCGGCGGGCACCAGGCGGAGGCTTCGGGGAAGAAGGGCGTGCTGGTCTGCGCAGGCGCCGCGCTGCTGCTCGGCGCCGCGAACGGCATCGTGGCGTTCTTCTCCACGCTCGGGACGCAGGTGCACTGATGCCGAAGCCTCCCTTCAACCTCGGTCTGCGGTCCGGGACCGGCCTGCGGATGGTGCTCGGCGGCCTCGTCCTCCTGGTGCTCCTCGTCGGCGCCGGGCTTGCGGCCTACTTCACCCGCGACGGTCGCTCCCCCGCCAAGCCCGCCACCGCCCCGCGCTCGTCCTCTCCCTCGCCCGACTCCTCCGCGCAGCCGGGCATCTCGCCCACGCCCCGCGTCCGCGGAGCGCTGCCGGTTCCCCCGGCCACGCACGACCCGATCGTCTACGCGAAAGCCGCGGCGGTCGCCCTGTGGTCGTACGACACCCGTGCCCACCCCCAGTCCGAGCTGGTGGCGGGCCTGCACCGGTGGCTGACCAGCGAGAAGAAGTACGCGGACACCGCATCGGTGGACGCGCTCGTACCGTCGCCCGTGCTGTGGAAGGAGATGGCCGGCAACGGCCAGTACGCCACCGCGACCGCGAACGAAGCGCATTTCCCCGCGTCGTTCACGCGCGCGCTGCAGGCCGATCCGGGCGCGATCACCACCGCGTACGTCTACGCGGTCACCGTCACCGGCCACCAGTCGATCGCCTGGGACGGTGCGCCGCACGGCGGGGCCGAGTCCCGCGCTGTCACCCTCGCGGTCCAGTGCCGCCCCTCCCTCACCTGCTCGCTCGTCGGCGTCCTGCCGAACGTCGCCCCCTGACCGCCCTCTGCTGAAAGGAGGTTCCGTCATGGGAGCCTGCGACCTTCCCCTGGTCTCCACGGTGTGCGACGCCGCCGGCAGCGTCGTGTCCGGTGCAAGCAGTGCGGTCACCGACACCATCGGCTCGTGGCTGGCCAAGTCCGCCGGAGACCTCGCCGCCAGCGCGGCCGACCTCGCCGCGAAAGCCGTCAACGAGACGACCAGGATCGATCTCAACGCGCCGTGGTTCCGCGACAACTACGAGCTGCTGCTGCCGATCGGCCTGGTGCTGACGGTCGGCACGTTCTGCCTGCAGCTGATGCTCGCCGCGTGGCGGCGCGACGAGCGCGCGCTGGCCCAAGCGGTCATCGGCACCGTCACCGGCGTGCTGTTCTCCTTCAGCGCCATCGCCTTCACCACCGTCGCGATCACGGTGGTCGACGCCTTGTCCGACGGGCTGTTCCAGGCCGCGGGCACCTCCATATCCGCCGCGATCCGCCGGGTCGTCGAAGTCGACGAGCTGGCAGCGATGTTCGGCCTCGGCTGGGGTGTCCCCGCGCTGGTCGCGCTGGGCATGGCGATCGGCGCGTTCATGTACTGGGGCGTCATGGTCGCCCGCAAGGTCGGCGTACTCGTCCTCGTCGCGCTCGCGGTCTTCGCCGGAGCCGGCGGCGGCTGGGAAGCAGCGAAACGCTGGAGGCGCGGCTGGATCGAGGCCACTGCCACGCTCGTCGTGTCGAAACTTTTGATGACCGTGGTGTTCCTGATCGGCGTCTCCGCGATGGGCAAGTCCGACCCGGCCGACGGCCTCGGCGCGCTGTCGGACGCGATGGCCGGCCTCGTCGTCATGGTCCTGGTGCTGCTGTGCCCGTACGCGACGTACCGCTTCGTGCACTGGGCGTCCGACGGCGGCGGCCACGACGATCTGCACCGCGGCGGCATCGCCGGACTCGCGGTCGCCGCAGGCGCGGCCAAGACGGCTGGAACGCTGGCCATGCAGGCTGGTGTCGGCAGGCCGGCGCCGCAGGGACCGGCCCAGGTGCCCGGCGCGGGCGCCGACGGCGTCGTCGCCTCCGGGATCAGCGCCGCCGGAACCCACCTCAGCAAGGAAGGTATCGGCGGCACGCCCCGCCCGAAGACGACCTACCGCTACGGCGAGGACGACCACGCCCCCGGCGACGGGGGCCGACCCCTCATCCAGCGACCAGGACTTCCTCCGCTGGTCACCCGGCCCACCGCTGGCAGCGACGCGCCGAGGGCGCGCTCCGTGCCCTTCCCGTCCGACGAGCCGCCCGCCGCGGGTTCGTCGACCGCGACGCACTGGGTCGCTCCCGAGCAGCCGCCCACCGAGCCCTGACCGGTCCACCGTCACGGGGGCGGGCCGCACGTTGCAGCCCGCGGCCCGCCCCACCTCCCCCGACTTCTACCCCTGGACTTGCCATGCCTGACCACCGCGCCGCCGAAGAACCGACGGCATCCGTGAAGTTCCCGCACCGCTCCAAGCGCGGCATCCTGCTCGGCATGACCGCCCCGCAACTGACCGCGGTCACGCTCGCCGGGCTGCTCCTACTGGCCGTGATCCTTTCGCTCGGCGTGGTCGGCGCGCTGGAATTCACACCCGTTTGGGCAGCTATCACCCTGGTCGTGTTCGTCCGCTCCCGCGGCAGGTCACTGGCGGACTGGACACCGGTCGTGGTCCGTTACGCCCTGCGCCGCGCCCGCGGCCAGCTCCTGTGGCTGGCGCGCCCGTCCCGCCGTCCGATCCGCGAGGGCCTCCTCCACCTGCCCGGCACCGCCGCGTCCCTACGGGTCGTCACCGCACCCGACCGCGGTTACGGCGCGGTCCACAACCCGGCCGCCGACACCCTGACCGCGGTGGTCAAGGTCTCCTCCCGTGCGTACGCGCTGCTCGACCCCGGCGCGCAGCGCGCCAACGTGTCCGGGTGGGGGCGGGCGCTCGCGGCGCTGGCCCGCACCGGACAGGTGGCCCGCATCCAGGTCCTGGAGCGCACCGTCCCGGACTCCGGTGACGCGCTGCGCCGCTATTGGGAGGAGCACGGCAACCCCGAGGCGCCGCTGGCAGGCCAGGTCTACGGGGAGCTGATCGCTTCCGCGGGTCCGGCGGCGGCACCGCACGAGGCGTACGTCGCGGTATCGCTCGACGCGAAGGCGGCACGTCGGCTGGTCAACCAGGCCGGGGGCGGCCTCACGGGCAGCTTCGCCGTTCTGTCGCAGCTCCTCACGACCTTCGAGCAGGCCGCCCGCACCGCGGGCCTGACCCCGACCGGCTGGCTGTCCGCCACCGAGATCGCCGCCGTTGTACGCACCGCCTACGACCCCAAGTCTTCTGCTGCGCTGGACCGCTGGTCCGACACCGGTCGCCCGGCAGCTGACCCGGCGGCTGCCGGGCCGGTCGTGGTGGTGGAGTCCGCCGACCACCTTGCGACCGACAGCGCCTTCCACACCACCTACTGGATCGAGAACTGGCCCCGCACGGAAACCAGCGCGGGCTTCTTGCACCAGATGCTGTTCACCGCCGGGGCGCGGCGCACCCTGTCGCTGTCGTACCAGCCGGCGGGCCTGGACGCCGCTCTCCGCGACGTCCAGCGCAAGAAGGCCAGCGTGATCGCGGACGCCGCCGAGCGGGCCCGGCGCGGACAGGTCGACTCCGAAGCCGACTCCATCGAATACCAGGACATCAAGGCCCGCGAGCGCCAGCTCATCGCCGGGCACGCCGATGTCGCCCTCACCGGCCTGCTGACCGTCAGCGCAGACACCGAGGACGAGCTGCGCACCGCATGCGCGGTCGTGGAGACCGCTGCAGTGGGCGCCCAGCTCGACCTGCGGGCTTTGCACTGGCAGCAGGCTGAGGCGTTCACCGCCGCCGCCATGCCACTCGCCCTCGCCGTCTGACGCCGGCCACGCCCCTTCCCGCCGAGAGAGCACCCCATGCCCCGCAGCAACCCCACCGCCCCGGCCGGGCAGGACTTCGTGCCCTTCGCCACCGCCGCCCTCGATTTCCACCGCGTCCTCAACCTGCCGGTCGGCCCCCTTGCCGCGTCCCGAGCGGAACTCGACGCGCTGCACGAGCACCTGCTCGCCGTGCACGAGCTGCTCGACGCCCACGCGGTACGCACCGGCGCCGTCGCCCCCGTCGAGGGCGGCTGCCTCGGCACGGCGCGCACCCGGGTCTGGCAGGCCGCCGCCGATATCCACGCCGCCTACCACGCCGCAGCTCGTCCCGGCACCGGCGACGTTCCCGACCGCGAGGCATGCCGTGCCGGGCTGCCCGAAGGCGCACCCGAGCTGACCATCTGCCGCCGCCACCAGCATGCCGCCCGCGTGGTCCGCCGCCGCACCACCCCCGCAGATCTGCACACCCCGTTCACCGGCCTCGTCCACCGCTGAACGCCGCCCACCTGGAGAAACGTTCATGCCCCGCACCCGAGCCAGCGCTGCCCACGTGTTCGTGCCCCGGAAATCCTCCCGCGCGCAGCAGCGCGCTGCGCGCAGCGGATTCGCCGAGGCTCGCCGGCAAGCCCGCCGCGCCCAAGCCCCGCCCCCGCGGCACGCCGACGCCGCCGATCCGGAGCTGCGGCCGGCGTATCCGCCCTCCGGGCGCCCCGGCCCAGCCTCGGCCCGCGGCGGCAAGCTCCGTCTGCCCGCCCACCGTATGACCACGGCAACCGCCAGCGGCGCCTACCCCTTCCTCGCTGAGGGCGGACTCGGCGCCGAGGGCATCTTCGTCGGACGTGATGTCCATGCCGAAGCAGCGTTCTGTTACGACCCGTTCTCGCTCTACAGCTCCGGACGGATCGAGGGCTACACGAACCCGAACGTGATCTTGGCCGGGATCATCGGCATGGGAAAGAGCGCGCTGGCCAAGTCGATCGCCACCCGGGCAATCGCACATGGCTACAGGATCTATGTCCCGTCCGACCCGAAGGGCGAATGGGCTGCGGTCGCGGAGGCGTTGGGCGGCCGCACGATCGCCCTTGGCCCCGGGTTGCCCGGCCGGTTGAACCCGCTGGACGCCCCGGGCAGGCCCGCGTCGGTGAGCGAAGCTGACTGGTCGACCGAGACCCGCAAGCGTCGCCTTCTGCTGCTGGCCGGCCTCGCCCGCACCGTCCTGGCACGCGATCTGCTCCCGATGGAGCACACCGCCTTGGACCTCGCGCTCGACCTGGTCGTCACGGTGGCCGACGCGAACGGCACCGTGCCGCTGCTCGGCGACATCGCGCACGCCCTCGGCTCCCCCGAACTCCTCGACAACGCCCTCGGCAACCAGGCCGGACATGTCGGAGCCGCCGCGCAGGACCTCGCTCACGGCCTGCGCCGACTGGTCCATGGCGACCTCAGCGGAATGTTCGACGCGCCGTCGACCGTGGCCTTCGACCCGGCGGCGCCGATGCTGTCCATCGACCTGTCCCGGCTCGGCGGCTCCGGCGACGACACCGCCCTCGTCCTCGCCATGACCTGCGCGTCGGCGTGGATGGAGTCCGCTCTCGCCGATCCCGCCGGGGGCAGGCGGTGGGTGGTCTACGACGAAGCCTGGCGCGTGATGCGGCACATCGGGCTGCTGGAGCGGATGCAGTCCCAGTGGAAGCTCAGCCGCGGACTCGGCATCGCCAACCTGATGATTATCCACCGGCTCAGCGATCTCCTGTCCGCGGGCGATGCCGGGTCCCGCGGCCGGGTGCTCGCCGAGGGCCTGCTCGCCGACTGCTCCACCCGGATCATCTACCGGCAGGAGCCGGACCAGCTCGCCGCCGCAGCCTCCCTCCTCGGCCTGACCGGTGTCGAAACCCAGGCCGTCTCGGCGCTGACCAAGGGCCGCGGCCTGTGGAAAGTCGCAGGCCGGAGCTTCATCGTCCAGCACCTTCTCCACCCGGCCGAACGGGCGCTGTTCGACACCGACGCCCGCATGCGCTGACCCTGCGACCCGCACTCCCGCGCCGCTGACCGGCCGAGGGGCCTGTGCCCGAACCGATCGGCTCCGCCGCCACCAGTACCTGGCCCGCGGACGCTCGCCCGCTCCCCAAACCCCGTTGGACTCACCATGCCCACGCCTGAACCCAACGCCCGCCCCGTTCACACAGCGCCGCCCCGCCGCGACAGCCCCCTGGACCGGCTCCGGGCCTTCAGCGACGCCGTCGCGTACCGGCTCCCCGGCCCATGGAGCGCGGTCACCAGGACCCATTTCGCGTACAGCCCCGTATACGCCCACGTGAGGGACCGCCTGTGGGACAACGGCCCTGCCACGAACACCCTGCAGTGGTTCACCCCCGACGAGGCCGCCCTGCTCGACGGCCCCGGCGGGGAGCACCTTGTCGTCCTCGCCCGCCCGCAGCGCCCCGGCCAGTTCCTGGTGGCCGCCCTCGCACCACCCGGAATCGACGGCCCGCTCCGCACCGGCCACAGGCCCAACGGCATCTCCGTATCCGGTGAACCGGCCCGCGCGGCAGCGGACATCGAGCGCCGCCTCCTGCCCCGCTACGGGAAAGCCGTCGAGACGGTGCGCACGCCCGCGCTCCACGCGGCGCACCAGCGCGCCCGGGAAGCTCTGGCCGACTGGGACGCGGTCTCCGACTCCCTCTGCGACGAGCAGGGCTTCCCCCTGGACGACGACGCCTACGGCATCCGGCAGGCCCAGCGCGACGCGGACGCCTGGGCCCCTTTCGAAACCTTCCTCCACCACGGCGCGGCAGCCCTCGACCACGCCGGCACGCTCCTGCCCACGCTTCCGGTCCCGGCCGCCACCGCTGGCCGATGGCGCTACGAACTCCGCGCGCTGAAGGACGCCCTGGCCGAAGGCACGCACATCCGGGACCTCTGGGAGTCCCGCCTGATCGCCATCGTCGCCCGCCGGGACGACCCGAACCGCTGGCGCGTCTTCAACGACGCCCTCGACGACCGCAACGCCGAGGGCTGGTCAGCGGTGGACGTCTTCATCGAGCACGCTCCGGTGCTGCAGGTCATCGAGAATGCCGCCCGCCGTCATACCGCGGCCGACACCGCGCGCGTCAATGCCGCGCGGGCACGCTCCACCACCGCGGTGCCCGAGCCCACGCCCAGCCCCCGACTGCGACCGCCTGAGCCGCCCTCGCCACCGTCCGGGCCGCCGAACCCACCGCACGCTCCTGGCCGCTGACGCACTTACCACCAGACTCCGGACGGGCCAAACCCCGCCAACCGCCGGATCCTCAACCCCACCCATCTCCTCCGGGGGATACCGCCCGGCACGGCGTTGTCCCCGACGCCGAGCTACCGGAAAGGCGCGGCATGCAGCCCGATCAGATCGCGGTCACGATCACCCGGCAGGGATCCCGGGTGATCGCGCGCACCAGCGGGCCACCGGCACCACCTGCCCCAGGCGCTTTCGACCCGGAGCACGGCTACGCCCACCTGACCACCGCGCTGCGGCAGCGGAGCCTGGAGTGCACTGTCGAGTACGGCCTGAGCGACTACATCGTGCACGTCGAACTCCCCGATCCAGAACCTCCGCAACCGCCTGGCCGACCGCCACACCGCCCACCCGGGGCACATCCAGCCCGCCACCGTCACCCGGCAGGAGCCCCGTGTCGTGGCAGCGCTGGCCTTCTCCCCGAATGCCCTACGAAAGCCATCGGCGCCAGTGCCCACCGGCCCCTCCGCCACGCCCGCCCTGCCCGTGACCCGACCCACGCGCCCCCGCTGAACCAGCCCCCAGCCTCCTGCCGCCGCCCGTCCCTGACCTGACCTGACCTGAAGGAAGACCCCGTGATCCGCACCCGCAGACCGCTTGTCCGCGCCCGCGCCTCTGCTGCTGCCAGCCCCGAATGGAATCGCCATGCCGCCTTCCGAAAGCCCACCCCCCGATGTCGTCATCGGCCGCCACCCCGACTACGGCATCGTCGCCGCCAACCCCAAAAACCTCGCCGCGAGCGCCTGGATGCTCCGCGGCTTCGGCTTCCACCCCGTCCCCGACCACCTCGGTCTGTACGCGCTGGCCGACCAGCCGCGCGACGGACGCGAGCGCGCCACCCGCGCCGTCGACCTCCTGCGCCGGGCCAACTACCAGGTCGAGGCCGACGTCGAGTTCGACAGTCTCCTCACAGCCCCGGAGCCCTCCGTCTCGCTGCCACACAGCGTCGAACCCGACGTCGCGTTCGCCGAACACCCCCAGCTCGGTGTCGTGGCTGCGACCGGGCACAGCACGGTCCTCGGCGGGCAGCTCCTCGCCGAGAACGGCTGGCGCCACCACGCCCGCCTCGATATCTACACGCTGCCGGCCACCACCGGCCGCGACCAGGCGCTCGGAAAGGTCGCCCAAGCGAGCGCAGCAATGCAGGATGCCGGCCTCCGCATCGCCGTGCAGCCCACCCTTGCCCGCGATATCGCCGCGCGGCGCCCGTCCGCGCCGAACGGGTTGGTGGCCCGCGACCGCAGCTCGGATACGGCGGCGCGCACGTTCCCGGCCATGAACGCCGCCGCACTGGCCCCCAGCCCGGCCCGTACCGGCCGACCCGGCACGCCACCCGTATCCGCCCCGGTTCCGGTCCCACGACCGGCGGACCCGCCCGCGGAGTCCTCCCGCACCCGCTGACACCCCCCAATTTCCTTAAGGAACAGCTCCTATGGCCGTTGTTGGTACACCCGGCCACCAGAACGTGGGGAAAGGCGAGTCAGGTAGCTGCGGGGCAGTGAGGCCCGCCCTAGAGCATGTCGCCAGACATTGCCCATCGTTCGTGGCCCAGCCACGCATCGTTGATGCGCTAAAGCTCCGGGGCCTCCTCGCCTTCGCCCAACACCTCACCACTTCCCGCCACCACCGATAGGAGATCCGCCGTGCCCGACGCCCCAGCAGAGCCGCTCATGTCGATCCGGCACACCATCACCGGGGAGATCACCACCTCCGGCTACAACCTGGCCGCCCGGCGGATCCTGCTCCAGGACGGCTTCGAAGAGGCTCCAGGCTGCGCCTGCCGAGCGACGGAACCCGATACCGAGCGGACGCACGGGCCTGCTCAACAGCCAGCGAGCTGCTCGTCGCCTGCCATCCCCTGCCCCTGGACCGAGCCGAGGGTCAGCCGGTGAGCGCCGACGGCACGCCCCGGTTGGCCCGGTCGGCGATGTCGGCACAGTCCGTGATCCGCTCCGGGACCGGCCAGCCTCCCCAGCCCATCGCCAACCTCGCCCGCACCCGTACCTGTTGAAGGAGCCTCGTTGTGACCACACCCGCACCGCCCACCAGTCCAGCGCGCACCAAGGGCGGCGAACTCCGGGCCAAGGTCGCCCGGCTGCTGGCCGACCGGCCGACAGATGCGCTCACCATCGGGGACATGACCAGGCAGCTGGGCCACTCCCACGGCGCCGTCCGCAACGCCGCCCTCACCCTGGTGCGACGCGGCGAGGCCGACCAAAGCGGAACCGGACAGCCGGAGTTCCGCGCGAACGCGCAAACCGCCGCAGCCGCGCAGACCGCTGTGATCAGCCCGCCGGGCACCCACGCTCCCCGCGTCCAGGCGGCCACGGCCCGCACGACCATTCCCGCAGCAGCCGCGCCCAGGCAGACCGGCCCGATCCGCCGCGCGGGGGGCCAGCTCTACCACCCCCGGGAGCTGGCCGATCTGCCCGACGTCGAGGCGCTGAATCGCCTGCGCGACGCCGACGTGCCGGTGCTGCTCTACGGCCCCCCGGGCACCGGCAAAACCAGCCTGGTGGAGGCGGCGTTCCCGGACCTGCTCACCGTCGCCGGGGACGGCGACACCACGGTCGGCGACTTGATCGGCGAGTACACGCAGGCCGACAGCGGCGGCTACGTCTTCCAGTACGGTCCGCTGGTCACGGCGATGACCGAGGGCCGCGCCCTGCTGATCGACGATGCCACCTTGATCTCACCGAAAGTCCTGGCGGCGCTGTATCCCGCGATGGACGGGCGCAGGCAGATCCAGGTCAAGGCCCACAAGGGCGAGACCATCACGGCCGAGCCGGGCTATTACGTGGTGGCGGGCCACAATCCGGGCGTGCACGGCGCCGTCTTGACCGAGGCGCTCGCGAGCCGGTTCAGCGTTCAGATCCAGGTCGGCACGGACTACGACCTGGCCTTGGCGCTGCGGATCGATGCCCGGGTGGTCCGGGTCGCCCGAAACCTCGCCCACCAGGTCGAACTCGGCGAGCTGGGCTGGGCTCCCCAGCTGCGGGAGCTGCTCAGCTACCAGAAGACCGAGGCCGTCCTGGGCACCCAGGCCGCGCTCGCGAATTTGGTCGGGATCGCTCCTGTGGAGGACCGCGACGCCGTCGCCGACGCCGTCAGCAAGGTGGTCGGCGTCAAGAGGATCGCGCCCCTCACCCTCGGCAAGCAGCTCCCCGCCCCGGCCGTCCGGCAGCCCCCGGGCAGCACCGTCTCCGCACACCGGAGCCGCGCGCGATGAGCGCCCACCACCACGTCCAGTCCCCCGCCACCACACCGGACGACGACGCCGACCTCGCGCGCTGGGACGACGACGGCGCCCCGCCCGCGCCACGCCGTTCCTCCCCGGCCGCGTGGCTGCGCGTCGGAGCCGAACTCGGCGACCGGCTGGTCGCCCTCTCCGGCCGTCAGGACCTCCTCGTCACCTGCCGTCCCGGCACGCGCAGCGGCGCCCCGGCCGCGTTCTTCCCCACGCTGGGCGAGGTCGAGTTCGACGCCGGCCTGTTCGACCCGCTCCAGCCCCACGAGGTCCATCCGCGGATCGTGGGCGACGAGGAGCGGTATCCCGCCGCCTGGGGCGTTTTCGTCCACGAGGCCGCGCACGCGGCCCACTCCGTCTGGACGGAGCCTGCCGGAGCGGACCCCCGTGTCGTCGAGGCGGCGCTCCTGCTGGAGGAGAGCCGTGTCGAAGGCGCACACCTGATCACGCGGCCCACGGATCGCACGTACCTGCGTACCAGTGCCCGGGCCCTGGTCATGCCCGACATCGCGCACCCCACCCTCCAGGGGATCGAGCACGCCGCCGGCGTGGCGGCCCTGGTCCTCGGCCGCCGTGACGTCGGCATCCTGGAAGCCGGCGAGACCGGGGCCGTCGCCGATCTGTGCGAAAAGGTGCTGGGCGCTGACCTGCTGGCCACCCTCACCCGCATCTGGACCGCAGCCCACCAGTGCGCCGACCACGACGCCGAGAGCATGCTCGCGCACGCTCAACAATGGTGCGACGCTCTGGACGCCGCGGCCCCCGCCCTTCCCGTGCCGGAGAACCTCACCGATCTGCTGTCCGGCGCCGTGGGGGTCGTCATGGACAGCATGGCAGCCACCGACGCCGCCGACCTCGCGGCACAGGCCGCAGCGACCAACGCCATAGCCGCGCAGTCCAAGGCACAGGCCCAGGACCGAGCCCAGAGGGCCGGCCAGCGACGCAAAGCCGCCGCCACCGCGCGGTCGGTCTTCAACACCCGTGGCACCAGCGTCAACCCCGACGGCACACCGGCGCCCTACGGCAACCCGGTCACCGGCACCCGCAGGCCCACCGCCGCCGAGCAGAGTGCCGCCGCGCGCCTGAGCCGAGCCCTGCGTGCCGCCGCCTACCGCGAGCGGACCGAGGAGCGGACCACCAGCCCCACCCCGCCCGGCCGCCTCAACATGGGCCGTGCCCTCGCCCGCGACGCTCAGCGCGCGGCCGGGTCGGTCCCCACCGCGGAACCGTTCACGCACACCCGCCGCCGCAGCTCGCCCACCCCACCGCTGCGTGTGGGTATCGCCGTCGATGTCTCCGGCTCCATGCGTGCCGCCTGCGCGCCCGTCGCGTCCGCTGCCTGGATCGTTGCACGCGCAGCAGCCCTGACCGACCCCGACTCCCTCACCGCCACCATCGCCTATGACCAGCACCTGACCGCCTTGACCCGGCCCACCCACCGGGCACCGGAGCGCGTGACGACGTTCGACGCCAACGGCGGCGCCCACCAACTCGGCGACGCCATCGACGCACTCGACCACGGCCTCGACCTCAGCCGCCCCGGCGCCGGCCGCCTCCTCGTGATCGTCACCGACGCCCGGTACGGCAGCGACGAAACCGCTCAAGCCGTCACCCGCGTCAAGCAGCTCACGACCGCCGGCTGCGCCGTACTCCAGCTCACCCTCACCGCGGAGTCCCGTCACCTGCCGGGGACCACCTTGCTACGCCTGCCCCAGCCCTCCAGCGCTCCCGCCGCCATCGCCAAGGCGGCCACAGACGCCATTCGCAGGACCCGCTGAGACGGCGCAGAAGGCGGAAGTCCCCGAGACCACCGCCAAGCACTCCAGACCACCTCCGTCCGCCACATGAATCGTCCAGCTGATGCTCGACCCTCCGCAACGACGCAGGCCACCACCCCAACCTCCAACGTAAGGCGCGATATGAAGCCCCAGACCAGCAGCCCGATCTCGAACGTAAAGCCCAACCGAAATTCCCCGGGGGTGAAAACGATCTGGACCATCGACTTCGCCTGCGGGCACACCGCTTCCCGTGACCTGTCCGACCGAGCCGCCGACGAACGCGCGGGCCTGGCCCGCTGGCTGGCCGACCGCCCGTGCACCGACTGCTGGAAGGCCGCTCACCAAGCCGACGCCGCTGCCACGCAGGAGTGGCTGCGGGCCAAGCGCGCGGACGAACAGGCCGCCGCGGAAGCCTGGTCGGCCCGATACCGGATGCCTCCGCTGGAAGGCAGTACGCGCGCGATCACCTGGGCGGTCCGCTGCCGGCACCAGGTCCTGGCCGCCGCCCACACCACCCTCGTCATCGAAGGCGACACCGCCGAGAGCGAGTGGGAGGCGCTGGAGGACAAGGCGCGCACCGTCACCCGCGCCGGATGGTGGATCGACCAGCGCTCCTCCGGGCCCGAAGAGCTGGCCGAGCTGCTCGGCGCCGCCACCAACGTCGACCGGCCTACCGAGAACCCGGTCGTCTGATCTCTCCCGGTACCCCCGCCCGCGGGCGGGGGGCATACCTCACTCCGCGTCGGGCCCATCTCCTGGAGATTCGCCCTGGCCCCGGGGGCGAGTTCCACCCCGTCGAGCGGCCCTCTATCACCGATCTCCGGACAGGCCAAAACGCGAAATCTGCGGATCGTCTCCCCTCGGCGGGCCCGCATCGGGGCTCCACGCGACCAACCGAGGTTCCAGTTGATTCCCACCGTGCAGCGGGGCAAGACGGCTCTGTCCGCCCTCACCTACCTCTACCACCGGGCCGAGCAGGAAACCGGTCAGCGTCCTCGTCTGATCGACGGCGACTGCCACGGCACACCGATGTGGCCGAACGACAAAGCGGCCCTCGCGGCGGCTGTCCAGGTCGCCGACCCCCGGCAAGGCTTCAGGTCCTCCCCCGAGCATCCGATCATGCTGTGCACCATTCGGTCGAGCCCCGACCTCCCCCCACCGAGCGACGAGGAGTGGGCAGCGTTCAGCCGCCGCGTGCTCGGGGCGGCCAGCCTCCTCAGCGAAGCCAGCCACCAGGGGTGCCGGTGGGTGGCGCTCGGGTCAGCCGAGCGCCAGGTCCACCTCGTGGCCAGCCTCGTGCACGACGACGGCCGGGCGGCCCGGTCCCTCTACAGCCTCAACATGGCCGTTTTCCGGGAGTGCCAGAGCATCGGCTCCGAGTACGACAGGCGCTTCCCGGACGCCGAGGTCACCGTGCGCCCGGTGTCCCGGACCCCGGCCCCGGCTGTCACCGTCGCCATCACCGGCAAGCCGACCGGTAGCGTCATGGCCGAGGGGGCCCGCGACGATCTGTCCGCCGCGCTGCTGAAGCACGCCGGGTTCCAGCAGATCGAGGACTGGTACGGACGCCGGCATCGCCTTCCCAGCGGCACCTCGGCCGGTGACCGCATCGCCTTCGCGACCCACGCTGCCGAGATGCTGCGTGCCGCCCGCTACACCGTCGACCTCGACCCGGCGCTGGACGGGAACCGGCCGACCGGCCCTGATCTGCGGGAGACCTACGCCGCCGGAGCCGAGCTGCTGGACATCACCGACAAGATCCGAGCGGCCGAGTCCGGCTCCGCCCTCGCGGACACGCTCGACTCGCTGCTGCATCCCGAGCACGGTGCGCTCGAAAGGGTCCGGGAAGCTCTGGAGGCTGCGAGCGAGCAGATCACCGGCATCGACGACGAGGGGTACCAGCTCGCCGACCGCTTCGGGTTCGCCGGTGACTTCCTCATCGCCGCGCAGAGCGAGCTGGCCGGAGCGCAGGAGGAGCTTCGCCGTCTCGCCCCCGCCCCGCACGACGAGCCCGCGCCCCGGGTCCACGACGTCAGCAGCGCCGCACGCGCAACCTCCCCGCATGCAGCTCCCGCGGCAAACGGCACACACTCCGCTTCTCCCGCTGCACCGCCGCCAGCGCCGCCCGGTCAGGGCCCGGCGGCACGGACCCGGTGACCGCGGTGCTCACCGCGCTCCGCCGGACCGCGCACTCCGGCACCGTCGAGCGGCTGTACTTCGTGCGGGCGGTCGACGCGCTGTCCAGCGCGACGGCCACCTACGCCATCCCGCTGCTCGTGCTGGTCACCACCAGGTCGGCCGCGCTGACCGGCCTGGCCTTCCTGATGGAGTGGGCGCCGCGGCTCGCCGCGTTCGCCGTGGCCGGACCGCTCGTCGACCGCCACGGTGCAGCCCGCGTCTTCCGCGCCACCAACCTTGTCCGTGCGGCCGGGACGGCGCTGGCCGCGGCCGTGCTGCTCGTACTCCCCGGCACCGGGTCGGCGACCACGGGCGTCGTCCTGGTCCTCGGACCTGCATGCGGCCTGCTGTCCGAGGTGTCCTTCCTCGCCGTCGAGACACTCGGCTCCGAAGCCGGCCGCCGCACCGGGGCCGTGGCGCACCGGGTGCAGGCCGTGCAGACCGGGATCGACCAGGGCGCGGTGCTCGTCGGCCCGCTGCTGGGCGGGCTGCTGCTCCTGGCGGCGCCGAGCGTCCTGCTGGCCGCGGTCGCCGCCCTGGCCGTGCTCGCCGCGGTGACCACGCCCGACCGTAACCGTGCCGAGGGCCGTGACCGTATGCCGGGCAGCCTGGCGACCGGGTGGCGGACCCTGCGCCGAACCCCCGCGCTGCTGTGGCTCGTCGGGGGTCTGGCCGCGTCCAACCTGGCCAGCGGCGTGCTTCAGGCGGCGACGCCGATCACCCTCACTGCCCGCTTCGAGATGTCCACCGCGAGCATCGGCACGGTGTGGAGCGCGGCAGCCGTCGCGTCGCTGATCGCCGTGTGGATCGCCCGGCGGGCCATCGACCGGTGGCAGGTCTGGCCGGTCGGCGCGGTCGCCGCCGCGCTGTGCACCGCCGCGTGCTTCGGCATCGCGCTGTCCGGCAGCACTGCCGCGTACACCGCGACCGCGGCGGTGTTCCTCGGGGCCGAGGGCGCGCTGACCGTGGTGCTGCGGACGCTGCGGGCCCGGCTCATCGCGCCGGCTGCGTTCGCCTCGACGCTGGCCGTGACGATCATCGTGGTGCTGCTGCCGCTCCCGCTGGCCGGAGCCCTCGTCGCCGCCGTCCCTGCATCCGCCCTCCCGCGCCTGCTGCTGGCCTGCGCCACCGTGCAGGGGCTCGTCCTCGGCGCCTGCTTCCTGGCGCTGCGCCGCCACCTCCCCCGCACACCGCCGCCCGCCGCCGAGCGCGCCGAATCCGGCCAGCGCACCACGCAGTTGGTGGACCAGTGGTGACCCGGCGCGCAGTGGTACCGCCGTCCGCCTGCTTCTTCACTCCCCCGACCCGCCCTCACCCCCATCCCGTATTTCCGCACTTCGGAGGACGTCGCGTGTCCCGATCCACCCGCCCCCTGCTGATCGTCGTCGCCGGTACCGACCGGGCCTACCGCGGCTACTGCCTGGAAAGCGTGGCCGCCGGCTACGACGTCGCGCTCATCGACACCGCGCCGCCGACCTGGCAGCAGCACATGCTCGTCGACCACGAGACCGCCGACACCCGCGACCCGGAGGCGGTCGTCGCCGCGGGGCTCGCGCTGGCCGCCCGGCACACCGTTGCCGGGGTGGTCACCTGGGACGAGTACGCCCTCGTCCCCACCGCCACGCTCGCCGCCCGCCTCGGCCTTCCCGGTACCACCCCCGAGTCGATGACCGCCGCGCGGAACAAGGCCGCCAGCCGCTCCCGGTTCGCCGAGCACGGCGTGCCGTCGGCGAAGTCGACGGTGGTCGACTCCCTGCCGCACGCCACCGCCGTCGCACACCGCACCGGCTTCCCCGTCGTGCTCAAGCCCGCCTCGCACGCGGCGAGCATCGGCGTGATCCGCGTGGACCGCCCCGAGGAACTGCCCGCCGCGTGGGCGTTCGCGTCCGCCGGCGCCGGCGGTCAGGGGCGCGAGGGGTACGGAGTGCTGGTCGAGGAGTACCTGTCCGGGCCGGAGATATCGGTGGAGTGCGCGACCGTGGGCGGGATCACCACGCCGCTGGCCGTGACACGCAAGGACGTCGGCTTCGCCCCCTACTTCGAGGAGACCGGGCACACCGTCAGCGCCGACGACCCGCTGCTGCACCAAGTCGGCCCCGTCGCGGTCCAGGCCGTGTCCGCGCTCGGCATCACCGACGGCGTGCAACACGTCGAGATGCGCCTCACCTCCACGGGCCCGCGGATCATCGAAGTCAACTCCCGCATCGGAGGCGACCTGATCGGCAAGCTCGTCCGCCTGGCCACCGGCCTGGACCTGCCGCGCATCGCCGCCGACATCGCCTGCGGAAACGCTCCCTCACTGGCTCCCACCAGGAAGGGCACCGCTGCCGTCAAGATCCTCTACGCCCCGGCGACCGGAACGCTCACCGCCCGGCATCTGCCGGTCAAGCCCGGTGTCCAGCCGCCGTGGCTGCGGCAGGTGGCCTGGCTCCGCCAGGTCGGCGACCACGTCGCGCTCCCCCCGCACGGCGACGCCAGCTCCGCCCGGATCGGCTTCTTCATCGTCACCGCCGACAGCCCTGCTCGCGCCCGCGCCCGGGTCGACGACCTCGTGGGCCGGCTGACGCTGACGGTCAGCGCACCGGACCGACGCCCGTAGCCCACCCCGCAGCTTCCTGGAGGAACCGTGCCCGACTACTACGACAGCATCGGCCAGGCCATCGGCGCCGCCCTGGCCCACAACATCAAGCTCGCCCACCGGCAGCCGCCCCGGGTCGTGCCCCCCGTCACCAGCGTCGAAGCCCCCCACACCACGCCCCCGCACGGGCTGGGCGAACAGAAACTCGACGCGCAGTCGCCCGCGAACCGGACCGAGCCCTTCGGCACGGACGTCGAAATCTTCCGCTGGCAGGACAGCACGGTGTGGGCGGACGTCCGCCACAGCCTGCCCGACACCTCCCGCGACCTCGTGCACAGCGTCCTGCGGCTGGAGGGCTTCGAGCGCATCAGCCCCGACGTGCTCCCCCACTCCTACAAGCTGGTCACCGTCCCGACCGAGGGCGAACTGCGGCGGCGGCTGTCCGCGGTTGCCGAGAACCTGTCGCGCAGCGGGTTCACCGTCAATATCGAGCCCGACCTCTACACCGACGAGGTCCTGCCGTCCCCGGTCACGGAGGCCCGCCGCCGGCAGGCCGCCCTGCGCAGCTCTCCCACCGCGGGCACGACCCCAACCCCCGCCGCGCCCTCACCGCCTTTGGCACCGCCGACCGGTCCGACGACCCTTCGCCGCACTCGCTGAAAGGCCCCCTCGCCATGTCCCACCCGAGATCCCAACCCCGCTGCCGCGCCCCACCTGACCAGCACCGACCCCTGGACCCCCTATGTCTTCGCCTCCCCGCACCCGACAGCCCTCAGCCTCCACCGGTACCGATACCGCCCTGATCATCGTCCTCGGCCTCTGGGTCACCGCCCTCGCCTTCGGCGCCCTCACCTGGCTGACCGGCAACCTCACCAACGCCGCGTACGGCTCCGGCCCGTGGACGCACTTCGCCACCCTGGACGCCGCACTCCACCCCCACCAGATCTGGCCGCACCTCGGCGCCACCGCCGTCCTGATCGGCGCCCGCCTCGTCCCCGGCCTGCTCACCCTCGCCCTCGCCACCACCGGCTGCCTAGTGTGGCTCCGGCTCCGCGGCGCTCCCGCCGGGCTGGCGCGCAAGGCCGACCTCGCCCCGCTGTTCGGCAAGGAGATCACCGCCAAGGCCCAGGATCTGCGGCCGAGCCTCGCCGGCCGGGAGCGTAAAAGAGGTCGCTCCCGCTGACCGCGGCATCCTCCTCGGCACGCTCTCCCCCGGCAGGACCGAGGTGCGCGCTTCCTGGGAGGACGTCCTGCTCGCCATCATGGCCCCGCGCTCGGGGAAGACGTCCGGCCTGGCGATCCCCGCGATCCTCGCCGCCCCCGGCCCGGTGCTGCTCACGTCCAACAAGGCCGCGAACGACGCCTTCACCGCCACGGTCGACGCCCGCGCAGCGGTGGGCACGGTCTGGACGCTCGACCCGCAGCAGATCGCCCACCACCCCCGGCATATGTGGTGGGACATCCTCGCCGACGCCCGCGACCTCGCCGGAGCCAAACGCCTGGCCGGGCACTTCGTCACCGCCTCCGTCGACGAGGCCGCCGGCTCGGACTTCTGGTCCACCGCCGCGTCGAACACGCTCGGCGCTCTCTTCCTCGCCGCGGCCTCCCACCGGCGGCCGATCACCGACGTCCTGGCCTGGCTCGCCGCGCCCGCGGACCGCACCCCGGTCGACCTGCTCGCCGACGCCGGCCACCACGCAGTCGCCGCCCAGCTCCAGGGCACCGTCTCCGGCGCGACCGAAACCCGCGACGGCATCTACGAGACCGCGAGGCAGTACGCGAGCTGCCTGCTCGACCCGCAGGTCGCCGCATGGGTCACCCCCGCCAAGGGCCTGCCGGAATTCCGGCCGGAGGAGTTCGCGACCTCCCGCGACACCTTGTACCTGCTCAGCAAGGACGGCGGCGGCTCCGCGTCGGCGATCATCGCCGCAGCCGCCGACGCCGTGATGCACGCGGCCGTGGTCGTCGCCGAACGATCCGGCGGCAGGCTCGACCCGCCCGCGCTGTGCGTACTGGACGAAGCCGCCAACGTCTGCCGGATCAGCGACCTGCCCGACCTGTACTCGCACCTAGGCAGCCGCGGCGTCATCCCCGTGACAATCCTCCAGTCCTACCGGCAGGGCCAGCGCTGCTGGGGCGAGCAGGGCATGGACGCCCTGTGGTCCGCCGCCACCGTCAAGATCATCGGCTCCGGAATCGACGACGCCGACTTCGCCGACCGGCTCTCCCGGATGACCGGCGACCACGACGTGCAGACCGTCTCGGTCTCCACGTCCGAATCCGGCAAGTCCACCTCGGTCAGCATGCGAACCGAGCGGATCCTTCCCCCCGACGCGATCCGCGCACTGCCCAAGGGCCGCGCGTTGCTGTTCGCCACCGGCATCCGCCCCGCAATGCTCGACCTCAAACCCTGGTACAAGCAGCCCTCCGCCAAGGTCATCGGCCCGGCATCGGCCGCCGCAACCAAGGCCATCACCACCCGCGCACTGGAAAAGGCGCAGCCCCACCGCGGCGACTTCGGGGCGGCGGCATGAGCGCGCCGTCTTCTGACGCGGTACGTCCCTTCGGCGACCTGCCGGTCGTCCGCCGCGGCGACCGGTGGCTGCTGGCCGCCGGAAGCGCCACCGTCTCCGCGGACCGCGCACTCGCTGCCGACCTCGACGCCTTCGCCGCGGCGATGGCCGCTGCCGACCGCGCCGTTGCCGCACTCCACCCGCGTACGCGGGGGCGGCGGTGAGGCCGCTGCTGCAAGCCGAACAGGCAGTGCTCGGCGCGGTCCTGCTCGACCCCGCCCAGCTCGACCACCTCGGCTGGCTGGAGCCCACCCACTTCTACCGACCCGCCCACCAGGCGTTGTTCGCGGCGCTGCGGCGCCTTCGCTCGGCCGGACAGCCAGCGTCGGCCGCGGACGGAACCGTGCCGCTGACCTGGCTGACCGACGCGGTCGCCGAAGCGAGCAAGCACGTGCGCGGCGTGACCGCGGTGTACGCACACACCCTGGTGTCGGCCTGCCCGCGCCCGGCGCACGCGGCCGTGTACGGGCGGATGGTCCTGGAAGGGGCGATCCACCGCACCGTTACAGAGCACGCCGTGCGGCTGCACCAGCTCGCCCGCGCCGACCAGGTCTGCGGCGGGACCGCCGCGACGCTGCACCAGGTGGACACCCTGGCCGCGGTGCTGGTCGACCTCACCCGCCGGTGGGGCACCGAACCCCGCCCTGCTGCCCCCACCGTGCTGAGCCCCGCGGGCACGGCACCGCAGGCCGGAGCCGCGCCGGTCGCGGACGACGAGCGGCTGCTGCTGGCCGCGCTGGTCAGCACGTCCAGCGGCATGGACGAGGTCGACGGCTGGCTGCGCCCGCAGGACTTCGCCGTGCCCGCGCACGCCCAGCTCTACCGCTGCCTGAGCGCGCTGCATCACCGCGGCGAACCCGTCGACCGCCTCACGCTGTTGTGGGAGGCCCAGCGCCGAGGCCTGCTCGCCGACGGCACCGTCACTGGCGAGGAGATCGCCGCGATCGGCGACGGCGTCGGCCCCGGCGGCGCCCAGTGGCTCGGCGAGCAGGTGACTCGCGGGGCGCTGCTGAGGACCGCCGCGGCCTCAGCCCGTGCGATCCGCGACCTCGCCGCGACCGACGCACTGCCGCCCGGCCAGCTCATCAACCAGGCCCTCGGCGCTCTCGGCGCTGTCGACGACGTCCGGCAGCGCTGGATCACCGGCACCCGCGCGGAGCCGCCGCCCCCGGCCTGCGGCGAGCCCACCGCCGGCCCGCCGGACGAGCAGATCCGAGCGGCCCGCGCCCGCAGCACGCCACCCTCATCGTCGTCACCGCCTGCTGCTGCGGCCTCCGGCGCAGCCCTGGTTCGTCCTCCGGCCCGGAGCCACCCGTGAACGCCGAACCGATCCTCAGCCCGGCTCCATCGAGCGCGTTGGCGCCGCCGTTGATCGGCTCCTTGTGCACGGCTACGGCGGCCTGGACCTGGGTGTACAGGCCGCCGTCGGCGGCATCGTGGCCTGGCACGCCGAGACCAACCCCGACGCCTCGCGGATCCTGGCCCGCCACTGGCCCGGGATACCCAACTACGGGGACATCACCGCCATCAACTGGGCGGACGTGCCCCGGGTGTGCGTCCTCACGGCCGGATTCCCGTGTCAAAGACGTCTCGGTCGCCGGCCGCCGCGCCGGACTCGCTCCCGACACCCGCTCGGGGCTGTGGCTGCACGTCGCCCGTGCGGTCGAAGCCCTCCGCCCCTGCCTGGTGGTGATCGAAAACGTCCGCGGACTCCTCACCTCCCCCGCCGCCCGTCCCGCTGGCGACGTGGAACCCTGCCCGTGGTGTGTGGGAGACGACCCAGCCCAGCCTGCTGTGCGGGCACTTGGTGCCGTACTCGGCTCCCTGGCCGACCTCCGGTACGACGCGAGCTGGCTCGTGCTTCGCGCCTCCGACGTCGGAGCCCCCCACCGCAGGGAGCGGGTCTTCCTCGCCGCCTGGCCCGCCGACGACGCTGTTCAAGACGCCGACGAGCAACCTCGGCAGCAACGGGGGCAGCCAGCACCCGGCGAAGAGGAAGAACGGCGGCCACGGGCCGAACCTGGCCGACGAGGTCGAATGGCTGCTGCCCACCCCGAAGGCGCCGGACGGAACGAAGGGCCCGTCGAACCAGCGGCACGGGAACGGCGATCGGACGCTGCCGTCGGCTGCGGCCTGGCTGCTTGCCATGCCGGCGGAGGACGGCACCTGCGCGCATGGGCCCCGCCGCGCCGCGGACCGTCGACCGCCATGGTCGGCCACGCCGTTGCCGCTGTGGCCCGAGGACCGGTCGGACGCGAAGCGGACGGCGTCCGGTGGGGTCCGTACGCCGCCGCAATCGCCCGATGGGAGACCCTCACCCGCCCCGCGCCCGCGCCCACCGACACAGCCGGGCGGCTGCGCCCGGGCTTCGTCGAATGGTTGCAGGGCCTGCCCGCGGGCTGGGTGACCGGCACACCCGGTCTCGGCCGCCCCGCCCAGCTCACCGCACTCGGCAACGGCGTTGTCCCTCAACAGGCCGCCCAGGCGCTGCGGTTGCTCGCGCCGCCGTTCCCGCGCTGCCCCCGCTGCACGCAGATGTAGCCGCAATACCGCCAATCCCCGGACTGGCCAAACCGCGGCTCTTCCGCACCCTTACTTCTACGCCGCCCTCCACCGAAGGAGCCCCTGCCATGACGTGCAGAAGAGCGCCGAGCGCCCGCGCCCGCCCTGCTCGCCCGCCACCCCTGGAACTGCCATGCCCGACCCCAGTACGCCCGCCGCCGAAGCGGAGCCCGAGCCGTTCCGCGTTCCCGACGACGATCTCGACGACCTCGCCAGCACGCTCGCCAGGACCATCGACGAGGTCCGCCACCACGGCGTGATTCTCGACCGCCTGTCCGCCGAACCGGACCCGCCGGCCGCAGACCCCGCCGCCGATCCCGCCCCTGCTGCCGAGGAGACCGGGCAGGGCGGCCTCCCGGCATCGGTGTTCATCCTCGCGCTGGGCGGCGAAGCGTACGCCACCGAGCTGGCCGCGCTCGCCGACTGGGTGCACTACCTGCTCCTGCCGGTCTACGGGCGGGAGATCAGCACCACCCGCCCGTGGTGCGAGCAGTGGCACGAGCACCCCGAAGCCGTCGCCCGGCTCCACGCCCTGTGGCTGGCCTGGCAGCAGTTCACCGACGCCGAGGCGGGCCTGTCCGGCCCCTCCACGTGGCACCGCGACCACCTCGACCACGCCCTTGCCCAACTCCGGGCCCCCGACGGTCCCTTCGCCGCGTGCACCACCAGCCCGGCGCGCCCGACCCACCGCGTGCTGGCCACCCCGGCGCCCGCGGACGAGGGAGGCACCCGGTGACCGCCGACCTCGACTTCGCCCTGGACGACCTCGACCCCGCCGACCTCGACTCCGAGCAGACCGAAAGCCTGCTGTGGCCCGGGGACTTGACGGTCCTGGCCGAACACACCACCGCTCCGTACGGGTCGCACTCCTACGTCGTCGCCCACGACACCTCCGCGACCTGGGGAGTGCCGGGGGCACCGCAGCTCGTCGCGATCAAGGTCGCCCGCGACCTGACCTTGCGCACGTTCACGCTGGAGAGCCAGTACCACGCCAGCCTGCCGTTCGCGCAGGCGTGGCTCATCGAGCGCGGCTGCCCGCCCGAGAAGATCGCCGTGGCCGAGGGCGACTTCGCGGCAGCGGCCGACGAGCAGACCCTCCGGGTGGAGCAGAAGGTCCGCGACGGCGGTCAGCGCTACGACGTCCTCGACACGTGGACCTCGGACAACGACCCGTGCGAGAACTGGACGCTGGCCCATGACCAGGCTGCGGCCGAGCACCCGGTCCGGGTCTTCCTCGAAACGGTCGACCCCGAAACGCGCACCTACACCGTGCGGGAAGGCGCGTTCCCCGACGAAAGCGCCGCCCGGGAGTGGCTCGACGAGCGCGACGGCCCGCTGCCGCAGCCGCCCGAAGACCACACCGATGCCGACGCCCAGCGGACCCGCGTCGCGCTCGCGCGGTCGGCCGGCGCCCCGCACGCGACGGCCTGCGGCCTCGACACCCTTCCTGCGCCGTCCGCCAGCGCGACACGGCAGCCGGGTCCGGGCAGGTCACGATGACCTACCCGCGTCGCGCCTTCGCCGCCCACCCCGACGCCATCGCCGACCTGCGCGCGCTGCCCGAGCCGATCCGCGACCAAGCACTGCTGCACCTGCAAGACCTCGTCCACGGCGAACCCCTCGCCACACGCCTGACCGGCCGCCTCGAAGGCTTCCACAAGGTCTTCCTCGGCGTCGGCGGCGAGTTCGCTTCCCACCGCCTGGTCGTGCAGTTCCGGCCCGCACCGCCGACCTCCCGGCACGAGCGGGAGGTGTACCTGGTCGCCGCCGGCCCCCGCGCGGACTACGAGGTCTACCGGAACGCGCAGCAGCGCACCAGCCGCACCCAGACACCTCCGCCGGACCCGGCCACCGCAGCTCGCGTCCGCGCCGCCCGCGCCCGCTCCCCGCACACCGCCGCCCTCGCCTCCCCCGGCGACGGCGTGTCGCTGGCGTACAGCACCACCACACCCGCCTCAGCCCGGAAGGCCGTTCGATGACCACCAGTCGCACCCCTTCGAGCCGCGCGGAGCTGGCCGACCTGCTCACCGGCGCCGCCCACAGCATCTCCTCGATCCTGACCACCGAGTTCCCCACCCCCGCGGCCCGCTCCTACCTCCACCCCGTCCTCGGCCCGCTGACCGCCGGCCCCCAGGTCGTCAAGGAACTGGCCCGCGGGCTGGAGGACTTCCTCGACGAACCCATGCCCGACACCCGAGCAGGACTCCTCACCCTCGCCTCCCAGGCCGCAGCACTCGGCTGGCTGACCGAGTCCCTCTACGAACTCGCCGACGCCGTCGACCGCATCTGCACCCAGGCCGGCATCCCCGCCGAGGCGCCCGGCTCCTCCCCAGTACCGGGAGGATCACGTCGGGACGACGACGTGGAAGAGCCGACCTTCGAGTTCAGCGGCCTGGAACTGGTCGCCCTCCGTGCAGCCGCCCGCGCAGCCGGGCTGTCCTCCGTCAAGTACGTCGAGGTCCTCTCCCAGTCACTCCTCGCCGCAGTCGGCATCGCCGAAGCCTGCACGGACATCGCCGGCTACCTGACCGACGCCGCAGCGCACGTCCTCGACGACCCAGGAAGCCTCCGGATCGACGAACAACCCGGCAGCCTCCCGGCCCAGGCCCGCACCCTGCTGGCCCGTATCGGAACGGCCTCATGAGCAGGCACAGGCCCCGCCGCCCCCATCCCCGTCAGCCGACGGCCTCCCCCCGCCTTTCCGGGCACGCCCCCTGGCTCCCGCCGACATGCGACGAAAGGAATACGCCATGTCCGCCACGGCTGCACACACCCGCCGCCTGATCGAGCACCGATACGGTCACCCGCTGGACCACCTGCGGCGGGAGATCGCCCACCGTCGCTCGTCCGATCCCGTCCTGGCGGTCGTACTGCGCCGCCTCGACGCCCTGGTGCAGACGGGCAGGCGCAGCCGGGCCGCGCGGGGTGCGCTGCGAACCGTCCTCGACGACGGCACCGGGGACGTTCGCCTGGGCCCCTACCTCGCGGAGGTCGTCGACCTGGAGCAGCGCGAACAGTCCCAGGCCGAGGCGTTGTGGGACCTCCTCGACGTCCGCCTGCTCCTGGACCGGCCCGGCATACGCCCCGCTCCCGCTCCGTCCTCCCCGGCGGCGGCCGGAGACCTGATGAACATCGCCCGCGAAGCCGCCGCGCATCTGCCCCGGCTCACCCGAGACGGGCTGCGCCTGGCCCTGCGCGACCGCGGCATCCGCATCAACAACCACCGCCTCGGCCTCGTTCTCCAGCAGCTCCGCGCCGAACGCACCTGCTGACCACTCCACTTCAACGGCAAGGAGCACTCCGTGGTCTCCCTCTTCTCCCCGTCGCCTACCCAGCGGATCAGCGGCGTCGATGCCCAGGCCGTCGAGGACGGGCTGTCCGTGATCGCCCCGAAGTGGACGAGCTGGGTCGTGCTGACCCTGGCCCAGCGGGACCGGCCGATGCGGGTGCGAGCCGTCGCCGACCGCTTGCCGTTCGTCAGCGAGCAGCTTGTCGGCAAGCGGCTGGCCACGATGCACGCCGACGGCCTGGTCACCCGGCTCGACGACGGCTTCGGCGCCCCGTACCAGCTCACCGAGTTCGGTGCCGCCGCCTCGCCGGTCCACCAGGCGCTCGCGGAGTGGTCCGCCGGTCACCTGCTGCCGCGCACCGTGGCTGCGGGCGAGCGTGTCGAGGACGCGGTACGCCGCCTGTACCTGCGCCACAGCACCGCCGCGATCCGCTCCCTGTGCGACGGGCCTATGCGCCTGGTCCGGGTATGCGAAGCCGTCGGGCTGGACACGGGCGCCGCCCGGCAGCGCCTGGCCCGGCTCCAGGCCGACGGACTCGTCACCCGGACCGGCCCCCGCCACGGCGACCCCTACGCCCTCACCGCCGCCGGAGCCGCGCTCGGCCCGGTGTATGCCGCCGTCGAGCACTGGAGCGGCCTTTTCGCCACGGTCGCCCGGCCCTCCGCCACTGTCTCACCGGCGGCTGCACGCGCCCGCAACGCGACCGCGCCATGGCCGGATACCGCCCGCACCGACGCGGCGCTGCGACGCAGCGCCGTCACAACGACCAGTCTGTTCAGCCACGCCGTGACGGCCCAGCCCCGGGTGCCGGCCTCTGTGACCGCCCAGTCTTTCCCCGCCCGAACGCGGTGACCTCCGTCAACTCCGGAACGGAGCACACCCATGCCGTACACCACGACCGACGACCCGTGGGCCGAGTACCTCGTTTCCCCCCGCTACCTGGCCGGATCCAGCGGAACGTGCGACGCCGGCTTCGCACCCGTCGCCCACTGGCCCCACCGCTCCATGGGCGACGGCCCCTGCCAGCTACTCGTCACCAGCCCTGACGGGCGCATCCGCATCGGCTGGTTCGGCGACGACTTCGAGCTGTGGAAGATCTGCGCGGCCACGGACGCGGTGTCCGCGGCGCGCTGGACCGCGACCTTCAACCACGTCACCCCCGCGGAGATCGTCGCCGGTCTCACCGGCGCCCTGGCCCGCGACTACGCCGAAACCGACCCTTACGACGAGGCCCGTTTCCTGACTCGCACGTCGATGTACTGGGCTGACGCCGTCCGGCCCCTGACCGATGCCGGCTGGACGTACGACGGCGCGGCCGAGCGCGGCACCGTCGAGATCGTCGCCCCCGATCAGCAGGCGGGCGCCCTGATCGACAACCGCCTCTCGGACCGGGACGACCGGACCGTCCAGGTGTGGGCCGGGCCTCCGGGCTGGGGCACCCGCGCGGAGGCCACCTTCACCTCCCGCACCCCGTCCCACCTGATCGCCGCCACCGCCGCCGCCATGACCGATCCGGCGCCGGCCGTACGGGAACGCCACACCGTCCACCGCGCCGTGGAGCACCTCGTCACGCTCACTCCCGTCCGCCCGCCCGCGTCTGCGGCCCCGCGGTTGCCGACGCCGCTCGACGTACGCCACACCGCCGTCACCCGAGCCGTCGAGCGTGCCGCCCGCGGCCCGTACACAGCGACTGACCTCCGCGTCCGGGCCGCGCGTAACCGCTCCACGATCCCCACACCCGGACGTACGGGCAGCCCCACCCGCGCCCCCGAGGCCAATCCGCCGATCACCCTGCCGACCCCATCCCGCCGCCGATAGGGCGGACCAGGTCCCGGCGGTCCGCCTGGTCCAAGCCGCCCTCGCCCGCTCCATGCGGGCTCCGCCCGTCCCGGACCAGCCCCAGGCCAGGCTGCCCTTCCGGCCTCTGCCGGCCCGGTGGCCGCGACGGGCGGGCCCACCGGTAGCCGGTCAGTCCGCCTCCTCACCTCGGTGGGTGTCCCCGAAGCGGGCGCCGGCCGCACGGGCCAGCTCCTCCAGCGTCATCTCCACGCGCTGGCCGTCCGCAGCCCGGCGCTCCACGGCCGTGTCCGCTTCCCGGCCCGCCGGGGCGGTCAGGCCCACGGCCCACTGGCCGTCAGCGACCACCGCGACGCCGCCCACCGTCCACGGCCGCCCTTCTCCACCATGCGGTTCCCCCTGCGGCCTCGTACGGCCCTGCGCCGCAGCCCCGTTACGACAACCGGCCGCCCCGGTCCATTCCTCGGCGGCCGGTTGTCCTGCGTCGCGGTGTAGTTCGCCCACGGCAGACGCGCTCCCCCGGATAAGGACTACGAACCTCGGCGCACCCCATGCCAACGTACGGGTGTCGGGAAAAACCGCAGGTCAACGAAAGGACCGTACCGTTTTGAACACCACCGGCAGCAACCTGCCCGTCCTCTTCCGCCCCGTCGTCGCACAGCACCCCTCCCTGGCCGGCGACGGCAGCGCGGAGCCGGTTTTCGCCCTGCTCGGTGAGCGCGGCTGGACGATCGTGGACACCCCGGAGGCCAACACGCACTGCACCAGCCCGGACGGGCGCGTCCACGTCGACTGGCTGCCGGAAGACCCGGCCGCCTGGATGCGCGACATCGTCTGGACCGTGCGGGTTACCCCCGCCGAGACCGACGCGGAGCCCTGGTCACAGGAGTTCGGCCCGGACGTGCCGAGCCGGGCGGTCGCCGCCTTCCTCGATGCGCTGACCGACCACGTCAACCGCTGACCCACCGGCGGTCCGGCCACCAGCCGGACCGCGCCTGCTACTGCCGCCGCACGAAGGAACTGCCTTGCTCGCGCACGCCACCGACCGGTTCGGCGGTCCCGCCCTCACCGTCCTCGGCCTCGCCCTGGTGGCCACCACCCCGGTGCGCAGCACCGAGTTCGTGCGCCGAGCGCATCTTCCGCCTGGCCGCCTGGCTACCGTCCACCACCGGGCCGACCCCGGACCACCCCGACACAAAGGCATCTCCATGGCCTTCCGCGCCCCGCTGACCAACCACCACGCCGACGGCACGCCATGTCCGCCCGAACACAAGCACACCACCTCCGGCAAACCGCTCCACCCCGACTGCCCCGGCCGCGCCTACAGCCGCGCCGTCTGCGGGTGCGGACAGTGGCAGATGCAGGAGGCCGGGAAGGGCTACGTCAACGAATCCCGCCGCCGCCACCTGGCCACACACCGCGCGCCGGAGCCGAACCCGTCGCAAGACCCGAAGACCCGCGCGACCTGCGCCGCACCGACACGCACTGACGTTCGTTCCACTGCCCCCGCGTCCCACTTCCCGGAGGTTCCCGTGCCCCGTGACCTGACCGTCGGCTACCTGCTCAGCCAACTCCATGACCTCGACCCCAGCCTTCGGGTCCGCCTAGCCGTCAACCCCGACTTCCCCTTCGCCCACTTCGTCGGCGCGAGCATCGTCATCAGCGACCGCACCGTGTTCATCGCCGAAGACGGCCAGGAGGGCTACCTCCCGGCCGCAGTCCGCGACCTCTTCTCCTGGACCTGAACCCGCCCGACCACCCGGCAAAGGAGGCACCCATCCCCCACCGACCCCACGCACTCCCCGCACTTCCCTTGCAGGGCATCGCCCTTCAGCCGATGCCGAACGGCACACGCGGCGCCCTCGTCCGCCGGATCTCCGGCCTTCCCGGCGGGCCCCTGGACGTCGCCTGGCTCCCCGCAGACCCCACCAGACTCCCCTTCGGCCGCATCCGCCTGAGCTGGGAGCCCGCCGCCCCCGCCGGCTGGACCGTCCACGCCCACCTCTACCTCGCCACCGCCGAGGTACTGCTCGCCCGCTGGCCCGCCGCCCCCGACGACTGGCCCGACCTCATCCGCCCCACCCTCTACGAAGTCACCGGCCTCTGCCACGCCCTCACCTACGCCACCGACGCCCTCAACCTGTCCAACCGCCTCGCCGAGACCTGAACCGCACCTGCCGAACCCGACGGCAGAAGGCCGCCCCGCGCCCACCGGCAAGGGGTGGCCTTGCCCTATGCCCGGTCAAGACGAAGGTTGCGTACGCTCACCGTCGAAGACGAACGAGGAGGAACGTTGGCCGACGACCAGCCGCTCTGGGGATACCGGGAGTTCGCCCGTCACCTCGGCACCACCGTCGGCGCTGTCCGCAGCCGCAAGAGCCAGGGCAGCCTGCCCGAGCCCGACGACACGTCGGTGCCGGACCGGCCTCGTTGGAGGCCTGCCACCTTCGAGGACTGGAAGCCCGTTGGCCGGGGGTACCGAACCGATTTCCACGGCTGCCCGGCCCACGCCGATCCGCACGCGCCCGCCGAGCAGGAGCCGTCTTGAACGCAGCCCGTTCCCGCCTGCCTACCGCCTTCATAGGGTGTGCGCTCGTCGCCGCCGCTGGCGCGGTCACCGCCATCGTCGGTGCCGTCCAGCACCGTTACGCCCAGTGCAGCGTCGCGCTGTTCGCCCTCGCAGCCAGCGCTCTCGCCGCGTACCTGATCAGCCGTCGGCTGGACGCCGCGACCGACCGCTCCGTCCTTGAGCGGATCCTCGCAAACCCGGCGCACGACGCCGAAGCCCTCGCGGCGGAGCTTGGGTTTCGCCCAGCCGCCGTGCGGCTGAGCATGCGGCGCCTGGCTCGCTCCGGCCAGGCGCCGCGGGACACCGAACCCGGATAGGCGCCAGACCTTCGACCTCTAGGCTCGGGGGCATGACCGACTCCTCGATGCCCTCCCCGCCGTATCCGTCACCGGACAACCCTCTGCTCCGGGTGGTCGTCGGCAACGCCATCGCCTCGGTCGAGCGCGGTGAAGCCCACTGGAAGGACGCGGTCCTCCACGCCGCTGTACACGGCTGGTACGAAGGCCACATCGAAGGCGAGGACACCTGCCCCGGCTGCGACTACCGGGGCCAACTGCCCAAAGGCAGCAACCGCGGCTGACCCGCCTCACAACGAAACGAGCGCCACCAGCCCGCTGGTGGCGCCCATTGCACGCGTGTGATGCCCTTGTCGCCTACTCCAGGTACATGCCGACAAAACTCCCGTCGAAGCCCATGGCGGCCAGGGCCCCCGCGATGGTGGAGTACGCGATGGTGTCGGGGAGACGGTCCAGGACCTGGAAGGCGGCGCGGGTGATCTCGGGCTCGTGCCACCGGTTGCCGCAGCGGCAGACGACCCACGTGTTGCGGCCCTGGTTCAGCATCAGCCAGTCCCGGCGGGCACCACAGGCCCGGCAGATAACGGGCATGCCGCGCAGGTCCAGGGCCTGCGGGTGCCGTAGGTAGCGCAGCGCGTGCGGGCCGCTGGTGGTGGGACGGGCCTCGTGCTGCAGCTGCGGCACCGGATCGCTGCTCGCCGGGGCGGCCAGCGGCGCGGACGTGGCCGTTCTCGGGTGGCCGTCGGTCGTCGTGGGCATGGACGTCATCTCCGTTCGAGGGCCTGCCTGTTCATCCGTAACAGCAGGTGGGGCGGGTTGTCCAGAGCTTTCGACGGTCGGGTAGACGGTCGGACGGGCCGGGATCTCAGCGGCGCGGTGCACGGTTGCCGGGATTCGGCGCGGTGGATCGTGAAAGAGCGGGCGGCATGGGGGCGCGGGAGGGTTTTGATGTCGCGCGGCGCGCGCCGGCCTTCGTACGTGCGGGGCTGCTGCTCGGGTTGGCGGGAAGGTCGGCGAGGCGGCGCAGGCGCCAGGCGAGAACGTGGGTGACGTCGTCGGCGGAGTCGAGTTCGCGCATGGCGACGGCCTGTTCCAGCAGGGCCTCCGGTTCGTAGCCGGCCTGTTCGGCTTGAGCGAGAGTCGCGACAAGCGCGTCATGCCCTCGTTCGGCGCGGTGCTCGGTGGTGTTGGGGAGGGCTGCGCGGATGGTGGCCTCGTACTTGCGGCGGTCGCTCTTGGGCAGGGTGCGGCCTTGGGCGTGCAGGGCCCGCATGGGTGCGGCGGCGGCTTGGCGGTAGGCGGTACGCAGGTGCTGGGCGGCCTGGTGGGCGGCGGCGGCTTGCTGGGCGTGGCCGCGGGCGGAGTGCCAGTGGGCGGCGGCGATGGCGACCAGGACCAGGGTGGACAGGAGCATGGCGGTGGCGCCGCCGTCCTCGCCGCGGCCCAGCGCTCCGCCGGCGTGGACGATGCCGCGGGCGGCCGAGCGCAGGGCGCGGGTGTCGGCGTGTTCGGCGCGGATGTGGCTGCGGGTCGCCCGCTCGAAGGAGCGGGCAGCGGCGGCCAGCTCGGCGCGGGCGGCCGCCGGGGAGGTCTGGGCTGCGGCGTCGAGGACTTCGCCGAGGCCGATGAGCTGGGCGGCGGCCTGCGGGTCGTCGTCGCTGGCGAAGACGAGGGTGGCGCGTTCGGTGGCGCCGGTCGCGGTGCGGCGGGCGTGGGCGGGTGCCGACCACCGGCGCGGGCCGTTGTCGGGCTGCGCGGTGGCCGGTTCGTCGTCGGCTTCGGTCAGGCGGTGGCGGATCTTGGGCAGGGACAGGTCGGGGGCGAGGGTGGAGCCGGGGAACCAGACGGGCTTTCCCTCGCCGTTGCGGTCGCCGGGCAGGGCCACGCTGTAGCCGATGGCGTCCCCTGAGGGGGCTTCGCGCAGCTTGATGCGCACGCCCTTCTCCCGCAGCCGGGTGAAGAACTCCTCCTCCGTGGCGGCTCCGGCGACTGCCTGGCGTACGGCTTCGCGCAGCGTCTCGCGCGGGGTCTCGGTGCGGCCGGTGCGCTCGGCCTTGTGGCGCTCGGCGCTGGTAGGGTTCTTCGCCGCGGTGCCGTCGCCGGGCTTGAGCTGCCGCAGGCCCCATTCCTTCTCGATACGGCGGCATTCGGCCTGGGCCTTCTTGTAGTCGTAGTTCATGCGGGGGCGGCGCAGGTCGCCGCGGACCATGGTGGCCAGGATGTGGATGTGGTCCTCGGCGTGACGGACCGCGACCCAGCGGCAGCCGTCCGGGTCGCCGTCGGGGGCGAGGCCGGTGGCGTGGACGAGGCGGCGGGCGACGGTGTTCCACTCGGCGTCGCTGAGGGTGCGGTCGCCGGGGTCGGTGCGGACCGAGCAGTGCCACACGTGCTCGGCCGGGGCGCTGGTGCCGGCCTGCTTGACCCGCAGGTCCAGGGCGGCGGCAAGGCGGGCGAGGGTGACCTTCGGGTCGGGGTCCGGGCTGGGGTCGCGGCCGGGGTCGGGCGCGAAGCCGTCCCAGGATCCGACGAGGTGGGGGTCGGTGTGCTCTTCCCGCTTTCCGGGGCCGTAGAGGTAGACGAGCAGGCCGTGGGTGCGCGAGCCGCGTCCGATGTCGGGGACCATCAGATCCGCTTCCGCACCAGGGTGTCGGCCGTGTCGTCGATGTGGGTGAGGGTGCGGGCCAGCGCGGTGAGCGCGTGGTCGAGTTCGCCGGGGCGGGGCAGGCCGCCGGAGTTGTAGACGTAGGCGATCTGGTTGATGTTGTTGCCGACGCGGGAGACGGCGGTGCGCAGGGCGGCCAGCTCGTCGATGGCGGTGTCGAGCTGCTCGTTGCCGTGCACGGGCAGCGAGTCGCGGGCCGCGGTGAGGGCGGCGGAGGCGAGCAAGCGGGCGACGGTGACGGCGCGCTGCCGTGCGGCGGCGGTGATCTCGTTCGTCTCGGCGAGCGAGAGGCGGGTCGTCAGCTTGTGGGTGCGCTGGCTCGGGTTGCGCGAGCGGCGGCGCGGGACGCGGTCGGGGAACGCGGGCGTGCTCGGGGTGGGCTGCTCGCGCAGGGCGCGGTCGTCTGTTTGTCCCCCCGCGACCGGCACCCCCTGGTGCCGGTCGCCCGGTGGTTCCCCGTGCGCCCTCGCTCGGGGACCCACCGGGCTTCCCCCGCCCCCCTGGGCGGGGGCAAGTGCCGAGGGCGGGCCGTAGGACCGTCCTCGGCGACAGCTTGCTCCGCCTGGAGCCGAGTTGCCGTTGCGCTGCTCTCCGGAGGGGGTGGGCGTGGTGTCGTCGGTGGTCATCGGTTCGGGTCCGCGTCGTGCTGGCGGGCGGTTCGAAGAACGTCTTCGATCCAGTCCATCGCCAGCACCGGGTGGTGGAGGGTCCAGGGGCGGCTCGTGCGGTGGCGTTGCACGATCCAGGTGCGGTCGGGTCCATGGGCGGCGTGGTGGAGGTGGCCGCTGCGGTGCAGGACGGTCAGCCAGCTGTCCACTTCGGCCGGGGTGGCGGGGGTCGTACGCATGGTGGTGCTCTCCCGTAGGTGGGTATACGGCGGAAGGCGGTCTGCGGGCAGGACGGGTGTCCGGCTTCGGTCACCCGCCCCGGCGGGGGTGTCGGTCAGTCGCGGGAAGTGGCGACCGGCTTGTCGCGCTGGGCGCGGAGCTGGGCCATCAGTGCGGTCAGCGTGTCGCTGGACAGCGGGATCTTCTGACCGCGGATCGCCTGCGCGACGACCTGCCGGGTCAGCTTGTCCTCGGCCCTGACCGCCGACCGGGCGATCTCCAGCAGCTGCTCGGTGTCCCGGTCGGAGTGCCGGTCGGCGGTTCTTCGGGGCTCGCGGTCACTGACCGGTCCCGGGGCTGTCGGCCGGTCAGCGGCTTCCTGGTCGGTGACCCGGCTGGGGGTGACCGGTTCGGTGGCCGCCGCACGGTCGCCGGCCACCGGGCGGCTGTCCGGGTGACCGGCCAGGTCAGCGCGTCGCTGGATGCCGACGTGGAGTGCCCCGTCGGCTGGGGCGGCGTCCCTGGGCTGTGACGGGGCGAGTTGGGTCGTCGGTGTCCTGGTCACCGTGGGCCCTTCGGTCGGCGTGGTGACCGGCCGACCGCCACCGTCCCGACCGTCGCGCGGTGACCGCTGACCGACTCGGTCAGCCGCGGTGACCGGGATGCCGTCGAAGTGGTCGGCCGGACGCGGGTGACTGACCTGACCGAGCCGGTCGCCCGCGGGGGCGCGGTCGGGCAGTGGGTCGCGGTGGTTGTCCGCAGTCCGGGCGATGAGGATGTAGAGGTGGACCGCGCCGGCCAGCGCGAGCGGGGCGACGGTGGACAGGGAGGCGACGACCGTGTCGCCGAGCTGCAACCCGCCGGTGGCGGCGGCAGTCTGGTTGAGGCGGACCGCATGCACCGCGTTGGCCCACACGCTGACCCCGGTCGCGGTGCCGACCAGCGTCCACACGTACAGGCGCGCGCGCAGCGGGGCGGTCCGCAGCACCAGCAGGGCGCGGATGCCGTAGGCGATGAAGCCGTCGATGACGAGGGGGTAGAGCCAGCAGAGGGCGGGGCGGATGTGGATGGCGGCGGCCATCTGCATCAGGGCGCTGGCCGACAGGGCGCATCCGGCGCCGCCGAGGACGATGACGGCCAGGCGGTCCCAGCCGGTGACGGGCGCCGTGGTCGACGCGGGGGTGGTCATGCCGCCGTCCCGAAGTCGTCGCGGTTCGGGTGCCGTTCGTCGGGCCCGGGGGGCGGGCCGGTCTGCGCGGCGCATTCCAGGTCGGCGTGCTGGTCTGCCCGGCGGAACTTGCGGTACTGCTTGCGGGCGTATTCCTCGTCGACCTTCAGGATGCGGGCCACGCGGCTCGCGGGCACGCCGTGGCGGTAGGCGGCGCGCATGACGGCCTCGCGTTCGGCGAAGGTGAGGTGGATGTCGCGTCCGGCGACGGCGGCGTTGACGCGGGAGTAGTCCAGGCGCTTGGGGAGCCCGGAGTGCAGCGGCGCGCGTTCCTCCTCGGTCAGGCCGCCGCGGATGCCGTGCTGGTCGTTGTTCTCCAGGGCGGCGTCCAGGCAGGTCCGGCGGACGGGGCACTGCGCGCACAGGGCCTTGGCCGCGCGGATCTTGTCCATCTCCTCGGGATGCGGGAAGAACAGCTCCGGGTCGACGGTGTGGTGCTCGGTGGGACGGCAGGCGGCCTGGCGGCGCCACTTCTGGTCGCCGAGGGAGCGGTGCTGGTCGGCGGGGGCCGCGTTCATGGTGCTGGGCATGCGGGGTTGCTCCGATCGCTCTCCGCGCGCGGGGTGTGGCGTCGGCGGAGGTGTCTGGTCGGGAAGAAGGTGGACGTGCCGAGGGCGGCGGATCAGGCCGCGCGGGCGCGTCTGCGGTCGACCGGGTCGAAGGCGACCCGGGTGGTCATCTGCGCGAGGCGGGAGGCGACGCGGTCGCCGAGGTGGAGCCGGAGGTCCTTGATCGCCAGGTTGGTGGTGATCAGCGTCGGCAGCAGGTGGGTGTAGCGGCGGTTGACCAGGCGGTAGGTGATCTCCTCGACCCACTCCGACGACTTGGCCGCGCCGAGGTCGTCCAGGATCAGCAGCGGCACCCGAGCCACGGCCGCCAGCTCCCGCTCACTGTCCGCCCCGGCGCGGGGGCGCAGTTCGGCGTACAGGTCGGCAGCGGTCGTCGCCCGCCACCGCACCCCGACGCCTGCCGCAGCGAGCGCGCGGACCGCTCCGTACGCCTGGTACGTCTTGCCCGCGCCCGTCACCCCGGCCATCAGCAACGCCGGCCCGGTGGCGACCTGCCGCCGCGCGCCGATCCCGGGGGCGACGGCCTGGTCGGCGACGTCGCGCACCCACGCCAGGACCTGCGGGTGGTCGGCGACCGCCTCCCGGTAGCGCGGCGGGATCCCGGCAGGCGCTGCGCTCAGCCGCGCGGTCGTCCTGGCGTCGTCCACCGCGGCGGCGACCTGGGGGTCGATCCCGCGGGCGGCGAGGATCCGGGCGAGGCGGTCGAGGGTGCCTGCTCCGGCGAGGGTCTGCGGTTCGCGGGTTCGGGTACGCATCACAGCTCCTCGGCGTAGGCGGTGGCGGGGTCGGCGGGGTTGGTCCAGGCGGTGTGAGCGGGCACGGTAGACCGCGATCCCGGACCGGCCAAACCCGCACCCGGCCCCGTGGGGGCGTTCATCGCGTCGTTGACCAGCGACGGCAGCCGCGACGGGTGGCCCTGGATCTCGGCGTACCGCCGAAGTCCTGCTCGCACGTGCTCCGGTGCGATGCCTTCGGCGAGGAGCGTCTTGACGATCCGCCCGAGGTGGCCGAGCACGTCGCCCGGCGGGCGTCGGCGGCACGAGGTCACGTACTCGCCGACCAGGTCCTTCGCAGAGACGCTGCCCGCGTCGGGCGCCTCGCGCCCCGTAGGAAAAGAAGATCCAGGATCCAAGATCCTAGATCCAGGCGCCGAGCCCTCCCCGAGGCTTCGGGGAGCCTTCGGGGAAGGTTCGGTGAAAACACCCTGACCTGCGGTTTCGTCGATATCCTGCCCGGTGTGGGTCGCGGATGTACCGGCGGTGTCCTGCGCAGGCGCGGGGGTGGCGGAGAGGGGTGCGGGCGGGCTCGCACCGGGCTCTGCGCTCTGTTCGAGGGTTCCCGGAAAGCTCGGGGAATCCTCCGCGAGATGCCGGGGAGTCTCCGGCGACGGCTCGGGGAGGGTTCCGGGAAGGTTCGTCGAGGGCTCGGTGCGCCGGGTGCACGGTCCCTTGCAGACGCCGCAACGCTCCGGGGCGCACGTCGGGCAGGCAGGGAGCCGCGACAGGCTCGGCTTGTCGATCTTCTGGTGCCGGGACCACGTCGGGTAGTGGAGGTACCGCTTGCCGTCGCACCCGGTGTAGCGGCAGATCAGCCCGGCGGCAGCGAGCTGGGTGAGGTCGTCCTCGACGTGGACGGCGGTGTGCTCGGCACGCAGCGGCCACACCAGCCCGGCGATGATCGCCGCCTGGTCGCGGTGGCGGCCCTGGTCGTCGGCGTGGGTCGTCGTCGCCAGGAACGTCCGCTCCGCGGTGATACTGACTTCGGCGAGGCTCTCGGAGACCCAGGTCTCCGGCTTGAGCGCGCGTATCCGGGACACGTCAGCGGCCCCGCTCCGCCGCGGACCGGGCGCCGGCCGTCAGCTCCGCGGTCGCGAGGTCCAGGGTGTGCGGCTCGCTCCAGTCCTCCTCCGGCCACACCCGCATCACCCAGCGGGCCGCCGTGCTGCTGGTCGTCCGGTTCAGCTCCAGCCGGTGGCCGAGCGCGTCCTTCGCGACGGTGTAGGGCTGGGGCCAGACCGAGCCGGGTTCGGTGAGGCTGACGCGGATGGTGGCGGCGCCGGGAATCATGTCGGCGAGCTGCGCGGCGAGGCGGCGCGCGCGACCCCTTTCCGGGCAGGCCGGGGTTCCGCCCGTGGCGGTGTGCATGCGATACTCCGTTGCTCGTAGGAGCGCGGTGCGGCGGTTCTCGTGCAGAGGAAGCCCCGCCGCCCGCGGTATGCGAATCGGCACCCTGGTGCCGGCCCGGCGCTTGGGAGTTGGTAGCTCCCGGGCGCCGGTTTCGTGTACCCCCCACTCACCCCCTCGAATTCGGGCCGGTAAGGCCCGCGGCCCCGTTGGCCGACCAGCACCATATGCAGGCGCCGTCCACGCATCCAGCGATTACGGCCGGACACTCGGCGCCGACACCGAAACGACATCGACAGCGTGTGCATCGGCGCAGATCGGACCATTGCGGTGATGGCCCGATCTTCAAATGGGGCACGCCAGAGTGTCAACGAACGACAAAAAGACCCAAGCGGACATTTGGAGAGCTCCCGGGGTTCTGGCCACCTGACGACACGGCACCACCCGAGGTGATCTCGCCTCTGACCTGCGGATTTACGCCAGCTCTCCGCACATGAGTCCTCATGTGGGAATGGGGCTACGACACGTGACCAGTCTGGTCATGTCCGCATTGGACACCGGAATACGCCGAGATCCCACGATGCGGGAGCACGGCACGGCCCGCCCGGTCAGGGGTCGGCAGTCCGGAGCCCGAGCGGACAGCGAGGAAATAGCGCCCAGGAAGCCGAAATCCGCGATGGATCCGGCAGATCAGCCGCTGCGGAAATGCACGATCATCAGTCTCGCCTCGGGGAAGTCGGTCGGCCTGGCCGCGTAAAGGGTCACCTGCCCGCCGCCGAGCGACGGGTGGAGCAGCGGGCGAGGTGACTCCAGCCCTGGCGCGGTCGACGGCGCGGCTACCAGCAGGGGTGCGGCCTCGCTGTCCGCGAGGACGTCGGCGCGCAACTCCTGGAGCGTCCTGCTGTTGGCGTTGCCGGCCAGGAGGATGCGCAGTTGCATGCACAGGGCGGGCAGCCAGGCCGAGTTCCAGTCCCGGAGGATGACGCGAGCCGAGGGGGCCGTCAGGCACCAGCGCAGAAGGTTGCGGGGAACGGGCTCGTCGCCGAAGTAGCCGCTGAACGCCTCGTTGTGGGCGAGGACGATGCCCTCCCGGTCCTCGACGTAGGCGGCCGGGCCGAGCGAGTCGAGCATCACCTGCCAGCCGTCGGGCAGCGCTCCGTCGAGCCGGTTCAGCGGCCGCGGCGGCGGGGTGGCGAAAGCGTAGGCGTGGACCGCGCGCCATTCGTCCTCGGTCAGAGCCAGGATTCTACCGACGCGCTCCAGCAGGCCGGCCGGGACGGCACTGCCGCGTTCCAGACGCTGGTAGGTGCCGGCGCTGCGGCCGAGGAGGATGTCCATGTGCGACTGGGTGATCCCCGCGGGCCGACGGCCGCGTGGATCGCGCGCTTCGAGGAATTCGCGCAGCACGGGAAACTGCGCCGGATCCGTCCTCGCCCTGGCGTTCGCCAGAAAAGTGCGCAATGCGCAAACGTCCGACACAGTCATTGCCTTACAGTCACAGCCGCAGCCGTGCACGTACAAGCACCGCGGCCCGGGAAACGCCGAAGTCCAGAGCGGCATACGCCGTTCAGGGCTTCGTATTAAACCCTGACCAGCAGATCCATGCCCGTACCATCCACTATTCGGATGATCAATTCCGAGAGGGGTGTCGCGTCACCCGACCAGGCCGAGGCCCGCGGCGAGCACGCCCGCCTGGAACCGGCTGGCGGCGCCGAGCTGCTCCATCACCGTGGTGGCGATCCGCCGTACCGTCCGTGCGGAAATCCCGAGGCGCTTGCCGATCTGCTCGTCGGTCAGCCCCTCGGCCAGGAGCCGCAGCACGTCACCCTCACGCTCCGACAGCAGCGCCGCCCCGCCCTCCTCACCACCGGACCTGCCGGAGAAGGGGGCCGACCGCGCCCACACATCGAGGTACATCGCGATGTAAGTACCCATCAGTTCCGAGCCGTGCAGCACCAGCATCGGGTCGAGGGGGCGCTCCGGCCTGCTCGGCATGACCGCCGTGGTGCCGTCGAAGAGCAGCAGGTCGAACGGCACCCGGTCGGCCAGGCGTACCTCCACACCGAGGGCTGCCAGGTGCTCCAGGTACTTCCGGGCGCTGGGCGCGGCCGCCACGGCACGCCCGTAGACCGCGCGGACGTCGAGCCCGCGCGCGACCAGCTCGGCGTCCAGCTCCAACGACCTCGCCAGCACCTCCGCGGGCGGCAGCGGCCCGGGGTGCATCGACCACATGGACTCCCGCGAGGACAGGTGCAGGGAGCGCAACCGCTCGGCGCGTAGCGCGCCGTCCCCCACGAAATCCACCTCCACGCCCACGGTCTCCCGCATGGCCGCCGGCCGGTACCGCGTCGCGATCTCCTGCGCCCGGTCGTGCGTCAGCGCGACCTCGGCGGCCTGCCCTCGAAGCCGCTCCGCCTGCGACTCGAAGAGCTGCTTCATCGCGGCGTCCGGCTCGACAGGAACCATCGCGCCGCCCCGGCCCACCGGCCGGATCAGCCCCATGGACTCCAGATGACGCCAGGCCGGCCCGGCTTCGAGAACCGACGCCCCGACAGCAGCGCACACATCCGGAAGCGCTCCCGTACCCCGCCGCCGCAGCGCCAGGTACAACGGCAGGGCCAGGTCGTACGGCTCAGCAGGCACCGGATGGGCGGCAGTCGCCCTCGCGGGCAACGGCACCGCGGCCGTCCGCGGAATAGCCTCCACCAGCTCAACGGCCACCGTCGGCCCCCTCCGCGCGTGCCCAGCAGCTCTCCGCCACCACGCTCGCGAGCCGCACCCATGCCGGATCGGTCACGACGATCAGCGCGAGCCCCGGACGGTCCGGATCGACCGGAAGGAGCGCCAGCTCGTCGTCGACCACGAGCATGTCCATGGGCACGAGATCCGCCGTGCGGATCTCCCCGCCCCCCAGTGACGGGGCGTCGAGCCCGAGCACGGGCCGCTGGTAGAGGGCGCGTAGTCGGACACCCCGGGCGGCGAGCCGCGCGTCGGTCTCGGTCTGGTGACCGGATTCGGGCGCGTACGGCAGCGTGGACAAGCTCAAGCAGCTGACAACAGCCTGGTCCCGGGCCTCAGCCAGCGCGCGGGCCATAGCCCGACGCCCAGCCACCACCCGCACACCGCCGCCGACCCCCGCATGCGCACACCCGCTACGCCCCAGGAGCCGCTCCGTCCCCCACACCGCAGCAGCAACGGCGAGCCGCCCGTCCTCCAACGCAACTCCGCAGCGTCCCATGAGGCCGCTGAGCGCCTCGGCCGCCTCCACCACCATCGCGGAATCCAGGTCGGAATACGCCCGGCTCGCCCGAAGCAGAATTTGGGAACTCGGCCTGGAATCCGCGGAGTTCACCACAGGGACCGAAGGCCCGAGATGGGCGGCCTCGCACGCCCCAGAACGCATGCTGCCACGTACAGCTCTTCGTGCGCCCCGACCATAGGCGACAGACACCCCACGTACCTCCCCACAGGATCCACACCTCACGAGCGCTCAGTCTTCACGCTGGCACCCATTTTTTTCCAGGGGGGATTTTTCCCTCTAAAAGAAATGCAAGAAAAAACAAATTACATGCACATGGCATCCCGGAGATCGTTTCGATGCGCACCCGGCCTGGGACGGTGGTGGGAGGGGCACGCTCTGCTGCAACACGGCGCGGCGGAGTTCGAGCGGGGTGGCGATCCGGAGCAAGTGGCCTGGCCGCAGCGGATCGTCCGGCCGAAGGCGAGCGCTTGGCCGACGGCTTCGTCGCTGACGGCACGCACGTGGTCAGCGAGCAGGTCGAGCACCACGCCCAGGGACTGGTATCAGCGGGAGCCGGCCCTCGCCAAGCCCGCCGCGGCAACAGCCAACAGGTCACCCGTAGTGCCGGCGGGCCTCGGGCCGCTCCCGGACGTGGTACAGACATAGGCGAATATCCGCCGCTCCGGGACTTCCTGCTGCCTCGGAGTGCGAGCTGGTGCGACGATGGACGTGAACGGCGACGGTGGCCCTCCTCTCATCGCCAGAGGAGGGCCACCGTCAGTGCTGTGCGGGGTCGAGGCGCACAGGATTCAGGCTGCCGCGGCGTCGATCTGCCCGGTGCGGACCAGTCCGACGAATGCGCTCCATGCGGCCGGGCTGAACTTCAAGGCCGGTCCATGCGGATTCTTGGAGTCGCGTACGCCCACCACCCCGCGGGTAGCGACGACGTCGGCGATCTCAACGCAGCTGTTGCCTGTGCCGCCGCTGTACGAGGACTTGTACCAGGCATCTTCGGGTGCCAGCTCGGGGGCTGGGGTGTGAGTGTCGATGGCTCTACAACTCTCGTGCTAGTCGATGCATGAACTCGGGCGTCTCCTCCGACGGAAGCGCCGAGGCGATCATCTCGCTGAACCTACGGATGAACCTAGACACCTCCCTGGGCTTGTCGGACGTGGAGACCGCCCCCCACGCATTGTCTACCTGCACCATCGGGGGGAGTCCGTCGCCAAGGTCCAGGATGGCTAGGTCGCTGCTCGCTCTATACCCCCTACTGGTGATGGGGAGCACCTGGATTTTGACATGGCCGAGCTGGGCCAACCTCGTGATCTCCTCGTACTGGGCGCGCATGACATCGGGACCACCGATCATGTAGCGCAGTCCCGCTTCGCCCAGGATCGCCCATAGTTTGACCGGGTCAGGGTCTCGCTCCAGGACCCTCCTTTTCCGTTCCATACGCAGCTCTACGTTGACCCGGATGAACTCGCTGGTCGTCTCCTCGATCGGCTTCTCGATCTCGTAGATCGCCTGGGCGTACGCCTCGGTCTGGAGCAGGCCGTGGACCACCTGAGGGTGGTAGATACGGATCTCCTGCGCCTCCGCCTCGATCCCCACGAACCCCTGCATCGCCGGGAGCATCTGCCCCCGGTACCGCGTGACCCAGTCCTGGCTGGTCGCGTCACGGTTCAGGTCGATGAGGCCCTGGACCGTCTCCTCGTCCTCGACGCCGTACTTGGCCAGCAGCTTCCGAAGGTCCCCCACGTTCCGGAAGTTGAGCCCGCCGGTTTCGATGCGCTGAAGAGCTGCCTCTGACAGCTTCGTCCCGGCCACCGCTGTCTTCCGCGTCATCGGCTTGCCGTTGACCAGGATGCCCTCACGGATGCCTCGCAGCCGGAGGCCCAACTCCAGGCGTCGTCCCGTCGCTCCTCGCTTTGCTGCCACCTGTGCGCCCTCCTCGTAACCGTGCGACGAACTTGAGGTGCTGTGCGCGGAGTCTGGCACCTCTTGTACGGGGCCGACAGCCCCTTGTGCAGGTTCGCGCATAGTCCACTTTTGTCTGCGGTGAATTTTCACCGCAGATGTGCTTGCAGATGAACCTAGCTGCCCGCCACGGTAGTTGAACCGGCACGAACGCAGACGGCAAAGCCAGTGAGCCGGCCTCGTCGCTGCGGCAAAGCCCCGGGTGCCACCGTCTTGAGCTGCGGAGGAGTGAGGCATGGCTGTAGCTGCATCTGGCCTGGAAGTTCTCGCCGGCCTGCAAGCGGGGAACCCGGTGGACGCCTTACCTGTCGTGCACAAGCTTGTTCTGGAGATCGCGCGCGAGACGCTGTCGGAAGCGGGCGAGGTACCCGGCACCACCGGTGTCAAGGTCGGTGACTTGCGCAGGACCGCTGCTGCGAAGTTGGCCTCGTGGGGTGTTTCGGCCCTGACCGACGACGCGCTGCTGCTGGTCAGCGAACTGGTGACGAACGGCCTCCGGTACGGCGCCGGCCAGCACATCGAGTTCCGGTTGGCGCTTGCCGAGGACGTGCTGGTCGTCGAGGTGGAGGACCGCTCGCCCAGTCGCCCTGTGCTCCGGGACGCCGGGCTGGACGCGACGAGTGGTCGCGGCTTGGTCCTGGTCGACGCCCTCGCTACTGCCTGGGGTGTCAGTGAGGACGGCACCCGGACGTGGTGCGCTCTGAAAGTACCGAGTGCGGAAGGGGCCCGGTCATGAGCGGCCCTCCTCTCGCCAATGCCGCGCCTGCGCCGAACGAGGTCGGGAAGGGCGACGGAGACAGCACGTCCGTGGATCGGCTGCTGGCGGATCTTCGGAAGCTTTCGCTCTCGAAACTGACGGAGACGCCCACCACCGACGCCATCTTCGACGGTCTTGAGAAGGTGCTGGGCGAGCACGCCGTGGTGGCTCGCGCCGACATGCCGGTGCTGGCGCGACGTCTCCACGCCGTGTTCCGGCGGCTCGTGCATCTGTCCCAGATTCCCGGCAGTGGGGTGCAGCAGGAGACGGTTGCGGCCTCCTGGGGCTTGCTGACGGAGCTGATGCCCAAGGACGGCCCTGGCGCGCTCGGCTATTTGCGCCGTCTGGCGATGACGGTTTCCGATCTGCTCGACGAGCTGCTGGAGGACATGTCGTGAGCCACCGACTGGTGTCCACCGACCGGCACGACGGTCCGGGCTCCGCCCTCACCGTCGAACTGCTGCCGCCCGAGGAGGCGGTCGACTTCGAGTTCACGGCTGCCCGGCTCCACGACCGGGCCCTGCTGCGCGGCGCGGTCGCGGTGCAGATTTTCCGGGTGCCGCTGCTTGCCGTGCCGGTGGGTGGGTGCCGGCGTGGCGGGGGCCTGTCCGCTGGGCCGGTCACGATCGCGCTGGCCGTGCACGGCGTCCTGCGCGGCCGGGACGGGTTTTCCCACCTGCGGATCGTCGAAAACCCGCGCGCTGGGGACTGGCGGGTGGAGTGGGGCGAGCAGGCACCGCAGGGCCCGGTGCGGTCGCCGGAGTCGCGGCGCTTCTTCGGCTACGCCCCTGCGGGGACGGGTGCCGGCTGCTTGGTGCCCGCGCAGGGCAACGGCCCGGCCACCGTGACCGAGCCTCGCGGCAGTGACCACCTCCGCGCCGCCGACAACGCGCAGCACGTTCTGGGGAGGGAGCACGGATGAGCAGCCTCGGTGCCAGTGTGCGCAGGTCGTCGGTGCCGTACATCACGGTGCGCGAGGGCGAAGAGCTTGTACCGGAGCGGACGCTCGGTGTCCGCTTCAGCCACGCGGGCAAGGCGATCGGCATTTGCTACCGCACCGAGGTGGCCAGGGACCGGGACGACCGCGGCGTGCTGTGGGCGCGCATGTCACAGGACCTGTCGCCGCTCGATCGGCGGCCGGTGGGCAAGCCGTTGTGGGCGTCCGTGCACCCCGCCCGTCAGCGGGAGACGATGTCTTCCCTGCGCTGCCAGAAGTGCTGCGGCCAGGCATCCCGGACGCATGAGGGCTACCTCTTCCTGGAGGCGGCCGGCGACCGCCCGGTGGAGGGAATGACGACCGCCCAGCCGCCGGTGTGCCTCGCCCACGCCCTTGAGGGGATCGAGCGGTGCAGCCACCTCGGCGAGCACGGGTACGTGCTGGTGCGCTCCCGGGTGCCGCGGCTGCACGGCGTGATCGGTCAGCCGTACCGCATGGGAACCAGCGGCCTGGAGCCGGAGCCGCCGCGGCTCACCCCCGCGGGGGCCGACGTCCCCATCCGCTTCACCGAGCGCGGGCTGCTGCCGTGGGTCCTGGCCTCTCAGCTCGTACGGCAGCTGACCGGCGTCACGGTGGTGGACATCGACCGCGAACTGGCCGAGGCGGGACTGCCCGTCCGGCTGGCCACCAAGCCGCGGCGCCCGGCGACGGCGGTGAAGCGATGAGTCTGCTGGTGCTCGACGTCGGCATGCTGCACAGGTGTGAGCTGACGGGCGTGATGCGGATGCACTGCGCCCACTGCCTCGGCACCGTGGCCAACGACGCTGATCCGGTACGCACGTCGCTGCTGGGCTCTCTGTCCGACTGGGTGCGCGCCGATCACTCCGGTCGATGCGTCGCCTGCGGCTGCCGCTTCACGGTCGGCGCTGCCATCGCGCCCGAGGACGAAGGCTGGCGTGCGGCCTGCTGCCCCAGGAGGCCGCAATGACCGTTCTGACCGTCCGCTTCTACCGTCTGGACACGGCGGTCTCACCCACCGGCGAAGCCACCATCGAGCGCGTGGACATCCGGCCGCCCGTCGACTACGACTCCGGCAACCCGGCGCCCGGCACGGAGATCAAGATCATGGGCTTCCCGCCCTGCCAGTGCCCCCGGGCCCCGGCGTGCCGCACCCGGGAGAACGCGCGGGCAACCCCGCCGACACGGCGCGCCCCGCCGGCAGCCGCCGCGGTGCCCAAGGAGCCGCCCCTGCCCCCCGGGGAGGGCAAGTAGACCTCCGCTCGGTATCCCGAACGGAACCCGGTGGCCCGCCCTTAGGCCCACCACACCACCGCACACCGAGGGCCGTTACCGGCCCCTGCACACAGCACGAGGAGATCCATCCCATGACGACCCTTGGCCCTGAGACCCTGGTGAACCAGGACGCCGACTTACTCCGGCGACTCCAGCAGGTACTGAGCGGCCACCCCGCCGGCGGCGCCTTCCGCCTGATGCTCGCGCCCACCGCCGTGGAGATAGCTGACGACGAGGCCCTGATCCAGACGGTCAACCCCACCACCGGCACCATCGAGCTGCACCCGCGCAAGCTGGCCGACGTGACCCTGGCGGATGTCCTGCACGCCACGCAGGTGATCGACCCGGCCGACGAGGAGTTCCGCAGCTACGCGGCGTCGCCCATGGCCCTCAGCTGTCACGGGGCCACGGCCCCCGGCGGCAAGCGCATACACGGCTACCACTGATGTCCGGGTCCGACCTGCACATCGCCTCGCCGCGCGAGTCCGCCTGCACCATCCACACTCGCCTCAGCTCCGCGGTCCTGCCCCGCTATCCCTCCGCCACAGCGGTGCACATCCCGCAGGTGTTCGACAAGGAGTGGACGGCCGCTCTGCCGCTCCCCACGCAGGGGAAGGACCCGGACCAGCCGGTGGCCCTGGTCGACGGCTTCGACTTCCATCGGGAAACGGACGAAGGCGCCATCACGGACGCCTACCGGGCTCGGCGGCGGACCCGCGTCTACGAGAGCATCCACGCCCGGTCCGACGGCTGGTTCAGCCTGGTCACGCTCCACATGGCCAGGCTGCTGCGTCAACGCGTCGTCTGCACCATGTACGAGTCGCGGGCCGGGGACCGCAACCTCGGCGCCCACGACGACGAGTGGGACGGCCTGATCGTGCAGATGCGCGGCACGAAGTCCTGGCGGCTGTGGCCGCCGCCGCATGGACAGCCGCACGAGCTGCTGACCCAGGCCGGCGACGTGCTGCTCCTCCCGAGAGGCGTCACGCACGAGGTGGACACGCCGGACTACTCGGTGCACATGGTACTCGCCGTGACCGACGAACCTCTCGCCGCCGCGGCCTGATGACGCCCGCCCGGCGGCCGGTGTTTCAGCCCCGACCGCTGGGCGGCTTCTCGCCCGCCGAACGCAGATCCCTCTCCCCTCACCTTCGGGGAACGCAGCACCGCTGAGTACCAGTACGTGAAGGGAACGCTGGTCATGCAGCCCATCGCATACGTCTACGCGGACGACACCACTCACACTCTCACCGACCTCGGCGCCGCCCACCAGGCCCTGTGCGCTGCTCCGCAGTTTTTCTCGGAGACCGGCATGCTGCTCCACACCTGCCAGCGGATCGAGTGGTACGCCGTGGCCGAGAGCCTGCCGCCGGCCCTGGCCCTCCTCGGGCGGTCCCAGATGTTCGGCGAGCGCTCCGCGCTCGTTCGACTCGCGCAGATCGCGGCCGGCTCCCGCTCGCTGATCCCCGGCGAGCGCTTCATCCACCGTCAGGTGCAGGAGGCCGGGCTCCGACTGCTGCCCGATCACCCGCTGTACGCCGTCACCCGCGACGCCCTCGCGCTCGCCTCCCGCGCCCGCGAGGAGTTCGGCCTGTACGCGAGAACGGACTACAGCGACCTGCCCGGCCTGTTTCTCACCGGTGGCAGCACCACCCCGCAGCAACTGCTGGTGGTCGGGGGCGGGATGCTCGCCCGCGCCGTCGCCGCCGCGCCGCCGCACGGCTACCACCGGGTCGTCATGATGACCCGAGGCCCGCGGAAGCTGCGCCGCCTGGTCGAGGGCCTGGGGAACGTCACCGTCGTCCGGCACCCCAGCCTCGACAAAGCCCTGGCCGACGAGCCGTACGACACCGTCATCGCCACGACCAACCTGCATGGCGAATACCGGGAGCACGTCCGTGCGGCGATCACCGGCCCGCGGTCGAGGCGGGTCCTCGATCTGTGCTGCACGCCCGCGCTGACCGACCGGCCGGACCAGTACCACCACCTGTACGACCCCGACGTCCTTGGCGTCCTCACTGACGCCAACGCCGACATGGCCAGCCGCGCGCTCCAAGCCCGTCAGTGGATCGCCCAGAACGTGGAGGTGAGGGTATGAAAACGGCTACGACAGCCGACGTCCTCGTGATCGGCGCGGGCCCGGCCGGACTGCTCGCAGCAGACCGGCTCGCCGCCCAGGGCGTCAACGTGCTCCTGGTGGACGCCGGCCGCCACCACACCCGCCGGATCTGCCCCGTGGACCGCTTGAAGTCCTGCAACGGCTGCCGAGGCATCTGCAACGTCATCTCGGGCATCGGCGGGTCGATCCACTACGGCGACGGCGTGAAGCTGTCCCGCTTCCCCAGCGGGCGGCGCCTGGCCGAACTCCTCGGCGCCGAGCGAGCCGAACACCTCAGCGACACGGCCCTGGACATCCTGTGCGGCTCCGACCGCCCCCGCTTCCGTCGCGCCCTCGCCGACAGCACCCCGTTCACGGTCAAGGACTACCCCGTCGCCTCCCTCTCCTCGGCCCAGGTCCGCACGCTGATCGACCGGCTGTACACGCGGCTGACCAGCACCACCCGCGTGACCTTACGGCTTGGAGCGGAGGTCATCGACCTGGTTCCGGAGGACCGACACGGCTTCGCCGCACGGCTTCGAGCGCACGGTGCGGACGAGACCGTCACGGCCCGCCGTGTCGTCGCCGCCGTCGGCCGCCGCGGACAGCGCTGGTGGGCCGGGCAGATCCGAACCCTCAGGCTCGACCACACCCTTCCCGTCCCGTCCGTCGGCCTGCGTTTCGAGGCGCCGATCAGGCTCCTTCGCCGCGGCGCGCTCGTCCACGACGACTTCAAGACCACCCTCGTGCGAGCCGGAGTGAAGGTAAAGACCTTCTGCTACTGCGCCGGCCCCGGCGGCGGACGGCTCAAGTTCACCGACTACGGCGACCACACCCTCCTCGACGGACACGTCATCCCGGAGACGGGCACCTCCCCCACCGGGAACTTCGCGCTCCTGGCCCAGCTCCGCGACGAGACCGGCCGCCCCCGCGAAACCCGATGGATCGAGCAGCACATTCTGAAGCCGTACCGGGCACTGCGCGACGACCGCCCTGGAAAACCTGTCTTGCAGTGGTATCCCGACTGGCGCGACAAGACGCTCACCTGCACGAGCCTGGATGAGTTCACCACCCGTTCCGGGCACCGGCCTTCGCTCACCGACTACGGCGTCGCCAACCTCGCCGGCATCCTGCCCGACACAGTGCACACCGCGCTGCGCACCGTGTTCGAGGAGCTGATGCCCAGTTTCGCCGGCCACGCGTTCAACAAGGACGATGCCGCCCGCATCGCCGTGATCGGTCTAGAGCTGGAAAGCCTCTGGGACGAACTCGCCCTCACCGAGCACCTGGAGACCAGCCTGCCCGGCCTATACGCCGCCGGGGACTGCTCCGGTCTGGCTCAGGGCATCCTCCAGGCCGCCGTCGCCGGGCTGGCCGCCGCCGACCACGCCCTCACCAGCCTCGCCGCGGCCAGGATCGGGGGTACCGCATGACGCGCTCCGTCACCCGGCGCGCCGTACAGCTCGCCGAGGACCACTTCGACACCAACCTCGCCTTCGCGTTTGTCGGCGGCTCCTACGCCCGGCACGCCCAGAAGGCCACCAGCGACATCGACCTCTTCGTCGCCCTGCACCGCAGCGACCGCGACACCGAGGTCGCCTTCGCCCAGGAGCTTCGCGAGCTGCACGAGAAGAAAGGGCTCGACTTCGAGCACTGCGGAGAGGTCTTCGACACCGCGACGCTCGACACGTTGCTCACCTTCACCGAGCAGACCATCGCCACGGTGCCGGCGATCCAGAAGTCCGCCTGCTACCAGGCCGACTGCCCGCTGTCTGTCTTCCGCAAGGGCGACGTGGTCTTCAAGTTCCTGGCCGACCCCAAGCTGCACGTCCTGGACCCCGGTCACCTCCTCCCCTGTCTGGAAGAGCGCGCGAGCGCGTACTTCACGCGCTGGCCGATGCCGCGCGTCCAGGAGCACAAACACCATCTCGGCCTCCCGGCCGACACGCAGCAGGCCGACCTCGCCGAGGCATGGCGCCGCCGGGAAGGCACCGAGCAGTGGATGGACACCCCAGTCGGCGTCGGGCTGGTGCGCTGGTTCGGCCCCGGCCTTCTTCCGCGCACTCGCGCCTTGGGCGCCGCCGAGCCGGTGACCCTCGCGCCGCTCAGCCCGCTGGTCTGTCCCCTGCCGGATTCTCCCGGCCGCGCGCGGCGCGCGTACGCCGCCCAGTGTCTCGCCATGACCTACCCGACCACGGAGGACTGATGACCACGGTCGACCTCGGAATGCCCCCGGTGGGCGCCCGGCCCCCGATCTACACCCAGCCCCGCGAACGGTTCGTGTTTCTCTACCCGACCACCGCGTGCTCGCTGCGCTGCAAGACCTGCTACGTCGGCAACACCCGCCTCAACGAGGCGAACACCATGACCGTTGAGCAGGCCGTGGCGGTGATGGACTACTTCAGGGTCACCGGCGGGCACGACAAGCTCTACCTGCTGGGCGGCGAGCCGACCATGCACCCCGAGCTGCCGCAGATCGTCCGCGAAGCCCGCGACCGCGGCTACACCGTCACGATCTCCTCCAACGGCGACTTCGAGGACGTTGTCTTCGACCGGATCAGGCCGGACATGCTCGGCTCGTTCAACTTCTCCCTGGAGTCCGCCGACCCCGTCCTCCACCGCAAGATCCGCGGCAACCCCCACAACTTCGACAAGGTCACCGACCGCATCGCCGAAGCCCGCCGCCGCGGCTACCAGGTCCGCGTCATGTGCACCGTCTCCAAGACCAACGCCGACGGCGCCCTCGACCTCATCCCGTTCCTCGCCGAACTCGGCGCGCACACCCTCTCGTTCCACAACCTCGGGAAAACCGGCAACGGCGCCCGCTTCCTCCAACCGCTCAGCCCAACCGAGTGGATGGACTTCTGCGCCGCGATCGAGGCGCACCCCTCGGAGCCGCGGCTCGCCGTCTACTACCCGCCCACCTTCGTCCACGCCGACGACCAGGCCCAGTGGGCGGACCGCGGTTACCCCGGCTGCCCGGCCCGCACCCTGGACCGGCCGCACGTCTACCCAGACGGCACCGTGTACGCCTGCCCCGTCTTCATGGACGACGACCGCTACTACGCGAAGTTCGAGAACGGCCAGCTCAAGCTGAACCCGTCGCCGCACAACGAGCTGAACGCCTACCTCAGCGCCGACCCCGTGTGCACCGGCTGCCCAAACACCAATACCTGCGGCGGCGGCTGCCCCGCCTACTCCCAGCTCTCCGCCTACGCGGACGACGGCTTCTACTCCTGCGACCGCGAGATCACGCCGCTGTGCATCCTGTGGACCGTGTCCGCCTGGGGCACCCGGCCCGCCGACTCCCTGCACGCCCTGCGATAGCGGAAGGCCCACCATGACCGACGCCCTCGAAAAGGACGCCCCGCACGCGAGCGCGGCGACTGCCAGTAAGGAACCCTTCCTCTTCCTCTACATCACCCACAAGTGCTCGCTGCGCTGCAAGCACTGCTACATGGGCGACCGGCTCGACAACGAGATACTGATGAGCCCGGCCAAGGTCGAGGAGATCCTCTCCGGCCTGCGCGTGCTGTACGGCCAGTACAAGGTCTACCTCCTCGGCGGTGAACCGACCACGCACCCGGACCTCGACGCGATCCTGGACGTGTGCAAGACGCAGGGCTACAAGACCGTCATCACCTCCAACGGCCTCATCCCGCCGAAGGTCTGGCCCGTCCTGGACGACCGGCTCGACAGCTTCAGCTTCTCCATGGACGGCGCCCGCCGCGAGACTCACGAGGACATGCGCGGACCCAACACCTGGAGCCCGCTGCTGCGCAGCATGGGGCGCGCCATCAAGGCCGGCTTCCAGACCCGGGCGATCTTCACCATCACGCAGGCGAACCGGAACGACGTCCTCGGCGCGATCGACCTCGCCGACCGGATCGGCCTGGAGATGTTGTCCTTCCATTACTTCACCCCCACCGGGCTCGGGAAGGACAAGCCGCACCTCCAGATCCCGCCCGCCGAGTGGATGGAGCTGTGCCAGGACATCCGCCGGTACGCCGCCGGCCGCCGCGTCCGCGTCTTCTACCCGCCCGCCTTCGCCACCCCCGACCAGCTCCCCCAGATCAGCGCCCAGGGCTACGGCGGCTGTACCGCCCGCAACCTCGAACGCCTGGCGATCTTCCCCGACGGCCGCGTCTACATCTGCTCGGCGTTCTTCGACACTGACCTGCACTACGGCCTCTGGCGGGACGGCGCGATCGTGCCGCGCCTCGTACGGAACACCAGCGAGCTGACCCTCGTCAGCAAGACCGCCCCCGGCTGCCGCTCCTGCCCGCACGCCTCGGTCTGCGGTGGCGGCTGCGCCGCCTACGACCACCTCCAGCGCACCCTCGTCAGCTCCGACTGCGACCGCCAGACCATCCCCATCTGCCCCCTGTGGTCCATGCCGGCCGAGCCCGTCGGCACCGAGCACCGGCTTGTCGACCTCCGCTAGACCACACCCGGCGGGCGACAGGGCGGTGGGCCCGGTGCTCTGGCAGCACACCGGGCCCACCGCCGTCAGTTCACGCCGGCTGGAGCCTCGCGGCTGCCGTGTCGATTCGTGCCAAGGTACGCTCCCGGCCCAGCACCTGAACCGACTCGAACAGCGGCAGCCCCACCGTCCGACCCGTGACTGCGACCCGGACCGGCGCCTGCGCCTTGCCCAGCTTGAGCCCGTGCTCGGCAGCCGCCGCTTCCAGGCCGACCCTCAACGCCTCAGCCGTCCACTCACTGTCGGCCCACCGTGCACGGGTGAACTTCAGAACCTCGGCCGCCCCCGGCTTCATCGCCTTGTTCCACGACGCCTCGTCCCAGGTCGGCGCGTCGAGGAACAGGAAGTCCACGTACTGCGTGATCTCGCTCAGTAGCGCGATCCGGGTTTGCGCCAGTTCGGCCACCGCCCGGAACACCCCGTCGTCGTACGCCTCCGGCGCCCACGGCGCGTACGGCGCCTCAAGCCAGCGGCGGCACGCCTGGACGAAATCCTCCACCGGCAGCGCCCGGATGTACTCGCCGTTGAAAGCGGTCAACTTCTTCACATCGAAGAACGCCGAGGACTTGTTCACGTCCTCCAGCCGGAACAGCTTCTCCAGCTCCTCGTACGGCCGGATCTCCACGTCGTCGCCCGGCCCCCAGCCGAGCAGCATCAGGTAGTTCACCAGGGCGTCCGGCAGGTACCCCTCTGCAAGGTAGTCCTCCAGCGCCACCTTGTCGCGGCGCTTGGACAGCTTCTGCCGCTTCTCGTTCACGATCACCGGCAAGTGCGCCCACACCGGCAGCTCGGCGCCGAACGCCTCCCACAGAAGCTGCTGCTTCGGAGTGTTCGACAGGTGCTCCTCGCCGCGGATGACGTGCGTGATGCCCTCTCGGATGTCATCCGCCGCGTTCGCCAGGACGAACACCGGAGACCCGTTCCCACGGGCGATGACGAAGTCCTCGATCGCGTTGTTCGGGAACTCCGTGGCGCCACGCACCACGTCGTCCACCACGGTCATGCCCTCGTCCGGCGTACGGAACCGCAGTGCCCGGCCCTCCTGGAACTCCAGGCCCCTATCGCGGCAGAATCCGTCATAGCCCAGGTGCTGCGACCCGGTGCGCTTGACCAACTCCTCGCGGGTGCAGTCGCAGTAGTACGCCTTCCCCTCAGCGAACAGCTTGAGCGCCGCCTCGCGCTGCCCCACGGTGTTGCGCGACTGGAAGTAAGGGCCCTCGAACGCAGGGTCGGAGGCGTTGATGTGGATCGCAGACAGCGCGTTCAGGATGCCGTCCACCCACTCCGGCTTGTTCCGGGCCTCGTCCGTGTCCTCGATCCGCAATACGAACTTGCCCTGCTGCTGTCGGGCGATAGCCCAGTTGTAGAGGGCGGAGCGTGCACCGCCGACGTGGAACAGACCCGTCGGGGACGGAGCAAAGCGAACTCGGATCGTGTCAGGCATGTCCCAAGGGTAGTGGGGCGCAGGCGTCCCGGACGTCACCTACGCGTCAAGGCAACATGATCCGCCGCAGCGTGCGGCGGGTTCCCTCATCTCCACGAGGACGGACCATCGATCGACTGCAAGGTGTAACGCCTGGCACGGTGATTTCCTCCATAGATCACGGCCAGCCGTTGACCGTCGGCCATGAGCTGATTTCGCCGGGAGGACCCGGACTGCGCCGATCCCACTGTCCGCGTTCCTCGTAAAGGACGTTACTAAACTTGAACTCGTGATGTCGGCCCAGGGTCTCGCCGCGCTCATCGGGCAGCTGCTACAACTCCGTGCGTGCTAGGCACGAGGCGACGAGCACTACGAAGTGCTGGAGGAGGTCGAACGGAACCGTTTGCGTCGCGTCGAAATAGATCTCTGCGGGCTTCTCTTCCTCAGGCGCGTAGACAGCCACATTTACAGCTGTCGGCCGCGGAGCTAGTGAAGCAGACAGGGAAGAAGTGCCATCTGGAACCGTGAGAGCCTCGCACAGCTCGAAATATGCCATCAGGCCATTGCCTTTATTCGTCCAGGCGTGATCCCGCGGCCTTCTACCGCGGCGTCGGCTTCGGCAGCGACATCGACTTCACCGGCGCAACAGGGACGCGACCGTCTGGTCGGCCGCTGGTGCCGGTTCCGGGGGTGAGATTGGCCGCGGGGTGGTAGACGCCAAGCCCAGCTTGATTGACCCCCGAGACCACAAACGAAGCCGTTCAGCTGCAGGCGGCGGAGTTGTGTGGATGGGACGGGCCGGTACAGTCGCGAGGGGTGTCCGGAGCCAGTCTCAATGGCTCCGGACACCCCTCGCTGCGGCGCTCAGGTCGTCTGCATCAGGAGGCGGGCTCCGAAGGCAGGACCCGGTCGAGGTACTCCTTCATCATCTCTTTGTCCAGCGTGCCGTCCGTGGACAGTGCCCCGCGCAGTGCCCGGCCGGTGAGGTGCGGGGGCAGCCCTGGGCGTTGGCTGATTCGGAACTTCCGCGGCACCGGCGCTCTACCACAACCATGCGGCGCCACCAAGTTCCACACACTGCACATCCTTGGCGTCACCAGCTTGACAGCACCAAGGGAGCTCTCGTGGGCATCAGGAAAACGTCAACCGCAGACACCGCTTTCCTCACTCTGGACAAGGCCGCGCTCTACCTCGGCATCGCCCCCAACACGCTGTACGTCTGGCGGCACCGCAGGCAGGGGCCGCCCAGCTTCCGTATGGGCGGGCGGGTGATGTACAGGATCTCGGCGCTCGACGAATGGGTCAACGAGCAGGAGCGCGCCGACTCACGGTCCAACTCAGCGGTCAGCCCTCTGCATCGCCGACCGGAGCGACGCGCACGGTGACGGAAGGTTTCGCACCGCGTACCGACATCGAATCGACACCATATTTTCCAGCTACACCGGGATATGTCTCGGCCGAGAGATGCGTTCAGACCACCACGTCAGAGGAAAAGCGCATCTAGATCGGGGCACCAGAAGATGTCGGGTTACATAGAGGACCGGTGGCTGAAAAAGCGGCCGAGCAAGGCAACCGGAAAGCGCGAGCGCACAGCGACGTGGGGCAAGGGTATGCGCTACCGCGTCAAGGGCATACCGGGCGTGAAGGACAGGTCATTCGAAACCGTCGCCGACGCGAAGAGCTGGCTGGCCACAGCCGCGGCGGACACCGGGCGCGGCACGTTCGTGGATCCGCGTGACGGCGCGATCACCCTCGCCGACTACATCGAAGAGATCTGGTGGCCGAGTCGCATGGATGAGCCCTCGACGGCCGCCCCCATGCGCAGCCGCATCTGGAAGCACATCATCCCGCTGCTGGGCTCCTACCCGCTGCGGGACATCGACGCGACCGCGCTTCGCTCGTTCAAAGCGAGCCTGCTGTCCCGGGTCGAGGCGTCGACCGCGGAGATCATATGGATCCACCTCACAACAGTCCTGAACGCCGCCGTCGACGACAAGCGCCTCCTCAAAAGCCCGGCCGCGACCTCGCGCTCCGTGAAACGTCCCAAACCCGTCAAGAGCAAGGCCACCGCATGGACGCGTGCCCGGGTCGACGCCGTCCGGAAGGGGCTACAGGAGCGGTACCGCTTCGCCGTGGACCTCGGCGTCGGCCTGGGGCTGCGGCAGGGGGAGGCGTTCGGGCTTGCGGAGGAGGACGTCGACTTCGAGGCCGGGGTCGTGCACGTCCGGCGGCAGCTGCGCTGGGACAGCCGGGGGCGGCCGTATTTCTGCCTTCCCAAGGGCGGGAAGGTGCGGGACGTCCCCTTGCACCGCTTCCTGGCGCAACGCGCCCGCGCGCACTTCCGACGCTTCCCGCCCGTCGAGTGCAAGCTCCCCTGGCGGAACCCAGAGGAGCCGGCCACCCCGCTCGAGGAGCGCCAGCGCAAGCCGATCACCGTACGGCTCGTCCTGAGCACGTCCAGGGGCCTCCGGATCAACTACAAGACGTGGAACGAGCGGAGCTGGAAGCCCGCGCTCGTCGCGGCCGGGGTCATCCGCACGGTGGGCGAGAAGGTCGAGAGGCACGGAGCCCGCATCCGGCGCCACCCCGAGTTCGAGCGCTCGCGCCGGGACATGTTCCACGTCCTGCGGCACACCTATGCCAGCGTGCAGCTGGAGGCGGGCGAGTCGATCGTCAGCGTCTCGGCCTGGCTCGGGCACTCCTCGCCGAAGATCACCCTCGACCACTACGCTCACTTCATGCCTGGGGCAGGGAAGCGCGGGCTCGCGTCCATGGACTCCTGGTTCGCATCTACTTCGGGGCCGGAAGTCCCTGAGAAGTCCCTGGCGCACCTGGGGCTCACGAATCTGGTGCTGAAACCGCAGGTCAGCGCCACCCTGCGGGCAGCAGCCGCCCTGAAGGTCAAATACAAGGAGAAGACCGCCCGCGGCGGCCTGGCCGTCAACGTCATCGACGTGCTGACCGCGTAGCGCCTGAGCTGGTGTTTCTCTCCTTTCAGCCCTGTCGGGGCCTTCCGTGCTTGTACAGCGGAAAGTCCCTGTAAAATCCCTGGCTCCGAGGAGACCCCAGGTTCGGGGGCGTTGGACCGACGATCGAATATCTGAGCGACCTCCGGCTCTCGACCGGCCACAACCTGGCAACACGCAGAGGTTAAAGAACAAGCTAAGGCCAGGTCCCGTTGACGGTCACGAACCCTGACTCGTACGCGGCGATCACCGCCTGCGTCCGGTCCCGCGCCTGCAATTTCGCGAGCACCGCGCTGACATGGGACTTCACCGTCTCTGAGCCAATCACCAACTGGTCGGCGATTTCGGCGTTGGACAGTCCCTGGGCCATCAGCCGGAGCACCGTCGCCTCGCGTTCGGTAAGAGTGATCCGTTTCAGCGCGTCGCGGGCCGGCCGGTTGCCGTACTCAACGGCCAGGGCCCGTACGGCGGCCGGGAACAGCAACGTGTCGCCCTCGGCGACCAGCCGCACCGCGTGCACGAACTCCGCAGGCCGGGCCCGCTTGAGCAGGAAGCCGTCGGCCCCGGCACGCAGTGCCTCGTACACGTATTCGTCGTTTTCGAAGGTCGTCACCACCAGGATCTTGGGCGGCGGTGCCACCGTACGCAGCACGACCCTGGTCGCCTCGATCCCGTCGAGCAGGGGCATTCGCACGTCCATGGCCACCACGTCCGGGCGTAGCTGCCGTACCAGGGGGACGACCGCGGCTCCATCTGCCGCCTCGCCCACCACCCGGATGTCGGGCTGGGCCGCGAGGACTGCCCGCAGGCCCGCCCGGACCAGGGGTTCGTCGTCGACCAGCAGCACAGTGATCGGCATGCGGTCAGCCTACTGACGGATCGGTGGGGCGTTGGGGAAGTCCCGTGGGACTGCGGCACCGTCGAGGGGCAGCCGTACCCGCATCTGCCACTCGCCGTGCGAGGGACCGGCCTGCGTCTCCCCGCCGAGCAGGGCCGCCCGCTCGCGCAGGCCGCGCAGGCCGCTTCCGCCGCGACCGGGTGCGGGCGACGGCCTGTGCGGCAGCGGATTGGCCACCTCCAGTTCCAGCTGCGGGCCGACCATCGCCACCCGCACTCTGATCGGAACCGGGCCGGCGTCCCGCAACACGTTGGTGAGCGCCTCCTGGAGGATCCGGTAGCCCTCGCGGGAGATCGGCCCCGGCACTTGGCCCAGAGGTCCGGACAGCTCGACGTCCACGGTCGAGCCCGAGCTGCGCGCTGCCTCCAGCAGCCGGTCCGCGTTCCCCAGGGTGGGCCGTCCGGACAGCGGCCGGCCGTTCTCGCGCAGGATCAGCAGGACCCGATCCAGGTCGTCCAGCGCGCTGCGGCCGACCTCTTCGATCGCAGCCAGCGCCCGCTCGGTGAACGCCGGGTCCCCGGCGGCCTGGGCGGCACCCGCCTGTAGCACGGCCAGGGTCAGCGCGTGGCCGATGGAGTCGTGCAACTCCCTGGCAATGCGGTTGCGTTCCAGCAGCTGCTCGGTGCGCTCCTCCAGGAGACGCAGCCGTTCAGCGGGGGAAGGGCTGAGCAGCGTCCGGGCAAGGCGGGTGGCAAAGTGCCCGAGCGCGACCAGCAGGACGGGTGACCCCACACCTGGCAGTACGGCCAACGGGGTGCACCACCAGTGCGGCTGCCAGACGCCCAGTCCCGGAACGGCCACCGGAGCGCCACCGATCCCCAGCCGTAGCAGCTCGACAGCGAGCGCCGGGCCCCAGACGGTGATCATCACAGCCACCGCCGCGAGGACGAGTCGCATCTCCAACCAGAGCACGGTCCGCCAACGGTCCTGCCACGTGGCGGCGGGCGCCGCCGCGATCGTGGCGTCGGGCCGCCCGCGCTCGTCCGGCACCAGAAGTCCTTGTGCCTGTATGCCCTCACCATGACGGACTGCCGGGATCAGGCCCACCGGTACGGCCAAGGCCCCGAGCAGGTACGGCTCCCTCCGGAAGAAGACCATCCACAGCGCGATGGCACCGGCCGGCACGCACAGGTGCAGCCAGCGCGTGTACGTGACCGTCCGTGCCAACGGCCGTAAGAGCCAACGGAATCGAGTGGGACGGCTGGGCTCGGGCACCTGATCATCCTGCCAGTGCCGCGAGCACGGCGGCCCCCCCCCGCATGGGGGAGAGCGAACCCACCGAGGAGGGAGGCTGCGGCACCCGTTCCGCTGCCAAGGTGACCTCATCACCAGCATCGACGGCCACGGCGGAGACCACGTGTCTCTGCGGACGCCGCAGCCGGCCATCCCACACCTCTGGAAGCGGAGAAAACGATGAAGCACAAAGTCGCCGTGGTACTGGGCGTCCTTTCCCTCAGCGCGACATGCCTCGCGGTCGCCGGTCCGGTGTCAGCGACAACGCTCTCCTGGTACCCGTGCGCTCAGCCCGATGGCCCCGCCGACCAGCAGTGCGCTGATCTGTCCGTCCCCGTGGACTACCGGAAGCCGGACGGCGCCCACCTCACCTTGCGCCTCACCCGCCTGGTCAGCGACCGCCCGGCCGCCCGGCGCGGCACCCTGCTGGTCGTCCCGGGCGGCCCGGGCGGCTCCGGCGTCGAGACGCTCGCCCACAACGGCCCGGCGCTGCGCAAGGCCCTGTCCGGAGCCTACGATCTGGTCAGCCTCGACCCGCGCGGGGTGGGCGGCTCCACGGCGGTCGGCTGCGGGCTGAGCGCGGACGACCGGGACGTGATGAACCTTCGCAGCTGGCCCGACCCGGGCGGAGACATCCGCGACAGCGTCGCCCGCGCCCAACGCATCGCCGATGCCTGCGCCCGCAACGGCGGTGCCACGGTGGACAGTTACTCCACGGCGAACGAGGTGCGCGACATCGAGCGCTTCCGCCGGGCACTCGGCACCGCGAAGCTGTCGATCTACGGGGTGTCGTACGGCACCTATGTGTCTGCCGCCTACGCGCAGGAGCACTCCGAGCACACCGACCGGGTGGTGCTCGACAGCACCGGCGATCCCGACCCCGCGCGCGTGGAACGCGGTTGGCTCGCCAACACGGCGGCGGGCGCCGACGAGCGGTTCCCCGACTTCGCCCGCTGGGCCGCCGACCCCGCCCGCAACGAACTACAGCTGGCCCAACACGCCGGAGACGTACGGCCGTTGGTGTTGGCCCTCGCCGACCGACTGGACCGCACACCCCGGGCGACCACCACCGCGGGCAGGCCGTTCACCGGCAACATCCTGCGCCAGGCCGTCCAGCAGGCGCTCTCCAACGACGTCAACTTCCCATGGCTGGCCCAACTGATCAAGGACGCCGAGAACCCCCGCTCCACGCTCGACCTACCCCCCGGATACGCCACGCCGATGCCGGACCGCGACGCCGCCGTGTTCACGGCGACGCAGTGCAACGACGTGAGCTGGCCCCACGACGTCCGCGACTACGCCCGCGCCGTGGCAACCGACCGCATCCTTCACCCGCTCACCGCGGGGCAGCCGGTCAACATCACCCCCTGCGCCTTCTGGCACACCGAGCCGGCCGACAAGCCGATCCACATCACCTCGGACGGGCCGTCCAACATACTGATGCTCCAGAACCTCCGGGACCCGGTCACGCCCTACTTCGGTGCCCTGCGCATGCGAACTGCCCTCGGCGGCCGCGCGCGCCTGGTCACCGTCGACCAGGGCGGCCATGGCTCTTACCACGCCAACGGCCAAGCCTGTGGCGACCAGGCGGTGACGGAGTTCCTCCTGACCGGGCACCGCCCGCCGGCCGATCTGCGGTGCACGGCGTAGAGACGTCCGACCGGTCCGATCCCCACCAGTCGCCGGCGGCCTCGACTGTGCGGACCGCAACCGCAGGGAGATCCTGGTCACCCTCACCGGAAGAGGAAGCAGCACCCGTCCGCCAGACCACCGAACGCCGCCGCAGCGAGAACGCGGGCGAGGGAGGGGGCAGCCGGAGCCGCGTCCGGGCTCCTTGGCATGATGCAAACGTGAACGTGCCGCGTACCACCCTCCGAACCGCCCGTCCGGCCCGCGCCGCAGCCGCGGCCGTCGCGCTGGCCGCACTCGCCACCGCCTGCGGCGGCCACCCCGCGGCACGCGCCGCTCCGCAGCCGTCCTCCTCCGGGCCGGTCGGGCAGGTGCACGTCACCGGGCCCGACATCGACCTGACGATCACGCACGCCGTCGCCCACCTCGACGCGTCCGGCACCGGCACCCTCACCATGACCGTCCGCAACGCCGGCGGCGCGCCCGAGCACCTCGACATGGTCGCCACCCCGGACAGCGGCAGAGGAAAACTCGTCGGAGGCCCCGGCGACAGCAACGGCTCGATGACGACCGCCGGCATCCTCTTCACCCCGGGCTCCACCGTGACCTTCGACGCCCCCGGCCCCACGGTCCGGCTCACCCGCGCGCACGTCGGCACCGGCCACGTCCTCCCGCTGAAGCTCGAATTCGGCGTCGCGGGGCTGGTGGAACTGTCCGCGACCGTCGCCTGACGGGCCGCCGTTTCCCACTCGGTGGTAGCACCGGATCGCCCGGGGGCCGAACCGGGTCGGCACGGCGAGCACCACTACGGCAGCGGACGGGACCGGGGTCGCGGCGATGACCTTGCGCTGGTGCCGGGACACGCACGGCACGAGCCGCTGCCGAACGACTACCAGCTGCTCTTGCGGACGCCCGGCAGTTCGCCGGCGTGGGCCATCGCGCGCAGGCGGATACGGGAGATGCCGAAGGTGCGCAGGTTTCCACGGGGGCGCCCGTCGACGGAATCCCGGTTGCGCACCCGGGTGGCGCTGGCGTCGCGCGGCTGCCCGCGCAACTCCTGCTGGGCCGCGTCGCGTTCGGCCGCGCTCGACGTCGGCGCGGCGATCACCCGCTTCAGCTCGGCGCGACGCTCGGCGTAGCGGGCGACCACGGCGCGCCGCTGCTCGTTCCTGGCGATCTTGCTCTTCTTTGCCATCAGACGCTGCCGCCGTTCGCGCGAATACGGGCCACGGCCGCTTCGATACCGATGGCGTCCACCGTCTTGATCCCCTTGGCGCTGAGGGTGAGCCGTACGTGACGGCCTTCGCCGGGCAGCCAGTAGCGCTTGCGCTGGACGTTGGGGTCGAACCTGCGCCTGGTACGCCGGTGGGAGTGCGAGACCGCGTTTCCGAAGCCGGGTTTGCGTCCGGTGAGTTGGCAGTGGGCGGACATGACGGATCCTCCAGTCGCAGATGGGTGACGAGATCCCCACCATAGCAGTCAAATGAAAATGAAAACCAATATCGCACTGCTCGCGGCGCGGTACCGGCCCTGCGGCTGCGCCGAGCTGAGGGCCGGCTGCCCGGGTCCCGCAGAACCCCCTGGCGGGGTTCAGGCCTTGACGCCCACAAGGACGCAGCTGTCGCCCACCTGCCAGACCGGTGTGACGTCGTGGAAGCCCGCCCGGCGCATCAGCCGGGCGTGGTCCCCGGCGGTCAGGTGCCAGTCCGCGGTGCGGCCGCGGCGGGCGCTCTCCCGCCGTTCCCGCTGGACGAACAGGGGGGCGAGCAGCGGGTCCTGCGCCGCCGCGCGCCACCAGGTGTGCCAGTCCTCGGCCGTACGGGTGCCCGACCGCTCGGCCCGGCACCGTCCCACGTGCGCGGTGAGCCGTGAACAGGAGACCGACCGCGGCGGGAAGTGGTCGCCGTTCACCACGACGCCGCCCGGGCGCAGCAGCTCCGCCAACTGCTGGTAGGTGCGCAGCAGTTCCGGCTCGGGGAGGTAGTGCAGCGCGGTCGTGGAGACCGCCGCGTCGACCGGCCCGCCCAGACCGAGCACGTCGGTCCAGCCCGCCTCGCCGATCACGGCGTCGACGTAGCGGGCCGCGTCCCCGTGGTGGGCACGGGCGAGTTCGAGCAGGACCGGATCCATGTCGACGGCCACGATCTGGGCGGCGGGCATCCGGGAGGCGAGCCGGGCCGCGAGCGAGCCGGGGCCGCATCCGAGGTCCAGCAGCAGCGGGGCCGCTCGGTCCGCGACGACGTGTTCGACGACGTCCGCGATGACGGTGAAGCGTTCCTCCCGGTCCACCGCGTAGTGCTGCTGCTGACGCTCCCAGCGCTCCACCCACACCTTGGCCGCGACCGTGCTCACACCCATGGGAGAGCGTCACCTCGTTTCGTTCGTCACCCCGCGTGTGCCTGGAAGGAATGTACATCCGAAAACGATTTTCACTGCAACTCAGGTGAGCGTGGCGAGCACGGTGGCGAGCCGGTCGATCTCCTCCTCCGAGGTGTACACGTGCGGGCTGATCCGGACCACTCCGCGTTCGTCCGCACCCGCCTGGCACAGGCTGTCGGCACGCACCATGAAACCGTGGCTGAACAGGACGAATCCCAGGTCGTCGGAGGGGATGTCCCGGTGGCGCAGCGAGACGATGCCGCGCCGTCGCTGCTGTGGCGGCAGCGCGGTGTCGGCGCCCAGGCTCGCCTGGCACCCGAGGACCTCGTACGCCGGCAGGTGACGCAGCCGGTCCGTCAGCCGGGTCGCCAGCGCGGTGGTCCACTCGGCGACGCGGTCGAGGCCGGCGGCGTCGAGCCAGCCGAGGGCGGCCTCGAGCGAGGCGATCCCGACCGTGTTGGGGGTGCCGGACCAGCCACCCGGGCGCAGTTCGGGCCCGCGGGCGCCGCGCGCCCAGACCGCTCCCGTACCGGGCAGCGCGAGGGCCTTGTGGCCCGAGAAGACCACGAAGTCGACGTCGAGTCCGCCGGGGCCGACCCGTATCGGCAGGTGCCCGACGCTCTGCGCGGCGTCCAGGCAGATGGGCACGTCGGGGCCGACCGCGGCACGGATGCGCTGGACGTTCATGTCGGCGCCGTAGACGTGGTGGACGTGGGTGGCCGCGACGAACCGGGTGCGCGGCCCGACCACGGCGGCGAGGGCGCGGTGGTCGTAGTCGAAGGACTCCGGCTGGACGGGCAGTGCCCGCACCCGTACGCGCACCCCGCGGGCGGCCAGCAGCGCCTGCGCCTCCAGCCACGGGTCGAGGTTGGCCCGGTGGTCGGTGAAGGGCACGAGGATCTCGTCGCCGTCGGTCAGGAACGCGGTGAGCCAGTCGCGGGCCACCGTACGCAGCCCCTCCGTCGTCCCGCTGGTGAAGTGGACGGCCGAGCGGTCCGGGTCGGGGTCGCCGAGGAATTCCTTGACACGCAGGCGGGTGCGTTCGACCATCCGGGTGGTCTCGTTGGCCCACGGGTAGGTGCCGCGTCCGGCGTTCGCGTTCGCGGTGGTGAGGTACGCGGTCACCGCGTCGAGGACCGCCTGCGGCTTCTGCGCGGTCGCGGCGCTGTCCAGGTACGCCAGTTCCGGGTGGGCGGTGAGGATGGGGAACTGCCGCCGCAGCTCCCGCTGCCAGCGCCGCAACTCCTCGGGCCGCCGGCCCGCCGGGGGCTGCCGCGCGCTCATTCGTGCACCAGCGGTGCGCCCGCGTCGCGCCAGCCGACGATGCCGCCGGCCAGGCTGCGGACGTCCGGATGGCCCATCCGGCTGAGCAGCGCCGCATACCGCACCGACTTCTCGCCGACCGGGCAGGCGAGCAGTACGGGGCGGCTCTTGCTGAACGGCATCCCACCGCGCAGCAGCTCGTCGAACAGCTCGTCGACGATGTTCACCGACCCCTCGATGTGCAGGGCGGCGTAGGCGTGCGGGCCGCGCAGGTCGACGACGAGCGGCCGGGGCTCCGGCCCGCCCAGCCAGTCGCGGGCTTCGGCCACCTCGACGACCTTCGCCGACTCCCGCGCCCGCGCCTCGTCGACCGAGGCGACCGGCGCGACGGCACGGGCCGGGGCGCCCAGCACCTCCGGACGCCGGGCGCGCACGTAGCTGAGGTAGCTCTCCGCCCGGTCGCAGACGACGAAGACCGCCACCTGGCGTTCGCCGCCGCCCAGTTCGGCATCCACCTGCCGCAGTTGCCGCACCGCGCCGTGGTAGGCGGCGCCCCCGGTCGGTCCGGACAGCAGGCCGCAGCGGCGGATGAGGGTGAGCATCCCGTCGATGGCCTCCTGCGAGGTCACCGACTCGATGACGTCGTACGTCGCCGGGTCGAACAGGCCCACCTGGTGGACTTCGTCGATGGTGCGGATGCCGGGTATGAAGTCGGACTTGTCGGCCACCAGGCCCAGCACCCTTACCGAGGGGTCCCGTTCGCGCAGCACCTCCGCCACGCCGGTGGAGGATCCGGCGGTCCCGACGCAGGCCACGAACCAGTCCGGCGCGCTGCCGTCCAGGTCCGCGACGATCTCGGGACCGGTGCCGGACGCGTGCGCCTCCACGTTGAGCGGGTTGTAGTACTGGTCGGTGTGCAGATAGCTGTTCCCGGGCTCGGACAGCGCCTGGTGGAATCGGGTGAGCGGGTCCTCGGTGTCCGCCGGGTCCAGGCACTCGCTGCGTCCCGGCAGCTCCTCGATCTCCGCCCCCAGCAGCAGGAGCAGCTCCTTGATCTCGGGCACCCTCATCCGGTTGGTGACGCTCTTGAAGCGCAGCCCGTGGATTCCGGCCAGCAGCGCGAGCGCCTTGGCGGTGTTGCCGCTGGAGAGTTCGACCACCGTGCCCTGCCCCTGCCCGGCGGCACCGGTGAGAAGCGGCCTGGCCATGTGCCAGGCGGGCCGGTCCTTGACCGAACCGAAGGGGTTGAGCATCTCCAGCTTGGCGTAGAGGTCGATGTGGCGCAGGCCGTGCACCGACGGGTCGATGCGCACCAGCGGGGTGTTGCCGATGGCCTCGACGATGCTGTCGTACCTCATGCCCGCTCCCCTCGGAATGGCTGCTCTTCCCCCGGCGACCGGCTCTCCCGCGATCCGGCCTCCTGGCCCTCTTCGGCTCCCACCGGCCAGTAGTCCTCGTCGGTGCGCCACTGCCACCCGCCCCCGAGCCGCCGGACCGCGACGGTGCGGGCCGTCGGCTGCATCTGCGCCCGGTGGGCCCGGAAGTCCATCGCGTATCCGGCCGTGTTGACGAAGGCCAGCAGGTCGCCCGGGCGCGGCAGACGCGGTAGGAAGACCTTGCGGCGGGTCAGCAGATCGGCTTCCAGGCACAGGTTGCCCGCCAGGTACACTCCCGCCGGCTCGCCCCGCGGCGCGTCGCCGGGCCCGCGCGGCACCAGCACCGGGTCCACCAGCACGCCGTGCTCCTCCAGGCTGATGTCGCCGCTGTTGGCCGCGAGGCGGACGATGTGCTCCGAGGGGTCCTCCGGAGCGGTGCGGACGTCCGTCACGCGTGCCAGCGACAGTCCGCACTGGTCGACCAGCGCGCGGCCGGGTTCGCTGTGGAGCTCGTGGAGGTGCTCCAGCAGCAGGGTCGCCGCCGGGCGGCCGAAGGACGGCGCGGTGTGCCGGAGCAGCTCGTCGAGGTAACCGGGTCCGGACACGGCGCGGTGCGCCGGGTAGAGGGCCGCGGCGCCGCGGACGGTCCCGTTCTCGTGGCGCAGTCCGTAACCGTGGTTGCGCCACGCCAGCGGCGGCCGGGCGCCCCTGACGGCGTCGGTGAGCGCGGAGGTGTAGCGGTCCCACTCGGCGGCGTCCTCGACGTAGCCGACACCGAAGCCGCCGCCGACGTCGACGGCCCGGGGGCTGAGGCCGTGGCCGAGGCAGGAGTCCATGACCTGGACGCAGTCTTCGAGGGCGCGGACCTTCTCGTCGAGGCCGACCGTGTCCAGGTGGTAGCCCACGCCGGTGAGCTCGACCGCGTCGCGGTGCCGCGCGGTCGCCGACAGCAGGGCCTCGGCCTCGCGCAGCGGGGTGCCGAAGCGGCTGCGCCGGGCCAGCACCCGTGTGCCGCCGGCGGAGCCGCGCCCTTCCTCGAACGCGCTCAGCCGCAGCAGCACCGGGACGCGGGCGAATCCGTGCGTGCGGACGAGCGACGCCAGCCGGTCGAGCTCGCCCGGGGAGTCCACGTTGACCGTCGCCCCGACCCGGGCCGCGAGCCACAGGAGTTCGGCGTCCTTCGGGCCTGTGGCCATGATCCGGTCGGCCGTGAAGCCGCATCCGAGGGCGTGCGCGAGTTCCGCGACGGAGGCCACGTCCACCCCGATGCGCCCCTCGGCCGCCGCCAGCTCGCGCAGCAGCGCGCTGGAACGATTCGCCTTGTGGGCGAAGTACACCCGGCCCGCGAGGTGGTGGTGCCGGTAGACCGCGAGGAAGTCGCGGGCGTTGTCCACCACGCGCCGCGGCACGAGGACGTTGAGGGGAGAGCCCAGACCGTCCGCCAGGGAGTGCAGCAAGGTCCCGTCCGCGAGCAGCGAGGCGAGCGGCTCCTCGACGCGGGGTCTGAGATACAGCGGCTCGACCAACGCCCGTAGCTCCTTCCGTCCGCTTGCGGCGGACGGAAGGCTGCGGGCCGGCCGGCGCTTCCGCACGCCGCACCGCCCGTTCAGCCGACGACCGTCCGGCAGCGTCGCCACACTCGCCGGGAACACATGGAAACGAAATTCACTACAGGATGATCACGGGCATGACGGCCTGTCAAGGGCCCTTCCCCGCACGGCCACCGGCGCACCCGGCCCTCGGCGTTCCGGGACGGGGCGACGCACCTGACTCCTGCTCACCCATACCGTCATGGAAACCATGTTCAAATCAGCGTGTACCCTCAGTCGCCCCAAGCCCCCGCCGAGGCAGGTGCCATGCACGACTCACCGACTGCGGAGTCCCGACCGTCCTGGCGCTCGACCCGGCAGCGGAACGCCGTGCTGCGCGCACTGGGCGACCGCCCCGACTTCACCTCCGCCAGGGAACTGCACGCCGCGCTGGCCGCGGCGGGACCCACAGCCGGCCTGACCACGGTCTACCGCACCCTGCAGACCCTGGAGCAGCGGGGCTTCGTCGACGTCGTGAGGGACAGGTCCGGGGAGCGCCTCTACCGCCTCCGGCCCACCGACGGACACCGCCACTACCTCGTCTGCCGGCAGTGCGGCCTCAGCCTGCCCCTGGAGTCCGACGCCGTGGAGCGCTGGACGGAGGCCGTCGCCGCCGCCACCGGGTTCGCCGAACTCGAACACACCGTGGAGCTGACCGGACTCTGCGAGGACTGCCGCTCAGGGACAGAACGACCCGCGCCGAACCGGTGACGGACGGCGCCCGGCCCGAACCACGTGCACATCAAGCGTTGGCAACGATTTTCATATCAACGAGCCCCAGTATGGTCGTGACATTCATTTTCATCTAACGTGGTCGGCGCCCGGCCCACCAGCACGTCGGCCGGCAGCCAGCGAAGGCTTTCGTTCCGCATCCGTCGTGGAGGACCCATGCACTCGTCCCCGTCCCGCAGCCTGGCGCTCATAACCGGCGCCGGCGCCTGTCTCGCCCTCCTGGCGGGCTGCGGCAGTTCGTCGGACTCCGGGAGCGACGCCCCGTCCGGGTCGGCGTCTTCCGCACCCGCGTCCGCCGCCAAGATCCCGGTGGTCGCCTCGACCAACGTCTACGGCGACATCGTCGGCCAGATAGGCGGCGACAAGGTCGACGTCACCTCGATCATCAGCGACCCCGACCAGGACCCGCACTCCTACGAGGCCAACACCCGCAACCAGCTGACCCTGTCCAAAGCGAAGGTCGTCATCGAGAACGGCGGCGGCTACGACGACTTCGTGGACCGGATGCTGGGGAGCAGCGGCTCCTCCCCCGACCTGATCAACGTCGTCGAGCTCTCCGGCAAGACCGCCCCGAAGGGCGGCGAACTCAACGAGCACGTCTGGTACGACTTCCCGACCGTCGCCAAGCTTGCCGACAGCATCGCCACCGCCCTCGGCAAGGCCGACTCCGCGGACGCCGCCACCTTCACCGCGAACGCCGAGGCCTTCAAGACGAAGCTCACCGCCCTGGAGACCAGGGAAGCGGACATCAAGAAGGCGCACAGCGGTGAGGGCGTCGGCATCACCGAGCCCGTGCCGCTCTACCTCACCGAGGCGAGCGGGCTGGTCAACAAGACCCCCGAGGAGTTCAGCGAGGCCGTCGAGGAAGGCTCCGACGTCTCCCCGAAGGTCCTGCAGGACACTCTCGCCCTCTACAGCGGCAAGCAGGTCAGGGCGCTGGTCTACAACGCCCAGACCTCCGGCCCGCAGACGGAGAAGGTCAAGGACGCGGCGGCGGCGGCCGGGATCCCCGTCGTGCCCGTGACCGAGACCCTGCCCGACGGCAAGGACTACCTCGGCTGGATGACGGCCAACGTCGACGCGCTCGCGAACGCGCTCGGCAAGTGAGGCGAGCGGCGGTGGCTCCCGTGCCCCAGGCCCGCCAGGACGGCGACGGCACTTCCCCCGGCGCGCCGCTGCTCAGACTGCGGGATGCCGCCGTGTCCTACGGCGAGCGGCCGGTGTGGCAGGGGCTGGACCTCGATCTGCGGCCCGGGGAATTCCTGGCCGTGCTCGGGCCGAACGGGTCGGGCAAGAGCAGCCTGGTCCGTGCCCTGCTGGGGCGGCAGCCGCTGTCCGCGGGCACCCTGAGCGTCCTCGGCCGGCCCGCCCGCAAGGGCGGCCGGCACATCGGCTACGTCCCACAGCAGGCCGCACTGTCCGCACAGGCCATGGTGCGCGCCCGTGACCTCGTGCGCTTCGGCATGGACGGACACCGCTTCGGGCCGCAGCTGCGCGCCGGCGCGGTACGCCGCCGGGTGGACGACGTTCTCGCCTCGGTCGGGGCCTCGGGCTACGCGGACGTCCCCGTCGGCATGCTCTCCGGCGGCGAGCGGCAGCGCGTACGCATCGGGCAGGCGCTGGCCACCGACCCCCGGATCCTGCTGTGCGACGAGCCGCTGCTGTCCCTGGACCTCCACCACCAGCGCGCCGTCACCGAACTCGTGGACGCCCGGCGCCGCTCCCACGGCACGGGGGTCGTCTTCGTCACCCACGAGATCAACCCGGTGCTCGGCCTCGCGGACCGGGTGCTCTACCTGGCGCGGGGCGGCCACCGGATCGGGACACCGGACGAGGTCCTGTCGTCCGAGTCGCTGTCCGAGCTGTACGGCACCCGGGTCGACGTCGTCCGCGTACGGGGACGGATCGTGGTCGTCGGAGCGCCGGACGACGTCGCGGCGCCCCCTCACCACCCGGCCCACGAGACCCACCGGGCCGCTGAAACCCACGAGAAGGACGGAGTCCGGCCATGATGCTCGCCGACGGGATCTGGCACCAGATCTTCGCCTTCGACAACTACGGCGACCTGCTCGCGCTGGTCCGCAACTCCCTCGTCGTGGGCGTCGCGCTCGGCCTGGCCGGCGGCCTGGCCGGGGTGTTCGTCATGATGCGCGACCTGCCCTTCGCGGTGCACGGCATCAGCGAGCTGTCCTTCGCCGGGGCGTCGGCGGCGCTGCTGGCGGGCGCCGACATCGTGGCGGGCTCGATCATCGGGTCGCTGGTGGCCGCCGGGGCGATCGGTGTGCTGGGGGCCCGCGCCAGGGACCGCAACTCGGCGATCGGCATCCTCATGCCCTTCGGCCTCGGACTCGGCGTGCTCTTCCTCGCTCTCTACAAGGGCCGCGCGGCCAACAAATTCGGTCTCCTCACGGGGCAGATCGTCGCCGTCGACACCCCCGAGATGACCTGGCTGCTCAGCACCTCCGCGTTCGTCCTCATCGTCCTTGCGCTCATCTGGCGCCCGCTGACCTTCGCCAGCGCCGACCCGGACGTCGCGGAAGCCCGGGGCGTGCCGGTCCGCACGCTCTCCTTCGTCTTCATGCTGCTCCTCGGCCTCACCGTCGCCCTGTCGGTGCAGATCGTCGGCGCCCTGCTCGTCCTCACCCTCGTCGTCACCCCCGCGGCGGCCGCCGCCCGCGTCACCGCCTCACCGGTGCTGCTGCCCCTGCTCAGCGTGGTCTTCGCGGTGGCCTCGATCGAGGGCGGCATCCTGCTCGCGCTGGGCAGCAGCATTCCGATCAGCCCCTACGTCACCACGATCTCCTTCGCCATCTACGTCGTCTGCCGGCTGGTGGGCCGCTTCCGGACCCGGCAATGGGGCAACCGGACGGCGGCCGCACCGCATCCCGCCTGAACGACCGCACCGCTCACCGGCGGGCGGCTTCTCCGTCCCGCACACCGTCCCGCTCGGCGCCGCGCGGACGGCCGGAAGGTGTGCACAGCGCCGCCAGGACCGCGGCGGCGAGGACGAGCAGCGCGGTGACCTGGAAGGCCCGGTCGTAGCCGTGCACGACCGAGGCGAGCGAACTGCCCTTTCCGGAGACGCCGGTTGCCGTGACGGCGACGGTGGAAAGAGCGGCCAGACCGATACTCCCGCCGCACTGGCGGCTGGTGTTGAGCAGTCCGCTGACAAGTCCGGCCTCGTGGGGGGGCAACCCCGGAGGTGCCCATGGTGGTGTTCGTCACCATGCAGGCGCCGATACCGACCGAGGCCAGCACCGAGGGCAGCAGAAACCCGGACAGGAACGTCGAGTCGGCGTCCAGGCGGCCGAACAGGGCCATGCCGACCGCCCCCACCACGAGACCGCCGGTGATGGTGACGCGGTTGCCGAAGCGCTCGGCGAGTGCCGTACTCCCCCGGGCGCCGAGGACGACGCCGAAGCAGAACGGCAGGAACGCCGCGCCGGCCTTGAGGGGGCTGTAGTGGAGCACGTCCTGGAGGAACAGCGAGGCGAAGTAGAACCCCGCCACCGTGGCGGCACCGATGAACACGACCACGACGTTGGCGACCCAGACGGTACGGGCGGCGAAGACCCCCAGCCGGACCAGCGGTTCACGGGTCCCCCACCGCTCCCACGCCACGAAGGCGGCGCCGAGGACGGCGGCGAGCACCAGGCCGGCGACGGTGCCGCGCGACGTCCACCCGTGGTCGCCGGCCTGCGTCATGGCGTAGACCAGCAACGTGATGCCGGCGGTCCCCAGGATCGCGCCCGGGACGTCCAGCCGCCGGCGGGCCAGGGTCCGGGTCTCGTGGACGCTCCGCAAGGCCAGCGGCACGGCCACGGCGACGATGGGCACGTTGACGAACAGCACCCACCGCCAGTCCAGCAGATCGGTGAGCAGACCGCCGAGCAGCACCCCGAGGGCACTGCCGCCCGCGGCGACCATCGCCCAGATGCCCACCGCACGGTTGCGGAGCGGCCCTTCCGGAAAGGTCACCATGATCACGGTCAGGCTCACCGGCGCGAGCACGGCACCGGCCAGGCCCTGCCCCGCGCGGGCGGCGATCAGCTCCCCCGGCCCCTGCGCCAGCCCGCCGAGAACCGAGGCGACCGCGAACAGCCCGAGCCCGGCCAGCATCGCGCGGCGGTGCCCGACCAGGTCCGCGATCCGCCCGCCCAGGAGCAGGAGACCGCCGAAGACGAGCGTGTAGGCGTTCACGACCCACGACAGCGACCCCGGCGAGAACCCGAGGTCGGTGGCGATCGACGGCAGGGCGACGTTCACGACGCTGATGTCGAGCACCACCATCACCTGGCACAGGCACACGGTGGCGAGCACGAGCCCGGCGTGCGGCGGAGCGGCCGCGGGGGCCGGATCCGCCGCGGGGGCCGACGCGTTGCCGCCCTTCACGAGATCCGGTGGCAGTTTCCCGACGTCGTCGGGGTTCGCCGCCTGCGGCCGGCCTTCCGCAGGGTGCATGTCACTCATCGGACCTCCATCCCGTTGGCGCACACGCGATATGCGTACACCGTTCGCGTAAGGTAACCCTTATCTGATGGACTGTCGAGGTGCGGGCCGCGGGCGGATGACACCATGGGGTGATGCGACCTGCCGCGCCCCCCGCCGAGCCCGCCCCTGATCTGCACGGGGAGCCGGCGAGGGGCAAATACGGGCGGCGGCGGGCACGGCCGGGGCTGACGCCGGCGGCGATCGCCGCCGCGGGGCGGCGGCTCATCGAACGCGAGGGCCTGGACGCGCTGACCATGCGGGCGGTCGCCGCCGAGCTGGACACCGCGGCCACCTCGCTGTACCGCCACGTCGCGGACCGGGACGCGCTGCTGCTGGCGATCCTGGAGCAGATCGCCGAAGGACTTCCGGTGCGGGTGCCCGGCCGTACGCCGGAAGCACGGCTGCGCCGCCGCTGGCTGGCCGCGCACGCGTACATGGCCGACCACGTGTGGGTGCTGCACATCCTCATCCGCGGCGAGATGGTCGCCGAGACCGCCTTCCGCTTCAGCGACGCGTGTCTGGCCGACTTCCTGGCCGCCGGGCTGGCACCGGCCGGGGCGATGCGTGCCTTCCGTGCCTGCTGGCACCTGACCATCGGTGAACTGCTCGAAAGCCACCCGCTGCAGCCGCCCCGGCAGCCGAGCCAGCGCGAGCAGGCCGCCGCCCGCATCGATCCCGCGCAGCTGCCCGCCCTGGCGCGGGTGGCGGCCGCGCTTCCGCCGGCCGAGGAGCGCACCGACGACTTCCCCGGTGTCCTGGACACCCTGCTGTCGGCCCTGCTCGCCGAGGCGCACCGCAGCGCTTAGGCGCGGGTGCGGGCCAGGTGCCGCCATGCCTTCGTGAGCAGGCCCTGGCGTGGGGCGAGGAACCAGGCCAGGAGAAAGACGGCGGTCAGGACGAGGACGACGGTGCCGCCGGTGGGCAGGTCCCACCCCCAGGAGAGGTAGAGGCCGACGAGGGCGCCGAGCGAGCCGATGGCCGGGGAGAGGGCCATCATGACGCCGATCCGGTCGGTGAGCAGGCGTGCGGTGGCCGCGGGGGTGACCAGCAGGGCCAGGACGAGGATGTTGCCGATGGTCTGGACGCTGATGACGACCGCGAGGGTGACCAGGACGTAGAGGGCGAGGTCGAGCCGGAAGACCGCGATGCCCATGGCGCGGGCCGACTCCCGGTCGAGGGAGATGGTGACGAGTTCCTTGTGGAAGGCGAACAGCACCGCCAGGACGACGACTCCGGTGACGGCGTCGGTCCAGAGGTCGGACGTGGGGATACCGGTGATGGAGCCGAACAGGAACTGCTCCAGGCTCCCGGCGTATCCGGGGGCCTGGGAGATGACGACGACGCCCAGGGCGAAGGCGGCGACGAAGAGCACACCGATGACGGAACTCTCGTTGAGCCGCCGGTTCTGGGAGAACACCGCGACGAGGACGGCGGTGGCCACCCCGGCGAGGGTGCCGCCGAGCACGAGGTTGCCCTCCAGGACGAAGGCGATGGCCAGCCCGGGGAAGACGGCGTGGGAGACGGCGTCGCCGATGAAGGCCATACCCCGCAGGACGACGTACGTACCGACGACACCGCACACGACCGACGACATGACGGCGACGGCGAGGGCTTTGGGGAGGAACGCGAGATCGGGGTTGAACAGATCGGTCAGGAATTCCACGGGGGTCATGTCAGGCGGCCGCTTTCAGGATGCGCAGCAGGGCGGAGTTCTCGCTCACCCCGAAGGTCGAGGTCCACACGCCGGTGTCCGCCACGAGCCCGGCGGGGGTGCCGGTGGCGATCACGGTGCGGTTGAGCAGGGCGAGCCGGTCGCATCCGTCGAGGGCGGAGAGGATGTCGTGGGTGGTCATCAGCACGGCCCGCCCCTCGTGGGCCAGCCCGGTGAACAGTTCGGACAGCAGTTCCTGGGTGGGCATGTCGAGACCGGTGAACGGTTCGTCGAGGAGCAGCAGCGACGGGCGCAGGGCCAGCGCGCGGGCGACGAGGACGCGTTGGCGCTGTCCGCCGGACAGCTGGCCCACGGGCCGGTCGGCCAGGTGGGTCATGCGCACCCGGTGCAGGGCGTCGGCCACCGCTTCCCAGTGCGCTGCTCCCGGGCGGCGGAGGAGTCCGAGGCTGCCGGTCAGGCCGGTCATCACCGTGTTCGCCACGGAGATCGGGAACTCCCAGGCGAAGTCGTGGCGTTGGGGCACGTACCCGATCGGGGTACGCCCGGGGCGCGTGCGCCGGCCGTCGATGCGGACCTGCCCGGCCACCGGGCGCAGCAGGCCGAGCACGGTACGGAGCAGGGTGGTCTTGCCCGCCCCGTTGGGGCCGATGAGGCCCACGAGTTCGCCGCGGTCGACGCGCAGGTCGGCGCCGGTCAGCACGGTCTTGCCCGCGAGTTCCACGGACACGCTGTCGACCGCAAGTGCCGGGGTGGAAAGGGAGCCGGTCACCGGTCGGCACCGCCGTCCGGCCCGGCGGCGGCCCGGGCGGCCAGGGCACGCCGCTTGGCACGGTTGCCGCGTACGACCACAAGGGTGAGGCCCACGAGGAGGGCTGCGCCGACAGCCACGATCACACAGACCAGCACGACGGCCAGGGGGTCCTGCCCCGAGGAGTCGGCGGCCCGGGGCGGAGGGGTCGCTCCGGCCGGCGTCGCCGGCCCGGCGGAGGCAGAGGCGGTGGCAGCGGGGGCAGTCGGGGCCGGGCCCTTCCAGGTCGCCTTCAGGGCCGCGCTGGTGGAGGTGGCGGTGCCGACGGCGAAGCGGACCAGCTCGGTGTCGGAGACCTTGGTGCCGTCCTTCAGTGTCGCGGAGGCCGCCATACGGACCAGGTAGACGCCGGGCTCGGTGAAGACCCAGTTGGCGTGGGTGTGGGTGTTGGTGTCCACCCAGATCGGCTGGGCTCCGGTCTTGCGGGAGTCCCACAGCACCTGGGGGTCGCCGAAGTCGCCGGACTGGAGGTAGACGGTGAGCACACCCGGGCCCTGGACGCCGGTGACGGAGAAGGTGGCGCCCCGGTCGAGCCTGCTCATGACGGTCGGGTCCTGGGTGTTCCAGCCGGCCCAGACGACATCCGGGTCCTGGGTCTCGGGGACGACCCACACCGTGCTCCCGGGAGCCGCGCCGACGAAGGAGTAGGCGGAGCTGTCCGGGACTTCCAGTTCCGCGGCGTCGACGACCCGCAGCACGGTCTCGTCGGGGTGGCGCCACACGCTGGTGGCGTCGGCGTCGGCCTTGTGGGCGTCGTCGTGGATGAGGAACTTCCAGGTCCCGCCGTCGAACTTGGGGCCCATGTCCACGTGTCCGGTCCCGATCACGTGGTCCCCGTGGGATATCGGCTCGCCGGCGTCGATCGTCTGGTCGAGGCCGGGGTCGCCCGGGCCGTCCGCCCACGCGACGGCAGGGGTCAGGGCCGCGGTCAGGGTGAGCAGCGCGGCCGCGGCGAGGGCCGGCAAGCGGCCGCGGGGCGAGGCGGCGACGGCGTCGTGCATCACGGTGCCTTTCGGTCGGTGGGAGAGTCGTTGTGCGGTTGAGGGAAGGGTCAGGGGCCGAGGCACGCGAGCAGGGAGTCGGCGTTGGAGCGCATCATCTGCACGTAGCCGGGCGCGCGGGAGTCGAAGGTGTCTCCGTAGATCGGGCAGACCCTGATGTGCTGTTCGGCCGCGACCTGGGTCAGCTCGGAGGAGCGGGACTTGAGGTTGGGCTCCAGGAAGACGGCCTTGACGTGCAGGTTGCGGATCGTGTCGGACAGCCGGCGCCGGTCGGCGAGCGACGGCTCGGCGGCCGGGTTGGGGGTGACGAAGCCGGCCACGGTGATTCCGTACGCCTGGGCGAGGTAGGCGAAGGCGTCGTGCGTGGTCACCAGGTTCCGGTTCGCCTCGGGGATCTTGGCCACCGTGCCGCGTACGTATCGGTCGAGCCGGTCGAGCCGGCCGAGGTACGCGGTGGTGTTCGCGCGGTAGACGGCGGCCCCGGCGGGGTCCTCGGCGATCAGGGTGTCGCGGATGAGCTTCACGTACGCCTCGACGTTGCGGACGTTCTGCCACAGGTGGGGGTCGATCTCGCCGTGGACGTGCTTGCCGAGCACCGCCTGGGCGAGCTGGTAGACCTGGTGGCCGGGACGGCCGAGGAAGCGGTATTGGGAGTCGCCGGGGATCTCCTCGACGGCCTTGTTCGGCACGTCGATGACGACCTGGTCGGCCCGGTAGCGCTGCTGGGTGTACTCGCCGCCGCCGGTCGGGTCGTAGAGCACGTCCATACCGCCGCCGTCCAGGTTCGCGGTGAGGTCTGCGTGCCCCTGGTCGAGGACGGTGGCCCCGGGGAGGCCGGCCTCGGAGGGGTTCACCCCGACCGCGAAGGTGTAGGTGGCCTGTCCCAGGTCGACCGGGAGGGAGGTGTCGTCGACTTTCAGCTGGGCGCGCAGGGTGAGCGTGTACACGCCCGGTTTGGTGAACGCCCAGGACAGGTGGGTGTGCGCCTCGGCCGGGAGGGTCGCGGTGTCGTCGCGGTACGCGCTGCCCGCGTCGAAGCCGTTGGAGGAGTCGAAGTACACGTCGGTGTCGCCGAAGGTCCCGGTGAGGTAGGCGTACACATCGCCCGGGCCGGTCGCCTTCGTGGCCTGGACGAGGACGTCCGAGGCGCGCGTGGCGCCGTACCGCGCGCCGCTGCCCTCGGCGCGCAGGCCGAGCCAGACGGTGTCCAGGTGCACGTTCTCCACCAGCGGGATCAGCTCGGCCGAGTACTTCGCCGACTCCTCCACCAGGGACACGTCCGCCGCGTCCTTCGACAGGTTGGCGTCGAGGGTCTTGATGACGTTGTGCTCCTCCAGCAGCGCGTAGTTGGAGAACGCCACGTCGGCGTAGACCACGTTTCGCGCGTCCCGCAGGGTCGGTTCGTAGGTGTGCGGGTCGGCCCCGTCCGGGACGATCGAGGCCACGTCCACCCGGTTCCCGCCGACGTTCCTGACCAGGTCGGCCAGGATGCCGGTGGTGGTGACCACCTGGAGCCGGCCCGTACCGGGCTCCAGCAGCGGCCTTGCGGTGCAGCCGGCCAGCAGCGCGGCCGTCGTTGCGACTGCCGTGAGGGCGGTCAGGGCCCGGCGCCCCGCGAAAACCTTCCCGCGGGCCGCCCCTTCACCGCGCCTCACTGCGCGGCCGGCGCCTGGCGTGCGGCGCCCTCCCACTTCCGGCGCCGGCGCCACAGTGCCCCGCCGCCAGCGGCGCCGAGCAGCAGCAGCCCGCCGAGGATGCCCAGGAGCAGCGGTACCGGCCCGCGGTCCGATGCCGCGGACGTCCCGTCGGCGGCGGTCGGCGTCCGGTGGCCGGGCAGTTGACCGGCGGCGGCGCGGTTGGCCTGCGCCTGCAACTGCTCGGCGGCCTTCTTCGCGTCGGGCAGCGTGTCGCCGCCCGTCCGGGCGGCGGTGGACACCACCCCGCAGCCGGACGCACCGGTGGTGACCTCGGCCGGGTCGACGTCGCCGACGGCGAGGGTCAGCACCTCGCTGTCGGAAGAGGTCTTCCCGTTCTTCAGGGTGACGCTCTGGGTGAAGTGCAACCGGTAGACACCCTGCTTGCTGAAGGCCCAGTTCGCGTGCGCGTGCACGCCCAGGGCGATCCGGTGGCTGCCGGTGCCGTCGAAGACCATGTCCTCGACGCCGCCGAACGAGCCGGTCGTGTACACCTTCACCGTTCCGGGGCCGTCGATCGCGGTCAGCTTCCAGGTCACGGGCCCGGCCGCGTTGCCGGCGTTGAGCAGTTCGGTGGACCAGCCCAGCCAGATCAGGCTCATGTTCTGCGTCTGCGGCACCTGCCACACCGTCGAGCCCGCCGCGCCGACCTGCCCGAACCCCGCGGGCAGGGTGACCTTGGCGGCCGGTTTCAGCCACAGCACCGTCCGGGACGGCTCCCGGTAGACCCGGGTCCCCGAGGAGTCGTCGCCGATCAGTGACTCCAGCTTCCCGCCGACGACGTGCGCCCCGTAGTCCAGGTGCCCGGCCGAGATGACGGTCGTCCTGGCCGGGGTGCACCGGGCCGCGGTGCCCGTCGCCCCGGTGTCCGGCGACCCCGTGGAGCTGGACGTCCCACCGGTGTCCGCCGGCGGGGTCGCTCCGGTGCACTGCTTGCCGCCGGGTACCGCGGTGGCCGGGTCGACGTCGCCGACCACGACGGTCAGCACCTGGCTGTCGGAGGAGGTCTTCCCGCCCTTGAGGGTCGCGGTCTGGGTGAAGCGCAGCCGGTAGACGCCCTGCTCGCTGAAGGCCCAGTTGGCGTGCGCGTGCACGCCCAGGGGGATGTGGTAGGTGCTCGGCCCGTCGAAGACCAGGGACTGCACCCCGCCGAACTCGCCGTTGAGGAACACCTCGGCCGTGCCCGGACCGTCCACGTCGGTGAGCTTCCAGGTCACAGGCCCCGACACCTTGGCGCTGTCCAGCGTCTCGGTGGACCAGCCCAGCCAGATCAGGTCCGTGTTCTGCGTCTGCGGCACCATGTACACACTCGATCCGGCGGTCCCGATCTGCTCGAATCCGGCCGGGAGCGTCACCTTGCTCGACGGCTTGAGCCACAGCACCGTCTTCGACGGCTCACGGAAGACCTCGGTACCGGACGAGTTGTCGCCGATGAGCGACCGCAGCTTCCCGCCGATCACCTGGGCCGAGTAGTCCAGGTGCCCCGAGCTGATGATGGTCGCGGTGGCCTTGCACGTCGGTGATCCCGGGTCCGGCGCGTCCCCCGGACCGCCCGAGCCGCCACCGTCCCCTCCTCCTCCGCCGGTGTCCGGCGGCTCGACCAGCGCGAGCGCGTCCCACCCGAGCAGCTGTCCCGCCTCGGTCTTGACCACCAGCTTGTGCGTGCCCGGGGTCGCGTCGGCGGGCAGCCGCACCTGGACCGCCCCCGAAGTGCCGACCTGCGCCCAGCCCAGCCAGGTCGCGGGCGAGTGCAGCCACACCGACACCCACCGGCCCTGGTACTCCTTGCCCACCTGCACCGTGACCAGCTGCCCGGGGGAGAAGCCGTCCTCGTCGCCCAGCACCTGCACGCCGCCCGAGGTGGCGTCGGTGAGCTGGGAGTCCGGCACCGGGTTGACGTCCTGCGTGCCGGGCTCGCCCGTGCTCGTGAAGCACTCCCCCGGGTCGACCTTCTTCACGTCGACCTCACCGACGGCGACCGCCAGGGTGAAGTCGTCGGAGGCCTTGGCACCCGACGCCAGCGTGGTGGAGCGGGTGAAGGCGAGGCAGTAGACGCCCTCCGCGCTGAACGCCCACGACCCGTGTACATGCGCGTTCTGCGGGATGGTGTACGAGTCGGCCGCCGTGACCCCGTCACGCGTGTTGTACAGGACGTCCACACCGTTGAGGTCGGTGGGGCTGGAGGTATAGAGCGCGAACTCACCGGGCCCCGCCACCTTGTCCAGCGTCCACCGCACACCGGTCTTCGTCGCGGAGAGGGGGATCTCCTCCGTCGACCAGCCCGGCCACAGCAGACCCGTCTCCTGGGTCTCCGCGACCTGCCAGACAGGTGAGTTGGCAGCTCCGAGGAAGGCGTACTGCGACGCCTCCGGAACCGTGGTCCTGGCGCCCGGCAGGAGCTGGAAGACCGTGCCGTTGCCGTTGTCCGTGCTGTTGCGCTCGCTGCTGGACAGGGAGTTGCTCCCGGTCAGCGGGTGGTAGCGGGCGTCGGAGGACTCGGTCGTGTCCTTCACCCACGTCTCCAGCGTGCTGCCGTTCACCTTGCTCGCGACATCGACGTGCCCGTCGTTGAGGATCACCGCGCCGGAGTCGGTCAGCGACTCGTTGGGGACGTTCCACTCCGGCTCGTCCCCGCCGCCGGAGGAGTCGCCGACGCCGAACGGCTGCTGCCCGCGCGAGCAGGTGGTGATCTTCGACCGGTCGATGTACGAGCTGTCGGTCGGGTCCGTGTCACCGGCCGCAATGGTCAGCGTTCTCGTCGTGCTCACCGGCGAACTCCGCCCCGCCCGGGTCATCGAGAACGTCAGAGGAACGCAGTACACGCCCGGTTTCGAGACGAACAGGGCCAGGTCGTTCTTCATGCCGGACTGCTGGGTCAGTTCCGTCGGGTTGTCGCCCGTCCGGAACGCCGCTGTGCCCGGCCCCCGCACGTCGCCCAGTGACACCTTCAGCTGCCCGTCCATGCTCCCCCACGGCAGCCGGTCCGTGGACAGCTTGACCATCTGGTACGTGTTGGGCTGCCATACGTCGTCGCGGATGGTGTGGCTGTAGGAGACGACCACGTCGTCCAGGTCGCGGTACTGCCCGGCGGCCGACAGCGAGGGATGCAGGTACGCGGGTGCGTCGGCGGCGCCGTCCGAGGTGAACTGCGGGGCGATGTCCATCTCGTTGTTGTCGCCCGCGAAGAGGACCGCGGACTCGGCCGGAGTGGCGTGTGCGGGAGGCGCGGTGTCCACAGGGGGTGTCACCGAGGTGTCCCGGTCGCACGGGGTCACGTTCTTCGCCTCGGCCGGGTCGCCCACCCACACCGTCAGCATCCCCGAGCCGCGGATCCAGGAGCCGTCGGCCAGTTCGGTCGACGCGTTCATGTTCAGGCAGTAGCGGCCCTGCGCGCTGAACGCCCAGTAGGCGTGGACGTGGGCGGGCACGAAGAACGAATACGACGCCGGGGTACCCCACTTGGTGTCGTAGAGGATGTCCAGCGGCGCGGCGCCGCTGCGGTAGACCACGACGTCGCCGGGCCCGTCGACCCCGGACAGGGTGAGGTTGACCGTGCGGCTGCCGCCGAGCTGGTTCTGCTTCCAGTTCTCCGTGCTGAAACCCGGCCACAGGTATCCCGACGCCTGCGACTCCGGCCAATACCAGTAGTGGCTGCCGGGGTCGCCGAGGAAGGTGTAGTCCGCATCCGGTGTCGTCGCGGGCACCGTACCGGGCATCAGGCCTGTCATCACGAAGTCGCTTGAGTCGACGAACTTCCCGTCGAGGAGCGGATCACCGATGCCGGGAACGATCCCGACGTCGAGACCGTCGCCCTTGGCGTTCAGCCAGGCGCGGGTGTCCAGATGGCCCTGGGTCAGCACCATGGGCCCGCTGTCGTCACCGCCCGAGCCGCCGTCGTCACCGCCGTCGTCACCGCCCGGCTGGTCGCACACGGTCAGGGTGTCCGGCAGGTCGCCGACGACCACCGTGACGGCCGCCGCGGACGTCCGGGCCTGGGCGCTGCCCTTCGAGGTCATCGTCTCCGAGACGGTCAGGCAGTACGTTCCGGGCGCCGTGAACGAGGTCGCCCGGTAGGTCCCGCCGTTCAGATACGGCACCGCCTGCGGGACCTGCGACCCGCCGCCGTCCAGCAGCGCGGTGTCCCACGCGGTCGTCCCGGTGGGGCCCGTGAGCCGGAACCGGCCGCCGTCCGGAACGGTCGCGCCCTTCAGTGTGAAGGACGGCTGCGGGCTGCCGGCGATCGCTGCCTTGTTCGCGTAGTTCATGCCGTCCTTGGCCCCGGCGACGTCCAGACCGAACAGGACCCGCGCCTGGTCTCCGGTCGTGTACGAGGCCACGTCGTCGACCTTCGCGGGCGTGGACCAGCTTCCGGTGCCGGCGTCGTACTCACCGGCTCCGAGATGCAGCACGGTGTCGGTGGCGGAGTGCCACGTCTGGTCGGCGTAGGCGCCGGTCTTGTCCAGCAGCCCCAGCTCGAAGGAGTCGAAGTCCGTACCGTCCGCACTGATCCCCGACAGCTTCGGGGTCAGCGCGATGTTCCCCGCCGACAGCACCGTGGGGCCGTCCGCGGCCGACGAAGGCGGCGACCCCGTGGCCAGTAGGACAGCGGCGAGAAGTGCGGTGATCGCGGTGCAGGAGAGAAGGCGGGAGATCATCTGCTTCGTCCCAGGGGAAGAGGGCCGATCGGACACGGGTCGGGTACGCGGAGCGCGTACGGAGCGCGATGCGCCCGGGGGGCGGTGGGCCCGGCCCGGTGAGGGGCCGGGCCGGGCCCACCGCGGCACCGTCAGCTCTCGACGGTGAACTGGTAGACCACCGGGGCCGAGTCGGCCACCGCGGCGTTGTCGCTCGACGCGGTGACGGCGAACTTGTAGACGCCGGCGTGGCTGAAGGTCCAGTCGAAGTGGTGGTGGATCGGTTCGGTCGCGCTGCCGCCGAGGTCGAAGGTCAGCCCCCACGCGTCGGTGCCGAGCACGTCCGCGCCGGGGATGTCCGAGGCCCCGCCGGCCGGGGCGCTCACGAGCGAGATGTCGAACGTGACGTGGTCGGTCGCGCTGAGGCTGTTGAACAGGCTGTACGCCGCGTCCGGGCTCGACGTGCCGTGCACCGGCAGGTCCTCACCGGTACCGGCTATGCCGAGGTAGAGGATCGGGGCGGTCTCGAAGCTCGACGGCTCGTCCGCGGGAAGCACCCAGGTGTCCGGGTACGCGGTGGGCTCGTAGTCGTAGTTCGCCGCCGGCACGGTGAAGTCGTACTCCGGGGTGCCGCTGGAGGCGTCCACCTCCGAGCCGGGGTAGTAGCCGGCCGCGAAGCCCGACCCGGGCAGGTAGTCGTCCTCGTCCACGTTGCTCCCGAGGACCAGTTGGTCGCCGTCCTCGTTCAGAGCCACGTGCAGGCCGTCGACGTGGCCGATGTCGATGGTGCCGACCGTGCCCGCCGCCTGCGCGGGGCCGGTGGCAAGCGTGAGCAGCAGCGCGCTGCCACCCGCGACGGTGCCGAGGAGCATCGCGCGGCGGCGGCCGCGCGCTCCACGCGTCGTGGTGCCGGGAGTGCTGTTCATGGGCGTCCCTTTCAGTCCTGTTCGAGCCTGGCGAGGCGTCACCGGTGCCAGGGGGGCGACCGGCAAAGGCCTCTGAAGCGCAGTCGGTTCCGACGGCAGGACGATAACCGTTTTCATTTTCAGATAGCAAGAGGGTCGCCCTTCGGAGGGCCGGAGATGATCACCGCGGACCCCGTCCGCAGCGTGCGATTGAAAACGAAAACCATGTCCGTATAGTGGTCGCCATGGCACGCACCGACGTACGACCGATCGTCAAGCTCCGCTCCACCGCGGGAACCGGCTACACCTACGTGACCCGCAAGAACCGCCGCAACGACCCCGACCGGCTGGTGCTGCGCAAGTACGACCCGGTGGCCCGCAGGCACGTCGACTTCCGCGAGGAACGCTGACCGGAGCCGAGCCCCCGCCCCGGGATACCTGGCCCTGGGGCCCGCCTCAGACGAACACGAGGACACAACCGTGAAACGCGACATCCACCCGCCGTACGGCCCCGTCGTCTTCCGCGACAAGGCCGCCGGCTTCGCCTTCCTCACCCGCTCCACCGCCACCGCCACCGGCGACAGGACGGTGGAGTGGGAGGACGGCCGGACCTACCCCGTCATCGACGTGGAGATCTCCTCGCAGAGCCATCCCTTCTACACCGGCACCGCGCGCGTCGTGGACACCGCCGGACGGATCGAACGCTTCGAACGCCGTTACGCCCGGCGGGAGACGCGATGACCGGCGGGAACGGCAGGCTCCCCGTCGTCGTCGTGGCCGGCATGCACGACCGGGCACGCCGGACCGCCGTGGGGCAGCTGCTGACCATGGTGCCCGGCAGCGTCGCCCTGCACCACGACCTCTCCCGCGCGGTGCACGGCACCGTACGCCGTGTCGTCAGCGACGCCGACGGCCGCGTGTCCGAGGACGACACCCCCCTGGTCAACGACTGCGCCTGCTGCGCGCTGCGCGAGGACCTCGTACCCGAGCTGGAACGCCTGGCCGCCGACGGTCGGGCGAGGCTGGCCGTGGTGGAGCTCTGGGACTCCGTCGAGCCCCAGGGCATGGCCGAGGTCATCGCCACGGCGGGCTCCGAAGCCCTGGAACTGACCAACGTCATGACCGCGCTCGACCCCGCGCTGGTCCTGCCCTGCCTCGCCAACGGCGACGACCTCCTCGACGTGGGCCTGGCCGTGACGGGGCAGGACCGGCGCACCGTCGCCGACACCTGGGCCCGCCAGCTGGAATACCCACCGGTGCTCGTCCTTGTCGAGGACGGTGAGACACCGGATGACGAGGACCGCGCGCTGCTCCGTCAACTCCACCCGACCGCACGTCAGGTGACCGCCGGCACCACGGAACTGGCGAGGGAGGCGTTCGCCGGCTTCGATGTCCCTGCCGCGGCTGCGGCCCAGCACCCGGCCTGCTCCCTCCTCCCGCAGGAGGCGGACGAGGCGGGGTCACCACCGTCGTCTGGCACCGCCGCCGCCCGTTCCACCCCGGGCGCCTGTACGCCGCCCTGGAGGACCTGGTCTGCGCAGCCGCCCGCAGCCGCGGCCGCTTCTGGCTCGCCGACCGGCCGGACACGCTGCTGTCGTGGGACGCGGCGGGCGGCGCCCTCTGCGTGGAGGGCGTCGGCCCCTGGCTGGCGTCACTGCCCGACGCCGCCTGGGACCTGGAACCTCCCGTACGCACCGCCGCCGCGGCACTCGACTGGGACGCCGAGCACGGCGACCGCTGCCAGCACCTGGTCTTCACCTCACCCGCACTCGACCGCGGGGGGCTCGAAGCGCTCCTGGAGTCCTGCCTGCTGACCGACGCCGAGTACGCGGCCGGGCGCGCCGCCTGGCGCGCCCTCCCCGCGGCCTTCGACCACCTGCTCGACCCCGTTCCCTGACCAGCCCGGCGGCCCCGGCGGCCCCTGAGGCCGCACCGCCGTACCGCCGTACCGCCGTACCGCCACACACCGAGGATTTCCATGGCCCGCCGAACAGATCCGCGCAAGACGCCCAGGTCCCGCCCCAACCCGCTGGACGCCGCGAAGATCACGTACATCGACTACAAGGACACCGACCTGCTCCGCAGGTTCATCTCCGACCGCGGCAAGATCCGCAGCCGCCGCGTCACCCGCATCACCGCTCAGCAGCAGCGTCAGATGGGCCGGGCGATCAAGAACGCCCGCGAGATGGCCCTGCTCCCGTACACCTCGACCACGCACAGCCGCTGACCGCGCGGGGCGGCGGAACCGGTCGCGGCAGCTGCCCGACGCCGCCGCCTGGGTGCGGGCCTGCCCGGACGTTCGCCTCAGGCGGAGTCCGCGCAGGCCACGCAGGTGCCGAAGACCTCGACGGTGTGCGACACCTCGACGAAGCCGTGCTCCGCGGCGACGGCGTTCGCCCACCTCTCCACCGCCGGCCCGGCCACCTCGACGGTCCTGCCGCACCGGCGGCACACGAGATGGTGGTGGTGACCCTGCGAGCAGTGCCGGTAAGCCGACTCCCCGTCCGCGGTCCGCAGGACATCCACGTCACCCGCGGCCGCCATGGCCTGCAACGTCCGGTAGACGGTGGTCAACCCCACCGAGTCGCCCCGCAGTTTGAGCAGGTCGTGCAGTTCCTGCGCGCTGCGGAACTCCTCGGTCTCCTGCAGCAGGGCCTCGACAGCCGCGCGCTGGCGGGTCGACCGGCTCCGCACCGGCTGCTCCGCAGTACTCATCGAACCTCCCTCGTCCCGCGCACCCACAGCGCACCGGACATCGACCGGCCCCCGGAACAGCAGCCCGTACAGCGGGAGCCCGTCGCTCCCGGAAACGGGGCAAGCATCCCGCACGACGTGCTCGACGCGCGAGGCGGGGAGGCGGTTCCCCTCGTTGCGCGAAGCGCAGCCAGGCAGAAGTTCGCGCGGCGCTGCATCCGGTCGCGTCCGCGGGCAGGGCCGCCTGATGCGGGTGTTCGTCCGGCGGGTCGTTGGAAAACCGCGCCGAACTGGTCACGGCGAGGTGAAGAACAGCCCCGTGCAGGCGTCGCGGGCCGAGACGAAGAAGCCGCCGCCGGGTATGGAGCGCGTCTCCACGCCGGCCGCCTCGGCGGCGGTGCGAGCCGCCACCAGGTCGCTCACGCTCACGGTCACCGCTGCGAAGTACGACGGCGCCGGGCGCGTCTCACCGGGGAGGACCGCGTCCACGTCGGATACGCGGACCACGTGCAGGCGGGCGGTCCCGGCGTCCAGGACGCCGATCGGGCCTTCCTGCGTCGCGCCGGTGCCGAGGATGCGGGTGTAGCGGTCGCAGACCGCGTCGAACTCCGCGTCGGCGACGACGATCAGAATCGACGCGATGCCGGAGACGGTGTTGCGGTGCGTGAGGTAGCGCGTCTGGTGCACGTGCTCGCGGGTGAGGTGCTGGGCCACACCGATGTAGCCCTCAGGGGTGGTGCCGGGTGCGAGATGCGCGGCGCGGGCCCGCACCGTGCGCGTGCCCTGCGGTGTGTGCACCTCGCGTTCGAGCGCGAGGACGCCCGAGGTCCGCAGCCCCGCCGAGGTGAGCCTGCGATCGGTGGCCTCGGCGTCGCCGGTCTCCAGGTTGAGCAGGCGGAAGCCCTCGTACTCGTCGGCGATGGCCTTGGTGCGCCAGGGGTCGGGCGCGTCCTCGTCGACGATGCCGAGGAGTTCGATGGAGGAGTCGCCGAAAAGTGCGCAACGGTTGGCGGTGCACCCGGGTACGGGGTCTGCTCCGGGGCGGGGCGCGAGCATGTGGCGGGACCGGGGGCTGAGCGTGAATCCCAGCGCCGTGTAGACCTCCTCGAGCCGTTCCAGGTCACGGGTGACGATGCCTATGTGGTGGATTCCTCGGATGTCGGATCGCATGCGGCTCATCGTGCGCCAAGCACGCAGGGGCGCCGGGCCGTTGACGCTCCGGTCGGCGGTTCCGGACACCGGCATACGCTGAAGCGGTGGATTACGACGCCCCGGCCGGCGGCCTGTATGTTGTGACCGCGCTCGGCTGATCGTTGCCCATTCCCGGCTTTCCGGAAATGCCAACGCCAGTGTCTAGCACGCAGTTTGGTGGCGACCAGCAGGACACCGCCGGCCTGCGAGACCACCGCCCGGCCACCGGTCCCCGACGCGGACACCCCGGTAGGAACCTCTACGCTGCTTCGCCCGGGAAGTGCCTCCGGCAGTGGCAGGAACAATAGCCTCAACAATCCTCGTTCTTGCTGGTCAGCGGTATTTTCCGTTGACCCGACCACCCGTCGGGCACCGGGCTTCGTGAAAGCCCGAGGCTGGTCCAACTCCCGCAGATTCCGTACGTCCCGGGGACGGGAGCAGGCCGGCACCCACGCCTGTTCCCGTACTCCGGGCCCCCCGTGCCGCGGTCAGCCGACGAAGAGGTGCATTGCCGTGTAGTCGAAGGTGACCGCGAAGGGCTTGAAGAAGTCGTGCGTGAAGTTGCCGAGGAGGTCGAAGCCGGTCAGGCCCTCCCAGGGGGTGGGGCCGACGGTGCCGGGGACGTCGTGGGCGACCGCGGCGCCGATGCTCATGCGGGCCGCGGTGGCCGGATAGACCGTGGCGGTACCGCCGTTGACCGGGATCGGGTGGTCCCAGTCGACGGGGATGCCGGCCCGCTCGGCGTTCGCCGCGCTCGTGTTGAGGCCGCAGTCGAGCGTGCCGGAGTCGATGACGGCCACCCGGGGGCCGTAGCCGCCCAGCATGCCCGGTGTGCAGGGGAGGTGGTCGCCGGCCAGCCACAGCGGCTGCGGTCGCAGCGCGGTGCGCGCGGCCTCGGCGCGGAAGGCGCGTTGCTGCGCGGGCGTCTTCCGGCGCAGGACGAGTGCCCGGCCCCGGTAGTCGATCGTGGTCAGGAAGTGGTAGAAGAGCGCGGTCCCGAGGGTGCCGGCCGTGACCGTGCCGTCGGGGAAGGCCATGATCGAGCCGTCCGTCCAGCTGACCGGCACGTTGTGCAGCTCGAACTCCCCGAGCCGCAGCGTCCGCACGACGCCGAGGTAGGTCGTGACGGTCCTGCCGTTGATGGTGACCGCCGTGCTGGACACCGGGGCCAGCCCCGCCTCCTGCGCGGCGTCCGTGGTGAGGGTCAGGCCCATGGCCCCGGTGTCGAGCACGAACGTCGCCGGCGCCCCGCCGTTGACGGCGCCCCGCACCTGGGGCAGCGGGTCGACGTCGAGGAAGGGCACCCGGGTGGCCTGCGGGCCGTCCACCGCGTAGGGCGTACCGTCCACGCTCGCCAGCTGCTCGGCCTGGGCGGCGGGCAGCAACGGCGCCGCGCGGGCGAGCAGGTCCTGGCGTACGAAGCAGTCCGCGAGCCGCCGCCGTACGGTCATGTCGTCGGGTGCCAGGCGCTGCGCCCGGCCGAGGAGGTGCTCGGCGCGGGTGAACCGGTTGGACAGCAGGTCGATGTACCCCAGTTGCCCCGCGGCGTGCGCGTTGCCGGGGTCGCGGTGCAACTGCCGGGCGTAGATCCGCCCGGCGGCGGCGAACTCGCCCGCCTGGAAGAGCTGGTCGGGGTCGCCGTCCGCCGTGCCGGCCGCCGACGCGGTGGGGCCTGCCGCGGCGCCCAGCAGCGGCAGGACCGTGCCCGCACCGGCGAGCAGGCCCGCCCGCCGCAGGAAGCCGCGCCGGTCGAGGCCGGCGCGTACGGGGTCGTTCTTCGTCGTGTGGGTCATACGACGACCCTGCCGCCGGCCGCCCTGCCCGCGCGTCTGCCGCAGGTCCGAGCGCCGCGTCTGTCGCGGGACGTACGGCGGTGCCCCCGCATCCCCCCTGCGACAGACGCGGCGGCACAGGTGCCGCCCGTAAACTCCGGCGTTCATGAGGGATTTGGCGGCTCGCGCCCTCCGCGCCGGGGTCCGCCGGCCGGTGCTCCAGGATGCCGCGATGGCGTGCGCGTTGCTCGTGGTGTGCCTGCTGGTGAACGACGCGTTCGACCTGGTGCCCATGCAGGCCGGACGGCCCGCAGACGGCGGGTGGGGCGGGCCGGGAGCGGTGTGGTTGTGGTGGGCCGCGACCGCGCTCACCGTCGTCGGCATCGCCCTGCGCCGGAGCCGGCCCCTGGCGATGCTCGTGGTGTGCGCCGTGGCCGCCGTCACGCGGCTGACCGTGGGCGTCCTTCCGACGGTCATGGACCTGTCGGTGCTGGTCCTGCTCTCCACGGTCGCGGCCCGGTGCCCGCGGCGCGCGTCGCTGCCGGCCCTGGGCGGACTGCTGCTGGCCACCGTCTGGGTGGTCGGCTACTCACCCGTCGACCGGCACCTGCGGCTGCCGAGCGTCCATGTGTGCAACCGTCATGTCGGCCCGTCGGGTCGGGCCCCGGCCGACGGCACCGGTGCCGACTGCCGGGACAGCGGGGCCGATCCGTGGCGCGACCTGCCGGTGCTGGTGTCGGGGCTGGTCGCCGCCTGGGCGGTGGGGGCCGCCGGCCGCAACCGGCGCGCGTACCTCGAACAGCTCCACGCGCGCGCCCAGGACCTGGAGCGGGAGCGGGACCACCGGGCCGCGCTCGCGGTGGCCGCCGAGCGCGGGCGGATCAGCCGCGAGGTCCACGACGTGGTCGCGCACGGCCTGTCCCTGATCGTCGTCCAGGCGCAGGGCGCCGAGGCCGCGCTGGACAACAGCCCCGCCGCCGCCCGGGCCGCCCTGCAGACCATCGTCAGCAGCGGCCGCGACTCCCTCGCCGACATGCGCCGGGTGCTCGCCGCCCTCGGCGAGACGGAGGACGTGTGGCAGGCGCAACCCGGGCTCGGCCGTCTCGACGCCCTGCTGACCCGGGTACGGGACGCGGGGACACCGGTACGCCTGCGCGTCGAGGGGACCGCGACCTCGCTGCCGTCCACCGTGGACCTGTCGGCGTACCGCATCGTCCAGGAAGCGCTGACCAACGTCATGAAGCATGCCGGGGCGGGCGCCACGGCCGAGGTCGTCGTCACCTACGGCTCCGCCGAGGTCGCCATCGAGGTCAGCGACGACGGCAGCGGCGGCGACCCCGCCGCGGGCCGCGGACACGGCCTGCAGGGCATGGACAGCCGGGTGACGCTGCTCGGCGGCCGTTTCAGCGCGGGCCGCGGGTATCGGGGCGGGTTCGTCGTTCGGGCCGGTCTGCCCATCCACGGCCGGAACGGGTGATCCGGATGATCCGTGTGCTCGTCGCCGACGACCAGGCCCTGGTCCGTACCGGTTTCCGGCTGATCGTGGAGAACGCGCCGGACATGGAGGTGGTCGGCGAGGCGGGCGACGGTGCGCAAGCGGCGGCCCTGGCCGCGGAACTGCGGCCGGACGTCGTCCTGATGGACGTCCGGATGCCCGACGTGGACGGTGTCGAGGCGACTCGGCGCATCTGCGCGGGCGGTTCCGGTCGCACGCGGATCGTGATCCTGACGACCTTCGACCTCGACGAGTACGTCTACGCGGCCCTGCGCGCGGGCGCCAGCGGCTTCCTGTTCAAGGACACCCTGGCCGCCGACCTGCTCTCGACAGTCCGCGCGGTCGTCCGCGGCGACGCGGTGGTCGCGCCCAGCGTGACCCGCCGGCTCATCGACCGCTACGTCGGCAGCCTGCCCCCGCAACCCGCCCCCGCGGCAGGTACCCCGGCGCTGACCGAGCGCGAGCGCGAGGTGCTGGCCCTCGTCGCCCGCGGCCTGTCCAACACCGAGATCTCCGCCCGCATCCACGTGACGGAGGGGACGGTCAAGACGCACGTCAGCCGGGTCCTCGCCAAGCTCGGGCTGCGGGACCGGGTGCAAGCCGTGGTCCACGCCTACGAGTCGGGGCTCGTGCACGCGAACGGCCGCACCGGGACGGGTCGGTAGAACCAGCGGCTCTGTTCCGTAGCCGCTGGTGGCGGCAGGCGGCAGGCATCGTCGAACGCGTAGGCGAGATGCCAACGCGTTGGTACCGGCAGGGCCGAGCGTTCCGGGGGTGTGGGAGGCGCGGGGGGCGTGGGCCCACGATGTCAGTACCGGGCCGTAGCGTACGGGCGTGAGGACGAAACACACGCAGGCCTACGCCTATGTACATGCCTCCGCCGTGCGGGAATCCGCCTCCGGCCGCAGTCTCGCGCTGAAGACCTCGGGTGGTGCCACGCCTGGCGGTGAGCAGGCCAACCCCCGGTTCTTCGACGGGTTCCTGACTGCCCCGACCGCCGCTGCCACGGCATTGCTCGCGGTCGCGGACGTCGCGGCCACCCGCTACTACCGGCCCGGTTCCGCCGCCTCGCTCGACCCGGTGGTGACCGGCTGCGCATGGGGTCGTTCTCCGGCTGCTGGTGTCTACGCACGTCTGGACGTCCTCGCCGCCGGCCTCGACGGGGACGGCCCCGCCGGCTACGCGACGCACTGGCTGATCGCGGAGCGGCTCGACGGAGACCCGAAACAGGCGCACGCCGTGGCAGACGCCCTGCTCGTCCTCGCCGCGCAAGGGCAGCTGGACCCGGAGCTGTTCGCCGCACAGACGCAGGCGGTGCTGCGGCGAGATTGGAGCACCTCTACCCGGGCCGTCACCGTACTGCGCGTGGCGGCCGAGACCGGCGCCCGGGCGACGATCTGGTCGATACTCCGGCCCGCCCTGCCCCCCTTGCTGCGCCCCGCACCGATCAACGGAGCAGGAGCCCTCCTGGCACTTGCCGCCGAGTGCGCCGCCCACTCGGGAGCCAAGGGCCCCATCCCCGAGGTGGACGAAGTGGCCGCACGCAAAGGCTCCAGCCAGATCGTGGAGAACGCCCGGCTGCTGCGCGACGGGCTACGGAGCTGAGTCTTCGCACGGACCTCGGCGACCCGTCGTGCACACGCGACCCCGACGACGGATCGCAGCACGACCGAACGGGCCGGGTTCGGCCGCGGTGGGCGTCGCCGCCCGGGGCGGCTGCCGGGGCTTCGTTCAGGGCCGGGCGACGCGGCGGTGCAGGAGGCGCAGCGCAGCGAGCACCAGCAGGGTGGCGAGGGCCAGGGCGAGGGCGGTTTCGGCGAGCTGGTAGGGCCAGTAGTCGCCGGTGTCCAGCGAGTCGGCGAGGTAGGAGTCCTGCGGCAGGACGTCGTAGAACTGGAGCCCCAGGACGCCCCCGGGGTGGAAGCCGTGGACCTTGGACCAGGCCGGGAAGTCCAGCAGCAGCGCGGCCCGGGAGCGTACCAGCAGCGCGACCAGCAGCCAGGTCAGCGCGGGGGCGGCGACGGCGGCGGGCAGGGTGCGGCGCAGCAGCGTGCTGGCCAGCGCGCCGGCCGCAATCCCCAGCAGCACGTAGGCGACCGTGACCGGGCCGATGGTGAGGTAGGCGGTCTGCCGGTCGATGCCCTGGGTCAGCAGGTCGGCGTGCACCGCGTGCACCACGTCGACCCGGTAGAGCACCACCAGCGGGAGCAGCAGCCCGCCGAGCAGCACCCCGAGGCCCGCCCAGCGGGCGGTGAACCAGCGGGCCGGGGAGACCGACTGGGTCAGGGTGAGGGCGAAGCGGCGCGACTCCCACTCGCGCGCGGTCACGACGGCCGCGAGCACGGCGGCGGCCAGGGCGGGCAGGAAGACGATCCGCGTCCCGTCCGCGAGCAGCCGCTCGGTCATGGTGTGGGCGTCGTAGGGGTGCCGCGCGAAGTGGTAGGCGTAGTTGCCGAAGCGCGCGCGGGTGTCCTCGGCGTCCGACCACTGCCGGTGGCGGGCGACGAGCACGGCGGCGGTGGGGAGCGCGGACAGGAACAGCAGCAGGGCGGGCAGGCGCAGCTGCCGGGCGACGATTCGGGCGAGCGGAAGCCGGTCCCGCAGGGCCGGGCGGGGCCCGGTCAGGAGCCGGGGGCCGGCAGTGGCGGCGGTCATGCGGCGTGCTCCGTTTTCTCCGGGCGGCCCTTGTGCAGGGTGACGGCGGGCTCCGGGCTGAGGGCGAGGTCGGGGACGCCCGGCCCGGCGGGCGGCGTACCGGGCAGGGCGAGGTGGGCGAGCACCAGCTCCTCCAGCGACGGGGGCCGCACCTCCCAGTCGGCGGGCAGCGGGGCGGCCGGGCGGATCAGGGCGCTGGTGCCGCGCCCGGCGGGGCGGGACTCGACGACGGTGTGCCCGGCCAGCCGGTCGGCGCCGCCGGGGAAGGTCACGACGGCGTGGGCGGCGAGGAGGTCGTCGATGCCGCCGGCGAGCCGGGCCCGCCCGGCGTCGAGCAGCAGCAGGTGGTCGCAGGCGTCGGCCAGCTCGGAGACGATGTGCGAGGACATCACGACGGTGCAGCCGGTCTCGGCCGCGTGCGCCAGGAGCAGGCCCATGAGCTCCTGCCGGGCGAGCGGGTCGAGGTCGGCCGTCGGCTCGTCGAGCAGCAGCAGGTCGGCACGCTTGCCCAGCGCCAGGGCGAGGGCGATGCGGGTGCGCTGGCCGCCGGAGAGGTCGCGGATCCGGTCGCGCGGGCGGAAGCGGTCGGTGCCGGCGCGGGCCGCCAGCTCCGCGTCCCACCCGGCGGGGTTGGCGCGGGCGCCGTAGCGCAGGGTCTCGGCGACGGTGAACCGCGGGGGGAGCGGCCGGTCCTGGGCCAGGTACGCGACCCGCGGGTGGCCGGCCGCGGCGGGCCCGCCGAGGACCTCGACCTCGCCCGCGGTGGGCCGCTGGAGGCCGGCGGCCAGCTCCAGCAGGGTCGTCTTGCCGGCGCCGTTGGGGCCGACGAGGGCGCAGACAGCCCCGGCGGGAAGGCTGAAGGTGCAGCCGGCCAGGACGTCCGGGCCGGAGCGCCGGTGCCGCCTGGTGACGCCGCGGGCGGTGAGGGCGGCGTCAGTGCTGCTCGGGGAGGACAACATCGGGTTCTTTCCGGGGGTAGAGATCGTCGAGCACGGCGGTGAAGAGCGCGGCGACGTCGTCGCGTTCCAGCCCGGCCGCGCGGGCGCGGGCGACCGCCTCCGCGAGCTCGCCCCGTACGGGCGAGTCGGCGGCGGACGCGGAAGGGGCGCCGAGGGTGCCGGTCACGAAGGTCCCGTGCCTGCGCCGGGTCTCGACCAGGCCCTGGGACTCCAGCTCGCGGTAGGCCTTGAGTACGGTGTTGGGGTTCAGCGCGGTCGCCTCGACCACCGCCTGCGCGGTGGGGAGCCGGTCGCCCGGTGCCAGCAGGCCCAGCCGGAGCGCCTGCTGCACCTGCTGGACGATCTGCAGGTAGCTGGCGATTCCGCTGCGCCGGTCGATCCGGAAGGCGAAGACCACCGCCGCACCCTTCATTCCACTACTCAAGTAGTGGAATCATGCACGGCCGATTCCCGCACGTCAAACCGGGGGCCCGCACCCCGCCGCGGCCCCGGATGGCGCAGTCCGGGTCGTGGGGGTGGGGGCGGGGCGGGAGGCTGGCAGGGCCGGGGGGCGAGCGAGGGAGAGCACCGTGGCGGAGAAGTCCCGCAGCAGCAAGGACGCCGAGCCCGCGCAGCCGGCGGTCGCCGAGGCCAACCGGGAGGTGGGCGAGCGCTTCCCGTTCCGTGACGCGCAGGACTTCGACGACGCCGAACGGGGCTTCCTCGGCTCCATGGCCGACCCGGTCGTCCGCGACGGCGACGGGCGCGTGGTGTGGGACCTGGACGCGTACGGCTTCCTCGGCGACGACTGCCCCGACACCGCCAACCCCAGCCTGTGGCGGCAGAGCAGGCTGTGCGCCCGGCACGGCCTGTTCGAGGTCACCGAGGGGATTTACCAGATCCGCGGCTTCGACCTGTCCAACATGACCGTCGTCGAGGGCGAACGCGGGGTGCTGGTCATCGACCCGCTGATCTCCGCCGAGACCGCCGCGGCCGCGCTCGCCCTCTACCGGCAGCACCGCGGCGACAGGCCCGTCACCGGCGTGCTCTACACCCACAGCCACGTCGACCACTTCGGCGGGGCCCGCGGGGTGGTCGGCGAGGAGGACCTGCGCGGCGGCGTCCCCGTACTCGCCCCCGAGGGCTTCCTGGAGCACGCGGTGAGCGAGAACGTGTACGCGGGCACCGCGATGGGCCGCCGGGCGGCGTACATGTACGGCGCCGCGCTGCCCAAGGGCCCGCGCGGCCAGATCGGCACCGGCCTGGGCCAGACCACCTCCACCGGCGCCGCCGGCCTGATCCCGCCCACGCTGGACATCACCCGCACCGGGCAGACCGAGACCGTCGACGGCATCCGCATGGTCTTCCAGCTCACCCCCGGCACCGAGGCACCCGCCGAGCTGAACATCCACTTCCCCGACCGGTCCGCCCTGTGCATGGCCGAGAACGCCACCCACAACCTGCACAACCTGCTGACCCTGCGCGGCGCAGTCGTACGCGACCCGCGCGTATGGGCCGCCTACCTCACCGAAGCGATCAACCTGTACTGCGGCGCCACCGATGTCGCCTTCGCCTCGCACCACTGGCCGACCTGGGGCCGCGAACGCATCATCGGCTTCCTGTCCGAGCAGCGCGACCTGTACGCCTACCTCCACGACCAGACACTGCGCATGCTCAACCGGGGCATGACCGGCCTGGAGATCGCCGAGCAGATGCAGCTGCCGCCCGCGCTGGAACGCGCCTGGCACACCCACGGCTACTACGGCTCGGTCAGCCACAACACCAAGGCCATCTACCAGCTCTACCTCGGCTGGTTCGACGGCAACCCCGCCCACCTGTGGGAGCACCCGCCGGCCGAGGCCGCGCGCCGCTACGTGGACTTCATGGGCGGCGCCGACGAGGTCGTGCGGCGCGCCCGGCAGTCCTTCGCCGACGGCGACCTGCGCTGGGTCGTCCAGGTCCTCGGCCACGTACTGTTCGCCGACCCCGACCACACCGAGGCCCGCAAGCTCCAGGCCGACGCCTTCGAGCAGCTCGGCTACGGCAGCGAGAACGGCACCTGGCGCAACTTCTACCTCACCGGCGCGCTGGAACTACGGCACGGCAGCGTCGGCACACCCACCACCACGGCCGCCCCCGACCTGCTCGCCGCCCTCACCCTCGACCAGCTCTTCGACTCCCTCGCCATCCGCATCGACGGACCCCGCGCGTGGGACGCCGACATCACCGTCCGCTGGAACGTCGACGGCCGCGCCCCGGTCACCCTGCACCTGCACAACGGCGTCCTGACCCATGTCACGGGCAGCGGCCCCGCCGTGGGCGACCCGGACCTCACCGTCACCCTCGACGAGACCACCCTGCGCGCCGTCCTCCTCGGCACCCTCTCCCCCGCCGACCTCCCGTCCCACCCGGGCGTCACGGTCGCCGGCGACACGGCCAAGCTCGCCGAACTGCTCGGCCATCTCACCTCTCCCGACCCGGACTTCGCCATCGTGACCCCGTGACGCCGTTCTCACGGCGCCGTCGGCCGGGCCGGATCTGAAGCGGGCCGGGCGGCATGAAGCACCCGGGCACCCTGGTCCTGATCATGGCCGCGGCCGTGCTCGCGCCGCTGCTGGCCGACGTGGCGCGGCGCCGGGTGCGCGTTCCCCAGGTCGTCTTCGAGATCGCGCTGGGCATCCTGCTGGGCCCGCAGCTGCTGGGTTGGGCGCACCGCGACCAGGTCATCGACACGCTGTCGGACCTGGGCCTGTCGATGCTGATCTTCCTCGCCGGGTACGAGATCGACTTCGCCGCCGTGCGCGGCCCGACCCTGCGGCGGGCCGGGGCCGCGTGGCTGGCCTCGCTGGCGGTGGCCGTCGCGGTGGCGTTCGCGATCAGCGGCGGGCAGCCGTACGAGGCGTTCGTCATCGGTACGGCGCTGGTCAGTACCTCGCTGGGCACGGTGCTGCCGATCCTGAAGGACGGCGGTGAACTCGGCAGCCGGTTCGGCACGGTGGTGTCGGCCTTCGGGGCGGTGGGCGAGTTCGGGCCGATCGTCGCCGTGGCGCTGCTGCTGAGCGGCCGTAAGCCGGGGCAGTCGGCGGCGGTGCTGGCCGTCTTCGGCGTGATCACGGCGCTGGCGGTGCTGTGGGCGCTGCGGCCGCGGCGGCCGTGGTTCTCCCGGCTGGTCGACCGGACCCTGCACAGCAGCGGGCAGTTCGCGGTGCGCTTCGTCATGCTGCTGCTCGCGGGCATGCTGGCGCTCGCGTCGTCCTTCGGGCTCGACGTCCTGCTCGGCGCCTTCGCCGCGGGCGTGCTCACCCGGCTGGTGCTTGCCGGGGCCACGCCGGACAGCCGCGAGGAGGTGCTCGGCAAGATCGAGGGCATGGGTTTTGGCTTCCTGGTGCCCCTCTTCTACGTCGACACCGGCATCGGCTTCGACCTGGACGCCCTGACGCACGGCGGCGGCGCGCTGCTGATGGTCCCGGGTTTCCTGGCGCTGTTCGTGCTGCTGCGCGGCGCCCCGGTCTACCTGCTGGCACCCGCCGGACTCGGCGAGCCGGACCGGCGCGCCCTCGCGCTCTACGCGGCCACCTGCCTGCCGCTGGTCGCGGCGATCACCACGATCGGCCTGGACCAGAAGGTCATCGGCTCGGGCACCGCGGCCTCGCTGGTCGGCGCGGCGATGGTCTCCGTCCTGGTCCTGCCGCTGCTGGCCGGGCGGCTGCGGGGCCGCGGCGGCGAGCAGGCGATGCCGCGGGCGGCGGAGGAGAGCGAGGCGTGGTGACACGCGTCGCTCCCCTCCGCCGCCAGGGCTCCCCCGTTCACGCGCCGGCCCCGGAGGCGGCACCCGTGCGGGGCCGCTCGGCGCCCTTACCGTCGGGGCCGCCTCACCACCGGCCGTAGGCGGGGGTGGTGGGCGGGCAGCTGGTGCTCGGCGAAGGCGTGGGCGTCTCGGTGGGGGTCTCGGTGGGAGTGACGGTCGGGGTCGGCGTCTGAGTAGGAGTCATCGTCGGCGTCACGGTCGGCGTCTGAGTAGGGGTCTCCGTCGGCGTGACAGTCGGCGTCTGAGTGGGAGTTTCCGTCGGGGTCTCCGTCGGCGTCACGGTCGGCGTCTGGGTGGGGGTCTCCGTGGGGGTCACGGTGTCGGTCGGCGGGGCCTGGGCGCAGGTCACCGCGACGTGGCCGAGTTCGAGGTCGACCAGCGGGCCGGCGTAGAGCTCGGAGCCGTCGGTGCCGGTGAAGGTGCCGGAGATGCTGATGTCGACGCCGGCCCGCGCGCCGGTGACGGGCTGGTAGACGCCGCCCGCGGGGTCCTCGAAGCGGTCGTAGGTGACGGTGAGGTCCGCGCTGGAGACCGTGTCGATGCCGAGTTCGGCGCCCGTCACGGTGAGCTGCGTGGTGCCCTCGGGTACGAGGTGGTCGAGGACGGTGATCTCGTCGGCGTCGGTGTGGGCGTAGGCCAGGGCCAGCGGGCCCACCGGTTCGGGAATGCACTCGGCGTACGTGTCCAGGGTGCCCAAGCTCAGGAAGTCGGGCCGGGTCAGGGCGAGGGTGAAGCCGGACGCGCCGGCCTCGGCCCAGTTCTTGTCCGGCTCGGCGTCGGTACGGGCCACGTTCGCGCCGTCGACGGTGAGGCGGCCCAGGACGTCGTCGGGGTCGGAGAAGTCACCGGGGTCGAGGCCGGCGTTCGCAGCGGAGGCCGCGGTGCCGTAGACACCGTGGTAGGCAGCGACGCCGAGGCCCGGCGCCGAGGAGATGGTCAGGTCGACGAGCGTGCTGGTGGCGACGTTGTCGGCGGCCTGCGCGGACGTCTGACCCACAGCCAGGACACAGGCGGCCACGACGGCCGCGGCGGACGCCGTGCTCGTCGCGAGCCGCCTCGGGGAGAGCTTCCTCATAGCGGACAGCAGACAACAGCACCACCGGAAATGGTGAGATTGTCCGCCGAACAGAGGTATCGGCGTGTTGTCCCGGTGCCCGCGCCGACCGGCCGCGCGGGGCACCCGGGCGTCGGGAGCGTACCGGCGCGGGCACTACACGTTGGCGTCGACGAACTCCGTCAGCTGGCCCTTGCTCAGAGCGCCGATCTTGCGGGCGGTTTCGGCACCGGCCCTGTAGATGATCAGGGTCGGGACGGCGGTGACGTTCTGCTGCGGCGGGGTCTCGGGGTTCTGGTCGATGTTGTGGCGGGCGACGGTGAGGCGACCGGCGTAGTCGGTGGCGAGCGACTCGACGTCCGCGCGGATCATCTTGCTCCCCCCGCTCCACTCGGCCCAGAAGAAGACCAGCACCGGGCCGTCGACGTGCAGGACCTGGTCGGTGAAGGTGGCGTCGGTGACGTCGAAGGGTTCGGCAGACATGGGACGTGCCTTCCTGTACCGGGGGCGGGAACGGCCCGGGGGTGATGTGCGCATGACTGGCCGTCCTGTCCCCTACCCGGCCCGGGACCGCGTGACTCCGGTGCGCCGGGAGCCGCGTGTCACCCGTCCGAACCCTCCCCGGTGGCGGGCGCGAGGGAGTGCGCCGAACGTGGAGAGCGTTCTGTCCGGCGGTGGCGGCCGAGGCCCGCGGTCGTCCTGATGAGCGGCGGTACGCGCAGGGTGCCGTACCGCAGCGACGGGGGTGGGCGCTGATGTCCCGGCCGGAGAGGCATGGTGACGAGGACGCGTCCCGTCCGGTCCCGTGGTGGAAGCGCGGCAAGGAGCCCGACTACCGGGCGACGATGGCCAACGAGCGCACCCTGCTCGCCTGGTCGCGTACGGCGCTTGCCCTGCTGGCCGCCGCGTTCGCGGTCGTCAAGCTCACCGACGTCACACCGCGGGGGCTCCGGCTGGCCCTGGGCGGCTACCTCGTGGCGCTGGCGAGCTGTGTCGCGGTGGCCGGTTACGTGCAGTGGCGCTCCCGCCAGCTGCGGATGCGCGAGGACCGCCCGCTGGGCCGGGTGGTGGGGCCCGCCCTGCTGATGGGGGCGCTGCTCGTGCTCGCCGGTTTCGTCGTCGCGGTCATCGTCAGGGCCTCGTGAGCACCGGGGTCCGTCTGCGGTCGATGCTCGGCATGAGCGCGGGAGGTGTGCGCGGCGACGCGCTGGGCGCGGCCACGGCGTGGGCGCTGATCGTGCCGGAGTGCGTGGCGTACGCGCAGATCGCCGGTGTGCCGCCGCAGAACGCCTTCTACGCCGCCCCCGTCGCCCTGGTCGCCTACGTCCTGGTGGGCCGCTCCCGGTTCCTGATCATCGGCGCGACCTCGGCGGCCGCGGTGCTCTCCGGTGCGACCGTCGCGGACGTCAGCTCCGACCCGAAGCAGTCGGTGGGGCTGTCGGCGGCCCTTGCCGTGATCGCGGGCGGCGTACTGCTGGCGGCAGGCCTCGCACGGCTCGGGTTCGTCACGAACTTCCTGGCCGAACCGGCGCTGGGCGGCTTCCTGTTCGGCATGGCGCTGACCATCGTCGTCCGCCAGTTCGCGAAGATCGTCGGCACGTCGAGCGGCGACGGGCAGTTCTTCCCCCGGGTGTGGACGGTGCTGCGGCATCTGCCCGACTGGTCGCCCGCCTCCGTGGCGGTCGGTGCCGCCGCGCTCGCGGCCCTGCTCGCGCTCGAACGCTTCGTGCCCCGGCTGCCGGCGTCCCTGCTGGTCCTGGTCGCGGCGCTCGTGGTGTCGGCGGCGGCCGGGCTCAAGGACCACGGCGTGGACGTGGTGGGGAAGATCCCGTCCGCCGTGCCCGTGCCCCACCTCCCCGGCATCGCCGCCGCGGACTGGTGGCAGCTGGCCGGAGGCGCCTGCGGCGTGGCCCTGGTGGTCTTCGCCGAGGCGTTCAGCATCGCCTCGCGCTTCGCCCGCGAGCACGGCGACGAGGTCGACGCCAACCGCGAGATGGCCGCCGTCGGCACGGCGAACATCTGCGTCGGCCTCTTCCGCGGCTTCACCGTCTCCGGCAGCGCCTCGCGCAGCGCCGCCGCCGTGGCAGCCGGCGCCCGCTCCCGCCTTGCCTCGCTGATCGCCGCCGTGCTCATCCTCCTCACAGGGGCCTTCCTCACCCCGCTCTTCACCGACCTGCCAGAACCCGTGCTCGGCGCGATCGTGATCGTCGCCGTCCGCGGCTTCCTCGCCACCGACCAGCTGCGCCGCTACGCCCGGGCCGACCGCGCCAGCCTGTGGGTGGCGCTCACGGCGCTGTTCGGCGTGCTGCTCTTCGACCTGCTCCCCGGCCTGCTGCTCGCCGTCGCCCTGTCCCTGGTGCTGTTCGTCGCCGCCGCGAGCACCACCCGGGTGGCCGTCCTGGGCCGGCTCCCCGGCAGTCGGACGTACGGGGACACCAGCCGGCACGCGGACGCCGCCACCGAACCCGGGATCCTCGTCGCCCGGCCCGACGGCACGCTCTTCTTCGGCAACTGCGACCGCATCCGCAAGGACGTCCTCGCCCTCACCAAGGCAGCCGAGCCCCCGCCGAGCACGGTCGTACTGGATCTCGGGTCCACCTACCACCTCGGCATCCCCGTCCTGGACGTCCTCGACGAACTGCACGACGCCCTCGACCGCCGCCGGTGCGCCCTGCACCTCGCGGAGCTGCGCGCGACAGCCCGCCACGACCTCGACCAGCACCCCCTCGCCGCCCGGCTCGGCCCCGCAGCCGTCCACCCCACGGTGGCCGACGCGACCGCCGGCGCGGCCGAGCCCCGGCGACGGGAGGGGTGAACGCCGTGCCGCCGCGCGTGCCGTTCCGCCGCGCCCACGGGGGCGCCTACCTCTCGGCCCGGGCCGCCTGGCCCAACCGCGGCCTCGCCGCGGCCATGATCGCCGCGGCCGTACTCCTCGGCTACTGGCTGCCGCACCTCGAACGCCGGCACCCGGTCGCCGGGCTCTCCTACGACCCGGCCACCGCCCAGGCCACGTTGGGGGCGATCGCGTCGGGCATCATCGCGCTCACCGGCTTCGTCCTGACCGCGGTCACACTCGTCATCCAGTCCGTGCAGAACGCCTCACCCCGGCTCGCCGGGCTGCTCGGCTTCTTCGAGCACTCCCTCGTCCTGTTCGGCGCGCTGACCGGAACGGCCGTCTACGCCCTGGTGGTCCTCGCCCAGGTCAGCCAGAGCCACGTACCGCGGCTGTCCGTCACCCTGGCCATCGTCTTCGTGATCCTCTCCACCAGCACGACCCTGCGCACCCTGACCGCGCTGCGCGAGGTGATCACCGGCGGCGGCCTCGCCCGGCTCGTCGGCGTGCGCCTCCACTCGGTACTGGACGACACCTGGCAGCCCGCGACCCCGGCGCTGTCCGGACGCGAACACCCCGATCCCGCGACGCTCACCGCCCGCCACAGCGGTGTCGTCCAGTCCGTGGACGGCGCCGCCATCGCCGGGATCGCCGCACGGCACGACACGTACGTCACCTGCCTGGCCGCGGTCGGCACCTTCGTCCAACCCGGCGCCCCGCTCCTGCGCGTCGTCCCCGGGCCGGTCCCCGAGGACGACGCGCGCCGCCTCGTCCGCGCCGTACGTCTCGGCCCCACCCGGCGCATCGACCACGACCCGGCCTACGGCCTGCGGCTGCTCGTCGACGTCGCGATCCGCGCACTCTCACCCGCCGTCAACGACCCCACCACCGCCGTCCAGGCCCTCGACCAGATCGAGGCCGTCCTGCTGCGCCTCGCGCACCGCCCCCTGGGCACCGCCACGATCCACGACCACCGGGGAGTCGCCCGTCTCACGCTGCCGAGACCCGGCTGGGAGGAGGTACTCGACCTCGCGCTGTCCGAGGTCCTCCACTACGGCTCGGACTCCCTCCAGGTCGTCCGGCGCCTCCGCTCGCTCCTCGACACCCTCGCCTCGTCCGCCCCGCCCGCCCGGACCGGCGCCCTCGCCGGCTACCGCACCATGCTGGACCGCTCCGCGCGAGCGCTGCCCGACCCGCCCCTGGCCGCCCCCGCCGCGGTCCCCGACCCCCAAGGACTCGGCGGCCCCGCCCCGTCCGGCCCGGCCGCTCCGACCGGCCGAGCCGACTGGGGCGAAGCAGCCGAGGACCCCTGACCGCGCACCCGCCCCGCCCAGCAGCGCCGCGACGCCTTCACCGGGGTCCGGACCCGACCACCGCACACGCCCGAGGAGCCCCGCCATCGCCGAGTCCGCCCGCCCTCCCGCCGAACCGGGGCGCCCCGCGCCGCAGTCCCCGCAGCAGGACGACTCCCTCGGCGAGACGCTGCGCCGGCCGGGCTACCTCAAGGCCCTGGTGTTCTGCGGGATCATCGGCATCCCCGTGTCACTGCTGGCGTTCTTCTTCCTGGCCGCACTGCACGAGCTGGAGCACCTGATCTGGGAGACCTGGCCGCACGACGCCGGGTGGGCCGACCCGCCGTGGTGGTGGGCGCTGCCGACGGCGGTGGTGCCGGCGGTGGGCGTGACGCTCGTCGTGCGGTACCTGCCCGGACAGGGCGGGCACGTACCGGCCGCCGGACTGCACCTCGGCGGCGCGTCGAAGGCGGCCGTACCCGGCGTCGTCCTGGCAGCGGCCTGCGCCCTGCCGTGGGGCGCTGTGCTCGGCCCCGAGGCGCCGCTGATCGCCCTCGGCGGCGGACTCGCCCTGCTCTTCCGCGACCTGGCCCGCGCCCCGGCCACCAAGGCGAGCAACACGCTCATGGCCGCCGCCGGGTCGTCCGCGGCCATCTCGGCAATCTTCGGCAACCCGCTGGTCGGCGTGGTGCTGCTCATGGAGGCCGCCGGAGTCGGCGGCCCGCAGCTGTTCGCCGTACTGCTGCCCGCGCTGCTCGCGAGCGGCGTCGGCGCGATCGTCTTCACCGGCTTCGGCCGCTGGACCGGACTGCACACCGGCAGCCTCTCCCTCCATCTGCCCGAGCCCCCGCAACTGGACACCGGCGACGTGGCCTGGTCGGTACTGGTCGCCGTGGCCCTCTCCGTCGCGATGCACGCCGTCCTCGCGCTCGGCCGGCGTACCGCGACGGCGGCGACGCCCCGCCCCTGGCCCGTGATCGCGCTGTGCACCGCGGCCATGGCCGCGTGCGTCACGCTCTACGCCCTCGCCACCGGCCGCTCCCCCGCCGAGGCCGCGCTGTCCGGGCAGTCGGCGCTGGCCGGGCTCGCCGAGAACCCGCACGCCTGGCCGGTCGGCGCGCTCGTCGCGGTGCTGGCGTTCAAGGGCGCGGCCTACGCGGTGAGTCTGGGCAGCCTGCGCGGCGGCCCGATCTTCCCCGCGCTCTTCCTGGGCGGCGCAGCGGGCGTGCTGCTGGCACCGCTCCCCGGATACGGGGTGGTCCCGGCGATGGCCGCCGGCATGGCCGCCACGTCCTGCGCGGCGCTGCGCCTGCCCGTCAGCTCCGTCGTCCTGGTCGCCCTGCTGGTCGGGCACACCGACGCCCTCCCCGTCATCATCCTCGCCGCCGTCGTATCCCTCGTCACCACGGAACTGCTCCCGCGGGCGCTCCGGCGACCGGGACGCTCCCCGGCCGCACCAGCGTGACGCGGTCTGCTCGCTCCCCGGAGCACCGACCCCGATCGGCCCCGGCCGGGATGCGAAGGGTGAAGAGGGCTGCCTACGGTGACGTCACCCCCCTGCAGAGAGGCGGTCCCACCCGATGCCCGACACCCTCGCGGCGGATACGGTCGGTCCGGTCGACGTGGCCGTCATCGCCTTCCCCGGGAACCAGTTCAACGGCGACATCGCGCCCGCGCTGCGGGACCTCCAGGACAAGGGCACGGTCCGGGTCCTGGACCTGACGTTCGTACGCAAGGACCCCGGCGGGACGGCCACCGTGGTCGAACTCGCGGACTCCGGCCTGGCCGACGCCTTCGAGAAGGTCACCGGCCAGGACTTCGACCTGCTCAGCGAGGAGGACCTCGCGGTCGTCGCAGAGGGCATGCCGCCGTCGTCGTCCGCGCTCGTCGTGGTCTGGGAGAACGTCTGGGCCGCCCGGCTGGCCGCCGCCGTCCGCGGATCGAAGGGACAGGTCGCCTCCCTCCAGCGCGTACCGCACGAGACCGTCGCCGCCGCCGTCGAGGCCCTGGACCAGGAGAACGCCGCATGATGCGCCGCAGGATGGGACGCCCCGGACTGATCGGCGCCGCAGCACGCACCGCCGTCGTCACCGGCACCGCCACCGCCGTCAACCGCCGCGTCCAGGCCCGCGCGGACGAGCGGGACGCCGAACGCTACGCCCCCGCCGAGCCGGCCCCGGCCGCCCCGGCCCCCGCCCCGGCCGAGTCGTCGCAGGAGTCGCGCGTCGACCAGCTCAAGACGCTGGCCGACCTCAAGACCCAGGGCGTCCTCAGCGACGAGGAGTTCGCCGCCGAGAAGGCCCGCATCCTGAACGGCTGACCCCGCGCCCGCCGGCGGGTGCGGGGACCCGAAGGAGTGGTGTCCGCCCCGGGATCGACTCCTCGCGGGAAATGCCCTCGTTGTCCCGGTCGTTCGCCGCGTGCCCACGCGGTGAGGATGGGAGCAGCAATGACCAGGACCCGTGTCGCCATGGCGGCGGCCGCGGTGGCGATGGCCGCGGCGGCCGTGCCCTGCACGACGACGGCGGCCTCGGCCGTCACCACCGTGCAGACCGTCAAAGGCGCGCTGTCCGCGCCGGGAGGCATGTCCTACGCGCAGTGCCCGGACGGCACGCAGCTCATCGGCGGCGGCTACGCCGGAGCGGGCACGTACGACTCCACCGGCGAGGTACGCGACACCGTCGACGTCTCGGCGCCCTCGGCGGACCGCCAGGGTGCGTGGGGTGCCCGGATGCACAAAGGCACGGTCACCGCGTACGCGCTGTGCGACAGCGACTCCGTCCCCACCTACGCCGTCCGCGGCGCGGCCGCCTCCGCCGGCAGCACCTCCTACGCGGGCTGCCTGAACAGCACCAACCTCATCGGCGGGGGCTACGCCATGGACCCCGTCTACGGCGCCGACGGCACTCCCCACGACCTGATCGAGGCCAACACCCCCTCGCAGTACCTCCAGAACACCTGGGCGGCCAAGGCCCACAGCGGCACCGCCACCGCCTACGCCCTGTGCAGGGACTACGCCATCTCCGAGTAGCGGAACCCGGTGCCGCCTCGACGCCTGGGCGGCCGGCCCCGTCCGACCTCCCCGGACCGCGCCGCGGTCACCGACCCGGGCCAGGGCTCCCGTCCGCTCCCTCACGCGCGGTGGGGCGCGCCGTTCACTCGGGGCGGCCCACACGAAAGGGGCTGCCCTGAGCTACGTTGCTGCGGGGGCCTTACCCGCGCGGTGAAGCGTTGACACGGTGCGGGCGCCGAGCAGGCTCGACCGCTGTGGCCCGGGCGAGCCCGCCTGGGTGGATCCGTACGGCGACACGCTGTTCAACGAGCAGGAAGCTCACGTTGCGCCCGAGGAGGCGGCCGCCCCGGCGAACATGATCGATTCACCCGTATGGCTCTTCCGCCCCGCATTTTGCTCACATAAAGTGAGCATGCAAGCGCATAGAGTCCCGAAGGGAAATCCGTGTTCCGTACCGTGAAGCAGCGCATGGCCGTCGGAGCCACCGCAGCAGTCCTCGCCGTCACCGCCGCCTCGTTCTCCGCCCCGGCGGCTGGCGCCGCGGGCGGCGATCTGACCTACGGCAGCAACATCCTGCTGCAGAACCAGTACGGAGGTGACGGCGGTTACCTCGACACCAACGGCGTCTCCAGCCAGCCCGGTGCCACGTACAACGTCAACACCAACCAGACCCCGAACAGCCGGGGCCCGGCCACATCGGTATGGAAGGTCGTCTCCGCCACGGGCAAGACAGCCGGTACACGCGTGACCAGCGGCGACGTCATCTACCTCGTCAACCAGTACGGCGGCGGCACGTACCTCGACACCAACGGCGTGTCCACCAAGAGCGGCGCCAAGTACAACGTGTCGGCCACGCAGACCAAGGACCGCGGCACCGGTACCGGCAAGTGGCACATCTTCGGCAAGACGTCCTCGCCCGCGGACGGTCACATCCGCACCGACGACATCGTGCACCTGCTCAACGACTACGGCTCCGCCAACGGCGGCTTCCTCGACACCAACGGCGTCGCCGCGCAGTCCGGCGCCAAGTACGACGTCGTCACCAGCCACTACACCGACCGAGGCACCGGCACCGGCTCCTGGAAGGTACTGCCCTCCACCTGACCCGAGCCGCACACGCCGCTGAGCGACCACCCATTGGCCTTCTGGAACATGAGCTGCCCAGCAGCCGCAAAGGGCAACGTCGCAAACACAAGGAGTACCGAAGAGCATGATGACGAAAGCCGCCCTCGTCCTGGCTGCGATGCTGACCGCGGGCCTGCCGCTGGCCGCGCCCGCGTCCGCCGACGACTCCGGCGTCCGGGAGATCCGGGGCCACGGCCTCTCCGCTTGCCCCGAGAGGTCCCTGTGCCTCTACCAGGACACCGACTTCAACGGCACCTCGAACGCGAGGATCTGGATCATCACCAAGTCGGTCCCGGACCTGGGCGACTACGACGCCAACGACCGCACGTCCTCCGTCTACCTGAACTCCCCCCCGGACTGGTGGGCCGGACTCTTCCAGGACACGGACCGCGTCGGTGACTCGATCACGGTCGCGGGCGGAACGTCTCTCGCTAATCTGCGGCATGTCGAGATCGATGTCCCCGAGCCGCACACGCCCTCGAGGTGGGGCTCCTTCAACGACGAAGCCAGCTCCGTGCAGCTCTGGAACCCGTGACGACGACCGCTCGCTGAACACCTCTGCCCGACCGGGATCCCTTCGGCCGGGCAGAGCGCGGAGCTGCGCCGCTCAGGCACATCGCCCATCAGGTCGTCGCCTGCGAACGGGGCTGTGCGCGAGGGACAGCCGGTCAGGCGAAGTGCGACGTGAATTCCGTTCGGCTGATCCGCCGGTTGCCGTCCGTGTCGGCGCCTCGGACGAAGTCAGCCAGTTTCACTCCGCCGACGGTGCCGCCGTGGTCCTTCCCGTAGTCCCGCAGTTCGCTCAACCTGATCTCTCCGTTTCCGTCCGCGTCGATCTCCCTGAACAGGGCCTCGGCCTCGGCCACAGTCATCTTGTCCATTGCTCCTCCAGGATTCTTCGCAGGACGCCGTAGTTGTCTCGGGGAACGCGGCGGACGACAAGCGCGGGCAGCGGCGCCGCAGCGGCCATCGCCATCGCCAACGAGACCGCGAACTCCTTGATCACGTCCGGTGAACGATTCCGCGCATCCCGGGACACGCCAGATCTCGGGCTGTCCCCCGGATGGGGCTTTGGCGACCTCACACCTTTCCGAGCACAAGCACGCTCGACGGCCACCTTTGAGACCGGACTTCTCCAGATCCGCGGCGAAGCAGCCGCAATGCCCGCAGAGCGGGAATTCACCCCTACCGGCGCGCTGGCTCTCCGTCCGGACCACTTCCGGATCAGGTACGTTGACGCTTCCACGCGGGTGGCAGGACTTCCAGGAGTGGATGACGACGACGTCCCCGGTGGCCCGCACCGTCGAGACCTTCTCGATGTCGATGCGGAGCAGGACCGGCGGGTTGTGCCAGCCGCAGCGGTTCCCGCTCGTGGCGCTGTGCGGGGCGCACCGCGGATCACCCAGCAGGCCGCTCCGACCGGCGCTGAGCGTCGCCTTCACCGCCGCCGCCAACTCTGATTCTCATGTGCTGAATTCACACCAGAGCACCATGAACGCACTAGGCATAAATCGAAGGCGAAATGTCAAATCGGGATTTCACGAAAGGCCGCCCGTGCGGACCACATGATGTGGACGCGCCGTGAGCTCGCCCGCGCCGGGATGGCCGTGGTCGACGAATGCCGTGAGCGGATGATGGCCATCGGTCTTCTTCCAGGTCGCAGCCGCATCCTGCTTGTCGGAGTGGGCGAGCACCAGCACACCGTCGTTGTCCACCGTCGCCTGCCCGCCAGCATCCGGCGCCGCATCCCGACGTCGGCCAGGCAGTCCCCGCCCAGCGCCACCGACAACGCGACGTCGAGAAGGACCTTGCCCGGATCGTGCGCCGCCCGCGGCCCGCGCCAGGGCGAAAGCGCCGCCGATATCGCCTGCTCCAGCCCGACCTTGCGGACGGTCTCCACCAGCAGGACGCCACCCGCCTGGGACACCGCGCCACGGCCGCCGCCCTCGACGCGGATACGCGGATACGACCCGAGAAGTGTTCCTTTGACAGCGACCGACAAGACCCTCTTACGCAACGTCGCGATGAGGCGGTCGAGGTTCCCACGCGCGGTGTGCGTGCGGATCGGGTCGATGTAGTCGCGTGACTCGATGATCTGGCCGTCCCGGACACGCATGACGAAGACGCAGGGGACCTTGGCCGTGGAGTCGTCCGGCAACGTGAACTCGTAGGCGAACTCGGCGACGATCACTTCAGGATCGGCGGTCTCGTGCACGACGACATCGACGACCCGCCTCTTGGGCAAGGACCCCCGAACGTCCGGCGGCACGGTGAAGTGCTCCTGGAGCGCACGCCGACTCGTCAACGGCTCGGACTCCGGCGTCGCCATCGGATGCCGGACATCGGTGACCTCGCCGTACAGGGCCGGCAACTCGTCGAAGGACTCGTCGGCAACCCCATGAACAAGCCGGAGAAACACTTCGCGCGGGCTCAGACCCACAAGACCTCCCCAAGTAATACGTGCAGGCGCATAGCGATCGTTATCGCCTGATCCAGGCCGGTCTTGCGGACTGTTTCGATCAACCGCACCCCACCCGCCTGACGGACATGCCTCAGAGCGGATCTGTACCGCCGTCGAACAGCGGGGCATTGCAGCAGCTCGCGACGGCGGCTGACGTCCGCCGCCCAAGCACTGGGCCACTCAGTGGTTCGGCGCAGCTCCCGGGCACCCAGGTCAGCGCATGTGCATGAGTTTGGGGGAGGGCTCGGAAAACCGAGGGGGGCTTCCTATGATGTGGTCAACGCTGGGAGGGAGACACATGGTTGAGGACGGGGACGCCAACCGGGTGCACATCGTCGTGCGGAACGACGAGGGGCAGTATTCGGTCGTGGCGGCCGACCGGGAACTTCCGGAGGGCTGGCACGCGGAGGGCACGCGCGGGCGCAAGGAGGACTGCCTGGCCCACGTGGACAGGGTGTGGACGGACATGCGGCCGGCCAGTCTGCGCGCGCACATGGGCGGCTGACGGCCGCTCAGCCGGCGGGCACGGGCCCGGCCGCCACCGCGACCGCTGCCGCGTGGTGCGGGGGTGCCGGGACGTCGGCGACGGCCCAACCCGGCGGGGAGGTCGTCAGGTCGTCGGCGGCGAGGTCGCGGCCCAGTCCGGTGCCGAGGCCCTTGAGGTAGGCCTCCTTGCGCGTCCAGAGCCGGGCGAAGGCGGCGGGCGCGTCGCCCGCGCGGGCCAGGGCGAGCCGCTCGGCGGGGTGCAGGGTGGGCGCCAGGTCGGTGACGGCGGCGGGCGTCGGATGCGGTTCGACGTCCACGCCGACCGGGTGCCCGGCCAGGCCGATCATCACCTGGTCCCCGCCATGGGAGAGCGAGAACTCGCAGCCGGCCGCCGCGACGACCGGGCGGCCGTGCGGGCCGCCGCAGCAGGGGCAGTCGGCGCGGGTGAACCGCACCGAGCCGGGGGTGAGGCCCAGGTGGTCGCCGAGCACCAGCCGCAGGGCGAGGTGGGCGTAGCCGTAGCGGACCCGGTCGGCCTCGCGGCGGAAGGCGGCCATCCGGCGGTGCTCCCCCGCGTCGAGGCAGGGCACCCGTTCCGCCGCGGGACCGGCGGGCACCGCGAGCAGCCACAGCCGCACCGGGACGGGCAGCTGCCCGGCGGTGATCTCGGCCGCGGCGAGCGCGGACCGCGTCGCGTCGGCGTCCGTCCAACGTCCCTGATCCATAAGGGCATTGTGCCAACGCGGTAGGGCACTTCCCCGGCCGGGCGGGGCCTTCCATGAGATCATCCGACTATGTTCCCGTCCCTGGTTGACGCAGTGCTGGAGACCGCCGGACGAACACCGCGGCGGTACGCCGTGGTGGAGGGCGGGCACCGGCTGACCTACGCCGAACTGGCCGCGCAGGCGTCGGCGCTGGCCGCGGGGCTCGCCCGGCGGGGTGTCGGGCGGGGTGACCGGGTCGGCGTGCTGCTGGCGCCGGGCGCGGACTGCGTGGCCGCCACGGTCGCGGCCCTCATGGCGGGTGCGGCGTACGTGCCGCTGGACCCGGAGCAGCCGTCCGCGCGCACGCGGGCGATGCTGGAGCGGTGCGGCGCGCGGATCTGCGTGGCGGCCGGGCCGGACGCGCCGGAGGCCGTCGCGGACTGCCCGGTCGTCCCCGTCGCGGAGCTGGCCGAGGCGGGGCAGGCCGGCGCGGCGCCCTTCCGCGCCGACGACGTGGCGTACGTCATCCACACCTCAGGCTCGACGGGCACACCGAAGGGCGTGCAGATCGAGCACCGCAGCGTCCTCAACCTCGTGGCGGAACTCGACCGGCTCGCGCCGCCCGGGCCGGCGCCGGTCGGGTCGTGGTGGACGCGGCCGAGCTTCGACGTGGCCGTCTGGGAGTCCTGGTCGCCGCTGATGAACGGCGGCACGCTCGTCGTCGTACCCGACCGGCTGCGGCTGGAGGGCCCGCGGGTGGTGGCGTGGCTCGCCGAGCAGGAGGTGACGTCCGCCTACCTGCCGGGCGCCTTCCTGCCCGATCTGGCGTCGCTGCTGCGCTCCGGGGCGGCGGCCTGCGCGAAGCTCACCCGGCTGCTGGTGGGCGTGGAGCCGATCCCGCTGGGAACGCTGCAGGACCTGATGGAGCTGCGCCCGGGGCTGCGTGTCGTCAACGGCTACGGCCCGGCCGAGACCACCATCTGCTGCACCCTCTTCCCGGTGCCGCGCACGGGCGGCAACCGCGCGGAGCGGACCCCGATCGGGCGGGCGGTGGCGGGCAACCGGCTGTACGTCCTCGGTGAGGACGGCGCCCTCTCGCCGACGGGGGCCGGTGAACTGGCGGTTGCCGGGGTGGGCGTGTCGCGCGGCTACCTGGGCGCGCCGGCGGCGGAGTCGGCCCGTTTCACGGCGGAACCGGGCGGGGGCGGCGGGCGCTGCTACCGCACCGGGGACCTGGTGCGGACGCTGCCGGACGGCGACCTCGTCTTCGAGGGCCGCGCCGACCGCCAGCTGAAGGTCCGCGGCTACCGCGTGGAGCCCGGGGAGGTGGAGGCGGCGCTGCACGCCTGCGCGGACCTCCAGGACGCCGTGGTGGCCGGGCGAACGGCGGACGGCAGCGCGCTGATCGCCGCCTACGTCGTCCCCTCGCCCGGCACGGCACTGGGCCGGGAGGCGCTGGCCGTGGGCCTGCGCCGGATCCTGCCGGTGTGGGCGGTGCCCTCGCTGATCGTGCCGCTGGAGCGGGTGCCGCTCACCGCGAACGGCAAGGTCGACCACGCGGCGCTGGCGGCCCTGGAGGTGCCCAGGGCGCCCGCCGCGCGAGGCGCGGCCGCGGCCGCGAGCAGCACCGAGCGCCGGCTCGCGGAGCTGTGGGCGCAGGTGCTGGGCGGCCCGGTGGGACCGGACGACGACTTCCTGCTGCTCGGCGGGCACTCGCTGGCGGCGGCCCGGATCTGCGCGCGTACCAGGGAGGAGTTCGGCTGCGACATCACGGTCGCCGACCTGCTCGCGGCGCCGACGGTGGCCGGGCTCGCCGCCGTGGTGGACGCCGCGGAGCGGGACGGGCCCGGCGTGCTGCCGTGGACGCCGCAGGACGGACGCTATCCGCTGTCCTTCGCGCAGGAGCGGATGTGGCTGCTGGACCGGATGATGCCGGGCAGCCGTGACTACCTCCTGCACGAGGCGCACCTGCTGCGCGGCGCGCTGGACGTGGCGGCGCTCCGCGCGGCGTTCGGCGACGTGGTGCAGCGGCACGCGGCGCTGCGCAGCACCTTCCACGAGGACCGCGGGGTGCCGTACCAGCGGGTCGCGGACGATGTGCCGGTGCCCTTCGAGGTGCGGGACCTGCCGGGGGCGACGGCGGCGCGGATCGCCGAGGTGATCGACGCGGAGGCCCGCCGCCCCTTCGGGCTCGACACCGGGCCGCTGCTGCGGGTGACGCTGCTGCGGCTGGCGCCCGAGGAGCACGTCCTGCTCCTGGTGCTGCACCACATCGCCGCGGACGACGGGTCGATGGACGTCCTGTGGTCGGATCTGCGCGCCTTCCACCGGCGGCGCGTCTCGGGTGCGCCCGCGCCCGTCCCGCTGCCGGTGGGCTACCCGGACTTCGCGGCCTGGCAGCGCGCTCCCCGGCAGACGGCCGCGCTGGCCGGGCACCTGGACCACTGGCGGCGGGAGCTGGCGGGGGCACCGCTGACGCTGGAGCTGCCCGCGGACTTCCCGCGCGCGGTGCCGGCGGAGTCGGTGGACGCCACGGTGCCCTTCGCCCTGCCGCCCGGCGCGGCGGCGGCGCTCGCGGAGCTCGCCCGGGCGCGGCGGGTGACGCCCTACACGGTGCTGCTGAGCGGCTTCGCCGTGACGGTGGCGGCGACGGCCGGTCAGGACGACTTCGTCGTCGCCTCGTTCAGCGGGCAGCGCGGCCGGGTGGAGCTGGAGCCGATGGTCGGCATGTTCGTCAACACCGTCGCGCTGCGCATGCGGTGCGGCGGCGACCCGTCGTTCGCGGAGCTGGTGGACCGGGTCCGGGACGCGGTGCTGGGCGCCTTCGCGCACCAGGACCTGCCCTTCGACCGGCTGGTCTCCGCGCTGCGCCCGCCGCGCGACCTGACCCGGCATCCGGTGGCGCAGGTCGGCTTCCAGGTGCTCGCCGCCCGCCGGGACCGGCTGCGGCTGAGCGGGCTGGACTGCTCCCCGTACGCGGCCGGGCAGGGCGGCAGTCCGCTGGACGTGCTGGTCGAGGTGGAAGAGGGGGGCGAGGGCGGCGCCGACGTCACGGGGCGGCTGCACTACCGGCCCGACCTGTTCACGCCGGAGCGGGCGCGGCGGCTGGCGGGGCGGTACGCGGCGGTGCTGGCGCGGGGCGTCGCCGATCCGGCGCTGCCGCTGTCGAGGCTGACCGCCGGGGAGTGACGCGGGCCCGCCCGGCGGGGTACGGCGTGCTCGCGGCCGGCGGGAACGCGGCTCCGCCCGGGGCCCGCACATTCCCGTACGGCACGGGTACGGCGGTGCCCCGGCCTCTCCGGCCGGGGCGCCGCCGTGCTGGGGGGTGCCCGGCCTAGGCTGCGGAATCCGGCAGGTACTGGGCCGCGGGCAGGGCGGGCGGTGCGATGCGCGGCACTCCGGCCCAGTTCAGCAGGCCGAGCCGGCGCAGGTCGAGCGCGAGGTCGACGGCCGGGTCCGGGTCGGTGCCGAGCTTGCCGGCGATCTCCCGCATGGAGCGGCTGCCGTCGGCGAGGTCGAGGAGGGCGGCGCTGTCCTGCGGGAGCCCGGCGCGCGCGGCGGCGTTGCCGGCCGCGGCGACGCGGTCCGCGCTCCAGCGGCCCTCGTCCTGGACGGCGACGGGACACAGGGCGCCGAGGTCGGGCGGGTCGATCACCAGGTCGCCGATGAACAGCCGGTCCAGGCGGGCGCCGTACAGGCAGTCGACGGCCTCCTCGGGCCGTTCGACGATCGGCATGCCCCGCAGGTTGAAGGACGTGTTGAGGACCAGCGGCAGGCCGGTGGCCTCCTCGAACGCCTCCAGGAGGGAGCGGAACGGGCCGGGAGTGCTCTCGTCGACGGTCTGGATACGGCAGGTGCCGTCGATGTGGGCGATCTCGGCGACCCGTTCGCGCTGCTCGGGCAGCACCGGGCAGACCAGCAGCATGAACGGGCTTTCGGCGGTGGGCATGTCGAAGTAGTCCGCGGCGTGCTCGGCGAGGACCGACCCGGCGAAGGGGCGGAAGGACTCGCGGAATTTCACCCGGGCGTTCAGCCGGTCCTTCATCCCGGGCAGGCCCGGGTGGCACAGGATGGAGCGGGCGCCGAGGGAGCGGGGCCCGAACTCCGCGCGGTCCTGGAACCAGCCGACGATCTCGCCGTCGGCGATGGCGCGGGCCGCTGCCCGGGCGACGGCCTGCGGGCCGTCGAGCCGCCGTGCGGTGAGCTGCCACTGCTCGGCGAGCGGCATCAGGTCGCGGCCCTCGGTGCGGGACGGTCCCAGGTAGACGTGCTGCAGCGCCGGGCCGGGTGCCGGGGTCCGGTCCATCAGGTGGTGGTAGGCGTAGAGGGCGGCTCCGGCGGCGTTGCCGTCGTCGGTCGCCGCGGGGAAGACGAACAGCCGGTCGATCGGCGTTTCGCGCAGCAGCCGGGTGTTGAGCGTGGAGTTGAGGAAGCTGCCGCCGGCGGCGACCAGGGAGCGGCTGCCGGTGGTCTCCAGCACGTGCCGGGTCAGGTGCAGGCAGGCCTCCTCGAACTCGGCCTGCACCTGGGCGGCGAGGTCGTGGTGGAAGCGGGTGTAGGGCGCCCCGGGCGCGCGGGGCACCAGGCGCAGTTCGTCGCCCTCGCGTACGGCGAGGCCCAGCTCCAGCAGCGTGTCGGGGAAGCGGTCGAAGGACAGGCCGCCGTCGGGCAGCAGGTCCATGAACATCGGGTCGCTGCTCAGCGGCTTGCCGTAGGAGGCCAGGCCCATGGTCTTGCCCGCGTCGTCGTAGACGGTGCCGGACTCGCGGAAGCCGAGGGCGAGGGTGATGACGCGGTAGATCTCGCCGACCCCGGACATCCGCAGGGGCAGCCAGGTCTCGCCGTCCCGGCGGTGGCCGGCGGCGCGCTCGGCGTCGCGGACGGTGCGGAGGACGAGCGTCGGGGCCTTGCCACCGCTGAAGTGGAACGCCGACTCACGCTCCCGTCCGGTGCCGATCAGCGAGCCGTAGGCGTCGATGACCAGGGCGGCGGCCTCGTCGAACCCGGAGGAGTGGAAGGCGGCGCTGGCGTGGGCCAGGTGGTGGCCGGGGTGCGGCAGGTGGACGGAGCGCTCCGGCGGGACGAGCAGTCCCAGGACCCGGGACAGCCCCGCCTCCTCGGCCTCGTCGCGCGACTCGGTCGAGGTGGTGATCCACAGGTCGATGTCGGCAGGGCTCAGGCCGGCGTCCGAGAGTAAGGCACCGGTGAGGTCCGCCATCGCCGCCGCGTACGCGTGCAGCGGGACCGTGCCGCGTTTGACCCGGGTGGTGCGTTCGAGAGCGAGCGCGGAACGGATGGCCCCGTCCTCGACGAGACACGCACTGCTGTCGTGACTCAAGTTGAAGCCGATTATTCGCACGGTCACTTGGCAACGCCCCCGTTGTGAGTGCCTATCTTTCCGGGAACTTATGCGTCCCGAAGAACCTTGTCAACGACATTTTTCCCCGGAGCCGCCTCCGCGCGTTTACCCGGCGGCACACCAGGATCAGGACACCGGATGTCCGGTTCCTCCGTTATATGCCCGACTTTCGCACGGTCAAGCCGCCCCAGAAATGACCATACCGGGCGAAACAATCGGGCCAGCCGGGGGTTGACAGTGGCGGACGGCCATATATAGTGAGGAAAAATCCGAAGACGCTGGCCCTGCACCGCGGACGTGGCCGCTTCTCTTCCGATGCGCAAATCATCCAAACGGGGGATGCTTTGATGCAGCGCACAAAAACTGTGCCACGCCAATTAACTGACGACCTGGCCGCCTGGAAGTCCGGCGAGCCGCAGAACGCCTTTCCCTACGAGGCGGTCCTCGACTGCTTCCACCGGCACGGCCGGCATTTCGTGCCGGCGCCGGTCCTGGAGGCGCTGGCGGGAGCACGCGACCGCATGGAGCCGGCGGGGCAGGACGGCGACGGCGGGATTCCGCTGGCGGGATTCCTCCACATGGCGCTCGACAAATGGGACGACCGGCACTGCTACGCGTCCTATCTCGGCGTCGACCTGCTGGCCCTGACACCCGGCGCCGACGGTGCGACCGCCGAGCGCGAACGGCGCGAGTGGGTCGCCCTGCTGCTCTCCGACCTGCGAGCATTCGAAACCCGCAACAGCGGCGACGGCCCGGCCGACGACCGCTTCCCCGAGCAGCGGCCCGGCGCCGCGCTCCGCGGCAAGCGGCTGACGCTCCTGGACACCGCGCTGGCCGCGGCCCTGCCCGGCGAGGCGCCGGCGGAGGTACCGGACGTCGCGGACGCCGCCGCCGAGCTGCGCGCGAACACACCGCGCGAGCGGGCGCTCCGGCTCGGACTGTGCATGCTCCCGGTCTACGTGGTGCACGACGAATACCTCTTCATACGCGTGCTCCAGACGGTGGAGGTCACGTTCGCCGCCATGGCCGCGCACATACGGGACGCGATCGCGGCAGCCACTCGCGGTGACGCGGCGGGCGCCGCGGGTCATCTTCGGCGATGTACCGGGACCCTCTCCGGGGTCCGCATCATCTTCTCTTTGCTGGCGACCATGCAGCCGCAGTCTTTCCAGACGTTCCGGGTCTACACCGTCGGGGCCAGCGCTATTCAGTCCGAGGCGTACAAGACTTTTGAAGCACTTTGCTCGGTCCCCCCTCGGGAGCGCTTGGATTCCCCCGCTTTCGAATCCGTACCGCGAGTCCGCGACGACATATTGAACGATTGGCGGGACCTCACTTCCACCATTGTCTCGGCTGTCTCCGATCGTACGATGGACGAAGAAGGTCTCTTACTCGTACGCGACGCCGCACAGCAGCTGGAGGACATCCACCAGCTGTGGAAGCAAACTCATTGGAAAATGGGTCGCAGAATGATCGGCGAGCAGACCGGGACGGGCTACACCGAGGGCGTTCCGTATCTGGAGGCGGCCGTCGGGAACCGGCTGTTCCCCGTACTCACGGGCACCGGGCCGGGGGCGGTACGTGCTTAGCGCCGTCGACGACGCCGACCTGCGGTCGCTGCTGGTCATCCGGCACTTCGAGCAGACCCTGCTGCAGCTCTTCGGCAAGGGGCTGATCGACGGGACCACCCACACCTGCCTCGGCCAGGAGTACGTCCCCGTCGCGGTCAGCGGGCTGCTGCGGGCGGACGACTACGTGTTCAGCAACCACCGCGGCCACGGCCACTACCTCGCGCGCTTCCACGACCCCGCCGGCCTGCTGGCGGAGATCACCGGCCGCGAGGGCGCGCCCTGCCTCGGCGTCGGCGGCAGCCAGCACATCCGGCAGGGCACGTACTTCTCCACCGGCGTGCAGGGCGAGAGCCTGCCGCTCGCCCTGGGCTCGGCTCTGCACCTGCGACGTGAGGGCCGCGGCGAGCTGGCGCTCGCGTACGTCGGGGACGGCACCTTCGGCGAGGGCGCGGTCTACGAGGCCCTCAACATGGCGCGGCTGTGGAGCGCCCCGCTGGTGGTCGTGGTGGAGAACAACGGCATCGCGCAGACCACCCCGGCGGACCGCCACACGGCCGGCTCGCTGCGGGACCGCGCGCTGGCCTTCGGCGCCGCCCACCGGCGGACCTCCTCGCACGACGTCACCGCGATCCGCGAGGAGCTGGCGCCGCTGCTGCTGCGGGTCCGCGAGGGCGTGGGCCCCCTGGTGGTGGAGTTCGACACCGTGCGGCTGGGCCCGCACAGCAAGGGCGACGACACCCGCGACCCCGCCGAGGTGGCGCGGCTGCGGGAGCGCGACTGGTACCCGGCCTACCGGCGGGACTTCCCCGGGCAGTTCGCCGCGGCCGAGGCCGAGGCCCGGCGGCTGGTGGAGGACGCGGTCGCCGACGTCACCGGCCGGGCACCGGCACGATGGGAGGTGGCGCGATGACCGCGCAGGCACCGGGCGCGGCCCGGGTGGTGGACAACCTCAACGCGGCGCTGCACGGGCTGTTCGCCGAGGACCCGGCCCTCTTCCTGCTGGGCGAGGACGTTCTGGACCCGTACGGCGGCGCATTCAAGGTCACCGCGGGGCTGTCCACGAAGTATCCGGACCGCGTCCTGTCGACGCCGATCAGCGAGAACGCGATCGTCGGCGTCGCCAACGGGCTGGCGCTCGCGGGCGACCGGGTGATCGCCGAGATCATGTTCGGCGACTTCGGCACCCTGTGCTTCGACCAGATCGTCAACGTCTCGGCCAAGACCGTCTCGATGTTCGGGCGGACGGTGCCGATGCCGGTGGTCGTCCGCATGCCGACCGGTGGCAACCGCGGCTACGGGCCGACCCACAGCCAGAGCCTGCAGAAGCACTTCATCGGTGTGCCGGACCTGGTGCTGCGCGAGCTGTCGCCGCTGCACGACAACGCGCTCGTGCTGCGCCAGGCGCTCGACTCCGGCCGGCCCACCGTCTTCTTCGAGAACAAGCCGCTCTACGGGCACCGCATGCTCACCCCCGGGCCGGTCGACGACGTCTTCGGCTACGACTTCGCCGACGACGCCCGCACCTGGGCGCGGGTCGACTCCGACCTCGGCGGCGGGGACTGCCTGCTGATCGTGGCCGGCGGGCTCTTCCCGCGCGCGCTGGAGGCGGCCCGGACGCTGCTCATGGAGGACGAGACCGCGGTGACCGTGGTGGTGGCCTCGCAGCTCTACCCGTTCCTGCCCGGCCCGGTGCTGGAGGACGTGGCCGCCGCGCGACACGTCCTCGTCGTCGAGGAGGGCACGCCCGGCGGCACCTGGGGCAGCGAGGTGGCCCACCGGCTCACCGAGACCTGCTGGGAGCGGCTGCGGCACCCCGTCGGCCAGATCTGCTCCGCCGACAGCGTCATTCCCGCCGCCCGGCACCTGGAGCGCCGCGTGGTCGTCCAGGCCGAGGACATCGTCGCCCGCGTACGTGAACGGATGGCTGCATGCACGTCGTAGAGATACCGAGACTCAACAGCAACGACGACACCTGCCGGCTGGTGGAGTGGACCGGCGGCGACGGCGACCGGGTCGAGGACGAGGCCACGGTGGCGGTCGTCGAGACGTCCAAGGCGGCCTCGGACATCTGCAGCGAGGCCGCGGGCATCCTGCACACGGTGGCGGCGGTCGGCGCGGAGGTGCGGGTCGGCGAGGTGATCGGCTACGTCTTCGCCGACGAGGACGAGCGGCGGGAGTTCCTGGCCCGCAACCCCGCGCCGCCGCAGGTCCCCGCGGACTCCCCCGCCGGTGACGGCCCCGCCGACGGCCTCCCCGTCCTGACCGCGCCCGCCCGCAAGCTCAGCGAGGAGGCCGGGCTCACCGCCGCCGACCTGCGCGGCATCGGCAAGCGCCTGGTCCAGCGCTCCGACGTGGAGGCGCTGCTCGCCGCGGCCGGCGGGCAGCGGGCGGACACGCTGCCGGCGCGGCAGCAGGCCGTCGCGCGGGCCGTCACCCGGGCGCACCGCGAGGTCCCGGCCGCCTTCGTGGTGGTCAAGGTGTACTGCGACGCGCTGCTGGACCGGCTCGCCGAGGTCAACGGGCGCGACGGCACGGCGATCGGGGTCCCGGAGGCGGCGATCGCGGCCCTCGCCGGGCTGCGGGAGCGGTTCCCGCTGTTCTTCACGCTGCTGGAGGACGGGGAACGGCTGGTGCCGCCGGGCGAGCGCACCGACATCGGCATCACTGTGGACGTCGGCACCGGCCTGTTCGTGCCCGTCGTCACCGACGCCGGGCGGCTCGGCCCGTCCGGGATCGCCGACCGGCTGCTGGAGTTCCGGATCGCGGCGCTGCGCGACGCCTTCCGTGCCGAGCAGCTGACGGGCGGCCAGCTGTCGGTGTCGCTGCACAACGACGCGGACGTGATCGCGGCCGTGCCGATCATTCTCGCCCCGCAGGTGTGCATGCTCTCGCTGCCCGCCGTGCAGAGCGAGCTGCATCTGGACGCCGACGGCCGGGTCGCGGCGCGCCGACACATGTCGGTCGGGCTGGCCTACGACCACCGGCTCGTCAACGGACGGGACGCGGTGGCCTTCCTGACCGCGTTCAAGGCCGCCCTCGAGAATCCGCAGGAGGCGGGACTGTGACCACCGCACCGGCACCCGTACGCGACGCGGCGCGGCCCACCGGGGAGGACGCGGGCGCGGCGCGGCTGCGCGCCCGGCTGCGCTGGCCCGCGCTGGCCCGTTCGGCGCCGCAGGACGCGCCGCGGCTGGCCCTGCTGTCCACCTACACCGTGGACCCGCTGGTTCCCTACCTGGGGACCGCGCTCGCCGACCACGGCGTCACGGCGCGCCTGTGGGTGGCGCCCTTCCACCAGATCGAACGGCAGTGCCTGGAGGAGGGCTCCGCCACCGCCCGGTTCGCCCCGCAGTTCGTGGTGGCCGCGCCGCGGCTGGAGGACCTGTGGGCGGGGCGGCCGCTGCCGCTGCTGCCCGACCCCGGCGCGTACGAGGCGGATCTGCGGTACGCCGCCGAGGCGTGCGCGGACGCCGCCGGGCGGTGGGGCGCGGAGCTGGTGTTCGTGCTGCCGCCGGTGCCGGAGCTGCGCCCGGCGGGCGTCGGCGACGACGGCAACCCCGACGGTGTCTTCGCCGCCGCGGTCCGGGCCCGCGAAGGGGTGCGCGCGCTGCTCGCGGACCGCGGCCATGTCACGGTCGTCGACGCCGAGGCGGTGGTACGCGCGGCCGGGAGCCGGAACGCCTACCGGCCCGCGCTGCTGGCGACGGCCCGCGTGCCGTACTCCGAGGAGGTCTTCGACCTGCTCGGCCGGCGGATCGCCCGCGCCGTCGCGCTGCGCCGCGCCCCGGCCGCGCCGCTGGTCGTGCTGGACGCGCGGGCGCTCGATACGGACGGGGCTGCGCGGTCCCAGGGCGACCGCGGGCACACCGACCTGGAGACGGGGCTGACCGCCTACCTCGCCGAGGCGGTGCGGGCGGGTGCGCGCGTCGCGCTGTGCGGCGCCGACCCGGACGCGCGCACCGCGCCGGACGGGCTGCCGGTCACGGCGTGGAGCGGGCCGGCCGGGCGCGGCTGCGCCGACCAGGTCCGCGAACTGGCCCCCGGCGGTGAGCCGGTGGTCTTCCTCAGCCCCGACGCGGCAGCGGTCGCCGAGGTGGCGGCGCAGGTGCCGCACGCCGTGGCCGTATCGCTGCCCGAGGACCGGGAGTCCTGGCCCGCGCTGGCGGCCGGTGTGCTGGACGTACGCCGGCAGGGCGCCGCGCACGGCACCGCGCGGCCGCCCGCGGCCGCGCTCCCGGCGCAGGCGCCGACGCTGGACGCGTTCCTGGCGAGCCTGCGGCTGGAGGTGCGCGTCGAGGAGCTGTCCACCGCGGCGGGCTTCGAGGCGGCCGAGGACCTGACCGTCCGGGTGTCGGAATTCCACCTGGACGGCGAGGTGTGGCCCGCCGAACGGTTCGCCGGGCTGGCGCCCGGCCACGTGGTGTGGGGCATCTCGGTCACCGACCGCTTCGGCGACCACGGCATGTGCGGGACGCTCGTCGCCCGCCCGGAGGGCCGCGCGCTGGCGGTGGACTGCTGGGCGCTGACCTGCCCGGTACTGGGCAAGGGCGTCGAGGCCGAGGTGCACGCCGCCCTCGCGCGGCTGGCGGCCGAGCACGGCTGCGCGGTGGTGCGCTTCGGCTACCGGGCCACCGACCGCAACGAGGTGCTGCGGCACCACCTCGCCGCGCTCGCCCCGGACGCGGTGCCGGGCCCCGGCGAACCGGGCGGGCCCGTCGAGGTGCCGGTGTCGGCACTGGAGCGGCCGCCCGCCGTACCGGATCCTGCCGTACCGGCGCCCGCGGCCGAGCCCGCGGCGGCGCGGACGGTGGTCCCGCGCGCGCGGCGGCGGCCCGCCGTGCGCCGGCCGGCCGCGGGGGGATTCACCACTGCCTCGCAGATCCTGGACGCCGTGCAGGCCGGCAGCCGGGCCGCGCGGGCCGGCGCCGGGGAGGCGGGCGGGGAGGCGGTCGCGCCGCGCACCGCGATGGAGCGGCGGCTGCTGGACGTCTTCGCGGAGGTCCTGGACCGGCCCGGTATCGGCGTGGAGGAGCGGTTCTTCGCGTACGGCGACTCGATGCTCGCCGTACGGCTCATCGCGCGGGCCAACAAGGCGGGGCTGCGGCTGACGCTGCGCCAGGTCTTCCAGCGCCAGACGGTCGCCGCGCTGGCGGCCGTCGCGGTGGAGGCGGCCGAGGAGCCCGGCGGGACGCACACGGCGGCCGCCGAGGCGCCGGGGGGAGCCGCTCCGCTGCTGCCGCTCCAGGAGTGGTTCTTCGGGCTGGATCTCGCCGAGCCGGGCCACTTCAACCAGTCGCAGCGCTTCGAGCTGCCCTCCGACGTGGACGTGGCGGCCCTGGAGCAGGCCGTGGCGGCGCTGCTGCGGCAGCACCCGTCGCTGCGGATGCGCTTCACCCGCACCGCCGCAGGAACGGAGCAGGCCGACCCGGGCGCCCCGGCCGCGCCGCCCTTCGCGCACATCGACCTCGGCTCGGTGCCGGCGGACGGTCTCGACACGGCGCTGGCGGGGCACGAGCTGGCGGTGCACCGGGGCATGAGCCCGGCGGACGGACAGCTCGCGGCCTTCCGGCTGTTCACCTTCGGGGACCGGCGCCCTCCGCACCTGATGGTGGCCTTCCACCACCTCGCCATCGACGGCATCACCTGGCGGCTGCTGCTCGGCGACCTCCAGGACGCCTACCGGCAGGCCGAGCGCGGCGAGCCCGTCGTCCTCGGCCCGGCCGGGCACCCCGTGCTCGCCTGGGCGCGCCGGCTGCACGCCTTCGCCCAGAGCGAGGAGGTGCGCGCCGAGCTGCCGCGCTGGCTCGCGCCGGAGCGCCGTGCGGTGGCGCCGCTGCCGCTGGACGTGCCGGGCGCCCCGGGCCACGGGGTGCTGACCCACGGCGAGGCGGCGTCGATCGGGCCCGAGGAGACCGCGGCGCTGCGCCGCCGGGCCGTCGACCGCGACCATGTCTCGCTCGACGTGCTGCTGCTGGCCGCCGCCACCCGTGTGCTCGGCCGCTGGAGCGGGCAGCGGCGCCTGCTGTTCGACGTGGTCGCGCACGGCCGGGAGGCCGTGGTGGACGGCGTGGACCTGTCGCGTACGGCGGGCTGGCTGGTGCTGAACGTGCCGGTGCTGTTCGACACCGACCCGGACGCCGACCTGGCGGAGCAGATCCCGGTGGTGCACGACCAGCTGCGCGCCTGGTCGGCGGAGCACGGCGCGGGCGACAACCTGCTGCGCTTCCTCTCCGAGGACCCGGCCACCCGCACCGCGCTGGCCGAACTCCCGGGCTCCGACGTGCTGTTCTCCTACGGAGGCGACATCGACCCGCGGCCGGCCGAACGGCCGCTGCTGGGCCGCCCGGTGGAGGCCCGCGTCCCCGACATCGACCCCGCGGCGGTCACTCCGTACGCCCTGCAGTTCGAGGCCCTGGTGGTCGGCGGCAGCATCCGCGCCGAGATCGGCTACCGGCCGGGGCAGTTCCACGCGGCGACCGTACGGCGCCTGGTCGACGACTGGGTGCGCGAGGTCCGCGGCCTGGCCGGACCCGTCCCACCCCCCACCCCGGAGGACTGAGAGAAGCGATGCCGTTCACGATCACTGCCCCCAAGAAGGTCTTCGGGACCATTTGGACCACCCAGTTCTTCTCCTCCCTGGGAACGGGCCTGACGGACTTCGCGCTGGGCGTGTTCGTCTACCAGCGCACCGGTTCCACCTCGCAGTTCGCCCTGGTGCTGGTGTGCGCGATGGTCCCGGCGATCCTGCTGTCGCCCTTCTCCGGGGTGCTCGGCGACCGCGCCGACCGGCGGCTGATGATGCTGGGCAGCAACGCCGCCTCGGGCGCGGTGGTGCTCGTCCTGCTGCTGCTGCGGCACGGCGGCCACCTGGACACCTGGCACATCTACGCGGGCGCGGCGGTGCTGGCGATCTGCGGGGCCTTCCGCGACCCCGCCTACTACGCCTCCGTGAGCCAGATGGTGCCCAAGGAGCAGCTGGGCCGGGCCAGCGGCGCGGTGCAGACCGCGGAGAACATCGGCATCGTGGCGCCCCCGGTCGTCGCCGGAGTGCTGCTGTCGACGGTGGGCCTGTCCGGCATCCTGCTGCTGGACCTGATCACGTACGGACTCGGCGTGCTCGCCCTGATGGCGACGGTCTTCCCGCCGGTGGAGCGCGGGGACGCGCCGGCCGGCAAGCCGTCGCTCTTCAGTGACATGGCGGAGGGCTGGCGGTACGTGCTGGCCTACCGCGGGCTGCTCTACCTCTTCTTCTTCGGCGCCTTCATCAGCTTCACGGTGGGCCTGACGCAGATCGTGGTCACCCCGCTGGTGCTGGCCTTCGCCTCCACGTCGGTGCTGGGCGCGACCTTCTCGGCCGGCGGGGTGGGCATCTTCCTCGGCGGCCTGGTGATGACGATGTGGGGCGGTCCGCGCAACCGGGTCGCGGGGATCCTGCTGTTCGGCCTGGGGCAGGCGCTGTCGCTCGTGGTGGCCGGGCTGCGGCCCAACGCGGTGCTGATCGGTATCGGGCTGTTCGGCTGCCTGTTCGGGATCCAGTTCGTCCGCGGCGGCACCGCGACGGTGATCCGTACCTATGTGCCGGACTCGATGCAGGCGCGGGTGTTCTCGCTCAACCGCTTCGTGGCGTGGTCGACGCTGCCGCTGGCGTATCTGCTCGCCGGGCCGCTGGTGGACGCCTTCGACCCGCTGGTGAAGCCGTCCGGGTCGCTGGCCGACAGCGTCGGCCAGGTCATCGGTACGGGCAAGGGGCGCGGCGGCGGCCTGCTGCTCATGGTGCTGGGTACCGCCTTCCTGCTGGTGGTGCTGGCCGCCTACCTCACCCCGCGGTTCCGCAACGTCGAGACAGAGATGGCGGCGGTCGCCGCCGGACGCGAGAAGGCCGCTGAGGAAGCCACGGAGGAGACCGCGGAGGAAGCCACGGAGGGGGCCGCGCCCGGCGACGGGGCCCTGCCGGAGGAGGAGGGCGCCGAGCCGGAGCTCGCCGGCTCCCGGCGGCCGGATCCGGCCGCCGGGAGCGAGGCCGCGCGATGAGCGCGGGCGCGCACCGCGACTGCACCGCCTTCCCGCTGGCCGAGCTGCGTGCCGCGGCGGCGTGGCCCGGCCCGGCGGGCGCCGCGGACGCCCCGGACGACGGCACCGTCGTCTACCTGTGGCACGACGACCTGTCGGTCGTCACCGACCCGCTCGTGCCCGGTGCCCCGGTGTTACTCCCGGCCGCCGAGGCGGCCGCCGCCCCGGCGTGGCAGCGCCACTGCCGGCAGGTCCTGCACGTCGTGAACCCCGCACAGCAGCCGAACGGAGGCCGAGGACGATGACCCGGAAGATAGTGATCGCAGGTGGAGGCACGGCCGGCTGGATGGCCGCCTCCTACCTTCGGGCCACGTTGGGCGAGCAGGTCAGCGTGACCGTGGTGGAGTCCGGGGCGATCTCCACGATCGGCGTGGGCGAGGCGACCTTCAGCACCATCCGGCACTTCTTCACGACCATCGGGTTGGAGGAGCACGAGTGGATGCCGGAGTGCCACGCCACGTACAAGCTCGGCATCCGCTTCCGCAACTGGCGCCGTCCCGGGCACGACTTCTACCACCCCTTCGAGCGCCCCACCACGGTGGCGGGCCACACCCTCCAGGAGTGGTGGCTGCGGCTGCGGCCGTCGGAGCGGTTCGACCGGGACTGCTTCGCCCTCGCCCGGCTGATGGACGACAAGCGCTCCCCGCACACGCTCGACGGCAGGCTGTTCGACGCCGAGGACACGAAGAAGCTGCCGCCGGGCACCCGCAGCTCGATGGCGCAGGAGGACACGCAGTACCCGTACGCGTACCACTTCGACGCCTCGCTGCTCGCCGCCTTCCTGATGCGCAGGGCCACCGCCGGCGGCGTGACCCGCATCGTGGACACCATCCAGCACGTCGAGCGGGACGCGACCGGGATCACCGGGCTGGTGACCGGGGAGCACGGCACGGTCACCGGTGACCTGTACATCGACTGCACCGGCTTCCGCGGGCTGCTGATCAACCAGGCGATGGAGGAGCCGCTCGTCTCCTTCCAGGAGTTCCTGCCCAACGACCGGGCGGTGGCGCTGCGGGTGCCGACCGACGTCGAGAAGAACGGCATCGCCCCGTACACCACGGCCACCGCGATGGAGAACGGCTGGATGTGGACCATCCCGCTGTTCGAGCGGCTCGGCATGGGCTACGTCTACGCCGGGGACTACTGCACCCCGGAGGAGGCCGAGCGCGAACTGCGCGAGGCGGCGGGGCCGCAGGCGCGCGACCTGGAGGCGAACCACATCCGGATGCGCATCGGCCGCAGCCGCCGCTCCTGGGTCGGCAACTGCGTGGCCATCGGGCTGGCGAGCGGCTTCGTGGAGCCGCTGGAGTCGACCGGCATCTTCTTCATCCAGCACGGCATCGAGCAGCTCGTCCGGCACTTCCCGGACGGGCCGGTCGACCCGGTGCGCGCCGAGCACTACAACGCGGTCGTCGGGCGGGCCATCGACGGCATCTGCGAATTCCTGGCCTTCCACTACTACAGCGCCCAGCGCACCGACAACCCGTACTGGAAGGCGACCAAGGAGAGGCCGCTGCCCGGCGACCTCCAGGAGCGGGTGCGGCTGTGGCAGACCGACCTGCCGGACGAGAACAGCATCTACCCGCACTACCACGGCTTCGAGCCGTACTCGTGGTCGACGCTGCTGCTCGGCATGGGCGGGGTGCCGGCCGTCCAGCGGCCGCTGGTGGACATGCTCGACGCCGGGCCGGCCGAACGCGAGTTCGCGCGGATCCGGGAGAGCGCCCGGAAGGCGGCCTCCGCGCTGCCCAGCCAGTACGAGTACTTCGCATCGATGCGCGCCGGCGCGACCGGCTGACGGCCCTCGGGGAGGTCCAGCACATGGAGCACACGAAGGCCGCGACCGCGCCGCCGCCCGCGGCCGTTGCGGCACGCAGCACGGACGTCGACGCCTTCCGCGGGCTGATGGCGGGATTTCCCAGCGGGGTCGCGGTGGTGACGACGACGGGGGCGGGGACCGGCGTGCCGTTCGGCCTGACCTGCACCTCGCTGTGCGCGGTGTCACTGGCTCCGCCGATGCTGCTGGTCAGCCTCGACAACCGCAGCGGCACCCTGCGGGAGCTGCTGGCCGGCGGCGGCTTCGCGGTGAACCTGCTGCACCGGTGGGGGCGGCGGGCCGCGGAGGTCTTCGCGACCGGCGGCGGCGACCGCTTCGCCGGAGTCGTCTGGCGGCCCGCGGGCGACTCCGGCCTGCCGTGCCTGACGGAGGACGCGCACTCCTTCGCCGAGTGTCGGGTGCGCAGCACCACTCCCGCGGGCGACCACACGGTCGTCATCGCGGAGGTGGTGTCCGTACGGCATCTCGCCCAGCACCCGCCGCTGCTGTACGGGCTGCGCGGGTATGCCGCGTGGCCGTCCGGCGGTGAGGCGGGGAGCGCCGCGGTGACGGGGGTGGCCGGATGAGCGGGGTGCTGGAGCTCTTCGCGGAGCAGGTGGCGCGCACGCCGGACGCCGAGGCGGTCGTGCTGGGCAAGGAGCGGATGACCTACCGCGAACTGGACCGGCGGTCCGACCGGCTGGCCCGGTATCTGCACGGGCGCGGGGCCGGGCCGGACGAGGTGGTGGGGCTGTACCTGGAGCGGTCGGCGGGGATGATCACCGCGCTGCTCGCGGTGCTCAAGTCGGGCGCCGCCTACCTGCCGCTGGACCCCGGGCTGCCCGCCGAGCGGCTGGCCCGGATCGTGGAGCGGGCCGCGCCCCGGCTGGTGCTCACCCAGCGCTCGCTGGCCGGCCTGCTGCCCGCCGGTACGGCCACGGTGACCGAGGACGACGACGCGGCGGTGGCGGCCTGCCCGGCGCAGGCCCCGGACACCGGGCTGCACCCGCACAACCTGGCCTACGTCATCTTCACCTCGGGCTCCACCGGGACGCCCAAGGGCATCATGATCGACCACCGCGCGCTGGGGGACCGCGCCGCGGCCAAGACCGAGCTGTACGGATTCGGCCCCGGCGACCGGGTGCTCCAGTTCACCTCGCTGGCGTTCGACGCGGCCGCGGCGGAGATCTACCCGGCGCTGCTGTCGGGCGCGACCCTGGTGGTGCACCCCAGGCCGCAGTGGACGTCACCGAGGGAACTGCTGGACGACTGCCGCCGGCTCGGCATCAGCAGCGTGATGCTGCCGCCGGTCTTCCTGCAGCTGCTGGTGGAGGAGCTGGAGGCGTCGGGCGAGCGGATCCCGTGGCTGCGGCACTTCGTCACCGGCGGGGAGAGCATCCCGGTGGGGCGGCTCGCGGCCTGGGCCCGGCTCAACCCCCACCGGCCGCACTTCGTCTACGCGTACGGCCCGACCGAGACCACCGTCGCGGCGACGCTGTACCTGCCGCCGATGGACCCCGACCTGATCGGCCGGCTGGAGCGGGTGCCGATCGGCAGCCCGCTGCCGGGCACCGGTGTGCACGTCCTCGACGACGCGCTGCGGCCGGTACCGGCGGGCGAGGTCGGCGAGCTGTGGATCACCGGCACGGGACTGGCCCGCGGCTACCTCGGCCAGCCCGCCCTGACTGCCGAGTCGTTCGTGCCGAGCCCGTTCGGCCCCCCGGGGTCGCGGATGTACCGCACCGGGGACCTGGCGCGGCAGACCGCCGGCGGGGCGCTCGAGTTCGCCGGCCGGGTCGACGACCAGGTGAAGATCCGCGGCTACCGTATCGACCCGGGCGACATCGCCGCCGCGCTCGCGCTGCACCCCGAGCTGGGCCCGTCCGTGGTCGTGCCGTACGACGGCAGGCTCGCGGCCTACTGCGTGCCGCGCGGCGCGGTGCGTCCCGGGGCGCGCGAGCTGCGGGAGTTCCTGGCCGCGAAGCTGCCGGAGTACATGGTGCCGTCCCACTTCGTGGTGCTGGACGCGCTGCCGCTGATGCCCGGCGGCAAGGTCGACCTCAAGGCCCTGCCCGACCCGCAGGAGGCCCTGCCCGACCCGGCACCGGGCGCCGCGCCCGTCTCGCCGGTCGAGCAGCTGCTCGCGGAGATCTGGTGCGAGCTGCTGCGCCGCGACAGCGTCGGCACCGACGAGGACTTCTTCGCCGCGGGCGGCGACTCGCTGCTGGCCAACCAGGTCGTCGCCCGGGTCCGCGACACCTTCGGCATCGCGGTACCGCTCCAGACGGTCTTCCGCTCGCCCACCCTGGGCGGCCTGGCGGCGGAGGTGACGGAGGCCGCCGCGGCCGACACGGCGGCGGCGGAGGTGCTGGCGCTGCTGTCCGACATCGGGAGCATGTCGGACGAGGAGGCCGGCCGGCTGCTCGGCGGGGAGGCGGGCCGGTGACGGCCGGTCGGACGGCGCGGGCGTCGGTGCTCTCGCCGGTCAAACGCGCCCTGCTGGAGCGGGCCCTGGCCGAGCGCCGGTCGCGCGCCGCCGACGGCATCCCGCGGCGGGCCGGGGACGGCCCGGCGCCGCTGGCCTTCGCACAGCGCGGCATCTGGTTCCTGGACCGGTGGCAGCCGGACAGCGGCCTGTACGGGGCGCGCGAGACGCTGCGGCTGGTCGGGCCGCTGGACGTCACCGCGCTGCGCCGGGCGGTGGACGCGGTCGTCGCACGGCACGTCGTCCTGCGCACGTCCTTCCCCGAGGACGGCGGCGCACCCGTGCAGGTGGCCGCGCCGGCGGGGACGGTACCGGTGCCGCTGGTGGACCTGCGCCGCCTCGGCCCGCGGGAGCGGGAGGCCGCTGCCGCCCGGCTGCGGCGGGCCGAGGCGGAGTGGCACTTCGCCCTCGCCTCCGGGCCGCTGCTGCGGGCGGTGCTCCTGCGCACCGCCGACGACGAGCACCTGCTGCTGCTGTCGCTGCACCACATCGTGGCGGACGGCTGGTCGTACGCGCTGCTCGTCGCGGAGCTGTCCGCGCACTGCACCGCCTTCGGCACCGGCGCGGAACCGCAGGTGCCGGAACTGCCGCTGCAGTTCGCGGACTTCGCCGCCTGGCAGGAGGACCGCGCGCGGGCCGGGGCCTTCCGCGCGGGCCTGGACCAGTGGCGCGAGCGGCTCGCGGGCGCACCCGCCGTGCTCGACCTGCCCGCCGACCGGCCGCGGCCCGCGGTGCGGGACCACCACTCGGGCATCGCCGGGTCCGTGCTGCCCGCCGAGGTCGCCGACGGACTGCGGCGGCTGGCCCGGCGGGAGGGCGCGACGCTGTTCATGACGCTGCTCGCGGGCTTCCACGCCGTGCTGCACCTGTGGTCCGGCGAGGCGGACGTCGTCGTGGGCTGCCCGGTGGCCGGACGCTCCCACCGCGACCTGGAGCCGCTGATCGGCTGCTTCGTCAACACCGTCGCCGTACGCTGCGACACCGGCGGCGATCCGGACTTCGGGACGCTGCTCGGCCGGGTGCGCGCGGCCGTGCTGGACGCGCAGGCACGCCAGGACGTGCCCTTCGAGCTGGTCGTGGAGGAGCTGGGGCTGGCGCGCAGCACCGCGCACAGCCCGGTCTTCCAGGCGATGTTCGCCTACCAGAACGTCCCGCGGCCCGTGTGGGACCTGGCCGGCGTCGCGGTCGAACCGGTCGGCCTGACCCACCCCGCCGAGGCCTTCGACCTGTCGCTGACGATGGCCGACGACGGACCCGCCGGTCTGACGGCGACGCTCAGCTACGCCGCGGACCTCTTCGACGCGGCGACCGCCGAACGGCTGCTGGCCGACCTCGGCGCGCTGCTGGCGGACGCCGCCGCGGACCCGGACCGGCCGCTGACCGCCCTCGGCGGCGTCACCCCGCCGCCGCGCCGGGAGTTCGCTCTGCCCACGGCCTCCCCGGCCGCCGTGGAACCCGGGCCGTCCGGCAGGGCGCGTGCGACCGCGGAACTGCTGCACGGGCTGTGGTCGGATCTGTTGGGCCCCGAGGCGGGGGAGGTCACCGACAGCACGGACTTCTTCCGTGCGGGCGGCCATTCGCTGCTGGCCGTGCAGCTCGTCTCGCGTCTGCGGCGCGACCTCGCCGTGGACGTACCGCTGCGCGCGGTGTTCGAGGCGCCGACGCCCGCGCGTCTGGCCGACCGGATCGCCGAGGCCCTCGCGGGCGGCGCGGCCCCGGTGCCGCCGCCGGTGAGGGCGGATCCCGGCGCGGGGCCGGCGCCGCTGTCGCACGCCCAGCGGCGGCTGTGGTTCGTCGAGCAGCTCGACCGGGGCGGCGCGCACCACAACGTCGCCACCGCGCTGTGGCTCGACGGGCCGCTGGACGCCGGGGCGCTGGGACGCGCCGCCGACGCCGTACGCGCCCGGCACGACATGCTGCGCACCACCGTGCGCCAGCAGGCGGGCGGTCCGGTGCAGGTGGTGGCGCCGGCGCGGCCGTGCGGGCTGCCGGTCACCGACCTGGCGGGGCAGGGCACGGCGTCCGCCGAGGAGGAGGCGCTGCGGCTGGCCGAGGAGGAGGCGGCGCTGCCGTTCGACCTCGCCGCGGACGCGCCGCTGCGGATGCGGCTGGTCCGGCTGTCGCCGGTGCGGCACCTGCTGCTCGTGACGGTCCACCACATCGCCACCGACGCCTGGTCCACCGAGCTGCTCTTCGAGGAGCTGTGGGCGGCCTACGCGGTGGCGGGCGCGGGCGAGGACCCGGCGCTGCCGCCGCTGGAGGTGCAGTACGCCGACTACGCCCGCTGGGAGCGCGAGCAGCTGCCGGGCGTCACCGCGCGCACGGCGGACTACTGGCGCGAGCGGCTCGCGGGCGCGCCCGAGGCGCTGGCCCTGCCGTACGACCGCCCGCTGCCGGGCACGGCCGTCTTCACGGCGGCCACGCTGCCGTACGAGCTGGGCGAGCGGGAGACGGCGGAGCTGGTCGCCTTCTGCCTGCGCGAGGGCGTGACCGTCTTCATGGCGGTGCTGGCGGCGTACCTGATGCTGCTGCGCCACCACTGCGAGCAGGACGACCTGGTGGTGGGGTCGGGCACGGCCGGGCGGCAGACGGTCGAGGTCGAGCCGGTCATCGGCTTCTTCACCAACCAGCTGGTGCTGCGCACCCGGGTGGCGGCGACCGACACCGTACGCGAGGTGCTGGCGCGGGTGCGGGAGACGGCGCTCGGCGCGCAGGCGCACGCCGACCTGCCCTTCGACCGGCTGGTGGAGCTGCTCAGGCCGCCGCGCCGGCCGGACCGGCCGCCGCTCTTCCACGTGGAGATCGAGTACCACCGCCGGCCGGACACGGTGCCCGGTCCCGCCGGGGTGACGGTGACCCCGCAGGAGCGGCACGCCCCGACCGCCACCCAGGACCTGTCGCTGCACGTGGTGCAGACCCCGACCGCGGTGCGCGGCGCGCTGGTCCACAACGCCGACTCGTTCACCGCCGCGACGGCCGCCCGGATGCTGGGCGAGCTGCGCGCGCTGCTGTCGGGCGTCGTGGCCGCTCCCGGGGACACGGTCGCCGACGTGACCGCGCGCGCCGTGGACGCCCGGCGGCAGGAGACCGCCCGGCAGCGTGCCACCGCGGCCAGGGCTCGTTTCGACAGTGTGCGCCGCCGCTCGGCCGCCGCACCCCCGCACGATGCCAGGAGCTGACGTGGAAGCGTCCGAGGAGTCACCCCAGCAGCGGCACATCCGGGCCTGGGCCGCGGCCGGGGACGTCCACCCGGCGCGGGTCGTCCTGCGCCTCGACGGGCCCCTGGACCGGGACCGCCTGGACGCGGCCCTGTCCGCGGTGGCGGACCGCCACGGCCTGACGCGCGCCGCCGACGGCTCCGGCGGCGGCGTGCTGGACACGGCGGTCGAGACCACCGGCCCGGGGCGGCACCGGCTCACCCTCGCGCTGCCCGCGCTCCTCGCCGACGGCCGCAGCCTCGATCTGCTGGCCGGCGACACCGCCGACGCCTACGCCGACGCCGTCACGGGCGGGCCCGCCCTGCCGGAGGCGCTGCCGTACGCGGAGTTCGCGGCCTGGCAGAACGCGCTGCGGGACGACGAGGAGGCGGGTGGGCCGCGGGACTTCGGGCGGCTGCGGGAGCTGCGGCGCACCCAGCGGCTGCCGTGGGAGGCGGACGGGCCGGCAGGGCCCCTGGCCCGAGCCGCCGCGCTGCTCCGGCCGGAGGAGTCGGCCGCGGTGGAGGCGGCGGCGGACGCGCTGGGCGCGACGGCGGCGGACTTCCTGCACGCCTGCTGGACGGTCCTGCTGTGGCGGCACGCCAGGACGCCCGAGATCGTCACCGGCGCGGTCGTCGACTGCCGGGTGTACGAGGAGCTGGCGCCCCTCGTGGGGGCGTGCGCCAAGGTGCTCCCGGTCGTCGGCCCGGTCGCGGAGGGCGACGTCTTCGCGGACGTGCTGGAGCGGCTGCGCAAGGCCGCGGCGGTGGTCCGGGAGGAGCTGGAGTTCTTCGCGTGGCCGCCGGACGACGCGGCCGAACCCGCGCACCCGGTGTGGGGCTTCGAGCACCGTGCGGCGCCGGAGCCGCGGACGGCCGCGGGGGTGACCTTCGCCGAGGAGTCGCGGGCGGTGTGGAGCGGGCCCTTCACCCTGCTGCTGCGGTGCGAGGCCGGAGCCGGCGGGCTGCGGCTGGTGCTGGAGCACCGCACCGGGCAGGTGGACGCCGGCTACGCGGCCTGCCTGCTGGAGCAGTTCCGCTCGCTGGCCGCGCACGCCGCCGCCGCGCCGCGGACCGCCGTGGGGCGGCTGCGGGCGGACGACGGGGGCGAGGGCCCGGCAGCGGCGGGGCGGGAGGGCGCGTGGCGGGCACCGCGGTGGTGCGCCCACGAGCAGGTCGCGGCGCGGGCCGCGGAGGCACCCGGCCGGATCGCGGTGACCGCGGGCGGCAGCAGCCTGACGTACGGCGAACTCGACGCCGCCGCCAACCGGCTCGCCCGCTACCTGGCGGCGCTCGGCGCGGGTCCCGAGTCGCTGGTCGGGGTGTGCCTGGAGCGCGGCCTCGACATGGTGGTCGCCCTGCTGGCCGTCCACCGGGCCGGCGCCGCGTACGTCCCGGTCGACCCGCACTACCCGGCCGGGCACATCGCGGCGATCCTGGGCGACACCCGGCTCACCGTCCTGCTGACCGACGCGTCGGCCCCGCGGGAGGTCGCGCCCGCCGGCCTGCCGGCCGTACGGCTGGACCTGGAACGCGACGCGATCGGCGCGCACAGCGCCGAGCCGCCCGGCACGGTCAGCCACCCGGACCAGCTCGCCTACGTCCTGCACACCTCGGGCTCCACGGGGGCGCCCAAGGGCGTGCAGATCTCCCAGGGCGCCTTCGCCGCCTTCCTGCGGGCGATGAGCGGGACGCCGGGGATCGGCGCGGACGACAGCCTGGTGGCGGTGACGACGCTCTCCTTCGACATCGCCGGCCTGGAACTGTGGCTGCCGCTCGTCGCGGGCGCCCGGGTGACGGTGGCGGGCCGGGCCGAGGCCGCCGACCCGCGGGCGCTCGCCGCGCTCCTGGACAGCAGCGCCGCGACCGTGCTCCAGGCCACGCCGGTGACCTGGCGGATGCTGCTGTCCGCGGGGTGGCCCGGATCGCCGCGGCTCACCGCGCTGGTCGGCGGCGAGGCGCTGCCACCCGCCCTGGCCGCCGCGCTGCGGCCGCGGGTGGGCCGGATGTGGAACATGTACGGGCCGACGGAGACGACCGTGTGGTCGGCCTGCGCGGAGATCGACGCCGCCGAGCCCGCACAGGTGACGGTCGGCCACCCCGTCGACGGCACCTGCGCGCACGTGCTGGACGACCGGATGCGTCCGGTGCCCGTCGGCATGGTCGGCGAGCTGTGCCTCGGCGGTCTCGGCGTCGCCCGCGGCTACCTGGGCCGCCCGGGGCTGACCGCCGAGCGCTTCGTCCCGGACCCCTTCGGCTGCCTGCCCGGCGGGCGGGTGTACCGCACCGGCGACCTCGCGCGGCGGGACCCGCAGGGGCGGCTGCACGTGCTGGGGCGCGCGGACAGCCAGGTGAAGGTGCGCGGCTTCCGTATCGAACTCGGCGCGGTCGAGGCGGCGCTGGCCCGGCACCCGGCGGTGCGCCTCGCGGTGGCCGTGACGGCTCCGGAGGCGTCCGGCGACCTGCGGCTCGACGCGCACGTGGTGCCCGTCGAGGGCGCCGCCGTCGATCCGGCGGCGCTGTCGGCCTTCCTGCGCGAGACGGTACCGCCGGCCATGGTGCCCTCGCGGATCGGGATTCTGGCCGAGCTGCCGCTGACCGCCAACGGCAAGGTCGACCGGGCGGCACTGCCCGAGGTCGCGGCGGCCTCCGCGCCGCCGGGTCCGCGCACCGGCGCGGTGTCCGCGCTGGAACGCACCGTCGTGGGCGTGCTGGCCGACGCCCTGGGTGTGGCCGAGGTCGGGGCGGCCGACAACTTCTTCGAGCTGGGCGGCCACTCGGTGCTGCTGGTGGAGGTCGCGGCGCGGCTGACGGAGGAACTCGGCCGCGAGGTCGGCACGCTGGCGCTCCTGGAGCACCCGACGGTCGCGGCGCTCGCCGCCCACCTGGGCGCGGCGGACGGCCGGGACGCGGGGCGGGAGCCGCCGGAAGCGGCCGCGGACGAGCGGGACGGCGGCGGTCGCGGGGACCGCGCGGCGGGACGGGACCGGCTGCGGCGGCGCCGGACGATGGTGGAGGAACACTGAGCGTGGACACCCAGGACAGCGTGGACACCGCGGACCGCGGCGGCTCCGCGGACGACGGCGGCGCGGACATCGCGATCATCGGCATGGCCGGGCGCTTCCCCGGCGCCGCGGACACCGGCGCCTTCTGGCCGCTGCTGAGGGACGGCGCGGAGGCCGTCACCTTCTTCTCCGAGCAGGAGCTGCTCGACGAGGGCGTCCCCGAACAGGTCGTCAAGGACCCGCGCTACGTCCGCGCCAAGGGCTACCTGCCGGGCGCGGACCTCTTCGACGCGGGCTTCTTCGGATTCAGCCCGCGCGACGCCGCCACCCTCGACCCGCAGCAGCGGATCTTCCTCGAATGCGCCTGGGAGGCGCTGGAGGACGCGGGCGTGGACCCGGACCGCGCACCGGCGACCGGCCTCTACGCGGGGTCGAGCACCGGCACGTACCTGGGGCGGCCGCTGCGCGAGCTGTCCTACCTGCCGGACTTCATGGAGGTCGTCCTCGGCAACGACAAGGACATGCTGCCCACCCGTACCGCCTACAAGCTGGGCCTGACCGGCCCGGCGATCTGCGTGCAGTCGGCGTGCTCGACGGCGCTGGTCGCGGTGCACCTCGCCTGCCAGGGGCTGCTCAGCGGGGACTGCGACATCGCGCTGGCCGGCGGGGTCTCGGTCATGGTGCCGCTGCGGGAGGGCTACCTCCACCAGGAGGAGGGCATCTACGCGCGCGACGGCCGCTGCATGCCCTTCGACGCACGGGCCACCGGGACGGTGCCTGGCGACGGCGTCGGGGTGGTGGTGCTGAAGATGCTCGGCGACGCCCTCGCGGACGGGGACACCGTCCGAGCCGTCGTCAAGGGCAGCGCGGTCAACAACGACGGTGCCGCGAAGGTCGGCTACACCGCTCCCTCGGTCGCCGGCCAGGCCGCGGTGATCAGGGCCGCCCACCGCGCCGCGGGAGTGCGCCCCGGCGGCATCGGCTACGTGGAGACGCACGGCACCGCGACGGTGCTGGGCGACCCGATCGAGGTCACCGCGCTGAGCCGGGCCTTCCGCGACGGCGGGGCGGAGGGCACGGGGACCTGTGCGATCGGCTCGGTGAAGGCCGCCATCGGCCACCTGGACGTGGCCGCCGGGATCGCCGGGCTGATCAAGACCGTCCTGGCGCTGGAGCACCGCACGCTGCCGCCGAGCCCGTACTTCCGCACGCCCAACCCGAAGGCGGAGCTGGCGAGCAGCCCCTTCCACGTCCCCGCCCGGGCGCTCCCGTGGCCGGCCGGCGCCGGGCCGCGCAGGGCGGGGGTCAGCTCCTTCGGCATCGGCGGCACGAACGCCCATGTGGTGGTCGAGGAGGCCCCCGCGGCTCCGGCCTCCCCTCCCCCGGCGCCGGGCCCGCAGCTGCTGCTGGTCTCCGCACGGACCCGACGGGCCGCGGACGAGGCGGCGCTGCGGCTCGCCGACCGGCTGGCGGAGGACGGCGGGCCGTCGCTGGCCGACGCGGCGTACACCACGCAGCTCGGCCGGAAGGCCTTCGAACACCGGCGCTTCGTGGTGGCGGCGGACGCCGCGGAGGCCGTCGCGGCGCTGCGGACGCCCGCCGGGCCCGCGACCGGTTCGCCGGCACCCGCCACCGCGCCGCCGGTGGTCCTCCTGCTGCCGGGCCAGGGCGCGCAGCACCCGGCGATGGCGGCGGAGCTGTACGCGGCGCACGGCGTCTTCCGTGCGGAGTACGACCGCTGCCGCGGCTTCCTGGACGGGGAAGCGGCCGCCGTCCTGGAGCGGTTGACCCGGCCCGGCGCGCCGCCCGGGATTCTCGACGGGACGCAGCACGCCCAGCCCGCCCTCTTCGCCGTCGAGTACGCGCTGGCCCGGCAGTGGCAGGAGTGGGGCGTGCGGCCCGCCGGGCTGCTCGGCCACAGCCTGGGCGAGTACGTCGCGGCCTGCCTGGCCGGGGTGTTCCGGCTCGGCGACGCCGTGGCCCTGGTCGCGGCGCGCGGCGCACTGATGGGCAGGGCCGCGCCGGGGGCGATGCTCGGGGTGCAGCTCGGCGAGGACGAACTGGGCGAGCTGCCCGCGGGAGTGTCCCTGGCCGCGGTCAACGCCGCCGACCAGTGCACGGTCGCCGGGGCGCCGGACGCGGTCGAGGCGTACCGGCGGTCGCTGGCCGCACGGGAGGTGGGGTGCCGGCTGCTGCACACCACCCGGGCCTTCCACTCCCCCGCGATGGAGGAGGCCGCGCACCGGCTGCGCGAGGTCGTCGCGGGCCTGGCGCCGCGGGCTCCCGAAGTGCCGTTCGTCTCCGACGTCACCGGCGACTGGATCACCGCGGAGCAGGCGACCGACCCCGGCTACTGGGCCGAGCACACGCTGCGGCCGGTGCGGTTCGCCGCGGGCCTGGCGACCGTCACGGCGGACGGTTCCCGCCCGGTGCTGCTGGAGGTCGGCCCGGGGCAGGGCCTGACCGCGCTGGCCCGGCGCGTCCGCCCGGGAGGCGCGGCGGCGGTGGCCTCGACCGCCAGGCCCGGGTCCGGGCGCGGCGACACGGCGGCGCTGGAGCACGCGGCCGGGGCGCTGTGGGCGGCGGGCGTCGCCGTGGACTGGCGGCGGCGCACGTCCGGGCGGGGCCGGCGCAAGGTCCCGCTGCCGGCGTATCCCTTCCAGCGGCAGCGGTACTGGCGCGAGGACATCGCCGGACCGGCCGCCTACCCGGATGCCGCGGCGGCCGGCGCGGTCCCGTACGACGGGACGACCGCGGGCCCCGGCAACGTGGAGGCGGCCGCGGCCGCGGAGACCGACCTGTTCAGCGGGCCGCAGGCGGACGTGCGCCGCGCCGTCGCCGAGATCTGGCAGGAGCTGCTGGGCGTCGAACCCGGCGGGATCACGGGCGACTTCTTCGAGCTGGGCGGGCACTCGCTGCTCGGCACCCGGCTGGTGAACCGGCTGCGCGACCGCTTCGGCGTGGAGTGCCGGCTGCGGGAGCTGTTCGCCGAGCCGACGGTGGCGGGCCAGGCGGAACTGGTGGCGACGCTGCGCGCGCTCGGCCGCCGCCCGGCGGAACGTCCGCAGGACAACGAGGAGGGGGCACTGTGAGGGTCGTCGAACTGCTGGCCCGGCTGCGGACGGCGGGCGTGGAGGTGTGGGCGGACGGCGATCTGCTGCGTTTCAGCGCGCCGCCGGGAGCGCTCACTCCGGAACTGCGGGCCGCCCTCGGCGAGCACAAGCAGGAGGTGCTGGAGATCCTGCGGCGGGGCGCGGACCCCGCGCGGGAGGACCGGCCGCTGGCGCCGGTGCCGCACGACGGGCCGCTGCCGGTCTCGCTCCAGCAGCGCCGGATGTGGTTCTTCGAGCAGGTCCACCCCGGCACCGCCACGTACCACATGAGCGCGCGCTGGCGGATAGCGGGACCGCTGGACACCGCGGCGCTCGCCCGGTGCCTCGGCGAGGTCGCGCGGCGGCACGGCACGCTGCGCACCGCCTTCCGGCTCGACGGCGGGGAGCCGGTCCAGCAGGTCCAGGCGGCGGTGGAGCTGCCGCTGCCGGTCACGGACCTGACCGGGCTGCCGGAGGCCGAACGGGAGGAGCGCGCGGCGTGCCTGGTGGCCGAGGACGTCGCCCGGCCCTTCGACCTGGGGCGGCCGCCGCTGCTGCGCGCCCTGCTGCTGCGCACCGGCGCCGAGGAGTGGACGCTCGCGCTGACGGTGCACCACATCATCGCCGACATGTGGTCGGTGGACGTGCTGCTGAAGGAGATCGCGGCGCTCTACCCGGGCGGCGCGGGCACGTCCGGGCTCCCCGCCCTCCCGGTGCAGTACGCCGACTTCGCCGTCTGGCAGCGCGCCCGGCTGGAGTCCGGCGAGCTGCACGCGCAGGTGGAGCGCCGCACCGCCGCCCTCGCGGGCGCCCCGACCCTGCTCGACCTGCCCACCGACCGGCCCCGGCCGGGGACCGCGACGTACGCGGGCGGGCAGGTCACCCTGGACGTGCCCGCGGACCTCGTGGACGCTGTCGACGCGCTGTGCCGCGAGGAGGGCGCCACACGCTTCATGGCGATGCTCGCGGCCTTCCATGTGCTGCTCGGCCGCTACTGCGGCGAGAGCGACACCCTGGTCGGCGTGCCCACCGCCAACCGCACCCGGCTGGAGACGGAGAACCTGATCGGCTTCTTCGTCAACACCCTGGTCATGCGGGGCGACACCGCCGACGACCCGACCGTGCGCGAGTTCCTGCGGCGGGTGCGCGACGGCGCCCTGGAGGCGTACGAGCACCAGGAGACCCCGGTGGAGTCGCTGGTGGAGTCGCTGCACCCGCGGCGCGACCCGGCGCGCTCGCCGCTCTTCCAGGCGATGTTCACGGTGCAGAACACCTCGATGGCGCCGCTGCGGCTGGCCGGGCTCGACGTGCGGCCGGTACGCAGCGACCGGGTGGCGACCGAGTTCGACCTGACCCTGGAGTTCACCGACCCGCGCGAGCCGGCGGCGGAACCGGGCGCCCCGAGCGGCCTCGGCGGGCCGAGCGTGTCGGTCCTCTACAACGCCGACGTCTTCACCGCCGACTCCATGACGCGGCTGCTGGGCCACTGGCGGACCCTGCTGGAGGGCATGACGGCCGGTCCCGGCCGCCGGGTCGGGGAACTGCCGCTGCTGGACGGCGCGGAGAGCGAGCTGGTGCTGCACGGCTGGAACGCCACCGAGGACACCTCGCCGCGGCGACCCGTCCACGAGGAGATCGCCGCCAGGGCCGCGGCGCACCCGGGGGCCGTCGCGCTCGCCTTCCGGGACCGCGAGCTGTCCTACGGCGACCTGGCGGCGGACAGCGCCGCGCTGGCGGAGCGGCTGCGGGCCGCGGGCGCCGGCGCCGGCCGACTCGTCGCGGTGTGCGTGGAGCGCTCGCCGGAGATGGTCGCCGCCCTGCTCGGCGTGCTGCGCTCGGGCGCCGGCTACCTGCCGCTGGACCCGTCGATGCCGCCGGAGCGGCTGGCGTACGTCATGGACGACGCCGGGGTGTCCGCGGTGGTCACCACCCGGGCCCACCGCGCGCTGTTCGCCGGGCGCCCGGTACCGCTGGTGCTGGCCGACGCCCCCGACGAGCCCGCCCTGGGCGGTGACGGCCCCGGCGCGGGCGGGAGCAGCGGCGAGCCGGGCCTGGCGTACGCCATCTACACCTCCGGCTCCACCGGGCGCCCCAAGGGCGTACTGGTCGGACACGGCGAGCTGGCCAACTTCATGGCCGCGATGGACGGAGTGCTCGGCGACCGCGAGGACGGCGTGTGGCTGGCGCTGACCAGCGTGTCGTTCGACATCGCCGCCCTGGAGCTGCTGTGGCCGCTGCGCCGCGGCTGGAAGGTCGTGGTGCAGGGCGACGGCGAACTGCTGCCGGGCGCGGAACACCGGCCGCTGGACGTCGGGCTGATGTACTTCGCCGTCAGCAGTGAGGAGGGCAGCCCGGCGGACCGCTACCGGCTGCTGCTGGACGGCGCGCGCTTCGCCGACACGCACGGCTTCTCCGCGGTGTGGACCCCGGAGCGGCACTTCGACCGCTTCGGCGGCCTCTACCCCAACCCCGCCGTCACCGCGGCCGCGCTGGCCATGGTCACCGAGCGGGTGGCGCTGCGGGCGGGCAGCGTGGTGCTCCCGCTCCAGAACCCGCTGCGGGTCGCCGAGGAGTGGGCGGTGGTGGACAACCTCTCCGGCGGCCGCGCGGGCATCGCCTTCGCCTCCGGCTGGCACGCCGACGACTTCGCGCTGGCCGCGGGTCCCGAGGTGTACGAGCGGCGCAAGGAGGTGATGCGGGAGGGCATCGACACCGTACGGCGGCTGTGGCGCGGCGAATCGGTGACGGCGGTCAACGGGGTGGGCCGGGAGACCGAACTGCTCACCTATCCGCGGCCGCTGACGGACGCCCCGGCGGTGTGGCTGGCGGCGGCCGGCAGCCCCGAGACCTTCCGGCTGGCCGGTGAGCTGGGCGCGGGGGTGCTCACCCATCTGCTGGGGCAGGAGCTCGCGGACGTCGCGGAGAAGACCGCGGTCTACCGCGCGGCGTGGCGGGAGGCGGGGCACCCGGGCGAGGGGCATGTGACGCTGATGGCGCACACCTTCGTCGGCACCGATCCCGACGAGGTGCGCGAACGGGTGCGCGGGCCCTTCCGCGAGTACCTGCGGCGCTCCTTCGGCCTGATCAGGGCGCTCGCGCCGAGCCTGGGCATCGAGGGCGAGCCGACACCGGACGACGTCGAGGCGCTGCTGGACGTCGGCTTCGCGCACTACTACGACGGCGGCGCCCTCATCGGCACGGTGGACGAGTGCGTGGCCATGGCCGGGCGGATCACCGCCGCGGGCGTGGACGAGCTGGCCTGCCTCATCGACTTCGGTGTGCCCACCGCGGAGGTGCTGGCGTCGCTGCCGCTGCTGGACGAGGTCCGCCGCCGGGTCTCGGCCGACGCCGGCGCCGACCACGGCATCGCGGCGCAGATCCGGCGGCACGGCGTCACGCACGTGCAGTGCACCCCGACGCTGGCCGGGGTGCTGCTGGCCGACCCGCGGACCCGCGGGGCGCTCGCGGAGGTCGACACCTTCCTCGTCGGCGGCGAGGCGCTCACCGGCGCGCTCGCCGCGGACCTGGCGGGCACGGTCCGCGGCCGGGTGCTCAACATGTACGGGCCCACCGAGACGACGATCTGGTCGTCGGTGTGGCAGGTGGCGGCGGGCGCCGACGTCACCATCGGCGACCCGGTCGCCAACACCTCGCTGTACGTGCTCGACGCACATCTGCGGCCGGTGCCGCTCGGCGTGCCCGGCGAGCTGTGGATCGGCGGCCACGGGGTGGCCCGCGGCTACCTGGGCCGCCCCGAGCTGACGGCCGAACGCTTCGTGCCCTCCCCGTTCGTCCCCGGCGACCGGCTCTACCGCACGGGCGACCGGGTACGCAGGCGGGCGGACGGCGCCCTGGAGTTCCTGGGCCGGATGGACCGGCAGGTCAAGCTCGGCGGGCACCGGATCGAACCGGGCGAGATCGAGGCGGGCCTGGCCGGGTACGAGGGGGTGCGCCAGGCCGCCGTGGCGGTCCGCGAGGACGGCGCCGGGCGCCGGGCGCTGGCCGGGTATCTCGTCGCGGACGGCCCGCGCCCGTCGGCCGCCGACCTGCGGGCGCATCTGCTGCGCTCGATGCCCGCCGTGATGGTGCCGGCCACGTTCGTCTGGCTGGACGAGCTGCCGCTCAACCCGAACGGCAAGGTCGACCACCGCCGGCTGCCGGACCCCGCGGACGTCGACACCGCCCGCCGGGAGCGCACCGCCGCGGGCACCCGCGGTCCGCTCACCGACCCGACCGAGCAGGTGATCGCGGGAATCTGGCAGGACGTGCTGGACGTCGACGCGGTCGGCCCCGACGACGACTTCTTCGAGCTGGGCGGCCACTCCCTGATGGCCATCCAGATGGTCTCCCGGCTGCGCGAGGCGCTGGGGGGCGACATCTCGCTGCGTACCGTCTTCGAGGCCGGTACGGTCGCCGAGCTGGCCCGCCGGGCGCGCCGGGCGGGCCCCGCGCAGGACGACGGTATACCGCCGCTGGTGCGCCGGCCGAGGCCGCAGGACCCGGTGCCGCTGTCCTTCGCGCAGCAGCGGATGTGGTTCTTCGAGCTGATGAACCCGGGCGTCAGCTCCTACCACCTGGCGGCGGCGCTGCGGCTGCGCGGCGCGCTGGAGCCGGACCACCTGCGGCGCGCCTTCGAGGAGGTCGTCCGGCGCCACGAGATCCTGCGGACCAACTTCGACGAGGCGGACGGCACGCCGGTGCAGCTCGTCGCCGGCCACCGCGAGGTGCCCCTGCCGGTGGTGGACTTCGCCGGACGGGACGACGCGGCCCTGGTGGCGGCCGCCCGCGAGGAGGCCCGCCGGCCCTTCGACCTGGCGCGCGACCCGCTGCTGCGCACCACCTTGCTGCGGTTGTCGCCGACCGAGCACGTCCTGCTGCTGACCACCCACCACATCGTGGCGGACAGCTGGTCGATCGGCGTGATGGCGGGCGAGCTGGGCGCCCTGTACGACGCCTACCGCACGGACGGCACTCCGCGGCTGCCGGAACTTCCCGTGCAGTACGCCGACTTCACGCTCTGGCAGCAGGAGTGGCTGGCCGGCGGCGTGGTGCGGCGGCAGCTGGAGTTCTGGCGGGAGGCGCTGGAGGGCGCGCCGCCGCTGCTGACGCTGCCGTACGACCGGCCGCGTCCGCAGATCCCCGGCCACCGGGGCGAGCAGCTGGTCTTCCGGCTGCCCCGGGAGACCTCCGACGGGGTCGCGGCGCTCAGCTCGGACAGCGGGGCCACGGTCTTCATCATCCTGCTCGCGGCCTTCGCCGTCCTGCTGCACCGCTGGTCGGAGCACGAGCGGATCGTGCTGGGCGTGCCGGTCGGCGGCCGTACCCGGCCCGAGCTCGAACCGATGATCGGCTTCTTCGCCAACATCACCGCGCTGAACATCGACCTCACCGGGGAGCCCTCCTTCACCGAGGTGCTCCGGCGGGTGCGCGAGCGGGTGGTCAGCAGCTACGACCACCAGGACCTGCCGGTGGAGAAGCTCGTCGCGGAGCTGGGCGTGGAGCGGACCCTCGCGTACAACCCGCTCTTCCAGGTCATGTTCGTCTACACCAACGACCTCGCCCTCTCCCCCTCGTTCGGCGGCCTGGAGGTCAGCCCCGTCGAGGCGCATCCCGGGCACGTGTTCATGGACCTCAACATGGCCATGGAGGACGGTCCCGACGGGCTCCAGGGCACCCTGGACTACAGCTCGGAACTGTTCGACGCGTCCACCGTGGCGTGGCTGCTGGACAGCTTCCGGGTACTGCTGGACGCCGCGGTCGCCGCACCCGACTCCCCCGCCGGCGGGCTGCCCCTCGCCGCGCCGCCCGAGCGGGCGGACGCCGGGGCCCGGCAGGACGACACGCTGCCCGTGGTGGTCGCCGCGACCTTCACCGCGGGCCCGCTGGCGCCCTCGCTCGCGTACTGGGCGGAGCACACCGGACTGCCGATCGCGCTGGACCTCGCGCCGTACGACCAGGTCTTCCAGCAGCTGCTGACGCCGGGCAGCGCGATGGACCGCAACACCGGCGGCGTCAACGTCGTGCTGCTGCGCCCCGAGGACTGGGGCGCGGACGCCGTCCAGCGCGCCGAGGTGGGCCAGGAGTTCACCCAGGCCGTCAAGGCCTTCCAGAGCGAGCGGCCCTCGCCGCTGGTGGCCGTGCTGTGCCCGGCGGCCGACCTCGGCGGGACGGCGCAGTGGCGGCGGGCGCTCGGCGCGGGCCTGGCCCAGATCGAGGACGTCGTGTGCCTCGACATGGCGGAGCTGCTCGCGCTCTACGACGTCGGCGACTACCACGACCCGGTGTCGGAGGCCACCGGCAACATCCCGTACACCCAGGAGTTCTTCGCGGCGCTCGGCACCGTACTGGCACGGCAGCTGTCGGCGCTGACCACCGAGGCGCCCGGGGTGGTGGTGCTGGACGGCGACGCGCTGGCGGCCGCTCCCGAGGAGGTGCGCCGGGCGCTCGCCGACGTCGGCGAGACGCTGGCCGGGCAGGGCAGGCGGCTGGAGGTGCTGCGGACCGGCGGGCGGCCGCCGGCCGAGGCGCTGGCGGACGTGCTGGCGGACGTGCTGGCCGGGGTGGAGGACGGGGACTGGCTGTTCGTCAGCGGGGACCCGGTGACGTGCGAGGCCGTGCGCAGCGCCCGGCCGGACGCGCTGGTGGTGGAGTGTCCGGCGGAGCCCGCCGAGCTGGGCCGGCTGCTCGGGCACGTGTGGGAGTTCGACGCCCCGGGGCAGCCCGTCCCGGGGGCGGCCTGGTGGGAGGGAAGGCGCGGATGAGGCTTGAGGAACTGGTGGCGGCGGTCCTGGAACTGCCGCCGGACGTGGTGACGGACGACACCGCGCAGCACAACACCGGCGAGTGGACGAGCAGGTCGCACATCCAGCTGGTGGTCGCGGTGGAGGACGCCTACGGGGTCTCGCTGTCGCTCGGCGAGATCCGGGAGCTGACCAGCGTGGGTGCGGCGCGGCGGATCCTGGAGGGGCGCGGGGTGCCGGTGGGCTGACCGGCGCTCAGCCGCGGGCCCGGCGGCGCACCGGCGGTGACGGGGTGAAGCGCACCGGCAGGGAGCGGATCCCGTTCAGGAAGGTCGAGCCGAGCCGGTCCACCGGTCCCGCCGGCTCGATGTCCGGCATCCGCCGGGCCAGCTCCTCGAACAGCACCCGGGTCTGCAGGCGGGCGAGCCCGTCGCCGAGGCAGTGGTGCGGTCCGAGGCCGAAGCCGAGGTGGGGGTTGGGATCGCGCTCCAGGTCCAGGCGGTCCGGGTCGGCGAAGACGGACTCGTCGCGGTTGGCGGCCGCGTAGCAGAGCGCGACCCGGTCGCCCTTGGCGATCGCCTGCCCGCCGATCTCGGTGTCGGCGGTGGCGGTCCGCTGGAAGGTCATGACCGGCGACACGAAGCGCACCAGCTCGTCGACGGCGGTGCCGGGCAGCTCCGGCTCCGCCGTCAGCCGCCGCCAGGCGTCCGGGTCCTCGAAGAGCGCCAGCAGCGCGCCGGACATCAGCTGCTGCGCCGTCATGTGGCCCGCGGTCGCGAGCAGCAGGAAGAACAGCTCGAACTGCCGGCCGGTCAGCTCCGCCAGGCCGCCTTCCGGGCTCTGCTGCCGCAGCTCCCGGGCGACGTCGAACAGGCCCATGGTCGCCCGCATCACGGCGTCCGGGTCCAGCCGCTCCAGCGGGTCGCTGAGCGTGCGGGCCAGCCGGTGCACCCGGCGCCGGTCGGCGGCGTCGGGAAAGCCCAGCATCTCGGCGAGCGGCAGCAGCGAGAACTCCGCGGCCACGTCCTCGACGAAGTCGCAGCCGCCGCGCTCGCAGACCCGGTCCAGGACGAGCGTGCACAGGGTGCGCAGCCGTACGGTGAGCCGCTCGGTGGCCTCCGCGGTGAAGCCCGCGCCGACCGCGCCGCGCAGCACGGCGTGCTCCGGCGGGTCCAGGTGCAGCAGCGAGGTGTGCAGCGCGTCCGCCGGACCGGTCGGCTCCTCCTCCAGCAGCGCCCCGTTGGCGGCCGAGGAGAAGCCCTCCCAGTCGGCGGCCACCGCCGCGACGTCCGCGTGCCGGGTCAGCATCCAGAACGGCGGCATCCCGCTGCGCCGGTGCAGGAAGACCGGCGCCTCCCGCCGCAGCCGCGCCAGCACCGCGTACGGCGGCCCCATGCGGTGCAGTTGCGGATCGAGCAGATTCACCCCGGCCAGCTCCACGAGCCCGGCCCCCCTCCGACGGCGACGGCCCCCCACCGTAGCCTCCCCCGGCCGTCGGCGGAGTCCCGGCCGGGCACTCCGGGCTGCGGGCAGCCGCGACGACCCGCCGGATACGCCGGCGGGCCGTCGCGGGGAGGGGGCACGACTGTCGGTCTCGCCCGCTCCTCCCGTGCCCTCGCGATGTGCTGCTCGTCGTGCGGCCCGGAGTTCAGGCGGCTGTGTGGTGGGCGAGGGGGGCGTGGGGGTCGGCGCCGTGGACGAGGTGGTCGATGTGCACGGTGGCGGCGGTCAGGCGGGGGACGGCGTGGATGAGGGCGTGTTCGGCGGCCACGGCCATCGCATGGGCCTGGACGACGCTGTTGTGCGGGTCGATGACGATGTCCGCTTCGGCGCGCAGCGCGTGGCCGATCCAGCGCATGCGGACCTGGCCGATGTCGAGCACGCCGTCGACCTCGCGCAGCGTCTTCTCCGCTGTGTCGACCAGGGCGGGGTCGACGGAGTCCATCAGGCGCCGGCAGACCTCACGGGCGGCGTCCTTGAGGACGAGCAGGATCGCCGCGGTGATCAGGAGGCCGACGACGGGGTCGGCCCAGCGCCATCCGACGGCGGCGCCGCCGGCACCGAGGAGGACGGCCAGCGAGGTGAAGCCGTCGGCGCGGGCGTGCAGGCCGTCGGCGACGAGGGCGGCGGACCCGATGCGGCGGCCGGTGCGCACGCGGTAGCGGGCCACCCACTCGTTGCCGACGAACCCGATGACCGCGGCGACAGCGACGGCCCGCAGATGAGTGACGTCGCGAGGGTCGGCCAGCCGGTCGACCGCCTCGTAGGCGGCCAGTGCGGAGGATGCGGCGATCGTCAGCACAATGGCGATGCCCGCCAGGTCTTCCGCGCGTCCGTAGCCGTAGGTGTAGCGGCGGTTGGCTGCCCGGCGGCCGAGGACGAACGCGATGCCGAGCGGGACCGCGGTCAGCGCGTCGGCGGCGTTGTGGACGGTATCGCCCAGCAGCGCCACCGAGCCGGACAGCGCGACGACGACGGCCTGGACGACGGTGGTCGTGCCCAGGATCACCAGGGACAGCCACAGGGTGCGCATGCCGTCGCGGGACGTCTCCATCACGGAGTCGACCTTGTCCCCGGCGTCGTGGCTGTGCGAAGTGAGCACGTGTCCGGCCTGGTGACGCAGCCGGGCCCAGCGCGAGCCGACGTGCCCATGTCCCGGGGAACGGCCGTGGGCGTGCAGGTGAGCGGGCTCGTCCGCGTCGTGGGTGTGCAGGAGATCGTGGGTGTGCTCGCTGCCGTCCATTCCGCCACCGTGACAGGTCGAGAGGATTGCAGCCACTCCCCTCATACGCACTCCGAGCTGCTGCGATACCGCCGCAATAGCGAAGTCGGGGCGGGTGGCCCGCGGTCGGTGCCCGCCGCTCCGGCGCGCCGCCCTCAGCGCTTGCGGAACGCTTCCCAGGGGTCGGGGAGGGGGGCGCTCGGGTCCTCGCCCTCGGTGGGCAGTCCGACGTAGGCGCGTAGGGCGGGGCGGGTACCGGGGAGGCCGTACCGGGTGAATCGCTCGTGGAGATCGGAGCCGAACGGCACGGGCTGGAAGTCCGCTGCGGTCAGCGACTCGGCCAGGACCCTCAGCACCTCCCGTCGTCCAGGGGAGAGTTCGGCGAGCACCGGTACGGTGTCCGCGGGCTCGAACAGGGCTTCCAGTAGGTTTCCGGCGCGGACCGCCGGCGGGCGGGGCACGATTCCGGTCTCCTCGACATGAGGCAGGGCGCGGGTGATCTGCAGAAGGACCCGGTCCGGATCCTCGGTAGCGTCCCTCAGGTGCAGCAAACTGCGGACGGTGTAGCTGTGCAGGTCGCCCGCGTGGTGGGCGGTGGCGGCGGCCCAGCGCGGCAAGGGGTGCTCGTGGTCGAGGTAGGCCCGGAGCCGGCCGTCCGGGTCGTGGTCGGCGAGCAGCCCGAGCAGTGCGGGGAGCTGGGCGCGGACCGCGTCGTAGGAGCGAAGTGCGCCTTCACGGCTGTCGACGGGGTGCCCCGCCGCGCAGTACGCCCGTCCCTCGCGCAGGTGCTTCAGCCGCTCCTCGTCGGTTTCGCCGGCGATCTGCTCGTCGTACCAGCGCAGGTTCTCTTCGGGGCTGACGACCGCGGCGCGCCACGCTGCGGTGTCGATGCCGAGCGGCAGGTCGTACTCGTCGTGCCAGTCGACGGCCAGACGGGCCAGCAGGAGCAGGGCGCCGGCCCGGGCGCCGGGCGGACCGGCGACGGCGATCCGGGAGAGGAACGGCACGGCGTACGGAGAGGCCGAATACCGCGTGCCCTGGTGGAAGATGTTGCCGAACAGACTGCGGAAGGCGCTCTCCCGTGCGTCCTCGTCCGGCCCGCACACCGCCCGGAGCTGGCCGGGCACATCCTCGGCGCCGCCGTAGGCGTGCCCCAGGGTTGCCCAGTCGATGTCGTCCAGCCCCGCCAGGAGATCGTCGGATCGCGTCATGATCCGTATGCTCGCAGGCAGCACTGACACCGATCCCGCGGACGGGTCGTCTCCCTCAGCCCGGTGGACCACCGGATCTCCCCCGGAGCCGGTCCCTACAGGGGCGAGTACGTCCGGTACCTGCCCTGCAGCGACGACGTGGCCGCCTCGGCCACGTCGGACCGGGGACCGGCCGCACATTCCCGGAGGAACTCCGTGACCCGGGGGCCCGTCCAGCCCGCGGCGGCGGCAGCGGCCCAGAACCGTAGGCAGTCGTGAGGGTCCAGGGGGCCGAGGAAGTCGAGGACGTAGTGGATCGTGGCCGCGTCCAGCGGAAGTCGCTGCGTGGCGACGGCGCGCAGTGCACCGTCGGCGAGCATCGGGACTCCGGTCTCCAAGCACCATCGCAGGGAGCGGGCGGTGTCCTCCGGCGTGCTCAGCCGGAGGACGGCGTCGCCGAGCGCGACGTACACCGTGGTCGCTTCGAAGGGCCGCTGGGCGAGTTCCCGGAGCAGGTCGAGGGCGGGCCGGTGACCGCACGCTCCCAGAGCCATGACCATCCGGTACTGGGTCTCCCACGTGCGGGTGTCGTGGACCTCCCGCCGGAGGGCCGCCAGCAGGGGCGGGCCCGCGGCGGGATCGGCGAGCCGGTACAGGCGCGTTGCGGCGGAACGCCGCTTGGGCGAAAGCCGGTGGCCGAGTTGGGCCACCGCTTCGTCCAGGCTCAGTGGCATCTCGAATCCCCTCGGGCCGGCTCCGTGCCGGTGAAGGATATGCCTTCGCGTACGGCCGCCCTCCGTCCGCTCAGGCGTCCCGCCTGCGCAGGACGATGTATCCGGCCGCCTGGGCCGCCGCCACCCACACGAGGGTGACGAGGAGCGCCGCCGGCCTTCCGTACGGGTGGGTGTCGCCGTCCATCAGGTGCTGGCCCGCGGTGGACGGGAGGTAGTCGAGGATCTTCCGGGTGAGGTCGTTGTCGGACACGGCCAGGGCGCCCGGCAGGCCCGCGAGGACCATGAAGACGGTCGTGAGGGTGCCCACCGCGCTGCGCACCGCGGCGCCCACGCCGATGGCGAAGACGCCCACGGGGGCGACGTAGACGCCGGCGGCCAGGACGGTCGGGACGGCCTTGCCCATGTCGGTGTCCGCGTACTCGAACAGCAGCGGCGTGGTGGTGACGGTGCCGACCACCGCCAGGGCGATCCCGACGACGAACATGACCGGCGCGGCGATCGCGGACTTCGCGAAGAGCATCCGGCCGCGCATCGGCACGCACTGGAGCGTCGTGCGGATGCTGCCCGTGGAGTACTCGGTCGTCATCGCCAGCATGGCGAGTGCCACGACGGCGAACTGCACCAGGTTCATCGCCGGCACGGACGAGTGGGCGATCGGGATCTCCTCGTCGACGCCGTCGGTGCGGTAGTTGTTCGCCGTGCTGCCGCCGAGGGCGGGCGCGAAGAGGGCCATCAGGACGACGGAGCCCGCCAGACACCACCAGGTGGCCCGCACGGACCACAGCTTGGTCCACTCCGCCGCCACCGCGCCGGCGGTGCCGCCGCGGCCGTAGGAGGAAACGACAGCGGGGGCGGACGTGCGGCCGGTGCCGGCCGGATTCGTGGGCGCGTTCGGCATGGCTCAGGCCTCCGCATTCTGCTGGGCGTCGGGCTGGGCCGGGCCCGCGCCCGGGGGCTTCGGCGACCTGTACTCGATGCTGCCCGCGGTCATCTCCATGTAGGCCTCCTCCAACGAGGCCTCCACCACCCGCAGTTCGTGCAGTCTGACGCCGAGGTCGAAGGCGAGGTCGCCGATGGCCTCCACCGTCGCGCCGGAGACCATGATCTCGTGCTCGGAATTCCACCGGACGTCGACGCCGGGCGTCGCCAGACGGGCCGCCAGGTGGTCGAGTCCGCGGCGGTCGGGCGTGCGCACCCTGACGGCGGTCAGCGAACTGCGCGCGATGACCTGCTCGACGGTGTCGTCGGCCAGTAGGCGCCTCCTGCCGATGACGACCAGGTGGTCGGCGGTCAGCTGCATCTCGCTGACGCGCTTGCGCGGGATGCCGTTCGTCCGGGCCATGGCCAGCAAGTGGCTCCGGGCGCTGCGGCCCGGGTGGAGCGCCTTGGCGTCAAGGAGCGCCCCGACCTCGCGCAGCGGGTACTTCAGCGCCGAGTAGGGCTTGCCGTGGATCAGTGCCTCACCGGTGGTCGGACGGTCCAACCCCATGATCATCCGCATGGTGGTCGACTTGCCGGCGCCGTTGGGGCCCAGGAAGCCGGTCACCCGGCCGGCCGGGATCTCCAGGTTCAGGTTGTCCACGGCCACGGCCGGCCCGTACCGCTTCGTCACCGCGCGCAACGTGATCATCGTCGGCGCGTCCTCAGGTCTGGTGTCATGAGGGAGACGCTAGGGAGCCTGCCCCTGCCGGGTCCTCGGCCGTTCGACAGAGCGGCGCTACGACTTTCGGCAGAGTCGGCCGCGGTCGGTCGCCCCGCTCGGCGGCCCGCGGGCCGATCAGTGGGCGTCCCTGCGCAGCAGCGCCTTCGACACGAGCTTTCCGTCGGTGAAACAGAGCCGGTACACCTGGGAGCGCAGGGAGAAGTACCCGCCGCTCTCGGCACGGTAGAACGTGCAGGAGGCCCGCGCGGGCTTGGGAAGCCGCTCGATGTCGGCGCTCACCCGCAGCTGCCGGGACGGCAGTTGGTCCCGCACCTCCTCCCAGGTCTGGCCGTTGTGCAGGCCGCGGTAGACCTCGGCGTCCAGCGTCGTGCCGTCGAGGTTCCGGGAGGAGTAGTCCACGACGAGCGCCGCCACGGCCGCTGTCGCCAGGGCCGGAACCGCCACCGCCGCCGCCAGGCTGCGGCGGACGCGCCGCTCGGCCCGCTGGCGGGCGCCGAGCGACGCGGGGGCCGCCACCCGTTCGGTCGGGGGCGCCGGTTCGGTGCCGTGCGGGGGGCCGGGGTGCGGCAGCCGCGCGGTCACCTCGAACCCGCCGTCCTTGCGCCCACGGGTGATCAGTGAGCCCCCGAGGAGCGTGACGCGCTCGGCGAGGCCGGCCAAGCCCATGCCGGTGCCGCTGCTGTCCCCGGGCGGACGGTCGGGGGCCTCGTTGGTGACCGTGACGCCCGTCCGGTCCGCCCATCTCTCCACACGCACCCGGACCTCGGCACCCGGCGCGTGCTTGGCGGCGTTGGTGAGGGCCTCCTGCACCACGCGCTGCACCGTCTCCTCCACCACGGGCGGTGAGGCGGCATCGAGGCCGACGGGCCGCAGCTCGACCAGCATCCCGGCCTTGCGGGCCCGGTCCACCGTGCTCAGGACGTCCTCACACGGCCTGCCGGCGCCGCCGCGATCGCCGTCCACGCGCAGCACCCCGATGATGTCGCCGAGCCGCTCCACGGCGCGGGCCGAGTTCAGCCGCAGGTCGCCCGCCGCGGCCCGTGCCGACGCGTCGAGTTGCGGATTGACCTCCAGGGCGCCGGCCTGCAGGGCGATGAGCGTGAGGTCGTGGCCGAGCTGGTCGTGCATGTCCTGGGCGATACGGGCCCGTTCGCGGACACGGGCGCGGTCCGTCACGAGGTCCTGCTCGCGCTCCAGGTTCTGGGCGTGCTGCCAGCCAGCGAGTTCCAGTGCACGCCGCTGGTAGCGGTGGCGCCCGGCCAGTCCGGCGGTGACCGCGCCCACGAGGAAGGGTGCGTTGTCGCGCACGGTCCCGAACTGCCCCGCCGTGACGCCGGTGCCCACGACGGCCAGGGCCACCAGGCCCACCGCGAGTGCCGTCCGCGCCGACCGCCCCCGCACATTGCGGCGGCCGATCAGATAGCTCATCGCGAACATGGCCGGTGAGAACCACACGTTGATCAAGGCGAGTACCGTACTGACGCACCAGGACAGCGGCAGACAGCGGTTGCGGAACGCGATGGCCGGCAGGAGCAGGGCCACCCCGGCGAGCCTCCATCGGAGGGACGCCGAGGTCAGCTCGGCGGGGGAAGCGAACAGCGGGGGGAAGGTGAGGGCGGCCCACAGGGCCGCTGCGCCGACGGGTCTGCGCCGCGCCAGGGATCCCAGCGCGGTGCGCAGCCGGTCGGCCCGCCGCTCGGGCGCCGAGGCGTGCGGGGAGTCCGTCACCGCGCGTCCCGGTGGGAACGCGGCGCGGAGGATGCCGTGCCGAGGGAAAGAGGGAGAGTCCTGTGATTCGCGTGCTGCTGGCGGACGACGAGGGGATGATACGGGCGGGCGCCCGTGCCATCCTGTCGGCGGACCCGGAGATCGAGGTGGTGGCGGAGGCCGCCGACGGCCGGCAGGCCGTGGAATTCGTGCGCCGTCACCGGCCGGACGTGGCGCTCCTCGACGTCCAGATGCCGCAACTGGACGGGCTGGACGCGGCGTCGGAGATCCTGCGGTCCGACACGCCCACCGCGGTGATCATCCTCACGACGTTCGGCAACGACGACTACATCTCCCGGGCGCTGAGCGACGGCGCGAGCGTTTCCTGCTGAAGTCCGGCGACCCGCGCGAACTGATCGCGGCGGTACACGCGGTTGCCGAGGGCGCGGCCTATCTCTCGCCCGAAGCCGCACGCCGGGTCATCAACGGCCTGCCGTCGAGCCGTACGGCGGGCCAGCGGGCCGCGTACGAGCGGATCGGCACGCTCAGCGGACGCGAGCGGGAGGTGCTCGGCCTCCTCGGCGCGGGTCTGTCGAACGCCCAGATCGCCCGCCGTCTGCACCTTGTGGAGGGGACGGTCAAAACGCATGTCAGCTCCATCTTCACGAGACTGGCGGTGGGCAACCGGGTCCAGGCAGCCATCATCGCCCATGAGGCGGGACTGATCGAACGGGCCGGGGGCCGGTAGGAGCCGCCCCCTCGGCGCCGGGCGGCGAGGACGGCGGAGGTCAGGTCGTCGCGTGGTGGTCGGACCACGCCTGCCAGAGCCGGGAGTAGTGGCCCTGGCGTGCGAGGAGTTCCTCGTGGGTCCCCTGCTCGGCGATCGCCCCGTCCTTCATGACCAGGACGCGGTCCGCCAGTCGGGCCTGGGTCAGCCGGTGCGCCACGACGAGGGCGGTACGGCCCCGTATAGCAGCGGTCGCGGCCGCTTCCAGGACCCGCGCACCCGCGGAGCCGGCCTCGGCCGTCGCCTCGTCCAGCACCACGAACCACGGGTCGCCCAGCACCACCCGGGCCAGCGCGAGATGCTGGACCTGGTCCGGCGTCAGCCGGCTCCCCTCCTCGCCGATGACGGTGCCGAGCCCGTCGGGAAGGGCGTCGACCCACCGGTCCGCCCCGGTGGCGTCGAGGGCGCGCCGTACGTCCTGGTCGGCGGCGTCCGGGCGGACCAGCGTCAGGAAGTCCCGTACCGTGCCGGCGAAGGCGTGGGCGTCCTGGGTGATGAGGAAGACGTTGGCGCGCACGCCGGTCCGGCCGGGGTCGTACGGCGTCCCGCCGTAGGTCACCACGCCGCGGGAGGGTCGCAGCACGCCGGCGGCGATCGCGCCCAGTGTCGTCTTGCCCGCCCCGGTGGCACCGACCAGGGCGACCCGCTCGCCCGGGGCGATACGCAGCGACACCTCGCGCAGCACCGGCGTACCCGGGGTGTACTCGTGGGTGATCCCGGACAGGACGATCTCGCCCCGTCCGGCTTCGAGGTGCCCCTCCGGCGCCGGGGGTTTCGGCATCAGCGCGATGCCGACCAGCCGGGACAGGGCCGCTCCGACCGCCTGGAAGCGGTCGAAGGTGAAGAGGATCCCGGCGATCGGGGTGAACAGCCGCAGGAAGTACAGGGCGGCCGTCGTGACGGCGCCGACCGTGGTGAGGTCGTCGCGTACCAGGACGAAGCCCAGGCCGAGGATCAGGGCCAGGCCCAGCAGTTCGGTGAGGTTGTTGCGCATGAGGAAGCGCAGCGACATGCGGAAGACGCCGACGGTCAGGGCCGCGACGCGTTGCGAGGTGTCCTCGATCCGGCGGAGCAGCCGGGGGCCGATCGCGAAGGCACGGGCCGTGGGCGCCGCGCCGATGCCGGTCAGGAGCGCTTCGGCACGCTCCCCCTGGGCGATGCGCTCCTCGCGGTAGAGCGGCTCCGAGCGGGGCAGGTACCAGCGCAGCCCCCTCGCGAACAGCGGTGTGACCGCCACGACGGCGAGGCCGAGCCGCCAGTCGAGTGCCAGCGCGCCCGCCGCGGTGAGGGCGACCGTGACGGCCGAGCCCACGACCACCGGCACGACGTCGCTCAGCCCCTGGGAGACGGTGCGCACATCGTCCGAGAGCCGGGAGAGCAGGTCACCGGTGGTGGCGCGCTCGATCCGGTCCGCGGGCAGGTGCAGCGCGCGGTCGAGGACCTCTTCCCGCAGTTCGGCGAGCGCGGGCTCACCGGCACTGGCCAGTGCGGTCACCGACAGGCCGCCGAAGACCGCGGCCGCGGCGGTGGCGGCACAGATGAGGAGCGCTTGGGAGAAGATGGTGTTGCGGCCCGAGCCGACGTCGTCGACGATCTTTCCGATGGCCCAGGCCGGCACCAGGCCGGCCACGCTTGCCAGGAGGGTCGTGCCCGCCGCGGCGGCGGTGGCCCGGGGATTGCTCGCGGCCATGCGGCCCAGAAACCCGAAGGTCTGCCGGTAGCCGCTGACCGGCAGCAGTTCCTGGCTCACCGCAGCACCAGCTCCTGGTAGTCGGGGTGTTCCAGCAGTTCCCGGTGGGTGCCCTCGACGGCCACCTGTCCGTCCGCCACCACGACGACGCGGTCCGCGGTGGCCAGCAGCGCCGGGCTCGTGGTGACGATCCAGGTCGTACGCGCACGGGCGGGGCCGTGCCGCAGGGCTTTGAGGCCGCGGGCGATCCGCTGCTCGGTGACCGCGTCGACCGCTGTCGTCGGGTTGTCGAGCACGAGGAACGGCCGGTCGGCCGCCAGCGCCCGGGCCAGGGCGATGCGCTGCCGCTGCCCGCCGGAGAATGTCGCCCCGTCGGCCGTGACCGACTGGTCCAGCGCCCGCTCGTCGAGATCGACGATGTCCCGGGCCGCCGCCGCGTCGAGGACCTGCGCCAGACGGCCCTCGTCCAGCCGGGACGCGGGGTCGAGGTTGCCGCGCAGGGTGCCTTCCAGCAGGTGGGTGTGATGGGGATTGACCAGGAGGAAACCGCTGCGGGCGCGGATGCTCAGCCCGTCGATCGGGATACCCCCGACCAGGGCCTCGCCGCCGACGGCGTCCGGCGGGATCTCGCCGCTCAGCAACCGCACCAGGGTCCCGGCAGCGGCAGGATCGGGCATCACCAGGCACAGCAGCTCGCCGGTCCGGGACGCGAGGGAGAAGCCTCGCAGCGCACCGGTGGTCACGTCGTCCAGCGACACCTGCGCGTCCTCGCCGACCGCCGCGTCCGCGTCGCCGTCGGCGAGCAGCGGGGGCGTCCCCAGGAACGTCACGATACGAGCGGCCGAGGCGTACGCCGACCCCCCTTGCGCGCCGATGCGGCCGAGCGCGCGGATGGGCACCGCGAGGAACTGCGTGAGGCCGACGACGGCGACGAGATCCCCCACCGAGATGGCACCGTCGAGCGCGCGGCTGCCCGCGAGCAGGGTGACCGCGGCCAGGAAGAGGCCGCTGAGCCCGGTGGACACGCCCTCCAGGATCCCGTGCGACCTGCCCAGCCGCATACCGGCGCGCTTGGCCTCCTGGCTGTGCGCGCGGTAGCGCGCGGCGGCCACGTCCTCGGCGCCGATGCCCTTGAGCACGCGCAGTCCGCGGACCAGGTCCGCCGCCATGGCGCTGGTACGGGCGACCTCGGCGAGCTGGGCGCCGCTGCGACGGGAGATCATGGGCGTACTGAGCTGGATGAGTGCCAGTACGACGGGCATGCCCAGCAGCACGACCAGACCGAGTTCGACGTCGATGCGCAGCAGGATGACCGCGCTGCCCACCACGGCGACGGCCGACGCCAGCGTGTAGCCGACGGGCTGGGTCAGACTGCCGGCGCCCTCGGCGTCCGCGGTGGCCAGGGACAGCGTGGTGCCGGGCAGGCTGCCGCTGCGGGCGCCGGGCGCGCGCAGCACGTGGTGGGCGATCTCGACGCGGAGCCGGTGGCGTTCACGCTGGTCGGTGCGGAACGCCTCGGCCGCGCCGTAGAGGTAGCTGACCATCAGGGAGGCGAAGACGAGGAGCAGCAGCGCGCTCCACGCCAGCAGGGCCCGGACGCTGCCGACCGCGACGGCGTGGTCGATGATCATGCCGACGACGACGGAGACCATCGCCTCGGAGAACTGCCAGACCGAGAGCAGACCGACAGCGGCCGCCACGCTCCGGCCGTTGCGGCGCAGTGTCCGCCACAGCAGCGCCGACGCCGACGCGGGAGGCTTTCCCGCGTCGAAATGCGCTCCCTCGTGGAACAGCCTACGGGGAGCCTGCGGCGGGCGGCTGCTCAGCGGTCCGTCCCTGCCCGCCGGGCGTGCCACTTCACCGCCGATGCGTACCGGTGACCGGCAGAACACGTCATTCGCATTGTTCGGGACCCTAACACGGAGCTGATCCGCAGTCACCAGGCCGCGGACCGGTCCGTAACCGCTTGCGAACCGACGCCATTTCGGGTGAAAAGCTCGCCTGCGGGACTGCGGACACCCGATCGGAAAACACCGGCCCCGCGTTGTCGCGGGTTCCGTGCAGCTCACCTACCGGAATCCTGGCTTCATTCCTTGAACGATGGCTCCGGATGCCGGGTCGAGGGTCAAGGGCTGGTCCTGATCGTGGTCCAGACCTTGACCCGGACCTGTCAGGCGAGTTCAATCACACCCGCACCGCTGGGCACACGGCCGGTGGTGGGGTTCCCGGGTGGGTCCGGGTGATGCCCGCCGCCACGGGCTTGTCTCCATGTCCCGAAGCGTCCCCGAGGGCCGCCGCCCTCGTACGCGCGACAGCACGCACCCGTCCCCGACCGGACACCGCCGGAACGCGCCCCGCCCGAAGTCCCCCCACCGGAACACCCCTCGGCAGATGCTTGGAGGCATCGTGCACACGTTCCGCAAGAAACCGGCGCGACGGCGGACGCCGTATCTCGCCGCCCTGGTCCTGGCCGCCGGCAGCGCAGGAGCGGCCGGCGCCTTCACCGCCCCCGCGGCCCAGGCCTCGGCGCCGGGCACCGGCGTCGCCCCCGCGGCGGCGAGCGCCTGCCCCTGGGTGCACTCCACCGCTCCGATCCCGGACCGGGTCTCCCAGCTCCTCGCCCAGATGACCACCGCCCAGAAGGTGAGCCTGGCCACCGGCAGCGGCGGTTCCAGCTACGTGGGCTTCACCCCGGCGATCCCGTCGCTGTGCATCCCGGCGATGAACCTGGAGGACGGACCGGCGGGCGTCGCCGACGGGATGACGAACGTCACCCAGCTCCCGGCCCCGGTCGCCGTCGCCGCCACCTGGGACACCGCCGCCGAGCAGTCGTACGGGCATGTCATCGGCGCCGAGCAGGCCGCCAAGGGCACCACCGTGGACCTCGGCCCGACCATCAACATCGACCGGGACCCGCGCTGGGGCCGGGCGTTCGAGTCGATCGGCGAGGACCCCTACCTCAACGGGCAGATGGGCGCGGCCAACATCCGGGGCGTGCAGTCGACCGGGGTGATGGCGCAGGTCAAGCACCTGGCCGTCTACAACCAGGAGATCAACCGCAACACCCCCTCGGACAACGCGGTGATCAGCGACAAGGCCATGCAGGAGATCTACCTGCCCGCCTTCCAGGACGCGGTGGGGCAGGGCGCGGCCTCGTCCGTGATGTGCTCCTACAGCACGGTCAACGGCACGTACGCCTGCCAGAACCCGTACCTCCTCACCACCGTGCTGCGCCAGCAGTACGGCTTCCAGGGCTTCGTCACCTCCGACTGGGGCGCCACCCACTCCACCGCCCCCTCGGCCAACTCCGGCATGGACCAGGACATGCCGGGCAACGACGGCTACTACGGCAGCGCGCTGACGAACGCGGTGGGCGGCGGTTCGGTCAGCCAGGCCACGCTCAACACCATGACCGGCCGCATCCTCACCGAGATGTTCGCCTTCGGGATGTTCGACAAGGCGCCCTCCGGCTCGCCGGGCGCGGTCGCCACCAGCACGGCGAACAAGAACACGGCCACGCAGCTGTCCGCCGAGGGCACCGTGCTGCTGAAGAACAGCGGCAACGTGCTGCCGTTCGGCTCGGGCACCTCCTCGATCGCGGTGATCGGCGCCGACGCCTCCAGCAACCCGCAGACCGCGGGCGGCGGCAGCGCGGCGGTCGGCTCCAGCGGCACCGTCACCCCCTTGCAGGGCATCACCGCGCGGGCCGGCAGCGGTGTCGCCGTGAAGTACGACAGCGGGTCGAACACCGCGTCCGCCGCGTCGCTCGCGCAGTCCTCGTCCGCCGCGGTCGTGTTCGTCAGCGACTTCGAGTCCGAGGGCAGCGACCTGGGCGGGATCGACCTGCCGTCCTCGGCGAACAGCCTCGTCTCGGCGGTCGCGGCGGCCAACCCGAACACGGTCGTGGTGCTCAACACCGGTTCCGCGGTGACCATGCCGTGGCTGAACTCCGTCAAGGGTGTCCTGGAGGCGTGGTATCCGGGCCAGAACGACGGCACGGCCATCGCCTCGCTGCTGTTCGGCGACACCGATCCGTCCGGCCACCTCCCGGTGACCTTCCCGGCCTCGCTGTCCCAGGTCCCCGCGCACACCTCCGCGCAGTGGCCGGGCACCAACGGCCAGGTGCAGTACTCCGAGGGCGTGAACGTCGGCTACCGCTACTACGACGCCAACAACCTCACCCCGCTCTTCCCGTTCGGCTACGGCCTGTCGTACACCTCCTTCGCCTTCAGCGACCTGCACGTGGGCACGCTGGCCGCCGGGGGTACGGCCACGGTGACCGCCACGGTCACCAACACCGGCTCGCGGGCGGGCTCCGACGTCGCGCAGCTCTACGTCAGCAAGCCGTCGGGGGCCGGCGACCCGCCGCGTGAGCTGCGGGGCTTCACCCGGGTCACGCTCCAGCCCGGCGCGAGCCAGACGGTCACCTTCCAGGTCGGCCAGAGCGACCTGCAGGCGTACGACGCCACGTCCGGGTCCTGGAAGACGGCGGCCGGCGGCTACGGCATCGCCGTCGGCGACTCCTCGCGCAGCCTGCCGCTGACCGGCACGCTCAACGTCACCGCGGCCCAGCTCGGCACCCCGCTGACGCTGACCGCCCCGGGCGCGCAGGAGGGCCTGACGGGCGCCGCGGTCTCCGTACAGGTCACCGCGCACGACAGCACGGCGGGCCAGACCCCGGTGTTCAGCGCGACCGGACTTCCCGCGGGGGTGTCGATCTCGTCCTCGGGCGCCCTCACCGGCACTCCGACCACCGCGGGCACCAGCACCGTGACGGTCACCGCGCGGGACGCGGCCGGCGCCACCGCCTCGGCGTCTTTCCTGTGGACGGTGGTCCGGGCGGACGCGGCGCTGTCCGGCCAGCTCGTCGGCTACCAGGGGCTGTGCCTCGACGTGGCGGGCGCGAACTCCGCCGACGGCACGAAGGTGGACGTCTACACCTGCAACGGCACCACCGCCCAGCAGTGGACGGTGGGAACGGACGGGACGGTGCGGGCGCTCGGCAAGTGCCTGGACGTGACGGCCGCCGGGACCGCCAACGGCACCAAGGTGCAGCTCTACACCTGCAACGGCACCGGCGCGCAAGGCTGGCAGCCGCAGGCCGACGGCACCCTGCGCAACACCGGGTCGGGCAGGTGCCTGGACGACACCGACCGCTCCACGACCCCGGGCACCCAGGTCCAGATCTGGGACTGCGCGGGCAGCGCCAACCAGGTCTGGCGCCAGTCCTGACACCGCGTCGGGGCACCCGGGCCGCCCCGGGTGCCCCGACGCGGTATTGCGGGCCCGCGGGCTGCTGCTCGGGTCCGGCCGGCCGAGCCGGGCCGAACTGGTGGGCGCGTACCGGGTTCTGGCCGAGGCGAGTCCGAAGGCGTACGGGCCGAGGCTGGTCGACGCCCTGCTCGAACTGCGCTACGACAGCCGGGATCCGGACGTGGACCTCGCGCTGGCCGCGGAGGCCGCCCGGGTCGCGCGCGGGGCGGACGCCGGGGATCCGAACCGGGGGCGGAGGCTGCACAAGGCCCTCAACGCCTACCAGGCCTCCCTGTTCGCCCTCGGGCGCAGAACCGAGGGTCGCGCGATCTGCAGGGAGCTGGCCGAGGCCGGCTGGAGCAAGCCCCTGGCGAACGCCCTGGCCGAGGAGGGGCGCTTCACGGAGGCCGCGGAGGTCGACGCGGAGGCCGCCCGCGACGGGACCCCGAAACACTCCTTCTGGGAGGCGGTGCGGCGGGCGGCGAACCTGGAGGGCGCCGGGCTGTACGACGCCGCGTCGGCCGTCTTCGGCGAACACCTCGGGGAGAGCCGCCGCAAGGCAGCCGAACAGCCCGTCACGCTGGCGATATTCACCTGGGGGCTGGTGCACTTCTCCCGGTTGCGGGAGACCGCCGGGGACGGGGCGGGCGCCGCGGCCGCCCGGCGCGAGGCCCTGGGGGTCCTGGCGGAACTCGCGGCCACGGGCGAGCGGAGGAACCCGAGTTGCATCCTCGCGTGGTGGAGGATCCTCTTCGTCCTTTCGGGGCGGGCGGCCGAACCCGCCGCGAGTCCTGGATCGCCGATGCCGCCGTACGGCACGGAGTTCGGGTGGTCGCGCGAGGCGCGGGACGGATTCCTCGGCATGCTGCCGGATCTCGAGGAGGAGGCGGAGCGGCTGCGCGAGGCCGGCCGGCTGCCCGAGCTGGCCGACGTGCGGCGCAGGATCGGCATCCGCGCGGCCGTCCGCGAAGGCACCCACCCCCACCGGTTCGAGGAGCGGTTCACGCCGTACTTCGACGAGGGCGTGGCCCTTGCCCGCCGCCTGCCCGGCAGCCCCGCACGGCTGGCCCGCGCCCTCACCGACCGCTCCATGTTCCTCGTCGCGGCGCGGTCCTACACACCCGCGCACGCCGACTTCGCCGAAGCGGTGGCCCTGGACGCGCCCGCGGCCGGCGGGCCCTGGTGATCACATCCTTCAGGTGACGGCGGCATATTCCGGTAACAGGCGGGAAATTCACGTGATGCACGGATACATCCCCCTCGAAGGAGCACCACCGATGCGACGCGTCGTCACCACCGCACTGCTCACCGCCCTCCTGGCCGCGGCCCTTCCGGCGGTCCTGGCGCCGGTCCCCGCCTCCGCTTCCCCCTCGGCCGCTCCGGTCGCCGGGATCTGGATGGAGGACTGCCTCGTCGGCGGCGGTCACCCCGTCGCGAAGGGCGCTGCGCTGACCTGCCACGGCGGGGAGTTCGACGGGCAGCCGATCGACGCCGGGTGACCTGCTCCGCCGCCCGCGGCAGTCGGGGCGGCGCACGCGTCCGGCACGAGGAGCGCCGGGCCCCGGCCGTCAGGGGCGCGTCAAGGCCGGGCTCCCGGCGTCAAGCGCGCGTCAGGAGGGGCGGGGGCGCCCGCCGGGCCGGGGATAGCGTCGTGGAGTGCCGCGGGTCCTGAACGCCTGCGGCGACCGACGGCACGAGGAGTCCGCCATGCAGGCACCCACCACCCCGGAGGAATCCGAGCCCCTCGAACGGGGCCCGGCCGGACACGCGCTGTTCGTCCCCGTCCGGCCGGGACCCCTGGGCTGCACCACCCGCTTCTTCCGCAACGCCCTCGGCGGGCGCATCGCGGTGGCCTTCACCAGCCGGCAGTCGCTGCTCCGGGCGCTCGGCCCGGACCAGCACTGGGAACGCCTGTCCGCACCGGCCCTGCGCGCGCTGGCCGCCCCGCTCGGCATCACCGAGCTGCGCGTCGATCCGCGCCTGTCGGCACCGGCGCCCGGCCCCGCCCTTCCGCAGGGCCCGCGCCACCTGCTCGTGGGCTAGGGGGCAGCCCGTGTCCCTTCCCCTGACCACGGGCGCCGTGCCCGATGCCCTCTCCGTGTGGCCGGCGTCGGCCGGACACGCCCCCGGGGGTGATCTGAGCGTCGCGAGCGTCCCGCTGGCCGAGGCCGCGGACCGCTTCGGCACCCCGCTGTACGTGCTGGACGAGGACGACTTCCGCGGCCGCTGCCGTACGTACACGGCCGCCTTCCCCGAGGCCGACGTCGTCTACGCCGCCAAGGCGTTCCTGTGCCGGGCGGTCGCCACATGGGTGCGCGCCGAAGGGCTCGGCCTGGACGTCTGCTCGGCCGGCGAGCTGGAACTGGCCGTCGCCACCGGTTTCCCCCCGGACCGCATCGTGATGCACGGCAACGCGAAGACCCCGGAGGACCTGCGCACCGCCGTCCGGCTCGGCGTCGGGCGGATCGTCATCGACAACAGCGCCGAGATCGCCCGGCTGGCCACCCTCGTCGCCCGCCACGACCGGCAGCAGGTCCTGCTGCGCGTGGTGCCGGGCGTGGTCGCGGGCGCGCACAGGTCCGTCCGTACCGGCACCGACGACCAGAAGTTCGGCGTGTCCGTCGCCGACGGCTCCGCCCAGCACGCGGTCGAGCGGATCCTCGGGCAGCCCCGCCTGGAACTGGTCGGCCTGCACTGCCACATCGGCTCCCAGGTGACGGAGATCAGACCGTACCTGGTCGCGCTGCGGCGGCTGGTCGGGCTGCTGGCACGCATCCGCGACCAGCACGGCGTCGTCCTGCCGCAGCTCGACCTCGGCGGCGGCCACGCCGTGGCCTACCGGCCCGGCGACCGGGCCCTGGACATCACCGCGCTGGCCGCCCGCGTCCGGGCCGAACTCGCCGACGGCTGCCGCCGCAGCGGCCTGCCCCTCCCCCGGCTGACCGTCGAGCCGGGCCGGGCCATCGCCGGGCCCGCCGCGGTCGCCGTCTACCGCGTCCTGGCCGTCAAGCACACCGGCGGACGCGTCCTGGTGGCCGTGGACGGCGGCATGAGCGACAACCCGCGGCCCGCGCTGTACGGGGTCCGGTACGCGCCCGCCCTCGTCGGCCGGGCCTCGGCCGCCGCACCCACGCGCGTCACGGTGGTGGGCAGGTACTGCGAGGCCGGTGACGTGCTCGCCGAGGACGTCACCCTGCCCGGGGACGTACGCCCCGGCGACCTGCTGGCGGTGCCGGTCGCGGGCGCGTACCAGCTGTCCATGGCCTCCAGCTACACCATGGTCGGCCGCCCCCCGGTGATCGCGGTCGCCAACGGCCGGGCCCGGCTGCTGATACGCCGGGAGTCCGCCGCCGACCTGCGCCTGCGGGACGTCGGCGTCTGAACCGCGCCCCCCGAGGGACGCGGGGGGCGTACGGGTCGGGACGGCTGCGAGCGCCGGCGGCCATGGGCGTACGCGTCCGTCAACACGGCGCCAACCACGGATGATTGCGCAGAGCATTCGAGTAGATGCGGTGAGTGATGGGTACGCAGTGGATGTGCGCGGCTGCACACCGTAGGCGGGTCGGTGCGGGTGCGCGGCACACCGGTCTCACCGCAGGAGGTCTTCTTCCACACGAAGCTGATGTCGTGGCCCGCGAACGCGGTGGACATCTGGCGGCACCTGACGACGTACGCGGTCCTGGAGGAGGCCGGGTTCTGCGTGACCGTCCCGGCCCTGCACAGCATGGTCGACAACGACAAGCTGCTCGCCGGGCTCCAGGACTTCGGCCCCGGCGTCCGGCCGCTGCCGACGCTGCGCCTGTCCACCCGCGCCCACTACCCGGGCCGGTACGACCTGGAGGCGCTGGGCATCGCCTGTCCGGCCGTGGTCAAGCCCGCCGACTGGGGCGGCGGCAACGCCGTCTTCGTGGCGGACAGCCCCCGCCGGCTCCACGAGGTGCTGGCCCTGGCGAGCGCCTCCGAGACGACGATGGTGGTGCAGCCCCGGCTCGGCCCCGACACCCTCGACCACCGCGTCTACTGCTTCGACGGCGAGCCCGCCCAGGGCTCGGTGCGCCGCCTGGCGGCCGGCGGCAGCGCGGGCAACGTCACCCAGGGCGGCAGCGCCGTCCTCGCCGAGCCGCCCGCCGCCCTGCGCGGAGCCGCTCCACCGATGAGTTCGCCGCCCCCGGACGGTCTGTCCCGGCAGACGACCGTTCCTGACAGGAGTGCCATGTCCACGATCCAGCCAGTGATCATCACCGCCCGGCTCGACGTCCTGATCGGCTTCTACACGGAGCTGTTCGGCGCCGAGGAGGTCTTCCGGGAGCCGGCGAAGGGTCCGGCCTTCTACGTCGGCCTGCGCGTCGGCGACTCCGACCTCGGGCTGGTGGCGAGGCCGGACGCTCCTGCCGGGCCCGCGCGCGTCGTGCTCAGCGTCGCCGTCGACGACGTCGAGAAGACGCTCGGCCGCGTGGAAGCGCTGGGCGGCTCGGTCGGCGGGGGCCCCAGCGACATGCCGTGGGGGCAGCGCGTCGCCCACGTCACGGACCCCGACGGCAACGCGGTGAACCTCACCCAGCCGAGCCCCGCCCGGTGAGGGCGGAGCCGCGCCCGGCGGGTACGTGACGCCGGGTGCGACTCAGGGGCGCGGTCCGTGCATGCGGTGCAGCAGCGGCCGCGGGTGCAGCGGCCTGGTGCGCCAGGCCGCGGTGAAGGTACCCGTCAACAGCTCGGACTGCTCGGACAGCTCGCACCGCAGGTCCAGGCTGTGCGGCGTCTCCAGGAAGCGCACGGTGGCGGTGAGCGTGTCGCGGTCCGTCCACCCGGCGCTGACCGCGCACGGCGGCGTCCCGGCGCCGCCTTCGGTCGTCGTCCAGCCGCCGGGGGCGAAGCCGAGGGTGAAGGTCTGCCCGCCCTCGGTCAGGTCGAGCGCCCAGTCGGTCCCGTCGCCCCGCCGCAGGCCCACAAGCGTCAGTGTCGGCTGCTCGTCGCAGGTGCCGCCCGCCGGTGCGAACCGCGCCCCCGCCCACTCCCCAGCCCCGGCCGGGGGCGCGGCCGCGCCCGCCACTCCCGGCAGCGCGAGCCGCGACATGCGCAGCCGCAGCGACTCGTCGTCCTTCTCGCGGTCCGGCAGCGGGGCGTCGCCGAACGCGGGCAGCAGGTGCCGCCACGCCGCGTCCAGCACCTCCTGCATGTCCAGGGTCTGCGAGGTCAGGGCGAGGACGGCGTTGTACTCGGGCAGCACCACGCAGTACTGACCGTAGGCCCCGTCGCCCCGGAAGCCGTGCCGGGACATCCAGAACTGGAAGCCGTAGCCCTGCTGCCAGTCGGAGGTCGCGGCGCCCTCGGCCGTCCCGTCGCCGTTCGGCACGTGCGCGCGGGTCGCCTCGGCCACCCACGCGGCGGGGAGCAGCCGCCGGCCCTCCCAGACCCCGCCCTGGAGGTGGAGCTGCCCGAGGCGGGCGACCGCGTCCGTCGTGGCGTACATCCCGCTGAAGCCGAGGTCGCGCCCGGCCGGGTACTGCTCCCAGACGGTCTCGGCGATGCCGAGCGGACCGAACAGCCGCTCCCGCAGATAGCCCGTCAGGGACTGCCCCGTGACCTGCTGCACGATGGCGCCCAGGGTGTACGTGCAGGACTGGTTGTAGGCGAAGACCGTGCCGGGCTCGCGCTCCGGCGGGAGGGACAGGAAGCCGCGTACGGGCTCGGCCCGGTCGGCGTCGAGCGCGCGCTGCCAGGTGTCGGACTCGTGGCCGCTGGCCATGGCGGCGATGTGCCGTACCAGCATCGACCGGCTGCGCGGATCGGTGACCTCCGCCGCGAACCGGGGGAAGTAGGAGACCACGGGCGCGTCCAGGTCGAGCAGGCCGTCGGCGGCGGCCAGGCCCGCGGCGGCCGAGGTGAAGCTCTTGCTCAGGGAGTACAGCAGTTGCGGCCGGTCCGCGGTGCGCGGCGCCCACCAGCCCTCGGCGACCAGGCGGCCGTTCCGCAGCAGCATGACGCTGTGGGGGTCGATGCCGGGCGCGGCCTCCAGCGCGTCGAGGAAGGCGTGGACGCCGCGCGCGTCGACCCCCTCGGCGGCCGGTGTGCTGGTCGGCAGCGCGCGGCCGGCGTGGGTGGTCATGGGCTCCTCCAGGTGATCGCCCCCAGTCCACCCACCGGGACCGGTGCCTGTCAACGGCCCCTCGGCGCCCGGTCCGGCGGGCGCACCTGGTCACTCCGCCGCGGTGGTCACCTCCAGGGCCGCGTCCCGGACGTCCGGGCAGGCGTGGCGGCGCAGGGCGCGCAGCCGGGCCCGCCACTCCTGCTGCCAGGAGGTACGCGTGCCCAGCGCGCGGGTGACGGCGAGGGCCAGCAGTCCGGCCGCCTGGGTGCCGGCCAGGGTGAGGCGCTCGGCGGCGGCCAGGAGCACGAGGGGGTCGCCGGGGCGGTGGGCCGCGGTGAGGCGGCTGTGCAGGGTGCTCGCGGTGCGGTCGGCGAGCAGGGGGCGGTCCGCGTGCAGGGCGGCCAGGTCGTCCAGGGCGCCGAGCAGTTGCGGGGCGGTCGCGTCGAGATCCAGGGCCGTGACGGCGAGTTGCGCCCCCTGGGGCAGGAAGCCGGGGGTGGCGCACAGGAGTTCGGCGGCGCGCCGGGCCGCCGCCCGCTGGACCGTGGCCGGGCGCGGGGCGGCCGCGGACGCGAGCCCGGTCACGAGGTGGGCAAGGCGCCGGCGGGCGGGCCGGTCGCGTTCGGCCTCGGCGTCCAGGTGGTCGGCGGGAACGGCGGCGAGCCGGGCCAGGGCGTCCAGCAGCGGGCCGTCCCCGTCCGGTGCGGCGGCGAGGGCCACCAGGCCGTCCGCCGCCGCGCGCCAGGCCGTGCGGTTGCCGAGGTCGGTGGTCCGGGCGGCCAGCAGCGGTCCGGCCTCGGCGTACCACGGTGCCCACACGGTGAGCAGGCCCGCCGCGAGGTCGGCGGTCTCCCGGTCGGCGCTGTGCGCGACGCGGCCCACCAGCCGTGCGAAACGCGGCCGTTCATGGGCCTGCAGCTCGTAGGGGTGCACCCGCAGCAGGGCCGTACGGGTGACGGGCGGGCCGTCGGCGGCGGCTTCCAGCAGCCCCCACGCGGCCGGGGAGGGCAGCAGCCCGGCGGCGGCGGACACGCACGCCGCCCGCACGTCGGGGTGCTGCTCCGGGAGGGCGAAGGTGGCGGCGAGGATGCCGGCCGCGGTGCTGACGGGCAGCCCCACGGCGGCGAGCCGTACGAACTCCTTCCGGCTGGTGACCTTCGCCGCCGCGGGCGCACCGCCGGCGCCGGGCAGCAGCGCGGTGCGCAGGATCGCCTCCAGCGCGGACGGGGCGACGCGCGTGCTCACGCGGTGCGCGGCGTAGACGGCGACCCGCGCCCGGTCGTCGCCCGCGTGCTCCAGCAGCAGCGGCAGCGCCTCGGCGGGGCGGTCGGTCCACGCCAGGGCGGCGAGGGCCGCTTCGGCGAGCACGGTGGCCGGGGAGCCGGTCCAGCGGCGCACGGCGGCGAAGCCGTGCTCGGGGACGGCGGCCAGGGCCCGTATGTGCCCGGCCCGGGTCCACTCGGGGAGCGAGGAGTCCGCGGCGGCCCGGGCCAGCAGCCGCGCGGCGGCGGCCTGCTGGCGGGGCAGCCAGCCGTGGATGCCGTCGACGGGCGGCAGCCACGGGGTGCGCGGGGTGAGGAAGCGCCCGTACGGCGGGGTGTCGGTGAGGACGGCGTCCAGCAGATCCGTCCTGCGGTGCGTCAGGACCCGCAAGACGGGCGGGAGCACGGCTGCCGAGGGCTCCTGTCCGAGGATCCGCGCCGTGCGCTCGTCCCGCCGCTCCGGGTCGTCGAGCAGCAGGTCGACGGCCTGCCGCACGGTGGCGTCGTTGCCGGACCGGACCGCCTCCCACAGGAGTTCCCGGAGTTCCGGCATGCGGTGGGCGCGCCGGCCGAGTGCGTGTGCCAGGGCGAAGGTGAGCGAGTGGTCGGCCTTGTCCGCGCCCGCCTCCAGCCAGGGGCGCAGCGTCTCGAAGACCTGGAATTCCTGCCCCTTGCGCAGCTTGGTGTCGAGTTTTCCCAGGGTGTGGCCGCCGGTGGGCCCGGACAGCCGGGTCACGGTCTCCAGCGCCCAGGCCACCAGGTCGCGTTCGTCGCTCACCGCGTGCTCGCGCAGCATCCCGACGGCCAGCGTGGACAGGGCGTGCCGCGTCCGCCCGGAGCTGTCGCGGGCCTCGACGGCGTCGGTGGTGATCTTGTCCAGGTGCGGCCGGTCCGCGCCGGAGAAGAGGCGCGGCGGCACCGCGGCGAGGGCCTGGAGGGCGGGCCCGCGTACCGGTTCCTGCTCGTTGCGCAGCCGCTGGAGGTCGCCGAGCAGGGCGGTGACGGCCGCCGGGTCGCCGGAGCGGGCCGCGTTGCGGACCAGCAGCGGATACGCCGCCGCGCGGTCCTCCGCCGAGGGCCGGCGGGTCGCGGCGAGCAGCCGCTCCCGCGCCTCGGCCACCGGCAGGTGGGCCACGGCGGCCAGCACGGTCGACCAGTCCTTCCCCTGTTCGGCGGCCTGCGCCGCCATCCGCCGCGCCTCGGTCTGCGCGCGGCGGCGGGGCAGCGCCTCCAGCACGCTGTCGGCGAGGGCGGTACGGCGCAGGTCCCGGTCCGCGGTCGCGGTGTCGTGGAAGGCCTCGCGCTGCGACGGCGGCAGCGCGCGCAGCAGCAGCGCGTAGGCCGCCGGGGTGCGGCTCCAGGCCCGGCCGAGGTCGGCCAGCTCCGGCACCCCGCGCCGGGCGATCCGGCCCAGCGCGGTACGGGACACCAGGTCGGGGGCCGGCCGGGCGGCCCTTTGCGGGGAGGTGAGCAGGCCGATCGTCCGCCCCGGGGCCGCCCGGAGCAGCGGCGCCAGGCTCGCGCGCACCGCGTACGGCGGATTCGGCGGGCAGTGCTCCTCCAGCACGTCCAGGACCCGCAGCGGAAGGGCCTCGGCCACCGCGGGGAAGATGTCCCCGTTGCGTACCCACCAGCCGGCCCGTGCGGTCCGGGGCAGTCCGGCGAGCTGCCGGGCCGCCTCGTCGAGCACCGCCTCCGGGTGGCGGCGGCCCAGTACGCGCCAGTGCGCCACCGCCGGGAAGAGTCCGGGCAGCAGCGCCCGTACCGCCTCGGTCCCGCAGCCCGGCAGCAGCCGTACCGCCTCCGCGTCCCCCCACCGCTCGCGGACGGGTCCGATCAGCCGCTCCGCGAGCGCGGTCCGCCCGCCCGCGACGATCGCGGCCTCGACCGCGGCGCGTACCACCTGCGGGGCGTCCTCCATGGCCCGCTCCAGGGCGTCGTCGCCGATCGGCAGGTGGCGCGAGGCCCGCAGCGCGTGGCCGCGCACGGCCGGGTCGGGGTCGGCGAGCCGGTCCGCGAGGTGGCCGGCGTCCTGGCCCGCGCACGCGGCGACGACGGCGAGCCGCCGCCCGAACGTCCCGCGCGTCTCCAGCTCGGTCAGCAGCGTGCCCAGCACCCCGCTCTCCGCGCGCTCGCGCGCCCATGCGGCGAGCGCCCGCGTCCGGGCGGGGCGGGCGAGCGGGTCGAGCCGGGCGAGCAGCTCGTCGACGGCGGCACGCGGATCGTGGCCCGCGGGGATGCGCGGGTGGTGCGGCTGGGCTGGCATGCACGCCATTGTGCTGCGGCACGGACCGCTGCCCGTACGGGTTTTCGGCGGGGCGACGCGGGTGACGCCGGGGGCGGTCAGGCGGTGCGGGGAGCGCTCAGGCGGTGCGGCGGCCGTCGTACGAGGCGCGGGCCTGCACGATCGCCTCGGTGTTGGCCTCGGCCCAGGCGACCAGGCCGATGACCAGCACGGCCGCCTCCTCCCCCGGGGGCGTGAGGGTGTACTCCACGTGCGGCGGCACCACGGGGCGGGCCTCGCGGTGCACCAGGCCCTCGCGCTCCAGCCCTTGCAGGGTCTGGGCCAGCATCTTCTCGCTCACGCCCTCGACCGTGCGGCGCAGCTCGCTGAAGCGCATCACCCGCCCGCGCCGCAGGGCGGCCAGGACGAGGACGCCCCAGCGGCTGGTCAGCCGGTCCACCACGGAGCGGGACGGGCAGTCGGCGGACAGCGCGTCGAAGGGCAGCGTCGCCGCCGCGCGGGCGGCCGGGGTGGTGGTCATGCGCCTAGCTTACCAAAAAGTGCGTACTTCCCTCTGGACGTGAACCCCTTTTAAAGTGAGTGAGGTAGTTGATCAAAAGGGATTTTGGAGACTTTCATGAGCATTGTCGTCACCGGAGCCACCGGGCAGCTGGGCCGCCTCGTGACCGCCGCGCTGCTGCGGCGCGTCCCGGCCGACCAGGTCGTCGCTGCCGTGCGCGACCCGCGGAAGGCGTCCGGCCTGGCCGAACAGGGCGTCGAGGTCAGGACGGCCGACTACGACCGCCCCGACACCCTGGCCGGCGCCTTCCGCGCCGGGGACACCGTGCTGCTGATCTCCGCCGACGAGGTGGGCAGGCGGCTGCCCCAGCACACCGCCGTCGTCGAGGCCGCCAAGGCCGCGGGCGTGGCCCGCCTGGTCTACACCGGCATCCTCGGCGGCCCGGCCGCCGACTTCGTCCTCGCCGACGAGCACAAGGCGACCGAGCAGCTGATCGTGGACTCCGGTCTCGTCCACACCTTCCTGCGCAACGGCTGGTACACCGAGAACTACACCGCGCAGATCCCCGTGCAGCTGGCCCACGGGGTCGCCGGCGCCGCCGGGGACGGCCGGATCGGCGCCGCCCCGCGCGCCGACTACGCCGAGGCCGCCGCCGCGGTCCTGACCACCGGCGGGCACGACGGCGCCGCGTACGAGCTGAGCGGCGACGACACCTTCACGCTGGCCGAGTACGCCGCCGAGCTGACCCGGCAGAGCGGCGTCCAGGTCGCCCACCACGAGCTGGACGCCCCGCAACTGCGGGACGTCCTGGTCGGCGCCGGTCTTCCCGGCCCCTTCGCCGAGATCCTCGTCGACGTCGACGTCAACGCGATACGCCCCGGCCTGCTCGAAGGCGGGAGCGGCGAGCTGGCGCGCCTCATCGGGCGCCCCACCGGCTCCCTCGCCGACGCGGTCGCGGAAGCGCTCAAGAACTGACCGCCTCCCTGCGTCCGGCGGTCAGTCCAGCGGGCCGCTGAACGGGCCGGCCGGCCGCAGCCCGTAGCCGCGGTCGGCCCGCAGGCTGATCACCAGCCGCCCGTCGGCGACCATCGCCGCGCGGTATTCGTCCCAGTCCGGGTGCTCGCCGGCGATCGCCCGGTAGACGTCGACCAGTTCGTCGACCGTCGCGTCGTGCGGGTCGGCGGCGACCGGGGTGATCTCGGCGTCGCCCTCGACGACCAGGTACGCCAGAAGGTCGGGCCCGGTGACGTAGAAGCTCGCGCGCGGGTCGCGGCGCAGGTTGCGGGTCTTGGCGCGGCCGTCGGTGGCCGAGATGCGGATCAGCCGCGTCTCGTCGTCGTAGGTGAAGGACACGTTCGACAGCTGCGGGCGGCCGTCGCGCTTGAGGGTGACGAGGACGCCGGTGCGCTGGGTGCGCAGCAGGTCGGGCGTCACGTCGGCGGGCTTGTCGGGGTGGCTCATGGTCGCTCCTCGGATGCGGTGTCCTGGCCGGGCCCCGGCGGACGCGGGGCCGTCCTGCTCCGCGGGGAGAACGCCCGCGCCGCCGCCCGGATTCCGGCCCCGCCCCCCGTACGGGCGACGGCGCCGGGGCTGCCGGGGGCGTTCTAGTAGTGCTTCGTTAGGTTCTGGGTCTGCTTCTGGTGGTGAGTGGTCGGCCGCAGGTGGTGCAGGTGCCGGTCCAGCACTTCAGCAGGTTCTG
>NZ_JBIRQQ010000011.1:0-126123 GCF_044333285.1 Streptomyces sp. NPDC021020
CTCCGCTAACTCACCACGCAGAGCATCTACTTCCGCAAGCCTCATACCCCCAACATGCTCCCGACCAGCCATGATCGGAACACCTAACGAAGCACTACTAGGCGCTTTCCCGGCAGACCAGTTCGACGGGGTAGGTCCTGCGGTAGCCCCGGGCCGGGGTGCCGTCCAGCAGCATGCGGGCGGCCTCGGCGGCCATCTGCTCGACCGGCAGGCGCATCGTGGTCAGCGGCGGGTTGGCGCAGGTCGCCGCGATGCTGTCGTCGAAGCCGACGATCGCGACGTCGTCGGGCACCCGGCGGCCGGTGGCGGTGATCGCCTGCACGGCGCCCGCGGCCATGAGGTCGCAGGCGACGAACATCGCGTCGATGTCCGGGTGGTCGGCGAGCAGCCGCGCGGCGGCAGCGTGGCCGCCCTCGCGGCAGAAGCCGCCGGGCGCCCCGATCGCGGGCAGGCCGAGCCGGCGGACGGCGTCCTCGTAGCCGGTGCGCCGGTCGATGGCGCAGGTGTTGGTGCCGGGCCCGTGGACGGCGGCGACACGGCGGCGGCCGAGCGCGTGGAGGTGGGCGACGGCCGTGCGCGCGCCGCCGGTGTTGTCCGCCTCCAGCGCGGGGATCGCCGCGGTGGTGGGGACGAGGGAGACGATCCGGGGGCACCGCCGGTAGAGGCGGGCCGCCAGCTCCGGGGTGATGTTGGCCAGAATCATCCCGGTGGTCGCGTCGTCCGCGAGGGCGTCGATCCGCTCCGCCGCCGCCTCGGCGCCGAGCGCGAGGACGCGCAGCTGGGCGCCGCCGCCTTCCAGGGCCGGCATCAGCCCGGCCAGGACGCGGCTGTAGTACGGGTGCGCGCCCAGCCATCCGGTGTCCGTGTCGTACGTCACCGCGACGAGGTCGACGGTACGTGGGCGGCCGGAGGCCAGCGTACGGGCGGCCTGGCTGGGGTGGTAGCCGAGCTCGGCCGCGGCCACCCGCACCCGGGTGCGTACCGGCGGGGAAGCGCCCGGCACATCGTTGATCACCCGGGAGACGGTCGAGCGGGACACGCCTGCCGCGCGGGCGACGTCGTCGATCGTGGGCCTGACCTCACCCATGGGCACCTGCACCTTCCTGACCGCCGCGCGGCTCCGCCCGCGGCCCATGAGACAGTACCGCCGGCGCCGCGGCGGCCCGGCCGCGGGCCAGGACGAGCAGCGCCAGCAGGGCGGTGGCCAGTTCGGCCACCGGGAAGCTGACCAGCACGCCGCGGGTCCCGAAGCGGCCGAGCGCGAACAGCAGGGGGACGCGGACCGCGACGACGGCCGCGACGGAGATCAGGTAGGCCGGGCGCGGCCGCCCCAGTGCCTGGAAGCGGGCGCAGACCAGCGGGGCCACTCCCGCGCAGGGGTGGACGAGGGCGAGCAGTCGCAGCGCGCCGACCGCGCGCGCGTGCAGCGCCGGATCGCCGGTGAAGAGCGAGACCACCGGCCCTGCCGCGCACAGCAGGACCGCGCACACCGCGCAGCCGTAGCCGACCGTGGCGCGCAGTGCCAGGCGGGTGGCCTGCTCGGCCCGCGCCGCCAGGCCGCGGCCCGCGTTGTAGCCGACCAGGGGCTGCAGGGCCTGCGCGATACCGGTCTGGGGCATGGCCGCGAAGGTCCCCACCCTGCCGCACAGCGCGAAGCAGGCCACGGCGAGCGGCCCGCCGACGGCGACCAGCCGGGTGTTGGCCAGGCCGGCCACCACGGTGGCGCCGGATCCGACGAGGAAGGACGGCACGCCGACGCCGAGCAGACGGCGCAGCGTGGGCCCGTGCGGGCGCAGGTCCGCGAGCGTGACGCGGTAGGGGCGGGCGCGCTGGAGGAAGAAGAACCACACGCTCATGGCCGCGGAGACGGTCTGGCCGCCGACCGTGCCGAGGGCCGCGCCGCGCACGCCGAGGCCGCAGCCGTAGATCAGCAGCGGGTCCAGGCACATCTGGGTGACGACCGGCAGCACCCATTGCAGGGTGGAGAAGCGCATCCGCCCCTCGGCCCGCATCAGGCTGGAGAAGCCGGTCGAGGTGAGCGTGCCGGCCAGCAGGATCTGCCCGTAGTCGTGCGCGTAGCCGCGGGTCCCGTCGGTGGCGCCGAGCAGCGACAGCAGCGGGCCGAGCGTGAGCAGCCCGGCGGCGCCGACGGCCGCGGCGCACACCCAGAACACGACGAACGCGTTCCCGGCGGCCCGCGCGGCCGCGGCCGGGTCGCCGCGGCCGAGGCTGCGCGAGACCAGGGACGCGCCGCCGGCCCCGACCGCGGTGGACACCGCCCCGACGGCCAGCAGGACCGGGGCCAGCAGGTTGACGGCGGCGAGCGCGGCCGGGCCGACACCGCGCGCAACGAAGAAGGCGTTGGTCAGCGCGTAGATCCCGAACACGCCTACCGACACGGTCGTCTGCGCGCAGGTGCGCAGCAGCAGCCGGCCCATCGGCTCGGTGCCCAGCGCGGCGATCTGCTCGCGCCCGGCGCCGGTGCCGCCGGGCTTGCGGCGCCAGGGTCGCACCCGTCCTCCCGCCGCCTACCGGTGGTGGCCGAAACCGGCCATCAGCGTGTCGAGCCGCGTCCGCGCCAGGTCGTACTGTGCCGGGTCGGTGTGCCCGCGGTAGACCGTCTCGATGACCATGATGAGGATCAGGTGCACGTTGTACAGCCGCCGGCGCATCCGCTCGGCCTCGGTGAACGGGCGCGCGGGCGCGCCGTATCCGCGCAGGAAGGCGCCGGGCGGGGGCAGGTCCGGCAGTTCGGTGGCGGCGAACCCGGCCTCCATCAGCGGGTCGCCGTAGAAGGCGCGCTCGTGGTCGATGATGCTCACGATCGCCCCGTCGCGTATCAGGACGTTGCTGTCCCACAGGTCCCACTCGACGAGCACGGGCTCGGTCACCTCGTCCAGGCAGTCGGCGTGCTCCGCGACCAGCCGGCTCACCAGGCCGTAGTCCCAGCCGATGTCCACCCCGCGCCGGCGCCCGTCGTCCAGGACGTCCTCGACCATCCGGCAGAATACCTGCCGCCAGGTCGCGCCGGGCGTGCCGCCGAGCAGCGGCCCGAAGTGGCCGCCGGGGATGCCGTTCAGCCGGCGGTTGGCCGCGCCGAGCGCCTCGTCGTACGCCTCGCGCTCCGCGGCCGGCATCCGCTCCCCGACGATGCCGAGGTTGTCCGCGTCGACGTACTCCATGAAGAAGAACTCCGCGTCGCAGACCTCGCGGCTCGCGTCGTGGAAGAGCACGGCGGGTACCGGGACCTCGGTCCGCTCCGCGATCAGGCGGAGCGCGTGCACCTCGGTGCGCATCATGCCGCGCTCGTAGGTCATCACCTCGACACCGGGCGGCGGCGCGATCTTCAGCGCCACGCGCTCGCCGTCGCGCAGCCGGAGGACGTAGACCACGTTGAACCACCCGTGCCCGAACTCCTCGGCCCACCCCTCCCCCACGGGCGCGCGGTCCGCCCCGAACGCGCGGCGGGCCATCGCCCGCAGCACCTCCGGCGATTGACGGTTCTTGGTGATGCTCTCCACCCCTGCGCTCCTCCGCGTCCGGCTGCCCGCCCCCGGCCGGACCGGGACGCGGGCGCGTCCCCCTCCGGCCGGGGCCCGATTCCCCGGACGCTAGACCCGGAAGCGCTCCCAGGTGAACGGGTCGCGGTCAGCCGTGCAGCGCCGCCGCCTCGGGGTCGTCGTCGGGGTAGGGGTAGAAGGAGGTGCCGAGCTTGGGCAGCCAGCCCACCGTGGCGACGGGCTCGGTGTCGTCCCCGGGGTGCTGCGGCAGCAGCCCGGCGTTGATCACCGGCTCCCAGCCGACCGTCAGGAAGCTCATCGCAGGGCCTCCTCGGCGACCAGCGGGTCGTTGGACAGCTCGGGCGGGGTGGCCGGCTCGGCCGGGCGCAGCATGCGCGGCGCGGCCTTCGGCGCGTCGGCGACCGGGTCGGGCGGGGCGGCGTTGTGGTACTGCGGGAAGTGGTCCTGGTAGTCGATCGCGGCCTGCACGATCTCCGGCTCGCTGAAGCGCGGGCCCCAGAACTGCGCGGCGATCGGCAGGCCGACGGTGCTGTCGTAGCCGACGGGGAAGGAGACCATCGGCCAGGCGAGGGCGTTGGGGAGCTGGTAGTACGCCCGGTAGACCGGGAAGCCGCCGCCGCTGCGCAGTCCGATCTGCGCACCCAGCGACAGCACGAGCATGAAGTCCACACCCGCCGCGTCCAGCGCCGCCTGGTAGTTGGCCTGCAGGGTGCGCCGCCGCTTCTCGCCCTCGACGCGTACGGACGCCGGGATCAGGCCCGCGAAGCGGGTCGCCGACTCGAAGGAGGCCGCGCTCTCGCCCGGCGCCTTGCGGCCGTACTGGGCGAGCAGCGCGGCGGCCTGGTCGGCGGGGCGGGTCGCGGCGAAGTCCTTGACCGCGTCCCAGTAGCGGATCTCGTAGCGGTTGGGGCTGAGCACCGCCGAGGACGGGGAGACCGGGGAGCCGTCGACGGTCGCGAGCACGTCGGAGCTGGAGAAGTACGGGTCGTTGGCCGCGACGGTGACGTCCAGGCCGGGGAATTCCTTCACCGTGGCGCCGAGAGAGGCCAGTTGCCCCTTGAGGCGCTCGAACGCGGCCAGGTGGTCGGCGTCGTAGGTGTCCTGGGGCGAGGTGCCGGTCTGGACGCCGCGGCCGGTGCGCATCCAGTCGGACTGCGGGATGCCGATGGTGACGCCGGCCAGCGGGCGGCGGCCCTTGCGGGCGGTCAGCGGCATCGCGGGGAAGGGCTCGGGCGCGGCGAGCGTCAGCGGATCGTTCGCGGGGTCGGGGCCGAGGATGACGGAGAGGACGAGTGAGGCGTCGCGCACCGAGCGGGCGATGGGGCCGAGCACGTCGTAGCCGGGTGACAGCGGCATCAGACCGGCGACCGAACTCGTCCCGAGCGACGGCTTGATGCCGCTGGCGCCGTTCGCGGCCGAGGGCATCATGATCGAGCCGCCGGTCTCCTCGCCGATGCAGGCCGCGGCGAGCCGGGCGACCGGGGCGACGCCCGAGCCCTGGCTCGAACCGCCGGGCACGTAGTCCTTGTTCCAGGCGTTGCCGGCGAACGTGCCGGTGATGGAGCCGGAGAAGGCCGAGCACACGGTGTGCCCGAGTATCACCGCGCCGGCCTCGCGCAGCCGGTGCACCACCGTGGCGTCGCGCAGCGCGGTGTTGCCGTCGAAGGCGTGGCTGCCGTCCTTGGCGTCGAAGCCCTTGACGGCGACGGAGTCCTTGATGCCGAACGGGATGCCCAGCAGCGGCGGCAGCTCCTCGCGGGTGTGCCGCGCCCTGGCGAAGCGCGCGTCCGCCGCGGCGGCCTGGGCGAGGGCGCCCTCCCGGTCGATCCGGACGAAGGCGTTGTACAGGCCGTTGTCGCCGTAGGTCTCGAAGGGGCCGTTGAAGCGGTCGATACGGTCCAGGTAGGCCTTGGTGACCTGGACGGCGGTGACGACCCGGGCGCGCATCAGCGCCGCCAGCTCGACCACCTCGTAGTCGACCAGCCGGGCGCGCTTCTTCACGGCGGAGGCCGGCGGCAGGGCGGCCAGCAGCCGGGCGGTGGCGGTGGCGCCGGCGGAACCCGCGGCCTGCGGGGCGGCCACGGCGGGCGTCGCGGCGGCGGCGGTGACGGCGGCGGCGCCGGTCACCGCGGCGGCGCCGCCGAGCACGGCCCGGCGGCTCATCCCCGTACGCGTGTCGGCCGGGAGTTCGGGCGCGAGGCCGGTGCGAGAAGGTCGGGTGGGCCTGGCACGTTCTGGCGTCATGTACGGCGTTCCTGTCCTCGGCGGAAGGTCTGCGGGCGGTCTGCGAATGGGACGGGGAAAAAGGCCGGCGTTCCGCATTCGCGTCCCGCGGAAGACTTTAGGCCGCCCCGCACGGTGCGGGGAAGTCGCCGGAGACCAATTCCGTGCAGCATGAATTCAGTTCACCGATTTATTTCCGACAGGTGCCGCGCATATCACGTTCGACGCCACGTCAAAGGGGCCGCAAAGCGGCTCAACCGGCCGTCTCGGCGCCGCTGAACAGCTTTTTGCCGGCCTGGGGTGAGGCGTGCGAAACGCAGATTAAACACCGCGGAGGACACGCCCCGTCACACGATTCGTCCACCCGCGGCCGCGCGGATGTCGGCGAACCCCTCGCCCCGCGGTCGCGGCGGCCCTAGGATCCCTTTGGTCTGTACCATTGCGGGGAGCGGAGGGGTGCCGATGGACGGCGGCAGCGCGGGGCTGGAGGTCCGGTTCGAGGGGGCGGCAGACGGGAGTTGGCCCGCCACCTGGGGGCAGCGGACGATCTGGGAGCCGATCTCCTGGTACGCGCCGGACGACCACTACTTCAACATCGCGCTCACGCTCGCCCTGCGCCGTCCCGTGCCCCCGGCGGACTTCGCCGCGGTGGTACGCGCGCTGCTCGAACGGCACGAGTCGCTGCGCACCGCCTACCGGCTCGACGCCGGCGGCGGCCTGCGGCAGCGGCTGACCGCTGCCGGGACGCTGACGGTGCGCCTGGTCGAGGCGGACGCGGCGCAGGAGCTCGCGCAGGTCCTGGAGCGGGAGGCCGCCGCGGACAAGGCGGTGCGCTTCGACCTGCTCGGCGACGGGCTGCCGGTGCGGGTCACCGCGGTCCTGGCGGAGGGACAGGTGACCGGGGCTGTCGTGACGGTGGCGCACATCGCCGCCGACGGGACCGGCGCCCAGGTGGTGCTGGACGACCTGCGCCGGCTGCTGGCCCAGCAGCGCCGCCGCCCGGGGGTGCTGCCGCCGCCGGTGCCGGGACGGCAGCCGCGCGAGCAGGCGGCGTACGAGTCCGGGCCGCAGGCGACCGCCCGCAGCGCCGCCGCGGTCGCCCTGTGGTCGCGCCAGCTCACCGGGATCCCCGCCTCGCTGTGGCCCGAGGACGCCGGGCCCGGCGAGGAGGTGCGCTGGTGGGAGGGCGAACTCGGCTGCGAGCGGCTGGATCTGGCGAGTCGGCTGGCGGCGGTCAGGACCGGCACCTCGGCGAGCGCGGTCGTCCTGGCGGCGCTCGGGCAGGAGCTGGCCGAGCGCACCGGCTTCGCGGAGGTGCCGCTCAAGGTCATCCTGGGCAACCGGGTGAACGAGGAGCAGCGCACGGCGGTCGGCGCCTTCGCGCAGAACGGGCTGGTGGTGCTGGGCGCTTCCGGCGACTTCGGCGAGCTGGCCCGCAAGGCGTGGCGGGCGCAGCTGCAGACGTCGCGGCACGGCCACTACGACCCGGGGGCGCTCGCGGAGGCGGTCGCGGCCGAGGAGAAGCGGCGGGGTGCGGCGCTGGACCTCAACGCGCTCTTCAACGACCACCGGGAGACCGAGCACGGCGCCGCGGCCCCGGACCCCGCGGAGCTGACCGCGGCGGAGCGCGGCGGCTTCCGCTGGCGGTCGCGCTGGGCGCGGCAGGACTGCCGGTTCTTCTTCGGCCTGGGGCAGCACGCGGGCCGCACCTGCGCGACGCTGCTGGTCGACACCCGCTCCGTCCCGGCCGCGGAGGTGGAACCGCTGCTGCGGGCGGTGGAGGAGCGCGTGGTCGCGGCCGCCCAGGCCTGACGGCGCGGCCCCCGCCCGGGTGCCGGGCGGGGGCCACCGGCGGGGCGTCAGGCGAGGCGGCCGGCCGCCTCCGCCTCGCTGAGCGCGTCGATCTCGGCGATCAGCAGTTCCTCCACCCGGGCTGCCAGGCCCGCCAGGGTCGGTTCGTCGAAGACGTCCCGCACCTGCACGTCCAGGCCGACGGCGGCCCGGATCCTGGCGGCGACGCGGGTCACCAGGAGGGAGTCGCCGCCGAGTTCGAAGAAGTGGTCGAGGGCGCCCGCCTTCTCCACCCCCAGGACCTCCTGCCAGATACCGGCGACGAGCAGCTCGGCGTCGGTGCGCGGTGCCAGGTACTCGCGGCTGCCGGTGGCGTCCGGGCCCGGGTCGGGCAGCGCGGCGCGGTCGAGCTTGCCGTTGGCGGTGAGCGGCAGCGCGTCCAGCACGGCGAAGGCGGCGGGCACCATGAAGGCGGGCAGCCGGACCGCCAGGTGCTCGCGGAGCGCGGCCGCTTCCAGTACGGCGCCGGCCCTGGGCACCGCGTAGCCCACCAGCCGGGTGCCGTCGCGGACCACCACGCACGCGCGGGCCACCCCGGGGTGGGCGGCCAGGGCGCCCTCGATCTCGCCGGGTTCGATGCGGCGGCCGTGGATCTTCACCTGGTCGTCGGCGCGGCCGAGGAATTCCAGCTGCCCGTCCGTCCGCCAGCGGACCCGGTCGCCGGTCAGGTACACCCGGTCGCCGGGCGCGCCGTACGGGTCGGGGACGAAGCTCGCCTCGGTGAGGTCGGGCCGCCCGTGGTAGCCGGCGGCCAGGCCCGCGCCGCCGATCGCGAGTTCGCCCTCGAAGCCGGCGGGCAGCAGCCGCAGCCCCCGGTCCAGCACGTAGGCGCGCACGCCCGGGAGCGGGCGGCCCAGCGGCGGGCGGGCGGCGGTGTCGGCCGCGGTCAGCTCGGCGCTGGTGACGATGACCGTGGCCTCGGTGGGGCCGTAGGTGTTGACCAGCCGTACCGTGTCGCCGTGCCGGGCCCGCCAGCCGGCGACCGACCGGGAGGTGGCCTCGGAACCGCCGAGGATCAGCAGCCGCAGGGCGGCGGGCCACTCCAGGTCCTCGCCGAGGTCGACCAGCTCGCTCCAGTACGCGGTGGGCAGGTCGAGGACGGTGACCTCGGCGGCGGCCGGGGTGCGGAGGTAGTCGGGCAGCATCCGCCCGCCGCCGGGCAGCAGGACGCAGCGCGCGCCGGACGCGAGCGCGGGCCACAGCTCCTCGGCGTGCGTGTCGAAGCCGATCGAGGCGAACTGCACGACCCGGTCGGACGGCAGCAGGCCGTATCCGTCGGGGCCCGCCATCCAGTGCAGCCGGGCGGCGAGCGCCGCGTGGTCCACCAGGACGCCCTTGGGGCGGCCGGTGGAGCCGGAGGTGTGCAGCAGGTAGGCGGGCGCCGATCCGGGCACCGCGGGCAGGGTGCCGGCCGGGGTGTCGTCGGGCCGGCTGCCGGGCAGGGCGAGCACGGGGACGCCCAGTTCGGTGGCGTCCTGGTCGCCGGGGGCGGTGAGCAGCAGCTCCGCCTGCCCGTCCGCGAGCAGCAGCCGCTGCCGCTCGGCGGGGTGCGCCGGGTCGAGCGGGAGGTATCCGGCGCCCGCCTTCCAGATCGCCAGCAGCGCGGTGACCAGGTCGAAGGAGGGGTCCAGCCGGACGGCCACCACCGCGCCGGGCCGGTGCCCGATCCGCTCGGCCAGCAGGGTGGAGCGCCGGTCGAGCTCGCCGTAGGCCAGCGTGTCGCCGCCGCACTCCAGCGCCACCGCCTCCGGGTGCCGTACGGCGGCGGCGGCGAACAGCTCCGGCGCCGTGGGGAGTTCGGCGGGCAGCTCGGGCCCGGCGCCGAGGGTGAGCACCCGGTGCCGTTCGGCCGCGGTGAGCAGCAGGTCGCCGGTGAGCGGGCGCAGCGGGTCGGCGACCACCGCGCGCAGCAGCTGCTCGTAGCGCGCGGCGGCGCTGTCGGCGGTGGCCCGGTCGAACAGCTCCCCGTCGAAGCACAGGGCCCCGTGGAGCCCGCCGTCGGCGTGCCGCCACAGGTCCAGCAGCACGTCGAACTTGGCCTGGGCGAATCCGGCGTCCGCCGGTTCCAGGACGACTCCCGGTACGGCGTCCTCGGCCGGCTCGGTGGAGAGGTCGTTCTGGCTCTGGAAGACGAAGAGGGTCTGGAAGAGCGGCGGTACGTGGCGCTGCCGGGGCAGTCCGAGGGCGGGGACGAGCCGCTCGACGGGGACGTCCTGGTGCCCGAAGGCGCCCATCGCGGCGGAGCGGACCCGGCGCAGCACCGTACGGAAGTCCGCGTCGGCGGCCGTCTCCCCGTCGCCGGGGGCGGGTGACAGGTCGGCGCGGACCACCGCGGTCTTGCTGAAGTAGCCGAGCAGCGCCTCGTGTTCGACCTCGGTGCGGCCGGCGACGGGGACGCCCACCGCGAAGTGGTCCTGCCCGGCCCACCGGCCCAGCAGGATCTGGTAGGCCGCGAGCAGCACCATGAAGGGGGTGCAGCGCTCCTTGCGGGCCAGCTGCTCGACGCCGGAGAAGAGGCCGGCGTCGATCCGCACGTCGCCGAAGGCGGCGCGGCGGTTCGGGCGGGCCGGGCGGGGGCGGTCGGTGGGCAGTTCGATGCGGGCGATCCCGGCCAGCTTCTCCCGCCAGTAGTCGAACTCCGCCGCGGCCTGCGGGCCGCCGAGCCGGTCCGCCTCGGCGACCGCGTAGTCCCCGAACGTGCCCGTGACGTCCGGCAGTACGGGCTCAGCACCGGCCAGTTCGGCGCGGTAGCAGGCGAGCAGCTCCGACCACAGCAGCCGCGCGGACCAGCCGTCGCTGACGATGTGGTGGAGGGCCAGGCAGAACAGCTGGTCGTCCGGGCCGAGCCGGAGCACGGCGGGCCGCAGCGGCGGCCCCGCGGCCAGGTCGAAGGGGGCGTTGACCCGCTCGCCGGCGGCCGCGGCCGCGAGCCGGGCGACCTCCTCCGGGTCGGTGCCGGGCGGCACCGCGAGGTCGACCTCCTCGATCGGCAGCTGTTCGAGCGGCCCGACGAGCTGCACCGGCTGGTCGTCGAGCAGGTCGAAGCGGGTGCGCAGCACCTCGTGCCGGGCCCGCAGCCGGTCCAGTGCGGCGGTCAGCGCGGCCAGGTCGAGGGGGCCGCGCCAGCGCCAGGCGATGTACATGTTGTAGCTCGCGTCGGCGGGGTCGAGCTGCTGGAGGAACCACAGGCGGCGCTGCTCGACCGTCAGCGGGTAGTGGCGCAGGGGGTCAGAGCTGGTCACGGGGCACCTCGCGGGTGGTGGTCCGGTCGGCGGTCCTGGCATGGAGTGCCTGGAGGCCGACGAGGTCGTCGGACGGGGCATCGGGCACCTCGCGGTCGAAGCGGGCGAGCACCGGCAGTCGCCGCGAGATCGTCACGAGCAGCGCGATGGCCAGGCCGAACAGCACGTAGAGCAGGCCGATGCCGCGCCCGGGGCCGGTGCCGAGGAGGTGCCCGGCGGTGCCGGCGAGCGCGCCGCCGGGGTCCATGAGCGGCTGGAGCAGCTGCGGTCCGAAGGGCGCGACCACGGCGAAGCCGACCGGCAGGGTGGACCAGGCGACCATGGTGTTGACCGCGATCACCCGGCCGTGGAAGCGCTGCGGCACCTTGGTCTGGATGATCGTCGCGTAGACGCCGTTGACGAGCGCCAGCGCGTAGGCCATGCCGAAGGCGCCGAGCGCGACGAACGGCAGGGACGGCCGCAGCCCGGTGAGCAGGCAGGCCGCGGCGAGGGCGAGGGCGGCGAGCAGCACCCCGCGCAGCCGGTCGCGGCGCGGCCCGCCCCACACCAGCAGGGTCAGCCCGCCGGCGATCGCGCCCGCGCCGCCGCCCATCGCGATCCACCCGGTGGAGGCGAGGTGGCTGAAGGAGAGGACCAGCGGGGTGGTGAGCAGGAAGAGCGGGGAGAGGAAGATGTTGAGCACCGCGAAGAACAGCAGCATGGCGCGGAAGTGCCGGCTGCCGAGCGCGAGCCGGAATCCGGCGCGTATCTCCTCGGCGACCGACTCCCGCCGGTGCCAGGCCATGGCCCGGGGGAATCTGACCAGCGCGACGACCGCCACCGCGCAGACGTAGCTGGCCACGTCGAAGGCGAGGATGCCGCCCAGGCCGACGGCGGCGAGCAGGCCGACCGCGAACAGCGGCACCAGGAACTGGGCGAAGCCGAAGGCCAGTTGGATGACGCCGTTGGCCCGGCCCAGGAAGCGCTTGGGCACCAGTTGGGCGGCCGCCGACCCCCAGGCGAAGCGCTGGAAGGCCAGCGCCACCGAGAGCGCGGAGATCAGCGGGTAGACCTCCCAGACCTCCAGCCGGTGGCTGAGCGCGAGGACCAGCATCACGGCCTGGGTGACACCTGCGGCCAGGTCGCCGACGAGCATGGTCCTGCGGCGGTCGTGCCGGTCCACGACGGTGCCGGCGAGCGGCGCCACCAGGATGCCGGGGACCAGGGCGAACGCGGCCAGCAGCCCGAAGTGGGCGAGCGAGCCGGTGCGCAGGTAGATCCAGATGGGCAGGGCGAATTCGGTGAGCGCCGATCCGATCATCGACACCTGCTGGCCCGCGGCCACCGTGAGGAAGCGGCCCATGCTCGGCCGGACCTCGCCCTCGGCGGGGCCCGCGTCCCGGGCCGCCGGGTCGCGCGAGACCCCGTCCAGCCACCAGGTGGACTCCTCGGTGCGCCGGTAGCGGTCCTCGGTGCCGTCGGCGAGCGCCTCGTGCACCCCGGTCACGACGGCGGCCAGCTCCTCGGCGCGGTATCTGAGGTAGAAGTGCCCGGCCTCGGCCAGCACCACGGCGGCGGCGGTGCCGGTGATCCGGTGCCATTCCAGGAAGCGTTCCTGGTGGAATTCGGTCGCCGGGTCGCGCTCGCCGCACACCGCGATCACCGGGGCGTCGAGCGTCTGCCCGCCCTCGGTCTCGAACAGCTCGGTGAAGTAGCGCTCCGCCTCCTTGGTGCCGCTCCTGCGGTTGTGGATGATCAGCCGCAGCTGCTCGGGGTCCACGTCCTCGGTGTCCAGACCGGCCGCGGCCAGCGCGTTGACCATGCCCTGGTCGCTGCGCAGCCGCTCGGCCAGTTCCGACCAGCGCTCGGCGAGCGCGGCGCCGCGGCCGCGCGGGCGGGCGAACGGGAAGATCCCGCCGAGGTAGACGGCCTCGATCTCGCGCCCCGCTGCCTCGACCCGGCGGGCGATCTCGACGCAGAGCTGCACACCGAGCCCGCAGTGCCCGTAGAGGACGAGGCGGCCCTCGACGTCCGCGAGGATCTCCGCGGCGCAGGCCGCCGCCACCTCCTCGACCGGCATCGCCTGCTCGCCCAGTTCGTGGCCGGGGACGGCGAGCGAGTGCAGCGCCCAGTCCTGCGGCAGCGCGTCGGCCAGCGGCTTGTAGATCAGCGCGCTGCCCCCGCCGTACGGTGCGCAGACGACGCTCGCGGTGGTCCGGCGGCGCTCCGGGGTGAGCCGGTGCAGCAGCCCGCCGGGACCCCGGTCGGCAGCCGGGTCGCTGATTAGCCCGGCGAGCCCGCGGACGGTCGGGAAGCGGAAGATGTCCATCACGCCGATCGGGACCGGCAGGTCGGGGTAGGCCCGGCGGATCCGCGCCACCACCTGGGTCGCGAGCAGCGAGTGGCCGCCGCGTTCGAAGAAGTCGTCCAGCGCGCCGACCCGGGAGACCTCCAGCAGCTCCGTCCAGATGGCGGCCACCCGGGTCTCCGCCTCCCCGTCCGGCTCGACGAACTCGCCGGTGGCGGCGGCCTCCTCGGGCTCGGGGAGCTTCCTGCGGTCGACCTTGCCGTGGGCCTGGAGCGGTAGCCGCTCCAGTTCCATGTAGCGCGCCGGGACCATGTAGTCGGGCAGCACCTCCAGCAGCCGGGCCCGTACATCGGCCGGGGCGAGCGGGTCGGGGCCGCCGGGGCGCTCCAGGTAGCCGACCAGGTTCTGCCGTACGCCCTCGCCCCGGGTGACCACCACCGCCTGGGTGACGCCGGGGAGTTCGGCGAGCGCGGCCTCGATCTCGCCGGGTTCCACGCGGTAGCCGCGCACCTTGATCTGGTCGTCGGCGCGGCCGAGGTAGTCCAGGGTGCCGTCGGGGCGCCAGCGGGCCAGGTCGCCGGTGCGGTAGAGCCGGCCGCCGCCTTCCGGGTCGGTGACGAAGCGCTCGTGGGTGAGGTCGGGGCGGCCGAGGTAGCCGCGGGCCAAACGGTCTCCGCCCAGGTGGAGTTCGCCGGTGACGCCGGGCGGGACCGGGCGCATCGCGCGGTCCAGGACCAGGCAGCGGGCGCCGGGGAGCGGGGTGCCGATGGGGGTGTTGCCCGGGCCGGACGCGGGGCCGACCTCGAAGACCGAGACGCCCACGGTCGCCTCGGTCGGCCCGTAGTGGTTGAAGACCGCGCACCGCCCGGCGGCGGCCAGTTCGGCGGCCCAGGCCCAGCCGGATGCCTCGCCGCCGAGCACCAGCGCGCGGCGCGGCAGCAGCCGCTCGGCCGGGGCGTCGGCGGTCAGGGCCGCCAGGTGCGAGGGCGTCATCTTCAGGTAGTCGAGCGCCAGCGACTCCACCTGATCGGCCAGTTCGGCGCCGGAGATCCGGCGGGGCAGCAGATGGAGGGTGCCGGCGCTGCCGAGGGCCAGGTAGAGCATGGTGAGGCTGAAGTCGAAGGCCAGCGACTGGAGCAGGCCGTAGCGGCCGCCCGGCTCGATCCGCAGCCGCTCCCCCACACCGCTGAGGTAGTTGAGGATCTGCCGGTGCTGGACGGCGACGCCTTTGGGCTTCCCCGTGGAACCGGAGGTGTAGATGACGTAGGCCAGGTCGTCGGGGCCGCACACCTCGGCGGGCGGGTCGTCCGCCTCCTCGAACGGCTCGGCGTCCAGCAGCAGTTCGGCGCCCTGGTAGCCGGGGAAGCGCTCGCGCAGCACCGAGTCGGTGATCAGTACGGCGGCCTGCGCGTCGGCGACCAGGTGGGCCAGCCGGGCGGGCGGCTGCTCGGGGTCGAGCGGCAGGTACGCGCCGCCGGACTTCAGCACGCCGACCAGGGCCGCGGCCAGGTCCGGGGACTGCTCCAGGCAGATCGCGACCCGGTCGTCCGGTCCGACGCCGAGGGCGCGCAGCCGCCGCGCCAGCCCGTTGGCCCGGCGGTCGAGCCGGCGGTAGGTCAGCGAGCGGTCCTCGAAGACCAGGGCGGTGCGGTCGGGGTGTTCCGCCGCGGCGCGGGCGAGCAGTTGGGGAAGTGTCCGCGGGCCCTCCGCGGGCAGGTCGGGGCCCGTCGACCAGGAGGCCAGCTGCTCCCGCTCCCGCTCGGTGAGCAGCGGGAGTTCGTCGACCGGCCGGTCGGGGTCGGCCAGCGCGGCGTCCATCAGCAGTTCGAAGCGCTCGGCGAGGCGGACGACGGTGGCCTCGTCGAAGAGGTCGGTGCGGTAGGTGAACAGGCCGTGCAAGCCGTCCGGTTGCTCGCCGAGGTAGAGCGCCAGGTCGAAGTGGGTGGAGGTGGCGGCGTAGCCGAAGCCCTCGGCCGCGGCGGCCGGCGCCGCGGCTCCCCGCTCGCCGTAGTTCTGGAAGGCGAAGGTGGTCTGGAAGACGGCCGACCGGCTGACGTCGCGCGTGACGTCCAGGTCGGCGACCATCTGCTCGAACGGCACTTCCTGGTGCGCGTACGCGTCGAGCGTGGTCTCCCGCACCCGGCTGAGCAGTTGGCCGAAGCCCATGCCCTCCTCCAGCCGGGCCCGCATCGGCAGCATGTTGACGAACGCGCCCACCACGCCTTCGAGTTCGCGGTGCAGCCGGCCGGCGACCGGCGAGCCGACCGCGAAGTCCCGCTGCCCGCCGAGCCGGGAGAGCAGCGCCTGGTAGCCGGCGAGCACGGTCATGTACGTCGAGGCGCCGTACGCGCGGGAGACCTCCGCGACCTTGTCGGTGAGCCGGCGGTCCCAGTGGAAGGCGTGTGCGGCGCCCGCGAAGGTGAGCACGGGCGGCCGGGGCCGGTCGGCGGGCAGGTCGAGGGCGGGCACGCCGTCCAGGGCGGTCCGCCAGTACGCCCGGTCGGCGGCCAGCGCGCCGCTGTCCAGCCGCTCGCGCTGCCAGAGCGCGTAGTCGCCGAACTGCACGGCGAGGGGGGCGAGTCCGGACGGCGTGCCGTCGGCGTGGGCGGCGTACAGCGCGTCCAGCTCGCGGTGCAGAATGTCGACCGACCAGCCGTCGGTGACGATGTGGTGCATGACCAGCGCGAGGACGTGCTCCTCGGCGCCGAGCCGGAGCAGTTCGGCGCGCAGCAGCGGCCCGGCCGCGAGGTCGAACGGCTCCGCGGCCCGCTCGCCGATCAGCTCGGCGGCGCGGGCGGCGGGCTCGGGCAGGGCGGCGAGGTCGGTGAACCGCGCGGTGAACGGGCCGGGTTCGGCGATGCGCAGCGCGGTGGCGCCGTCCTCGGTGCCGGGGAAGGCCATCCGCAGCGCCTCGTGCCGCGCCACCAGGTCGGTGAGGGCCGCGTCCAGCGCGGTGCGGTCGAGCGGGCCGCGCAGCCGGCGGGCGGGGGCCAGCGCGTAGGCGGCCCCGCCGGGTGCGAACTGCTCCATGAACCAGAGCCGTTCCTGCCCGCTGGACAGCGGCGGCACGGTGCCGGCCGGGCGGGGCGTGACCACCTGGACGGGGGCGGCGGCGCCGCGCAGGCGCTGGGCGAGCAGGGCGCGCTTGGTGTCGGACCAGCCGGCGGGCTGCGGTCGGGTGTCGCTCATCCGCGCTCCCCCGCCGCGTCCGCGCCGTGCCCGTCCGCGGCCTGTTCGGCCACCCCGTGGTCTGCCACCAGGTGGGTGGCGAGCGCCTGGAGGTTGTTGAGGAAGTCGTCCTGGTCCAGGTCGAGGAAGACCCCGTAGCGGCCCTCCACCGCGTCCACCAGCCGGAGTTGGGCGAGCGAGCCGAGGCCCATCGCGACGAAGGGGGTGCCGGGGGCGGCCAGCAGTTCGGCGGCGGTCACGGCGTTGTCGCTCGCCTCGGCCGTCATCCCTGCGAGCACCGTGAGCAGGGACGGTGCGCGGACGGCCGCGGGGGTGCTCAACTCGTCGGTCACTGCTGCTCCTTGACGGCTGCGGCGAGCCCGGCGACGGTCGTCACGTCGAAGAAGATCTCCAGGTCGAGATCGACGTCGAAGGACTTGCGGATCCGGGCCGCGATCTGGATGAAGCTGAGGGAGTGCGCGCCGATGTCGAAGAGGTCCTCGTCCGCGCCGATGTCCGGGATGCCGAGCACCTCGGAGCAGATCGCGCACAGCTCCGCCTCCACCGGGTCGGCGGCGGGCGCGGCCGGCAGGCCGTGCGGCTCGGGGGCGGCTTCGGCGGGGGCCTCGGCGAGAGGTGGTGCGGGCAGCGCGCGCCGGTCGAGCTTGCCGTTGGGCGTGAGCGGCAGGGCGGGCAGCGTCACGAAGACCTGCGGGACCATGGCGCCGGGCAGCGTCCGGGCCAGGTGCGCGCGCAGCTCGGCGGCGGCGGGGAAGGGTCCGGGCGCGGCCACCAGGTAGCCGGCCAGGCGCTGCTCGCCGTCCGGGCCGGTGCCGGCGGTCACCGCGGCCGCGGCGACCGCCGGGTGCTCCAGCAGCGCGGACTCGATCTCGCCCAGCTCGATCCGGTGGCCGCGGATCTTCACCTGGTCGTCCAGCCGGCCGAGGAAGTCCAGCTCGCCGTCCTCGGTCCAGGCCGCGAGGTCCCCGGTGCGGTACATCCGGCCGCCGCCGTACGGGTCGGTGGCGAACCGCTCGGCGGTCAGTTCCGGCCGGTGCAGGTAGCCCTGCGCCACGCCGTCCCCGCCCAGGTGGAGTTCGCCGGGGATCCCCACGGGCACGGGGCGGCCCTGCGGGTCGAGGACGTAGGCGCGGGTGTTGGCGATCGGACGGCCGATCGTGACGGCCTGCGGCAGCGGCGGCAGTTCCGCGCAGGTGGACCAGACGGTGGTCTCGGTGGGCCCGTACACGTTGAACAGCCGGTCCACCCGGCCGCGCAGCTCCCTGGCGAGCGGCAGCGGAAGGGCCTCGCCGCCGACGAGCGCGGTCAGCCCGTCCGGCAGGCTGCCCGCGGTGAGCAGGACCCGCCAGCCGGACGGGGTGGCCTGCACATGGCTGACCTGCTCGCGGCGGATCAGCTCGGTCAGCCCGGGTCCGTCCGAGGCGAGGCCGTCGCCGGCCAGCACCAGGCGGGCGCCGGTGACCAGGGGCAGGAAGATCTCCAGTCCCGCGATGTCGAAGGAGAGCGAGGTCAGCGCGAGCCAGCGGTCCCGTCCGGTCGAACCGAGCCGGTCGGCGAAGGAGCTGAGCAGGTTGACCAGGGCGCGGTGGCCGACGGACACGCCCTTGGGGCCGCCGGTCGAGCCGGAGGTGTAGAGGACGTACGCGCGGTCCTGCGGGCCCGGCGCGGGCAGCGGCCGCTCCGCGCGCTCGGCGGGCCCGGCGGGCAGGTCGAGCCGCAGCACGGCGGGCGCGGCGGCCGCCACCGCCGCGGCGGGCTCGCCGTCGGCCAGCAGCAGCGCGGCGCCGGAGTCGGCGAGCACCAGCGCCAGCCGCTCCTGCGGGTATCCGGGGTCGAGCGGCAGGTATCCGGCGCCGGCCCTGAGGACGGCGAGCAGCGCGACCGGCAGCACCGAGGTCCGCGCCAGGTGCACCCCCACCAGGCTGCCGGGAGCGACCCCGGCGGCGGCCAGGCGCCCGGCCAGTTCGAGCGACCGGTCCCGGAGCTGGCCGTACGTCAGTTCGGCGTCCGCGGCCGTCACGGCGACGGCGTCGGGGCGGGCGGCGGCCTGCTCGTCGAACAGGTCGAGCACCGTCCGGTCGGCCGGGTAGTCGCGGGCGGTGCCGTTCCACTCCTCGGTGACCTGCCGCAGTTCGTCCGCGCCGAGCAGCGGCAGGGTGTCCACACCGGTGTCGGGGCCGGCGACCGCGGCGGCGAGCAGCGTCTCCAGGTGCCCGGCGATCCGCTCGGCGGTCCGCGGCGCGATCACCGCCGGGTCGTACTGGAGGCTGAACTCGCAGCTGTCCGCCGCGTCCACCACCTGGATGTGCAGGGTGCTGCGGGCGGTCCCGTTGAACATCATCCAGTCGACCCGGCTCGCGGTGCCGGTGAAGGAGGGCTCCGGTCCGCGGCGCCGGTAGCCGAAGGACACCGGGGTGAGGCCGACCCGGGGGGTGAGGCCGCCGACGGCCGGGGCGAAGGGCACCGCCCGGAAGCGGTACAGCTCGCGCAGCCCGGCCCGCACGCCGAGGGCGAAGTCGCGGAAGGACGGCGCCGCCGCCGCGTCCACGGCGGGCGGGTGGTGCGGCAGCTCGTTGACGAACAGGCCGATCTCGCGGGCGGGTCCCGGGGGCCGGGTGGAGAGCGCCAGGGCCACCGGGACGCCGGTGTTGCCGTAGCGGCGCAGCAGGGTGTGGACGGCGGCCAGCAGGAATTCGAAGCTGCTCACCCCGCACGCGGCGGCGGCCGCGGCGAGCGCCCCGGCGTCCAGCCGGCGGCCGGTGGCCGCGCCCGGACCGACGCCCTGCGCGGCGCGCCGCAGGCCGGGAAGCAGCAGGTCGGAGGAGTCCGTCCAGCGCGGCCCGAACCAGTCGGCGGCGGCCCGGACGAGCGCGGGATCGGGCTCCGCGGGCGGCGCGGGGTCCGCCGTGCCGAGGTCCGCGGGCGCGCCCGTCACGGCCGCGTCGTACGCGGCGGCCAGGTCGTGGACCAGGACGTCCTTGGACATGCCGTCGAAGACGGCGTGGTGGGCGACGAACAGCAGGTCGGCGGCGCCGTCCGGGCCGTGGAAGAGGGTGAAGCGGGCGAGCGGCCCGGTCTCCAGCACGAAGGGGCGGGTCGCCTCCTCCTCGATCAGCTTGTCCAGCGCGGCCGGGCTGTCGGCGGCGGCGCTCTCGGCCAGGACGACATCGGCCTGCGCGCGGTGGAACACGACGGCCCCGTCGTGTTCGGCCAGGGCGCCGCGCAGCGCGGGGTGGCGGGCGACGACGGCCGCGCAGGCGGCGCGCAGGGCCGCCGGGTCGACGCGGTCGAAGCCGATCCGCAGCGGGAGGTGGTAGCTCGTACGGGCGGCGTCGAGCCGCTCGGTCAGCCAGACGCCCTGCTGCGGAAGGCTTGCCGGGAGCGCGGTGGCACTGGGTTCGGGCATGGGAGAACTCGCTTCGCTGTCGAAAATTCCGTGAGGAGCGGCGGCGCGGGGCGTGCGCCATCGCCGGAGGGCGCGGCGGCCACGCGTGAGGGGTGAGGTGAGGTGAAGTGAGGTGACGGGGCGTCGGAAGGGTGGCGGTCAGCCGGCGAGCAGTTCGCGTACGACCCGCTTGAGCGGCTTGCCCGCCTCGTTGCGCGGCAGGGCGTCCAGGATGAGGATCCGGCCGGGGATCTCGTGCGCGGCCAGCCGGCCGGCGAGGTAGGTGCGCAGTTCGGCGGGGTCGAGGACGCCGGCCCCGGCCGGTACGACGGCGGCCCCGACGCTCATGCCGAGTACGGGGTGCGGCACGCCGACCACCGCCGCGTCGGCGACCGCCGGGTGTTCCAGCAGCACCGCCTCGACCTGGAGCGTGGAGACCTTGTAGGCACCGGACTTGATCACGTCGGACTCGCGGTCGACCAGGTGCAGGTAGCCGTCCCGGTCCAGGTAGCCGACGTCGCCCATCCGCACCCAGCCGGCCCGGAAGACCCGGGCGCCGGCCGCACCGTCCCCGTAGTACGCGCGCTGGGCGGCGGGCGAGCGCAGGTGCACGTCGCCGGTCTCCCCCGGCGGCAGCGGCCGGCCTTCCGGATCCGCGACCATCACCGATCCGCGCGCGGCCAGGCCCAGCGCGGTCGGACGGGCCGGGTCGTAGACCATCGCGGTCTGCGCGGGCGCCGCCTCCGTGGAGGTGTAGTAGTTGACGACGGTGGCGTTGGGGAAGGCCTCGGTCAGCGCGGTGGCCACGCTCGGCGGCAGCGCGGCGGCGGTGGAGCCGAGGAGCCGGACGCAGGAGAGGTCGTGGCGCTGCTGCACTCCGGCGTTGAGCAGTTCGGCGGCCATCGCCGGGACGACGAAGACGCTGCCCACCGACCGCTGCTCGATCAGCCGGGCGAACCGGGCGGGGGTGAAGCGAGTGGCCACCAGCGCGGCCGGGTGCGCGTCGAGCGCGTTGACCAGCATGGTCTGGCCGGCGTTGGTGCCGACGGCGAAGGCGTGCAGGAATTCCTCGGAGTGCTTCAGCGGCCGGTGCCGGGCGGCCGGGCGCGTCCCGTGCACCACGTTGCCGTGGGTGGCGAGCACGCCCATCGGCTTCCCGGTGGTGCCGGAGGTGTAGAGCACCTGGGCCGCGTCGTCCGGCCCGACCGCGGGCAGGTCGGCCGGGACGGGACCGGCGGCGGCGAGGTCGGCGGCCCGCTCCGTCCACCAGGGGCCGGCCGGGGCCTCGCCCGCGGCCCCGGTGATCACGCCGACGGCGCCGCAGTGCTTCAGCAGTCCCGCGGTCGCCTCGGCCGGGCGCCCGTCCGAGACGGGCACCGCGACCGCGCCTGCCCTGGTCACCGCGCAGTAGTGCACGGCGTAATCCGGCCAGTCCCGCAGCCCGAACAGCAGGGCCACCCGGTCGCCGGGCCGTACGCCGCGGGCGACCAGCGCCCGGGCAGTGGTGAGGGACCGCTCCCGCCATTCGGCGAAGGTCAGCGTGGCGCCGGTGTCGGTGCTGATCGCCGTCCGGTCGGGCTGCGCCGCGGCCCGCAGGTCGAGCAGCCCGTGCACGGTGCGCCCGGCTGCGGGGTCCGGTCCCGGCGGGGCGTCGCGGGCCTGCGCCGGCGCGTCGAATCGGGTGCCAACTCGGCTGTGCTGCATGGAGCTTGCCACTTCCCCCGGGCCTCTCCGGCCGGCTCCGAGCGCCCCCGAATGACACTTGGTCCAGACCTGACGGAAAGATTGGCATAGACCAACTAGGGGGTCAAGATTCGGCCGCCATCCGGAATCCGCCCCCTGCCACAGCCCCGCACGGACGCACTCCGCGACCCCGGCCGGGCGTTCCTGACGGAGCGCCAGGCGTCTTCTCCGCGCCTCGCGGCCTTCCGGGGGCGCCCGGCCCGGCCGGACACCCTGATCGCCGCCTCCGCGGGGATCGTCCTTCGGCCAGGTCAGGGTCTACGATGCCCGCTGATCACCATGGGAACACCAGTACGGAGGCAGTGGGTTGGAAAATTCCCGGTCGGGTCCGGCGGGCCCGGAGGAGATGATCGCGGAGGCGCGCAGGGCGCTCTTCGTGATGGTCGGCTTCCTGGCCGTCGTCTGGGCCGTCCAGTGCGCCAACTGGGCGGACGGCTACGCGCTCTCCCGTGACTACGGGCTGATGTCCGGGAAACCCGGGCGGCTCCTCGACGTCTTCACCGCGCCGCTCCTGCACTGGAACTGGATGCACATCGAGGCCAACTCGGGGCCGCTGTTCATCTTCGGCTTCCTCGCCGCCTACCGGGGCGTGGCGCGTTTCGCGGTGCTGACCGCGCTGGTGGCGGTCACCAGCGGGCTCGCCGTGTGGTTCTTCGAGGACTCCCGCATGGACACCGCGGGCGCGAGCGGGCTGATCTTCGGCTACTTCGGCTACGTGGTGGTCCGCGGGCTCTTCGACCGGCACCTCGTCGACACGCTGATCGGCCTCGTCATGGCGGGCTCCTTCGCCTACATGCTCACGGTGGCCGTCCCCGGCACACCCGGCGTGAGCTGGCTCTGCCACCTCGGCGGGCTGGTGGGCGGCCTCGCCGGGGCGTGGCTGCTGCGCGACCGGCACCCCGGACAGGCCCCGCGCCAGGGACCGGGGCGGGCCGTCGCCCCGCGCGGGGCGGGACACCCCCGGGCCGACCTGCACAAGGAGCTGGAGGACCTGGGCCTGCTGTGACCGGATGGTGTGCGCGGCCCGGCCGGGAAGGATTCCCGGCCGGGCCGCGGTGCGTCAGGCGTGCTCGACGACCAGCTCGACCGGCATGTTGCCGCGGGTGGCGTTGGAGTACGGGCAGACCTCGTGGGCGGCCTCGACCAGGGCGGTGCCCTGCTCCGGCGTCAGCCCGGCGGGCAGCCCGACCCGCAGGACGGCGGCGAGGACGAAGCCCTGGCCCTCCGGGTTCTTGGACAGGGTCACCTCGGCGGTGACGGTCGAGTCGTCGGCGTCCAGGCCCTTGGTGCGTGCCACCAGCTTCAGGGCGGACCCGAAGCAGGACGCGTAACCGGCGGCGAAGAGCTGCTCGGGGTTGGTGCCCTCACCGTTGCCGCCGAGCTCCTTCGGCATGGCGAGCTGGAGGTCGAGGCGGCCGTCGGGGGTGGTGGCGCGGCCGTCGCGGCCGGACGAGGTGGCGACGGCGGTGTAGGTCGGCATCACGAGGGTCCTCTCACTTGATTGTGTGCAATTCAGTTGTACGCAACTCAATCGTGCGCTGTCAAACCTGTACGCTGGAGGTATGGGACTCGTACCGGACGATCTGGCCTGCTTCGCCGTCCACGTCGCGGCACGCGAACTCGACAACGCCTACCGGCGCGAGCTGCGGCCGCTCGGACTCACGTATCCGCAGTACCTGACGATGCTGCTGCTGTGGGACCGCGACGGACGCAGCGTGAAGGAGCTGGGGGAAGCGCTGCGTTTCGAGTCCGGCACCCTCTCGCCGCTGCTCAAGCGCCTGGAGAGCGCCGGACTGGTGACGCGCGAGCGCAGCCGCACCGACGAGCGCTCGGTGCTGGTCCGGCTGACCGGGGAGGGCCGCGCCCTGCGGGAGCCCGGCCAGGGCGTGGTGCAGCGGGTCTTCGGCCACCTCGACTACAGCGCCGCCGAGGCCGAGCAGCTGCACGCCGCCCTGCGCCGGCTCATCGCCGCCCTGGACGCCGCTCCCCCGGCGCCCGCCGCCTCCTGACCGCCCGCACCCGACGCCCCTCCGCGGGGGCTGTCCCCACCCCGGCCCGGGGGCGGGCCGGATGGGGCGCATGCCCGGCCCGCGGTTGACTCGGCACATGCCCGGGACGGGCACAACGGTCGGGAACAGACGGGGAGTCGGGTCATGCAGAGGGCGTTGACCAGGAAGCAGGCGGTCGCGGTGGCGGCGGGGGTGGCGGCACTCACCGCCTCGGTGCTCGCGGCAGCGCCCGCGGGCGCGCACGCCGGCACGGCCGGACACGCGCGGGACGGTGGTTACTCGGCGGCGGACCTGCGACGGGACCTCGCGGCGGTACGCGCGGCCGGCGGCGGGGACGTCAACGTGGTCGCCCGGGTGGACCGCGCCGGACGGGAGCCGCTGCGCGCGAGGCTCGGCACCGCGGGCCCCGGGTCGAAGGCACCCGTCCCGTGGGACCCGGAGTTCCGGATCGCCAGCACCAGCAAGACGTTCACGGCCGTGGTCGTCCTGCAGCTCGCCGCCGAGCACCGGCTGTCCCTGGACGACACCGTCGCCCACTGGCTGCCCGGCGTCGTCAGCGGCCACGGCAACGACGGCCGCCGCGTCACCGTACGGGACCTGCTCCGGCAGACCAGCGGCATCTACGACTACGTACAGGACCCGGACGTCCAGGACCGCATGCTCAACCACTTCGACGACAACCGGTTCGACGACACCCCGCCCGAGCAGCTCGTCGCCGTCGCCATGAGCCACCCGCCGCTCTTCGCACCCGGCAGCCGATGGGCGTACTCCAACACCAACTACCTGCTCGCCGCGATGATCGCCGAGAAGGCGGCCGGCGGGCAGAGCTGGCAGGAGCTGGTGGCGCACCGCGTCATCGCCCCGCTCGGGCTGCGCCGCACCTACATCCCCGGCGCCAACCCGTACCTGGTCGGGCCGCACGAGCGCGTCACCGTCACCCTGCCGGACGGGAAGACCGCCGACCTCACCGAGCAGAGCCTCCAGCACACCGCGGACTCCGGCGTCGTCAGCACCCCGGCCGACCTCGACACCTTCTTCCGCGCCCTCGCCTCCGGCAGACTGCTGCCGCCCGCCCTGCTCGCCGAGATGCGCACCACGGTCCCGTACGACGACCTGCCCGTGCCGCCCGCCGGCACGCAGGGCGGCTACGGCCTCGGCCTCCGCGTCGTCCCCCTCACCTGCGGCGGTACCTACGACACGCACGAGGGCGACGGCCTCGGCGTCTACACCCGCCCGGTGGTCTCCGCCGACGGCAGCCGCGCGGTGACGCTCTCCGTCACGACCACCACCGCCCTCGTCGACCAGGAAAAGGTCGACCGCGCGGTCCAGACCCTCACCGACCACGCCATGTGCGACGACGACGCGGCCTGACACCGCCCCCGCCCGCCCCCGCGGACCGGACACCGCGAGGGCGGGCGGCAATACCCGACGGCGCCGGGCTGGTTCGGCTCCGCCGTCGCGGTAAGGCGAACGGTGGAGCAGGGCCGGCGCACCCGCCGCGGCGAGCCGCGGCCGGCCGCGGGAAGGGCGAGGGCCGACCGCCGACCGCGCGCCCGCACCGGCCGCTCCCGTACCGAAGGCCGACCGAGAGACGGAGGAACGATGATCCCCGACTGGCAACTGCGCGCCGCCTGCCGCGACGAGGACCCCGAACTGTTCTTTCCCGTGGGCAATTCGGGGCCGGCCCTGCTGAAGGTCGAGGAGGCCAGGGCCGTCTGCCGCCGGTGCCCCGTCATGGACGCCTGCCGCCAGTGGGCGCTGGATTCCGGCCAGGACGCCGGTGTCTGGGGCGGGCTCAGCGAGGACGAGCGCCGTACGCTGCGGCGCCGCGCGCGCCGCGCCCGCAGCTGAGCGGTGCCGACGCGCCGCCGCTCCCGGCTGCCCCGGGGCGGCGGGCTGACGGGACATCAGCGCGCGGGCCCGGTCTCGACGGGGCGGGACGGGTCGCGGCCGTAGGCGGACCAGCCGCCGACGAAGAGGCGGCCCCGGCCGATTCCCGTGTGCTCCATCGTCAGCAGGTTGTGGCAGGCCGTCACCCCCGAGCCGCAGTAGGAGGCGACCAGCGGCGCGGTGTGCCGGTCGATCCCGGCGGCGGCGAAGCGGTCGCGGATCTGCTGGGGCGGCAGCAGGCGGCCGCGGTCGTCCAGATTCTCCCGGCAGGGGACACTGCGCGCGCCGGGGACATGGCCGGGGCGGGGGTCGACGGGGTCCTGCCCGCCGAGGAAGCGGTCCCGGTTGCGGGCGTCGACCGCCAGGACGTCCGGCCCCGTCACACCGTCGGCGTCCACCAGCACGTCGTCCGGCCACGGGCGTTCGGTGAAGACGGCTTCGGCCGGAGCGGGTTCGCGCGAGGTGAGCGTGCCGGGGCGGGCGTCGAGGTAGGCGTCGAGGCCGCCGTCCAGGAGCGCGGCACGCCGGCCCGTGGTCCGCAGCATCCACACCAGGCGGGCGGCGATCACGCCGCCCTGGTCGTCGTAGGCCACCACGACGTCCTCGTCACCGATGCCCAGGGTGCGCATGCCCCGGCTGAAGACCTCCGGCGACGGGAGCGGGTTGCGGCCGCCCTCCGGCGTGGCCGGCCCGGTCAGCCAGCGGTCCAGGTCCACGAACACCGCGTCCGGCAGGTGCCCGGTCTCGTAGGCGGCCCGCCCGGAGCGGCCGTCGAGATACCACCGCACGTCCGCCAGGACCACGCGTCCGGTCAGTGCGTCCAGCTCGTCCACCCGCACGAACGGCGGGACACTCGCATGCTCGGTCATGTCGGGAACTCTAGCCATGTGTCCACATGGTGAGCCAATATCGTCCACAGTACGAGACGTACATCGGGGCCCCTCGCCCGCGGTTTCGGTCACGGCAGGATCGAGTCGACGTAGCCGCCGTCCACCCGGACGGCCCCGCCGGTCGTGGCCGTCGCGAAGTCGGAGCCCAGGTAGACGGCCATGTTGGCGATCTCCTCCGGCTCGATCAGCCGCCGCAGCAGCGACTGCGGCCGGTGCTCGGCCATGAAGACCCGCTGCGCCTGCTCCCACGGCAGCTCGCGGTCCACCAGGGAGTACACGAAGTCCTCGACGCCGCCGGTGCGGGTGGGCCCGGCGATCAGCGAGTTGACGGTCACTCCGGTGCCCGCCGCGTCCTTCGCGAAGCCGCGGGTGACGGCCAGCAGCGCCGTCTTCGTCATGCCGTAGTGGATCATCTCGGCGGGGATGACCACGGCGGAGTCGCTCGCGACGTTCATCACCCGCCCCCAGCCCCGGTCCTTCATGCCCGGCAGGTACGTCCGGATCATCCGCACCGCCGCGAGGACGTTCACCTCGAAGTACCGGCGCCACTCGGCGTCGTCGATCTCCAGCGCGGGGACCGCGCCGAAGACGCCGAGGTTGTTGACGAGGATGTCGGCGGCGGGCAGCGCGTCCGCGACCCGGCGGGCGCCCTCGTCGGTGGCCAGGTCGCCGGGCGCGGCGAAGAAGCCGTCCCGCCCGGTCTCGTCGCACAGCTCCGTGACCGCCCGCTGCACCGACCCGGCGCTGCGGCCGTTCACCCCGACGCGGGCACCGGCCCGGCCCAGACCGGCCGCGATCGCGCGGCCGATGCCCTGCGTGGAGCCGGTGACCAGGGCGGTCCGGCCGGAAAGGTCGATGAGCATGCCGCTGTCTCCCGGTGGTCCCGGCGGCCCGCGGTCCGGGCCGCCAGGGTTCTCCTTCCCGGCCCGCCGCGGCCCGGGCTCGGCCACCCGGGGGCTTTCGCCCGGGTTTTCCGGAGGCTCCGCCGGACGCGCGCGGGCGTCAGCCCTTGCAGGCGGGGTCGGCGAGCACGATGGGCGCGGCCTCGCGGGTGGTGACGAAGGCACGGAAGCCGGGGGCGCCCGCGACGCACTTGGTGGCGATGTTCGCGAAGCCGTCGGGGAAGTTGGTGACGTCGGCGGGGCTGTCCTCGCCCCGGTGGTCGGCGACGGGCGCGTCGCCGGTGCCGCGTGAGTCGCTGGCGCATCCGGTGAGGGCGGCCACGGCGACGGCGATCGACGCGAAAACGGTCAGGTACTTCGTCGAACGGCGCTTCATCTCGACCTCGTCTCGGCAGGCGGTGGGCCCCGCGGCCCGGGCGGATGCCTTCAAGGACCTGCGACGGCGCCGCCCGGTTCCGCCGGATAGCCTGGAAAGATCGTCGTCGGGTGAGAGGGGACGCGGCGGCATGGAGCTGCGCCAGATCCGCTACTTCGTGGCCGTGGCGGAGGATCTGCACTTCGGGCGGGCCGCCGAGCGCCTGGTGATCGCCCAGTCGGCCGTGAGCACGCAGATCCGCCGGCTGGAGCGGGAGCTGGGCGTCGAGCTGTTCGACCGTTCGCCGCGGCACGTGCGGCTGAGCGAGGCGGGGCAGGAGTTCCTGCCCGCCGCCCGCGAGGTGCTGGACGCCGCCCGGCGCGCGAGCGGGGCCGTCGAGCGGTTCGTCGCCGACCGCGGCGCCACCCTCCGGGTCGGCACCAGCACGGGGATGGGCGAGCGCCTCGACCAGGTGCTGGAGGTCCTGCAGCGGGAGTCGCCCGGCACCGCGGTCGAGCTGTTCTCCGGCCCGCTCGACGTGCGGCTCGCGCGGGTCGCCGCGGGCGAGTGGGACGCGGCCTTCGCCCGGGGCGAGGTGGACGTGCCCGAGGGCGTACGCCTGCTGCCGCTGTGGCAGGACGAGCTGGTGGCCGCGCTGCCCGCCGGGCACGCCCTGGCCGGGCGCGGCACCCTGCCGCTCACCGAACTGGCGGGCCTGCCGCTGCTGCTGACGGAGCGGCGGAACAACCCGCCGCTGGTCGACCTCGTCGTCGGCGCCTGCCACGACGCCGGGTTCGAGCCCGTCCCCGGCCGCAGCCACGGCTCGCTCCAGGACAACCTCGCCTCGCTGGGCGCGGGCCGCTCGGCGTGGACGGTCGTGTACGCCTCCCACGCCGCCCAGTTGCGCCACAGCCGGGTGGCCTTCGTCCACGTGACGGACCCGGCGGGCCACCGGCTCGCGCTGCCCGGCGTGCTGGTGGTGCGCCGGGAGACCCCGGCGCACCGCCTCCGCCCGCTGCTGGACGCCTGCCGGACGGTGGCGCGCGGCGACTCCGGCCGGGGCGACGGTCCGGGCCCGGGCGATCCCCGTCCTGGCGATCTCGATCCGAGATGACTGCACGCGCGGACCGGGTCTGGGTGCGGGGCGCCGGAACGTGTGGACTGGGAGTCACCAGGAGGTCGCGGGCCACCCGCCCGCGACCCGGAGAACCCAGGAGGACATCATGCCCATCGTCACCGTTCAGCAGGGCCCGCGCAGCGTCGAGCTGAAGCGCGAGCTGGTCGCGCGGATCACCGACGCGTTCGTGGACGCGCTCCAGGTCCCGGCCGAGAGCGTGCAGGTGTGGATCCAGGAGACGAGCCCCGAGAGCTGGGGCGTCGGCGGCAAGCTCACGGCCGACACCAGGAAGTAGCGCGCCCCGGCGGTCCGGCGGCAACGGGGGTGCCGCCGGGCCGCCGGGGGCCGGCGCGGTCAGCCGGGGCCCAGCACTCCCCAGTCGAGCTCGGCGTAGCCGTCGCCCTTGCGCAGCACGATGTGGTTGACGCCCTGGGTGAGCGTGACGCGCACCGAGGACTGCGCCTCCAGCCGGTCCTGGACGGGGGTGCCGAGCCACCCGCCGGTCGGCTGGTAGGACATGGTCCCGGCGGCGGCGCCGTTGACCAGGACCTGGTGGGTCGCGGCGGCAGCCGTACCGTCGGCGTAGCCGACCGTGAAGCGGTACGTGCCGGCGGCCGGTGCGGTGACGGCGAAGTCGACGGCGCTGTCGGCGTTGTCGATGCCGCCCACGTAGTCGGGGAAGCCGTTGTACGCGAAGGGGTGGATGCCGGCGTCGGTGACGGCGGCGTACTCGGCCTCGTAGCGGTGGGTGTCGGGGCGGATGTCGACGGAGTCGAGTTCGGCGTAGCCCGTGCCCTTGCCGAGGGTGACGGTGTTCGTCCCGGCGTCCAGCAGGACCCGTGTCCAGACGGTGTGCGGTTCGGTGTCGAGCCAGCCCCCGGTCGGCGGGTAGTCGACGGGCTGCTCCGCGCGGCCGTTGACGGTCAGGGTGTGGGTCGCGTCCGCGGTGGTGCCGTTGGCGTAGCGGACGGCCATGGTCCAGATCCCGGCCGAGGGCGCGGTGACGGTGAAGGCGACCGAGGAGTCCGGGTGGTCGATGCCGCCGACGTACGCGTGGCCGGACGCCAGGGCCGCGTCGGAACCGTTGTGCAGGACGGCGTCGGTGCGGCGGGCCTGCTCGGCCTCGTACTTGGTGGGCTGGGCGTCGGGCGCGGTGACCGGGGAGAGCGTGACGCGGTAGCCGTCGTACTGCTCCAGGCCGCGCAGCGGCACGGTGAGGTTGCCCGAGCCGTCGAACGTCATCGTGGTGTCGAGGACGCGGTAGCCGCCGGTCTGCGGGTCGCCGCCCTGCTCGACGCTCGCGTGGGTGGCGTTCGGGTCGCCGGTCCAGTGCGCGTCGTCCACCCGGACGCGCACCTGGGGTCCCAGGCCGCGGGCGGCGACGCCGAGCAGCTTCACGTCCAGGTCGGTGGTCTCCCCGCCGACCAGCAGCGTGACGGTGCGGCTGCCGGGGTCGAAGGACGCGACGCCGTCCGCGGCCTGGTAGTGGCGGGTGTCCCAGCGGCTGACGGCGAGCTGGTTGCCCTGCATCTGCTGGTACCAGTTCTCGAACCACCAGCCGGCGTTGGGCGACAGCTGCCCGCCGGGCGTGCGCCGCAGGGTGTTCCCGAGCAGCCCGACGTTGGTGTACGTGCCCATCGAGGCCGCGTCGATCCCGTAGCGGGCGAACTCCGCCCAGTGCTTGACCATCGTGCCGGGCACGCCCTCGAAGTCGCCGGTGCCCGGCCCGTACTCCTCGACGACCACCGGCTTCGGGGCGCCCGGCAGCCCGAGCTGCTGCTCCAGCGGACGGTAGTAGTGCGTGAGGGACTCGGGCACGTCGCCGGGGCTGGGGCCGAGGCTGTGCCAGCCGATGACGTCGGGGACCGTCCCGGTGTTCATGGCGTTGACCAGGAAGGCGCGCATCCGGGGCTGCCGGTCGGCGGACTCCCAGGGGTTGTAGTGCTCGTAGTTGGGGCCCATGGTGCGCAGCGTCGGGTCGATGGCGTGGATCCGGCGTACCGTCTGCGTCCACAGCCAGTTGACCTTGTCGTCGTACGTCGCGCCCTGGACCTGCGGGTCGGTCATGAAGGGGCTGCCCGCCGAGGTGCCGAGCTTGTTGTCCGGCTCGTTGAGGGGCGCCACCGCGTAGACCTGGGAGCGGTACTTCTGCACGGACCGGGTGGCGCTGTCGACCTTGCCGAGCCAGTCGTCCAGGCCCTTCCAGATGTACGGCCAGCCGCCCATCAGGTCGTTGTACCGCACGATCATCCGTACGCCGGTGCCGTTCAGCTTGCCCGCGACGCTCTCGGTGGAGGTGGGGTACGAGGTGTCACCGTCCAGGCTCGCGTGCTGGGCCAGCAGATTCTGCGTCTGCGCGGCGAGTGCGGCCGGGGTGTCGGGTTGCGAGGCGACACCGAAGAGCGAGCCGAGCCCCGGTTTGGCCATCGGCCCGCTCTGCGCCCCGGTGTCCACGGTGATCACCTCCGGCGCCGCGGCCGCGACCGCCGCCGCGGCGGCCGGGTGCGCCGCGACGCCGGGGACGGCCGGGAGCACCAGGCCCAGGGCGAGACCTGCGGCCAGGGCCGCCTTCCACCACGCGCGTCTCACGAATCCCACGAGCCCTCCCGGGTCGTCCGCCGGCCGCCGCCGGTATGAAGTCACGGCCCGGAGTGCCGGGTCAAGGCACCGGAGCGGCTTGAAGTCTTCAACCGGCGGCAACGCGGCAAGGCGTTACGGAGGGCATGTGCGCAGGTCGCGGGCGCGAAACTCGGCGACCGGGCGGTCGGGCCGGGTCCGGATCCCCCTCGCCGGGCGGCCTGTCGCGGGCGGGCGACCGCCCGCACGGGCATCCGGCTGCCGGTGAACGATGAACTGTCGGAGTGTTTCCGACCCCCGCCCGCATCCCACTCGGGCGTCCACGGTCCTGCACCGCACCGTGGACGAGCCGCAGTTGCGGCGTCGTGCCTCTTGACGGCGGTGACCGGCGTCCCTACCGTCCGATGGAAACTGTCGCAACTTTCGGAGCGTCCCTCCCCCACTCCTCCGGACGCGGAGCGCGTATGCAGCCCTATCCCGGCGCCCGGCAGCGGGACGCCCTTCTCACCAGCCGGATGATCGCCGTCGAGGCGGGGGTGTCCGCAGCCACGGTCTCCAAGGTGCTCAACCGTCGCCCGGGGGTCTCCCCCGCCACCCGGGAGCGGGTCGAGCAGGTGCTCTCCCGGCACCGGGACATCCGGCGGCCGTCCCCGCCGCCGCCGGGCCTGATCGTCGACCTGGTGCTCAACGACCTGGACAGCCAGTGGTCGGCCCAGGTCGTCGCGGGCGCCTGCGAGGTGCTCCAGGCCGCCGGGGCCACCATGGCGGTCAGCGGCCTCCAGGCGGAGCCGGCCCGTACCGCCGCCTGGCTGGGCCAGTTACGCGAGCGGCGCTGCGACGGCGTGATCCTGGTGGCGAGCGAGCCCACCCCGCGCCAGCACCTCGCGCTGGCCTCGCGCGGCCTGCCCGTCGTCGTCATGGACCCGGTGGGCGCGGTGGACGCCGGGGTGCCGACGATCGGCGCCACCAACCGCGCGGGCGCGATCGCCGCCACCGAGCACCTGCTCGCGCTCGGCCACCGCCGTATCGCGCACCTGGCAGGGCCGAGCCACTTCCAGAGCAGCAGGGCCCGCGCCGACGGCTTCCGCACCGCGATGGAGCGCGCGGGGCAGGAGGTGCCGCACGGCTGGCTGCGCTTCGGGGCCTTCGACACCGCGGCCGGGCGCGCCCAGGCCCTCGCGCTGCTCGACGACGCCGCCCGCACCGGGCAGCCGCCGCCCACCGCGATCTTCGCCGCGAGCGACCACCAGGCCCTCAGCGTGTGCACCGTGCTGCGCGAGCGCGGTCTGCGGGTGCCGGACGACGTCAGCGTCGTCGGCTTCGACGACCTGCCGCTGACCGGCTACGGCCAGCCGCCGCTGACCACGGTCCGCCAGCCGGTGCGGGAGATGGCGGCGCTCGCCGCCCGGACGCTGCTGCGGCTCGTGGCCGGGGAGACCGTGGACCCGCCCCGGGTGGAGGTGCGCACCCCGCTGGTGGAGCGGCAGAGCACGGCGCCGCCGCCCGGCTGAGTCCCGCCGCGCGGGTTTCGCGGTTGTTTCGCTCGCGGGCCTGCGCCGACGCGCGCGGGAAGCGGTTTCCGGGCCGCCCGGGTGCACTTCTTCAACGCCCGCCGGGCCGTTGACCCGGCGCGCGGGGGCGTGGATTCATACCCCTCACGAAGGGCGGTCCCGCCCCCCCCGGGCGCGTTCCGCGCCGAGACCGCCCCCCGACCGTGGAGGTCCTGTGAAACGCGCAGCCCGGAAGTCGGCCGCCGTCCTGGCGGCGGCCCTGTGCCTGCTGGTGTCGTGGGCGGGCTCGCCCGCCCGGGCGGCGGCCGCGGCGGGCGGCCCGCTGGTGACGTTCAAGGTGCTCTTCCTGATCTATCCGCACGTGCGCGTCCCCGGCCAGCCGGCCGCCGACTTCAGCGCCGCGATGCTGTCCGCCGCGCAGACCGCGGCGGCCGGCACCTGGCCGCAGTCGGTCGCGGACTACACCGGCGGGCAGGTGCGGGTGGTGCCCACCGTGGTCGTCGTGCCGCACGACCTGACCAGCAATGAGCGCTACCGCAGCGGCGGCGACCCGGCGGTGTGGCCGAACGTCTGGCCCGAGGACGTGCCGCAGGACGTGGCCGCCTACGTGCAGCCGGCCGGGCGCTACGACTCGGTGATCGTGTGGGACGCGAGCGCCGACTACCACAACACCACCGCGGGCGGCGGGGCCCGCACCACCACGGCCCAGGTCACCTGGTCCACCCAGGGGAACCCGGGCACGCCGGACGGCTACGGCTACGGCTACGGCAGCGACATGCTCGCCGGCACCAAGCACGAGTGGCTGCACGGCCTGTCGCAGTTCTACTTCGACGAGAAGGGCCTGCGCTCGCGCGCTCCGCAGTGCGCCGACGACCCCAGCCACGTCGACGGCGTGCACTGCGGCGAGGCGTACGGGTACGTCCGCACGCAGGGCGGCTACGACAACTGGAACCTCTGGTACAAGGACTTCCTGAACGGCGCCGTCGCGGGCGGCTCGCTCGGGCTCGGCCCGGCCGCCTGGGCGAAGGGCGTGCCCCGGGCTCGCTTCGGCGGCGCCCTGGACGGCTCGGACACCGCGAGCACCCTCGTCGGCCAGGGCAGCGGCAAGTGCCTGGACGTCTACGGCGGCGGCACCGCCAACGGCACGCCCGCGATCGTCTGGGGCTGCCACGGCGGCGCCAACCAGCAGTGGCAGGCGTCCGCCGACGGCACCCTGCGCAACCCGGTGTCCGGGCGCTGCCTGGACATCCAGGGCGGCCCCTCGGCCACGGCCAACGGCACCAAGGTCGGGCTGTGGGACTGCACCGGCGGCTCGAACCAGCAGTGGCGGATCGGCGGCGACGGCACCGTACGCAACCCGGCATCCGGCCGGTGCCTGGAGGTCGCGGGCGGGACCGGCGAGAACGACGACGGCCAACCGGTGCAGATCTGGGACTGCTGGGGCGGCTCCAACCAGAAGTGGACCATGCGCTGACCCCCGACCGCGAGCCCGCCGCTCCCGGCTGAACCACCCCCCGACCCCGCGGCCCGCCGCTGCCGGCCCGGTCCGTGCCCCACCACCGACCCCCGAGGAGACCGTCCGTGAACGTGAACGCCCATCCGCCGCGGCCCCTGCGCCGTGCCGCCGCCGCGCTGGCGGTGCTGCTGCTCGCCGTCGCCGCGGCCCTGCTGCACCCGGCCACCGCCCGCGCCGACACGCAGATCTGCGACCAGTTCGGCAGCACGTCCATCGCCGGCGGCCGCTACATCGTGCAGAACAACGAGTGGGGGGACACCTCCCCGCAGTGCCTCAACGTCACCGGCAGCGGCTTCACCGTCACCACGGCCAGCCACAACGTGCCGACCAACGGCGCACCGGCCGCCTACCCGTCGATCTACGCCGGCTGCCACTACGGCAACTGCACCTCGGGCAGCGGGCTCCCGCTCCAGGTCAGCGCGTTCGGCAACCCGGAGACCACGGTCGCCTACCACACCTCCGGCGGCTCCTGGGACGCCGCGTACGACATCTGGTTCGACTCCTCGCCCAGCCCCGCCGGGCAGAACAACGGCGCCGAGCTGATGATCTGGGGCAGCCACTCCGGCCCGCCGCAGCCCGCCGGGAGCAAGGTGGGCACCGCGAACATCGAGGGCGCGGCATGGGACGTGTGGGAGGGGCGGCTGTCCAACGGCGGCATCTCCTGGAACGTGATCTCCTACGTGCGGCAGCAGACCACCGGCAGCCTCGACGTCCACATCAAGGACTTCACCGACGACGTCACCGGCCGCGGGTACATGAGCAGCGCCTGGTACATGACCAGCGTCCAGTTCGGCTTCGAGCCGTGGGTCGGCGGGCAGGGCCTGGGCGTCGACAACTTCAGCTTCACCACCAGCGGCACGGGCGGCGGGGGCGGCGGCACCGGCAGCACCGTCGTCGGCCAGGGCAGCGGACGCTGCGTCGACGTCGACGCGGCCGGCACCGCGGACGGCACCGTCGTCCAGCTGTGGGACTGCAACGGCACGGTGGCACAGAAGTGGAACCGCGTCGGCAACACCTTCGTCAACCCGAACTCCGGCAAGTGCCTGGACGTCTCGGGCGCCCGCACCGGCAACGGCACGGTCGTGCAGCTGTGGACGTGCCTGAACAACACCGCCCAGCAGTGGGTGGTCAACGGCAACGGCACCATCGTCAACCCGAACTCGGGCAAGTGCCTGGACGCCACCGGCCAGGGCACCGCCAACGGCACCCGGCTGCAGATCTGGGACTGCTACGGCAGCGGCACCCAGCCCAACCAGGTCTGGTCCCTGAGGTGACGCCCTCCCGGCGGCCGGCCGGACCGGCCGCCGGGACGCGAACGCCGTCCCCCCGCTCCCCGGAATCCGGGGCGGGGGGACGGCGTGGCGCGCCGGGCGCGGTCAGCGGTGGTAGCTGTCGCCCATCGCCGCGGAGTTGTGCACGGTGCGGGCGTCGTGGAAGGCGCGCTGGTACACGGCCTCGGCCCGGTGGGCGGCCTCGCCGCGCAGCTCGCCGCGGGCGGAACCGCGACGGACCAGTGTGACGACGCAGGCGATCAGCGCGAGGAGAAAGGCCGCTGCCGCGAGAATCAGGATCATGAGCACCCCCGTGCCTGGCGGGCCCGCTCGACGGACCCCGGACATTCGATCCTAGCCTGCCGGGGCAGCGGCCGGGCCCGTACCGGGAAATCCCCCTGTTAGCCTGACCTGCGTGATCGGGAACGGAGCTGGGGGGCGAACACCCCGCGGGCCGGATTCCGGCACGCAGCGCGCCCTGATCGCCGCCGCCTTCGTCAGCAGGGTGGGCAACGGGCTGTTCAACACCGCGGCGGTCCTCTACTTCACGCTCGTGGTGCACCTGCCCGCCGCGCAGGTGGGGGCGGGTCTGACGATCGCGGGCCTGTGCGGGCTGGCGGCCGGCGTACCGGCGGGGAATCTGGCCGACCGGTACGGGGCGCGCACGATCTGGCTGGTGACCCTGGTGGTGCAGGCCGCGACCATGGCTGCCTTCGTCCTCGTCGACAGCTGGGCCGCGTTCACCCTCGTCGCCGCCCTGGACCGGCTGGCGGGCACCGCGAACGGCGCCGCGAGCGGCGCCGTGGTCGCGCGGGTCGGGGGCGAGCGGCCCGCCGCCTTCCGGGCGAGGCTGCGGACCTTCGTCAACCTCGGCGTCGTCGCGGGCACGCTGGGCGCGGCCGTCGCGATCCAGATCGACACCCGCGCCGCCTACACCGCGCTGATCCTCGCCAACGCCGCCAGCTTCGCGCTGGCCGCGCTGATCGTGCTGGTGGGTGTCCCGGACCGCCGGCCGCCGCCCCTGCCCGCGGAGCACCGCCGGTGGTCGGTGCTCGCCGACCGGCCGTACGTCTCCTTCGTCGGGGTCTACAGCGCCATGGGGCTGCAATACCAGGTGATCTCCCTGCTGCTGCCGCTCTGGCTCATCTCCCACACCGACGCCCCGCGCTGGACCGTGGCGGCGGTCAACGCGGTCAACAGCGTCGTGTGCGTGCTGCTGCAGAGCAGGCTCGGCTCCAGGGTGGAGACCTCCGGGCAGGGCGGCCGCGCCTTCCGCCTCGCCGGGCTGATGTTCCTGGTCAGCTGCCCGCTGATGGCCCTGACGGCCGATGTCCCGCGCTGGGTCGCACCGGCGCTCGCCACGCTCGCGGTGTGCGTGCACAGCCTCGGCGAGGTGTGGGAGTCCTCGGCCGGCTACGCGCTCGGCTTCGGCCTGGCGCCGGACCACGCCCAGGGGCAGTACCAGGGCTTCCTCGGCATCGGGTTCGACGCGGGCCAGGCCCTCGCCCCGCTGGTCCTCACCGGGGCGGTCCTCGCCCTCGGGCACGGCGGGTGGCTGCTCCTCGGCGTGTTCTTCGCCTGCCTGGGCGCGGCGGGGCCGCCGCTCGCCGCGTGGGCCGGGCGGACCCGCGCCGTACGGCCGGACGCGGGCGCGCCCTCGGCGCAGGGCGCACCCGCGCTGCCGGGCGCCGACCGCTGAGGGGCGGGCCGCTCGCCGTGCGCGCCCGGGGCGACCGCGTCAGGCCGGGTCGGTCGCCTCGCGCCGGGTGGACAGGACCGTCACGAGGGCGAGGACGGCGAGACCCATGAGGACGGCGCCGAAGACGGTCGCCCCGGTGGTCAGGCCCACGGCGTCGCTCAGGTAGCCGGCGGAGACCGGCAGGACGCCGGCCGGCAGGTAGCCGCCCACGTTGAGCGCCGCGTTCGCCTCGGCGAGGCGCTGCGGGGGGACGGCGGAGTTGAGCAGCGACAGGCCGCCGAGCTGGCCCATGCCCTGGCCCGCGCCCGCCAGCAGCGCGGACAGGACGAGGACGGCCGCCGACGAGGTGTGCACGGCCACGACCAGCGCGGCCATGCTCAGCGCGGTGCTCACCGCGCCTGCGGCGAGGACGGTGCGGCGGCGCAGCCGCTGGACGGCGAACTGCACACCGGTGGCGGCGAGGAACATCACGAACGCCGTGGCCCCGGCGACGATCCGGTTGGTGGTGCCGAGCAGCCCGGACAGCAGCGAGGGACCGAGCGACAGGACGAAGGACGTCGCGGTGATGCCGGGCGCGAACACCGCGATGCCGAGGGCGAGCCGGCGGCCGTTGCCGCGCGGGACACCAGGCACCCGTATCCAGGCGCCGGTGCCGCGTGCGGCGGGGCGGTGCAGGGGCATCCGCAGCACGCAGAGCGCCGCGGTGGCCAGCAGGACGGCTTCGACGACGAAGACGGTGACGGTCGGCGCGGGCGCCAGCTCGGACAGCAGCCCGGCGAGCAGCGGGCCGAGCCCGGCGCCGAAGACCATGGCGCAGGAGGCGAGCAGGGCGGCGGTGCGCCGCCGGGCGGGGCCGGCGACGTCGGTCACCGCGGCCATGCCGGCCGAGACGGCCGCGCCGACCGCGATCCCGGTGAAGAGCCGCGCCACGACGAGCGCGGCCACGCTGGTGGCCGTCGCGAAGACCAGGCAGGCGGCGAGGGCGAGCGCCAGGGCGGGCAGCAGGACGGGCTTGCGGCCGAGGCGGTCGGAGAGCACGCCGCACACCAGCAGCGAACCGAGCAGGCCGACGATGTAGAAGGCGAACACCACGGTCAGGGTGCCCTTGGAGAAGCCGATGTCGCGCTGCCACAGCACGTACAGCGGGGTCGCCGCGTTCGACAGCACGAACACCGCCGTGACCGGCCAGGCCGCCAGCCACACCCACCGCAGCGGTGGCGCGGGCGCCTCGGGCGCCCTCGCCCCTGTGGTGCGGACGGATCCGATACGGGTTTCGGACATGACTGCTCCTCCCGATGTGCCGCTGGTCTCCAGCAGTACGAGTCGAGTCGAACTTAGCATGCAGTACGATTCGAGTCGTACAAGCAGTTCGCACCGACCGCTCCGCACCGACGAGGAGTCGCCATGTCCCCGGCCAGCACCCCCACCGGGACGGCCGCACGTGCCGTCAAGGCGCTGCCCGAGCCGTCCGACCTGCCCGAACCGCTGCCGGAGCCGGGCGTCGACGAACTGCGGCTGGAGACCGTGCTCGGCGCGCTCAGCGATCCGCTGCGGCTGACGATCGTCCGCAAACTCCTCCTGGAGTCCGAGGACTTCGACCACTCCTGCGGCTGGTTCGGGCTCGACCGGCCCAAGTCGTCGCTCACCCACCACTTCAAGGCGCTGCGCGAGGCGGGCGTCACCCGCCAGCGGCAGTACGGCCTCGAACGCCGCAGCCACGTCCGCGTCGACGACCTCGACGCGCGCTTCCCCGGTCTGGTCGACCTCGTGGCGGCCTGGACACCGCCCCCGGCGGCCTGACGGCGAACGGAACGCCGCGAGGACACCGCTACCGGAGGCCGATCCGCAGGTCCCGGGCGTGACCCGATCCGACTTTGGTCCAGACCTCTTTTGGTCCAGACCTATTGACGCGCCCTGCTGCCGCTCCTACGATCCCGACGGTCATACACGCGCATGTCTCCACTTCACCCTGAGCCGGGCGTCACGCCCTCCCCCCACTCACTTGCTCATGCCCTTGGCACGTGGCGAGAAGGGAACACAGCATGTTCCGAAGGAGATTGCCCCTTCCGGACCGGTCGGCCGCCGTGCGGCGCACCGTGGCCGGGGTGAGCGCCGCGGCCGTCGTGGGCGCCTGCGTCGCGCTCGTCGGCTCCGGGGCGGCGGCCGGCGCGGCCGCCGCCAACCTGGTGGCCAACTCCGGCTTCGAGAGCGGGCTCTCGGGCTGGACGTGCACCGGCGGCTCCGGCGCAACCGTCAGCAGCCCGGTGCATTCCGGGACTTCCGCGCTGAAGGGCACGCCGAGCGGTTCCGACAGCGCGCAGTGCTCGCAGACGGTGAGCGTCCAGCCCAACTCCGCGTACACGCTCAGCGCGTACGTCCAGGGCAGCTACGTCTACATCGGCGCGACCGGCACCGGCGGCACCGACCCGTCCACCTGGACCCCGGGCGCGTCCTCCTACCAGCAGCTCAGCACCACCTTCACCACCGGCGCCAACACCAAGTCGGTGACGGTCTACGTACACGGCTGGTACGGCCAACCCGCCTACTACGCCGACGACTTCAACCTCACCGGCCCCGGCGGCAGCGGCACGACGCCGCCCACCTCGCCGACGACCACCCCGCCGACGACGCCGCCCACCACGACGCCCCCGACCACCCCCACCACCACTCCCCCGACCACCCCGACGACGACCCCGCCGACCACCACCCCGCCCGGCAGCACCTGCGCCACCAAGCCCCGGCCCGCGGGCAAGGTCCTCCAGGGCTACTGGGAGAACTGGGACGGCGCCGCCAACGGTGTCCACCCGGGCCTCGGCTGGACGCCCATCACCGACAGCCGGATCGCCCAGCACGGCTACAACGTCATCAACGCCGCATTCCCGGTCATCCTCTCGGACGGCACCGTCGAGTGGCAGGACGGCATGGACAGCGGCGTCAAGGTCGCCACGCCCGCCGAGATGTGCCAGGCCAAGGCGGCCGGGGCGACGATCCTGATGTCCATCGGCGGCGCCACCGCGGGTATCGACCTGTCGTCGAGCACGGTCGCGGACCGCTTCGTGGCGACCGTCGTGCCGATCCTCAAGCAGTACAACTTCGACGGTATCGACATCGACATCGAGACCGGCCTGTCCGGCAGCGGCAACATCAACACGCTGTCCGCCTCCCAGGCCAACCTGGAACGCATCATCGACGGCGTGCTGGCGCAGATGCCCGCGGGCTTCGGCCTGACGATGGCGCCCGAGACCGCGTACGTCACCGGCGGCAGCGTCACCTACGGCTCGATCTGGGGCGCGTACCTGCCGATCGTGAAGAAGTACGTGGACAACGGCCGGCTGTGGTGGCTGAACATGCAGTACTACAACGGCAGCATGTACGGCTGCTCCGGCGACTCGTACGAGGCCGGTACGGTCGCGGGCTTCACCGCCCAGACCACGTGCCTCAACAACGGCCTGACCATCCAGGGCACCACGGTCAAGGTGCCGTACGACAAGCAGGTGCCCGGCCTTCCCGCGCAGCCCGGCGCGGGCGGCGGCTACATGGCGCCCGGCCTGGTCAGCCAGTCGTGGAACGCCTTCGGCGGCTCGCTGAAGGGCCTCATGACGTGGTCGGTCAACTGGGACGGCTCGAAGGGCTGGACCTTCGGCGACAACGTCAGGTCCCTGCAGGGGCGCTGACGCCCCGCCGCGCAGCCCCCGCGCCCCGGTCCGTGACGTGCCCCGTCACGGACCGGGGCGCGGTCGTGTGCCGCGGCGCCTTCCGCGCTCTCTCCGTGCCCCCGCCGACGCGCGGGGGCACCGGTGTGTCCGGGACCGGGCGGCACATCGCGCGTGCACGCCACCTGTGTCCCGTGCGTCACTCGTGACACAGTGGAATCCCGTGGCGTTGCGGCGAGTTGGCGGCCCAGCGAGTGCCCGCACGGCAACTGTCCCCCCACGCCTTTCCCCCCACGGAGGAAACATGCTCACGAGACGAAGGGGCCGCCCGGCCCCGGCGCTCACCCGCGCGGCGGTCGCGCTCGCCCTCGCACTGGCCACCGCGGGAGCGGCGGGAGGCGCCGCGAGCGGGGCCCCGGCACGCGGCGCGTCCCCGGCCGGTTCCGTCGAGGCGGTGCCCGCGCCCGTGACAAGGACCGTCTCCCTCGTCACCGGACAGCGGCTGCTGGCCGGTCCGGCGGGCGGCTACCGGATGCTGCCGCAGGACGGCCCCGCCGCCACGCTGGTGTCCTTCGGCGGCGGGGGCGGCGACACCTACGCCGTTCCGGCCGACGTCCTGCCGGAGGTGGGCCGGCGGCTCGACCTCTCCCTCTTCGACGTCACCGCGCTCGCCCGCAGCGGCGCCGCCGGCGGCGGTACGCCGCTGGACCTGACCTTCGCCGCCGGCACCGCGCCCGCCGCCCCGCCCGGGGTGCGGCTCACGTCCGTATCCGGCAGCTCGGCCACCGGTGTCCTGGACCCGGGCTCGGCGCCCGCGTTCGGCCGGGCGCTGAAGGAGCGGCATCTGCCCCCGGCGCTGGAGTCCGTGCGGCTCGCCGGCTCCGGCACCGCCGCCCGCCCGCACTTCCCGCTGCACACCCTGCGGATCAGCGCCCGCGGCCTGTCCGGCGGGCCGGGGAACACACCGCTGGGCAGCATCGTGCTCAACACCGACGACGTGAGCCGCTTCGGCACGGTCGTGCCCGTCGAGGACGGCGAGGGCAACGTCCAGGTGCCCGCGGGGCATTACGCCGTCTACACGCTGTTCGTCGACCGCGCCGCGGACGGCAGCGACACGGCCTGGCGCGAGGTGGCCCAGGACGCCACAGTCGCCGAGGACGGCCCGGACACCACCGTGGCCGTCGAGGAGGCCGCCGCCGACCGGCGCGTCACCGTCACCACCCCGCAGCCCGCCACCGCGGACATCCTCAAGCTCACCTGGTTCCGCACCGGCCCGTCCGGCAACGTCACCTTCGACAGCGTCCAGGTCGGCAGCCCGGCGACCGTGCCCGTCTACGTCAACGCGCGTCCCGCGGACGCGGCCGGTTCGCGGTACGTCGTCCAGTGGGGCGGCGCGGCGCCGGACGGCGGGGCGTACCGCTACGACCTGGCGTTCGGCTCCGACGACGTGCCCGCCGACCAGGCGTTCCGCGCCGAGCCCGGCGAACTGGCCACCGTGCGGCACCGCTTCTCCGCGGACCCCGCGTCCGGCAGCGGCCTCGGCGCCCTCTACGTGCTGCCGGTCGACGACTTCACCCGGGCGGTGGAGGCGGCGGGCGAGACCGTCCTGCCGCCGCCGGCCGACCAGGGCCGCCAGGCCATGCCCGGCAGCCGCACCGACTACGTCGGCACCGCCGACGGCGGCGGATGGGCCTTCGGTACGGTGACGGCCCAGCTCGACACCCTCGACGCCGACACCCTGACCCTCGCCGCCGGAGCCACCCGCACCGTCGACTGGGCCCACGGGCCGCTCGCCCCCGGCCTGGGCACCCACCACGACCAGCAGGTGCGCGCGTGCACCGCGTGCGCGGGCGGCGGGCAGTTCACCCTCTACCTGCCGACCGGCGACAGCGAACCTGACCACGCGGGCAACGTCGCCGCGGACACCGCCTTCACCCTCTCCCGGGACGGCACGCAGCTCGTCGACGAGCCGGACGTCATCGGCGCCCAGGTGCCCGCGGACGACGGGCCCGCGGACTACCGGGCCGTCCTCGACACCGACCGCACCGCGACGGGCGCGGGCCAGTCGGTGCGGACCCGCACCGAACTCGCCTTCCACGACCCGGGCCGGGGCGCGGACCCGGGTCTCGACCTGCCCGCGGACGTGCCCTGCCCGGCGGCCGGCTGCCGCATCATGCCCGCGCTCACCCTGGACTACCGGCTCGACACCGACCCGTCCAACACCGGGCCCCAGGGCGCCGCGCAGAGCCTGGACCTCACCGTGGGCCACCTGTCCTACGACGGCCGCGGCTCGCACGCCCCCGTCACGTCCGCCGCCGTGTCCGTCTCCTTCGACGGCGGCGCGACCTGGCGGCCCGCCACGCTCACCGGCAGCGCCGGCGCCTACCAAGCCACCTGGCAGAACACCGGCACGGCCGCGCCTTCGCTGAAGGTCACCGCGACGGACGGCGCGGGCGGCTCGATCACCCAGACCGTCAGCGCCGCCTACGGCATCGCCCCGGGGAGCACGCGATGAAGCTCCCGATGAAGCCCGCTTGGAAGCCCGCATCGAAGTCCGCGACCGTGCGCCCGTACCTCACCGCCCTCGCCACGGCCGCCGCCCTGGCCGTCGTCCCCGCCGGGAACGCGGCCGCGTCCTCCCCACCCGTCCGCGACGTGTGCGGCACCCCGAAGCCGGGTTTCGCCCGCTGCCTCGCCCAGGTGCGCACCGATCTGCACGCCGGTGAGGGGGTGCGCGGCCCGCACGCGGCCACCGCGTCGCGGGCCGCGCTGCCGCCCGGCTACGGACCGGCGGAGCTGCGGGCGGCCTACGGCCTGCCCGCGACCGGGGGCTCCGGGCAGACCGTCGCCGTCGTCGAGGCGGGCGACGCCGCGCGGGCCGAGGCCGATCTCGCCGTCTACCGCACGACGTTCGGCCTGTCGGCGTGCACCACGGCCAACGGCTGCTTCCGCAAGGTGAACCAGCGCGGGGACAGCGCCCCGCTGCCACCCGACCAGGGCTGGGCGACGGAGACCGCGCTCGACCTCGACGCGGTCTCGGCGCTGTGCCCCTCCTGCCACCTACTGCTGGTGGAGGCCGACCAGGCCGCCGGGGACACGCTCGCCGCGTCCGTCGACACGGCGGCCGCGTTCGGCGCCACCGAGATCTCCAACAGCTACACCGCGGCCGAGAGCGGTCCGAACGCGTCCTACGCCGACCACTACACCCACCCGGGCGTGGCCGTCGTGGCCTCCTCCGGGGACGCCGGGTACGGCATCCCGGGCGTCCCGGCGGCGTACAGCAGTGTGATCGCGGTCGGCGGCACCACGCTCGCCCGCGATCCCGGCACCGCCCGCGGGTGGTCGGAGAGCGCGTGGCAGGGCGCGGGCAGCGGCTGCTCTGCGTGGGTCGGCAAGCCCGCGTGGCAGCACGACCCCAACTGCCCGGGCCGGACGGTCGCCGACGTCTCGATGGTCGCCGACCCCGACACCGGGCTCGCCGTCTACACCACGGACGGGACCGGTGGGACGGACGCCGGGTGGGCCGTGGTGGGCGGCACGAGCGCGTCGGCGCCGCTGGTCGCCGCGGTCGTCGCGCTGGCCGGGCATCCCGCCCGCTTCCCTGACGCCTCCGCGCTGTACGCGGCGGCCTCAGGCCTGACGGACGTCACGACCGGAAGCAACGTCCAGGGCATGGACTGCGGCGGCGACTACCAGTGCACGGCGGGACCTGGCTACGACAGCCCGACGGGCAACGGCACGCCGGACGGTCTCGGCGCCTTCTGACGGGTGGTCGCGCGGGGAGGGGACCCGGGTGCGGCGCCCCTCCCCGCGCGGCCGGGGGCGGTGGGATCAGCCCAGGCGCCACTGCTGGTTGGCGCCGCCGTTGCACGTCCACAGCTCCAGCGGGGTGCCGTTGACGTTGCCCGCGGCCTTGTCGCCGCCCGTGACGTCCAGGCACAGGCCGGACTGCACGCCGGTGACCGTGCCGTCCGGATTCGCCCGCCACTGCTGGTTGGCGCCGCCGTTGCAGGTCCACAGCTCGACGGCGGTGCCCGTGGCGGTGCCGCCGCCGGTCGCGTCCAGGCACAGGGTGCCGCCGTAGAGCCGCAGCTCGTTGGCCGCGGTGAGGGTGACCTGCTGGTTGGCGCCGCCGTTGCAGTCCCAGATCTCGACCTTCGTGCCGGGCGCGGTCTGGTTGTCGAAGGCGTCCAGGCAGCGGTTGGAGGACGCGCCGACCAGCGGGTGCGTGGTGCCGGTGGTGGTGGCCGAGCCCTTCGACACGCGGTACATGACGCTGCCGTGGCCGGGGACGGTGGCGGAGATCGCGCCGCTCGTCGTGGTCTTCACGTGCGACCACAGGTTGTTCAGGGTGTAGGTGGACGCCCCGGAGATCCCGGCCGCCGCCGTGGTGGTGGAGATCGTCGCGGCGCCCGCGTTCTCGTTGAAGAGGACGACCGACACGTCGCCGTTGGCGAGCGGCTTGGTGAGGACGTCCAGGCCGCCGGAGGAGGAGATCTCCTTGCCCTGCTTGCCCAGCGAGTCCTGGTCGACGGCGATGACGTCGCGGTTGCCGAGGATCGACAGCGTCGCCGCCGAGGAGCCCGGCAGGTCGTTGCCCGCGATGAGCGGGGCGGCCATCTCGGCCCACAGGCTGAACTCGCTGCGGTCCTCGCCGTAGGACATCCCGCCGTTGCCGACCTCCAGCATGTCGGGGTCGTTCCAGCCGCCGGGACCGGCGTACTGCGCGAGACCGACGTTGGTGTGGAAGTTGGACAGCAGCGAGCCGAAGCTGTCGTTGATGTCCCCGGTGGTGCGCCACATGTTGCCGACGCCCGCGCCCCACGTCCAGACGCTGTCCTGGCCCCATTCGCAGAGGCTGAAGAGGATGGAACGGCCCGTCCCGGCCAGCGCGTTGCGCATGGTGGTCTGGCGCGACTGCGGCGAGGAGCCGTCGCCGTTGCAGTTGTCGTACTTGAGCAGGTCGACGCCCCAGGAGGCGAAGCTGGCGGCGTCGGTCTGCTCGTGGCCGAGGCTGCCGGGGTAGCCTGCGCAGGTCTTGGTGCCCGCGCTCTCGTAGATGCCGAGCTTCAGGCCCTTGCCGTGCACGTACGCGGCGGTGCCGCTGATGCCGTCGGGGAATTTGGCCGGGTCGGGCACGAGGTGGCCGCCGGAGTCGCGGCTGCCGGACATCCAGCAGTCGTCGATGTCGACATAGGAGTAGCCCGCGGCCGCCAGGCCCGAGGAGACGATGTAGTCCGCGACGGACTTCACCTTCTGCTCGGTGACGTTGCAGCCGAAGGAATTCCAGTCGTTCCACCCCATCGGCGGGGTGAGGGCCAGCCCGTTGGGCAGCGCGGCGGCCTCGGGAGCGGGCGCCAGCAGGGCCAGCGCGGGCGCGGTCACGGCGGCGAGCCCGAGGGCGGTCAGCGCGGCCACGAGCCGGGAACGTGGGGGGCGAGGGGTGCGGGCGGTGCGGGCGGTGCGGGTCAACCTTCGGAGGGTGATCGGCATGGGCGTCGCTCCTTAGGCGGGGCGGCGCGGGGCGCTGCCCCGAGAGCCTGCGGTGGGGGTGTGCGACAGTGTGAGGTCGTGTTCGAATGAGCGTCAAGTGCCCTACCAAAGAAACATGTTCCAACGCGGGAGCGGCTGCCGCGGCGGCAGATCCCGTGTTCCGCGGCCTGTGTCAGAAGCACTTGTGGCTGCCGCTGAGGCACGGCCCGGGGTCGTACGTCGTCGGCGTCGTGGGCGTTGTCGGCGTCCCGGGCGGGGACTGCACGATGTAGCGCGTGACGACGGAGAAGGCGGCGACGTAGTGGTGGGCGGCGAAGGCGGCCTGGGCCACCGCGTGGGTGGACAGGGGCTGCCAGGTGACGTAGAAGGTCCCCCGGTCCTTGTACCGCTGGGAACCGACGCCGTCCTGGAAGCCGCCGGTGTCCGCCTCCGGGTCGTCCGGCGCGCCGGCCACGGAGACCCGCAGGTGCGGGTCGGCGTCGTTCCCGGTGGGCTGGTAGGGGGGACGGGCATCCACCACCGAGATCCGGCCCCATCCGGGGGGCGCCGTGCTCGGGGAGGGGAGCGGCGTGGTCCGGTTCGGGTCGGCGGCGGATTCGGTCAGCGTGCTGCCGCCCTCCCAGCCCTGCGCGGCCACCGCCGAGTCGATCACCCGGAGGCGGGCCCGGACGTCACCGTCGAACGCGACGTAGGCGACGGTGAAGCGCACACACTCCACGAGGCTCCAGTTCCCCCGGCTGCCGACCACCGATCCGCTCGGCCGGCTCCGGCAGAGGTCCGACACCGAGGTGCCGAGTGGCTCGGCCCACGGCAGGGCCGAAGCGAGCGCTCCCAGGTCGGCGGAGGCGGACCGCGCCGCAGCGGCGTCGGCCGTCCGGGCGGCCGGGGAGTGCGCGAAAGCGGCGACGTCCGGCGGGGCGACAGGTTTCGTCTGCTCGCGGAATTCCCACATCCCGTACAGCAGCACCGCGAGCACCAGCCCCACCACGCCGAACGCGGTGAACGCGCAGCCGCGCGCCACCCGTTCGCCCCTGCTCATGTTTCCCGCGACATCCCCCATGCCGTCATGGTGCCGGGGCGACGGAGGCATTCCGGCAACGCCGGGGTCTCCGTACGGTCTCGTCCGCCCCCGGCGGCCAGCGGGTCCGCAGGCCGCCGACGGACATCACCGCGCGCAGCGTGCGGCGCGGTCCCGTCAGGGCCGGCCGTCGTGCCGGACGGCGACCACGGCCGCGTCGTCGTCGAGGCTGCCCGCGGTGTGCCGCATCAGGTCGGTGCGCAGGGCGGCCAGCAGGTCGACGGGGTGCGCCCCGCCGGGGGCGAGGTCCGGGAGCCGGTCGGTGAGCGGGTAGAACGTGCCGGCGAGGTCGCGGGCCTCGGTGACGCCGTCGGTGTAGAGCAGCAGGGTGTCGCCCGGCTCGAAGGCGAAGACGTCGGCGGCGGCGTCCGCGTCCTCGGGCGGCAGGATGCCGATCGGCGGCGAGTAGCGGCGCGGCACGAGCGCGGTGACCCGGCCGCCGTGCAGGCGCAAAGGGGCGGGGTGGCCGCTGTTGAGGATGCTGATGCGCGGTTCGCGGTCGGGGATGTCGATGAGCGCGGCGGTGATGAAGGACTCCCTGGGGTCTCCGCCGTGCCGGTTGGGCTGGGTGAGGCCCCAGGCGACGATGGCCTCCAGTTCGAGGTGCAGCGCCGCGAGCGGCAGCTCGCGGTGGGCGGCGCTGCGGAAGGCGCCCAGCAGCAGGTCGGCGTCGTCCACCGCCGCGAGGCCCTTGCCGCGCACGTCCCCGATGAGCAGCCGGGTGCCGTGCCGGGTGCGCACCGCGGCGTAGAGGTCGCCGCCGATCCGCGCCTGGTCGGCCGCGGCCTCGTAGCGGAAGGCGACCGACAGCGGACCGATCCGCTCCGGCAGCGGCTGGAGGACCACCTGCTGGGCGGCCTCCGCGACCGAGCGCACCTGTCTCAGCTCGGCGCTGTGCCGCTCGCGCAGCCGGCAGAAGAAGACCGTGAACGCGGAGATCACGATGAGCGCGATGATCTGGCTCTCGTGGTTGGACGTGAAGATGCTGTTGCGCACCGCCGATATCGTGAAGAGGGCGGCGGTGGCGAGGAAACCGACGAGCGCGGTGAGCCGCGAGCTGCCGAAGGACGCGGTGAGCGCGGGCGCCACGACCAGCAGCGGCCCGAGGTGGACCTCCTGCGGCGCCAGCACGTCGGCGACGGTGATCACGACGATCAGGGCGATCGGGACCGCGACCAGTCCCCGGTTCGCCTGCCAGGACCAGCCGGTGCCGTCGCCGTCACGGGACCGGGAGAACCGCATCGCTCCTCGCCGCACCATTTCCGCTCGCGCATCGCGGGGCCGCGGACGCCCCGGCAGTCGTTGCGGGACCGCCTCCGCGTCCGCCGTCCTTCTCCTCACCCCCCATTGTGCTGCGGCGCCGCTCCGGCCACATGTCGGCGGAGCCCCGGGTGGCCCGTCCGGCGCTCCGCCGAACGGGCCACTCGGACGTGTTCACGTCAGCATCGGCCGGCCGGGCGGTCGCGCACGACCAGGTCGGTCCAGCCGGTCGTGCCGTCGAGCCACAGGACGCGCTGCCCCGTGTCGGCGGCGGGAAAGACCTGGTCACCGCGGTCGCAGGAGACGCGCTGGAGGCCACCGGTGCTGTCGGGGGCGATCTGGAGGAGCTTCGGCAGGGTGTCGTTGGCCCAGTCGGTCGCCGGGGGGACGGACATCACGGTGACCGCGTCGTCGGAGGCGGTCAGGCTGTAGCCGTAGAGGGGCGTGCCGCGGGTCTCGGGGACGAGGACGGCGGGGTCCGAGCCGTCGTGGTCCGCGCGGTCGAGGGACACCCGGCCGCCGTCGGACAGGTCGGTGTCGGCCATCCAGTAGACGCTGTCGGCAGTGACGGCGGTCTGGCCGACGGCGAGGGTGGCGTTCTTGTCGACGGGCATCAGGGTCTTGTTACCCGTCGCCAGGTCGGTGGTCTCCACGCCCAGCTTGTAGCCGTCCGCCTCGGGCCACAGCTTGGCGTAGGCGACGACGCCGCCGCTGACCGAGGGCAGCGCGGTGGACAGCTCGTACCGGCCGCCGTCCACCCAGGTGCCCTCACCGGTCCTGATGTTCCGGTAGCCGACGTGCGGGTTGCCGAACGGGTCGTTCTCGGTGAAGACCACGTAGTCGCCGTCGACCGCGACCGACGAGATGCCGGTGTAGGAGGAGTACACGGTCTTCTCCGGGCCGCCCGCGAGCGGGCGCACCTTGATCAGGATCGAGGCGGGTGCGAACTCGGCCCAGGCGACGGTTTTGCCGTCGGTGTCGGCGTACACGTTGTAGTCGCCGTTGTTGCCGCTCATCAGGGTGAGCTTGCCCTTGCCGCTGGTGTTGCCCGCCCACACCGAGTACGGCTCGCTGCCGTCGTCGTTGCTGAGCGAGACGGCGTACTTGCCGCCGCCCGCGCCGACGCCCGTGCCCGAGATGTTGACCTTGCCGATCAGGGTGCTCGCGTCGATGCCGAGCGCGGTCTCCCAGCCCGGCACGATGCCGTGCGCGGCGAACGCCTGCTTCACGGTCTTCAGCTGGGCCTTGGTGACGCCCAGCTCCTGCGCGGCGGCGATGACGGCGGCGCGGCCCTGGGTGAAGCCGTCCAGCGGGGTCATGTAGGCCGTGAGCGCGCGGTAGACGATCGTGTCCGCGAGGTCGGGGTCGAGGTCCTGGCGGATGTCCCACAGGGCGCCGGAGAAGATCGTGGAGTTCAGGTGCACGCCGCCGTCGTCACCGCGGTAGCTGACGCCGACGAAGTCCTTGGACGTGGTCGCGCCGTCGTCGAGGTCGCGCAGCGCGCAGTCGCGCGGGGAGGCGTCGACGCACAGGTTCTCGCCGAGCAGCGAGGCGTCCGGGTCGGACATGGGGATGTGGTTGGCCTCGTCGTCGATGGCGTTGCCGAAGTAGTCGGCGAGCGCCTCGTTCATGGCGCCGGACTGCCCGGCGTAGACGAGGTTCGCGGTGTTCTGGATGACGCCGTGGGTCATCTCGTGGCCGACGACGTCGGTGTCCGCCGAGAACGTGCGGTAGTCGCCGCCGCCCTGGCCGTAGACCATCTTGCCGCCGTCCCAGAAGGCGTTGTTGTACGGCTGCCCGTTGTCGACGACGCCGACGAGGGAGTAGATGAAACCGCCCTTGCCGTCCAGGCCGTCCCGCCCGAAGTGCTTCTGGTAGTAGTCGTAGACCTGGGCCGCGCCCCAGTGGGCGTCGACCGCGCCGGAGTCGGTGTACTCCGGGCCGAGGTCGGTCGTGGACGAGCTGAAGGTCTTGATGCCGCTGGGCCAGGCGCCGGACGCGGACGAGGCCTCGCGGCCGCGGGCGTCGTAGGTGGCGAGCAGGGTGCCGCTGACACCGGCGTCACGGGGGCCGTAGTCGATCATCTGGTAGGCGCCGTCGGTGCCCTGGTAGAGGTTCAGCTCGGTCGTCTCGCCGTTGTAGCGCACGCCGGAGCCCTTGACGACGAGCTGCTGGCCGGCCGCGGGGGCCGCCGGGGCGGCGGTGCCGCTCGCGGCGGTGGGCGCCGCCGTCGCGGTGCCCGCCGGGGCGAAGGACTGGATGCCGCTGTACTGCAGGACGGGGTAGCCCGAGTGGCCCTCGACGTAGACCTCCTGCTTCACCGGCTGCCCGGTGCGCGGGTCCGTGCCGGACACGGTGATGTGCCGGGTGAGCACGCCCTTGCCCTGCGGCAGCACGGTCAGGCCCTCGTCGGTGCCCGTGAGGGGTGCGGCGGCGCCGGCCGGGCGGCGGGTGAGCGGGGCCTGCCCCAGCTGCGCCGAGACCGCCGCAACCGCGCGGCCGACGGCGACGGCGGAGGAGACGTCGGGCGTCGTGGAGGGCAGGTCGAGCTGGGTGTAGAAACTGCCCGAGGTACCGGTGACGGTCCGCGTGCCGCTCGCGTCGCGCATCCGTACGACGTACTGGCCGCCGAGGACCGGCACGCCGCGGTATTTCTGCTGGAGGCGGACCGTCTCGTCCTTGCCGCTGCGCTCGCTGGAGACCGCGGCGAGATCCCGTTTCGGGTCGTCGATGTGGTAGCGGCTCTTCTTCGCCGCGAGGTGCCCGAGAGCGGCGTCGGCCGCGCTGCCGCTCGCCGTGGTGGTCTCGTCCAGGCCGGTGACCAGGGACGGGGTGCGCGTCCCGGCGGCGGGCGCGGGCTGCGCTGCGGAGTCGGCGTGCGCGGCAGGTCCGGTGACCGCGACCAGGCCCGCGGTGGCGAGCAGGGCGGCCGCGAGGCCCTGGGCCGTGACGCGGGCGCCGCGGCGGCGGGGTGTGCCGGCTCTCGCGTCCGCTGTCGTTCTGCTGCGTGCGGGGATCCCCATGGTCTTCCCTTCGGAGCGCGGTACAGATACGAACGCGGACATCGAAAGGCCGGGCGGGGGCCGCGAACAACGCTTCCGGGGTGCGTACTTGTGGCCATGGACACTTGTGTGTCCCGAGTGCACGCAGCAAGATCGCAGGTGTGATGCGGGAGGAAGTGCAGGCGCAGTGGCGGGCGCTCGGGCTGGGCGAGGACGAACTCCGCGTCTACGCGGCGCTGCTGAGCGGGCCCGCGGCCTCGCGTGCCGCTCTGGCGCGGGAGTTGGACCTGCCCGCGCGGCGCGTCGCCGCGGCCCTCGCGTGGCTGGCCGAGCGCGGCTTCACCGTCCCCTCCGCGGGGAGGGGCGCGCTGCCCCGGGCGGCCGCCCCGGCCACCGCGCTGCGCGGACTGATCCACCACCACCAGGCCGAACTGCTCGTGCGCTCGGCGGCGTTGGAGGAGCTGACCGGTTCGGTGGACCGGGCGAGCGAGCAACTGCTGGGCGACGCCCACCATGTGCGCGCCGCGGGCATCGAGGCGATCGGCGGCCGGGAGGCCATCGCGCAGCGCGCGGCGGGGCTGCTGGCCTCGGCGCGGGTGGAGGTGGCCCTCCTGGACCGCCCGCCCTATGCGGGGAGCGCGCCGGACGGCATGCCCGCCCCCCTGGACGTGGCGGGCCCGGTGCGGCGCGGTGTGCAGGTGCGGGTGGTCGTCGACCGGGAGGGGCTGCGCTATCCCGGCCGGGCCGAGGGGCTCGCCGAACTGGCCGCGCAGGGCGTGCAGATCAGGGTGGGCGCCGACCTGCCGACGAAGCTCATCACGGTCGACCGGCGGGTCACGCTGCTGCCGCCGACGGAGGCCGCCGATCCGACGGCGCGGGCGCTGGTGGTGAGCGACTCGCTGCTCGGCCACACGCTGACGCCGCTGTTCGAGGCGGTGTGGGAGCGCGCGCTGCCGATCGGGGCGGCGGCGCACGGCGAGGCCGCGGCGGAGGACCGCGAGCTGCTGACGCTGCTCGCGGCCGGGCTCAAGGACGAGGCGATAGCGCGGCGGCTCGGTGTGCACGTGCACACCGTCCGGCGCCGTATCACCCGGCTGATGCAGATGCTGAACGTCGAGACCCGCTTCCAGGCCGGCGTCCAGGCGACGCTGCGGGGCTGGCTCACCGCCTGAGCCGTGCGGAGGCGGACTCACCCGCCCGAGACACGCAGAGGCACGCTCACCCGCCCGAGGCACCGGAGGGGCCGGCCCACCCCCCGTACGGCGTGGGCCGGCCCCCCGGGCCGTGGGGCGCTCCCCTCCGAAGGCGCCCCGTCCGGGGGTGGCGGGGCCGCGGCCCCGCCACCCCCGGAGGTCCGTCACCTCATCGCGGCCAGCGCCGTGTCGACGCCCGCGAGCGGGGAGCCGAGGCCGGTCACGGTGTCGTAGCCGGGCCCCGCGGTGCACTCGGCGCCGCACGCGCCGTTGGAGCCGGCGGTGACGTCGTAGAGCTTGCTGCCCAGCCCGTAGACGTCGCCGTGGGCGGTGTCCCCGGCAGGACCGGCCACGGCCAGCGGGTGCTTGCCCGCGGCGGCGCGCAGCTGGTCGGCGGCGGTCAGCAGCGCGCCCCAGACCGGGGCGGACAGGCTGGTGCCGCCGACCTCCAGCCACTCGGCGTCGCCGAGGGCGGTGGTGTAGACGGCGACGCCGGTCTGCGGGTCGGCGACGAAGCTGACGTCCGGGGTGGCCCGGTACGCCGAGTCCTGCACGCCGTCCTGGTAGGCGGGGCGCTTCTCGAAGTAGCTCAGGCCGCCGCCGGTGGAGCGCCAGGCCGTCTCGCCCAGGGTGGCGCCGTCGGCGTCCAGCTGGAGGTTGGTGCCGCCGATGGCCAGGGCGTTGGGGTTGGTGCTGGAGTAGCCCGCGGGGTAGCCGGCGTCACCCGTGGACTGGGTGCAGACGGAGTCGGCGAGCTTGCAGTGGCCGTCGTAGAAGGACTCCTCGGAGAATTCCGACATGCCCCAGCTGTTGCTCACCACGGCCGGGTGCAGCGCCGCGGCCTTGTCGACGGCCCGGTAGAGGGCGGCGGCGGAGGCGTCGGCGGCCTCGACCAGCACGATCTTCGCGTGCGGTGCGACGGAGTGCGCCCACTCGATGTCGAGGGCTTCCTCCTCCTCCCAGCCGGCGTCCGCCTCGGGCCGCGTGCCGTCGGCGTGGACCTGCTGGAAGTCGAAGCAGTCCGTGCCGGACGGGACGCTGTCGCAGGTCTGCGGCAGGCCGAAGTGGTCGGCGAAGTGGTTCAGGTCGGACGCCGCGTTCGGGTAGTCGTAGGCGTCGACGATGGCGATGGTCTGGCCGGTGCCGTCACCGGTCAGGCCGAGCCGGGCCTGGATCTGCTGCGGGGTGTAGCCGCGGGTGGTCTCCGTCGTGTCGTCCGCGGTGACCTTGACGGCGGCCTGGACCTTCAGCGACGGGGTGGCCGTGCCGCTCGGCAGGGCCGGGTCCTTGACGGGGGCCGCCGCCGCGCTGCCGGCGGCGGGCGACTTCAGCAGCGGCTTGGGCGCGGGCTTCGCCGCCTTCGCCGTGTCGGTGACCTGCTGGACCGTCACACCGTGCGGGAAGGCGTCGGGCGCTGCCATGTCGGCGCCGTACGTGCCGACCTCCTGGTTGAGCGCCCACGCGGCCCAGTCGCGCGGCAGGCCGACCAGCTCGGTGCCGGATCCGGCACCGGTCAGGGTCACCGGGGTGACCGTGCCGGCGAACTGCGAGAAGGCCTCGCTGGTGGACGCCAGGGTGTCCTCGGGCTGCGGGAAGGGCTGGTCGAACTGCTCGATCCCGCCGACGCCCATGACGAAGGTCTCCGTGCCGCCGGTCGTCGTGACGAACGCGCCCTGCTGCGGGTCGACGTTCATACGGACGTCGTACGCGGCGCTGCCGTCGGCCGGGTAGACCGTCACCTCGAAGGCGTGCAGCTCGACCAGGCCGTACTTCCGCGAGGCGGCGAAGCCCTGGAAGGTGTTCGACCCGATCGTGTCGCGGGCCGAGACGACCTTGCCGGTCCGGCCGTCCACGATCTGGACCTGGTGCGGTGTGCCGGGCTTGTCACCGCCGAAGGCGAAGGCGACGCCGTGGCCGCCGGCGGACGGGACGGCCGGACTGGCGAAGGCGCCGGCCTGCTGCTCGATCCAGGTGGCCGTCAGCCCGGTGGGCCGCTCGCTCCACAGCTGGGTGCCCGCTGCGGTGTCCAGCGCGACGGCCGTCGGGGCGGGGTCGCTGGCGCCGGTGCCGAAGCCGGACAGGGCGCCGCCGTACTCCAGGAACAGCCGGCCCTGGCCGTCGGTGGTGGGCGTGGAGTAGATGACGTGCTTGCCGTCGGTGCCCGCCGGGCGGTAGGTCCAGCGGGCCGTGCCGTCGGCGGTGTAGGCGCTGACGCCCTTGGCGCCGGTGGCGACGATCTCGCCGCCGGTCACGGTCACGCCGTACTGGAAGGCGCCCGTCGCCACGTCGGCCGTGACACGGCCGCTGCGCGGGTCGAGCACCGCGAAGCCGCCGGAGGTGGCGGCGACCAGGCGCGTCGCCTTGGCGCCCCGGCGGTCGGCGACCTGGGCCAGCTGGACCTGGTGGACGGCGCCGCTGACGGCGGCGTGCCACAGGACGCGCGGCGTGCTGCTCTTGAGCGAGCGGCCGTCGAGCGCGAAGAGGCCGTGGCTCTGGCCGCCGGCGACCAGGTCGTTGACCCCGTCGCCGTTCACGTCGGCCGAGACCGCCGAATACAGGTCGCCCAGCAGCGGCAGGGCGGTGGCGGAACCGTGCTGCGGGTCGGTCGACCAGGCGGTGGCGTCGTAGCCGACGGTGAGCAGGCGGCCCTGGTAGGGCGTCACCTGGTCGCCGGTGACGTCGCCCTCGCGCCGCCACATGACCCCGCCGTCGCGGGCGTCGAGGGCGAGCAGCTGCATGTGGTAGATGCCCTCGGGCGTCGCGGCCGTGACCGCGGTGGCGTCGGCGACGGTCGCGAGGACCTCGCCGTGCCCGTGCGGGTCGAACGCCAGCGACAGGACCGGGGCGTTGGCGCCGCCGACGGTGCTGGCGGTCCGGTAGTGCCACACCGTCTTCCCGTGCTCGTCCCAGCCGGACACCGTGCTCTGGCCGTCGGCCAGCGTCACCGGGTCGATGCCGAGTTCGGCGACGGCGTAGCGCGCCTGCTTGCCGTGGGCCTGCCCGTTGACGAGGAACGCCTCGGGGATGGTGCCCTCACGCGAGGCGAGCACCGAACGGGAGCCGGTACGGGCGTCGTACGCGGTCAGGTCCCAGCGCACGGCGTCGTAGGGGTCGTTCTGCTCGGCGACCAGCACCCGGTCCGAGCCCGGGTCCTGGTGCACGATGCGCGGGTAGCCGGGGGTCCGGGTGTCCACGCTGACATGGCCGGTGGCCGCGTCGAGGACCACCACGTGGCCGGCCGGCGGGCGCGGGCTGCCCAGGCCGAAGGGGGTGTCGGTCCAGCCGGCGGTGATCCGCCCGCCGGTCATCGGCTCGACGTCCGACCAGGAGGCCCAGGGCGCCCCGGTGCTGTACGTCCACGCGGTGCGCCCGGTGAGGCTGCCCGCCTTCCCGGCGGTGAAGGAGTACGCGGTGAGCGAGCTGCGGCTGTCGCCCTGCTCCGCGACCGGGTCCAGGCCCCAGCTGGGGCCGGTGCGCTCGGCGACGACCAGCTTGCCGTCCTGCACCAGCACCGACCCGACGTAGCCGGGCACGAGCCGGTGCCACAGCATCCGGCCGGTGCGGCCGTCCAGGACGCTGACGAAGGTGCCGGTCGACAGGGTCGATCCGGGGCTGGTGAAGCTGCGCACCGGGTTGTCGCCGACGGAGTAGGCCACGGCCACGTCGGCGACACCGTCGTGGTTGAAGTCGGCCTGCGCGTAAGGGTGCTTGCCGGTCGACGACGGGTTGTACGGGTTGTAGCCCTCGTACATGGACGCCGTGTACTCCTCCGGCTGGAGGCTGCTCTGCGGCGTCACCTTCCAGTCGGAGTACAGGGAGTGCGTGGTGCGCTGCCACACCGGGTTGCCGTGGGCGTCGTACCGGGTCACCGAGCCGCTGCCGAACAGCGCGACCCAGTCGCCGGTGCCGTTCAGCGCCAGCGTGGAGGCGGCGCCGCGGGCGGTCTGCCAGTTCGTCTGCTCGTCGATGGACGGCGACGCCGCCGTCTGCGGAGCCGCCGGATCCGCCGTCCCGGCAGCGTCGCCCTGCGAGCCGCCGGCCTTGGCCGCCGCTGCCACCAGGCCGGGCGTTCCGTCGCTCATCGGGGTGTACTCGGCGCTCAGCTTCGCCAGCTGGGCGGCGTTCAGGCGTATCACGTGGTCGGACGGTTCGGAATGCGCCGCGGGGGCCGCCAGCACGGCGGCGGCCGTGGCCAGGGCCGCGGCCAGCGCACCGCCCCGCAGGGCCTTTGCTCGGATTCTCATCGAGGGCTCGTAACTCCTTGTCACAACAATGGGGAAGGGTCGTAGAGTTGCAGCTCACAGGGGTGACACGGGAGTGATTCGGTTGGCCATTTGTGGCCAGTGGCCACACGTGGCCACACCGGGGTCAGGCTGAATCAGGTCAAAACCCGGCAGAGGGATGGGGGGCGGCAGGGTGCTGGAGCCGATCGGTCTCGACGAATGCGCCGAACGGGCCTACCAGGTGCTGCTGCGCCAGGAGTCGCTGACGGCGGGCGCGCTGGCGGAACTCCTCGACCTGCCGCCCGCCCGCGCCCGGCAGGCGCTCGACGGCCTGGTGGCCGCGGGCCTCGCGGGCTGCCGCGCGGGCCGCCCCGCGCAGTACGCGGCGGTCGACCCGCGCACCGGGCTGGCCTCCCTCATCCGCGCCCGGCAGGCGGAACTGGAGCGCGTGGCCTCGTCCGTGGAGGCGTACGCCGCGGAATTCCACGAGCGCAGCCTGCGTGCGGACCCGCGGCTGATGGTGGAGGTGATCGAGGGCCCGGCCCGGATCACCCGGCGGGTCGAGGAGCTGCTGGCGAGCGCCGAGCGCGAGGTGCTGGCCTTCGACACGCCCCCGTACGTCACCTCCTACGGCAGCACCTCGGAGGCCGAACGCGATCTGCTGGCCCGCGGGGTGAGCGTGCGCGCCGCCTACGCGGGCGAGGTGCTGGCCGTGCCGGAGTACGCCGAGCGGCTGCGGGACCTGGTGGCGCTGGGCGAGCAGGCGCGGGTGCTGCCCCGGGTGCCGACGAAGCTGATCGTGGTGGACCGGCGGGAGGCGCTGGTGCCGCTCACCGGCAGCGACGAGGGGATGCGGACCGCGGCGGTGCTGGTGCGGCAGTCCGGGCTCAGCGACGCCCTGACCGAGCTGTTCGAGGTCCACTGGGCGCAGGGCACGCCGATCTTCGCCGCTCCCGGCGCGGCCGCGCAGGTCCATCCGGAGATCGCCGAGGAGGACCGGGCGCTGCTGCAACTGCTCAACGCCGGGCTCAAGGACGAGGCGATCGCCCGGCAGCTCGACCTCAGCCAGCGCACGCTGCGCCGCCGGGTCGCCGACCTCACCCGGCGCCTGGGTGCGACCAGCCGCTTCCAGGCCGGCACCCAGGCGATGCGCCGCGGCTGGCTGTGACCGGCGGCCGGGCGGGGAGGGCGCGGCCGGCTCAGTCGCTGGGCCAGTTGTAGGGCAGGAATTTCCCGTCGAAGGTGATGACGACGTGCGCGGCCCCGTCGTGGGTCGCGGTCCCGATGTCCACCTTGAAGTTGATCGCGCTCATGATCCCGTCGCCGAACTGCTCGTGGATCAGCTCCTTCAGGGCCGGGCCGTAGACCTGCACCGCCTCGTGCAGGCGGTAGATCGTCGGATCGGTCGGCACCCCGCCCGCGCCGCGGTGCGGGACGGCGGCGAGCACCGGCACGGCCTCTTCGGGCAGGTCGAGCAGCCGGACGACCCGGTGTGCGGCGTCCGGCGGGAGCGGGTGCTGCCCGAGCAGTGCCGCGGTGCTCCAGACCACCGGCCGGCCGATCTCGTCGGCCAGCTTCTGCCAGGTGAGGCCCTTGGCCAGCCTGGCGGCGACGATCGCGGCCGTGATGTCGTCGCGGTCCATGCGGGGCGGAAGACCGCCCGGCACGCCGTCCTTCCCTGCGTCGCTCATGACTGGTGACCTCCCCGCCCGGGGGCCCGGTGGGTGTCCGGGCCGCTGGTAGGGGGGTGATGGTACGTCAGGCGTGTTTCGGGCGTGTTCCGCCGCAGCGGGGCAGGGGGTCAGCGGCTCAGCGGCTCAGCGGCTGCGCAGCCGGGCCAGCGTGGCGTCGAGGTCGGCGGCGCGGGGGCGGTTGTGCGGGAGCTTGCCCAGCACGACGGCCATGCCGCAGGTGTCGGTCAGGGCGGAGAAGATCAGCCCGCCGCAGATGCCCGCGGACAGCAGCAGGAAGGCCGGGTGGACGAAGAAGCCCAGCGCGAGGCCCAGCAGGATGATGAGGCTCGCGGTGAACCGGACCTGGCGCTCCATGGCCCACACGGCGCGCGGGCTGCCCTGCGGGCGGGCGAGGTCGTGGCCCTCGGCCGCCCAGGCGCCGGTGCCGCCGGTGAGGGTGGCGGCCTCCACGCCGTGCCGCGCGAGGGTGCGGCAGGCGTTCTCCGAGCGGGTGCCGGAGGCGCACACCACCAGGACCGGGCCGCGCTCGGCGGCGGCCCGGATGCCGGGGAGGCCCTCGTCGAGCCGGTCGAGCGGGACGTTGAGCGCGCCCGGTATGTGGCCGCCGGCGTATTCGCCGGCGGTCCGCACGTCGATGACCGTGAGGTCGTCCAGCCGGGTACGGGCCTGGCGGACGTCGAGGGAGGTGATGGTCGTAGCCATAGTGCATGCATCCTAAAGGGTCAAAAGTGCCCCGGGAACGGGTCCTGTTTCGGGAGTCGTACGGGAGTGTGAAGCTTTCTACCGACCGGTAGGCTTGCGGGCCGGTGCCGAGCCCGTACGTGCCGGTCCGTCCCGTTTCGCGCCGCCGCCGGTCATACGACGGCGTCGACGAGCATCAGCGCGGCGACCGCGAGCAGCGCCCAGGCGAAGAGCCGCTGGAGCGTGGTGCCGGTGGCCTTGCGCGCCAGCCGCTTGCCGTCCCACGCGCCGAGCACCGCGGCGGCGGTGAAGGGCGCGACGGCCGCCCAGTCCAGCGACGAGCCGCTGCCGGAGCGGGCGGCGAGCGCGGCGAGCGAGTTGACGGTGATCACCAGCAGGCTGGTCCCGACCGCCCGCCGCATCGGCACCTTCAGCACGCCGACCAGCACCGGCACGGCGAGGAAGCCGCCGCCCACCCCCAGGAAGCCCGTCACCGCGCCGAGCCCGGCGCCCGCGGCGCCCGCCCGCACGGGATCCACGGCGCCGGGGCGCGCGGGCGGCGCGGGGCGCAGCATGCGCAGCGCCGCGAGCACGGCGACAGCGGCGAAGGCCGCGGTCAGCGCCCCCTGCGGCAGGTGGCCCGCGGCGGCCCCGGCGAGCGCCGCGGGGACGATGCCCCCGGCGGCGAAGAGCAGCCCGGTCCGCCAGGCGACGTCGCCCTCCCGGGCATGCCCGGCGAGCGCGGTGGCGGACGTGAGCGCGACGATGACGAGCGCCGCCGTGGTCGCGTCGGCGGGGGTGAAGCCGAGCAGGTAGATGAGGGCGGGGACCGCCAGCACGCTGCCGCCCCCGCCCAGCCCGCCGAGGGCCAGGCCGACGACCGCGCCGGAGGTGAGCGCCATGACCAGGTCCGTCATGCCACGACCCCGAGCGTCCCGCGCGGACCCGCGACCTCGCACCCGACGGCGCCGGGCCTACGGCGGCGGACCTCGCCGGCGCGGACGCGGCGCGGGGCGCCGCGGAAGGAAAGCATCACAAGCCTCGCGTGATTCGTCGTGGGGGGATCGATGGGTCGGGGGCCGCCCCGGGCACCGCCAGCCGCCGCCCCGGCGGCGAGCGCAGTTCGGCCCGGTAGGCACCGGCTCCGCGGCGGACGCGGTGGGCGGAAGGCGCCGGGGGCCGCGCGGACGCGCTTGCACGGGAAAGCACCGGCTCCTTACCGGGCCCGCCCGGGCGAAAAAGCACCGGCCGCGCGCACGCGCCTGCGCGGAAAAGCACCGGGGCCGCGCAGGTGGGAAAGCACCAGTTCCGCGGCGGACGCGCCTGCGCGGAAAAGCACCAGTTTCGCGGCGGACGCGCCTGCGCGGGAAAACACCGGCTCCGCCCGGGCGGGAGGGCGCCACGGCCGCGCGGAGCCCGCTCGCGCGGAAAGCACCAGGGCCGCGCGCACGCGCCTGCACGGGAAAGCACCGGGGGCGCGCACGCGCCTGCACGGGAAAGCACCGGGGTCGCACGGACGCGCCTGCGCGGGAAAGCACCGGCGCCGTGTCGGAGCCGCTCAGGGCGTGACGAGTGGCAGGTCTGCTGCGATCGCGGCGTCGAAGGTGTCGTCCACCGCCACCACGGTGCGGCCCGCGGCGTCCAGCAGGGAGGCGGCGACGGCGGCGCGCAGGCCGCTCGCGCAGTGGACCCACACCGTGCCCGCGGGGACCTCGGCGAGCCGTCCGTGCAGCTCGTGCAGCGGGATGTGGACGGAGTCCGCGAGGTGGCCCGCGGCGCGCTCGGCGTCGCGGCGTACGTCGAGGACGACGACGCCGTCCGTGCCGCGTCCGGCAAGGTCGCGGAAGGTGGCGCGCGGGAAGGAGGCGAGCGGGGCGCCCCCGGCGGCCCACTCCCGCGGGGTGCCGGTCGCGGCGGCCGCGGGGCGGTCGATGCCGACCCGGACGAGTTCGCGCTGGGCGGCCGCGAGCTGCTCGGGGGATTCGGCGAGCAGCGTGACGGGGCGGCCCCACGGGATCAGCCACGCGAGGTACGTCGCGAGCTTGCCGTCCGCCTCGACGTTGTACGTCCCGGCGACATGGCCCTCGGCGAAGGCGACGCGGTTGCGCAGGTCCACGACCCACTCCCCCGCCGCGAGCCGGTCGGCGATCTCGTCCGCGTCGGCGACGCCGGGCGGGGTCAGGTCCACCGGGGCCGGTCCCGCCGCGTTCACCGGGGCCATGTGGACGTAGTACGCGGGCGTGTCGTCCAGCTCGGCGAGCAGGCGGGCGACGAAGGACTCCACGTCGGCCGTCAATGCCGGGTTGACGGTCTTCTCCCGGCCGATCGTGCTGGCGTCCCCGCCGGTCTGGGCGGAGGAGCAGAAGCTGCCGAAGCCGTGGGTGGGCAGCACGGACGCCTCGTCGGGCAGCTCGTCGACGAGCCGCCGCACGGACGCGTGCTGCGCGCGGGCCAGGCCCTCGGTGAGCCGGGGTTCCACCAGGTCGGGGCGGCCGACCGCGCCGATGAGCAGCGAGCCGCCGGTGAAGGCGGCCACCGGCGCACCGTCCTCGTGCAGGACGTACGCGGTGTGGTGCGGGGTGTGCCCCGGGGTGGCGACGGCCCGCAGGCCGAGCCCGGCGTCGACGCGTATCGCGTCGCCGTCGGCCACCGGCACCCGGCGGAAGGCGACCCGGGCCCCCTCGGGCACGAGGTAGGCGGCGCCCGTCACCCGGGCCAGCTCCAGGCCGCCGGAGACGTAGTCGTTGTGCAGGTGCGTCTCGACCACGTGCGTGATGCGCACACCGCGCCGGGCGGCGGCCGCGAGCACCTGGTCGATGTCGCGCGGCGGGTCCACCGCGACGGCGGCCGAGCGGCCGCCGGCCAGGTAGTGCCGGTTGCCGAGGCCCTTGAGCTCGATGGTCTCGATGAAGAACAAGAGAGGCTTCCTTCCGCGCATGTACCCCCCGGGGTATATCCCACGGTACACGGATACCCCTCGGGGTATCGCATGAGGGTCGCCACACCCGTGGCGCCCCGGTCGTACGGGCACGGAGAGGTGCAGGTCAGCGCGGGGAGGACGGGCCGGCGGCCGCCGCGGGAAGCGGAACCCGCCCCGCGGAGGCCACCCGGCGGCCGCCCACCCGGCGGTCGCTCACTCGGCGACGTACGTGCGGCGGCTCCACTCGAAGACCCGCAGGTTGCGGCCGTCGTGCTCCATGAATTCCTCGGTGGGCTCGTAGTGCTCCCAGGCGTTGCCGACGAAGAGTTTCAGCTTCGTGTCCGTGTCGTCCACGTGGCGGGTGTGCGAGGGCGGGGCGAACTGCTCGGGGCCGCCGCGGAGGATGACATTGGGCGGGAGTGCGGACGTCATGGCAGTGGTGCTCCCTTCACGTTGTGCTGACTCTGCGGTGTCGTCCGGGCGCCGACCGCCCGGTGTTTGTCGCTCCATGACAGTCTCGGGTGCGGGCTGCCCCACGGCATCGTGCATTTCTCACAACTCGTCGAGCGAGATCAGGCCGTCCTGCACGGCCCTGGCCATGAGTTTCGCCTTGCTGCTCGCGGGACGGCCCGCGTTGGCGTACTTGATCCGCACCCGGTCCAGATAGGTGTTGACGGTGCGTTCCGAGATGCCCATGCTCTTGGCCACGACGCCCTTGGACTCCGCGCGGAACCAGGACACGAGCACCTCCAGCTCCCGCGCCGACAGCAGGGGGCGGTCGGGCGGGCGCTCGCGGGTGGGCACCGGGCGCGGCGGGGCGTAGCGGACCCCGGCGGCGGCCGCCCTGATCGCGGTCACCAGGTGCCGCTGCTCGGCGGCCCGGGTGATCACGGCGGTGGAGCCCAGGTCCATCCGGGCGAGCGCGGCCTCGGGGCCGCTGCGCATGGTGTAGCCGACGATCCTGCGCTGCTGCGCGACCAGTTCGTGCAGCTCGGCGCAGGTGGGGCGGCCGTCGCGCGGGAGGAGTTCCAGCACGACGACGTCCGCGGCGCGGCCCGGCCCGTACAGCGCGACGGAGACGTCCGGGCCCTCGGCGACGACCTGGATCGGCCCCTCGGCCGCCGCGCACCAGGTCGAGAGCCCCGCGCGGACGACGGGGTGGTGATCGACGAGTACGACACTGACCGGAAGCGCTGGCACCACGTTCACCTCCTCGGTCGACGGGACGAGGCGGGCGCGGCCGGCCTCACAGGGAGGCCAGGACGGCGTGCCGGAGCTGCCGGAGGTCCCGGCCGGGCTCCAGTCCGGTCTCCCGGTCGAGGACCCGGCACGCGGAGTCGTAGATGCCGAGGGCCTCGGACTTCCGGTCGGAGCGGTAGAGCGCGAGCATCAGCTGCCGGTAGAAGGTCTCCCGCAGCGGGAATTCGGTGACGAGCGACTTCAGCGGGGCGATGACCTCCTCGTGGCGGCCGAGGTCGAGGCGGGTCTGCGCGAACATCTCGGAGCACTCGATCCGCATCTCGTCCAGCCGCCGGCGGAAGCCCGTGACGAGCGGCCCGGACCGGACGTTGGCGAGCGCGGCGCCGCGCCACAGCCGTATGGCGCTGTCGAAGCTCGCGGCGGCGGCTTCCGGTTGCCCGGACCTGGCGTTCTTGCGGCCGGCCGCCATCAGCCGCTCGAAGGCGTCGGCGTCGCATTCGCTGGCGGCCCGGCACAGCATGTATCCGCCGGGCCGGGTGAGGATGGGATTGCGCCGCCCCGGCCGGTCCAGGAACTTGCGGAGCCGGGAAATGCAGACGTAGAGGGTGGCCGTGGTGCGGTGCGGCGGTGTTTCACCCCACAGTTCGCGGGAAATCTGTTCCGCCGGGACGACCTGATCGGATCGGATGAGCAGGACGGCCAGCAGGGTCGCCAGTCGCTGCGCGCCGAGCGGGGAACTCCCCCGCTCGTCTTCCACCCGCAGAGGACCCAGTATCTCGTACCGCATGTTACCCCCGTAAAGTCCGGACCGTTTTACCTGACGGACGTTCAGTACGTGCGGGCACTCACCGGGGCGCCGCCAGTTCCGGGGCGTCGACGAGCACGGCGTGGTGCAATTGCTGGAGAGCGGCGGACGGTTCCAGTCCGAGTTCCTCGACGAGTACCGTCCGTGCCGAACGGTAGACGTCAAGCGCATCGGCTCTGCAACCGGAACGGTACAGCGCGAGCATGAGCCGACGGTAGAAGGACTCGTGCAGCGGGAGTTCCTCTATCCGCGCGTAGAGGTAGCCGATGAATTCCCGGTGCCGGCCCAGCTCCAGGCCGGTCGCGACGAAGCGCTCCGTGCAGTCCAGCCGGGCCTGTTCGGCCCAGCACGCGAATCCGTTGACGATGGCGCCGTCGCGCAGTTCCTCGAGGGCCGGTCCGCGCCAGAGGCCGAGGCCCTCCTCGTAGGCCTCGCACGCCTCGTGCAGCCGGCCGTCCTCCTCGGCGGCGCGCCCGGTGCGCACCAGGTCCTGGAAGAGGGCGAAGTCCAGCTCGTCGGTGCCCAGCCGCAGCGTGTAGCCGCCACGGGCGGTCACGACCGGGCTCTCGCTCCGGTCGGGCAGCCGCAGCGCCTTGCGCAACTGGGACACGTAGACGTGCAGGGCGGCCTGGGTCTGGCGGGGCGCGCGGGTGCCCCAGATCTCCTTGGCGAGGTCGTCGCTGCCCACCGGCTCGCCGGCCCGCACCAGCAGCGCCGCCAGCAGGACCTCGACCTTGCGGGCACCGACCAGCCGGGTCGACGCTCCTTCGGCCAGGCGCAGCGGGCCGAGTATCTCGTACCTCATCGCACCGCGCCTTCCGCCGGCGCACATACGCCGACCGGGCAAGGACACATGCTGTTTTCCATATGTTTTTTTAACACTCGGGAATCACCCTGTTGTCGAGCGTAGGGGAATCCGCCAGCCGGTGACACAAGTCCGGCCACAGTGCCGGGACTTCGCCTGGCGGGTAGCTCTCACGCGCCGGTCGGGCGGGAGAAGGGCCATTCATTCGCTTGTGGCAAGGAGCATCACCGCATCATAGCTACACCTTGCAGCGCGGTGTGAGGGTCGGTCAACCGACAGCCAATTGGCCGTGCGGTGACCAATCCGGCATCCGGCACGCCTGCCACGAGCGGACTTCCTTGCCCGCGCCATGGACCGGCGGCGCACCGGCGGACCTGCGCGAGTGCGTACCGGCAGCTTTCCGCCACTCCCCGGCGGGCGTCCGGGACCGGCACACCTGATGCCCGGTTGCCCGGCTTGCACGGGTGATGTCCATTTTGCCTGACCGGCCGCGGGTAAACGTCCGAAACGCACGCGGCCGGGCGGCGGTTAGATCATCTTTAGGGGCCGCTCCGAGAATGAATGGCGTTCCGGGCATGTCCTGCGCGCATGACAGGTGATTCCGCGATTCATGTATGGGGGTTTCATGGCCGGCCCACGCCCCGCCCTCGCACCGGCGACGCCCTCCGCTTCCGCCGCCTCCGCCCCTCTCCCCGGGCCTTCCGCCGTCTCCCTGGCCGCGCCCGTCGCGATCGTGGGAATGTCCTGCCGGCTGCCCGGCGCGCCCGGCCCCGACGCCTTCTGGGCCCTGCTGCGGGAGGGCCGGGACGCCGTCGGGCCCGTGCCGGGATCCCGGCTGCCGGCCGCGCCCGGGGCAGCGCCCTGGACCGTGGGGCTGCTGGACCGCGTCGACACCTTCGACGCCGCCTTCTTCGGTATCCCGCCGCGCGAGGCCGTCGCGATGGACCCGCAGCAGCGGCTGATGCTGGAACTGTCCTGGGAGGCCGCGGAGGACGCGGGGATCCGGCCCGCGGCGCTCGCGGGCAGCCGCACCGCCGTCTACACCGGCGCGATCTGGGACGACTACGCGACGCTCTTGCGGGGCCGCGGTACGGGCGCTTCCGGCGGCAGGGGCCGGCACTCCATGGCGGGCCTCCAGCGGGGCATCATCGCCAACCGGATCTCGCACCGGCTGGGGCTGCGCGGCCCCAGCATGACGGTGGACACGGCGCAGTCCTCGGGGCTGGTCGCGGTGCACCTGGCGTGCGAGAGCCTGCGCCGCGGCGAGGCGGACCTCGCCTTCGCGGGCGGCGTCAACCTCATCCTCGCGCCGGAGAGCATGCGGGCGGCCGAAGGGGAATTCCGCGGCTTCGCGCCCGGCGGCCGGTGCCGCACCTTCGACGCGCGGGCGGACGGGTTCGTCCGCGGCGAGGGCGGCGGCATGGTGCTCCTCAAGCCGCTCGCCGCCGCGCTCGCGGACGGCGACCCGGTGCACTGCGTGATCGCGGGCAGCGCCGTCAACAACGACGGGGCGACGGACGGGCTGACCCGGCCCGACCCCGGGGCGCAGGAGGAGGTGCTGCGGGAGGCGTGGCGGCGGGCCGCGGTGGCGCCCGCCGACCTGCAGTACGTCGAACTGCACGGCACCGGCACACCTGTCGGCGACCCGGTCGAGGCCGCCGCGCTGGGCGCCGCGCTGGGCGGGCGCCCGGCCGGCGCGCCGCTGCGGGTCGGCTCGGCGAAGACCAACCTGGGCCATCTGGAGGCCGCCGCGGGCATCGCGGGCCTGCTCAAGACCGCGCTGAGCATCCGCCACCGGCGGCTGCCGCCGAGCCTGCACTTCACCGCGCCCAACCCGGCGATCCCGCTGGGCGAGCTGGGCCTGCGGGTGCAGACGGCGTACGGACCCTGGCCCGACGAGCGGCGCCCGCTCGCGGCGGGTGTCAGCTCCTTCGGCATGGGCGGCACGAACTGCCATGTCGTCCTCACCGAACCCCCCGCGCCCGCGGCGCCCGCCCCGGCGCGGGCCCGCACCGCGCCGCCGATCACCGCGTGGGCCCTGTCGGCGGCGAGCCCGCGGGCGCTGCCCGCCCAGGCCGCCGCGCTGCGCCGGCACCTGGCGGCGCACCCCGGCGCGCACCCGGTCGACGTCGGCCACGCGCTCGCCGCCACCCGGACGGCCTTCCCGCACCGGGCCGTCGTGCTCGGCGCGGACGAGGACGAACTCCTCGCCCGGCTGGACGCGCTGGCCGCCGGACGGGAGGCGCCGGGCCTGGTACGCGGGCGTGCCGGCGCGGGCGGCGTCGCCTTCCTCTTCGGCGGCCAGGGCAGCCAGCGCCCCGGCATGGGCGCCGGACTGTCCGCCGCCCACCCCGTCTTCGGCGCGGCGCTGCGCGAGGTGTGCGCGGCCCTTGACCCGCTGCTCGGGGTGCGGCTGCTGGACGTCATGGCCTCCGGGGACGCGGGCGGCTCGCCCCTGGACCGTACGGAATTCACGCAGCCCGCGCTTTTCGCGTTCGAAACGGCGCTCTTCCGCCTCGTCGAGTCCTGGGGCCTCCGGCCGGACCACCTGCTGGGCCACTCGGTCGGCGAGATCACCGCCGCGCACGTGGCCGGGGTGCTGTCGCTGCCGGACGCGTGCGCGCTGGTCGCCGCGCGCGGGCGGCTCATGCAGTCCGTCACCGCGGACGGGGCGATGGCCGCGTGGCAGGCGACCCCCGAGGAGGCCCTCGACGCCCTCGCGGGCAGCGGCGGGCGGGTCGGCCTCGCCGCCGTCAACGCGCCCTCGTCCGTGGTCGTCTCCGGCGACCGCGACGCGGTGGCGGCGGTGACCGCGACGTGGCGGGACCGCGGCCGCAAGGCCACGCTGCTCAAGGTCAGCCACGCCTTCCACTCCGCCCATCTGGACGGTGTGCTGGAGGAGTTGCGCGAGGTCGCCGCGGGGCTGGACTTCGCGCCGCCCGCGATCCCCGTCGTCTCGAACGTGACCGGCGCCCCCGCCACCGCCGAGCAGTTGCGCTCCCCCGGCTACTGGGCCGACCACGCCCGCCGCACCGTCCTCTTCGCGGACGGCGTCCGGCACCTGTGCGACGCGGGCGTGACCACCTTCCTCGAGCTCGGCCCCGACGCCTCGCTCACCGGCATGGCGCGCGAGACCGCGGCCGCGCACACCGGCGACGGGCCCGCCCCCGCCGCCGTCGCGGCGCAGCGCCGCGGGCGCCCCGAGGCGGAGGCCTTCGCGACGGCGATGGCCCAGGCGCACGTGCGCGGCGCCGACGTCGACTGGCGGGCCGCCTTCGCCGCGCACGCCCCGCGCCAGACGAGCCTGCCGACGTACGCCTTCCAGCGGATACGCCACTGGCCCGAGGGGGTGCCGGGCGCGCCGGCCCTGGAGGGTGAACCGGTTGAGGCGGCGGGACCGGCGTCGGAGGCGGGCGCGTACGGGGACGGCGGCGCGGCGTCCGGGGACGCGGGGGCGTACGACGACGGCGCGGCGTCCGGAAGCGCGGGGCCGGACCACAACGGCGGCGCGGCGTCCGAGGACCCGGGACCGCACCACGGCAGCCGTGCGGCGGCCGGGGACGCGGGACCGCACCACGGCGGCGCGGCCGCGCAGGACGCCTCCGGGGGCTCCGCCGGGGACGTGCTCGGGCTCGTACGGGCGCAGACCGCGCTCGTGCTGGGGCACGACGGGGCCGAGCGGGTCGACCCCGAACTGACCTTCCGGGAGCTGGGCTTCGACTCGCTCGCCGCGACCGAGCTGGCCGAGCGGCTCACCGCCGCCACCGGCGGCACCGTGGCGGCGACCGCCACCTTCGACCACCCGACGCCCCGCGCCCTGGCGGCGTGGCTGCACAGCGGACGTACCGGCCGGCAGGGCGCGGACCAGGCGGCGCGCCGTCCTGAGGCTGGGGAGGCCGTCGCGATCGTGGCCGTGCACTGCCGCTACCCGGGCGGCGTGGACTCCGGCGAGGCGCTGTGGCGGCTGGTGGACGAGGGCGCCGACGCCGTCGGGGACTTCCCCGCCGACCGGGGCTGGGAGGTGGCCGACGGCGACAGCGCCACGGGCCGGGGCGGCTTCCTGGCCGGGGCGGGCGACTTCGACGCGGAGTTCTTCGGCGTCAGCCCGCGCGAGGCCCTGGCGATGGACCCGCAGCAGCGCATCCTCCTGGAACTCTCCTGGGGCCTGCTGGAGCGGGCCGGTATCGCGCCGGGCTCGCTGAAGGGCAGCGCGACCGGCGTCTTCGTCGGCGCCACCACCGCCGACTACGGGCCCCGGCTGTACGAGGCCGCGTCCGACATCGGCGGGCACCTGCTCACCGGGAGCACGCCGAGCGTCGTCTCGGGCCGGGTGGCGTACGCGCTGGGGCTCCAGGGCCCCGCCCTCACCGTCGACACGGCGTGCTCGTCGTCGCTGGTGGCCATCCACCTGGCCGCGCGGGCGCTGCGCGAGGGCGAGTGCGACCTCGCGCTCGCGGGCGGGGTGACGGTGATGGCCACACCGGGGATGTTCGTGGAATTCTCCCGGCAGGGCGGCCTCGCCCCCGACGGCCGCTGCAAGCCCTTCGCCGCCGCGGCGGACGGGACGGGGTGGAGCGAGGGCGCCGGGCTCGTCCTGCTGGAGCGGCTGTCCGACGCACGGCGCAACGGCCACCAGGTCCTTGCCGTGGTCCGCGGCTCCGCCGTCAACCAGGACGGCGCCAGCAACGGGATCGCCGCCCCCAACGGCCCCTCCCAGCAGCGCGTCGTCCGGCAGGCGCTCGCGAACGCGGGGCTCGGCCCGGAGGACGTCGACGCCGTGGAGGCCCACGGCACGGGCACGCGGCTCGGCGACCCGATCGAGGCGGAAGCGCTGCACGCGGCCTACGGCAGGGAGCGGGAGCGGCCCCTGCTCCTGGGCTCGGTCAAGTCCAACATCGGCCACACACAGGCAGCCGCGGGCGTCGCCGGGGTCGTCAAGATGGTCATGGCCCTGCGGCACGGGCGCCTTCCCGCGAGTCTCCATGTCGACGAACCGACCCCGTACGTCGAATGGTCCGGCGGCGTCGAACTCCTCACGCAGGCCGTCGACTGGCCCGACACCGGACGCCCCCGCCGCGCCGCCGTCTCCTCCTTCGGCATCTCCGGCACCAACGCCCATCTCATCCTCGAACAGGCGCCCGGCGAGCCGGAGTCCGCGCCGGTGCGGGCCGGTGACGTCATCCCCTGGGTGCTGTCCGCCCGCACCCCCGAGGCGCTGCGCGCCCACGCCGCGAACCTCGCCGCGCACGCCGGCGGCGCGCACTCCCCCGCCGACATCGGCTGGTCGCTCGTCGCGACGCGTTCGGCGGACCGCTGCCGGGCGGTGGTCTGCGGCGCCGACCGCGAGGAACTGCTCGCGGGGCTGCGGGCGGTGGCGGAAGGCCCCGCCCCCGAGCCGGTGTCCGCGGCGGAGGGCCCGGTCATGGTCTTCCCCGGGCAGGGCTCGCAGTGGCTCGGCATGGCCGTCGAACTCCTGGACTCCTCACCCGTTTTCGCCGACCGCATCACCGAATGCGCCCAGGCGCTGGGCGACTTCACCGACTGGTCGCTGACCGACGTGCTGCGCGGGGCGCCGGGCGCGGCCGGGATCTCCCGGGTGGACGTCATCCAGCCCGTCCTGTGGGCGGTGATGGTGTCGCTCGCCGCCGTGTGGGCCGACCACGGCGTGCGTCCCGCGGCTGTCGTCGGGCACTCGCAGGGCGAGATCGCCGCGGCCTGCGTCGCCGGGGGCCTGTCGCTGCGGGACGGCGCCCGGGTCGTGGCGCTGCGGTCGCGGGCGCTGCGCGCGCTGGCCGGGCAGGGCGCGATGGCCTCGCTGGCCCTGGGCGGTACGCAGACCGAGCGTTTCCTCGCCGAACTGGGCCCGGCTGCCGCCCGGGTGACGGTGGCCGCCTTCAACGGGCCCTCGTCCACGGTCGTTTCCGGGCCGCCCGACCAGGTCGCCGCCGTCGTCGCGGCGTGCGAGGCGGCGGACGGCCGGGCGCGGACCATCGACGTCGACTACGCCTCGCACGGCCCGCAGGTCGAGGCGCTCGCGGACACGGTCCGCGCCGACCTGGCGGGGCTGCGCCCCACCGCCTCGGGCCCGGCCTTCTACTCGTCCGTCACCGGCGCCCCGCAGCCCACGGACGCGCTCGACGCGGACTACTGGTTCACCAACCTCCGGCGGCCGGTGCGCTTCACCGCGGCGGTCGAAGCCCTACTGGCCGCGGGGCACCGGGTGTTCATCGAGGTCAGCCCGCATCCGGTGCTGCTGCCGGCGCTGCGCGAATGCGTCGAGGAGGCGGACGTCGCGGCCGCCACCGTGCCGACGCTGCGCCGCGACCAGGGCGGCCTGCGGCAGGTGGCGCGCGCGCTCGGCGACGCGTACACGGCGGGGCTCGCGGTCGACTGGACCCGCTGGTTCGACGGCGGCGACAGCGACGGGCGGCCCACGCGGACGGTCGAGCTGCCGACGTACCCCTTCCAGCGGCAGCGGTACTGGCTCGCGCCGGACCAGGGGCGCCGGACGCCGCCCGGGTCCGGCGCGGGCGCCCGCCCCACCGGGCACCCGCTGCTGACCTCGGCGGTCGAACTCGCCGACGGCGGGCTCGTGCTGAGCGGCCTGCTGCCCGCGGGGTGGATGGACGGCCACACGGTGGCGGGGGTCGGGCTCGTGCCCGGCGCGGCGCTCGTGGAGTGGGCGCTGCTGGCCGCGGACCGGTCCGGCGGCGCCGCGCTGGAGGAGCTGCTGCTCCACGCCCCGCTCGAACCCGCGGGGCCCGCGGACCCGGTGCTCGCGCAGGTCGCCCTGACGGCGCCGGACGCGGCGGGCCGCCAGGCGCTGCGCATCTCCTCGCGCCGGGGCGGCGGCGGATGGACCCTGCACGCCGAGGGTTCGCTGGCCCCTGCCGGGCAGGAGCCCGACGCCGGGCCCGTGGAGCGTGTCGCCGCGCGCCCCGAGCCGTGGCCGCCGACCGGGGTGCAGGCCGTGGACGTCGCCTCCGCGTACGAGCAGGCCGAGCGGCGCGGTTACGGATACGGCCCCGCGCTGCGCGCCGTCCGGGCGCTGTGGCGGGAGGGCCTCGCGCTTGCCGCGGAGCTCGTGCTGCCCGACCCGGCCGAGGCCGACGCCACCGCCCTCCACCCGGTGCTGCTGGACGCCGCCCTGCAGTGCCTCTTCCTGGCGCAGGGGCCGGACACCGCCGACGACCGGGTGTGGCTGCCCTTCGCATGGGGGCCGGTCCGCCTGCACGCGACCGGCGCCCGCGCCGCCCGGGCCCGGCTCGTACCGCTCGGCGACACCGAAGCCCCCGCGGACAGGCGCGAATTCCGTCTCACCCTGACCGACCCGGCGGGAGCCCCGCTCCTCGACGCCGCCTCCGTCCTGCTCCGCCCGCGTACGGCGCGGAGCCTGCGGGAGGCGGCCCCACCGCGGGCGCGGGCCGCCGCGGCGCCCGGTGCCGTACCGTCGCGGCCGGTCGCCGCGGCGCCGGTGCCGGACGGCGGCAGCGGCTGGGCGGGGCGGCTCGCGGGCCTGGCCGCGGCCGAGCGGCACCACACCGTGCTGGGGCTGGTGCGCGGGCACGCCGCGGCCGTCCTCGGGCGCGCCGACGCCGGGGCGATCCGCGCCGACGCGTCCTTCAAGGAACTGGGCTTCGACTCGATGACCTCCGTCGAGCTGCGCAACCGCCTGGTGGCCGACAGCGGGCTGCGGCTGCCCGCCGCGGTCGTCTTCCGGCACCCGACGCCGGAGCGGCTGGCCCGGCTCCTCGACGAGCGGCTGGCCCCGCAGCAGCCGCCGCACGAGCCCCCGCCGGAGCAGTCCCCGCCCCCGCCCCCGCCGCCGGACGCGGCGGACCGGCTGGCGTCGGCGACCGCCGACGAGCTGCTGGCCTTCATCGACAACGAGCTCGGCACCGTCGCCGACCCGCACTCCCGTCCGCACTCCTCCCGCTGAAGGCAGGTGACGCATGGTCAGCGAAGCGCAACTGGTCGAGTACCTGCGCCGGGTGACGACCGAGCTGCACGACGCCCGGACCCGGCTCCAGGAGCTGGAACAGGGCCGGCACGAGCCGGTGGCGGTCGTCGGCATGGCGTGCCGCTTCCCCGGCGGGGTGCGCTCGCCGGAGGAGCTGCGGCGCTTCGTCCGCTCCGGCGGCGACGCGATCGGCGACTTCCCGACCGACCGCGGCTGGCAGCTGGAGGGCCTCTACCACCCGGACCCGGCCCATTTCGGGACCAGTTACGTCTCGCAGGGCGGCTTCCTGCACGACGTCGACCGTTTCGACGCGGGCTTCTTCGGCGTCAGCCCGCGTGAGGCGCTGGCGATGGACCCGCAGCAGCGGGTCGTCCTGGAGCTGGCGTGGGAGGCGCTGGAACACGCCGGGATCGTGCCGGCCACGCTGCGCGGCGCCCGTACCGGGGTGTACGTGGGCGTGTCGAGCGAGGACTACGTCTCGGGCCTGCCGCGGATCCCCGAGGGCTTCGAGGGCTTCGCGACGACGGGCAGCCTGACGAGCGTGATCTCCGGGCGCGTCGCCTACACCTTCGGTTTCGAGGGCCCGGCGGTGACGGTGGACACCGCGTGCTCGTCGTCGATGGTGGCGATCCACCTGGCCGGTCAGGCGCTGCGCCAGGGTGAGTGCTCGCTGGCGCTGGCGGGCGGGGTGACCGTGCTGTCGACGCCGCTGATGTTCACCGAATTCTGCCGCCAGCGGGCGCTGTCGCCGGACGCCCGCTGCAAGCCCTTCGCCGCCGCGGCGGACGGCACCGGCTTCTCGGAGGGCTCGGGCCTGCTCGTGCTGGAGCGGCTGTCGGACGCGCGCCGCAACGGGCACGAGGTGCTGGCGCTGCTGCGCGGCTCGGCGGTGAACCAGGACGGCGCGAGCAACGGTCTCACCGCCCCGAACGGCCTGGCGCAGGAGGACGTGATCCGGCGGGCGCTGGAGAGCGCGGGACTGTCGGGCGCGGACGTCGACATGGTCGAGGCGCACGGCACGGGCACGAGGCTCGGCGACCCGATCGAGGCCGAGGCGCTCATCGCCACCTACGGCGCGGACCGGCCCGAGCGGCGCCCGCTGTGGCTGGGCTCGATCAAGTCCAACATCGGCCACACGCACGCCTCCGCGGGTGTCGCGGGCACGATCAACACCGTCATGGCGCTGCGCGACGGCGCCCTCGCGCCGACCCTGCACCTCGACGAGCCGACCGACCACGTCGACTGGAGCGGCGGCACGGTCCGGCTGCTGACCGGACCGCGGGAGTGGCCCGACACCGGGCGGCCGCGCAGGGCCGCCGTGTCGGCGTTCGGCGTGTCCGGCACCAACGCGCACATCGTCCTCGAACAGGCCCCGGACGCCGCCCCCGAGCCGGACGGCGGGGCGGAGCCCGCCGTGGTCCCCTGGCCGGTCTCGGGCCGGACGGAGGCGGCGCTGCGGGCGCAGGCCGCGCGGCTGCGGGAATTCCTGGCCGAGGACGGCGCGGCGGGCGGCGCCGCCGATGTCGGGTGGTCGCTCGCGACGCGCCGCACGGCGTTCGAGCACCGGGCGGTCGTCGTGGGCGGCGACCGCGCGGCCCTGCTCGCGGGCCTGGACGCGCTCGCGGCGGGCGCCCCCGACCCGGCGGTCGTCCGCGGTACGGCGGGCGGGACGGGCCCCGGCCCCGTGCTGGTCTTCCCCGGCCAGGGCTCGCAGTGGCTCGGCATGGGCGTCGAACTCCTCGCCTCCTCCCCGGTGTTCGCCGCCCGCGTCGCCGAGTGCGAGCAGGCCCTCTCCCCGTACGTCGACTGGTCGCTGACCGGCGTGCTGCGCGGGGAGGGCGACGCGGCGGACCTGTCGCGGGTGGACGTGGTGCAGCCCGTGCTGTGGGCGGTGATGGTGTCGCTCGCGGCGGTCTGGGCGGAGTACGGCGTGGTGCCGGCCACCGTGGTGGGCCACTCGCAGGGCGAGATCGCGGCAGCCTGCGTCGCGGGCGCGCTGACCCTCCAGGACGGCGCCCGGGTGGTGGCGCTGCGCGCGCGGGCGCTGCGGTCGCTGGCCGGGCAGGGCGCGATGGCCGCGCTCGGCTGCGGGGCGCCCGAAGCGGCGAAGCTGGCCGCCGAGCACGCGCCGCAGGTGGCGGTCGCGGCGGAGAACGGCCCGTCGTCCACGGTCGTGTCGGGGCCGCCCGGGCAGGTCGCGGACCTGGTGGCGGCGGCTGCCGCGGCGGGCCTGCGGGCGCGGGCGATCGACGTCGACTACGCCTCGCACGGGCCGCAGGTGGACGGCATCGCGGAGGAGCTGGCGGGCGCCCTGGCCGGGGTGACCGGCGCCGCCTGCGACGTCGCCTTCTACTCGACGGTCACCGCGTCGCGTACGGACGGCTCCCGACTCGACGCGGGCTACTGGTTCACCAACCTGCGGCAGCCGGTGCGTCTCGCGGACACCGTGCAGGCGCTGCTCGCGGACGGCTACCGGGTCTTCGTCGAGGCCAGCCCGCACCCCGTGCTGCTGCCCGGCCTCCAGGAGTGCTTCGAGGCGGCGGGCGTGCCCGCCGTCGCGACGGGCACGCTGCGCCGCGACGAGGGCGGGCCCGAGCGGCTGTGCCGGGCGCTGGCCGAGGCGCACACCGCGGGCGTCGGCGTCGACTGGGCGCCCTGGTTCACGGCCGCCGGGCGGACCCCGCGCGCGGTGCCGCTGCCGGCGTACGCCTTCCAGCGCGAGCGCTACTGGCTGCCCTCGGCCGCGCCCGCCACCGCGGGGGGCGGCGCGGCCGGGGGCGTGGGCGGGCACGCGCTGCTGCCGGTGTCCCTGCACACCGCGGACGGCGGGCTGCTGCTCGCGGGACGGCTCGCGCCCGCCGCGCACGCCGGGTGGCTCGCGGAGCACGTGGTCGCGGGGCTGCCACTGGTGCCGGGCGCGGTGCTGGTGGAGTGGCTGCTGCGGGCCGCCGACGAGGCGGGCTGCGGCGGCGTCGAGGAGCTGGCGCTCCAGGTGCCGGTGGCGCTGCCGGAGACAGGCGGGCTGCTGGTGCAGGTGCTGGTCGACGGCGCGGGCGACGACGGGCGCCGGGCCGTACGCGTCTGCTCGCGGCCGGACGGCGAGGAGCCCGGCGGGGCCTGGACCTGCCACGTGACGGGCACGCTGGCGCCCGCGGAGCCCGGACCCGTACCGCGGGGCCTGGACGGCGCATGGCCCCCGCCGGACGCCGAACCGGTCCCTGTCGAGGACTTCTACGAGCGTGCCGCGGCCGCCGGTTACGGCTACGGGGAAACCTTCCGCGGGCTGCGGGCGGTGTGGCGCGACGGGGCGGACACGCTCGCGGAGGTGGCACTGCCGGAGAGCGCGGCCGAGCAGGCAGGCGGCTTCGGCGTCCACCCCGCGCTGCTGGACGCGGCGATGCAACCGGTGCTCCTCGGCTCCTCCCCGGCGGACGGCACGGTGCTGCTGCCCTTCGCGTGGAGCGGCGTGCGGCTGTGGGCGGACGGCGCGACGCGCGTACGGGTGCGGCTGTCCCCGCGACCGGAGGGACTGCGGGTACTGATCGCCGACGCCACCGGTGCGCCCGTCCTGAGCGCGGACGCGGTCGCCCTGCGCGAGACCGCCGCCGGGCACCTGCGCGCCGCGAGCCGCACACCGGGCACGGACGGGCTGCTCGCCGTACGGTGGGCGCCGCTGCCCGCCACCGCGCCCCCCGCCCCCCTGCGGCTCGCGGTACTGGGCGACACCCTCCCCGCCCTGCCCGGAGCCGACCGCCACGCCGACCTCGCCGACCTGGCCCGCGCGATCAGCTCGGGAGCGGCGACCCCGGACATCGTCCTTGCCGGGGTGGACACGGGGGCCGAACGGCCCGCCGGTTCCACCGCGCAGGCGGAGGCGACGGGCCCGGCAGGAGCCGCGGGGGCCGATCAGCCCGCCGGTTCCGCGGCGCACGCCGAGGCGACGGGCCCGGCAGGAGCCATCGGGTGCCACGCCGAACCCGCCACGCGCGCCCGGGCGACGGGCTCGGGAGAGGCCGCGCCCGAGGCGCCCTCGGGAACCGAAACGGAATCGGCGGAAGCCGACCCTCACACCGATCCGGCCGAGGTGCCCGCGGAAGCCGGGCGACACGCCGGGACTGCCGCGACCGAGGTGTCCTCCGGAGCTGAACGCGCCGCCGAGCCCGGCGCCTTGCTCCGGACAACGGACTCGGCAGAGGCCGACCCTCACGTCGATGCCGAGGTGCCAGGGGAAGCCGGGGGACACGCCGGGCCCGGCGCTTTGGCGGCGGCCCGGGGGGCGGCCGTCCCCGACGTCGTCCGTGCCGGGGTGGAAGAGAACGGCGCCTTCGACGCCGGGCGGGGGCTGGCGGCCGCCTGTGACGCGCTGGCGCTCGCTCAGGAGTGGCTCGCGGGTGAGGCGTTCGAGGGGATTCGGCTGGGGTGGGTGACGCGGTCCGCCGTCGCGGCGGAGGGCGGGGGCGAGCCGGTGGACCCGGCGGCAGCCGCCGTGTGGGGGCTCGTGCGCAGTGCGCAGTCGGAGCACCCGGGCCGCTTCCTGCTCGTCGACCTCCCGGGGGCGGAATCCGGTGCCCCGCTGCCGGACGCGCTGGCCGCCGCGGTGCGGGAGGGTGAGCCGCAGATCGCCGTACGGGCCGGGCGCGTCCTCGTACCGCGACTCGAACCGGCGGGCGCAGAAGCCGAGTTGGCGGCGCCCGACGGTGTGTCCGGGTGGCGGGTGGTGGCGGGGCGGACCGGGCCGGACGACGTGGCGGCGGCGCCGAGCCCGCGCGCGTCTGCGCCGCTCGCGACCGGGCAGGTGCGGATCGCCGTACGGGCCGCGGGCCTCAACTTCCGCGATGCGCTGATCGCCCTGGGGATGTACCCGGACCCCGCGGCGGCGCTCGGCATCGAGGGCGCGGGCGTGGTGCGGGAGGTCGCCCCGGACGTGACGTCGGTGGCGCCCGGCGACCGGGTGATGGGCCTGTTCGACGACGCCTTCGGCCCGGTCGCGGTCGCGGACGCACGGATGCTCGCGCCCGTCCCCGCCGGATGGGACTTCCGCGACGCGGCCGCGAGCCCGGTGGCGTATCTCACCGCGTGGTACGGCCTGGTGGAGCTGGCCGGGCTCGGCGCGGGCGAGCGGGTGCTGATCCACAGCGCGACCGGCGGCGTCGGCACGGCCGCCGTCCGTATCGCCCGGCACCTGGGCGCGGAGGTCTTCGCGACGGCGAGCCCCGGCAAGCACGGGGTGCTCGACGCGATGGGGATCGACGCGGCGCACCGGGCGTCGTCGCGGGACGCGGCCTTCGAGGAGGCCTTCGGCTCCGCGACCGGCGGGCGGGGCGTGGACGTCGTCCTCAACAGCCTCGCGGGCGAGCTGACCGACGCGTCGCTGCGGCTGCTCTCGCCCGGCGGGCGGCTGGTCGAGATGGGCAAGACGGATGTGCGCGACCCGGAGCTGGTCGCGCTGGAGCACAGCGTGGAATACCGCGCCTTCGACCTCGTCGCGGACGCGGGGCCGGAGCGCGTCGCGGCGATGCTGGACGTCCTGGGCGGGCTGTTCGCGTCCGGCACGCTCGCCCCGCCGCCCGTCACCGCGCGGCGGCTCGGCCGGATCCGGGAGGCGCTGCGCGAGCTGACCGAGGCCCGGCACACCGGCAAGCTCGTCCTGGACGTGCCGCCCCCGCTCGACCCGGACGGCACGGTGCTGGTCACCGGCGGCACCGGCACGCTGGGCGGCCTGGTGGCCGAGCACCTGGTGCGGGCCCACGGCGTACGGCATCTGCTGCTGCTCGGCAGGTCCGGGCCCGCGGCCCCCGGCGCGGGCGGGCCGGCGGACCGGCTGACCGCGCTCGGCGCCCGGGTCGAGGTGGCCGCGGCGGACGCGGGCGACGCTGCGGCGCTGCGGAAGGCCCTGGCGGGCATCGACCCGGCGCACCCGCTCACCGGCGTGGTGCACGCCGCGGGCGTCGTCTCCGACGCGATGCTGGCCTCGCAGGACGGCGCGCGGCTCGCCGAGGTGTGGGCCGCGAAGGCCGCGGGCGCGGCGCATCTGCACGCGCTGACGGAGGGGATTCCGCTCGGCATGTTCGTCCTCTTCTCCTCCTTCGCCTCCGTGCTCGGCACCCCCGGGCAGGCCAACTACTCGGCGGCCAACGCCTTCTGCGACGCCCTCGCCGAGCGGCGGCAGGCCGCGGGCCTGCCCGCGGTGTCCGTCGGGTGGGGCCTGTGGGCCGCCGCGAGCGGGCTCACCGGGCGGCTCACCGCCTCCGACGTGGCACGCATCGCCCGGCAGGGCATCGCGCCGAACAGCGCCGAGCAGGGCTTCGCCCTCTTCGACGCCGCCCTCGGGCAGGGCGGGCCCGCGCTGCTCGCCCTCGGCCTGGACACCGCCGCGCTCGCCGCCCAGCCCGGCGCCGCGCTGCCACCGCCGCTGCGCGCGCTCGCGGCCGCCGCGCGGGCCGGTGCGCGCACCGGCACCCCGGCGGCCCGCCCCGCCGCGGCGGCCGGGCAGGGGCCGGTGGACTGGCCCGCGCGGCTGGCCGGGCTCGCCGCGGGCGAGCAGCGGCGGCTGCTCACCGACCTGGTGCGGCAGCACGCGGCCACGGTGCTGGGGCATTCCGACCCGGCGGCGGTGCCCGCGGAAGCGGCGTTCAAGGAGCTGGGCTTCGACTCGCTCACCGCCGTCGAGCTGCGCAACCGCGTCACCGCTGCGACCGGTGCGCGGCTGCCCGCGACCGTCGTCTTCGACCACCCGGCCGCCGAGGCGCTCGCCGAGCACCTGCGCACCCTCCTCGCGCCGGACGGCGCGCGGGACGCCGGGCCGCGGGACGCGTACGGGCCCGCGCTCGGCAGCCTCGCCGACCTCGAAAAGGCGCTGGAGGCGGTGGCGGACGCGGATCCGGCGGGCGGCGGTCCCGACAAGGTCACCCGGCGGCTGGAGGCGCTGCTCGCCCGGTGGACGGCCGCGCACCCGGCGGCCGCGAGCGGCGCCGGGCCGAACGGCGCGCGGGCGGCGGAGCGGCTGCACGACGCGACGGCCGACCAGGTCTTCGACTTCATCGACAAGGAACTCGGACTGTCATGAGCCCGGTCCCCCCGCCGCCCGGTACGGGCGCCGCTCCCCCGCCCCTCGGCGGCGGGCACGGCGCCCCCGCGTACGGCCTGCGCGCCCGGCAGCACGCCGGGCGGCCCCGAACCGAAACGCACGGCGCCCCGCGTACGCCCTCGGAACCCCCTGGCAATCCCCGGCAACCCCGCCAACTCCCGGCATCGGAAGGTGCGGTGACACGACGTGACCACTGAGGCCACGCACGAGCGGCTGGTCGACTACCTCAAGCGGGTCGCCGCCGATCTGCACGACACCCGGGCACGGCTGCGCGAGGTGGAGGACGCCCGGCACGAGCCGGTCGCCGTCGTCGCCATGGCCTGCCGCTACCCCGGCGGGGTCGAGTCGCCCGAGGACCTGTGGGAGCTGGTGGCGTCCGGCCGGCACGCGATGACCGCCTTCCCCGCAGACCGCGGCTGGGACCTGGACCGGCTCTTCCACCCCGACCCCGCCCACCCCGGCACCAGTTACGCCCGCGAGGGCGGCTTCCTGCACGGCGCGGCGCTGTTCGACCCGGAGTTCTTCGGCATCAGCCCGCGCGAGGCCGCGGCGATCGACCCGCAGCAGCGGCTGCTGCTGGAGGTCGCCTGGGAGGCGCTGGAGCGGGCGGGCATTCCCGCGGTGTCGCTGCGAGGCGCGCCCGTCGGGGTGTACGCGGGCACGGCCCTGCCCGGCTTCGGCACCCCGCACGTCGACCCGGCCGCCGAGGGCCACCTCGTCACCGGCAACGCGCCGAGCGTGCTGTCCGGCCGGATCGCGTACACCCTCGGCCTGGAGGGGCCTGCCGTCACCGTCGACACCGCGTGCTCGTCGTCGCTGGTGGCGCTGCACCTGGCGGCGCAGGCGCTGCGCGGCGGGGAGTGCGACCTCGCCCTCGCGGGCGGCGTGACGGTGATGACGACGCCGTACGTCTTCACCGAGTTCGCGCGGCAGCGCGGCCTGGCCGCCGACAGCCGCTGCAAGGCGTTCGCCGAGGGCGCCGACGGCACGGCCTTCGCCGAGGGCGCCGGACTGCTCGTCCTGGAGCGGCTGTCGGACGCACGGCGCCAGGGCCACCCCGTGCTGGCGGTGCTGCGCGGCTCCGCGGTCAACCAGGACGGCGCGAGCAACGGCCTCACCGCCCCCAACGGCCTCGCGCAGCAGCGGGTGATCCGGCAGGCGCTGGACAACGCCCGCCTGACCCCCGCCGACGTCGACGCCGTCGAGGCCCACGGCACCGGCACGGCGCTGGGCGACCCCATCGAGGCGCAGGCGCTGCTGGCGGCGTACGGCCAGGACCGGCCCGCGGACCGGCCGCTGCGGCTGGGCGCGATCAAGCCGAACATCGGCCACACGCAGGGCGCGGCGGGCGTCGCGGGCGTCATCAAGATGGTCATGGCGATGCGGCACGCCACCCTGCCCGCCCTCCTCCACGCCGACCGCCCCACCCCGGTCGTCGACTGGACCGCGGGTGCGGTGCGCCTGCTGGCCGATCCCCTCCCCTGGCCCGCGGGCGACCGCCGCCGCAGGGCCGGGGTGTCGTCCTTCGGCATCAGCGGCACGAACGCGCACCTGATCGTCGAGGACGTACCCGAGGAGCCGGCCGACGGGGCGGCGGGCGCGAAGGCCGACGGGGGTGACGCGGCCGGAGCGCACGACAGCCACGGCGGCACGACGGCGGGCGCGGGCGCCCACAACCGCGACACCGCCGGGGCGCACGGCAGCGGCGGTCACGCCACGGCCGGTGCCGTCGCCGCGGGAGCCGCCAGGCCGGCCGCCGGTGACGGACACGGCGGCTCGGTGTCAGCCGCCGACGCCGTTCACGACGGCACCGCGCGGGCCGCGGACATCGGCGCCGTCCTCCCGTGGGTGGTCTCCGCGCGGAGCGCGGGGAGCCTGCGGGCGCAGGCCGCGGCGCTCGGGGAGTACGTCGCGGCGCGTCCGGACGTGCCGGTCGCCGCGGTCGGGCGGGCGCTGGCCGTCGGCCGCTCACCGCTGGAGCACCGCGCGGTCGTGCTGGGCGCGGACCGCGCGGAGCTGGCGGCGCGGCTCGCGGATCTCGCCGAGGGGCGGGCGCACCCCGGCGTGTGCGTGCCGGGGAGCGCGGTCCGCCGGGCGGGCAGCGCCTTCCTCTTCACCGGCCAGGGCAGCCAGCGCCCCGGCATGGGACGTGAACTGCACGCCGCCTACCCGGTGTTCGCCGCGGCCTTCGACGAGGCCTGCGCCGTACTGGACCCGCTGCTCGGGCGGTCGCTGCGGGAGCTTGTCCTCGCGCCGCCCGGGGGTGCGGGGGCCGGGGAGCTGGACCGTACGGAATTCACGCAGGCCGCGCTGTTCGCGGTCGAGGTGGCGCTGCACCGGCTGGTGGAGTCCTTCGGGGTGGTGCCCGGATACGTCGTGGGCCACTCGGTGGGCGGGCTGGTGGCCGCGCACGTCGCGGGGGTGCTGTCGCTGCCGGACGCGGCGCGGCTGGTCGCCGCCCGGGGGCGGCTGATGCAGGCGCTGCCCGCGGGCGGCGCGATGGTGGCGGTGGAGGCCGCCGAGGAGGACGTCGCGGCGCTGCTGGCCGGGCGCGAGGACCAGGTGTCGCTGGCGGCCGTCAACGGGCCCCGCGCGGTGGTGGTCTCCGGCGACGAGGAGGCGGTCGCGGACATCGCCGAGACAATGCGCGGGCGCGGGGTGCGCACCCGGCGGCTGCGCGTCGGCCACGCCTTCCACTCGCCCCGCATCGAGCCCGTGCTCGACGAATTCCGGGCGGTCGCGGCCACGTTGACCTACGCGCCGCCGCGCATCGCCGTCGTCTCCGACGTCACGGGCGCCCTCGCGGACGCCACGCAGCTGGGCGACCCGGAATACTGGGTGCGGCACGCACGGCAGCCGGTGCGCTTCCGGGACGCGGTCGCGGCGCTGCGCGCGGAGGGCGTGTCGCGCTTCCTGGAGCTGGGCCCCGACCCCGTACTGAGCGCCATGGCCCGCGGCTGCCTCGCGGCGGAGGAGCCGCCCGGCGAGCCCGCCGTCCTGGCCGGTGCGCTCCGGGAGGGCCGCGACGAGCCGCGCACGCTGCTCACCGCGCTGGCCCGGCTGCACGCGGACGGCGAGGCCGTGGACTTCTCCGCCGCCTTCCCGGCCGGGAGCGCCACCGCCTTCCCGGCCGGGGCCGCGGCCGCCGACCTGCCCACCTACCGCTTCGACCGCCGCCGCTACTGGCCGGCCGCCGCGGGCCGGGAGGCCGACGTGCGGTCGGCGGGGCTGGAATGCAGCGGCCACCCGCTGCTCGGCGCGGTCGTCGAACCGGCGGGCGGCGGGCTGCTGCTGACCGGACGGCTCGCGCTGCGCGACCGGCCCTGGCTCGCCGACCACGCGATCGTCGGCCATGTGCCGCTGCCGGGCACGCTCTTCGTCGAACTCGCCCTGCACGCGGGCGCCCTGGCCGACTGCCCGGAGGTCGAGGACCTGACGCTGGAGGCGCCGCTGCTGATGCCCGCGACCGGCGGCGTGGAGGTGCAGGTGGCCGTCGCCGCCGGGGACGCCTCCGGGCGGCGCGCGCTGACCGTCCACTCCCGGCCCGCCGGGGAGGACGTCCCCGACGACGGCGGGCCGGACGCCCCCCGCCCCTGGCGGCAGCACGCGACGGCCACCCTCGCCCCGGCGGGCGGCGCGCCGCCCGCCGCCGACTGGCCGCAGGAGTGGCCGCCGCCGGGCGCTCGCGCCCTCGATGTCGCCGCGCTGTACGAGCGGCTGGCGGGCGACGGCTACCGCTACGGTCCGGCCTTCACCGGGCTGCGCGCGGCCTGGCGGGCGGGGGACGAGATCTTCGCGGAGATCGCGCTCGGCGAGGGGCAGCGCGCGGAAGGCGCGGGCTACGCGCTGCACCCGGCGCTGCTGGACGCCGTCCTGCACCCGATCGGCGACCTCTTCACCGCCGCGCACCAGGCGGGCGGCGCGCCCGGCACCGTCCGGCTCCCCTTCGCCTTCGACGGCGTACGGCTGACCACCCGCGGCCGCTCCCGCCTCCTGGCCCGCATCACCCCGACCGGCCCCGACACCGTGACCCTGCGGATGCGCGACGAGACCGGCGCGGAGGTCGCCGCCGTCGACACCCTGACGCTCCGCACGGTCACCGCCGACCGCTGGCGCGCCGCGACGGGAGCCGCGGACCGCTCCCTCCACCTGCTGGAGTGGGAGCCCCTGCCGCTCCCCGCGGACGAGCACCGTCCGGCGGAGCGCTGGGCGCTGATCACGACGGGCGCGGCGGAGGCGCTTCCCGCCGCGGACGGCGCCGTCCCGCACCCGGCGGGTGCGGACTCCGTCGCGACCCCGGTCGGTACGGACCCGGCGGACACGCCCGCCAACCCCGACGACCCGCACGGTACGGACCCGGCCCACACGCCCGCCGACCCGGGCGACCCGCACGGTACGGACCCGGCGGACACCACCGCGTACGAAAGTCCCCTCGACGCCAGCAACCCGGGCCACGCGAGCCCGCACGACACCGCCCGCACTCTCGCCGAAACGGACCCGGTGGACACCGCCCCGCACGACGTCCCCCTCAGCGCCGCCAACCCGCACCACGCGGGCCCGACCGGCGCGGTCGGCAGCTCGCGCGACAGCCTGCCCGGCACCGACCCCGCCGCCCTGCTCGCGGGCGCCCCGCCCGCCCGGCACCGCGGGCTCGGCGCGCTGCGGGACGCCCTCGCCGCCGGGGAGGCGGCTCCCGGCGTGGTCGTGCTGGCCGTCGCCGGCGGGCCTGGCGGGGAGGCGCCCGCGCGGGCGCGGGGGGCCGTGCTCGGCGTGCTCGGGCCGCTCCAGGAGTGGCTGGCGGACGAGGTGTTCGCCGGCACCCGGCTGCTCGTCCTCACGTCGGGCGCGGTCAGCGCGGGGCCGCAGGACGCGGCGGCGGATCCGGCGGGGGCCGCGGTCTGGGGGCTGGTGCGGGCCGCGCAGGCCGAGCACCCCGGGCGGATCGTCCTCGCGGACGTGGACGCGGCAGGCACGGAGGTCGCCTGGGACGCGCTCAGGGTCGCCGCGACCGGCGACGAGACCCAACTCGCCCTGCGTGGCGACCGGTTGCTCGTCCCGCGGCTGGTCGTCGCGCCGCCCGGCGCGGACACCGCGCCCGCCGCGCCCGACCCCGACGGCACCGTCCTGATCACCGGCGGGACCGGCGCGCTCGGGCGGCTGATCGCGCGGCATCTGGTCGAGGCGCACGGCGTCCGGCATCTGCTGCTGGCCGGCCGGAGCGGGCCGGACGCCGAGGGCATCGCCGACTTCGCGGCCGGACTCCCCGCCGACGTGGCGGTCGAGCGGTGCGACGTCACCGACCCGGCGGCGCTGGCCGCGCTGCTCGCGAACGTACCGGCCGCGCACCCGCTCACCGCGGTGGTGCATGCCGCGGGCGTCCTGGACGACGGGGTGGCGGGCGCGCTGACGCCCGCGCAGCTCGACGCCGTCATGGCCCCCAAGGCGGACGCCGCCTGGCACCTCCACCGGCTCACCCGCGACGCGGACCTCGCCGCCTTCGTCCTCTTCTCCTCCGCCGCGTCGGTCCTGGGCAGCCCGGGGCAGGGCAACTACGGCGCCGCGAACGCCTTCCTCAACGCGCTCGCCGAGGGCATCCGCGCCGAAGGCGGCACCGCGACCGCCCTGGCCTGGGGTCTGTGGGGCGACGGGGCGGGCATGACCGGGCACCTGGGCACCGCGGACCTCGCCCGGATGGCCCGCTCCGGCACCGCCGCGATGTCGCGGGAGCAGGGCCTCGCCCTCTTCGACGCCGCCCTCGGGCAGCCGCACCCCGTGCTCGTCCCGGCCCGCTTCGACCTCGCGGTGCTGCGCGGCCAGGCCGCCGCGGGCCCGCTGCCGCCGCTGCTGCGCCGCCTCGTCCGCTCCCCCGCGCCCGCCGCCTCCGCCGGTGCGGCGGCCACCGCTCCCGCGCAGCGGCTGGCGGGGCTGCCCGCGGCGGAACGCGAACGGATCCTGACCGAGCTGGTCAGGGACCAGGTCGCCACCGTCCTGGCCCACCCCGACCCCGGGTCCGTCGAGTTGGGCCGGACCTTCCAGCACCTCGGCCTGGACTCGCTGACCGCGCTTGAGCTGCGCAACGCGGTGACCGCCGCGACCGGCGTCCGGCTGCCCGCCACCGCCGTCTTCGACTACCCGACGCCCGAGGCCCTGGTACGCCACCTGCTCGCCCAGCTCCCCGGCACGGACACGGCCGCCCCCGCGATCCCCGCCGCCCCCGCTGTCCGCGCCGACGCCGACGCCGATCCCGTCGTGATCGTGGGCATGGCCTGCCACTACCCCGGCGACGTCCACTCCCCCGACGCCCTGTGGCAGTTGGTCGCCGACGGCGTGGACGCGGCGGGCCCCTTCCCGACCGACCGCGGCTGGGATCTCGCGGGGCTGTACGACCCGGATCCCGAGCAGCCGGGCCGCAGTTACACCCGTGAGGGCGGCTTCCTGCGCGAAGCCGCGCTGTTCGACGCGGAGTTCTTCGGCATCAGCCCGCGCGAGGCGCTCGCCACCGACCCGCAGCAGCGGCTGCTGCTGGAGACGGCGTGGCAGGCCTTCGAGCACGCCCGCATCGACCCGGTCACGCTGCGTGGCAGCCGCACCGCGGTGGTCACCGGCATCATGTACGACGACTACGGCGCGCGCTTCCTCGGCCGCATCCCGGCGGGCTACGAGGGCCAGATCATGACCGGCAGCACGCCGAGCGTGGCCTCCGGCCGGCTCGCCTACACGTTCGGTCTGGAGGGGCCGACCCTCACCGTCGACACGGCGTGCTCGTCCTCGCTGGTGGCGATGCACCTGGCCGCGCAGGCGCTGCGGTCGGGCGAGTGCGACCTCGCCCTCGCGGGCGGCGCGACGGTGATGGCCACGCCGAACACCTTCGTGGAATTCTCCCGGCAGCGCGGCCTCGCCCCCGACGGCCGCTGCAAGCCCTTCGCGGCCGCCGCGGACGGGACGGGGTGGGGCGAGGGCGCGGGCCTGCTGGTCCTGGAGCGGCTGTCGGACGCGTGGCGCCAGGGCCACCCCGTGCTGGCGGTGCTGCGCGGCTCGGCCGTCAACCAGGACGGCGCCAGCAACGGCCTGACCGCCCCCAACGGCCCTTCCCAGCAGCGGGTCATCCGGCAGGCGCTCGCCAACGCCGCGCTGTCCCCGGCGGACGTGGACGCCGTCGAGGCGCACGGCACGGGCACCAAGCTCGGCGACCCCATCGAGGCGGAGGCCCTGCACGCGACCTACGGGCAGGAGCGACCCGCGCAACGGCCGCTGCTACTGGGGTCCGTGAAGTCCAACATCGGCCACACGCAGGCCGCCGCGGGCGTGGCGGGCGTCATCAAGATGGTCATGGCGATGCGGCACGGGCGCCTGCCCGCGAGCCTGCACATCGACGAACCGACCCCGCACGTCGAATGGTCCGGCGGGGTCGAACTCCTCAGGGAGGCCGTCGACTGGCCCGACACCGGACGCCCCCGCCGCGCCGCCGTCTCCTCCTTCGGCATCTCCGGCACCAACGCGCACATCGTCCTCGAACAGGCGCCGGAGGAACCGGAGTTCGCGCCCGCCCCCACGGGCGAGGTCATCCCCTGGGTGCTGTCCGCCCGCACCCCCGAGGCGCTACGCGCCCAGGCCGCGAACCTCGCCGCCCGCTTCCCCGTGGACGACGTCGCGCGGGTGGGCCGGTCGCTGGCTACGACGCGCACGGCGTTCGACCACCGCGCGGTGATCGTCGCCGACGACCCGGACTCGCTGCTGGCGGGCCTGGAGAAGCTGGCGGCGGGCGAGCCGGACCCGGCGGTCGTCACGGGCACCGCGGTGCCGCTCGGCGCGGGTCCGGTGTTCGTCTTCCCGGGCCAGGGCTCGCAATGGCCCGGCATGGGCGTCGACCTGCTGGACGGCTCACCGGTCTTCGCCGCCCGTATCGCGGAATGCGAGCAGGCCCTCGCGCCCTACGTGGACTGGTCGTTGACCGAGGTGCTGCGCGGCACGTCCAGCGCCGACCGCGAGCGGGTGGACGTCATCCAGCCCGTCCTGTGGGCCATGATGGTCGCGCTGGCCGCAGAGTGGCAGGCCCACGGCATCACCCCCGCCGCCGTCATCGGCCACTCCCAAGGCGAGATCGCCGCAGCCACCGTCGCCGGAGCCCTCACCCTCGACGACGGCGCCCGCGTCGTCGCCCTCCGCTCCCAAGCACTCCGCGCCCTCTCCGGCAAGGGCGCCATGGCCTCGATCACCTTCGGCCCGCAGGAAGTACGCGACCTGCTCGACGAGTTGGGCACAGCAGCCGCGGACGTGGCGATCGCCGCCCACAACGGCCCCCGCTCCACCGTCGTTTCGGGTCCGCCCGACCAGGTCGCCGCCACCCTCGCGGCAGCAGACGAGCGCGGCGCGCGCACCCGCACGATCGATGTGGACTACGCCTCCCACGGCCCCCAGGTCGACCAACTCCACGACCACATCCTCACCACCCTCCACGGCATCACCCCCCAACCCGCCCACACACCCTTCTACTCCACCGTCACCACCCAACCCCACGACACCACCACCCTCACCCCCCACTACTGGTTCACCAACCTCCGCCAACCAGTCCACCTCACCCAAACACTCGCCACCCTCCTCACCCACAACCACCACCACTACATCGAAATCAGCCCCCACCCCGTCCTCACACCCGGCATCACCCACACCACCGACCAACACCCCCACCCCACCACCACCATCCCCACCCTCCACCGCAACCAAGGAACCCCACACCACCTCACCACCCAACTCGCCCACGCCCACACCACCGGACTCACCCCCACCTGGAACCACCCCACCCAAACCCCCACCACCGACCTCCCCACCTACCCCTTCCAACACCACCACTACTGGCTGGACATGGACGGCGGCCCGGGTGACCTGACGGCGGCCGGACTCGCGCCGGTGGGGCACCCGCAGCTGAGCGCGGCGGTCGAACTCGCGGACGGCGGAATGGTGTTGACGGGTGTGCTCCCGGCGGCGGGCGGCGGTGGCTGGCTGGACGACCACGCGGTGGCGGGCGTTCCCCTGGTGCCGGGCGCGGCTCTCGTGGAGTGGGCGCTGCGCGCCGCCGACGAAGCGGGCAGCGGCGCCGTCGACGAACTCGCCCTCCACACCCCCCTCCTGCTCCCCGCCACCGGCACCCTCCGCCTCCAGATCACCCTCGACGCCCCGGACGCCGAAGGACACCGCGCGATACGGGTCAACTCCCGCCCCTCCGGCGACGATTCGCCCTGGACCTGCCACGCGACCGGCCGGCTCGCCCCTGCGGCGACCGCGTCCCCCGACCCGGAGGAAGCCGGGGTATGGCCGCCGCCGGACGCCGAGCCGGTGGACACAGCGGACTTCTACGCCCGCGCCGAAGCGGCGGGTTACGGCTACGGACCGGCCTTCCAGGGTCTGGTGGCTGCCTGGCGGCAGGGCGGCGACCTGCTCGCGGAGGTCGTGCTGCCCGAACAGGCCCGCAGCGGCGCGGCCGGTTTCGGTATCCACCCGGCCCTCCTGGACGCCGCCCTGCACCCCCTCGCCCTGGACCGCGACGCCACCGACGGGCAGATCCTGCTGCCCTTCGCCTGGAGCGGCGTCACCCTGCACGCCACCGGCGCCACCCGCGTCCGCGTGCGGATGACGCCCCTGGAGCAGGGCCTGCGCCTCCTGGTGGCCGACGCGGCGGGAGCCGCGGTGCTGCGCGCGGAGTCGGTGACGGTACGGCCGACGAGCGCGCGGCAGTTGCGCGACACCCGGACCCGGCCGGTGGACGGGCTGTTCGCCGTCGCCTGGACACCGCTGCCCGAGCGGACCGGGCCGGCGCAGACGGGTGCGCCCGCGGACTGGGCGTGCCTCGGGGAGATGCCGCCCGCGCCCGAACTGCCCTGCCACGCCGACGTGTCCGCACTGCTCGCGGCCACCGGCCCGCTCCCGGCGACGGTGCTGGTCGCCGTCCCCCCGGTGGCGGACGGCCCCGAGCCCGCAACGGCCGCCCTGGAGGTGGTGACGGACGTCCTCGCGCTGGCCCAACAGTGGCTCGCCGAGCCGCGGTCGGCGGATTCGCTGCTGGTCGCCGTCACCCGCGGGGCGGTCGCGGCGGGAGGCACCGCGCCCGACCCGGCGTCGGCTGCCGTGTGGGGCCTGCTGCGCAGCACGCAGGCGGAGGAGCCGGGCCGCTTCGTGCTGTGCGACCTCGACGACGCGGCGGAACCCGCCGTGCTGCTCGACGCCGTCGCCCAGGCCGTGGCCCGCGAGGAGCCGCAGGTCGCCGTACGGGCCGGGCGCGTACTCGTACCGCGGCTGGAGCGGGCCGCGCCGCCGGAGCTGGCGCCGCCGCCGGGCGAGCGGGCCTGGCGGCTGGCCGCGGACGGCTCCGGCACGGTCGAGGGGGTGTCGGCGGTGCCCTGCCCCGAGGTGCTGGAGCCGCTGGCGCCCGGTCAGGTGCGGGTCGGCGTCCGCGCGGCGGGCGTCAACTTCCGCGACGTGCTGATCCTGCTGGGGATGTACCCGGACGAGGGCGTCTTCCGCGGCAGCGAGGGCGCGGGCATGGTGCTGGAGGTCGCGCCGGACGTGACGTCGGTGGCGCCCGGCGACCGGGTGTTCGGGCTGTTCGAGGGCGCCTTCGGCCCCGTCACGGTTGCCGACGCCCGCACCCTCGTGCCCGTACCGCCCGGCTGGACCGACGTCGAGGCGGCCGCGATCCCCGTCGCCTTCCTCACCGCCTGGTACGGCCTGGTCGACCTGGGCCGTCTGCGGGCGGGGGACACCGTGCTGATCCACGCGGCGACGGGCGGGGTGGGCACGGCCGCCGTGCAGATCGCCCGGCATCTGGGCGCGGAGGTCTACGCCACGGCAAGTCCCGCCAAACACGGGGTCCTTGAGGCCATGGGCATCGACGCGGCACACCGCGCGTCCTCCCGCGACCTGGATTTCGAAGCGGCCTTCCGGGAGGCCGCCGGGAGCGTGGACGTCGTCCTCAACTGCCTCGCCGGGGACTTCACCGACGCCTCGCTGCGGCTGCTCGGCGAGGGCGGGCGCTTCATCGAGATGGGCAAGACCGACATCCGCGACACCGACTACCTGACCGCCACCTACCCCGGTGTCGACTACCAGTTCTACGACCTGGTCCCCCGCGCGGGCCTCGACCACGTCCACCGCATGCTGACGACGCTCGCGGGCCTCTTCGCCGAGGGCGCCCTGGCACCGCCACCGGTCACGACCTGGCCGCTCGCCGACGCCCGCGACGCGCTGCGGCACATGAGCCAGGCCAAGCACACCGGCAAGCTCGTCCTCACCGTCCCCCCGGCCCTCAACCCGGACGGCACGGTCCTGATCACCGGCGGCACCGGCACCCTCGGCGCCCTCCTCGCCGAACACCTCGTCACCACCTGGAACATCACCCACCTCCACCTCGTCAGCCGCCGAGGCCCCCACGCACCCGGCGCCACCGAACTCACCCACCACCTCGAACAACTCGGCGCCACCGTGCACATCACCGCAACCGACGCCACCGACCCCCACGCCGTACGCGCACTCGTCGACGGCATCGACCCCGCCCACCCGCTCACCGGCGTCATCCACGCGGCGGGCGTCCTGGACGACGCGGTCCTGACCGCGCAGACCCCGGAGCGGCTCGCGCGGGTCTGGAACGCGAAAGCCACCGCGGCCGCCGTCCTCGACCGGGCCACCGCGCACCTCCCGCTGGCCCTCTTCCTCGTCTACTCCTCGGCCGCCGGCACCCTCGGCAGTCCCGGGCAGGCCAACTACGCGGCCGCCAACGCCTATTGCGACGCGCTCGCGGTCGGGCGGCACCGCGCCGGGCGACCGGCGGCCTCCCTCGCCTGGGGGCTGTGGGCCGCTGCGAGCGACATGACCCAGCAGCTCACCGGCACCGACCACGCCCGGATGAGCCGGTCCGGGACGACGCCGCTGTCGACGCAGAAGGCCCTCGGCCTCCTCGACGCCGCCGTCCGGCACACCGACCCCGCCCTCGTCGCGCTGGACCTCGACCCGCGCGCTCTCGGCCGCCTCCCGGCCGCCGAGGTGCCCGCCCTGCTCCGGGCGCTCGCGGCGGCGGGGGCCCCGGTGCGGAGGACCGCGGCCGCGGCCGAGTCCGCCGGGTGGGCGGCCCGGATGAGCCGGCTCCCCGCGGACGAGCGGCAGCGCGAGCTGGTGGCCCTGGTCCGTACGCACGCCGCGACGGTGCTCGGGCACAGCGATCCGGCGGCGGTCCGTACCGACAGCTCGTTCAAGGAGCTGGGCTTCGACTCGCTCACGGCCGTCGAGCTGCGCAACCGGCTCACGTCCGCGACGGGGCTGCGGCTGCCGGCCGCGCTCGTCTTCGACCACCCCGACGCGGAGGCCGCCGCCCGCTTCCTGGACGGCAGGCTCGCCCCGGACGGGCAGGCGGCGGCACCCGCCGACCCGCTGGCGCCCGTGCTCGGCGACCTCGCGCGGCTGGAGGCGACCCTCGGCGGCCGGGAGGTCGACGGGAAGGCCCGCGAGACGATCGCCGGCCGGCTGCACGCCCTGCTCTCCCGGCTGGAGGGCGGTACGTCCGGTGCGCCGGACATCGACGGGGAGGCCCTGGGCTCCGCGTCGGACGACGAGATGTTCGCGCTCATCGACCAGCAACTGGGCTCGTCCTGAGGGGATGCCGAACCGATGCCGACGACCACGGAAGACAAGCTGCGCCAGTACCTCAAGCGCGTCACCCTCGACCTCGGCCAGGTCAGGCAGCGCCTGCGGGAGACCGAGGAGCGCTCGCGCGAACCGATCGCGATCGTCTCCATGGCCTGCCGCTACCCCGGCGGCATCGACTCCCCCGAGGCGCTGTGGGATCTGGTCGCGGGCCGCGGGGACGCGATCGGCCCCTTCCCCGCCGACCGCGGCTGGGATCTCGACGGGCTCTACCACCCCGACCCCGACCACTCCGGCACCAGCTACGCCCGCGAGGGCGGCTTTCTGGCAGGGGCGGGCGGCTTCGACGCGGCGTTCTTCGGCATCAGTCCGCGCGAGGCCACCGCGATGGACCCGCAGCAGCGCATCCTGCTGGAGACCGCCTGGGAGGTCCTGGAGCGCGCCCGCATCGACCCCACGAGCCTGAAGGGCACCGCGACCGGCGTCTACACCGGCGCCGGGGTGCCCGGCTTCGGCACCCCGCCGGTCGACCGGGAGGCCGAGGGCTTCCTGCTGACGGGCAACGCGCTCAGCGTCGTGTCCGGCCGGATCTCCTTCACGCTGGGCCTGGAGGGGCCGGCCGTCACGCTGGACACGGCGTGCTCGTCGTCGCTGGTGGCCATCCACCTGGCCGCCCAGGCGCTGCGGTCGGGCGAGTGCGACCTCGCGCTCGCGGGCGGCGTGACGGTGATGGCGACGCCCAACGTCATCGTCGAGTTCTCCCGGCAGCGCGGCCTCGCGCCCGACGCGCGCTGCAAGGCCTTCGCCGCGGCGGCGGACGGCACGGGCTTCTCCGAGGGCGCCGGGCTCGTCCTGCTGGAACGGCTGTCGGACGCGCGCCGCAACGGCCACCAGGTCCTTGCCGTCGTGCGCGGCTCGGCCGTCAACCAGGACGGCGCCAGCAACGGCCTGAGCGCGCCGAACGGGCCCTCCCAGCAGCGCGTCATCCGGCAGGCGCTCGCCAACGCCGGGCTCGCGGCCTCCGAGGTGGACGTCGTCGAGGCGCACGGCACCGGCACGAGGCTCGGCGACCCCATCGAGGCGGACGCGCTGCTCGCCACCTACGGGCAGGAGCGGGCTGCGGAACGGCCGCTGTGGCTCGGCTCGGTGAAGTCGAACATCGGCCACGCGCAGGGCGCCGCCGGGGTCGCGGGCGTCATCAAGATGGTCATGGCGATGCGGCACGGCTCCCTGCCCGCGACCCTGCACGTCGACGAGCCGACCCCGCACGTGGACTGGTCGGCGGGCGCCGTCCGGCTGCTCACCGAGCCGGTCGACTGGCCCGCGGGCGCGGCCGGGGGCCGCCGGGCGGGCGTGTCGGCCTTCGGTATCTCCGGCACGAACGCGCACGTCATCCTGGAGGAGGCGCCCGAGCCGGCAGCCGTCGAGGAGTCGGCCGAACCTCCCGCCCAGGACACCGGCGCGGAACCGCTGCCGTGGGTGCTGTCGGCCCGCAGCGAGGAGGCCCTCGCCGAGCAGGCCCGGCGGCTGGCGCTGACGGTGGCCGAGCGGCCGGAGGTCCCGGTGGCGGAGGTCGCGTGGTCGCTGCTGACCACGCGGGCCGCCTTCCCCTGCCGCGCGGCGGTCGTCGGACAGACCCGGGACGCGTACCTGGAAGGGCTCGCGGCGCTGGCGGAGGGCACGGACCACCCGGGCGTCGTCCGGGGCACGGCGGTGGAGGTGGGGGCGGGTCCGGTGTTCGTCTTCCCGGGTCAGGGCTCGCAGTGGCCCGGCATGGGCATCGACCTGCTGGACGGTTCACCCGTCTTCGCCGCCCGTATCGCGGAATGCGAGCAGGCCCTCGCACCGTACGTGGACTGGTCGTTGACCGACGTGCTGCGCGGCACCTGTGAGACCGACGCCGAACGGGTGGACGTCATCCAGCCCGTCCTGTGGGCCATGATGGTCGCGCTCGCCGCCGAATGGCAGGCCCACGGCATCACCCCCACCGCCGTCATCGGCCACTCCCAAGGCGAGATCGCCGCCGCCACCGTCGCCGGAGCCCTCACCCTCGACGACGGCGCCCGCGTCGTCGCCCTCCGCTCCCAAGCGCTACGAGCCCTCTCCGGCAAGGGCGCCATGGCGTCCCTCGCACTGGGCCCCGACGACACCGCGCGACTGCTCGCCGAACTCGGCGCCGACGCCGACCAGGTCACCGCGGCCGCCTTCAACGGGCCCGCATCCACGGTCGTTTCCGGGCCACCCGACCAGATCGCCACGGTCACGGCGGCATGCGAAGCCCAAGGCCACCGGGCCCGCACGATCGATGTCGACTACGCCTCCCATGGCCCCCAGGTCGACCAACTCCACGACCACATCCTCACCACCCTCCACGGCATCACCCCCCAACCCGCCCACACACCCTTCTACTCCACCGTCACCACCCAACCCCACGACACCACCACCCTCACCCCCCACTACTGGTTCACCAACCTCCGCCAACCAGTCGACCTCACCCAAACACTCGCCACCCTCCTCACCCACAACCACCACCACTACATCGAAATCAGCCCCCACCCCGTCCTCACACCCGGCATCACCCACACCACCGACCAACACCCCCACCCCACCACCACCATCCCCACCCTCCACCGCAACCAAGGAACCCCACACCACCTCACCACCCAACTCGCCCACGCCCACACCACCGGACTCACCCCCACCTGGAACCACCCCACCACAACCCCCACCACCGACCTCCCCACCTACCCCTTCCAACACCACCACTACTGGCCGCGCACCGCTCCCGCGGCAGGCGACGTCGGTGCGGCGGGCCTGCGGGCCGTCACGCACCCGCACCTGTCGGCGGTCACCGGTCTCGCGGACGGCGGGCTGCTCGTCACCGGGCTGCTCCCCGCGGCGGGCGGCGCCGGGCTGCCGACCGGAACAGCCCTCGTGGAGTGGGCACTTCGCGCCGCCGACGAGGCGGGAAGCGGCGGCATCGACGAACTCGCCCTGCACACCCCCCTCGTGGCCCCGTCGGGCGCTGCCCTCCGCCTCCAGATCACCCTCGATTCCCCCGACGCCGAAGGACACCGGGCCTTCCGTGTCGCCTCGCAGCCCGCCGGAGCCGCGGCGGACGACCCGTGGACGGTGCACGCGGCGGGCACGCTGGCCCCGCCCGGACCGGCGGACGAGGCCCCGGACGACCCGGTGACCGGCGCCGGGACCTGGCCGCCCGCCGGGGCCGAGCCGGTGGACCTCGCCGCGCTCCACGCGTCCGCCGAGGCCGCGCACGGCGGGATTCCCCGCACGGTGCGGGCGATGTGGCGGTACGACGGCGATCTGCTCGCCGACGTGGAGCTGCCCGAGCCCGCCGGGGAGGACGCGGAGGACGGTTTCGGCATCCACCCGGCCCTCCTGGACGCCGCCCTGCACCCCCTCGCCCTCGACGGCGACCCCACCGACGGGCAGATCCTGCTGCCCTTCGCCTGGAGCGGCGTCACCCTGCACGCCACCGGCGCCACCGCCGCCCGGGTCCGCGTCCTGGCCCGCGACCGGGACGCCGCCGGGGCCCGCACGGTCGGCCTCGTCCTCGCGGACCCGGACGGCGCGCCCGTCCTCACCGCCGACGCGGTCGCCCTGCGCCCGGCGGCGCAAGGGGACGCGCAGCCCACGACCGTACGGCCCGAGCAGCCCGTATCCCCCGAGCAGCCCGTACGCCCCGCGCGGCGCCGGGCCGCGGCGCGGCAGCCCGCGGACGGTGCGCTGGGCGCGCGTCTGGCCGGGCTCGACGCGGCCGGGCAGCACGAGGAACTGCTCGCCCTGGTGCGGCAGGCGGCCGCCGTGGTGCTGGGGCACGCGTCGGAGGCGGCGGTGCGGCCGGAGGCGGCGTTCAAGGAGCTGGGCGTCGACTCCCTCACCGCGGTCAAGCTGCGGGACCGGGTCGCCGCCGTGACGGGCCTGCGGCTGCCCGCGACCCTGGTCTTCGACCACCCCACCCCGCAGGCTCTCGCCGCTCATTTGTGGGCCCTGCTGACCGGCGACCAGGACGGCTCGCCCGCGCACGCGCGCCGCTTCCGCCCCGGCCGCGGCGCGGACGACGACCCGATCGTGGTGGTCGCGATGGCGTGCCGCTTCCCGGGCGGGGTGACCTCGCCGGAGAAGCTGTGGGAGCTGGTCGAGGCGGGCGGCAGCGTGCTCGGGCCCTTCCCGACCAACCGCGGCTGGGATCTCGACAACCTCTTCCACCCCGACCGCGAGCACCCGGGCACCACGTACGCCTCGCAGGGCGCCTTCATCTACGACGCGGACGGTTTCGACGCCGCCTTCTTCGGCATCAACCCGCGCGAGGCCCTGGCCATGGACCCGCAGCAGCGGATCGTGCTGGAGACCGCGTGGCAGGCCCTGGAGCGCGCCCGGATCAACCCGCACACGCTCAAGGACAGCCTCACCGGCGTCTACACGGGCGTCATCTACCACGACTACGCGGCAGGCCTGGCGCCCGGCGACCCGCGGCTGGACGGCTACACGATGCTCTCCGGCATCGGCAGCATGATCTCCGGCCGGGTCGCGTACACGCTCGGTCTCCAGGGCCCGGCGGTCACGGTCGACACCGCGTGCTCGTCCTCGCTGGTCTCGATGCACCTGGCCGCGCAGGCGCTGCGGCAAGGCGAGTGCGACCTCGCGCTCGCGGGCGGTGTGACGGTCATGTCCACCCCGGACGCCTTCACCGGTTTCTCCCGGCAGGGCGGGCTCGCGCCGGACGGCCGCTGCAAGCCCTTCGCCGCCGCGGCGGACGGCACGGGCCTCAGCGACGGGGCCGGGCTCGTCGTCCTGGAGCGGCTGTCGGACGCGCGGCGCAACGGCCACCGGGTGCACGCCGTCATCCGCGGCTCGGCCGTCAACCAGGACGGCGCGAGCAACGGCCTGACCGCCCCCAACGGCCCCTCCCAGCAGCGCGTCATCGCCCAGGCCCTGGCGACCGCGGGCCTGACCGCCGCCGACGTCGACGCCGTCGAGGCGCACGGCACCGGGACCCGGCTGGGCGACCCGATCGAGGCGCAGGCGATCCTCGCGACGTACGGGCAGGACCGGCCGGACGAGCGACCGCTGCTGCTGGGGTCCGTGAAGTCCAACATCGGCCACACGCAGGCGGCCGCGGGCATCGCGGGCGTCATCAAGATGGTCATGGCGATGGAGCACGGGCGGCTGCCCGCGAGCCTGCACATCGACGCGCCCAGCCCGCACATCGACTGGGACAGCGGCGCGGTGGAGCTGCTCACGGACACGGTCGACTGGCCGGAGACCGGACGTCCGCGGCGCGTCGGCGTCTCCTCCTTCGGCGCCTCGGGCACCAACGCCCACCTCGTCCTCGAACAGGCCCCGGAGGAGCCGGGATTCACGCCACTACCCGACTCCGGGGAGATCGTGCCGTGGCTGCTGTCGGCCCGCGACCCGCAGGCGCTGCGGGACCAGGCGAGCGCGCTCGGCGGGTGGCTGGACGCCGGCGCGGGGGCCTCGGTCGCGGACGTGGGGCGGTCGCTCGCCACCACGCGGGCCGCCTTCGAGCAGCGGGCGGTGCTCCTCGGGCGGGACCGTACGGACTTCGCCGCCGCGCTGGAGGCGTTGGCCGCCGGTTCTCCGCACGCGGGGGTCGTGGCTACGGCGCCGGGTGGGTCGGTCACGGCGGGCCGGACGGTGTGGCTGTTCTCCGGCCAGGGCAGCCAGCGAGCCGGCATGGGCGCCGAACTCCACGCCCGCTTCCCCGTCTTCGCCGAGGCGTTCGACGAGGTCTGCGCGCTGCTGGACCCGCACCTCCAACACCCGTTGCGCGACGTCGTGTTCGAGCCCGAGCACGCCGAACTCCTCGACCACACCACCTACACCCAGGCCGGGTTGTTCGCCCTCCAGGTCGCGCTCGCACGCCTGCTCAACGCACACGGACTGCGGCCCGACGCCGTCGCCGGACACTCCATCGGCGAAGTCACCGCCGCCCACATCGCAGGAGTCCTCACCCTGGAAGACGCCGCCCAACTCGTCGCCGCCCGCGCCACCCTCATGGGCCAACTCCCCCCCGGCGGCGCCATGGCGACCGTCAACGCGGATGCGGAGGAGGTCACGGCGTGGCTGGCGGACCGCCCCGGGCTGTCCGTCGCCGCGTACAACACCCCCGTCAACACCGTGCTTTCGGGTCCGGCCGAGCAGATCGCCACCGCGGTCGAGGCATGGCGGGAGCGGGGGCGCAAGGCCCGTGTCCTCCAGGTCTCCCACGCCTTCCACTCACCCCTCATGGACCCCGTCCTCACCCCCTTCGCCCAAGCCATCGCCGAACTCGACTTCCAGACCCCCCGCATCCCCCTCATCAGCAACCTCACCGGCCTGCCCGCAGACAACGACATCACCACCCCCGACTACTGGGCCCAACACATCCGCCAACCCGTCCACTTCCACCAGACCCTCACCCACCTCGCCCCCGACACCACCCTCTTCCTCGACATCGGCCCCACCCCCGTCCTCACCACAGCCGTCCACCACACCCTCCCCGACACCACCGCACTCCCCACCCTCACCGGCAAACAACCCGACACCCACACCCTCGCCCACACCCTCGCCACCCTCCACACCACCCACCAGCCCCTCGACTGGACGCCCTGGCTCCCCGCCACCGGCGCACCCGCCGACCTGCCCACGTACCCCTTCCAGCGCCGGCCCTACTGGCTCACCGCACGCCCCGGGGGCGCGGGGGCCCCGGGTGGCGGGACGGGGATCGACCATCCGGTGCTCTCCTCCGTCGCCGCGCTCGCGGACGGCGGCATGGTGCTCAGCGGGCGCGTCCCGCCCGCCGGGCAGGGCGGCTGGCTCAGCGAGCACGTGATCGCGGGCACGGTCCTGCTGCCGGGCACCGCGCTGCTCGAACTCGCCCTCCAGGCCGCCGAGCGCACCGGGAGCACGCGGGTCGAGGAACTCCTCCTGGAGCAGCCGCTGTTGCTGCACGAGTCCGCGCCGCTGGACGTGCAGGTCGTCGTCGGCGCTCCCGAGGACGACAGCGGCCGCAGCGTGCACATCTACACCCGCCCGGCGTCCGGCCAGCCGGCGGAGTGGGTACGGCACGCCACCGCCACCCTCACCGCGGCGTTCACCGACGAGCCCGCACCCGACACCACCGCCTGGCCACCCCCCGGCGCCCAACCCGTCGACCTCACCGCCTTCTACGACCGCGCCACCACCGACGGTTACCACTACGGGCCCACCTTCCAGGGCCTCCAGGCCCTCTGGCGCCACGGCGACGACCTCCTCGCCGACATCGCCCTCCCCCTGGAAGCCGATGACGACCACACCCTCCACCCCGCACTCCTCGACGCCGCCCTCCACCCCCTCATCGCCGTCACGGACACCGCCCGGGAGGGCGTCTGGCTGCCCTTCTCCTGGAACGGGGTCACCCTGTACGCGACGGGCGCCACGCAGGCGCGGGTCCGTATCAGCCGGCAGGGCGACGGCGGGCGCGGCGTCACTCTGACCGACGGATCGGGGCGGCCGATCCTCGCCGCCGAGGCCGTCACCACCCGCCCGGCCCGTCTCAGCGCACCCCGACAGGCCGTGCCCGACGGCCTGTTCGCTCTCCGGTGGACGCCTGCCGCGCCGCTCGCCGACCGGTCGCCGGACGCGGAACCCTCCGTGGTCTACGCGACGGCGGCGACCCGGGGTGACGACGAACTTGCCGCCGTACAAAGTGCGTTGACACTCCTTCAGGAGTGGCTGACCGAGCCCCGGTCGGAGGAGGAGCGGCTCGTGGTGCTGACGCGCCGCGCGGCCGCCGTGGACGAGGAGTCGGTGGCGGACCCGGTGGCCGCGGCTGTCGCCGGTCTGGTGCGCAGCGCCCAGTCGGAGCACCCGGGCCGTTTCGTCCTGCTCGACCTGGACGCCGACGCCGAGCTGCCGGCCGACCCCGGGGCGGATCCGCTGATCGCCGACGCGGTGCGCCGCGCGGTCGCACTCGACGAGCCGCAGCTGGCGTTGCGCGGCGGGCGGATCCTCGTCCCGCGGCTGGTGCGGGCCCCCGCGCAGGTGTCGCCGGTGCCGCTGCTCGGCCGGGAGGCCTGGCGGCTGGACGCCGCGGGCACGGGCGGCACCGCGACGCTCGACGGTGTCGCGCCGGTGCCCTTCCCGGAGGCGGAGCAGCCCCTCGCGCCCGGTCGGGTGCGGATCGCGGTGCGGGCCGCCGGCGTCAACTTCCGTGACGTGCTGATCAGTCTGGGGATGGTGCCGGACCAGACCCGGATCGGCGGGGAGGGCGCGGGTGTCGTCCTGGAGGTGGCCCCCGACGTGACGTCGGTGGTGCCGGGCGACCGGGTGATGGGCGTCTTCGACGGCGCCTTCGCGCCGGTCACGGTGGCCGACGCGCACATGGTGACGCGGATGCCGCAGGAGTGGGACTTCGCCCGCGCGGCGGCCGTCCCGGTGGCCTTCCTCACGGCGTGGTACGGCCTGGTGGAGCTGGGCGGCCTCACGGCGGGCGAGCGCGTGCTCATCCACGCCGCCACCGGCGGAGTCGGCACCGCCGCCGTGCAGATCGCCCAGCATCTGGGCGCGGAGGTCTATGCCACGGCAAGTCCCGCCAAACACACCGCCCTTGAGGCGATGGGCATCAACGAGGCACACCGCGCGTCCTCCCGTGACCTGGACTTCGAAGGCGCCTTCCGGGAGGCCGCCGGGAGCGTGGACGTCGTCCTCAACAGCCTCGCGGACACGTACATCGACGCGTCGCTGCGGCTGCTCGGCGAGGGCGGGCGCTTCCTGGAGATGGGCAAGACCGACATCCGCGACCCCGAGCAGGTGGCGAAGGACCACGGAGCGGTGGACTACCGGGTGTACGACCTGGTCTCGGACGCGGGTCCGGAGCTGGTCGCGCGCATGCTGGGCACGCTGGTGGAGCTGTTCGAGCGCGGGGCGCTGACGCTCCCGCCGGTCACGACCTGGCCGTTGGCCCAGGCCCGGCAGGCCCTGCGCCACATGAGCCAGGCCAAGCACACCGGCAAACTCGTCCTCACCGTCCCGCCCGCACTCGACCGCAACGGCACCGTCCTGATCACCGGCGGCACCGGCACCCTCGGCGCCCTCCTCGCCGAACACCTCGTCACCACCTGGAACATCACCCACCTCCACCTCGTCAGCCGCCGAGGCCCCGACGCACCCGGCGCACACGAACTCGCCGCCCGACTCGACGCCCTCGGCGCCACCGTCACCCTCACCGCAACCGACGCCACCGACGCCCAGGCCATGAGCGACCTCGTCAACGCCATCGACCCCGCCCACCCCCTCACCGGCGTCATCCACACCGCGGGCACCACCCACGACGCCGTCCTCACCGCCCAGACCCCGCAAACCCTCGCGGACGTCTGGACGGCCAAGGCCGCGACCGCCGCCACCGTCCACCGGGCGACGCGGCACCTGCCGCTCGCCTTCGTCGCCCACTTCTCGTCCGTCTCCGCAACCCTCGGCAACCCCGGACAGGCCAACTACGCCGCCGCCAACGCCTACCTCGACGCCCTCGCCACCGACCGCACCGGACACCCCACCACCTCCGTCGCCTGGGGACTGTGGGCCACGGCCAGCACCATCACCGGCAAGCTCGGCGAGGCGGACCTCGCCCGTATGGCCCGCACCGGCGTCACGCCGCTGTCGGCCGAGAAGGCCCTCGCGCTCTTCGACGCAGCCCTGGAGCACGGCAGCCCGCAACTGGCGGCGGTCGGCCTCGACGTGCCCGCGCTCGCGGCGCAGCCCGCCGGGACGCTGCCCGCGGCGATGCGCGCACTGGCCGCGCGGCCCGGGGGCGCCACGCGCCGGGCGGCCACGGCCCAGCAGCAGCCCGACGACTGGGCGCGGCGGCTCGCCGGGCTCCCGGCGGCCGACCGGCGCCAGCAGCTGCTGGCGCTGGTGCGGGCGAACGTCGCGACGGTGCTCGGGCACGCCGACGCCGAAGGGGTGCTGGAGCAGACGCCGTTCACGGACCTCGGCTTCGACTCGCTGACCGGCGTGGAGCTGCGCAACCGGCTCTCGGCGGCGACGGGGCTGCGGCTGCCCGCCGCGCTCGTCTTCGACTTCCCCTCGGCCGGGGCGCTGGCCGACCACCTGGTCGGCCGGCTCGTGCCGGACGGCTCGTCCGCGGCGCGGGACGGCGCGGACACGGTGCTCGGGGAACTGGCGCGGCTGGAGGGCGCGTTGGCGGCGCTCGACCTGCCCGACGCGGACGCGCGGGCGGTGACAGGTCGGCTTGAGGGGCTGCTGGCGCAATGGAAGGCGGCGTCCGCGCCGCCGGCCGAGGACAGCGCGGCCGACCGGCTCGCGCTCGCCGGCACCGACGAGGTGCTGGCGTTCATCGACCGTGAGCTGGGCGCCTCCTGACGCCCGGCCCACCACGACCGGCACGACCGGCACCACGACCACGACCGGCACCAGGACCAGGACCAGGACCAGGACCGCAATCGTCACCGCGACCGGACCCGGAAGCGGAACCGCACCGACACCACCCGCTCCGACACGTGTGGAGGCCGTGACCGACCATGCCCGACGACCAGAGGCTTGTCGACTACCTCAAGCGTGTGGCGACGGATCTGCACGACACGCGGCGCCGGCTGCGCGAGGTGGAGGACCGGGACCGCGAGCCCGTCGCGATCGTCGCGATGTCCTGCCGCTTCCCCGGCGGCGTGGCCTCGCCGGAGGAGCTGTGGGAGCTGGTGGCCGGCGGCGGGGACGCGGTCGGGCCCTTCCCCGCCGACCGCGGCTGGGATCTCGCGGGGCTCTACCACCCGGACCCGGACCACCCGGGGACGACGTACACCCGTGAGGGCGGCTTCCTGCACGACGCCGACCGCTTCGACGCGGGCTTCTTCGGGATCAGCCCGCGCGAGGCGCTGGCCGTCGACCCGCAGCAGCGCAAGCTGCTGGAGGTGGCGTGGGAGCTGTTCGAGCGCGCGGGCGTGGACGCGACGGGCCTGCGCGGCAGCCGTACGGGCGTCTTTGTCGGGGCGGCGACCATCGGCACGACGACGTCGGGCGCCCCGGTCCTCAAGGAGTCCGAGGGCTACGCGGGCGCGGCGCCGAGCATGCTGTCGGGGCGGCTGTCGTACACCTTCGGGCTCGAAGGCCCGGCGCTGACGGTGGAGACGGCGTGCTCCGCGTCGCTGGTGGCGATGCATCTGGGGATGCAGGCGCTGCGGCGCGGCGAGTGCTCCCTCGCGGTGGCGGGCGGGGTGACGATCATGGCGACGCCCGCGGTCTTCACCGGCTTCGCGCGCCAGCGCGCGCTGTCCGCGGACGGCCGCTGCAAGCCCTTCGCGGCGGCCGCCGACGGCACCGGCTGGGGCGAGGGCGCCGGGCTGATCCTGCTGGAGCGGCTGTCGGACGCCCGCCGGAACGGCCACCCGGTGCTCGCCGTCATCCGCGGCTCCGCCGTCAACCAGGACGGCGCGAGCAACGGCATCACCGCGCCCAACGGCCCCTCCCAGCAGCGCGTCATCCGCCAGGCGCTCGTCTCCGCGGGCCTGTCGTCCGCCGAGGTGGACGCGGTCGAGGCGCACGGGACGGGCACGAGGCTCGGCGACCCGATCGAGGCCGACGCGCTGCACGCGACGTACGGGGCGCAGCGGCCCGCGGACCGGCCGCTGCTGCTCGGCTCGGTCAAGTCCAACATCGGGCACACCCAGGCGGCGGCCGGTGTCGCGGGCGTCATCAAGACGGTGATGGCGATCCGGCACGGCGTCTTCCCCGCGACGCTGCACGTCGACGCGCCGACCCCGCACGTCGACTGGACGTCGGGGGCCGTGCGGCTGGTGACCGAGCCGGTCGACTGGCCGCGTACGGACCACCCGCGGCGGGCCGGGGTGTCGTCGTTCGGGGTGTCGGGTACCAACGCGCACCTGATCGTGGAGGAGGCGCCCGAGCCGACCGCGCCGGAGGAGGACCCGGCGGCGGCCCGTACGGCGGTGCGGGGCACGCTCGTACCGTGGGTGCTCTCCGCGCGGGACACCGCCGCGCTCGCGGAGCAGGCGCGCGCCCTCGCCGGGTGCGAGGAGGACCCGGCGCGGATCGGCCGGGCGCTCGCGACCGGGCGGGCCCGGTTCGAGCAGCGGGCCGTGGTGCTCGGCGCGGACCGGGCCGAACTGCGCGGCGGGCTGGCCCGGTTGGCCGCGGGCGAGCCCGATCCGGCCGTCGTGACGGGCGCGGTGGGCGCCACCGGTCCCGGCCCGGTCTTCGTCTTCCCCGGCCAGGGCGCGCAGTGGCCCGGCATGGGCCGTGAACTCCTGGAGTGCTCACCGGTCTTCGCCGCCCGCGTCGCGGAGTGCGAGCAGGCCCTCGCCCCGTACGTCGACTGGTCGCTGGCCGACGTGCTGCGCGGTGCGGGTACGGCCGGGGCCCCGCACCGGGAGGACGTCATCCAGCCCGCGCTGTGGGCCATGCACGTGTCGCTGGCCGCGGTGTGGGAGAGCTTCGGCGTCACCCCGGCGGCCGTCGTCGGGCACTCCCAGGGCGAGGTCGCCGCCGCGTGCGTGGCCGGGGCGCTGGGCCTGGACGACGCGGCGCGGATCATCGCGCTGCGCGGCCGGGCGCTGGGCCCGCTCATCGGGCACGGCGCGATGGCGTCCCTCACGCTCGGCGCCGAGGACGCCGCGGAGCTGATCGGCGCCCTCGGCCCGGCCGCCGCGGACGTCGCCGTCGCCGCGGTCAACGGGCCGCGCTCCACGGTGGTCTCGGGTCCGCCCGCGGGCGTGGCCGCCGTGCTGGCCGCCGCGGAGGAGCGCGGCGCGCGCACCCGCACGATCGACGTGGAATACGCCTCGCACGGCCCGCACGTGGACCGGGTCCGCGACGACATCCTGACGGCGCTGGACGGCGTGGCGCCCGCGGAGTCCGCCGTCGCCTTCTACTCCACCGTCACCGCGGGGCGGCTCGGCACGACCGCGCTGGACACCGGCTACTGGTTCGACAACCTGCGCCGCCCGGTCCGCTTCGCCGACACCGTGGGGCGGCTGCTGGCCGACGGCTACCGCACCTTCGTGCAGTGCAACCCGCATCCGGTGCTGGCCGCGAGCCTCCAGGAGACCTTCGAGGACGCCGGGACCGCCGCCACCGCGCTGGCCACGCTGCGGCGCGACCAGGGCGGCGAGCGGCAGCTCGCCCTCGCGCTCGCGCAGGCGCACACGTCCGGGCTCGACGTCGACTGGCGCCCGTGGCTCGGCCCGGACGACCGGCCGGGCCGTCAGGTCGCCCTGCCCACCTACCCCTTCCAGCGGCGCCGCTACTGGGTGCCCGCCGGGACGGCCGGCACGGGTGACGTGTCCGCCGCCGGGGTGCGGGCCGTGGACCACCCGCTGCTGCCCGCCGCGGTGCCGCTGCCCGACGGCGGGCTGGTGCTGACCGGGCGGCTGCGGGGCGGCGCCGGCTCCGGCTGGCTCGCCGACCACGCCGTGGGCGGCACCGCCCTGCTGCCGGGGGCCGCGCTCGTCGAGTGGGCCCTCCAGGCCGCGCACGAGACCGGGTGCGGCGGGGTGGAGGAGCTGGCGCTCCAGGTGCCGGTGGTGCTGCCGGACGCGGGCGCGCTGCGCGTACGGGTCACGGCGGGCCCGGCGGACACCGCGGGGCGGCGCACGGTCGAGGTCCACACGTGCCCGGACGGCCCCGACACGCCCGCGCCCGGCGCGTGGGTGCGGCACGCCGAGGGCACACTCGCCCCCGCGGGCGAACCCGCCCCGGCGCAGGACCCGGCGGCCGCGTGGCCGCCGCCCACCGCCCAGCCGCTGGACGTCGCCGACCTCTACGGGCGGGCCGCCGGGGACGGTTACGGCTACGGCCCGGCCTTCCGCGGCCTGACGGCAGCCTGGCGGGACGGCGACGACCTGCTCGGCGAGGCCCTGCTCCCCGAGGCCGCCGGGGAGGGCGCCGACCGCTTCGGCATCCACCCCGCCCTGCTGGACGCGGCCCTGCACCCGGCGCTGCTCGACACGGAGGAGCGCCCGGCGGCCGAGCAGGGGCAGGTGTGGCTGCCCTTCGCCTGGAGCGGTGTGACGGTGTGGGCGACGGGCGCGCGGCGCGTCCGCGTCCGCCTCTCCCCCGCCCCCGGCGGGCGCCGCCTCACCCTCACCGACCCCTCGGGCGCGCCCGTGTTCTCCGCCGACCGCGTCGCCGTACGCCCGGCGCGGGCCGCCGAGTTGCGCGCGGCGGGCGAGCGGGCGGTGGAGGGGCTGTTCGCGGTGGAGTGGGTGCAATCGCCTCCGGCGGAGGCGGCGGCGCCGGAAGCGGCGTGGGTCGTGGTGGGCACCCGCGCCGACGATCCCTGGACGTCGAGGGCCCGGCCTGCCGGGGAGAGCGCGCCGCGGGCGGATGCGGGCACGCCGGCCACCGCCGGTCCCGGCACGGACCGTGCGGACGCACCGCCCACGGACGTGACGGACCCGAGCCCCCTCGCCTCACCGGCCGCGGACGGCAACGCGGCCGGTGCCGCCGAAGCCGACCGGCCGGACGTCGGGACCGCGCCTCGGCCCGACCGCGGCACGACGGATCCGCACCCGGACATCCCGGCCTCCCCGCCTTCCGGGGACGGCAACGCCCCCAGCCACGCCGAGGCCGATGCCGCCGAAGCCAACCGGCCGGGCGACGGAACGACCCCCCGGCCCGCACCCGACACGATCACCCCGCACCTTCCGGCGTCACCGCCAGCCGCGGGCAGCAACGCCGCCGATACCGACCCGCCGGGCAGCGGAACGCCCCCCCGGCCCGCACCCGACGCAGCTGCCCCGCACCCCCTCGCGTCACCGCCGTCCGCGGAGAACCACGCCGCCGACCGCACCCGTACCCGCGCGGACGTGCCCGGAACGACCGCCGTGGACGGACCGCGCGGCTATCCCGACCTCGGCGCGCTCGTCGCCGCGGTGGACGCGGGCGCCGAGGCCCCGTCCGTGGTCGTGCACCCCGTGCCGGAGGACCCGGACGGCGGCCCGGGCGTCGTGGAAGGCGTGCTGGCCCTGGTCAAGGCGTGGCTGGCCGAGGACCGCTGGAGCGGGTCGCGACTGGTGCTGGTCACCCGCGGGGCGGTCGCGGCGGGGGACGGGGATCCGGCCGCCGAGCCGGGCGGGGCCGCGGTGTGGGGGCTGGTCCGCGCGGTGCAGGCCGAGCACCCGGGCCGCTTCGCCCTGGTGGACCTGGCGGCGGGCGACGACGACCTGGCCGCCGCCGTGCGGGCGGGCGCGGACGCCGGTGAGCCGCAGGCCGCCCTCCGCGCGGGCCGCACGCTCGTCCCGCGCCTGGTGCGTACGGCCGCGCCCGCGGGAGCCGGGCCGGTGGACCTGTCGGGCGGCACCGTGGTGGTGTCGGGCGGGACCGGGGTGCTGGGCGGCGCCGTCGCGGAGCACCTGGTGCGCGCGTACGGCGCCCGGCGCCTGCTGCTGCTGTCGCGGCGCGGCGCCGACGCCCCGGGCGCGGCCGAACTGCTGGCCCGTCTCGCGGAGGCGGGTGCGCAGGCGGAGGCGGTCGCGGTCGACGCGGCCGATCACGCCGCGCTCGCCCGCGTCCTCGCCGCGATCCCGGCCGACCGCCCGCTGACCGGCGTCGTCCATGCCGCGGGCGTGATCGACGACGCCCTCGTGGAGTCGTGGGACGCCGGGCGCCTCGCCCGGGTGTGGGCGCCGAAGGCCACCGCGGCGCGGCATCTCGACGACCTGACCCGTACGGCGCCGCTGCGCCTCTTCGCGGTCTTCTCCTCCGCCTCCGGCGTCGTCGGCAACGCCGGGCAGGCCGGTTACGCCGCCGCCAACGCGTGGGCGGACGCCCTCGTGGCGCGGCGGCGCGCGGCGGGGCTGCCGGGGACGAGCATCGCGTGGTCGCTGTGGGAGCAGACGTCGGCCATGACCGGGCATCTCGGCGGGGCGGGCCTGTCCCGGCTCGGCTCGCTCGGCATGCGCCCGCTGGCGACAGCGCACGGGCTGCGGCTCTTCGACGCTGCGCTGCGCACCGACCGTCCGGTCGTGGTGGCCGCCGACCTCGACACCGCGCGGCTCTCTCCCGACGGCCCCGCGGTGCTGCGCGCGCTGGCCCTTCCGGCCCGCCGCCGCGCCGCGGATCCCGACGCGGCCGCGGGCCCCGCGCTGGCCGGGCAACTGGCCGCCCTGGACGCCGAGGAGCGGCGGGAGCTGCTGCTCACGACGGTGCGCAGGACCGCGGCCGTCGTGCTGGGCCACTCCTCGGAGGCCGCCGTGCCGGACGGCACCGCCTTCAAGGAGCTGGGCTTCGACTCGCTCACGGCGGTGGAGCTGCGCAACCGGCTCGCGGCCGCGACGGGGCTGCGGCTGCCCGCGACCCTGGTCTTCGACCACCCCACCCCGCAGGCGCTCGCCGCCGAGCTGGCGGGGCGGCTGTCGGCGGGGACGTCCGGGGCGGTACGTGCCCCGGTCCGCGCCGCCGCCCGCACCGCCGACGAGCCGATCGCCGTGGTGGCGATGGCGTGCCGCTTCCCGGGCGGGGTGACCTCGCCGGAGGGCCTGTGGGAGCTGGTGGACGGTGGCCGCGAGGTGCTGGGCCCCTTCCCGGCGAACCGCGGCTGGGACCTCGGCGGCCTCTTCCACCCCGACCCCGACCACCCGGGGACGAGCTACGCGTCGCAGGGCTCGTTCATCTACGACGCGGACGGTTTCGACGCCGCCTTCTTCGGCATCAACCCGCGCGAGGCCCTGGCCATGGACCCGCAGCAGCGGATCGTGCTGGAGACCGCGTGGGAGGTCCTGGAGCGCGCGCACATCGACCCGACGAGCCTCAAGGACAGCCTGACCGGCGTCTACACGGGCGTCATGTACCACGACTACGGCACAGGCCTGCCGCCCGGCGACCCGCGGCTGGACGGCTACGGCAACCTGGCCGGGACGAGCAGCATCATCGCGGGCCGTATCGCGTACACCCTCGGGCTCCAGGGCCCGGCGGTCACCGTGGACACCGCGTGCTCGTCCTCGCTCGTCACCATCCACCTGGCCGCGCAGGCGCTGCGGCAGGGCGAGTGCGACCTCGCCCTCGCGGGCGGTGTGACCGTCCTGGCCACGCCCGACGTCTTCACCGGCTTCTCCCGGCAGCGCGGCCTCGCCCCGGACGGCCGCTGCAAGCCCTTCGCGGCGGCGGCCGACGGCACGGGCTTCGGTGACGGCGCCGGGCTCGTCCTGCTGGAGCGGCTGTCGGACGCCCGCCGCAACGGCCACCGCGTGCTGGCGCTGCTGCGCGGCTCGGCCGTCAACCAGGACGGGGCCAGCAACGGCCTGACCGCCCCCAACGGCCCCTCCCAGCAGCGCGTCATCCGGCAGGCCCTCGCGGCGGCGGGACTTCGGCCGTCCGACGTCGATGCCGTCGAGGCGCACGGCACGGGGACGAAGCTGGGCGACCCGATCGAGGCGCAGGCGGTCATGGCGACGTACGGGCAGGACCGGCCCGCCGAACGGCCGCTGCTGCTGGGGTCGATCAAGTCCAACATCGGCCACACGCAGGCCGCCGCGGGGGTCGCCGGAGTCATCAAGATGGTCATGGCGATGCGGCACGGGCGCCTGCCCGCGAGTCTCCATATCGACGAACCGACCCCGCACGTCGAATGGTCCGGCGGGGTCGCACTCCTCACGCAGGCCGCCGACTGGCCCGACACCGGACGCCCCCGCCGCGCCGCCGTCTCCTCCTTCGGCGCGTCGGGCACCAACGCCCACGTCGTCCTCGAACAGGGGGACGCGGAGCCGGAGTTGACGCCCCCGCCGGACTCCGGGGACGTCGTGCCGTGGGTGCTGTCGGCCCGTACGGACGAGGCGCTGCGCGCCATGGCCGTCGCGCTCGGCGAGCACCTCGCAGCGGAGGGGACGTCACCGGGCGCGGGAGCTGTCGGGCGGTCGCTCGCCACGACCCGGGCGGTCTTCGAGCGCCGCGCCGTCGTCCTGGGCTCGGGACGGGACGAACGGGCTGCCGCGCTGGAGGCGTTGACCGCCGGTTCCCCGCACGCGGGGGTCGTGGCTACGGCGCCGGGTGGTACGGCGGCCGGGGGCCGGACGGTGTGGCTGTTCTCCGGCCAGGGCAGCCAGCGCAGCGGCATGGGCGCCGAACTCCACGCCCGCTTCCCCGTCTTCGCCGAAGCCTTCGACGAAGTCTGCGCCCTCCTCGACCCGCACCTCCAACACCCGTTGCGAAAAGTGGTGTTCGAGCCGGAACACGCAGAACTGCTCGACCACACCACCTACACGCAAGCCGGGTTGTTCGCCCTCCAGGTCGCGCTCGCACGCCTGCTCAACGCACACGGACTACGGCCCGACGCCGTCGCCGGACACTCCATCGGCGAAGTCACCGCCGCCCACATCGCAGGAGTCCTCACCCTGGAAGACGCCGCCCAACTCGTCGCCGCCCGCGCCACCCTCATGGGCCAACTCCCCCCCGGCGGCGCCATGGCCGCACTGGAGGCCACCCCCGAGGAGGCCGCGGAACTGCTCACCGGTCACGGTGCCGAGGTCGGCGTGGCCGCATACAACACACCGACGAGCACGGTCGTTTCGGGACCTGCGGGCGTCATCGGCGACATCGCCGAGGCGTGGAAGGGGAAGGGGCGCAAGGCGCGCGTCCTCCAGGTCTCGCACGCCTTCCACTCCCCCCTCATGGACCCCGTCCTCACCCCCTTCACCGAAGCCATCGCCGACCTCGACTTCCAGACACCCCGCATCCCCCTCATCAGCAACCTCACCGGCCTGCCCGCAAACGACGACATCACCACCCCCCACTACTGGGCCCAACACATCCGCCAACCCGTCCACTTCCACCAGACCCTCACCCACCTCGCCCCCGACACAGCGTTGTTCCTCGACATCGGCCCCACCCCCGTCCTCACCACAGCCGTCCACCACACCCTCCCCGACACCACCGCACTCCCCACCCTCACCGGCAAACAACCCGACACCCACACCCTCGCCCACACCCTCGCCACCCTCCACACCACCCACCACACGGTGGACTGGACACCCTGGTACCCGGCGGACGGGGGCCCCGTCGTCGACCTGCCCACCTATCCCTTCCAGCGCCTCCCCTACTGGCTCACCCCCAGCCGCACCGCGCCCGCCGCACCGGGCGGCGCCGCTCTCGACCACCCCCTCCTCACCGCCCTCGCCCCGCTCGCGGACGGCGGCCTGCTGCTGACCGGTCAGGTCCCCGCGGCCGACGACGAGGGCTGGACCGGCGACCACATCGTGGCCGGGACCGCGCTGCTGCCCGGCACCGCGCTGGTCGACCTCGCCCTGTTCGCGGCCGAGCACACCGCCACGCCGCAGCTCGCCGAACTCGTCCTCCAGCAGCCGCTGGTCCTGCACCCCGAGCAGGCCCTGCCGCTCCAGGTCATCGTGGGCCCCGCCGACGACACCGGCCGCCGCGCCCTGGACATCTACACCCGTCCGGCGTCCGGCCAGCCGGCGGAGTGGGTACGGCACGCCACCGCCACCCTCACCGCCGACGCCACCGAGGCCGCACCCGAGCCCGACACCACCGCCTGGCCACCCCCCGGCGCCCAACCCGTCGACCTCACCGGCTTCTACGACCGCGCCACCGCCCAGGGCTACCACTACGGGCCCACCTTCCAGGGCCTCCAGGCCCTCTGGCGCCACGGCGACGACCTCCTCGCCGACATCACCCTCCCCACCGACGACGAAAACACCCACACCCTCCACCCCGCACTCCTCGACGCCGCCCTCCACCCCCTCATCGCGACCGCGAGCAAGCCCGCGGGCGAGATCTGGCTCCCCTTCAGCTGGACGGGCGTCGTCCTGCACGCCACCGGCGCCACCGACGTACGGGTCCGCATCACACCGCGCGGCGACGACGAATACCGCGTCGCCCTCAGCGACACCGCCGGCCACCCGGTCCTGACCGCAGACGCCCTCGCCAGCCGCCCCGTCGACACCGCCCGGCTGCAGGCCCCGGGCGGCGGCCCCGGCGACGGGCTCCACCGTGTGCGGTGGACGACCCTGCCGCCGCTCTCCGGGCCGGACGGGGAAGCGGACGCGGACGGCTGGGCGGTCATCGGCGACGACGGTACGTACGCGGACGCGCTCCCCGCCGCCACCCGCCACCCGGACCTCGGCGCGCTCGTCGCGGCCGTGGACGGCGGGGCGCCCGTACCGCCCGTCGTGCTGCGCCACACGCCGCGGGCGGACGGCGACGACGCCGGACCGGCGGCCGACGTGCTGGCCGCCGCGCAGGAGTGGCTGGCCGAGCCGCGTTTCGCGGGGTCGCGGCTCGTGGTCGTCACGCGGAAGGGCACCTCCGCCGTGGAGCCCGGCGCCGAGGGCCCGGACGGCGGCGGCGCCGTCGATCCGCCCGCCGCTGCCGTGTGGGGGCTGGTGCGCAGCGCGCAGTCCGAGCACCCGGACCGCTTCGCCCTCCTCGACCTGGACGCCGATCCGGCGCCCGGTCTCGTCCCCGCGCTGGCGGCGGCGTTCGCGGCGGACGAGGGGCAGGTGGCGGTGCGGGGCGGTACGGCCCTGGTGCCGCGGCTGGTGGCGGCGGACGCGGCGGCCGGGATCGCGCTGCCCGTCAAGGCCCCGGCGTGGCAGCTCGTCGTGTCGGAGGAGCAGACGGGCACGGTCGACGACCTGGTGGCCGAGGAGCGCCCCGAGGCGCTGGCGCCGCTGGCGGCCGGTCAGGTACGTATCGGCGTCCGGGCCGCGGGCGTCAACTTCCGCGACGTGATGGTGACCCTGGGCGTCGTGCCCGACCGGCGCGGGCTGGGCGGCGAGGGCGCGGGGGTCGTGCTGGAGACGGCGCCGGACGTGACGTCGGTGGCGCCCGGGGACCGCGTACTCGGCCTGTGCGAGGGCGCCTTCGGCCCGGTCACCGTGGCGGACGCCCGCACGCTGGTGCCCGTACCGCCCGGCTGGACCGACGCGCAGGCGGCCGCCGTGCCGATCGCGTTCCTGACGGCGTGGTACGGCCTGGTGGAGCTGGGCGGCCTCACAGCGGGCGAGCGCGTGCTCATCCACGCCGCCACCGGCGGAGTCGGCACCGCCGCCGTACAGATCGCCCGGCACCTGGGCGCGGAGGTCTACGCGACGGCAAGTCCCGCCAAACACAACACCCTTGAGGCCATGGGCATCGACGCCGGGCACCGCGCGTCCTCCCGCGACCTGGAATTCGAAGGCGCCTTCCGGGAGGCCGCGGGGGACATGGACGTCGTCCTCAACTGCCTCGCCGGGGATTTCACCGACGCCTCGCTGCGGCTGCTCGGTGAGGGCGGGCGCTTCCTGGAGATGGGCAAGACCGACATCCGCGACGCGGAGCAGGTCACCGCGGCCCACCCGGGCATCCGTTACGAGGCCTACGATCTGGTGAGCCATGCGGGACCGGCGAGGATCGCCGCGATGCTCCGCACCCTCGCCGGCCTCTTCGCGCAGGGCGCGCTGACACCCCCGCCGGTGCAGACCTGGCCGCTGGCCCAGGCCCGGCAGGCCCTGCGCCACATGAGCCAGGCCAAGCACACCGGCAAACTCGTCCTCACCGTCCCGCCCGCACTCGACCGCAACGGCACCGTCCTGATCACCGGCGGCACCGGCACCCTCGGCGCCCTCCTCGCCGAACACCTCGTCACCACCTGGAACATCACCCACCTCCACCTCACCAGCCGCCGCGGCCCCCACGCACCAGGAGCCACCGAACTCACCCACCACCTCGAACAACTCGGCGCCACCGTCACCCTCACCGCAACCGACGCCACCGACCCCCACGCCGTACGCGCACTCGTCAACGCCATCGACCCCGCCCACCCCCTCACCGGCGTCGTCCACACCGCCGGTGTCACGGAGGACGCCGTCGTCACCGCCCAGACCCCCGAGGCCCTGGCCCGCGTGTGGGCCCCGAAGGCCGCCGCGGCCGCCGCCCTGCGCCGGGCCACCGCGCATCTGCCGCTCGCCTTCTTCGCCCTCTACTCCTCCGCCGCCGGCACCCTCGGCAATCCCGGCCAGGCCAACTACGCCGCCGCCAACGCCTACCTCGACGCCCTCGCCACCGACCGCACCGGCCACCCCACCACCTCCGTCGCCTGGGGCCTGTGGGCCACCACCAGCGCGCTGACCGGCAAGCTCACCGCCACCGACCTCGCCCGTATGACGCGTACGGGCGTCACCCCGCTCGCCACCGGCAAGGCACTCGCGCTCTTCGACGCCGCCCTCGCAGCGGGCGAACCGCACGTGGTCGCCGCCGAGTTCGACCTGGCGGCGGTGGCCGGCCGGCCGCCCGAGGCGCTGCCCTCCATGGCCCGCGCGCTCGCGGGCGCGCGGTCCGGGGCAGCGGTCCGGCGGGGCGTGGCGGCGGCGCGGCCCGCGGACCTGTCAGGACGGCTCGCCTCGATGGGGCGCGAGGAGCGGCGGGCACTGCTGCTGGATCTCGTACGGACGCACGCGGCCACGGTGCTGGGGCACGCGGACGCCGAGGCGGTGGCGACGGACACGCCGTTCAAGGACCTGGGCTTCGACTCGCTCACGGCCGTCGAGCTGCGCAACCGGCTCGCGGCGGCGACGGGCGTGCGGCTGCCCGCGGCGGCGGTGTTCCGCCACCCGACGCCCGGCGCGATGGCGGAGCACCTGGAGAGCGAACTCGGCCCCGCGGACGACCCGTCGGCGGAACCCGTCCTGCGCGAGCTGGAGCGGCTGGAGGCGGCGGTCGCGCAGGAGCGTCCGGCGGGCGAGGCGGGCAGCCGGCTCGTCAAGCGCCTCCAGGACCTGCTGTGGCGGCTCGGCGACGGCGCCACCGCGGACGAGGCCGACGGCGGCAGCGGCCAGGAGGTTCTGGAGGCGGCCTCGGACGACGAGATGTTCGCGCTCATCGACCAGCAACTGGGCTCGTCCTGAGGGGATGCCGATCCGATGCCGACGACCACGGAAGACAAGCTGCGCCAGTACCTCAAGCGCGTCACCCTCGACCTCGGCCAGGCCAAGGAGCGGCTGCGGCAGGCCGAGGAGGAGCGCGCCGAGCCGATCGCGATCGTGGCGATGGCCTGCCGCTACCCCGGCGGGGTCGCCTCCCCCGAGGATCTGTGGGAGTTGGTCGCGGCGCGCGGGGACGCGATCGGCCCCTTCCCCGCCGACCGCGGCTGGGACCTCGGGACCCTCCACCACCCGGACCCCGACCACACCGGCACGAGCTACGTCACCGAGGGCGGCTTCCTGCACGACGCGCCCACCTTCGACGCGGGCTTCTTCGGCATCAGCCCGCGCGAGGCGGCGGCGATGGACCCGCAGCAGCGCGTCCTGCTGGAGACCGCCTGGGAGCTCCTGGAGCGCGCCGGCATCGACCCCACGAGCCTGAAGGGCACCGCGACCGGTGTGTACGCGGGGGTGTCGAGCCAGGACTACCTGTCGCGCATCCCGCGGATCCCGGACGGCTACGAGGGCTACACCGCCACGGGCGCGCTCACCAGCGTGATCTCCGGGCGGATCGCATACACGCTGGGACTTGAGGGCCCGGCGGTCACGCTGGACACCGCCTGCTCGGCGTCGCTGGTCGCGATCCACCTGGCCGCGCAGGCGCTGCGGTCCGGCGAGTGCACGCTCGCCCTCGCGGGCGGGGTCACGGTCTTCAGCACGCCCGCGGCGTACGTCGAATTCTCCCGGCAGCGCGGTCTCGCCCCCGACGGGCGCTGCAAGGCCTTCGCGGCGGCGGCGGACGGCACGGGCTTCTCCGAGGGCGCCGGACTGCTGCTGCTGGAGCGGCTGTCGGACGCCCGCCGGGCCGGCCACCGGGTGCTGGCCGTCGTGCGCGGCTCGGCCGTCAACCAGGACGGCGCGAGCAACGGGCTGGCCGCGCCCAACGACGCGGCGCAGGAGCGCGTCATCCGGCAGGCGCTGGTGAACGCCCGGCTGGCGCCCGACCAGGTGGACGCGGTGGAGGCGCACGGCACGGGGACGACGCTGGGCGACCCGATCGAGGCGCAGGCGCTGCTCGCGACGTACGGCAGGGGCCGTCCGGCGGACCGGCCGCTGTGGCTCGGCTCGGTGAAGTCCAACATCGGGCACACGCACGCGGCGGCGGGCGTGGCGGGCGTCATCAAGATGGTCATGGCGATGCGGCACGGCTCGCTGCCCGCGACCCTGCACGTCGACGAGCCGACCCCGCACGTGGACTGGTCGGGCGGCGGGGTGCGGCTGCTCACCGAGCCGGTCGACTGGCCGCGCGCGGAGCGGCCGCGGCGGGCCGGGGTGTCGTCGTTCGGCATCTCCGGCACCAACGCGCATCTGGTCCTGGAGGAGGGGCCGGCCGAACCCCCGGCGCAAGAGGGTGAGTTGCCGGCGGAGGGGCCGGCGCCGTGGGTGCTGTCGGCGCGCGGCGACGCCGCGCTGCGGGCCCAGGCCGAACGGCTCCTCGACTCGGCGGCGGGCCACGGCTCGCCCGGCTGGTCGCTGGTCGCCTCGCGGGCGGTGCTCGACCACCGGGCCGTCGTCACGGGCCGGGACGGTACGGCGCTGCGCGCGGGGCTGGCGGCGCTCGCGGCCGGGGAGGAGCACCCGTCGGTGGTGCGCAGGACCGGCGCGCTGCGCGCCTCGGGGTGGCGGGTGTTCCTGTTCTCCGGGCAGGGCAGCCAGCGGCCCGGCATGGGCGCCGGGCTGTATGCGCGCTTCCCAGTCTTCGCCGAGGCCTTCGACGAGGTGTGCGCGCTGCTCGACCCTCAGCTGGAACGCCCGCTGCGGGACGTCGTTTTCGGGCCCGGGGACGCCGGGCTGCTGGACCGTACGACGTACACGCAGGCCGGGCTGTTCGCGTTCCAGGTGGCGCTGGTCCGGCTGCTGGACGCGCACGGGGTGCGGCCGGACGCCGTCGTCGGCCACTCCGTCGGCGAGATCGCCGCCGCGCACATCGCCGGGGTCCTGTCGCTGGCGGACGCCTGCCGGCTGGTCGGCGCGCGGGCGACGCTGCTCGGCGCGCTGCCCGCGGGCGGTGCGATGACGGCGCTGGAGGCGACGGCCGAGGAGGCCGGGGAGGCGCTGGCCCCGTACGGCGGGGCGGTGTCGGTCGCCGCGTACAACACACCCACGGGCACGGTCGTCTCGGGTCCTGCGGACCTGGTGGCGGACCTGACCGCGCGGTGGAAGGAGCGCGGGCGCAAGGCGAAGGCGCTCACGGTCAGCCACGCCTTCCACTCGCCGCTCATGGAGCCGGCGCTCGCGCCCTTCGCCGAGGCCGTGGCGGACCTGGACTTCCGCACCCCGCGCATCCCGCTCGTCAGCAACCTCACCGGGCGGACCGCCGACGCCGGGATCGCCGAGCCCGGTTACTGGGTGCGGCACATCCGCGAGCCGGTCCGCTTCCGCGACGCGATCGCGCACACCGCGGCCCGCACCCACACGTACCTGGAGATCGGCCCGACGTCCGTGCTCGTCCCCGCGGCGCAGCAGACGCTGGACGCGGCGGCCCCCGACGGTTCGGCCCCGCTGCTCGTACCGGCGCTGACCGCCCGCCAGGACGAGGCCGAGGCCCTCGCGCACGCGCTCGCGCGGCTGCACACCACGCATCCCGTGCCCGTCGACTGGCGGCCCTGGTTCCCGCGGTCCGCCCGCCGCACGACGGAACTGCCCGGCTACCCCTTCCAGCGGCAGCGCTACTGGCTGCCGGACGAGGTGGCGGCGGCGCCCGCCGCCGCGGACGCGGAGGAGTCGCGGTTCTGGCAGGCGGTGGAGTCGCAGGACGTGGCCGCGCTGTCCGGCACGCTGGGCATCGGCGACGACGACGGGCGGCGCGCACCGCTCGGCGAGGTGCTGCCCGCGCTCGCGCACTGGCACCGCGAGCGGCACGACCGGGCGGCCGTCGAGGCGTGGCGCTACCGGGTGGCCTGGCGGCGGCTCCCCGACCCCGACCCGTCGGACGGCCGCTGGCTGCTGGCGGTCCCGCCCGCGGGCGCCCCCCAGTGGGCCGACGCCTGCGAGCGCGCCCTCACCGCGGACGGCGGCGTGGTGACCCGGGTGACCGTCCCGGACGACCCCGAGGAGGCGGTCGCGGCGCTGCGCGCGGCGTACGAGGAGGGTCCGCCGCCGGCCGGTGTGCTGTCCCTGCTGGCGCTCGGCGGACCCGGAACCGATCGCGTGACGGCGACGCGTACGACGAACGCCCCGGAAACGGCCGAGGTGCTGTCCCCGCCGCTCGGCCGACCCGACGCTGACGCCCTGCACGAGGCGACGAACGCCCCGACACCGACCGAGGTGCTGTCCCCGCAGCCACTCGGCGGACCCGACGCCGACCCCCTGCACGAGGCGACCAGCGCCCCGGCACCGGCCGACACGCCGTCCCCACAGCCACTCGGCAGGCCCGACGCCAACCCCCTGCACGGGGTGACGGCGACTCATGCGCTGCTGTGCGCGCTGCTGGCGGCCGATCTCGGGGTGCCGGTGTGGACGGCGACGTGCGGTGCGGTGGCGGTGGGGGGCGAGGGCGAGCCGCTCGATGCGGGGCAGGCCGCGGTGTGGGGGCTCGGGCGGGTGGCCGCGCTGGAGCACCCGGCGCTGTGGGGGGGCCTTCTCGACCTCCCGGCCGGGCTCGCTGGCCTCTCCCCCGACCTGCTGCGTGCGGCCCTGGCCGGGCGCGACGGCGAGGACCAGGTGGCGCTGCGCCCCGCGGGGCTCTTCGCCCGCCGCCTCGTTCCCGTCCCCCCGGAGGAGGCGGCGCCCGCCCGCCCCTGGTCGCCGCGCGGCGGCGCCCTGGTGACCGGCGGCGTCACGGGGGTGGCCGCCCACGTGGCCCGCAGGCTGGCCGCGGAGGGCGCGGAACACCTCGTCCTGCTCGCCCCGGAGGGCCCCGCGGCCCCCGGCGCGGAGGGGCTGCTTGCCGAACTGGCGGCGCTGGGCGCGAAGGCGACGGTGCTGGACGCGGCGGTGCTCGGCGCGACGCGCGAGGAGCCGCCGGGCGCCCCCGCGGGCGCGCAAGGGCAGCCGCCGCAGGCGAGCGCCGCGGGGGCCCTCGTGGCGGGCGGGGTGCGGATCCGTACTGTCGTGCACACCGGGGCGGCCGGGGAGCGGGCGGGGCTCGCGGAGACGGCGGACTTCGGCGCGGCCGTGGCGGACGCCGTCGCGGGCGCGGACCGGCTCGTGGAGCTGTGCGGGCTCGGGGACGACGACCCGCTGGTGGTCTTCTCGTCGGTGGCCGCGGTGTGGGGCGGCGGCGGACACGGGGCGCGGGCGGCGGCGGACGCGTATCTGGACGCGCTGGCGCAGCGCCGCCGGGCCGCGGGCGGCCGCGTGGTGCGGCTGGCCTGGGGCGTGTGGGACGACGCGCACGGCCCGGAGGCGGCCGGGCGCGCGCAGCGGCTGGGTCTGCCGCTGCTGCCGCCCTCCCGGGCGCTCGCGGCGCTGCGGGACGCCGTGGCCCGCAGCGCGGGCGACGACGCCGGGGCCGGAGCGGCGACGCTGGTCGCGGACGTGGACTGGCGGCGCTTCCTCCCGCTGTTCACCGGTGCGCGCGCGAGCCGGCTCTTCGACGACGTGCCGGCCGCGGCGGGGGCCGCGCTCGACGCCGCGGGCGGCGCGCAGGAGGCCGAGGCGCTGGCCGCCCTGCGGGAGCGGCTCGCGGCCCAGCCGCCGGCGACGCGTACGGGCACCCTGCTGGCGCTCGTCCGCGCCCACGCGGCGGGCGCGCTGCACTACCCGGGCGCGGACGCGGTGGATCCGGAACAGCCCTTCAAGGAGCTGGGGTTCGACTCCCTCGCGGCCGTCGAGTTCCGCAACCGGCTGCGGGCCGCCACGGGCCTGGAGCTGCCGGCGACCCTCGTCTTCGACTACCCGACGCCCGCTGCCCTCGCGGGGTATCTGGTGGCGCAGGCGCTGCCCGCCGAGGCCGGGCAGGAGCCGGCCTCGGCGGCGCTGGACACCGTCGAGGCCGCGCTCGCGGCGCTGGCGGCCGACGACCCGCGGCGCGCGGGGCTCACGCACCGGCTGCACGTGCTGCTGTGGCGGTACGAAGGCGGAGGCGGCGAGGCCGCGGAGGCAGGTCCCGCGCAGGACGCGGCGGAGGACCTGGAGGGCGCGTCGGCGGACGAGGTGTTCGCCCTCATCGACCGGGAGTTCGGCGAGGCGTAGGGCCGGGCCCGCCGCGGCCTCGCACTGGGTCGTACCGGGATCTACCGGCCGCCTCCCGGGCCCACCACAATCGCCGGTATGACGATCACGACGGCCGCGCCGCCGCCCACGCACCGCACGCCCGTCGCGCTGGCCCGGGGCTTACTGACCGGCGGCGTGCTCGGGGCCTCGCCGGCCGCGGTCGTCGTGGGCACGGTCGTCGAGAGCGTGCCGCTGTTCGTGGCGGGACTGGTCCTGTCCCCGGTCTACGGGCTGGTGTTCTTCCTCGCCGGCATACCGCGGCGCTACCGGGAGGCGGCCGTCGCGCCCTGCACGGCGCTCGCGGTGATCGACCGTCTGGAGGCCGTCGGGGGCGGCGAGTCGAGCGACGTGCCCGTGAAGTTCGCGCTCACCGTCCTGCCGGACGACGACCCGGCCTTCCGGGTGGAGATCACCGAGGGCATCAACCTCGTGGACCTGCCCGACTACCGGCCGCGCGGTGTCGTGGTCGTCCGGTACCCGGCGGACCGGCCGTGGCGGGTGCGCGTCGTCAAGCGGCCGACACCGCAGTGGGAGGAGCGCGCGGCCGCGGCCCGCTTCGACGCGGTGCCCGGCGCCGCCCGGGTGGCCGAGCCCCCCAAGGGCTGCGCCTTCGGCCTCGCCGTGCTCCTCGGCCTGCTGCTCGGCGCCGCCGCCGTGGTCCTGCTCTTCCGCGCGGACCTCTTCGACCGGGACGACACCGCGAAAGCGGCCCCGGCCGCGCGGCCGTCGGTGTCCGCCACGTCGTCGACCACCGTGGTGTCCTCGGCGTCCGCGACGGTCACCCTGGGCCCGGGGCAGTCGTTCCTCGACAAGGGCGCGCTGGACCGTGCCGTCGCCTCGCTCGCCGAGGGCGGGAGCACCCGCCGGGCGCTCACCGTCGTCGTGCAGGAGCGCCTGCTGTCGGTCGTGTTCGTGCCGACCGGCACGCCGACCCCGGGGCTCGACCTGCGGGCGCTGCCCTACGGCCGTTTCCCCGCCCTGGTCCAGGAGGCCGGCAGCACCCTCGGCGTCCACTCCCCGCAGACCTGGCAGATCGTCACCGACCGGCTCACCGGGCCCGTCGTCGTCAGGGTCGTCGTGACCGGGCCCGAGGGCACGGCGTCGCTGGAGGCGGACGGGCAGGGCAAGGTGGTGCGGCGCACGCCCGCACGGTGAAGTGACCCGGTATCGCAGTGTTCCCGGCAGCGGTGGCGCGCTCTGCGGCCGTCCCCGAAAGCGGCAGGAGAGGAAAGACGGATGGACTGGCACGGGTATGTGGCGCTGTGGTGCGGCGTTCTCGGCGCGGTGGCGCTGGTCGGGTACGGGAGGGCGCTGGCCGGCAGGACCCGGGCGCAGCGGGAGGTCCGGGTGACGGGGCGGATCGAACGGGTGGGGGAACCGCGGCACGGAAGCTCCCCGAGCGACGGGATCGCCGTGGTCGTCTCCTTCCGGGACCCTGCCACCGGGCAGGACTTCACCGTCACCAACGACGGCGGGCCGGGCGAGCGGATCAGCGCGGCCTGGACGGGCCGGGAGATCGGCGTCCGCTACCCGCGCGGCAGACCGCACGACTTCCGGTTCGCCAACGACCTCTCGGCGCCCGGGCGCGGTCTCGGGTGGCCCACCTTCGCGCTCTTCCTGGCCTACGCCGGTCCGGTCGTCGCCGCCGCGGTCGACCGGGGCTGGCCGTGGGCCCTGCTCGGCTTCTGCGGGCCGTGGGCCCTCTCCGGCCTTTACCACCTGCCGGGGAACGTACGCGACAGGAACCGCCGGCTGGACACGCTGGCGGCCATGGCGGCCGTGCCCGGCCGGGTCGCCGCCGTGCTCCAGAACGTCACCGTCGACCCGGACGACGGACACGTCTCCACCCGCGTGGTGCCCGTCGTCACCTTCACCACGCGGGACGGCACGGAGGTCACGGCCTTCTGCGAGTCGGGGATCCGGGACCCCGCCGGATCGCGGGGCCGGGACGTCACGGTCCACTACTCCCCCGACGACCCGGCCGTCCTCTCCCTGGACGTCGAGGCCGAACGCCGGTCCTGGAAGCGGGATGCGGTCACCAACGCCGTGGGGCTGGTGGTCGTGGCGGCGGCGGCCGTGGCGGGCGCGGTCACGCTGTGACCCGGCGCGGGCGGTCCGTCCGGCCCCATCCCTTGCGCCGCAAGGGATTTGGTGCTGTGTGCGCTCTTGACCTGACCCCGCTGGAGGCTATGGTCTAGACCTAGGCTCTCGTGAGGTCCGGACCTTCCGGCGGCGGTCCGGCTCCCACGCCGTGACCGGCCACAGGCACACAGCTCACGGCGTACGCCGCACCGCACCACCGCCGGACAGGCAGCAAGGGCCCACGAGGGACGCCCCCACACCTCGACGAAAGCGGTATGACATGCACACGACACGACGGGTGGCTCTCGCCCTCGGAGCACTGGCCGCTCCGCTCATCGCGTTCGGACTGTCCTCGGGCACGGCCAGCGCCCACGGCTGGGTCACCCTCCCGACGAGCCGCCAGGAGCAGTGCGCCGAAGGCATCGTCAGCTGCGGCGACATCAAGTACGAGCCGCAGAGCGTCGAGGGCCCGAAGGGCCTGCACAGCTGCAGCGGCGGCAACGCGCAGTTCGCCGAGCTGGACGACGACAGCAAGGGCTGGCAGGTCACCCCGGTCGGCTCCTCGGCGACCTTCACCTGGCACAACACCGCCCGGCACGCGACCCTCAACTGGCAGTACTACATCGGGAGCACGCTGCTCGCCGAATTCCCCGGCAACAACCAGCAGCCGCCCGCCGACCTCAGCCACCAGGTCAACTTCGGCAGCTTCACCGGCAAGCAGAAGGTGCTGGCGGTCTGGAACATCGGCGACACCGCCAACGCCTTCTACTCCTGCATCGACGTCAGCATCGGCGGGACGGGCAGCACGACCGGCGGTACGACGACGGGCGGGACCACGACCGGCGGTACGACCACCGGCGGGACCACCACGGGCGGAACCACCACCGGCGGCACGACCGGGGGCACCGGCAGCTGCACCGCCGCCCCCTGGGCCGCCGCGACGGTCTACAACGGCGGGGAGACCGTCTCGCACAACGGCCACAACTGGAAGGCCAAGTGGTGGACGCAGGGCGAGGAGCCCGGCACCACCGGCCAGTGGGGCGTCTGGGACGACCTCGGCGCCTGCTGAGGCCCCCCCCCGCTGCGGCCCTTCCGGGCGGAAGGGCCGCAGCGGCTCAGGACTTGCCGAACTCCGTGGCGATCAGGTCGAAGATCTCCTGGGCCGTGGCCTCCTCCAGGTCGCCGTGCGCGTCCGCCTCGCCGCCCTCCCCCGCCCACTTGTCGGCGAGCAGCCGCAGCCGCGCCGCGACCCGGTTGCGGGCGGCCTCGCCGACCGCGTCCGGGGCGTTGGCCGCGTCCCAGCCGTCGAGCCCGGCCATGACGTGCTGCTCGCCGGTCGCGGCGTCGGCGACGAGCAGCCCGTGCAGATGCCGGGCGAGGTCGTCGGCGGTGGGGTGGTCGAAGAGCACGGTGGTGGGCAGACGCAGGCCCGTGCTGCCGCTCAGCTCGTTGCGCAGCTGGACGGCGGTGAGCGAGTCGAAGCCGAGTTCCTGGAAGGGCTTGCCGGGCGGTACGGCGTCCGCTCCGCTGTGCCCGAGGATCCCGGCGGCGTGCCCCTGTACGTGCCGCAGCAGGATCTCGTACTGCTCGGCGGCCGGCCTCCCGGTGAGCTTGCGCAGCAGCGGGCCCGCCTCCTGCGCCGCGGGCGCGGTCTCTTCGGCACGGTCGGGCACGGCCTCGGGAAGGTCGGCGAGCAGCGCGCTGGGGCGCAGCGCGGTGAAGCTCGGCAGGAAGCGGCGCCAGTCCACGGCGGCGACCACGGACGCGGGCGCCGGGCGCCCGACCGCCTCCCGCAGGGCGGCGAGGGCGAGCGCGGGCTCCAGCGGGCGGATGCCGCGGCGGCGGAAGAAGTCGACCTCCTCGTCGGACGTCGCCATGCCGACCTCCCCCCACAGGCCCCAGGCCACGGAGGTGGCGGGCAGGCCGAGGCCGCGGCGGTGCTCGGCGAGCGCGTCCAGCTGGGCGTTGGCGGCGGCGTACGCAGCCTGCCCGCCGCTGCCCCACACCGCGCTGACCGAGGAGAACAGCACGAAGGCGGACAGCTCCAGATGCCGGGTCAGCTCGTGCAGATGCCGGGCGGCGAGCGCCTTGGGCGCGAGCATGCGCTCCAGGTGCGCGTCGTCGGCGTCGGCGATCAGGGCCTGGTCGCTGACGCCCGCGGCGTGCACGACGGCGGTGAGCGGCTGCCCGGCGGGGATCGCGGCGAGCACCTGCGCCATGGCCTCGCGGTCGGCGGCGTCGCACGCGGCGATCGTCACCTCGGCGCCGAGACCGCGCAGTTCCGCGGCCAGCTCCCCGGCGCCGGGCGCGTCGGGGCCGCGGCGGCTGGTGAGGACGAGGCGGGCGGCCCCGCTGCGCGCGGCCCAGCGGGCGAGCAGCGCGCCGACGCCGCCGGTGCCGCCGGTGACCAGGACGGTGCCCTCCGGCCGCCAGGGGCGGCCGGGGCCGCGCTCGGGGGCCGCGTGGTCGAGGCGGCGAGCCAGCACCCCGGCGGCGCGGACGGCGGTCTGGTCCTCCGTGCCCTCGCCGCGCGGGATCCCGGCGAGGACGGCCGCGAGGCGGGCGGCGGCCCGCGCACCGGGCTCGGCGGGCAGGTCGGGCTCGGCGGGCAGGTCGGCGAGGCCGCCCCAGCGGTCGGGGTGCTCCAGCGCGGCCACCCGGCCCAGGCCCCACACCTGCGCCTGCACCGGGTGCGGCAGCGGGTCGTCGGGGCCGGTCGAGACGGCGCCGCGGGTCACGCACCACAGCGGCGCGCCGATCCGGGCGTCGCCCAGCGCTTGGAGGGCGGCCACGGTGGCGGCCAGCCCCGCGGGCACGCCGGGGCGGCCGGGGCGGGACCGCTCGTCGAGGGCGAGCAGGCTCACGACCCCGGCGAAGTCCTCTCCGGCGGCGGTGAGTTCGGCGCCCGACCCCGCGCGGTCGGCGGCGCTCGCGTCCACGGCCAGCGGCCGTGCGGCGGCGGCCGGTTCCGCGGCCAGCCCCGCGCGATCGGCGGCGTCCACGGTCACCGGCCGTACAACGGCGGCGAGTTCGGCGCCCGACCCCGCGCGATCGGGGGCGCCCGCGTCCACGGCCA
>NZ_JBIRQQ010000011.1:126220-316604 GCF_044333285.1 Streptomyces sp. NPDC021020
CCAGCGGCCGTGCGGCGGCGGCCGGTTCCGCGGCCAGCCCCGCGCGATCGGCGGTGCGCGCGTCCACGGTCAGCGGCCGTACAACGGCGGCGAGTTCGGCGCCCGACCCCGCGCGATCGGGGGCGCCCGCGTCCACGGCCAGCGGCCGTGCGGCGGCGGCCGGTTCCGCGGCCAGCCCCGCGCGATCGGCGGTGCGCGCGTCCACGGTCAGCGGCCGTACAACGGCGGCGAGTTGGGCGGACAGCCCCGCGCGGTCGGCGGTGCGTGCGTCCACGGTCAGCTGGCGTACGGCGGCGCCGTGCGCACCCAGCGCCTCGGCCGCGGTCCGCACGGCCGGGTCGTCGGTGTGGCCGTCCGGGACGAGCAGCAGCCAGGTGCCGGTCAGGGCGGGCGGCGCGGTGTCGGGCAGCGGCGTCCAGCGGATCCGGTGGCGCCAGGCGGCCAGCGTGCCGCGCTCGCGCTGCCGGCTGCGCCAGGCGGCCAGCAGCGGCAGGGCGGGCCGCAGCGCCTCGGCGCTCGCCGCACTGTCGCCGTCCGGCTCCAGCACCCCGGCGAGCGCGGCGGCGTCCGCTTCCTCGATCGCGCCCCACAGTTCGGCCTCGGCCGGGTCCTGCGGGCCGCCCGCGGCGCCGGGGCGGGCGGTGGGCAGCCAGTAGCGCTGCCGGTCGAAGGCGTAGGTGGGCAGGTCGACGGCCCGCGCGGCGGACGCACCGCCGTGCCAGGCGCGGAAGTCCACCGGCGCGCCCGCGGCGAAGGCCTGCCCCAGCGCGAGGGCGAGCTGCGCGGGGCCGCCCTCGCCGCGCCGCAGCGTGCCCGCGGCGTGCGCGTCGATCCCGGCGGCCTCGAAGCACTGCTGGAGCGCGGGCACGACCACGGGGTGCGTGCTGACCTCGACGAACACCCGGTGGCCCGCGGCCAGCAGGGAGTCGACGGCCTCGGTGAGGCGTACCGGCTGCCGCAGGTTCGCCAGCCAGTAGGCGGCGTCCAGCTCCGCGGTGTCCAGCGGGCCGCCGGTCAGGGTGGAGTGGAAGGCGACGTCCGTGGACACGCCCTGCACGCCCGCCAGCCGGGCCCGTACGTCGTCGGCGATGGCGTCGACCTGCGGGCCGTGCGAGGCGTAGTCGACGTCGATGGTGCGGGCCCGCGCGCCGGTGGCCTCGCACGCGGCGACAGCGGCGGCGACCGCCTCCGGCGGGCCGGAGACCACGGTGGACGACGGGCTGTTGAACGCGGCGACGCCCACTCCCGCCGCCGCCTCGCCGAGGTCGGCGACGAGCCGGGCGGCGGCGTCGGGGCCGATGCCGAGGGAGGCCATCGCGCCCTTTCCGGCCAGCGCACGCAGCGCCCGCGAGCGCAGCGCCACCACCCGGGCGCCCTCGCCCAGCGGGAGCGCCCCGGCGACGCACGCGGCGGCGATCTCGCCCTGCGAGTGCCCGACGACTGCCGCGGGCGTCACGCCGTGGTGGGCCCACTCGGCGGCGAGCGCCACCATCAGCGCCCACAGCACGGGCTGGATCACGTCCACCCTGGCCGGGTCCGGGGCGCCTTCCGCGCCGCGCAGCACCCCGGTCAGCGACCAGTCGACGTATGGGGCGAGGGCGGCCTCGCACTCCGCGATCCGGGCGGCGAACACCGGTGAGGAGCCGAGCAGTTCGCGCCCCATGCCGGGCCACTGGGAGCCCTGCCCCGGGAAGACCAGGACGACGCCGGGGCCCGCCGTACGGGCGGTGCCGGTGACGACGCCGGGCGCGGGCTCACCCGCGGCGAGCGCGCCGAGCCGCGCACGCAGCTCGTCGGTACCGGCCCCCGTGACGGCCGCCCGGTGCTCGAAGGCCGACCGCGTCCCGGCCAGCGACCACCCGACCGCCCGCGGGTCGGCGTCCACCCAGGCATCGAGCAGCCGCCGAGCCTGCCCCCGCAGCGCGTCCGCGCTGCGAGCCGACAGCGCCCACACGGCGACGCCCGCGTCAGAAGAAGACGCAGCGCCGGCGTCCGGGCCGGGAGAAGCCGTTGCGACCGCGCCCGAGCCGGAAAGCGGCATCTCGGCGGCCCCCGGTCCGGCAGGCGGCATCTTGGCGGCACCCGGTCCGGGCGGTGCCACCGCAGCCGCCTCGGGCCCGGAAATCGGTGACCCGCCCACACCTCCGCCGGGCAGCGGCACCGCAACCACGTCCGGACCGGCAGACGGCACCACCGCCGCACCCGAGCCGGAGGATTGCGCTCCTGCCGCATCCGCGCCGGGGAGCGGCACCCCCGCCACGTTCGAACCGGAAGAGGGCACCACCGCCGCATCCAAGCCGGAGGCTCGCGCTCCTGCCGCCCCCGCCCCGGAAGGCGGCGACGCCACCGCACCCCGGCCGACGGGCGGCACCGCGGCGGCACCCGCGCCGGAGAGCCGCACCACAGCCACCCCCGCGCCCGAAGGCGGCGACGCCACCGCGTCCCGGCCCGCGGGCGGCACCGCGGCAGCATCCGCGCCGGGGGGCGGCGCCGGTGCGCCCGGGGCCGGGGAAGGCACCCCCGCTCCGTGCGCCGGAGGCGCCTCCTCCAGGATCAGGTGGGCGTTCGTGCCGGAGAAGCCGAAGGCGGAGACGCCTGCCCGGCGGGGTCGTGCGGGGTCGTGGGGCCAGGGGACGTCGTCGGTCAGCAGTCGGACGTCGCCGGAGGACCAGGCCACGTGGGGGCTCGGCTCGTCGAGGTGGAGCAGGCGGGGCAGGCGGCCGTGGCGCAGGGCCATGACCGTCTTGACGACGCCCGCCGCGCCCGCGGCGATCTGGGTGTGGCCGATGTTGGCCTTGACCGAGCCCAGCCACAGCGGCCGTCCCTCCGGCCGGTCCCGGCCGTACGCGGCGAGCAGCGCCTGCGCCTCGATGGGGTCGCCCAGCGCGGTGCCGGTGCCGTGCGCCTCGACGGCGTCCACGTCAGCCGGTGCGAGCCGGGCGCTCGCGAGGGCCTGCTCGATGACGCGCTGCTGGGAGGGGCCGTTGGGCGCGGTGAGCCCGTTGCTCGCGCCGTCCTCGTTGACGGCGGAGCCGCGGATGACGGCGAGCACCGGGTGGCCGTTCCGGCGGGCGTCGGACAGCCGCTCCAGCAGCACGATCCCGGCGCCCTCGGCGAGCGTCATGCCGTCGGCGCCCGCGGCGAAGGGCTTGCAGCGGCCGTCGGGGGCGAGGGCGCGCAGCTCGCTGAAGCCGACGAGCGGCGCGGTCGACGACATCACGTACACCCCGCCGGCCAGCGCCAGGCCCACTTCCCGCTGGCGCAGCGCCTGGCAGGCCAGGTGCATGGCGACGAGCGCGGAGGAGCACGCGGTGTCGAGGGTGACCGCGGCGCCCTCCAGGCCGAGGGCGTAGGCCACCCGGCCGGCCACCACGCTGGGCGAGTTGCCGGTGGTGAGGTAGCCGGCCGCGTTGTCGGGCACGTGGAAGGAGTTGAGGAAGTAGTCGATGCCGTCGCAGCCGAGGTAGGTGCCGGTGCGGCTGCCGCGCAGGGTGTGCGGGTCGATACGGGCGTGCTCGACCGCCTCCCAGGCGACCTCCAGGGCGAGCCGCTGCTGCGGGGCCATGGTGACGGCCTCGTTGGGGCTGATGCCGAAGAAGGCGGCGTCGAAGCGGTCGGCGCCGGTGACGAAGCCGCCGCGGCGCACGTACGACGTGCCGGCGTGGCCGGGCTCGGGGTCGTAGAGGGAGTCGAGGTCCCAGCCGCGGTCCGCGGGCAGGTCGCCGGTGGCGTCGCGCCCGTCGGCGACCAGCTCCCACAGGTCGTCGGCGCTGCTCACCCCGCCGGGGAAGCGGCAGCCGATGCCGATGACGGCGACGGGCTCGTGGGCGGCGTACTCTGCGTCCTCGATGCGGCGCCGGGCCTCGCGCAGGTCGCCGGTGACGCGCTTGAGGTAGTCGAGCAGCTTCTGCTGGTCGTCGGCCATGTCAGGACCGCTCCGCGGCCGGGGCGCCGGCCTGCTCGTCGACGGTGCGGGCCAGCTCCAACAGGTCGGCGGCCACCCGGTCGGGGTGGTCGGCGTGCAGGTTGTGGTCGGAGCCGGTGTACCAGCGCGACCGCGCCTGCGGCAGCGCGGCCTCGGCGTCGGCGACCCACTGCCGGGCCCAGGCGAGCCAGCCGGGCGGCGGGTTCGGGGGCACAGCCTTGAGCAGCACGACGGGCACCTTGACGTCCGGGTACCAGCGGGCGGGCGGGTCGTTCCACATGCTCTTCCACACCGACCGGTAGTGCTCCAGCGGCAGCCGCGGCCCGAGCAGCCCGTCGGGCCCCTCGACCATGTCGGACAGGCTCGCGTCGACCGCGGCGGCCGACCAGCGCGGGTGGATGGCCCGCAGCACGGTGCGCATGGCCTCCCGCGGCGCCCGCGCGTCGGGCCCCCACCACCCGACGTCCTCGGTGTCGCGGGGCAGGGCGCCGCCCTGGATGTCGACCGGGCCGCCGCCGTCCACGAGGGCGAGCCCCGCGGCGAGGTCGGGGCGCACCGCGGCGAGCCGCATCGCGATGTTCCCGCCCCACGAGTGCCCGGCGAGCAGCGCGCCGCCGAGCCCGAGCGCGTCGCAGACGGCTGCCAGGTCGGCTACGGCGGTCGCGTTGTCGAAGCTCTCCCGGGGGAGGTCGGACTCGCCGTGCCCGCGCATGTCGACGGCGTGCACGGGGTGCCCGGCGGCGGCGAGCAGGGCGGCGACCTCGTCCCACATCCGGGAGTTGGACCCCAGCCCGTGCACCAGCAGCACCGGCCGGCCCGTGCCGCCGGGCCGCTGCCGCACGTTCAGCCTCACCGAGTCGTCGACGGGGACGGACACATTCATGGCGGTTTCCCTTGCCCTGGGAGGGGATCGGAGCGGGGGACGCGAGGGACGGGAGGTGTCAGCCGGTCTCGGCCGCGTACGCCTCGGCGAGGTATTTGCCGAGCAGCGTGGGGGTGGGGTGCTCGACGATGGCGACGAGCGGGACCTCCAGGCCGGTGTCGTCCGTGAGGGTCTTGGACAGCCGGACGGCGGCGAGCGAACTCATGTTGTTCTGGAGGAAGTTGCTGTCCTCGTCCAGCTCCTGGCCGTCGAGGATCGCGCGCGCCCGGTGCAGCACCAGGTCGCCCAGCAGCTCCTGCCGCTCCTCCGGCGGCGCCGTGGCGAGCCGCGCCACCAGCGCGGCCGCCTGCTCGTCGGCGGGGCCGCCGGGCTGCGCGGCCTCCTCGGCGGCTGCTTCGTCGGGTCCTTCCATGGCTGCACCTTCCTCGGTGGGGGTGGCGGGCGGTACGGGCGCGGGCGGGGTCATCCGAGGACGCCGCGGGCGGCGGTGGCGCCGTAGGGCCGCAGGCCGACCGACTCCAGCTCGCCGGAGCGGAAGGGCGGCTCGCGCAGCTCGTCCAGGGTGGTGTCGCTGTGCAGCAGCGACAGGAAGCGGGCCTCGCCCAGGGACTTCTGCGGGGCGTTCAGGCTGAGCACCTGCGTGGCGACCTCGCAGACCTGCCGGGAGCGGATCGACTTGCCGGAGACGAAGTCGGAGAACTTCAGCCGCTCGGCGATGTCGGGGCCGGTCAGCCGCGGGTCGCTGGAGAGGTTGCGGCAGTTGACGTACTGGATGTCGTTGAGCCCGGCCATGATCCACGGGTCGTCGACGACCGCGGCGAGCGCGGCCTGCACCCGCCGGGTGCCGCCCTCCGCCAGGGCGCCGCGCGCGAGTTCGGTGTCGAGGGCGTCCGCCGCACGGGCGGCGGAGCTCATACCGTGCCCGTAGACGGGGTTGAAGGCGGCCAGCGAGTCGCCGAGGATCAGCAGGCCGTCGGGCCACTGCGGCATCCGCTCGGGGTAGAGCCGCCGGTTGGCGCCCGAGTGCGACTGGAAGACCGGGCCGACGGGCTCCGCGACGCTCATCAGGTCGCTCACGACCTGGTGCCGCAGCCCCTTGGCGAAGGCCTCGAACTCGTCGTCGCGGCCGGGCAGCGGGGCGCCGCGGGTGCTGGTGAGGGTGACCAGCCAGCGGCCGCCCTCCTGCGGGTAGACGACGCCGAAGCGGCCGGGCTGCCGGGTCAGCGGGTCGGCGGCGACCTGGACGGCGGGGAAGGCGGCGCTCGCGCCGTCGGGGGCCTTGAACATCCGGGTGGCGTAGCCGATCCCGGCGTCCACCACGTCCTGCTCGACGCCGGGCAGGCCGAGGGCGCCCAGCCAGTGGCCCAGGCGGGAAGCGCGCCCGGTGGCGTCCACCACGAGGTCGGCCTCCAGCAGGCGCGGCTCGCCGCCCTCGGTGTCGCGGACGCGTACGCCGGTGACGCGGGTGCGGTCGCCGGCCAGCTCGACGACCTCGGTGCCCTGCTCGACGCGGACCCGGCCGCGGGACAAGATGCCGCCGCGGACGATCCAGTCGAGCAGCGGGCGGGTGCACATCATGGCGTGCGCGGAGGCGGGGAAGCGGTACTGCCAGCCCCACGCGGTCAGGGTCACCAGGTCGCTCTGGAAGCCGATCCGGCGGGCGCCGGCGGCCAGCAGCCGGTCGGCGGTGCCCGGCAGCAGCCGCTCGACGATGCCGGCGCCGCTGGACCACAGGACGTGGACGTGGTGGGCCTGCGGCTGGCCCTTGCGGTGCTGCGGGCCGTCCGGCAGGACGTCGCGCTCGACGACGGTGACGGATTCCAGGTGCCGGGACAGCACATGGGCGGTCAGCATGCCGGCCCATCCACCGCCCAGCACGACAGCGCGTGTCGGTGTGGTCACGACGTCTCGTCCCTTCGCAGCGGGAAGTCCGGTGATCGCTCTCGGTCGTGCGCGTTCCTCGGATCGTGCGGGTGGTGCGGGAGGTGCGGGTGCTCCCGGCTCCGTCGCGCGGGGGCGCCCCGCGGGCCCCGGGCCGCCCTCACGAGGGTGTCGCCGGGCACTTAAGCGGGCCTTTCCGCGGGCGCCGCCGGGGTCCGGGGCGGTGCGGGCTCCATGGTGAGATCGCCGAGGCCCCAGTAGCCGCGGATGTGCACGCCGAGCCCGGCGTCGTCGATCTCGCACACGGTGATCATGCGCATGCGCATCTCGGCGGGCACGACCACGCGCGCGTCACCGCGGATGACGACGAAGCGCCCGTCCATCGACGAGACGGGCCGGCCCAGCACCTCGTGGACCTTGCCCGCCGAGCCGCGGAAGACGTGCTTGCGCAGCGCGTCCTTGCCGCGTAGCAGGATGCCGCCGACCGGGTCCTCGAAGACGATGCCCTCGGCGAAGAGTTCGACGGTGCCCTCCACGTCCCCGCCCGTCAGCCGCGACAGGTACGTCTCGGGCAGCCGGCGCAGTGCCGCCTCGCGGGGCGACAGCTCGGCGGGGCCGGTGAAATCCGCGCCGTCGGCGGAGACCTCCAGGTCGGGGCGGCCCCAGTAGGCCCGCATGTCCTCGACGAGGCCGGACGGCGCGACCCGCAACTGGAGCGCGTAGTGGCGGCGCAGGAAGGCGGGTTCGGCGCCCCGCGGCGGCGCCAGCCAGCCGCGGGCGGCGTAGCGCGGGCCGAGCGGGCGGTAGCCGGTGACGGAGGTGATCCGGGACAGGACGTGCGTGCCGTCCTGCCCGGCGACGGTGTCCTCGACGGTCTCGGCGGGGTGCCCCGCGGCGGCGGCCGTGAAGTGCGCGCGCAGCGCCTCGTGCCCCTGCCGCGCCCCGGATCCGACCGGGTCCTCGAAGACGGCGTCCGGCGCGTAGAGGGCGAGCAGCCCGTCGATGTCGCCCGCGACGAGCAGCCGACTGTGCTCGCGGGCAATCCGCTTCCGAGCGCGCTCCCCCGTCACAGGGCCCTCCCCTGGTCCGTGCCATGAGCCGATCCGCCGGGATGAGCAGGTCCCGTGCCGCTGACGTACACGGGCGCGATCCCGCTGCCGTACGCGGGGGCGGGGGCGGTCCCGTTGCCGTACGCGGGTGCGGTCGCACCGTCGTGCACCGCCCCTGTCCCGCTGCCTTGCGCGGAGCCTGTGCCGCTGCCGTGCGCGGGTGCGGCCCCGCTGCCGGGTGCGGATGCGGGGGTGTTCCCGCTGCCGTACGCGGGTGCGGCGCCGCTGACGTACACGGGTGCGGTCGCACCGTCGTGCACCGGCCCCGTCCCGCTGCCGTGCGCGGGTCCCGTCCCGCCGCCCTGCGCGAGTGCGGTCGCACCGCCGTGCACCGGCCCCGTCCCGCTGCCCTGCGCGGGTCCCGTCCCGCCGCCCTGCGCGAGTGCGGTCGCACCGTCGTGCACCGGCCCCGTCCTGCCGCCCTCCGCAGGTCCCGTACCGCCGCTGTGCGCCGGGGGGATACGGCTGAGGTCGGGGCTGTAGGCGGCGCGCCAGTAGCGGGTGCGGCGGAAGGCGTACGTGGGGAGGTCCACGCGGCGGGCGTCGCTTCCGGCGAAGACCGCGGGCCAGTCGACGGCGGTCCCGCGGACGTACACCTCGGCGAGTGCGGCCAGCGCGGCGGCCGGTTCCGCGGCGCCGGGGCGCAGTGCGGCCACCGCGGTGCGGCCCGCGGCGCGCAGCAGCGCGGCCGTCTCGTGGCCGCCCAGCTCCAGGAAGACGGTCCCCTCCCTGGCCAGGGCGCCCGCCTCGGCGGCGAAGTCGGCGGGTACGGCTGCCGGTTCGGCCGCCGCGAGCGCGCGCCGGACGTCGGGCAGCGGGAGCCGCCCGCCGAGGTGCTCGGCGGCCAGGCGGCCCGTGCCGTGGCCGCGGACGGCGCGCGGCCGTACGCCCCAGGACGTGAAGAGCCGGTGCAGCGCGACCTGGAGCGCGAACTCCCGCGCGGGGCCGGGGAGCCCGGCGGGGCCTTCCGCGGCGGCGCCGAGCCCCGCGCAGGTGGCGTCGAAAGCGGCGGCGAACTCCGGGAAGGCGTCGCGGAGTTCCTTGCCGCCCCCGGGCGCCGGGGGGCCGGGCGTGAGCAGCAGCACGAGGTGGCGGCGGCGCCCGACCGCGCCCCGTACGGTGTGCGGCGCGGGGCGGTCGTCGGCGAGGGCGCGCAGGCCGTCGAGCAGTTCGTCGCGGGTGGTGGCGGCGACGACCCCGCGGTGGTCGAGCGCGGCGCGGGTGGTGGCCGCGGACAGGGCGACGTCGGCGGGCCGCAGCGCGGGGTGCCCGGCGACGTGCGCGAGCAGCCGGGCGGCCTGGGCGCGCAGCGCGTCCGCGTCGCAGCCGGAGACGGGGCAGAGCAGCGTGCCGCCCGCGGACGCCTCGGACCGGGAGGGGGCGGGTTCGGGCGGCGGCGCCTGCTCCAGCAGGAGGTGCGCGTCGGTGCCGCCGAAGCCGAAGGAGGACACCCCGGCGCGGCGCGGGCGCCCGGTGTCGGGCCAGGGGACGGCGGCGGTCGCGAGCCGGATGCGGCCCTGCTCCCAGCCGATGTGCGGGGAGGGCACCTCGGAGTGCAGGGTGCGCGGCACCACGCCGTGCCGCATGGCCTGGACGGTCTTGATCAGCCCGGCCATGCCGCTGGCGGCCTGGCTGTGGCCGATGTTGGACTTGACCGAGCCGAGCAGCAGCGGCCGGTCGTCGGGGCGGCCCTCGCGGTAGACAGCGGCCAGCGCCTGCGCCTCGACCGCGTCGCCGAGCATGCCGCCCGCGCCCTGCCCCTCGACGACGTCGACCTCGTGCGGCCGCAGCCCCGCCCCGTCCAGCGCCCGCCGGATCAGGCGCTGCTGGGCGGCGCCGTGGGGGGCGTTGAGGCCGCCCTTGGCGCCCTCCTGGCCGATCGCGCCGCCGCGTACCACGGCGAGCACCGGGCGGCCGTGCGCGCGGGCGTTGGAGAGCCGCTCCACCAGCAGGACGCCCGCGCCCTCCGCGAAGGCGATCCCGGCGGCGCCGTCGGCGAAGGAGCGGCAGCGGGTCGCGACCGCGAGCCCGATGCCGCGCCCGGTGCCGACGAAGCGGTTGGGGCTGGACATGACGGCGACGCCGCCGGCGAGCGCCATGGAGCACTCGCCGGCGCGCAGCGCCTGGCAGGCCAGGTGCAGCGCGACGAGCGAGCCGGAGCACGCGGTGTCCAGTGTGGCGGTGGGGCCTTCGAGGCCGAAGGCGTAGGCGATCCGGCCGGAGAGCACGGCGGCCGTGCTGCCGGACCCGGTGGCTTCGAGGAGGTCGTCGGGGACGTCCACGAGGTGGGCGGTGTAGTCCTGGCCGGTCGTGGCCATGAAGACGCCGATGTCGCCGCCGGACACCGACCGCGGGTCGATCCCGGCCCGTTCGAAGGCCTCCCACGACGTCTCCAGCAGCAGCCGCTGCTGCGGGTCCGTCACCGACGCCTCGCCCGGGGACATCCCGAAGGGCGCCGGGTCGAAGGCGGCGGCGTCCGCGAGGAAGCCGCCCTCGGCGACGCCGCTGCGTACGGCGGGGTGGGCGTCCGGTCCGGTCAGCGCGTCGAGGTCCCAGCCGCGGTCGCGCGGGAAGCCGCCGACGACGTCCCGCTCGGCGGTCACCAGCTCCCACAGCTCCTCGGGGGAGTCGACGCCGCCGGGGTAGCGGCAGGCCATCGCGGTGACGGCGATCGGCTCGCGGGCCGCCGCGCGCAGCGCGGCGTTCTCCCGGCGCAGCCGCTCGGCCTCCCGCAGCGCCGCGCGCAGTGCGGCGGCGACCTTGCTGTCCGGCTCGGTCATGGCGTCCTTCCGCGGGGACGGGGTCGGGTGCGGTCCATGTCAGGACCCGCCGTTGCGCAGGGCCATGTCCACCAGCTCGTCCAGGTCCATCCCGGCGAGGTCGTCGCCGGGGGCCTGCGCGTCGGCGCCGGGCGGTTCGTCCGCCTCGCCGAGCCGCAGCAGGGCGTCGAGCAGCCCGGACTCCTCCAGCCGCCGCAGCGGTACGGCCGCGAGCAGCTCCCGTACCCGGCGCTCGGTGGCGTCGCCCGCCGCCTCGGGCCGCGGCTCCTCCGGGGCGGCGGAGGCGGCGGGAACGGCGGACGGGATGCTCGCGGCGATCTGCTCGCGCAGATGCCGGGCGAGGGCGACGGGGTGCGGGAAGTCGAAGACGAGGGTGGCGGGCAGCCGCAGGCCCGCCGCGGCGGACAGCCGGTTGCGCAGCTCGACGGCGGTGAGCGAGTCGAAGCCCAGCTCCTTGAAGGTGCGTTCGGTGTGGATCTCGTCGGCGGAGTCGTGGCCGAGCACGGCGGCCATGTGCGCGCACACCGCCTCCAGCACGGCGCTCTCGTGCTCCTCCGCGGGCAGGGCGGCCAGTTGCCCGGCCAGCACCGGCCCCGCGGCGGCGGCCGCGCCGCTGTCGGCCACCCGGCGGGCCCTGGCGCGGCTCGCCGCGGCGGGGGCCGCGGCCTCGGCGGGGCGCCGCATCGGCACCAGGAGGGCGTCGCCGCGCGCGTGGGCCCGGTCGAGCAGGGCGAGGGCCCGGTCTGTGGGCATCGGCAGCATGCCGGCCTGCCGGATGCGCTGCCGCATGCCCTCGTCCAGCTCGCCGGTGAGCGTGCTGGTCTCCTCCCACATGCCCCAGGCCAGCGACTGGCCGGGCAGCCCGCGGGCCTGCCGGTGCCGGGCCAGCGCGTCCAGGAAGCTGCTGGCGGCCGCGTAGTTGGCCTGCGAGGGGTTGCCGTGGACGCCGACGACGGAGGAGAAGAGGACGAAGAGGGCCAGGTCCGTGTCCCGGGTCAGTTCGTGCAGATGCCAGGCCGCGTCCGCCTTGGGGCGCAGCACCGCGGCGAGCCGGTCCGGGGTGAGCGCGTCGACCATGCCGTCGTCGAGGACGCCCGCGCAGTGCACGACGCCCGTCAGCGGGTGCGCGGCGGGTACGGACGCGAGCAGCGCGGCGAGCGCGTCCCGGTCCCCCGCGTCGCAGGCGGTGACGCTCACCTCGGCGCCCAGGGCGGCGAGTTCGTCCCGCAGCGCGTCCGCGCCGGGTGCCTGCGGGCCCTGCCGGCCGGTGAGCAGCAGGTGCCGCACGCCGTGGGCGGTGACCAGGTGCCGGGCGACCAGGGCGCCGAGCGTGCCGGTGCCGCCGGTGACCAGGACGGTGCCCTCGGGGTCGAGGGGGCGCGGGAGGGTCAGCACGATCTTGCCGATGTGCGCGGCCCGGCTCATCAGCCGCAGGGCCTCGCGGGCCCGGCGGATGTCGTGGGCGCGCACGGGCGGGTGGGCCAGCTCGCCGGTACGCAGCAGGCCCACGATCTCGGCGAGCATGCGCCCGACGCCGTCCGGGCCGGGCGCGCCGAGGTCCAGGACGCGGTAGTCGACGCCGGGGTGGTCGGCGGCGAGCCGCGCCGGGTCGCGGACGTCGGTCAGGCCCATCTCGACGAAGCGCCCGCCGTCCGCGAGCAGCCGCAGGGAGGCGTCGGTGGCGGCGCCGGTGAGGCTGTTGAGGACGACGTCCACACCGCGCCCGCCGGTGGCCGCCCGGAAGGCCGCCTCGAAGTCCAGGTCGCGGGAGGAGGCGCGGTGCTCGGCGTCGATGCCCATCGCCGCCAGGACGTGCTGCTTGCCGGGCCCCGCGGTCGCGTACACCTCGGCGCCCAGATGCCGGGCGATGTGCACGGCGGCGGTGCCGACCCCGCCGGTGGCGGCGTGGACGAGCACGCGCTCGCCCGCCCTGAGCCCGGCGAGGCCGCGCAGCCCGTGCCACGCGGTGACGTACGCGATGGGCACCGCGGCCGCCTGCCGGTCGGTCCAGTCCTCGGGTACGGCGACGAGGCTGCGGGCGTCGGCCACCGCCGTCGTGCCGAACGCGCCCTGGAAGAGGCCCGTCACGCGGTCGCCGACCGCCGGGGAGGTGACGCCGGGCGCGGCCTCGACGACGACGCCCGCGCCCTCGCTGCCGCGCAGGGCGGCGTCGCCCGGGTACATACCGAGCGCGATCAGCGCGTCGCGGAAGTTGACGCCCGCCGCGCCGACCCGGATCCGCACCTCGCCGGGGCCCAGCGGTACGGGCTCGGCCTCGGCGACCAGCTCCAGCGCGTCCAGCGTGCCGCCTTCCCCGGCCGCCAGCCGCCAGCCGGGGCTGTCCGGCAGCGCGAGGCCGGCGCCCTCGCCGGGGACGACGCGGCAGACGCGTACGGCGCCGTCCCGTACGACGACCTGCCGCTCCCCCGCGGCCACGGCGGCGGCCACCGCTTCCGGGAGCCGCGGCCCGTCCAGGTCCAGCAGGACGAGGCGGTCGGGGTGTTCGGACTGCGCGGAGCGGATCAGGCCCCACACGCCCGCGTGGGCGAGGTCGGTGACGTCCTCGTCGTCGAGGGCCGCGACCGCGCCCCAGGTGGTGACCGCGAGCCGGGTCGCGGCGAAACGCTCGTCGGCGAGCCAGCGCTGCACCGCGGCCAGCACCGCGGCAAGCCGCCGGTGCAGGGTGCCGGGCAGACCGGAACCGTCCGTGACCGGCTCCGGGTCGCAGACCAGCAGCGCGACCGGCGGGGCGGGCAGCCCGCCGTCGAGCGCGGCGGCGAGCGCGTCGAGGTCGCGGTGGCGGGGCAGTTCGGGGCAGGCCGGGGAGTCGTCGGCGGCGACGGCGACCCAGTCCGCGGTGCTCGCCCCGGTGCTTTCCCCGGTCAGCGGCGGGTAGGTGACGCGCAGCAGCACGTCCTCGGCGCCGTCGCCGGCCGCCGACAGGGCGGCGGCGTCGACGGGGCGGGTGACGAGCGAGTCGATCGCGACCACGGGGCGGCCCGCGGCGTCGAAGGCGTGCACGGACAGGGCGTCGTCGCCCGCGGGCGCGAGCCGCACCCGCAGCATCTCGGCGCCGGAGGCGGCGAGCGTGACGCCGTTCCAGGCGAAGGGCAGCGCCATGCGGGTGCTGCCGCCGCGCAGCGCGCTCAGCCCGGTGGCGTGCAGGGCGCCGTCCAGCAGCGCGGGGTGGATGCCGAACTCCGCGGCCTGGCGGCGCTGTTCGTCGGGCAGCGCGACCTCGGCGAAGACCTCGGCGCCGCGCCGCCAGGCGGCCCTGAGCCCGCGGAAGCTCGGCCCGTAGCGGTAGCCGGCCGCGGCGAGCTGGTCGTACGCGCCGTCCACCGGCACCGGCTCGGCGCCCTCCGGCGGCCAGCGGTCGGGGCCGGGGGCCGCGGCGCCGGGGGCGGCGGCGAGGATGCCGGTGGCGTGCGGCACCCAGGGCCGCTCGGAGCCCGCCGGGCGGGCGTACACGCTCAGGGTGCGGCGGCCCTCCCGGTCGGGGGCGGCCACCACGAGCTGGAGGTGGACGGCTCCTTCGGCGGGCAGCACGAGCGGGCTGGCCAGGACCAGTTCCTCCAGGTGGCCGCAGCCGACCTCGTCCCCGGCGCGTACCGCCAGCTCCACGAAGACCGCGCCGGGGACGAGCACCGCGCCCGCCACCGCGTGGTCGGCGAGCCAGGGGTGGGTGTCCAGGCCGAGCCGCCCGGTGAGGACGACCTGCTCGCCCTCGGCGAGCACGGTGACGGCGCCGAGCAGCGGGTGGGCGGCCGGGGCGAGCCCGAGGCCGTCCGGGTCGCCCGCGGAGGCGCCCGTGGCGTCCAGCCAGTAGCGGCGCCGCTGGAAGGCGTACGTGGGCAGCTCGGCGGGCCGGGTGCCGGCGGGGAGGACCCGCCGCCAGTCGACCGGGGCGCCGTACGCGTGGCTCTGGGCGAGCGCGGTGAGGAAGCGGTCCCAGCCGCCCTCGTTCCGCCGCAGCGTGCCGAACGCGGCGGCGTGCACGCCCGCCTGGTCCATCGTCTCCTGCATGCCCACGGTGAGCACCGGGTGCGGGCTGCACTCGACGAACGTGCTGTGCCCGTCGGCCAGCAGCGCCCGGGTGACCTGCTCGAAGCGGACCTGCTCGCGCAGGTTGGTGTACCAGTAACCGGCGTCCATGGCGGCGCCGTCCGCCGGTTTCCCGGTCACCGTGGAGTACAGCGGTACGGTCCCGGCCCGCGGCTCGATGCCCGCGAGGTCCCGCAGCAGCCGCTCGCGCAGCGCGTCGACGTGGCGGGAGTGCGAGGCGTAGTCGACGGGGATGCGCTTGGCGCGCACGTCGTCGGCCGCGTAGCTGTCGAGCAGTTCGTCCAGCGCGTCGGCGTCGCCCGACACGACCGTGGACGAGGGGCCGTTGACGGCGGCGACGGACAGCCGCCCGGACCAGCGCTCCAGGTGCTTGTCGACCTCGGCGACGGGCCGCGGCACCGACGCCATGCCGCCGCGGCCCGACAGCTCCGGCAGCGCCCGGGAGCGCAGGACGACGACACGGGCGGCGTCGTCCACGCTCAGGATGCCCGCGACGCACGCGGCGGCGATCTCGCCCTGCGAGTGGCCGACCACGGCGGCGGGCTCCACACCGTAGGAGCGCCACAGTTCGGCGAGCGCGACCATCACCGCCCACAGCACCGGCTGCACGACATCGACCTGGTCGAGGGAGGGCGCGCCCGGCTCGCCGCGCAGCACCGCCGCCACGGTGTAGTCGGCGTGCCGCTCGACCGCTTGGCAGGCGCGCCGGAAGTGCCCGGCGAAGACCGGCGATTCGGCGGCGAGACCGAGGGCCATACCGGCCCACTGCGAGCCCTGGCCGGGGAAGACGAAGACGGTCGCGCCCGTGCCGGGCACGCCGGTGACGACCCGCCCGCCGGGCGACCCGGCGGCGATCGAGTCGAGCCCGGCGAGCAGGGTGGCGCGGTCGGCGGCGACCACGGCGGCGCGGTGCGACTGCGCGGCCCGCGTGCACGCGAGCGCGTGGCCGACCTCGGCGGGAGCGGCGTCGGGCCGCGCGGCGAGGAAGTCCCGCAGCCGGGCCGCCTGGGCGCGCAGCGCGGCCTCGCCCCGGCCCGACACCAGCCAGGGCACGACGGGCGGTTCGGCGGCCTCCGGTGCCTGGCCGGGTACGTCCTCGGGCTGCGGGGCCTGCTCGACGACGATGTGCGTGTTGGTGCCGCTCATGCCGAAGGAGGACACCCCGGCCCGGCGCGGGCGCCCGGCGTCGGGCCAGGGCCGCGCCTCGGACAGCACCCGGACGCTGCCCCGCGACCAGTCGACCTGGTGCGTCGGCTCCGACACGTGCAGGGTGCGCGGCAGCAGCCCGTGCCGCAGCGCGAACACCATCTTGATGAGCCCGGCCATACCGGCGGCGGCCTGGGTGTGCCCGATGTTGGACTTGACCGACCCCAGCCACAGCGGCTCGCCGCCCTCCGCGCGCGGCCCCCCGTACGCGGCGATCAGCGCCTGCGCCTCGATGGGGTCGCCGAGCGAGGTGCCCGTGCCGTGGCCCTCGACGACGTCGATGTCGCGCGGGGACAGCCGGGCGTCGGCGAGTGCCTGCCGGATGACGCGCTCCTGGGCGGGGCCGTGCGGGGCGGTGAGGCCGTTGGAGGCGCCGTCCTGGTTCATCGCGGAGCCGCGGACGACGGCGAGGACGGGGTGGCCGAGGCGCTGCGCGTCCGCCAGCCGCTCGACCAGCACGGTGCCGACGCCCTCGGAGGGGCCGAAGCCGTCCGCCTCCGCCGCGAAGGCCTTGCACCGGCCGTCGCCCGCGAGGCCCTTGAGCTTGCTGAACTCCAGGAAGGTGCCGGGGGTCGGCATCATCGCCACACCCGCCGCGAGCGCCAGCGGGCAGTCGCCGCGGCGCAGCGCCTGCACCGCCAGGTGCAGCGCGACCAGCGACGAGGAGCAGGCGGTGTCCACCGTGAAGGACGGCCCCTCGAAGCCGAAGGTGTAGGAGATGCGGCCCGACATGGAGCTGGCGGCCAGTCCCGTGGCCAGATACCCGGCCAGCTCCTCGGGGGCGTGCGCGCCCGTCCCCCCGTAGTAGACGGTGCTGCCGCCGACGAAGACGCCGGTGCGCGTGCCGCGCAGCGAGGTCAGGTCGATCCCGGCGCGCTCGACGGCCTCCCACGCGGTCTCCAGCAGCAGCCGCTGCTGCGGGTCCATGGCGAGGGCCTCGCGCGGGTTGATGTCGAAGAAGTCAGCGTCGAAGTCCGCGATGGCGTCGAGGAAGCCGCCTTCACGCACATAGCTCGTGCCGGTCTCGCCCGAGTCGTTGAAGCGGCTGTGGTCCCAGCCGCGGTCGCCGGGGATCGGCGAGATGACGTCGCGCTCGGCGGCCACCAGCTCCCACAGGGCTTCCGGTGTGTCGGCCCCGCCGGGGTAGCGGCAGGCCATGCCCACGATCGCGATCGGCTCGCTGTCGCGCGCCTCGCGGTCGCGCAGCTTCTGCTGCGCGGTGTGCAGGTCCGCCGCGACCCGTTTGAGGTAATCGACCAGCTGTTCCTGATTCGCCATGACGGTCCTCTTTCAGGTCCTCTTTCAGGACGTGCTCAGGTGGGAGTCGATGAATTGCAGGACTTCGTCGGCCGAGGCCGCCTGGAGCTGTTCGACGACGCCCTCGCCGTCGGCGGCGGTGGCCGGGGCGGCGGGGCGGCAGCGCGCCAGCAGGGCTTCGAGCCGGGCCGTCACCGCGTCGCGCTCCTCGTCGCCGTCCAGCAGGTCGACCTGGCTCTCCAGCCGGTCCAGCTCCCGCAGCAGCGCGTCGGGACCGGTGGCGTCGTCGAGGGCGAGGCGGTCGCGCAGGTGGTCGGCGAGCAGCGCGGGGGTGGGGATGTCGAAGACGAGCGTGGCGGGCAGCGTGACGCCGGTGCTGCGGCTGAGCCGGTTGCGCAGCTCGACCGCGGTGAGCGAGTCGAAGCCGATCTCCTTGAACGGGCGGGCCGGGTCGACCGCGAGGACGTCCCCGAGCCCGAGCACGGCCGCGACGTTGCGGCGTACCAGCTCCAGCAGGGCGCGGGCGCGCTCGGCCGGTGCGAGGCCGGCCAGCCGCTCCGCCAGCGGCGCCGCGTCCGCCGCCTCCGCGGTGCCCGTACGGCGGGCCGCGGCGGGCCGGGCGCGGACCAGGCCGCTGAGGATGCGCGGCAGGACGCCCGAGGCGGCCAGCTCGCGCAGTGCGCCCAGGTCCAGCCGGGCGGGCACCAGCAGCGCGTCGGGCTGCCGGGCCGCCGCGTCCAGCAGGGCCAGGCCCTGCCGCGAGGTCATGGCGCGGATGCCGGAGCGCTCCATACGGGCGATGTCCTGGTCGGCGAGCGCGCCGGTGATGCCGCTGCTCTGCTCCCAGTGGCCCCAGCCGAGCGACTGGCCGGGCAGCCCGGCCGCGCGGCGGTCCTGTGCGAGGGCGTCGAGGAAGGCGTTGGCGGCGGCGTAGTTGGCCTGCCCCGCGACGCCCGCGACGCCGCCGGTGGAGGAGAAGAGGACGAACGCCGCCAGGTCCTGGCCGCGCGTCAGCTCGTGCAGGTGGAGCGCCGCGTCGGCCTTGGGCCGCAGCACGGCGTGCACCTTGTCGGCGGTCAGCGAGGGCAGGGTGCCGTCGTCGGTCACCCCGGCGGCGTGCACGACCCCGGTGAGCGGGTGCTCCGCCGGTACGGCCGCGAGCAGCGCGGAGAGCGCGTCCCGGTCGGCGGCGTCGCAGGCGGTGACGGTCACCTCGGCGCCCAGGGCGGCGAGTTCGTCGCGCAGCGCCTCCGCGCCGGGTGCCTGCGGGCCCCGCCGGCCGGTGAGCAGCAGATGCCGCACGCCGTGGGCGGTGACCAGGTGCCGGGCGACGAGGGCGCCGATGGTGCCGGTGCCGCCGGTGACGAGGACGGTGCCTTGGGGGTCGAGGGCCGGGGTGGGGGCTGCCGGTGCCGCGTCCGCCGGGACGGGGGCGGCGGGGTCCGCGTCGGCGGGCGCACCGGTGGGCGCTGCCGCTTCCGTACGGGCCGGGGCCAGCCGCGGGACGAGCGGGGCGCCGCCGCGTACGACGACCTGCGGTTCGCCCGCGCCGAGGGCGACGGCCAGCGCGCCGGGGAGCGCGCGGGCGGCTTCGTCGTCGGGGGCGGCCGGGTCGAGGTCGACGAGGACGATCCGGTCGATGTTCTCCAGCTGGGCGGAGCGCGCGAGGCCCCAGAGCGCGGAGTGCGCGAGGTCGGCGACGCGTTCGGCGCCGGTGGACTGCGCGCCACGCGTCACGAGCGCGAGCCGCGCCCCGGCGTTGCGCTCGTCGCCGAGCCACTGCTGGAGCAGGCCCATGAGCCGTACGGTCTCGGCGTGGACGGCGGCGGCGAGCCCCGCGGGGTCGTCCAGGCCCGTCCCGGGCAGCGGCGGGACGGCCAGCACCTGGACGCGCCCGGCGCCGGGCCCGCCGCCGAGCCTGTCGTACGCGGCCGGATCCGCGGAGCCCTCCGCGTCGACCCGGTCGGCGGCGACCGGCTCGGCCCCGAACGGACCGGCGGCGAAGGGCTCCGCACCGGTCCCGTTGCGCGCGGCGACGGACACTCCGTCCGAGTCCGGCTGCCCGGCCGTGAAGGGCACCGCCCCGGCGGGGGCGAGGTGGCCCGCGGCGGTCAGCGCCGCGGTGACGCCGAGGGCGTCGGCGCCCAGCACTTCGCAGGCGGCCGCGGGGAGGGCGCCGTCGCGCGCCGGGGCGGGGGTCCACTCGACGCGGTAGAGCCCGTCGGGGCCGGTGTCCGCGGGGCGCAGCTGGTCGAGGGCGACGGGGCGGGACCTGACGGCCTCGGCGGTGGCGACGGGGCGGCCCGCGGAGTCCGCCGCGCTGAGGGCCACCCCGTCGGCGAGCGGGACCATGCGGACGCGCAGCGCGCCCGCGCCCGCCGCGTGCAGGGTGACGCCGTTCCAGGTGAAGGGCAGCAGCATCTGCCCCTCCGGCGTGCTGCCGCGGCCGATGCCCCCGGCCTGGAGGGCGGCGTCGAGCAGGGCCGGGTGCAGGCCGAAGTCGGCGGCGCCCGACTGGAGTTCGGCGTCGAGTGCGGCCTCGGCGAAAACCTCGTCGCCGCGCCGCCACGCCGCCTTGAGGCCTTGGAAGGCGGGCCCGTAGCCGTATCCGGCGGCGGCGAGCCCGGCGTGCAGGCCGTCGAGCGGGAGGGCTTCGGCGCCGGGCGGGGGCCAGGAGGTGAAGTCGAAGCCGTCCGGGCGGGCGCCCGTGGCGAGGGTGCCGCTGGCGTGCCGCGTCCAGGGGTCGTCGCCGCGGGCGTCGGGGCGGGAGTGGACGGTGAAGGTACGCGTCCCGTCCTCGGCGGGTGCGGACACGGCGAGTTGGAGGCGTACGGCGCCCTCCGGCGGGAGGATCAGCGGGGTTTCCAGGACGATTTCCTCGACACGGTCGCAGCCCGCCTCGTCGCCCGCGCGCACCGCGAGGTCGACGAAGGCCGTGCCGGGCAGCAGGACCGACCCGGCCACCGCGTGGTCGGCGATCCAGGGGTGGGCGTCGAGCGAGATCCGGCCGGTGAGCAGGATCTCGTCACTGCCGGCGAGGTGGACCGCGGCGTCCAGCAGCGGGTGGCCCGCGGCGGTGAGGCCGAAGCCGCGGGCGTCGCCGGGGCCGTCGAGCGTGGCGGGGTCGATCCAGTAGTGCCTGCGCTGGAAGGCGTACGTGGGCAGGTCGACGGTCGGTACGGCGGGGGCGCCGGGTTCGGCGCCGTACCAGGCCTTCCAGTCGACGGCCAGGCCCGCGGTGAAGGCCTGGGCGAGAGCGCGCAACAACTGGTCGGCGCCGCCCTTGTCGCGCAGCAGCGTCGGAACGGTCGCCACGGCGAGGTCCAGCGCCTGCGCGGTCTCCTGCACGCCCGCGCTCAGCACCGGGTGCGGGCCGGACTCGACCAGGACGCGGTAGCCGTCGGCGAGCACCGCCTCGACGGCCTGGGCGAATTCCACCCGGCGGCGCAGGTTCTCCACCCAATACCGCGCGTCCAGGGTCGCGGTGTCGACACGGCCGCCGGTGAGGGCGGAGTAGAAGGCGGCGGCGGTCTCCACCGGGGCGATCCCGTCGAGCCGGGTGAGCAGTTCGGCGGCGATCTCGTCGACGTGCGGGCTGTGCGAGGCGTAGTCGACGTCGACGAGCCGCGCCCGTACGCCGTCGGACTCGACCTGCGCCACGACCTCGGCGACGTCCTTCGGCGGGCCGGAGATCACCGTGGAGGACGGGCCGTTGACGGCGGCGACCACCACGCCGGGCCGGTCGGCGAGCAGCGCCTCGGCGTCGTCGCGGCCGAGGCCGAGGGAGGCCATGGCCCCGCGCCCGGCGAGGGCCCGCAACGCCTGGGCCCGGACCGCCACGACGCGCGCGCCGTCGGCGAGGGTGAGCGCGCCCGCGACCACGGCCGCGGCGATCTCCCCCTGCGAGTGGCCCACCACGGCCGCCGGACGTACCCCGTACGCCTCCCACACCGCAGCGAGCGACACCATCACCGCCCACAGCGCGGGCTGCACGACGTCCACGCTGTCGACGTCCACCCCAGGAGCGGTGCCGCGCAGCACCTCCTCCAACGACCAGTCCACGTAAGGCGCGAGCGCCCGCTCGCACTCCGCGATCCGCGCCGCGAAAACGGTTGAGACGTCGAGGAGTTCGGCCCCCATCCCGCGCCACTGGCCGCCCTGCCCCGGGAAGACCAGCACCGCACCGGCGCTGCCCGCGACCGGCTCGCCGCCCACCACGGCGCCGGACGGCACGTCCTCGGCCAATGCCCGCAGGCCCGCGAGGAGTTGACCGGCATCGTCGCCGACGACCACCGCGCGGTGGTCCAGCACCGCCCGCCCGGACACCAGCGACCAGCCCACGTCCACGGCGCCGGAGCCCGCCTCCTCGGCGAAGTCCGCCAACCGCCCGGCCTGCGCCCGCAGCGCAGCGGGCGAGGCGGCGGAGAGCACCCAGGGCAGCGCACCGCCGAGCGGCGCCCCCGCTGTGAACACGGGCTGCTCCGCGCCGCCTTCACCGGCGGGCTCGGGCGGTGCGGACTCGACGATGACGTGCGCGTTGGTGCCGGAGATCCCGAAGGCGGAGATGCCCGCCCGGCGCGGCCTGCCCTCGTCCTCGGGCCACTGCGTGGCCTGGGTCAGCAGCTCGACGGAGCCGCCGCTCCAGTCGACGTGCGGGGTCGGCGCGTCGATGTGCAGGCTGGCGGGCAGCACTCCGTGCTGCATGGCCATGACCATCTTGATGAGGCCCGCCATTCCGGCGGCGGCCTGGGTGTGCCCGATATTGGACTTCACCGATCCGAGCCACAAAGGCTTTTCGGCAGCACGCCCCTGACCGTATGTGGCGATCAGCGCCTGCGCCTCGATCGGATCACCGAGCCGCGTCCCCGTGCCGTGCGCCTCCACCACATCCACATCCGCACCCGACAACCGCGCATTCGCCAACGCCTGCCGAATCACCCGCTGCTGCGACGGACCATTAGGCGCCGTCAAACCATTCGACGCACCATCCTGATTGATCGCCGAACCCCGCACCACACCCCACACCCGATGCCCACGACGCCGCGCATCCGACAACCGCTCCAACAACACCAACCCCACACCCTCACCCCACCCCGTACCATCCGCCCCCGCACCAAAAGACTTACAACGACCATCCACCGCCAACCCACGCTGCCGCGAAAACTCCACAAAAGCCCCCGGCGTCGCCATCACCGTCACACCACCCGCCAACGCCAAAGAACACTCACCACCCCGCAACGCACCCACCGCAGAATGCAAAGCCACCAACGACGACGAACACCCCGTATCCACCGTCACCGCAGGACCCTCAAGACCCAGCACATACGACACCCGCCCCGACACCACACACCCCAGATTCCCGGTGCCGGTGTAGCCCTCCATATCGGCGCTGGAGAGTCCGATGATCGACAGGTAGTCGAAGATGGTCGCGCCGACGTAGACGCCGGTGTCGGTGCCCTTGAGTGCGCCGTGGTCGATACCGGCACGCTCGAAGGTCTCCCACGCGGTCTCCAGCAGCAGCCGCTGCTGCGGGTCCATGCCGACCGCCTCGCGCGGCGAGATGCCGAAGAAGTCCGCGTCGAATTCCCCGGCGTCCGCCAGGAATCCGCCCTCCAGGACGTAGCTGGTACCGGGGCGGTCCGGGTCGGGGTCGTAGAGCGTCTCCAGGCGCCAGCCGCGGTCGGCGGGGAAGGACGTCATCGCGTCCCGGCCCTCGGCGACGAGTTCCCACAGCTCCTCGGGGCTGGTCACCCCGCCGGGGAAGCGACAGGCCATGCCGACGATCGCGATCGGCTCGTCGGAGAGCCCGGCCGGGCCCGCGGGGAGCGCGGCCGGGACACCTGAGGGCTCCGCGGCGCCGGCGATCTCCGTCAGCAGGTGGCGGGCCAGCGCGTCGGCCGTGGGGTAGTCGAAGATCAGCGTGGTGGGCAGGGACATCCCGAGCGAGGTGCCGAGCTTGTTGCGCAGCTCGACGGCCGTGAGCGAGTCGAAGCCCAGCTCGAAGAAGGGCGCGGTCGCGGAGACCGCGTCGGGGCCCGCGTGACCGAGCACCCCGGCGGCCAGGGCGCGGATGTGCTGGACGAGGATCTGCTGCCGCTGGCCCGTCGCCGCGGCGGCCAGCCGGCGGCGCAGCGGGCTCTCCTCGGCGGTGGCCTGCTCGGGCGCCTCGGCGGCCTGCGGGATCTCGGCGAGCAGCCGGCTGGCGCGCTGCCCGGCGAAGGTCGCGGCGAAGCGCGGCCAGTCGAAGTCGGCGACGGTCAGCGCGGTCTCGCCGCGGCTCAGGGCCTGGCCCAGCACGCGCAGGGCGAGGCCGGGCGGCATGGCGGTGAGGCCGCGGTCGCGGAAGAAGGCGGTCACCGCGTCGTCCGCGGCCATGCCCGCCTCGCCCCACGGCCCCCACGCGACGGACAGCGCCGGGAGGCCGGTGGCGCGGCGCCGCGCGGCGAGGGCGTCGAGGTAGGCGTTGGCGGCGGCGTAGGCGCCCTGCTGGCCGCTGCCCCAGCTGGAGGCGCCGGAGGAGAACAGCACGAAGGCGTCGAGGTCCGTCCCGCGCGTCAGCTCGTCGAGCCACCGGGCGCCGCCGGACTTGCCCGCGGCGACCTGCGCCAGCCGGTCGCCGTCCAGATCCCGGACCGGGGTGTAGTCGCCGACGCCCGCCGCGTGGAAGACGGCGCGCAGCGGCTGCCCGGCGGGGACGCGGGCGAGCAGCGCCGCCACCTGGTCGCGGTCGGCGACGTCGCACGCGGCGATGTCCACGGTGGCGCCCAGCTCTGCCAGTTCGGCGGTGAGGGCCTGGCTGCCGGGGGCGTCGGCGCCGCGCCGGCCGGCCACGACGATGTGCCGGGCGCCGCGCTCCACGAGCCAGCGGGCGACACGGCCGCCGATCCCGCCGGTGCCGCCGGTGACCAGGGCGGTGCCGCCGGTCCGCCACTCCGGGCCGGGCGCGGGGGCGGCCAGCGGGCGCAGCCGGCGGGCCAGCGGGCCCTGCGCGCGCAGCGCGACCTGGTCCTCGCCGTCCGGAGCGGTCTGCGCGAGGACGGCGGCCAGCAGCCGGGCCGTCCCGTCGTCGTCCGTGTCCGGCAGGTCGACGAGCCCGCCCCACAGCCGCGGGTATTCCAGCGCCACGACCCGGCCGAGGCCCCACACCTGCGCCTGCGCGGGGCTCACCGCGCGGCCGCCCTCCCCGGCGGACACGCCGGCGCGGGTCACGCCCCACAGCCGCCCGCCGAATTCCGCGCCGTCCAGCGCCTGGACGAGGGTGAGGGTCGCGGCGAGGCCGGACGGCAGGTGCGGGTGCCGCGGGTGCGGCTCCTGGTCGAGGCCGAGCAGGCTGACCACGCCGGTGACGGCGGTGTCCGCGGGCAGCGCGTCGCGCAGCAGCGCGGTCAGGGCGTCGCGCTCCAGCTCCCCGGGTGCCAGGGCGAGCAGGGTGCAGGCGGCGCCGTGGCCGTCGAGGGCGCGGGTGACGGTCTCGACGGCGGGGTCTCCGGCGAGCCGCCGCGGTGCCACGAGCAACCACTCCCCGGCGGGCCGCGGCGCGGCGTCGAGGCCTTCGGCGGCGGACCACGCCTCGCCGTAGCGCCATCCGTCGATCCGGCCCTGCTCGCGGGTGCCGCGCCGCCACCGCGCGAGGACGGGCAGCGCGGTGTCCAGCGCCTGCCGGGTGCCCTCCCCGGCGGCGTCCAGCCCGGCCCCGAGCCCGGCGAGGTCGCCGGATTCGACGGCGTTCCAGAAGGCCTCGTCCGCTTCGGCCGCGTCGTCCCGGGCGCCGGGCCACTTGTCGGGCTTCAGCCAGTAGGGCTGGTGCCGGAAGGCGTACGTGGGCAGGTCGACGGTGGGTACGGCGGGGGCGCCGGGTTCGGCGCCGTACCAGGCCTTCCAGTCGACGGCCAGGCCCGCGGTGAAGGCCTGGGCGAGGGCGCGGACCAGTTGGTCGGCGCCTCCCTTGTCGCGCAGCAGCGTCGGGACCGTCGCCACGGGGATGTCGAGAGCCTGGGCGGTCTCCTGCACGCCCGCGCTGAGCACCGGATGCGGGCCGGACTCGACCAGCACGCGGTGCCCGTCGGCGAGCACCGCCTCGACGGCCTCGGCGAAGCGGACGCGGTGGCGCAGGTTGCGCACCCAGTAGCCGGTGTCGAGTTCGGTGGTGTCGACACGGCCGCCGGTGAGGGCGGAATAGAAGGCCACCGTGGTGTCGGCGGGCGTGATCGTGCCGAGCAGGTCGGTGAGTTCGGCGGCGATGTCGTCCACGTGCGGGCCGTGCGAGGCGTAGTCCACGTCGATCAGCCGCGCCCGTCCGCCCTCGGACTCGACCTGCGCCACGACCTCGGCGACCGCGGCAGGCGCGCCCGAAATGACGGTGGACGAGGGGCCGTTGACGGCTGCCACGGCCACGTCGGGCCGGTCGGCGAGCACGGCTTCGGCGGCGTCGAGACCCAGAGCGAGCGACGCCATGGCGCCGCGCCCGGCGAGGGCCCGCAGGGCGCGCGAGCGTACGGCGACGATGCGGGCGCCGTCTTCGAGGGTGAGAGCGCCCGCGACCACGGCCGCGGCGATCTCCCCCTGCGAGTGGCCCACCACGGCCGCCGGACGTACCCCGTAGGACTCCCACACGGCGGCCAGCGACACCATCACCGCCCACAGCGCGGGCTGCACGACGTCCACCCGGTCCATGTCGACGCCAGGGGCCGTCCCGCGCAGCACCTCCTCCAACGACCAGTCCGCATACGGCGCGAGCGCCCGCTCGCACTCCGCGATCCGCGCCGCGAAAACGGGTGAGGCGTCGAGGAGTTCGGCCCCCATCCCGCGCCACTGGCCGCCCTGCCCCGGGAAGACCAGCACGGGGCCCGGCCCGACGGGAAGCGGGTCGCCCTCCACCACGGCGGCAGAAGGGGTGGCCTCGGCCAATGCCCGCAGTCCGGCGCGGAGTTGACCGGCATCGTCGCCGACGACGACCGCGCGGTGGTCCAGCACCGCCCGCCCGGACACCAGCGACCAGCCCACGTCCACGGCGCCGGAGCCCGCCTCCTCGGCGAAGTCCGCCAACCGCCCGGCCTGCGCCCGCAGCCCCTCGGCGGAGGCGCCGGAGACCACCCAGGGGGTCAGCCCGCCGAGCGCGGCGGTGGGAGCGCCCGCCGGGTCGGCTTCCCCCGCGGGAGCCTGTTCGAGGACGACGTGCACATTGGTGCCGGAGATCCCGAAGGCCGAAATCCCGGCCCGGCGCGGCCGGTCGGGCTCCTCGGGCCACGCGCGCTCCTCCCGCAGCAATTCCACCGCGCCACTGGACCAGTCGACTTCGGTGGTGGGCTCGTCGGCGTGCAGGGTCCTGGGCATGACGCCGTGGTTCATCGCCATGACCATCTTGATGAGGCCCGCCATTCCCGCGGCCGCCTGCGTGTGCCCGATATTGGACTTCACCGAACCCAGCCACAAAGGCTTCTCCGCAGCACGCCCCTGACCGTATGTGGCGATCAGCGCCTGCGCCTCGATCGGATCACCGAGCCGCGTCCCCGTACCGTGCGCCTCCACCACATCCACATCCGCACCCGACAACCGCGCATTCGCCAACGCCTGCCGAATCACCCGCTGCTGCGACGGACCATTCGGCGCCGTCAAACCATTCGACGCACCATCCTGATTGACCGCACTCCCCCGCACCACACCCCACACCCGATGCCCACGACGCCGCGCATCCGACAACCGCTCCAACAACACCAACCCCACACCCTCACCCCACCCCGTACCATCCGCCCCCGCACCAAACGACTTACAACGACCATCCACCGCCAACCCACGCTGCCGCGAAAACTCCACAAAAGCCCCCGGCGTCGCCATCACCGTCACACCACCCGCCAACGCCAAAGAACACTCACCACCCCGCAACGCACCCACCGCAGAATGCAAAGCCACCAACGACGACGAACACCCCGTATCCACCGTCACCGCAGGACCCTCAAGACCCAGCACATACGACACCCGCCCCGACACCACACACCCCAAATTCCCGGTGGCGGCATAGCCTTCGACCTCGTTCTGGGCCATGGCGGTGAGCACGACGTACTCCTGCGACGTCACCCCGGCCCAGACGCCGGTGTCGCTGCCGACGAGGCCGCGCGGGTCGATCCCGGCGTGCTCGAAGGTCTCCCAGGCGACTTCGAGCAACTGCCGCTGCTGCGGATCCATCGCGAGCGCCTCGCGCGGCGAGATGCCGAAGAAGCCGGCGTCGAAGCCGGCCGCGCCGTGCAGGAAGCCGCCCTGCCGGGTGTAGCTGGTGCCGGGGCGGTCCGGGTCGGCGTCGAAGAGGGAGTCCAGGTCCCAGCCGCGGTCGGCCGGGAAGTCGGTCAGGCCCTCGGAGCCGGACGCCACCAGATTCCACAGGTCGTCCGGGCCGTTCACCCCGCCGGGGAAGCGGCAGGCCATGCCGACGATCGCGACCGGCTCGGGCAGGGCGGACTCGGCCTCGCTCAACCGCCTGCGGGTGTCGCGCAGTTCGGCCGTGACCCACTTCAGGTGGTCGAGCAGCCGCTCCTCGTCCTTCGCCATCCCCGGGCTCTCCTCTCGCTGCGGACTTCGCGGAAGTGCAGGGTCAGAACGTGCAGTCGAGCCGCTTGTAGCCCTCGACGAAGCTCGACGCGAGCCGGCTGGGCTCCCCCGTGGAGCGGATCTCCGGGAGCGCGGCGAGCAGTTCGCGGTAGAGGGCGGCGATCTCGATACGGGCGAGGTGGGCGCCGAGGCAGAAGTGCGGGCCCGGCGCGCCGAAGGAGAGCTGCGGGTTGGGGTCCCGGGTGATGTCGAAGCGGTAGGGGTCGGCGAAGGCCTTCTCGTCGTGGTTGGCGGACCAGTAGAGGAGGAAGACCTGGTCGCCCTCGTGGAAGCGGTGGCCGTTCATGTCGCAGTCGCGGGTGGCGGTCCTGCGCATCCAGTTGATGGGGGTGGCCACCCGCAGGATCTCCTCGACGGCGTTCTTCGCGTGGCGCTCGAAGTCCGACACCAGCAGGGCCCGCTGCTCGGGGTGCTCGGTGAAGAGCACCAGGGCGCGGGAGATGGCGTTGCGGGTCGTCTCCATCCCGGCGTTGACCAGCAGGATGAAGAAGGAGACCAGCTCCTGGCCGGTCAGCTGCTCGCCGTCCTCCTGGACCTGGACGAGCCGGGTGATGACGTCGGCGCGCGGGTGGGCGAGGCGGTCCTCGCGCAGGCCCGCGATGTAGTCGCCGAGGTCCCGGGAAGCGCCGAGCACCGCGGCGGCGGCCTCCTCGGGGCTGGCGACGAACTCGGGGTCGAGGGCGCCCATGATGGTGCTGGTGCGCTCGAAGAGGAATTCGTAGTCGTCCGGCGGGATGCCCATCATGGTGCTGAGCACGGCGATCGGCATGTCGGCGGCGACGGGGCGGACGAAGTCGCCGGGCCCGCGTTCGACGAGCGCGGCGACCAGCCCGCGGGCCACCTCGCGGGACATGGCCTCGAAGGCGGGCGCCATGTTGCGGCCGAACGACCGCGACACGATGCGCCGCAGCCGGGCGTGCTCCGGGTTGTCCATGGTGATCATCGAGCCGTAGAACTCGCCCAGTTCCGGGCCGACCATCCCGGTGGCGCCCTCCGAGGAGAAGTCCTGCGGGCGGCGGCTGACCTCGAGGATGTCGGCGTGCTTCGCGAGCGCGTAGTAGCCGTTTCCCAGGGGCCCCCACGGCAGCCGCGGCGGCACGAACTCCGGGCCGGGCAGGGCGCGCAGCCGCTCGAAGACCTCCGCGCGCTCCTCGTGCGGCCGCAGCCAGAACGACGGATCGAGGAAGTCGGGCGCGGGGGCGGTGCCGGACGTGCCGGAGGAGGGGAATCTGGCTTCCGTCGGGGACACAGTGCCTCGATTCACGGGTGGGACGGCTGCGAACACCGGTCCGCGCCAGTCTCACAACGGCCCCTTAAGCGGTGCTTTCCGGCGCCCGCCCGGCCTTTGCGCAGGTACGCGGACGCCCGGCAGGGGTCCTCCCCTGCCGGGCGTCGTGGTGCGTGCGGTACGGCCGCCGTACGGTGGCGGGCCGTCCCCGGTGTCAGCCGGCGGCCGTCTCCCGCAGCGCGGTGCGGATCGCCTCGGCCACCTCCGCGCGCCGCTCGTCGACGAAGAAGTGGCCGCCGCGGAAGGTCAGCAGGTCGCACCCGGCCTCGGTGTGGTCGGCCCAGGCGGCGGCCTCGTCCAGCGTGGTGTGCGGGTCGTCGGTGCCGGTGAGCACCGTCACCGGGCAGGACAGCGCGAAGCCCGGCTCCTCGCGGTAGGTCTCGATGGCCTTGTAGTCGCTGCGGGTCGGGCCCAGCGCCATCTGGACGATCTCCGGGTCGGCGAGCATCCGCTCGTCGGTGCCGCCCAGCATCCGCAGCTCGTCGAGCACGCCCGCGTCGTCCCGCAGATGGACCGTGCCGGGGCGGAAGCGCGAGGGGGCGCGCCGCCCGGACGCGAAGAGCCGTACGGGCTGCGGCCCGCCGTCCTTGCTGAGCCGGCGCGCCACCTCGTAGGCGACGACCGCGCCCATGCTGTGGCCGAAGAAGGCGTACGGGCGGTCGCGCCACCCCGTGGAGGCGCCGGTGAAGGCGGCCGCCAGCTCGTCGATCGACTCGGCGCCCGGCTCGCCGCGCCGGTCCTGGCGCCCGGGATATTGCACGGCCAGCACCTCGACGCCGGGGGCGAGCAGCGCGGAGAGCTTGTGGAAGGCGGTGGCGGACCCGCCGGCGTGCGGGAAGCAGACCAGCCGGGGGCCGCCCCGGTCGGACGGGTGGTAGCGGCGGACCCACGGGTCGTGGTCCAGCACGTCGGCGGCAGAGGTGCTCATCGGTTCGACTCCTGGAGGCGGGCGGCCGGCTGCGCGGTCAGGCGAGCAGGTCGCGGCGGCGGAAGGCGGCGAGCGAGACACCGAGGCCGACGAGGGCCAGCGCCCCCATGACGACCAGCGGGGTGGCCTCGAACGGCGCTCCGGGCAGCTTGGGCACCTGGCTGAAGGGTGAGACGTCCATGAGGTAGTGACCGGCCTTCAGGGACGGCCCGACCAGGGTGACGAAGGCGAAGACGCCGTACAGGCCCCAGCTCACCGCGGTGAGGCGGGGGAAGGCGGCCAGCAGCAGGACGGCGACGGCGCCGACCGCGAGGACGGCGGGGAGCTGGGCGAAGGCGGCGCCGAGCATGCTGCCCAGGCCGTGCCCGAGGCGGTGCGCGCTCAGCCCGTAGGACAGGCCGGTGCCGAGACCCGCGGCGGCGAGGACGGCGGTGGCGCCGCCGGCCGCGACCACCACATGGCTGGTCACCCAGCGGGCGCGGCCGACCGTGCCGGAGAAGACCAGCTCGATCCGACCGTCGGCCTCCTCGGCCCGGGCCCGGGTGAGCACGCTGAGCACGAGGGCTGCCGCCATGATCCCGAACGTACCCATGAGCGCGGCGAGATACGCGTTCTGCAGGTCCTGCGTGCCGCCGAGTTCCGTCATGAGCTTGCGCACGCTCGCGCCGCCCGCGAGGACGTCGACGTTCTTGACGAAGGAGCCGGTCACGAGCGCGCCCGCGAGGACGCCGCCGGTCCAGCTCAGGACCGTGCCGCGGTGCAGCCGCCAGGCCAGGCCGAACGCGCCGCGGGTGGCGGCGCCCGCGCGGGCGGGGCCGGGCCGGGCGGCGACCAGGCCCGCGCCGTAGTCGCGCCGCTCCAGCAGCCGCAGCGCCGCCGACACCAGCGCGGCGGCGGCCGCGGCGGGCAGCGCGAGCACCCACCAGCGGTCCCCGGCGTAGGGGCGCACCTGCTGCGCCCAGCCGATCGGTGACAACCAGCGCACCCACGTCAGCGAGTCGTCGGTGTCGCCGACCGCGCGCAGCAGGAAGAAGAAGGCCAGCAGCGCGAGCGCGGAGCCGGTCGCGGTGCGCGCGGACTCGAAGACCTGCGCGGTGACGGCGGCGACCCCGGCGAAGACGATGCCGCATCCGGCGACGGCCAGGCCCAGCGCGAAGGCCCCGGCCACCGGCAGTCCGAGGATGGGCAGCACCGCGCCGATGCCCACCCCGACGGTGAGGTCCATCGTGACGGCGAGCTGGAGCGCCGCGACGAGCGGCGCCGTACGGTCCACGACCCCGGCGGCCACCAGCTCCTGGCGGCCGGTCTGCTCGTCGGCGCGGGTGTGCCGGACGACGAGCATGACCGACATGACGGCGGCGGCGACGGCGGCCACGACCCCCAGCCGCCATGCGGTGAGGGCGCCGAGCGAGGTGCCGTTGACCGCGCCGTACAGCGGGGCCGCCCCGGAGGCGCCGCGGATGCCGGCGACGAAGGTGCGCCGGGACTCGGCGTCGGGGAAGAGGTCCTTCAGGCTGTAGGCGGTGGAGAAGGAGCTGCCGATCAGGGCGTCGGCCCAGACCGCGAGCAGCAGGCGGTCGCGCCGGGAGGCGAGCTTGACCAGCTCGGTCGTGCCGGCGGGGGCGCCGCGGCTCATCGCTTGCCCTCCGCGCCGGAGTAGTAGCGCAGGAAGAGTTCGTCTAGCGTGGGCGGCCGGCTGACGAGCGAGCGCACCCCGGCGTCGGTGACCAGCCGCAGCACCTTCTCCAGCACGTCCGGGTCGACCTGGCAGCGCAACTGCAGCCCGTCCGTCTCCAGTTCGTGCACGCCGGTGACGGCGTCGAGCCCGGCGACCGGGCGGCTGACGGTCGCGACGATGGTGGTGCGCGACAGATGGCGCAGCTCGTCGAGCGTGCCGGTGTCGACGCGGCGGCCCTGCCGGACGATGGACACCCGGTCGCACAGCCGCTCGACCTCGGCCAGGATGTGGCTGGAGAGCAGGACGGTGCCGCCCTGCGCGGTGAATTCGGCGACGCAGTCGCCGAACACCGCCTCCATGAGCGGGTCGAGGCCGGAGGTCGGCTCGTCGAGGATGAGCAGGTCGGCGTCGCAGGCCAGGGCGGCTATCAGGGCGACCTTCTGCCGGTTGCCCTTGGAGTAGGCGCGGCCCTTCTTCTTCGGGTCCAGCTCGAACCGCTCCACCAGGGCGTCGCGCCGGGCGGTGTCCAGGCCGCCGTACATCGAGCCGAGCAGGTCGATGGTCTCGCCGCCCGTCAGGCCGGGCCACAGGCTGACGTCGCCGGGGACGTAGGCGAGCCGGCGGTGCAGCTCTGTCGCGTCGCGCCAGGGGTCGCCGCCGAAGAGGGTGGCGGTGCCGCCGTCGGCGCGCAGCAGTCCGAGCAGGATGCGGATGGTGGTCGACTTCCCCGCCCCGTTGGGCCCGAGCAGTCCGTGGACCTCGCCCTGGGCCACCGTCAGGTCGAGTCCGTCGAGGGCGACGGCCTGCCTGAACTGCTTGCGTAATCCTGATGTGTTGATCACGTCGTCGTTTCCGTTCACGAAACGACAGTATCCGCATCTTCACAGAGTTGTGAAGTTTCATGACACAATGCATACGCAGGTGCGCGGGTTCCGGCGCACGGGTCCGGGAGGAGATGGTGGGTCATGTCCGTCGGACGGGACGAGGAGGACACACGCCGTTTCGTCGAGCAGACGGCCGTGCTGTTCGCCGATCTGGGTGTCCCCAGGATGAGCGCACGGGTGCTGATGACGCTCATGGCCTCGGAGGAGCGGGGCCTGACGGCGGGCCGGCTCGCGGAACTGCTGGCGGTGAGCCCGGCGGCGATCTCCGGCGCCGTCCGCTACCTGGCCCAGGTCGGCCTCGTCGGGCGGGAGTCGGTGCCCGGTTCGCGCAGCGACCTGTACGTGCTGCCCGACGACACCTGGTACGCCGCCGCGGTCACCAAGCAGGGCATGTTCAGCCGCATCATCGCCGCGACCGAGCGCGGCACGTGGGCGCTGGGCGGGCCGGGCACGAGAGCCGGGGCGCGCATCGCGGAGATGCGGGACTTCTTCGGCTTCGCCCAGCAGGAGATGGCCGACGTGCTGGACCGGTGGAAGGCGCTGCGGGCCCGGAGCCTGCCGCCCCTGCCACGGCAGGGCTGACCGCCCGCCGCCATGGGGGCGGCGGGCGGTCGGGGGCGGGCGGGCCCGGCGCCTCCGCCGGCACCGCGGATTCCGCGCGCCGGCGTACGACCCGCGGCGCAGTACGCGCCCGCGCGGACGTAGTCGGCAGCGGGAATCGAAGGGGTGCGCGGGGCGGCTCAGCACGTTCGGAACGCGCGCCGGGGGGAGCCTTGACGCGGCGTCAGCACGCCCGCGAGCCTTGGGGTACGTTCCGGCGGACGAGAGGCTGTACAGCATGGGCTGGATCGACGAGAGCGGGCGCCACGAGGGCTTCGTGGCCGCGGTGCTGGCGGACGGCGGCGAGCCGGGCCCGCAGGAGGACGGCACCCGCATGCCGTGGTGGTCGTACAACGGCGCCGACGGGCCGCGCGCGGTGGCCGTCAAGGGAGCGTGCGCGTGCGGCTGGCGGGGCAGCGCCGCGCATCCGGTCGACTTCGGCGACGACGAGGCGACCGAGGGCTACGAGGAGGATTCCGGCCCGTACGCGGACTGGGAGCGGCACACCGCGGCGGCCGAGGGCCTGATCCCGCGGGACGTCGAGCAGCTGCTCGGCACGCTCCAGCGGCGCATCGACGAGCTGTCCGAGAAGCAGCAGCTCACGGCGCTGCGGGTGGCGGCCCGGGTGGAGGGCCTGGCCCCGATGTGGAGCGCCGCGGCGGCCCATGCGGCGCACCGCGGGCTGGTGACGTGGGAGGCGATCGGTGCCCCGTTCGGCCTGAGCGGCGACTCCGCCCGCATCCGCTTCACCGCGATCCCGGGCTCGTCGGACACGCTGGACTGACCGCCGGGTCCCCTGCCAGAGCGGCGGCACGGGTGCGCAGGAAGTCGCGCTCGGCCTCGTTGGCGGTGCTGCGCAGGGCCTCCTGGTAGGCGGACGCGGCCTCCGCGGTGCGGCCCAGCCGGTGCAGGAACTCGCCGCGGGCGACAGCCGCGTAGGGGTAGCCGGCCAGCTGCGGTTCGGCCGCGAGGGCGTCCAGGGCCGCCAGGCCCGCTGCCGGGCCCCGGGCGAAGCCGAGGGCGACGGCGCGGTTGAGGGCGGCCACCGGTGTGGGGCGGCGGCGCAGCAGCAGGTCGTACAGGCCGACGATCTCCGGCCAGTCGGTGTCCTCCCACGTCGGTGCCTCGGCGTGCACGGCCGCGATCGCCGCCCGCAGCGCGAAGGGCCCGGGCGGGCGGCGGCGCAGCGCGCGGCGCAGCAGGGCCTGGCCCTCGGCGATGGCCGCGCGGTCCCACCGGGTGCGGTCCTGCTCGGCCAGCAGCACCGGGCGCCCCGCGCTGTCGGTGCGGGTCTCGCGGCGGGCGTCGGTCAGCAGGATGAGCGCCCGCAGGCCCGCGACCTCGGCGTCCCCCGGCAGCAGCCCACCGAGCATGGCCGCCAGCTCGGCGGCCCGCGCGAGCAGGTCGGTGCGCAGCAGTCCGGGCCCGGCGGGGGCGACATGGCCGGTGGTGAAGACCAGGTCCACCACCGTGAGCACCGCGTCGATCCGCTCGGGCAGCTCCTCGGAGTCGGGTATCCGGTACGGGATCCCGGCCGCGGCGATCTTCTTCTTCGCGCGGGTGATGCGCGCGGCCATGGTCGTCTCGGTGACCAGGAACGCGCGGGCGATCTCGGCGGTGGTCAGGCCGCACACCAGCCGCAGCGTCAGCGCGACCTGGGTCTGGAGGGCGAGGGCGGGGTGGCAGCAGGTGAAGACCAGCCGCAGCCGCTCGTCGGGGATGTCGGCGCCGTCCGCGGGCCCGCCCACCGCCTCGTCGTCGGCGAGCAGCGGCAGCGCGGTGCGCAGGAACGCGGCGCGGCGGATGACATCCACGGCCCGGTTGCGGGCCGTGGTCGTCAGCCACGCGGCGGGGCGGTCCGGCACCCCGGAGGACTCCCAGGCGACCAGGGCCCTGGCGTAGGCGTCCTGCACGCACTCCTCGGCCAGGTCCAGGTCGCGGGTGACGCGGACCGTCGCGGCGAGCACGAAGGCCCACTGCGTGCGGTGCGCCTCCGCGACGGCGCGGGCGGCGGCGGACTCCCCCGAGCACCCCGCCGCCGCCCGCACGGCCCGTCCCGCCCGTTCCCCTCCCGGCTCCCCGGCCGCCATGGTCGTCCTCGCTCCTCTCGGCCCCGCGTCGGTCGTGTCAGTACAGCGGGCGGACCTCGACGGCCGCCTCGCCCGGCCGCCCGAAGTAGGGCAGCCGCTTGGCGACGGCGAGCGCCGCGTCCAGGTCGGGGACGTCGACGATGTAGTAGCCGCCCAGCGCCTCCTTGGTCTCGGCGTAGGGGCCGTCGGTCACCAGGTGGCCGCCCGCGCCGTCCTCGCGCACCACCGTCGCGGTCGACGTCGGCTTGAGGTGCTCGCCGGAGACGACCACGTCCTTGTGCTCCTCGTTGAAGACCCGGTGCCCCTCGTCGAGCGCTCGCAGCGCGGCCTCGCCCGCCGTCTCGGCGTATTCCTCGTTGTCGTGGATGAGCAGCAGGTAGCGCGCCATGGCTCCCGTCCTTCCTGTCCCGGCTCCCGGAGCGCGTGCGCGCGGCCCGGTCACCTGTCGTGGCTTTCCGTCCCTTCGACGAACGGGGACGCCCCGGAATCGACACCCGCCGCGGCGGATCCGCCGCCGGGCGCGGGGAGCGGGCCGCCCAGGTGGCGGGCGACGCGCTCGCGCAACCGTATGTACTCCTCCCAGCGGCGCGGCAGCGGCCCCGGCGGCCGGACGACCCGGCGGGCGCCCGTGACGCGCTCCCCGTGGCGGAACTGCTCCCGCGTGACGTCGAGCTGCAGGCCGCTCGGCAATGCGTTCCACCAGTGGTAATTCCGCGGGACGCCCGCGAGGTCGACCTCGCCGACCACCAGGTCGCCGCCGAACAGGTCGTGGACGACCAGCGCGCTGATGTCGCACTGCCCCCACGCCGGATTGTCCGGCGACCACGGCTCGCGCGCGACGTCGTCGGGCGAGCAGGTGTCGGCGGCCCAGGACGCGCGCAGTGCCCGGTCGAGGTCCAGCAGGCTCCATACAGTCATGCGGGCAGCGTCCCACGCACCACTGACAATGCCCGCGGGCATACCGTCCGCGCAGGTCGGAGGGTCAGGGCAGGGCGCGCAGGGCGGCCGGGGTGAGGTCGGCGAGCGTCGGGTAGCCGTCCACGGCCATGATGAGGTCGGCCTCGGCCAGCACCGACTTCAGGACGTGCACGACACCGTCCGTGCCGCCGAGCGCGCAGCCGTACGCGTACGGGCGGCCGAGGCCCACGGCGGTGGCCCCGAGCGCGAGCGCCTTGACCACGTCGGCGCCGGAGCGCACGCCGGAGTCGAAGAGCACCGGCAGGCCGTCCGCCGCGGCGACCACGTCGGGCAGCACGGTCAGCGCGGGCAGGCCGCCGTTGGCCTGGCGGCCGCCGTGGTTGGAGACGTAGACGCCGTCCACGCCGCCGTCCCGGGCGCGCCGGGCGTCCTCGGGGTGGCAGATGCCCTTGACGACGAGCGGCAGCGCGGTGATCGAGCGCAGCCAGCCGAGGTCGTCCCAGGTCAGCGGGTTGCCGAAGAGCTGCGTCCAGAGCAGCACGGCGCCCTGCGGGTCGTCGCGCGGGTCCTTGCCGAGCAGCCGCCGGAAGACCGGGTCGGTGAGGTAGTTGGTGAGGCAGTGGCCGCGCAGCTGCGGGAAGTTGCCGGTGGCGAGGTCGCGCGGGCGCCAGCCGGTGACCCAGGTGTCGAGGGTGACGGCGATCGCGGCGTAACCGGCCCGCTCGGCGCGGCGGACGAGGCTCTCGGCGAGGTCGCGGTCGTTGGGGGTGTAGAGCTGGAAGATGCCCGGCGTGCCGCCCAGCTCGGCGGCGACGTCCTCCAGCGGGTCCGCCGACAGCGTCGAGGCCGTCATCGGCACGCCGGTGCGGGCCGCGGCGCGCGCGGCGGCGAGGTCGCCGTGGCCGTCCTGCGCGCACAGCCCGAGCACCCCGATCGGCGCCATGAACAGCGGCGCGGGCCACGTCCTGCCGAACAGCTCCACCGACAGATCCCGGGTGCTCGCGCCGACGAACATCCTCGGGTAGAGGCCCCAGCGCGCGAAGGCCTCGGTGTTCGCGCGCTGGGTGGCCTCGTCGCCCGCGCCGCCCGCGACGTACGACCACACCGAGGGCGGTAGCGCGGCGGCCGCGCGCCGCTCCAGCTCCGCGTAGGCCATCGGGTATTCCGGCAGCACACCGCCGAGGGCGCGCAGGTAGATGTCGTTCTGGTAGTTCCCGAACGCGGGCTGCGCAGACGGCGGTTGCTGGTCGCTCATACGGTGATGTCCTCGCGGTCGGGCGGCGGTGCGGGCCGCTACTGCGCGGGGTAGATGTCCCCGGCGGCCATCATGCTCTCCTGATCGCTGTCCGATTCCAACTGCCTGGCCCGCTTCTCCAACGAGCTGCGCTCGGCGTCGTCCGCCGCGTGCGCCGCGTCGTCCTCCAGCCGGTGGGCCTGCTCCCGCATCTGCTCGACGTGGCGGTGGGACGCTTCCTGCTCGGTCATGGCCTGCCGCGTCGTGCTCTGCTCCGTCGTGCCCTGCTCCGTCATGGCGGGACCTCGCTCCCGTGGGGTGTCCTCGCCTTCCAGCGAACCAGGCTCCGCGCCGCACGGCCACCCAGGTCCCTTCCCGGCGCGGGTCAGGTGAGCGTCCGCGGCCGGTTCCGAGTGCGGCCGGCGGCGAGGGCGAGGGAGGACTGCAGGCGGCGCGCGGCGGCGATGTGGTCGCCGGTCCAGACGATACGGACCGCCGTGGCGGTGGCCCGGCCCCGCTCGTCGCGCAGGTCACGGCCTACGGCGGCGGCGAGCCGGGCGTCGGCGGCGGGGTCGTCGGGCTGCGGCGCGGGGACGGGCCCGCCGTCCCCGATACCGGCGGCCAGCCCGTGGTACCACGCCGAGACCCGGTCCGCGGCGGACAGCAGCTCGGTACGGGCCGCGGCCCGCTCGGCGTCGCTGTGCGGGTCGCCGGCCCGCTGCCAGAGCCCCAGCACCGCGTCCGCGGCGAGCCGCAGCCCGACCACCCCGGTGACCAGCGCGGTCATCTCCGCGAGCGGTACGGGCTTGGGCCCGCGTTCGGTGAGGTAGCCGCGGAAGGCGTCGTCCAGCCGCCGGGCCGCGGCGGCGGCCTGCCGCCCGGCGGCGAGCGGCGCGGCCGCGGGCCCGGGTCCGGGTCCGGGTCCGGCGGAGCAGCAGCCGACCGCATAGTCGACCGCGTCCGCGAGGTAGTCGGCGCTGTCCCGATAGGCCGCCGCCATGGTCTTGTCCACCTCCGCCGCCGCGCCCCGCGGCCAGAAGAGCACCCCGACAACGAGGCTCACCGCGCAGCCGATGGCGATGTCCTCGACGCGGAAGAGGCCGACGCGCCAGCTGGGGACCTGCCCGATGTTGAAGAGGATCACCAGCGTGACGGTGAAGGCCGCCTGGCCCGCGGCGAAAGAAATCACGGCGGGCGCGACGCCGGCCAGCAGGACGGCGACCGGCAGCAGATACCAGAGCAGGACGCTGTGGTGCCCGATGAGCTGCAGCAGCCCGGCGCCGATCACCGACCCCGCGACCGTACCGGCGAGGCCGCGCACCGCGTTCTGCCCGGTGTTCAGGGCGTTGGAGCGCAGCACGGAGAGCGCGCCGAGCACGACCCAGAAGGAGTGCTGGACGCTCGCCAGGTCGGTGATCGCGACGGCGAGGGCCAGTCCTGCCGCGCCGCGCACGCTGTTGTGCAGCCACACCGAGTGCCCGGAGATGTGTGCCGCGGCCCGCTCCCGGGCGGCCTCCGGCGCGGACGGCAGCCCGCGGGGCGCCCGCCCCAGCAGCCGGTCGGCCCAGCCGCGCCGCTCCGCGGCGGCGGCCAGCTCGACGTTGGCGGCGATCTGCAGCACCGCGAAGCTCAGCTCCTGCGCCCGGAAGGACGCGTCGAGCGCCCCGAGGAAGGCGGTGACACCGGCGTCCCCGGAAGGCTCCGGTCCCGCCCCGCCCGCGGCACCCCCCTGCCCCACGCGCCCACGCCCACCCGGCCCGGACACATCGCCCCCGCCCAGGCCCTCGCCGGACGCACCGTCCCCGCCCCGGCCCTCACCGGACGCACCGGCACCGCGCGCGTCCGGGCCGGACCTGTCGGCTCCGCGCGCGTCTGCGCCGGAATCGGCAGACCCGCGTCCGTCGCCCCGTGGCCGCCCGCCGCCCGGCGGGGCGCTCGCGCCCGGCAGCGCGGCTCCCGGCCCCGGTGCCGGCCGCTGCCCCTCCGGCCCGGTGGCCGTGCCCGGCGCCAGGACGGGGAGCCGGCTCGTCGCGTCCTGCTCCAGCGTGTCCAGCGCCGTGCGCAGCCGGTCGGCGGCGGTGCGCAGTGGCGTGGGGTCGCCGGTGCGGGCGGTGAGGAGGTCGGCGGCGCGCTCCAGGGTGTCGGCGGCGGCGCGCTTGACCTGGCAGGGGGCTGCGGCGCGGCCGCGGGCGGCGTCCTGCGGTGTGCCGCCGTGGGCGACGATCGCGGTGAGCCAGGTCAGCTCGTCGACCAGCCGGACCAGCGCGCGGCCCCCCGTCGACAGGCCGGTGGGCCGGTAGGGGGTGCCGTCGAAGGCGCGGCGCAGCCGGTTCTCGGCCTCGGTGACGTCGGCTGCGGCGCGGGCGCAGCGGGCGTCGTCGGGCGGTTCGGGGCCGAGGACGAGGGCGGCGTCTACCCGCAGCCGCGCGGCCACGGCCCGGGTGACGGCGACGGCGGGCCCGGTCAGCGGGTCGGTGGCCGGGCGCGGCCACAGCAGCGCGGCGGCGAGCATGGACGCGCCCGCGGCGAGCCCCGCCCCGGCCAGCCGGTCAGGCAGCGCGGACAGCGGCGCGCGCAGCGACACCGGCAGGATGAAGCCGAGCAGCAGCGCGGTCGTGGCGCCGGCCAGCGTGGAGCTGACGATGCCGCAGAAGAGCACGGCGAAGCCGACCACCGCCATGGACGCGACCCCGAGCCAGGTGACGCGGGAGACCGCGGTGCCCCAGCAGATCAGCACCGCCCAGGTCGCGGCGAGCGCGGCCATCGCCCGCAGCCGGCGCGGCAGCGGGCCGTCGAAGTCGACGAGCAGCAGCATCGCGAACGCCCCGAAGGCGGCGAAGCTCGCCATCTCGCGTGAGCCGATGACCTGGCTGCACAGCGCGAAGAGCCCCGGCATGACGATGGCGCCGCGCCCCGCCCGGCGGGTGGCGGCCAGGCCCGGGTCGCGCCCGCGCAGCCAGGCCAGGGCCCGGGCGGGCAGCCCCGCGGGGCCCGAGCCGCGGTCGCCGTCTCCCGTGCCGCGGCTCGTGGTCTCCATACGGGCGTGCCTCTCCGTTCCGCCGGGACCGGCGCCCGGGGCCCGGTCACCGCTGGCGTCGAGTATCGCCGCTGGACGCGCCCCCCGCGGCGTGGCGCGACGGGCGGCGCGCCCGTACGGCCCGGGCGATCCGAGCGGACCGGACCCGTACCGCCCCGCGGACCGGCCCCACCGTGCCCGTACCACCCCGCGGACCGGCCCCACCGTGCCCGTACCACCCCGCGGACCGGACCCACCGTGCCCGCCGCGCGCCCGGGGGGTGTCAGCCGGACGCCGGGCGGGGCGTGCCGGTCCAGCGGTCGAAGCGGCCGGTGATGTCGGCGAAGTGCTCGGCGATGCGGGCGGCGGCGGCGTCCGGGTCGCGGGCGGCGACGGCCTCCAGGACCCGGCGGTGCTGGCGGACCACCTGGCCGTGCGCGGTGTGCGGCTTGCCGACCTCGCTCTCGACCTGCCGGTAGACGTCCCAGAAGAGCGCGATGAGCTGCAGCACCAGGGCGTTGCCGAGCGGTTCGTAGAGCAGCTCGTGGAAGCGGCGGTCGTGTCCGGCGCGGCCGGTGTCGCCGTCGGCCTCCAGCGCGTCGAGTTCGGCGCGCAGCCGGTCGAGGTCGGCGTCGTCCAGCTCCAGCGCCGAGCGGCGGATGAGGCCGGACTCCAGCAGCGCGCGGACCTCGACGATGTCCAGCAGCCCGCGCGGGTCGTCGCGGCGCACCGCCAGCCGGGTGTGGAAGAGCAGGCCGGGGGCGAGGGAGCGCAGTTGCGCGGTGCCGACGTAGGTACCGTAGCCGTGCCGGATGTCGACGATGCCGAGCGCCTGGAGCCCCTTGAGGGCCTCACGCACCGAATTCCTGCTGACACCCAGGGTGCGCATCAGTTCCGGCTCCGGCGGCAGGACCTCTCCCGGATCGAGGTCCAACTCCACGATCAGGTCGATCAGTTGGTCCTGCACGCTGGGCCGGCGCGGGCGGTCGGCCAGGGTGGCCGCCACCTCGGGGGGCTTGCGCTGAGCTGACATGCGGCCTACGTTACCGCCACGCGTAGGACGTCGGACGTCCTACGTCCCATGAGTCCAGAAGAAGCGACTCCGACGACCCGGCTCCCGAGGATGCGAGCACATGAGCAGCACATACGACGCCGCGCCCCCGCTGCGCTGGCGCGCCGAACTCTCCCGGCGGGACTGGAGAGCCTTCTCGGCCGCGTGGCTCGGCTACGCCATGGACGGCTTCGACTTCGGACTGATCTCCCTGGTCCTGACCGAGATCGCGCACGACTTCCACCTGTCCGGCGTGACCGCCGCGACGCTGGTGTCGGCCGCCTTCGTCTCGCGCTGGTTCGGCGGCCTGGCCATCGGCGCGCTCGGCGACCGCTTCGGCCGCCGCCCCGCGATGGTGCTGAGCATCGCGCTGTACGCGGTCGGCTCGGTGCTGTGCGGCTTCTCGTGGAACTACTGGTCGCTGTTCGCCTTCCGGATGGTCGTCGGGCTGGGCATGGCCGGCGAGTACAGCGCGAGCGCCACGTACATCATCGAGAGCTGGCCGCGCCGGATGCGCAACACCGCGAGCGGCATGCTGCTGTCCGGCTACCCGCTGGGCGGGGTGCTGGCCGCCAAGACGTACGCCTGGGTGGTGCCGCACACCAGCTGGCGGGTGCTGTTCTGGATCGGCATCCTCCCGGTCTTCCTCGCGATCTGGCTGCGCCGCAGGCTGCCGGAGGCCGAGGAGTGGCAGCGCTCCAAGGACTCCGGCGAGCGGCCGGTCAGCGCCACCGCGCTGCTCTTCGCGCGCGGCAGCAGACTGTGGACGGTCCCGGTGTGCCTGGTCGCGGCGGTCGCGCTGCTGGTGGTGCTGCGCAACCAGTCGCTCGCCGTCACGCTGCTGCTGGTCGCGGTGATCGCGGCCTGCTTCGTCGCCCTCGCGGTGCGCTTCGCGCAGCGGCTGTGGCCGGTCGTGGTGGGGCTGATGGTCACCGTCTTCTGCGCGTTCCTCTACTCCTGGCCGCTCCAGTCGCTGCTGCCGACGTACCTGAAGACCGATCTGCACTACGACCCCGGGCAGGTCTCCGACGCGCTGCTGTACGCGGGCTTCGGCTACGCCGTCGGCTCGGTCGCCAGCGGCTACCTCGGCGACCGGTTCGGCACCCGGCGGGCGTACGTGGGGATGCTGCTCGTCTCGCTGGTCTTCGTCTACCCGGTCTTCGCCCTCGGCGAGGGGCACACCGTGGCCCTGTGGGTGCTGCTGTTCCTGCTGGTCGGCACCAGCCAGGGCGCCTCCGGTGTGCTGCCCAGCTACATCAGCTCGCACTACCCGGTCGGTATGCGCGCCGCCGCACTCGGGTTCAGCTACAACGTCGGCGCGCTCGGCGGCGCGGCGGCGCCGGTCCTGGGCGAGAAGATCGCCGGGCCGCTGGGGCTCGGCACCGCGCTGGCCGTGCTCGGCGCCGCCCTGACCGCCGTCGTCGTCCTGCTGGTCGGCTTCGACGTACCGGCACGCGTCCAGCGCGCCGCCGACCGGCGCGCCGCGACAGCAGGACAATCCGCAAGCGTAGAACCACCGGCAAGTGAGAAGGTCTGATGTTCCACGGAGTCGTCCCTCCCCTGTGCACCCCGCTGACCGAGGACGGGGAGGTGGACACCGCCTCGCTGGAGCGCCTCACCGGCTTCCTGCTGGACGCGGGTGTGCACGGCCTGTTCGTCGGCGGGTCCACCGGTGAGATCGCCCAGCTGACGGACGCGGCGCGCGACACCGCGCTGCGTACGGTCGTCGGCGCCGCCGCCGGGCAGGTCCCGGTGCTGGCCGGCGCGATCGACACCGGCACCCTGCGGGTGCTCGACCACGCCCGCCGCGCGCAGGCGCTGGGCGCCGCCGCGGTCGTGGTCACCGCGCCGTTCTACGTCGGCGTCGGCGAGGCCGAGGTCAGGGCGCACTACGAGCTGCTGCACCGGCGGCTCGACGTGCCCGTCGTCGCCTACGACATCCCCTCCAACGTGCACCTGAAGCTCCCCCCGGCGCTGCTGGCCGAGCTGGCCCAGGCCAAGGTCATCGCCGCGGTCAAGGACTCCTCCGGTGACCTGGAGTCCTTCCAGCGCGTGCTGGACGGCGCCGCGGGCAGCGGCGCGGGCGTGCTCACCGGGTCCGAGACGCTCGCGGACCTCGCGATGGCCCGCGGCGCCGACGGGATCGTGCCGGGGCTGGGCAATGTCGACCCGCACGGCTACGTGCGGCTCTACGAGGCGGCGCGGGCCGGGGACACCGCCGCGGCGGCGGCCGAACAGCGGCGGCTGACGGAGCTGTTCGGGATCGTCGAGGTCGCCGACCGGGCCCGGATCGGCCGGATGTCGGGCGCGCTCGGCGCCTTCAAGGCCGCGCTCACCGCCCGCGGCGTCATCCGGCACGCGTACACCCAGGCGCCGCTGCTGCCCCTGACGGAGGCCGAGGCGCGGGCGGTCGCCGACCGGCTCGAAGCTGCCGGTCTCGGCCCCGCCGACTGACCGGGTGAGGGGCGGTCCGCCGCCCCTCACCTGCGGTTTTCCTCCGCGCCCAAGACAGGGCGCGAACAAGATTCGCCGAACCCCTCCCCCTGCGCCGTGATTCAGGTCACAATTGACTGATCGTCAGTGAAACCTCCGCGCAACATGCGGACGGCCTCCCCTCCTTCCGAGGGCCTGACGAGGGATCACTCTGTAAACGTTTACAGCACGTTTGCGGACCGTCGGCGCGCGCGATCACCGGCGCGCACCCGCCCAACGGCACAGTGAGGGGACGACCATGACCACTTCCGGGGGACCACCCACGGTGGAGACCATCGCCGCGCGGGCGGGCGTGTCCATCGCCTCCGTCTCGCGCGTGCTCAACGGCCACGGAGCCCGGCCCAACACCGTGCGGCGCGTCGAGCAGGCCGCGGCCGAACTGGGCTACGTGGCCAACGGCGTGGCCAGGTCCCTCAAGGGCGGCCGCACGCGGCAACTCACCTTCGCGATGCCCGACGTCGGCAACCCTGCGTACGTCTCGATGGTCCGGCAGATACAGGCGGTGGCCAAGCCGCTGGGCTACCGGCTGTTACTGCACTCCACCGACGCCGTCGCCGAGGACGAGCTGGACGTGGTGCGCAGCCTCGCCGACCGTACCAGCGACGGGCTGATCCTGTGCCCGATCCGGGTGACCGACGCGCATCGCGAGGTGCTCGCCGCGGCCGCCCGCCCGGTGGTGGTCATCGGCTCACTGCCCGACCCGGCGGCGGTGGACAGCGTACGGGCCGACTCCGTGTTCGGCGCCGTGCTCGCGGTGCGCCACCTGCTGGAGCGCGGCCGGCGCCGGATCGGCTTCGTGGGCGGCCCCGCCGACACCGTCCCCGGCCGCAACCGCAGGCTCGGCTACGAGACGGCGCTGCGCGAGGCGGGTCTCGCGCCCGACCCCGCGCTCTCCGTCAGCACCGAGTTCGGCATCGAGGCGGGCGCCCGGGCCGCCCACCGGCTGCTGGACGCCCGCCCCGGACCGGACGGCGTGCTGTGCGCCAACGACCAGCTCGCCCTGGGCACCGCGCACGCCGCCCACGACCGCGGGCTGCGCATACCCGAGGACATCGCGGTGGCCGGGATGGACGACAGCGAGCTGGCCCGGGCCGGCCGCCCGGCGCTCACCAGCGTCGACCTCGGCTCGGCCGAACGCGGGCGGCTGGCCGCGCAGATGCTGGTCTCCCGGCTGGAGGGCGGCCGCCACCCGGTGCGGTGCGCGACCGTACCGCCGCGGCTGGTGGTCCGCGCCTCGACGGGCGGCGCACCGGCTCCGCGCGCCGCCGTCGCCGCGGGGAGCGCGTCATGACCGCCGTCGCCGCGGAGGCGCCGCGCCCGGGGGCCGGCACTCCCCCGCCGCGCACCGCGCGCGCCCGCCGCCGCACCCTGGGCCTGGACCGGGACGCCTGGTTCCTGCTGCTGCCCGCGCTGATCCCGGTCGTGGTGCTGAGCGTGGTCCCGCTCTGCTACGGCATCGCGCTGGCCTTCACCGACGCGCAGTCCGGCGTGACGCGCTCGACGTCCTTCACCGGCCTGGACAACCTCGCCGACCTGCGGATGGACTCGCTGTTCTGGGAGTCCTTCCGGATCGGCCTGGTCTGGGCGGTGTGCGTGACCGCGCTCCAGCTCGCGCTGGGCCTGGGCCTGGCCCTGCTGCTGAACCAGAACCTGCGCTTCCGCTGGCTGGCCCGCACCCTCGCGCTGGTGCCGTGGGCGATGCCGGAGATCGTCGTCGGCATCATGTGGCGGCTGGTCTACAACCCGGACGCCGGCGTCCTCAACAACACGCTGCGCCACCTGCATCTGACGTCCGGCCACACCGACTGGCTCTCCAGCCTGTCCCTCGCGCTCCCGGCGGTCATCGTGGTGGGCGTGTGGATGGGCATGCCGCAGACGACCGTGGTGCTGCTCGCGGGCCTCCAGAACGTCCCCCTGGAACTGCACGAGGCGGCGGGCATCGACGGGGCGGGCCTGTGGCGCCGCTTCACCACCGTGACCTGGCCGACGCTGCGCCCCGTCCTGCTGTCGATCACCGCGCTCAACTTCATCTGGAACTTCAACGCCTTCGGCCTGGTCTTCGTGCTGACCGGCGGCGGCCCCGGCGGCAAGACCCGGCTGCCGATGCTCTTCGCCTACGAGGAGGCCTTCCGCTACGGCCAGTACGGCTACGCGGCGGCCATGGGCCTGGCCATGACCGCGGTCATCGCGGTGCTGCTGGCCGTCTTCCTGCGCAACCGGCTGAAGGAGGCCGACCAGTGAGCGCCGCCGCCACCCCCGCGACCGATCCCGACGCCGTACCCGTGCCCGCTCCCGAGCCGCGCCGCCGGGTGCTGCGCCGCCGCGCGGGCCGCACCGGGCAGTACGCCGCGCTGCTGGGCTATCTGGTCTTCCTCGCCTTCCCGCTGCTGTGGCTGCTGTCCACGGCCTTCAAGTCGCCGCGCGAGCTGGGCTCGGTCGACCCGACGTGGCTGCCGCGGCACCCCACGCTGGGCAATTTCCGCACCGCGCTGGACGAGCAGCCGCTGCTGCACGCCGCCCTCAACAGCCTGCTCGTGGCGGGCGCGGCCGCGGTCGTCTCGGTCGCCGTCGCGGTGCCCGCGGCCTACGCGATGGTGCGCTTCCGCGGCGCCGTCAGCCGGGCCGGGACGGGCTGGATCCTGGTCAGCCAGATGTTCCCGCTGGTGCTGGTCATCATCCCGTTGTTCATGGTGCTCAAAAATCTGCGGCTGATCGACTCCCGCCCCGGCCTGGCGCTCGTTTACGTGGTGTGGACGCTGCCCTTCGTGCTGTGGATGCTGCAGAGCTACGTCAGAGCCGTGCCGGTGACGCTGGAGGAGGCCGCGGCGATCGACGGCTGCGGCCGCTGGCGCACACTGCGCAGCGTGGTGCTGCCGCTGCTGGCGCCCGGCCTGGTGGCGACGCTGATGTTCGCCTTCGTCACCGCGTGGAACGAGTTCTTCTTCGCCCTGGTCCTGCTCAAGACGCCGGAGAAGCAGACGATGTCCGTGATCCTGACCCACTTCACCGGTGCGGAGGGCGCCGCGGACCTCGGCCCGCTCGCCGCCGCCGCGCTGCTGGCCACCCTGCCGAGCCTGGTCTTCTTCGCGCTGCTCCAGAAACGCCTGGTCGGCGGCATGCTCTCCGGGGCGGTGAAGGGCTGATGCGCCGCCGGACACTGCTCGGCGGCGCCGCCGCGGCCGCCGCCTGCGCCGCGGGCGGCCCGCTGCTGGCCGGCTGCGGCTCGTCGGCCGGGTCGGGGGCACCGACGCTGGACTTCCTGTCGCTGGCCTGGCAGGAGGAGTCGGTCAAGGCCAACAAGGCCCTGGTCGACCAGTGGAATTCCACCGGCCCCGAGGTGCGCGTCCGCTACGTGCAGGGCAGCTGGGACGACGTGCACGACCAGCTGCTGACCTCCTTCGAGGGCGGCGCGGCCCCCGACGTCATCCACGACGAGGGCAACGACCTCACCGACTTCGGCTCCGGCGGCTACCTCGCCGACCTGACCCCGCTGCTGTCCGCCGCGACGGTCGCCCGTATCCCGTCGGCCGCGTGGGACATGGCCCGCTTCGACGGCGGGCTGTACGGGGTGCCCTTCCTCCAGGAGCCGCGCATGCTCGTCGCCGACCGTGCGCTGCTGGTCGAAGCGGGCGTACGGCTGCCGGACGCCGCCGCGCCCTGGACGTGGCAGGAGTTCGAGGACGTCACGCGCGAGCTGTCGCACCGCGGCGGCGGCTCGGCCGAGCGGTACGGCGTGGCTTGGCCGATGAGTTCGCCGGTGAGCGTGACGCTGAATCTGGCGCTCACCACCGGCGGCCGGATCCTCTACGCGCGGCCCGGCGGACGTACCGACGTACGCCTGGACGCCGCCGACTCCGCCTTCCCCGAAATGGTGCGCCGCCAGGTGCACGACGACCACTCGGCCCCGGCGAGCGCGCTCGGCATGAGCGGCGGCGACGCGCTGCCCGGCTTCTTCGCCGGGCGGTACGCGATGCTGCCGCTCAACCTCTCCTACCGGCAGCAGATACAGCAGCAGGCGCCCAAGGGCTTCGACTGGGTGACGCTGCCGCTGCCGGTCGGCGCCGGGGCGACGGACGGCGGGCGCGCGCAGGGGGTCAGCCCGCAGACGCTGTCGGTGGCGCAGAGCTGCAAGCACAAGGAGGCCGCCGCCGCCTTCATCGACTTCATGACGCAGACCCCGCATCTGGTGCAGCTGGCCCGCGGCGACTGGATGGCCCCGACCGGCAGCGACGCGCTGCGCGACCCCTCGCTCACCGCGGACGCGCTCGGCTGGCGTACGGGCATGGCCGTCGCCGCCCACCTGGTGGCGTCTCCCGCGCTGGGGCGCCGCGGCTACCCGGAGTGGTCGGACAAGGTCGCCACACCTGCGCTCCAGCAGTTCTACAGCGGTGCCATCGGCCTGGACGGGCTGCGCGACAAGCTGGTGCGCGACGGCAACCGCGTCTTCGACCGCTACCGGACCTGAGGTCCCGCCCGCCGCCCGCGGAGCCGTACCGCTCCGGCGACAGCCCGGCTCCGCTCCGCGGGCGGCAACTCCCCGCACCGGCAGGCGCATCCGCCCCCGGGACGACCCGGCCGGCCCGAACGGCCCCGACGCGAACCGCCCCGCCACGGAAGGAGACCCGGCCGTGCCCCGTACGTCACCCACCGGCCCGCCGCCCGGCCCGCCCCGCTCCTCGTCCCGGACCGCGTACCGCCCGCCGCCGCACTCGCGGCCGCCGCCGTACGGACGGCCTGTCCGGCGCACCTCGGCACCACCCCGCAGGACTCACCAGGAAACGGCACGTCATGAGCACAACTCCCCCGCCCCCCGCAGTGAACGGCCTCTCCCCCACCCCGCCGCCCGCCGGTCCCCGGCAGCCCCCGCCCCTGCCCGGCTCACCCCGTGACCACGCGCGCGGCGCGCTCACCGGCCTCGCGATCGGCGACGCGCTCGGGGCCCCGGCCGAGAACATGAAACCGTCGCAGATCCGCAAGCGCTGGGGCCGTATCGAGGACTTCGTCACCGACGACCCCGCGGGCACCGACGACACCGAGTACGCGATCCTGTCCGGCCTGCTGCTCGGCCGGTACGGCTCCGCGCTCACCCCCGCGGACGTCGAGACGGCCTGGCACGTCTGGATCGCCGACCGCGACGAGGGCGCCTTCCGCGGCGCCGGGTTCAGCGAGCGCGGCACCTTGGAGAACCTCCGCCGGGGCCTGGCCGCGCCCATCACCGCGCAGCACCGGCACGCCTGGAGCGACGGCCTGGCGATGCGGGCCACGCCCTGCGGGGTCTTCGCCGCCGGGCGCCCCGCGGAGGCCGCGCGGCTGGTCGCGATCGACGGCACGGTCAGCCACGAGGGCGAGGGGATCTACGGCGGCCAGGCCGTCGCCGCGGGGGTCGCCGCGGCGATGGGCGGCGGCGACACCGCGGCTGTGATCACCGCCGCGCTCTCGGTGGTGCCCGAGGACTCCTGGACCGCGCGCTCGCTGCGCCGGGCGGTCACGGTCGCGAGCCGGCTCCGGCTGGACCCGGCCCTCGCGGTGCTCGACCGCGAGCGGGCGCTGCGCGCCGCCGTCGTCATCGGCGGCTACCCGTGGACGGACCTGGCACCCGAGGCGGTCGGGCTCGCGTTCGGCGCGTTCGCCCTGGCGGGCGGCGACTTCACCGGCTCGGTCCTCACGGCGGTGAACATGGGCCGGGACGCCGACACCACCGCCGCCGTCGCCGGAGCACTGGCCGGCACCCTCGGCGGCTGGACGGCGATCCCCGAGCGCTGGTCCAAGGCCGTCAAGGAGGTCCACGGCAGCTGCCTGCCCGCGATGGCCGGCTACCACGTCCTCGACATCGCCGACCTCCTCTCCCCCGACACCCCCACCCTGGCGGCGTCATGACCACCCCGAACGACCCGACCGCCACGCCTCAGCCCGCGCACACCGCCCCGCCCGGTCCGCCGGACCACGGCCCCGACACCCCCGCGCACCCCGTGCCGCCGGAGCACACGCCCGGCCGCGCCGACAGCCCGCCGCCTTCCGGGGGTTCCGCCCGGGGCGGGCAGGGCGGGGCGGCGTTGCCCGGGGCGCGGGGGGCCGAGGACGGGGCGCGGTCGCGGGTCGAGGGGATGCTGCTCGGGCTCGCGGCGGGGGACGCCGCCGGGTGGCCGGCGGCGCGGCACCGCGCGGTGCGGATGCCGGAGTGGACGCGGCGGCTCACCCGCGAGCTGGACACCTTCGCCGAGCAGAACGAGACCACGACCCTTCCCGTACCGATCGCGCTCAACCAGCCGCCCGAGCCGCTGCGGCTCGGCCCCTCCGACGACGCCGAGTGGGCGGCCTTCACCGCCGAGGCGGTCGTCGCCTCGCGCGGCGCGCTGCTCAGCGACCTCAGCCGGGACCGTCGGGTACGCGCCGCGGTGGACCTGGCGTGGATGTCGCTCGCCGCCGAGATCTCCTCGGCGGCGGCCCGCGCCCCGGAGGTCGAATCCGCGGAGATCCCGCTGCGCGCCCGTATCTCCGTACGCGCCGGGCTCGGCAATCTCGCGACCGGCCTGCGCCCGCCGGCCTCGGGCCACGACAACCCGCACTTCTTCGACGACGCGGCGTGCGTACGGGCGTGCGTCCTCGCGGTCGTCCACCCCGGCGACCCGGAAGGAGCCGCCGACCTCGCCGAGTTCGACGCGCGCTACACGCAGGACGAGGACGGCGTGCATGGCGCCCGCGCGATGGCCGCCGCGGTGGCGCTGGCACTCGCGGGCGCCACGGCCGCGGAGTGCGTGGCCGCCGCGCAGGCGCAGCTGCCGGTGGGATCGGAGATCGCGCGCAACGCCGAGCACGCCGTCGACCTCGCCCGGGCCGCGGCCGAGGAGGCCGCGGGCGGGCGGGCGTTCGGGCTCGTACCGCTGCTGGAGCACCAGATCATCGACCACGTCTACAGCTACGGCATCGCCGCCGCCGACACCGTGCCGGTCGCGCTCGCGCTGGTCCTCGCGGCGGACGGCGCCGCGGTCGAGGCGGTGCCCGCCGCGGCGTGCCTGTCGCGGGTCGCGGACTCCGCGCCCGCGCTCGCCGGGGCGCTCGCGGGCGCGCTGGGCGGCGCCCGTTCGCTGCCCGCCCCGTGGCGCGCGGCCTGCCGCATCCTGGCCGGCTGCGCGCTGCCGCGCCTGGCGGGCGTGGACCTCATGGAGCTGGCGGGGCGGCTCGCCGCCATCGAGCCGGCCGTGCCCACCACCCCCTTCCCGGAAGGACTCGCATCCCATGCAACCGACGCTTGAGGACCGCATCACCGGCTGCCTGGTCGGCGCCGCCGTCGGCGACGCGCTGGGCGGCCCGGTGGAGGGCTGGACGCCCGAGCAGATCGCCGAGCGGCACGGCGGGAGGGTGCGCGGCATCGTCGGCCCCTTCCACGCCGACTGGCGCACGGCCCGGCCCATCGCGCCTTACCACAAGGGCGACGGGCACGTCACCGACGACACCCTCATGACGCACGCGCTGATCCGGGTCTACGCGAAGGTGCGCGACCACCTGGACGCGTACAGCGTCGCCGAGCACCTGGTGCCCGACCTCATGGGGACGCCCCGCTGGGTCCCGGAGCTGGAGGCCGAGGCGCTGCCGCTGCAGCGGATCTTCCTGGCCGAGAAGTGGATCGTGGCGCGGCTGCACTACGGGCACGTCGACCCGCGGGAGGCGGGCGCGGGCAACATCGTCAACTGCGGTGCGGCGATGTACATGGCGCCGGTCGGCGCGGTCAACGCGGGCAATCCGGCGGGGGCCTACGCGGAGGCGCTGGAGGTCGCGGCGCCGCACCAGTCCTCGTACGGGCGGGAGGCCGCCGGGGTCTTCGCGGCGGCGGTGGCGGCGGCGTTCCTGCCGGGCGCGACGGCCACCAGCGTCGTCGACGAGGCGCTGGCCCTGGCCAAGGACGGCACGCGCGCGGCGATCGAGGCGGTGTGCGAGGCCGCGGTGGCGTACGACGACTGGGAGCGGGCGATCACGCCGCTGCGCGAGGCGGTCGCGCCCTTCGACACGGTCGGCCCGCACTACCGGGAGCCCTCGCTCGGCGCCCGCCGCCCCTCGCGGCTGCACGCCATCGAGGAGCTTCCGGTGGCGCTCGGCATGCTGCTGGTCGCCGACGGCGGGTACGAGCCCGCGGTGCTCGGCTCGGTCAACTACGGCCGGGACTGCGACTCCATCGCCACCATGAGCGGCGCGATCGCGGGCGCGCTGGCCGGCAGCGCCGCGGTGCCCGAACGGTGGAGCACCGAGGTCGCCCGCGCCAGCCGCCTCGACCTCCACACCCCCGCCGCCGACCTCTCCACCGTCACCCGCGAGGTCTTCACCCGCGACACCACCCGCCGCCGCACCCACGAAGCGGCCTTCACCGCAATTGCCGAGCCCCGATGAGCACCGCCCATCGACCCCGCCGAGCCGCGGGCGGCGCTCCCCGCACTGGCGCAGACCCGATGCCCACCGACCAACGGGCCCGCCGAGCCGCGAGCGGCACTCCCCGCACTGGCGCAGACCCGATGCCCACCGACCAACGGGCCCGCCGAGCCACGGCCGGCGGCCGACCTTGCGACGATCTGAGCGGCTCTGCCCGCACGGCCGGTGGCCCGGTGAACGCCGTCCGACGAACCCGCCCGCCCGCGGGCAGCGACCGACCCCACCACGACCCGAGCAGCCTTCCCCGTACCGCCGCAGGCCCGGTGAACGGCGCGAGTCGCCTTTCCCGCACGGCCCGAAGCCCAGGACTCGGCACGAGCCGTCGTCCCCACGACGCCGCAGGCGCGAGGCACCGAACGCCGCGGCTGCCCAGGGTGCTGGCCGAAGGCCGGAACGGACCGGCCGCGGCAGGCGAGCGGCCCGCTCGCTTGGCGAGCGTCGGCCCGGTGGCCACCGCGCCGCGGCAGGCCCGTACCCGGCGCGAGGACCGCCGGGCCGTGGCGGGCGGTCGGGGCGACCGGACGGCGCGGGCGCGGTGAGGGGGATGCTGCGGCTGACCTGGGTACAGCCCGAAGACCTCGTCGGCCATGAGCTCCGCCAGGCCGCGGAGGACGGTCGCGACGCGGCCGACGTGCGGCGCCGCTGGCTCGCCGCCGGGGGGCACACCGCGCCGCCCCGCGCCGGTGCCTCGCAGGTCCCGGCCGCTCCCGCGCTGCGCGCCCTGGCCGAGGCGCTGCTCGACGAACTCGCCGCCCGCCCCAGCCCGCTGGCCGCGGACGAGCCGACGGACCTCGACGCGATCCACGCCCTGGCCCCGGCATGGGCGCCCGGCGAAGCCGGACCGCCACTGCCCGTCGTGGGAGCAGGCGGCCCCGGCGCGGTGCCGGGGGCGGCAACCGACCGCGCCGGCCACGGGGCGGAGCGACCCGCCCCGCCGGAAGACCTCGTCCGGCGGCTGGAAGCCGGGTGGCTGGGGCGGGCCGCGGGGTGCCTGCTGGGCAAGCCCGTGGAGAAGCTGCCGCTGGAGGGGATCCGGGAGATCGCGCGGGGCACGGGCAACTGGCCGCTGCGCACGTGGTTCACCGGCGTGGGGCTGGATCCCGCGATCGCGGCGCGGTATCCGTGGAACAGACGCAGCGCGCCCACCTCGCTCGCCGAGAACATCCGCGGGATGCCGGAGGACGACGACCTCAACTACCCGCTGCTCGGGCTGCTGCTGCTCGAAGCGCACGGGCACGGCTTCCGCACCGCGGACGTCGCTCAGCTGTGGCTCGCCGAGCTTCCCGCGGGCCGGACGTTCACCGCGGAGCGGGTCGCGTACCGCAATCTGCTGGACGGGATCGAGCCGCCGCTCACCGCGCTGCGGCGCAACCCCTTCCGGGAGTGGATCGGCGCCCTCATCAGGGCCGACGTCCACGGCTGGACGCACCCGGGCGACCCGGCGGGCGCGGCGGACGCGGCGTGGCGGGACGCGGTGCTCACGCACACCGCCAACGGCGTGCTCGGCGCGATGTTCGCGGCCGCGGTGACCGCCGCGGCGGCGGGCGGCGGCGCGGACGTGCACGCGTGCCTCGCCGCGGGCCTCGGCGTGCTGCCGCCCCGCTCGCGGCTGGCGGCGGCGGTGCGGTTCGGCGTGTCGGCCGCCCGCGCGGAGCCGTCCGGCACGCCCGAGGGCTTCGCAGGCGTGGTGGACGCGCTGCACGCCGCGTACGGCGGCCACCACTGGGTGCACGTCCTGCCCAACGCGGCCCTGCTCGCCGCCGCGCTCACGCACGCCGGGGGCGACTTCTCCGGATCCGTCACCCGCGCCGTCTCCGGCGGCTGGGACACCGACTCCAACGGCGCGACGGCCGGCTCGGTCGCCGGGCTGCTCGCGGGTTCGTCCGCCGCGCTGCCCGCGCGCTGGACGGGCCCGCTGGAGAACCGCCTCTCCACGACTGTCGGCGGTCTCGACGGCATCGGCTTTGACACGCTCGCGCGGCGCACCGCCGCGCTCGCACACATGACCAGGGAAGGCAGCTCATGACCGTCACGAAGGCCGCGGTCGCGGTGCTCGGCAGCGCCAACATGGACCTGGTCGCGTACGCGAAGGTCGCGCCACGCCTCGGCGAGACCGTCACCGGCGAGTCGTTCCGTACCGTGCCGGGCGGCAAGGGCGCCAACCAGGCGATCGCCGCGGCGCGCGCGGGCGGCGCGGTCACCATGATCGGCGCGGTCGGCGACGACGACTTCGGCGTACGGCTGCGCGCGGCGCTCGACCGGTCGGGCGTCGACACGCTGCGGCTGCGTACGGTGCCGGGCCCGAGCGGCATCGCGCAGATCACCGTGGACGGCGCGGGCCGCAACGCGATCGTCGTCGTGCCCGGCGCCAACGGCACGGTCACGGCGCTGGCGCCGCAGGACGAGGCGGCGATCGGCGCGGCGGGCGCGCTGCTGCTCCAGCTCGAACTGCCGCTGGCCGGCGTGCTCGCCGGGGCCCGCGCGGCGCGCGAGCGCGGGGTGCGCACGGTGCTCACGCCCGCCCCCGCGCAGCCGCTGCCGGACGAACTCCTCGCCGTCACCGACCTGCTGGTGCCCAACGAGCACGAGGCCGCCGCGCTCAGCGGCGAGGACGACCCGCGGGCGGCGGCCCGCGCGCTGCTGGACGCGGTGCCGGAGGTGGTGGTCACGCTCGGCGCCGCGGGGTGCCTGTACGCCGTACGCGGCCGGGAGCCGCTGGCCGTGCCCGCGCTCAGGGCGGCGGCCGTGGACACCACTGCCGCGGGCGACACGTTCGTGGGCGCGCTCGCGGTCGCACTCGGCGAGGGCCGCCCGGCGGACGAGGCGCTGCGCTGGGCGACCGCCGCGTCCGCGCTGTCCGTCGAGCGGGAAGGCGCCTCGTCCTCGATGCCGCCCCGCGCGGCCATCGACGCGCGCGCCGCAGCCGGCCGCGCCGCAGCCGGGCGCGCTGCCGCCGGGCGCCCGGTGCCCTGACCGGCGCGCCGCCCGTACGTACCGGAACAACCGCACCAGAACCGAGGTACCACCCATGCACCACCACCCTTCCGGCGGCCCGTTGACCGGCCTGCGGGTCGTCGACATCGCCACGCTCTTCGCGGGCCCGACCGCCGCGATGCTGCTCGGCGACTTCGGCGCCGACGTCGTCAAGGTCGAGCATCCGCGCAAGCCCGACCCGTCCCGCGGCCACGGCCCCGCCAAGGACGGCGTCGGCCTGTGGTGGAAGCAGCTGGGCCGCAACAAGCGCACGATCACCGCCGACCTCGGCACGCCCGGCGGGCGCGACGTGCTGCTGCGGCTCGCGGCCGGCGCCGACGTGATCGTGGAGAACTTCCGCCCCGGCACCCTGGAGAAGTGGGGGCTGGGCTGGGAGGAGCTGTCGGCCGCCAACCCGCGGCTGGTGCTGGCCCGCGTCACCGCCTTCGGCCAGACCGGGCCGTACGCGCGCCGCCCCGGCTTCGGCACCCTCGCCGAGGCGATGAGCGGCTTCGCGGCGGCCACCGGCGAGCCCGAAGGACCGCCGACGCTGCCGCCGTTCGGCCTGGCCGACTCGATCGCCGGGCTCGCCACGGCGTACGCGGTCATGGCCGCGCTGGCCGGGCGCGACCGCACCGGCGCCGGGCAGGTGGTGGACATGGCCATCATCGAGCCGATGCTCGCGGTGCTCGGGCCGCAGCTCCTGTGGTACGACCAGCTCGGCTACGTGCAGCCGCGGCTGGGCAACCGCTCGAACAACAACGCGCCCCGCAACACGTACCGGACCGCCGACGGCGGCTGGGTCGCGGTGTCGTCGTCCGCGCAGTCGGTGGCCGAGCGGGTGCTGCGGCTCGTCGGGCACCCGGAGTTCACCGCCGAGCCGTGGTTTGCCACCGGCGCCGGGCGCGCCGCGCACGCCGAGGAGATCGACAAGGTGGTGGCCGAATGGATCGGCCGCCGCACCCGCGCGGAGGTGGTGACCGCCTTCGAGGAGGCGCAGGCCGCGGTGGCCCCCGTCTACGACGTGCGCGACGTCGCCGCCGACCCCCAGGTCCGGGCGCTCGGCACAGTGGCCCACGTCGACGACCCCGAACTGGGCGCCCTGCGCATGCAGAACGTCCTCTTCCGCCTCTCCGACACCCCCGGCACCGTACGCTGGCCGGGCCGCCCCCACGGCGCCGACACCGACGAGGTGCTGACCGAACTCGGCCTGACCGAGGCGGAGATCACCACACTGCGCGCGGAGGGGGCGCTGTGAGCGCCCCGAAGGCGACGGTACGCACGCGGGGCGCCGGGCCGGAGACGATCGGAGCCGGGCGCGCGGTGAGCGCGCCCGAGGTGACGGTGCCCGCGCCGGGCCGCGGGCCGGACGCGGTAAGCGCCGGGCGCGCAGTGAACGGGCCCGAGATGACGGCACGCGCGCCGGGCCGCGGGCCGGACGCCGTGGTGCCCGCACCAGGCGGCGAGCCGGACACGGCCGACGCCGAGCCCGCAGTGAACACGCCCGAAGTGACGACACGCGCGCCGGGCGCCGGGCCGGACGCGATCGGCGCCGGGCGCGCAGTGAACGGGCCCGAGATGACGGCACGCACGCCGGGCCGCGGGCCGGACGCCGTGGTGCCCGCACCAGGCGGCGAGCCGGACGCGGCCGGCGCCGGGCCCGCGGTGAACGGATCCGAGGTGACGGCACGCACGCCGCGCCGCGGGCCGGACGCGATCGGGGAGGGCGTGCTGTGAGCGGGCCGGAAGTGGCGGTGCCCGCGCCGAACGGCGGGCCGGACGCGGTCGGCGCCGGGCGGGACGACAGCCTCGTGCTGACCTGGCTCTACGCGCCGGGCGACCGGCCGGACGTGGTGGCCAAGGCGCTGCGGTCGGGCGCGGACGTCGTGCTCGTCGACCTGGAGGACGCGGTGCCGCCGGACCGCAAGGACTACGCGCGGGCCGCGACCGCGGAGCTGCTGGCCGAGCCCGCGCACGGGCGGCCTCCCGTCCACGTGCGGGTCAATGCGCTCGACGGCCCGCTGGCCGGGCCCGACCTGGCCGCGCTGGCGGGGCTGCCGGGGCTCGGCGGGCTGCGGCTGCCGAAGGTCGGCACGCCCGCGGACGTCGTCCGGGTGGTCCACGCGGTACGGGCGGCGGGGGCGGACGCGCCGCCCCTCTACCCGCTGCTGGAGTCGGCGCTCGGCGTGGAGAACGCCTTCGCCGTCGCCTGCGCCGACCCCGCGGTGCGCGGCATCGCCCTCGGTGAGGCCGACCTCCGCGCGGACCTCGGCCTGACCGGCGAGGAGGCCCTGACCTGGCCGCGGGTCCGCACGGTCGTCGCCGCCCGTGCGGCGGGCCTCGCGCCCCCGGCCCAGTCGGTCCACCCCGACGTCCGCGACCTGGTGGGCCTCGGCGAATCCTGCCGCCGGGGCCGCGCCCTCGGCTTCCTCGGCCGCGCGGCGATCCACCCGCGCCAGTTGCCCGTCATCGAGCGCGCGTATGCGCCTTCCGCGCAGGAGGTCGCGGCGGCCCACGAGATCCTCGCGGCCGCCGCCGCGTCCCCCGGTGCTCTCGCCCTCCCCGACGGCCGCTTCGTCGACCCCGCGGTCGTCGCCGTCGCCCACCGCACCCGCCTCCTCTCCACCCGCCCCCACACGGCGGACTGACCCGCGTCCCCCGCCGTGCGCTGCCGCGCGAGGCGCCCTCCGGCTGCGGCGCCGGGTGAGCGTTTTTAGGGGCGCGGGGAACTGCGCGGCCAGCCAGGACGTGCCGTCACGTCGTCACCGGCCCGAAGGGGCAGTTCGGTCCGTACCGGACCACCGGCCGGTGGTGGGTTGCTCGCGCAGTTCCCCGCACCCCTGATGGTTGCCCGGCGCCGCAACCGCAAGCTCGTCGCACGCCGCACGCGGGTTCTAGCGGCGCGTGGGAACGCCTCCCAGGCGAAGCTCGCGCGGGTCGTCACCGACCCAACGGGGCAGTACGGTCCGATCCGGACCACCGGCCGGTAGCGGGCCGAGCGCGCAGTTCCCCGCGCCCCCGGGCGCGCCCCCAGCGCAGGCGCAGCCTGAAGCAGGCTCGCCCGGCAAGGCGGAGGGGCCCGCTGAGTACGATCGGCTCCACGCCAGTGGGAGGGAGCGGGGATGGACGGCGAGGCGTTCTATCGAAACCTCGGCGGCAGCCGGTTCGAGAGCAGCTCGTGGACCGCCGGGCCCTGGAGCCCGAAGGCCCAGCACGCGGGGCCGCCCTCCGCGTTGATCGGGCGGGCGTTCGAGCGGCACGAGGCGCGGCCGGGGACGCGGATCGCGCGCGTGACGATCGATCTGCCCCGGCCCGTACCGGTCGGCGAGCTGGACGTCGAGGTGCGGACGGTGCGCGCCGGTGGGCGGGCGGAGCTGTTGGAGGGGCGGATCAGCGCCGACGGCAGGACCGTGCTGCTGGCCAGGGCGTGGCGGCTGGTGGCCGCTCCCGCGGACACCCCGGCGCTGAGCCCGGTGCCGTCCGTGCCGCCGGTGCCGGGGCCGCAGCCGAAGCAGGTGATGGCGGGGGCGTATCTCGACGGCTACGTCTCGGCAATGGAGTGGCGCTTCCCGCCGGGCGCGCCCGGCGCGCCGGAGCCGAGCTTCGACACGCCCGGGCCGGGCACGGTCTGGGCGCGGCAGCGCGTGCCGCTCGTCGCGGGCGAGGAGGACACCCCGCTGACGCGCGCGCTCACGCTCGCGGACAGCAGCTGGGCCGTCGCCTTCGAGCTGGACCACCGCAAGGACCTGGTGATCAACACCGACGTCACGCTGCTGCTGCACCGCGACCCGGTCGGCGAGTGGCTGTGCCTGCGCTCGGCGACGGCCGCCGCGCCCGGCGGATCGGGCCTCGCGCAGGGCGAGTTGCACGACGCCTCGGGCGACTGCGGCCGTATCGCGCAGACCCTGCTGGTCGCCGCGCGCTGAGCCGTACGGCCCCGGTCCCCGGCCGAGCCTTTCCGGTTCGGGAGGGTTTGTCCGCCATAATCGCGAACAGGAGCACGTAAGTGACACGGCGGACGGCGACCCGGGCGGATCGGGCACGACGGCAGAGGGTGGACCCATGGCCTCCACGGACCAGGCGGCGGGCGGCGGCACGCCCGGCAAGGGCGAGCGCAAGGGCAGCGCGCAGATCGGGGTGACGGGCCTCGCCGTGATGGGCCGCAACCTCGCGCGCAACCTCGCCCGGCACGGCTACGTCACCGCGGTCCACAACCGCACCGCGTCCCGTACCCGCGCGCTCGTGGAGGAGTTCGGCGACGAGGGCAGCTTCGTCCCCGCCGAGACGCCCGAGGAGTTCGTCGCCTCGCTGGAGCGCCCGCGGCGCGTCATCGCCATGGTCAAGGCGGGCGCCCCCACGGACGCGGTGATCGAGGAGTTCGCCGCGCTGCTGGAGCCCGGCGACATCATCGTGGACGCGGGCAACGCGCACTTCGAGGACACCCGCCGCCGCGAGCGGGCGCTCCGCGAGCGCGGCATCCACTTCGTCGGCAGCGGCGTGTCGGGCGGCGAGGAGGGCGCGCTGCACGGCCCGAGCATCATGCCCGGCGGCTCCGCCGAGTCCTACGCGGTGCTCTCCCCCATGCTGGAGGCCATCGCCGCGAAGGCCGACGACGGCTCGCCCTGCGTCGCCCACATCGGCCCGGACGGCGCCGGGCACTTCGTGAAGATGGTGCACAACGGCATCGAGTACGCCGACATGCAGCTCATCGCGGAGTCCTACGACCTGCTGCGGCACGCCCTCGACCTGCCGCCCGCCCGTATCGCCGAGGTCTTCCGCGGCTGGAACCAGGGCCGCCTGGACTCCTACCTCATCGAGATCACCGCGCAGGTGCTCGCGCACAACGACGCGGACACCGGCAGGCCGTTCGTCGACATCGTGCTGGACCAGGCGGAGCAGAAGGGCACCGGGCGCTGGACGGTGCAGACCGCGCTCGACCTCGGCGTGCCGGTCAGCGGCATCGCCGAGGCCGTCTTCGCGCGTTCCGTCTCCGGCCACGCCGACCTGCGGGCCGCCGCGCGCGAACTGCCCGGGCCCACGCCGACGCTGCTGGACAGCGCCGCGTACGACCGCTTCGCGGAGGACGTCGAGCAGGCGCTGTACGCGTCGAAGATCATCGCGTACGCGCAGGGCTTCCACCAGATCGCGGTGGGCAGCGCGGAGTACGGCTGGGACATCGACCAGGGCCGGGTGGCCGCGATCTGGCGGGCGGGGTGCATCATCCGGGCGGCCTTCCTCGACCGGATCCGCGCGGCGTTCGACGGCCGCCCCGACCTGCCGACGCTGCTCGTCGACGAACACTTCTCCGACGCCCTGCGCGGCGCCCAGAGCGCGTGGCGGCGGGTCGTGAGCACCGCCGCCGAACTCGGCGTGCCCACGCCGGGTTTCGCCGCCGCGCTCGCGTACTACGACAGCCTGCGGGCGGAGCGGCTGCCCGCGGCGCTCGTCCAGGGCCAGCGCGACTTCTTCGGCGCCCACACCTACCACCGGGTCGACCGCCCCGGCACCTTCCACACCCTCTGGGCCACCGAGGACCGCCAGGAGGTCACCCCTTCCTGACCCCCGGATCCCCGGCGGACCGGTCGGGCCATCCCCGCAGCTCGGCCGGGGCGCAGTCCTCGACCACCCGGCCGCCCGCCAGCACCACGACCCGGTCGGCGACCCGTACCGTCGACGGCCGGTGGGCGACGACCAGCGCGGTCCGTCCGCGGAAAGCCGCGCGCATCGCGTCCTGCACGGCGCGCTCCCCCGGGATGTCGAGGGCCGCGGTGGCCTCGTCCAGCACGATGACACCGGGGTTTACCAGGAAGACGCGGGCCAGGGCGATCAGTTGGCGCTCCCCCGACGAGAAGCGCCCGCCGCGCTCGCCGACCCCGGTCAGGTAGCCGTCCGGGAGGGCGGCGACGAAGCGGTCGGCCCCGGCCGCCTCCGCGGCGCGCCGGATCTCCTCGGCAGTGGCCTCGGGGCAGGCCAGCGCGATGTTGTCGGCGACCGTGCCGGAGAAGAGGAAGCCCTCCTGCGGGATCATGACCACCCCGCGGCGCAGCTCGGACGTCCCGAGGGACCGCAGGTCGACGCCGTCGAGGAGGACCCGGCCACCGGTCGGGTCGTGAAAGCGCGCCAGCAGCTTGGCCAGTGTGGACTTCCCCCCGCCCGAGGCGCCGACCAGCGCGACCGTCTGCCCGGCGGGGATGTCGAGCGTGCAGCCGCTCAGCACCTCGGGCCCGCCGAGGTAGGCGAAGGAGACGCCGTCGAAGCGGACATGACGCCCGGTCCGGTGCGCGGGGAGCGCGGGGAGCGGGACGGGCTCGGCCGGTTCTGCGACGTCCGGGCGGACCGCGAGCAGCGCGGCGATCTTGCCCAGCGAGGCCGCCGCGGCCTGGTAGGCGTCGAGGACGCCGCCGAGCCGGAGCGGCCGGTCGTAGAGATCGCGCAGGTAGAGCACGGCACCGGCGTAACTGCCGAGCTCCAGGGTGCCGGCGGCCACCCGGTAGCCGCCCCACAGCGCGAGCCCCGCGACGGCGGTGTTCGCGACCAGGCGCGAGGACGTCACGTAGCGCGCCATCTCCAGTTGGGCCCGGCGGTTCTCCGCCCGGTGCCGCTGGTTGAGCACCGCGAACCGGCGGTCGTTGGCAGTCTCGCGGCCGAACGCGCGGACGGTGCGGATACCTGCGAAGGTCTCGCTCATGTCGGCCGCCACCGCACCGGCCGCGGTCGACCGCCGGTGGTAGACGTCGAGCGAACGCCTGCGGAAGGAGCGCATGGTCCAGTGGACGGGGATCAGCGCGGCCAGCGCGGCGGCGCCGAGCCGCCAGTCCAGCACCAGCAGCGCCACGGAGACGTAGACCAGGGAGACCGCCGCGGTGACGATCTGGTCGACGCCGCTGTCGAACAGCTCGCGGACGGTCTCGACGTCACCGGACGCCCGGGAGGCGAGCGTGCCGGCCGCGTGCTCGTCGTGGAAGGCCACGCTCTGCGCCTGGAGGTGGGTGAAGAGCCGCGTGCGGAGTTCGGCGACGACGTCCTGCCCGGCTCCGGCGGACAGCCGGACGAACAGCCTGCGCAGCGGCCCGGCGGCCACCGCGCAGCCCGCGGATCCGGCGGCGACGGCGACGAGCGGTGCCGCGTCGCCGCCCCGCAGCGCCGGGATCGCCCGGTCGACGGCCAGCGCGACGAACACCGGCCCGGCGAGCGCCGCCGCCTGCTGGAGCAGCACGACCACCACGGCGGGCCACAGCCGCACGTCCGGCCCCGCGGCGGAGCGGAGCAGGCGCCATGCCGCCCTGCGCGGTGGCACCGCCTCCAGCAGGCCGGCCGGCCGAGGAGGCGTCACCGCCCCTCCCCGACCGGCGTCATGAGGGCGCGGTAGGCGGCGCTGGTACGCAGCAGCTCGTCGTGCGTGCCCACCGCGACCACCCGTCCGCCGTCCAGCATCGCGACCCGGTCGGCCAGCAGTACGGTCGCCGGCCGGTGGGCGACCACCAGGGCCGTCGTCGAGGCCAGCACCTCCCGCAGCGCGTCGTGGATACGGGCCTCGGTGTCCATGTCCAGGGCCGACAGCGGATCGTCCAGGACGGCGACCCGGGGCCGCCGGACCATGACCCGCGCCAGCGCGATCCGCTGCCGCTGGCCGCCGGACAGCGACATCCCGTTCTCCCCGACCAGGGTCCGCACGCCGCCGGCGAGCCCGCCGACGAATTCGCCGGCGCAGGTGGCCCGCAGCGCCCGGTCGAGCTCGTCAGGACCGGCGGCCACCCCCATGAGGACGTTGTCGGCGACCGTGCCGGAGAACAGCACCGGCGCGTCGAAGGCGACGGCCACCGCGGAGGTCGCCTCGGCCCGGGTGAGGGTCGACATGTCGACCCCGTCGAGCAGCACGCGACCGGCGGTGGGCTCGTACAGCCGCGCCGCCAGTGCGGCGAGCGTGGACTTCCCGCTCCCGGTGGCCCCGACCACGGCCAGCGTCTCCCCCGCGGCAACGCGCAGGCTGACGTCCCGCACCGCGGGCGGGTCATCGGCGGCCGCGTCCGGGTGGCGGAAGCAGACCCCGGCGAACACCAGCTCACCCGGCCCCCGGTCCCCGGCCGGCCCACCGGCCTCTTCCTCCGCCACGTCGGCCGGCTGATCGAGCACCTCGACGTACCGGTCCACGGCGGCCGCCCCGTCGTGGCACGCGGCCAGCAGCCCCCCGGTCTGCTCGACCGCCGGCCGCAGCGCGGCGGCCGTCCCCATGACCGCCACCAGTGTCCCGGTCGACAGCTGCCCGTGCGCCACCTGGACCGCGCCGATCACCAGCGCGCCCGTCACGGCCAGCCCGGGAAGCACGGTGAGCGGCACCGCGATGCCGCCGACCAGCCGCGCCTTGTGCAGCTCCGCCTCGCGCACCTTCCCGACCTCGTCGCGGAAGCGGGCGACGCGGTGGTCGCCACGCCCGAAGCCCTTGATCACGCGGATGCCCGCCACCGACTCCAGCACCGACGTCGTCAGGTCGCCCGACAGATCCCGCGCCCGCCGGGTCGCGGCCGCGTACCCGGACTCGAAGCGGTAGGACAGGAGGACCAGCAGCGGAACGGGCGCCAGCAGGACGGCCGCGAGCACCCACTGCTCGCGGATCAGGATCGCCGCGCCGGTGACGAGGGTTGCGGCGTGCACCGGCAGGAACGTCAGCGGCCCGGCGACGACCATCTGGACGGCCTGCGGATCCGATGTGCCCCGCGACAGCAACTGCCCGCTGGACCAGCCGTCGTGCACGGCGATCGGCAGACGCTGCGCATGCCGGTGGAAGTCGGCCCGCATCCCCGCCTCGATGTCGGCGAGCGCCCCTGCGGCCACCCAGCGCCGCACCCCGAAGACCGCCGCCTCCGCGGCCCCGACTACCAGCAGCGCCACCCCGCCGGCCACCACCCCGCCCGGCTCACGCCGCGCCACCGGCCCGTCGACGATCCCCCTCAGCAACTGCGGCACGCCCAGCGCGAGCACTGCGGCCACCGCCGCCAGCCCCGTAGCGGCCGGCAACCTCCAGCGATACGGCCGCACATACGGCCACAAGCGCGCAAGCGAGCGCGCGGTTGACACAGAACGTTCACGACTGAACACGGTGGTCTCCGAAAAAAGCGGCCCACCGCCACGCCGATCCGGCGCCTCAGACGATGAGCGGGATGTGTCGTACGACTGCCTGCACGCACCACGCCGTCACTCCAGCCATCGCCAACACCCCCTTTCCTCCTAGCCGTTCAGCCACCAGCAACCACCTCACGCTACACGGCGCCCCAAAAAGCGCACGGGGCGCGTGGGGGCACCTCCCCCACCGGCAGAAGGTCCCGCGACAGCAAGGCCCGGCACCCCTCGGGGCTCACGGGCGCGAGGAACTGTGCGACAAACCCACCACCGGCGGACGGTCCCGCAACGGCACAACGCGGCACCCCTCGGGGCCCCGGGGGCACCCCCACCCGCGGAAGGTCCCGCGAGAACCACCGCCCGCCCCGCGCAGGGGCAACCCCCGCCTCCCCCGGCCTACGGCCGGGTGAGCATGCCCCACCCCGGCGCGTAGTTCCCGTGCAGGATGAGCGACGCCGCTCCCACCGCCCCCACCGCGTCGCCGATCACGCTCTTCTCGACCTCGATCCGCCGGATCACCCGTGCGACGCATGTCGCGTTGACCGCCGCGTCGATCTCCTCGCAGAGGATGTGCTCGATCCCGCGGATCGACTCCCCGCCCAGCACGACGCGCGAGACGTCCAGCAGCGCGACCGCCCCCCGGGTGGCCTGCCCGAAGCGGCGCCCGGCGCGGCGTACGGCGTCGAGGGCCGCGGGGTCGGCGGCCCTCGCCGCCTGCCGCAGCAGCTTCCAGTCGCGGTGCACCGCGTCCGCCGCGCCGGTGACGCCGATCCGCGCGGCCGCCTCCGGCCCGTGCCGCTGCACGAGGTCGCCGATGACGCCGGCGGGGCTGACGTACGGGCCGACGCAGTTGCTGCCGCCGCAGTCGCAGGGCAGCCCGTCCGCGGCGATGGCGATGTGGCCGAACTCGCCCGCGTTGCCCGAGTCGCCGTGCAGCACCGTGTCGTTGAGGACGATCCCGGCGCCGACCCCGGTGCCGAGGTAGAGGAAGAGAAAGCTTCCGGCGCGCCTGCGGCCGCCTATCCAGCGCTCGCCTATGGCCGCGGCGGTGGCGTCGTTGTCCATGGCGACGGGCATGCCGGTGGCGTCCTCGAACATCGCGCGCAGCGGCACCCGGCCCCAGCCGGCGAAGTTGGGCGGGGAGACGACGGCGCCGGCGGGGCCGTCGATCGGGCCGGGCGCGGCGATGCCGGTGCCGAGCAGCCGCGCCGGGTCGACCTGCGCCTTGGCGGTGAGCCGGTGGGCGGCGGCGGCGACCCGCGGCACGACCTCCTCCGGCGCGGCCCCGTCGGGCAGGCCCACCCGGCGGTTGGCGAGGACCTCCCCGGCGAGGTCGACGACGACGACCACCGCGGCGTCCGGGTCGAGTTGCACGCCGACCGCGTACGCGCCGTCCGGCCGCGGCGAGAGCAGGGTGCGGCGCTTGCCCCCGCTGGAGGGGGCGTAGCCGGATTCGGAGACCAGCCCGGCGTCGAGCAGCCGGCGGACCACGTTGGAGACGGTCTGGCTGGTCAGACCGGTGAGCGGGGCGAGTTCGACGCGGCTGACGGGCCCCGCGGTGCGGATCGCGTCGAGCACCACGGCCTGGTTGTAACCGCCGACCCGCGGAAGATTCGTCCCCTGTGTCACTGCTCCCCGCCTTTCGCCACGCCCCCCGGCACCGCCGTCCCCGGGGCGGTCGCGGCGAAGTTTACCTGCCGGATCCGTTGACTTACTCCATCCATTGGATTTAGCTTCGCCGTCATGCCAGGGCATGTGACCCTGCTGATCGGGGGCGGGCCCACCGGGCGGCCCCCGGTGCGGTCCGCCGCGCCGCGGGCCGATTCGGGCCCTTCACCGGAGGTCAAGCGTGCGAACGAGACGTCGAGCGGTGATTGCCGCCGCGGTCCTCACCACCGTGAGCGCGGCAACGTTGTCAGGGTGCGGCTCCGGCTCCGGGGCGTCGGGAAAGACGATCAAGGTCGTCTACCAGCAGCAGCTCAACAACAGCAATCACATCCAGGCGGATTTCCTGGGCCCGATGGTCAAGCAGTTCGAGAAGGCCAACCCCGGCACCACCGTCAAGCTCGTCCCGGTGACCGCGAGCGAGAACGACTACTACACCAAGATCCAGCTGATGATGCGCTCCCCCGCGACGGCGCCCGACATGGTCTACGAGGACACCGCGACGATCAACTCCGACGTGGCGAGCGGCTATCTCCGGCCGCTGGACGACTATCTGAAGACCTGGCAGGACTGGAGCGCCTTCGCCGCCCCCGCCAAGGCCGCGATGAAGTATTCGGACGGCAAGACCTACGGGGTGCCGGACAACACCGACACCCGCGGCCTCTGGTACAACAAGCAGCTCTTCACCCAGGCCGGCATCCCCGTGCCGTGGCAGCCGAAGACGTGGGCGGACGTGCTGACCGCGGCCCGTACGGTCAAGGCCAAGCTGCCCGGCGTGACGCCGCTGAACGTCTACACCGGTGTCGCGGCGGGCGAGGCGTCCTCGATGCAGGGGTTCGAGATGCTGCTGTACGGCACCCCGGCGGCGAACGACGCGCTGTACGACGGCAAGCAGGGCAAGTGGGTGGTCGGCAGCAAGGGCTTCACGGACGCGCTGGACTTCCTGCACACCGTGTACGGCGAGGGCCTCGGCCCCTCCCCGCAGCAGGCGCTGGGCGCCAACATCCAGGCGACGGTGGCCACCGAGATGATCCCCGCGGGCAAGCTCGCGATCGACCTCGACGGCTCGTGGATGCCCAACAGCTGGATCCGCACCGGCCCGAAGCCCTGGCCGCAGTGGGAGAGCACGATGGGCATGGCCTACATGCCGACGCAGAACGGCCAGGGCAGCGGCAAGGTCAGCATGTCCGGCGGCTGGGCCTGGTCGATACCGGCGAAGGCCAAGAACCCCGATCTGGCCTGGAAGTTCACGCAGTTCCTGGAGACCAGGGCGAATTCGGCGCAGTGGAACAGCGTCAACGCCACCATCGCGGTGCGCACCGACGTCGCCTCCGACCCGGCCTACCTCAAGTCGCTGTCCAGCAACGGGTTCTTCACCGCGCTGGTCCCCGACACGTACTACCGGCCCGGCGTGCCCGCGTACACCCAGGTCTCCAGCGCGATCCAGAAGGCCATGGAGTCGGTGACGACGGGCCAGGCCTCGGTCGACAAGGCCGCGTCCACCTACGACAGCGACGTGAAGGCAGCGGTCGGCGGCGACAAGACCGTCAAGGGCGCGCAGTGACCGCCACCGCCACCACCGCCCCCGCCGCCCGGCCGCGTCGCGGCCGGGCGGTGTCCGGCCTGCTGCGCGGCATGCCGCTGCTGCCCGCGCTGGTGCTGCTCGCGGTGTTCCTGGCCGGGCCGGTCGCGTACTGCGTCTACTACGCCTTCACCGACATGCAGCTGACCGGCTCCTCGGGCACGCACTTCATCGGCTTCGACAACTTCAGCCGCGCCTTCCACGACCCGGATTTCGCCAACGCCGTGCGGCTGACGCTGGTCTTCGTGATCGGCTCGGCCGTCATCGGGCAGAACACGCTGGGGCTGGCGCTCGCGGTGCTGATGCGGAAGGCCTCCCGGCCGGTGCGCACGATCACCAGCACGGTGGTGATCTCCGCGTGGGTGCTGCCGGAGGTGGTGGCGGGCTATCTGATGTACGCGTTCTTCTTCCAGCAGGGCTCGCTCAACGCGATCCTGCACGGCCTCGGCCTGCCGCGGCAGAACTGGCTGTACACGCTGCCGATCCTGGCGGTGTGCCTGGCCAACGTCTGGCGCGGCACCGCCTTCTCCCTGCTGGTGTACTCCGCTGCGCTCGACGATGTGCCGCAGGAGCTGGTCGAGGCGGCCGAGGTGGACGGCGCCGGGCCCTGGCAGCGGCTGTGGCGGGTGACGCTGCCGGTGATCCGCCGCTCGGTGATGACCAACCTGATGCTGATCACCCTGCAGACGCTGTCGGTCTTCGGACTCATCTGGACCATGACCCGCGGCGGCCCGGGCAACAAGACCGAGACGCTCCCGGTGTTCATGTACCAGCAGGCCTTCACCAGCAGCCTGATCGGCTACGGCACCGCGGTCGCGCTGGTGCTGCTGGTGGTGGGCGCGCTGTTCTCGGTGGTCTACATCCGCATGCTGAAGGTCGAGGAGGACTGATGGCCGTCACCGAACGCCTGCGGACGGTACGGGTCCGGCCCGTCGCCGGCCGCGGCACGGCGGAGCGCACCCGCGCGCGGCGCCGCCGCACCGGCCGGGTCGCCGTCAACACCGGCCTGCTGGTCTTCTCGGCGCTCTACCTGGTGCCGCTGCTGTGGATGCTGCTGGCCTCGGTCGACGCGCACGCCGACTTCCGGCTGTCGGTGCCGACGCCCACCGGGGAGAACTTCCACCGGATCCTCGACAACGACATCACCTACCGGCCGATGCTCAACGGCCTGCTGCTGTGCGGCGGCGGCACCCTGCTGTGCGTGGTGTGCTCGGTGCTGGCGGCCTACCCGCTGTCGCGCTACCGGTCGAGGATGCGGCGGCCCTTCCTCTACACCGTCCTCTTCAGCACCGGGCTGCCGATCACCGCGGTGATGATCCCGGTCTACAGCATGTTCGTGCAGGTCGACCTGATCGACTCGATGCCGGGCACGACGCTGTTCCTGGCGTCGGCCGCGCTGCCGTTCGGGATCTGGCTGATGAAGAACTTCATGGACGGCGTGCCGCTGGTACTGGAGGAGGCCGCCCGGATCGACGGGGCGGGCACCCTCCAGGTGCTGTGGCGGATCGTGCTGCCGCTCATGTGGCCCGGCGTGATCGTGGTGACGATCTTCACCTTCATCGGTATGTGGGGCAACTTCTTCGTCCCCTTCATCCTGCTGCTCTCCCCGGAGAAGCTGCCCGCGTCGGTGAGCGTCTTCACCTTCCTGAGCGCGCACGATCAGACGCAGTACGGCCAGCTGTCCGCGTTCTCCATCGTCTACTCGATACCCGTCGTGATGCTCTACCTCGTCCTGGCCCGCAAGCTCGGCGGCGGCTTCGCCCTGGGCGGCGCCCTCAAGGGCTGACCCGGCGCCGCCCCCTCCGCTGCCGACCCGCACCGCAGCACCTGCCCGTACGACCTCCGACTCGCCCGACGCACGGGAAGGCTCCGCCATGCACACCGACCCCACCATCATCGAGCAGCGGCTGGACCGCGTGCTGAGCCAGCGGCTGCGGCCCGCGGTGCACGCCCGGTGCGTGCCGCTGGCCGTCGAGGTGTGGCACGTACCCGGCGAACCGGTCACGGTCGCCGAAGGCCTCGCCGCGGACTACACACCCGCGCGGGTCGGCGAGCGCTGGGGGCCCGCCTGGTCGACCAGCTGGTTCCGCGTCAGCGGCCGGATCCCGGACGAGTGGGCGGGGCTGCCGGTGGAGGCGGTCGTCGACCTGGGCTTCGGCTTCACCGACCCCGGCTTCTCCGCCGAGGGCCTGGTCCACCGCGCGGACGGCACCGCGGTCAAGGCGCTCAACCCGCGCAACAGCCATGTCCCGGTCACGGCCGCCGCGGCGGGCGGCGAGCAGGTGGCGTACTACATCGAGGCCGCCGCCAACCCGCTGGTGATGCAGTCCGGGCCGGAGCTGCTGACCTTCCACCCGACGCAGGTCGGTGCACGGGCGCCGTGGCTGACCGGTGCGGACGGTCCGGCCGGTGAGCCGCTCTACCAGGTGCGCCGGGCGGATCTGGCGGTCTTCGACCGCGAGGTCTTCGAGCTGGTGCACGACCTGGAGGTGCTCGGCCAGCTCGCGGCGGAGCTGCCGGAGCAGGCGACCCGGCGCTGGCAGGTGCTGCGCACGGTCGAGCGGGCGCTGGACGCGATCGACCTCCAGGACGTCTCCGGCACGGCGGCCGCGGCGCGCGCGGTGCTGGCCCCTGCGCTGGCGTCGCCCGCGGGCCCGGCCGCGCACCGTATCTCGGCGGTCGGGCACAGCCACATCGACTCCGCGTGGCTGTGGCCGCTGCGCGAGACGGTGCGCAAGGTGGCCCGTACGGTCTCCAACGCCACCCAGCTGATGGACGACCACCCGGGCTTCCGCTTCGTGATGTCGCAGGCGCAGCAGCTCGCCTGGCTCAAGGAGCACCGTCCCGACGTCTTCGCCAGGGCGGTGGAGAAGACGAAGTCCGGGCAGTTCCTGCCGGTCGGCAGCCTGTGGGTGGAGCCGGACACCAACATCACCGGCGGCGAGTCGCTGGTGCGGCAGTTCGTCCACGGCAAGCGCTTCTACCTGGAGGAGTTCGGCGTCGAGACCGAGGAGATGTGGCTGCCGGACACCTTCGGCTACAACGCCGCCCTCCCCCAGCTGATGAAACTCGCCGGGGTGCGCTGGTTCCTGACCCAGAAGATCTCCTGGAACACCACCAACGTCTTCCCGCACCACACCTTCTGGTGGGAAGGCATCGACGGCACCCGGATCTTCAGCCACTTCCCGCCCGTCGACACCTACAACAGCGACCTGTCGGGCGCCGAGGTGGCGCGCAGCGAACGCAACTTCCGGGAGAAGGCGTGCACCGACCGCTCGCTCGTCCCGTTCGGCTACGGCGACGGCGGCGGCGGGCCGACCCGGGAGATGATGGCGCGCGCCGACCGGCTGGCGGACCTGGAGGGCTCGCCGAAGGTGGCGGTCGAGGCGCCCGCGGACTTCTTCGCGAAGGCGTTCGCCGAGCACACCGACGCCCCCGTGTGGGTGGGCGAGCTTTATCTGGAATTCCACCGCGGCACACTGACCAGCCAGCTCGCCACCAAGCAGGGCAACCGCCGGAACGAGCACCTGCTGCGTGAGGCGGAGCTGTGGGCGGCGACGGCCGCGGTGCGCACCGGGGCCGCGTACCCGTACCAGGAGCTGGACCGGCTGTGGAAGACGCTGCTGCTGCACCAGTTCCACGACATCCTGCCGGGCACGTCGATCGCCTGGGTGCACCGGGAGGCCGAGCAGACGCACCGGGAGGTCGCGGCCGCGCTGGAGGGCCTGGTCGGACGGGCCCTGGGCGCGCTGGCCGGGCCCGACGAGGGCGGCGAGGTCGTCTTCAACGCCGCCCCGCACGCCCGTGGCGGGGTGCCCGCGCTGGGCGCGGCGCCCCGGTCCGCGCCGCCCGGGCGCACCCCGCCGGTCGCGGACGGCGACGGCTTCGTCCTGGACAACGGCCTGATCCGGGTCACGGTCGACGCGCGCGGCCTGGTCACCTCGGTCCACGACATCGCGGCCGGCCGCGAGGCACTGGCCCCGGGCGCCCCGGCCAACCTGCTGCAGCTGCACCAGGACTTCCCCAACCGGTGGGACGCCTGGGATCTGGACGCCTTCTACCGCAACACCGTGCGGGACCTGACCGAGGCCGACGAGGTCGCGGCGGTGGACGGCGGGGTGCGGGTGGTCCGCACGTTCGGCGCGTCGCGGATCGAGCAGCTGCTGACGCTGGAGCGGGGCGCGCGGCGGCTGGACGTGGCGACGGTCGTGGACTGGCGGGAGCGGGAGAAGGTGCTCAAGGCGGCCTTCCCGCTGGACGTACGGGCCGCGCATTCGACCGCGGAGATCCCCTTCGGCCAGGTGGAGCGCCCCACGCACACCAACACCAGCTGGGACGCCGCCAAGTTCGAGGTGTGCGCGCACCGCTACCTGCACGTCGGTGAGCCGGGCTGGGGCGCCGCGCTGGTCAACGACTCGACGTACGGCCACGACATCACCCGCGACGTGCGCGCGGACGGCGGCACGACGACCACGGTGCGGCTCACCCTGCTGCGCGCGGCCCGCTTCCCCGACCCGGACGCCGACCAGGGCGTCCACACCCTGCGGTACGCCCTGGTGGTGGGTGTGGAGCCGGGCGACGCGGTGCGCGAGGGCTACCACCTGAACCTGCCGGAGCGGGCGGTGCCGGGCAGCGCGGTGGTCGCGCCGCTGGTCGCCCTCGACGAGGAGGGCGTGGTGGTCTCCGCGGTCAAGCTCGCCGACGACGGCTCCGGCGACGTGGTCGTACGGCTCTACGAGGCGCGCGGCCGGCGGGTGGCCGCGGTGCTCACGCCGTCCTTCGCGCTCGGCTCCGCGGTGGTGACCGACCTGCTGGAGCGGCCGCTGCCGGACGACGGCAGCCACGAGGTCGCGGGTTCGGGCGTGCGGCTGCGGCTGCGGCCCTTCCAGATCGTCACGCTGCGCCTGGCGGTGCGGCGGCCGTGAGACCGGCCGCGGGCGGCGCCGGGCGGAGGGGGCCCGGCGCCGCCCGCGGGCGGGGGGTCAGCCCTTGACCGAACCGTTGAGCATGCCGCGCTCGAAGAGCCGCTGCAGGCCGAGGTAGACCAGCACGCTGGGGATCATCAGCATGAGCGACGCGGCCAGCCGCACCCCCTCGGTCTGCTCCTGACTGGACGACAGGCTCGTGACCACCAGGGTCATGGTGTACATGTGCGGGCTCTGCGCGACCAGCAGCGGCAGCAGGTACTGGTCCCAGATCATCAGGAAGCCGAAGACCGCGCAGGTGCCGAGCGCGGCGCGGCACAGCGGCAGGATGATCTGGAAGAAGATCCGCAGGTCGCCCGCGCCGTCCATCCGGGCGGCCTCCTCCAGCTCCACCGGGATGGTCTTCATGAAGCCGGTCAGCACGTAGATCGGCAGGGCCCATCCGACGACGGGCAGGATCAGGCCCGAGTACGAGTCGAGCAGGCCGCTGCCGCCGCCCAGCGGGTCGGGCACCTTGCCGAGCACGAGGTAGAGCGGGATCGCGATGACCTCTTCGGGCATCATCATCGTCGACAGGATCGCCAGCATCACCAGCGCCTGGCCGCGGAACTTCTTCCGGGCGAGCGCGTACGCCGCGAAGGCGCTCACGGTGACCTGGAGGAAGAGTCCGACGCCGGTGACGATCACCGAGTTCAGCAGGCCGCGGCCGACGCCGAACCGGAAGGCGGTGCGGATGTTGTCGAGCGTGAAGTGGTGCGGCAGCACCGACATCTGGCCGCTCTTGGGCTGGCCGCCGCTGAAGACGGTGGCGGCCATCGTCCACAGCGGCATGAAGAAGACGAACAGCACCAGGGCGTACAGCAGCACCCGGACGGTGATCCGCCAGACGGCCCGGTCCGGCATGCGCAGGCCCAGCGCGGTGGTGGGGGCGCTCATGGCTCAGGCCTCCTTCCGCCTGCGCCACCACAGGGTGAGGCAGGTGAGCAGGACGGTCACCAGGAACAGCACGGTCGACACGGCGGAGGCCAGGCCGAGGCTGTTGTTCTGGATGCCCTCCTTGTAGGTGTAGGTGACGATGGTCTCGGTCGAGTTGGCCGGGCCGCCCGCGGTGAGCACGTAGATCTCGGTGAAGACCCGCAGGCCGCGGATGACGCCGAGGGTCAGCACGATCGTGGTGACCGGCCGCAGCGCGGGCAGCGTGACGTGCCGCAGCCGGTGCCAGGCGCCGCAGCCGTCGAGGGCGGCGGCCTCGTAGAGCTGCCGGTCGATGCCGGCCAGGCCCGCGACGAAGATCACCATGTCGTACGGGGCGCTCTTCCAGACCTGCACCAGCATCACCGAGGCGAGCGAGGAGTGCGGGGAGGACAGGAACGGCTGGGCGCCCAGGCCCAGATGGGACAGCAGGGTGTTGACGGTGCCGAAGCTGCCCGGGTAGAGCAGCGTGTTCCACAGCTCGGCGACCGCGACCATGGCGGTGACCACCGGCAGGAAGGCCGCGGTGCGCAGCAGCCGCAGATGGCGGGCGGGGCCTTCGAGCAGCAGGGCCAGGCCGAAGCCGAGCAGCGCGGACGCGGCGACGGTCACGCCGGCGTCCAGCAGGGTGTGGCCGACGGCCGAGCGCAGCAGCGGGTCGTGGAAGGCGGTGGTGAAGTTCTCCCAGCCGATCCAGCGGTTGCCCAGGTAGGGGCGTACCTCGAAGAAGCTGAGGTACATCCCCCACAGGGTCGGCCAGAACTTGAACACCCCGAAGAGGACGAGGACGGGTGCGAGGAAGAGCCACGGGGTGGCCCAGCGGAATCTGGTCACTTCTTCAGCAGGGACTGGTACGTGCCGTCGAGGGAGGTCAGGGCCTGCTTGCTGTCGCCGCAGGAGGACAGCAGCTTGTTCAGCGTCTCCGAGGCGTCGTTGCGGTAGGTCTGCCAGTCCGGGGCGCTCACCGGCTCGTACGTCGCGTTCTTGTCGTAGACCTGCTGGGCGACCTGCCAGCGCGGGTCGTCGCCGTGCACCTTGGCGGCGTCCACCGTGGTGTTGATCGGCAGCCGCACGATGGTCGCGGTGGGCACGCCGGTCATACCGGTGGTCTGCGCCTCGGGCGAGACCATGTACGAGGCCAGGGTCGCGAAGTCGGCGGAGCGGCTGGAGCCGGCCATGGCGTAGATCGTGGTGCCCTCGGCGAGCGCGCCGACGCCCTTGGGCCCGGCGGGCGGGGCGACGACGTCGTACTTGCCCTTGACGGCGGTGGCGTCGGTGGTGGCGTAGGCGTAGGGGCCGGTCAGGTACATCCCGGCGACGCCGGTCTGGAAGGCCTTGTTGGTGTCGCTGGTGACCTGGTTGAGGGCGCCGGGCTGGACGGCCTTGTCGGTGCAGTACAGCTTCTTGAGGTAGTCGGCGGCGGTGACGGCCTGGTCGGAGCCGATGGCGGAGGTGAAGCCGCCCGATCCGGTGGCGGTGAGGAAGTCGCCGCCGGCCTGGTAGAGGAAGTTGGACCAGTACCAGGACAGGTAGCCGCGCTGGGTGGAGCCGGGGACGTCGAGGCCGTAGGTGTCGTTCTTGCCGTTGCCGTCCGGGTCCTGGGTGGTGAAGGCCTTGGCGACGGCCTCCATCTGGTCCCAGGTGGTGGGCGCCTGCATGCCGACCTTCTTCAGCCAGTCGGAGCGGATCAGCAGCACGCTGGCCTGGGCGGAGAAGGGCACGCCGTAGGTGGCGCCCTTGTCGTCGGCGACCGACTTCCACGCGGTGGCGCTGACCTGGTCGGCACCGGTGATCTTCGACTTGTCGACCTCGGTGATGATGCCCTGCTTCTTGAACGTGCCGAGCTGCGAGCCGTCGTCTATGACCACGTCGGGCAGCTTGTGGGCGGCGGCGGCCGCGTTGAGCTTGGTCTCGAAGTCGGTGTTGGTCATGAACAGCTCGACCTTGACGCCGGTCTTCTTCGTGTAGGCGTCGAAGACCATCTGGTACGCCTTCTGCGAGTCGCCCGCGCCGCGCACCCAGACCTTCAGCGGGCCGGAGGCCTTGCCCGAGCCGGAGCCGCCGCCCCCGCACGCGGTCAGGGCGAGGGACGCGGTGACGAGGGTGACGGCGAGGGCAGCCGCCTGGACGTGACGGCGGCGGCTGCCGCGGAACTTGCTCACGATCAAACTCCGTTCACACATGAGAACTGCGTCCATGTTCAAGAATGGCGTGACACTAAGCCCGCTACCGCCAGTGGTCAAGGCCTTGAACAAGGTCGCAGTGAAGTGCGTGATCGCGACGGGGCATGAGCCGACCGTCACCGGAGGCCGTACCGGAGTTCATCACCGCATCTCCGGTTCACGGCTGTGAATCCCTCAGGCGTTCAGCTCGCCGGTCAGCGGGACCGCCCTGGAGAGGTGGAAGGTGCCGGTGGTGACCAGTGCGACGCCGGCCAGCTCGGGCAGGATCCACCAGCCGGTGCGGATGTGCTCGGCGTAGACCAGGATCCCCAGCAGCAGGCTGACGGTCGCGTCGCCGAGCGTCAGCGCGGGCTGCGAGGCGGCGATCGAACCGGCCTGCAGCGCGTTCTCCAGCAGGAAGACCGCGGCCACCCCGCACACCGCGAAACCGTACGTCTGCCAGGCCGTCAGGAACGCGCCGAAGCCGTCGTCGGAGAAGGTGTTGGCGGCCGACTTCATGAGCGCCGCCGTCAGCGCGTTGCCGACCGCGGCCGCCGAGCCGAGCAGCGCGGCACGCGCCGCGCCCGAGCGCCGGTGCCGCGCGGCCCCGACCGCGCAGCCGATGGCCGCGAGGCACAGCGCCAGGGCCGGGATCCAGCGCGCCATCGACGCCTGCGGGCGCCCGCCGTCCGGCGCCGCGCTCGCCAGCGCGATCACCAGCCCGGCGACCATGCACGCCACCGAGGCCCAGCCCGCCCTGGGCAGCGTGCGGTGCAGCACGGGCAGCGCGATCAGCAGCGCGAAGGGCAGTTCCAGGATGAAGACCGGCTGCGCGAGCGCCAGCGGGCCCGTGACCAGGGCGAGCGCCTGGAAGAGCGCGGCCCCGACCACACCGCCGATGCCCAGCAGCCACACCGGCTGGCGCACCAGGTCCATCATCAGCCGGGGCTTGAGCGCGTCCCCCGCCGGGACCGCCAGCGCGGCCTTGCGCTGGAAGACCGTCCCGGTGGCGTTGCTGGCCGCCCCGACGAGCGCGAAGAGCACGCAGAGCACCAGCAGGGTCGGCCTCCGGTGGCCTCGGGCCCGGCGCGGGGGCGCCGCCCGGGCGGCGGGCGGATCCGCGACCCGGCGCGGACGTCTGTCGGCCCCAGCATCCCGCCTGCCGGCCCCCGCGGCCGCCACCGGCCGGGCCGACGGGCGGGTCCTTCACCCGTTCGGCGCGGCAGGGGCGGGGCGGATCAGGCGGCGAAGGCGTCCACGCCGGTCAGCTCCGCGGACAGCGCCCACAGCCGGGCGGCCTGCTCGGAGTCGACGGCGTAGTCCCGGACGCCGCCGCGGGGGCCGTCGGCGCGGGCGGGCTCGGCGATGTCGCAGTCCTCCAGGTAGACCCCGCCGAGGCCGTCGAGCTGCGGCGACGTCGCCGCCCACACCTGGGTGGCCGCGCCCTCCTGGGGCGACTTGAACATGCCCGGGTTGAGCACCTTGCCGTCCTCGTCGATCCAGCCGCGCTCGATCATCTCGGACTTCTCCAGGTGCCGCTGGAGCGGGGTGAGGATGCCGCCGGGGTGCAGGGCGAAGGCGCGTACCCCGCGGTCGCGGGCCAGCGCGTCGAGCTGCACCGCGAAGAGCACGTTGGCGGTCTTGGCCTGCCCGTAGGCCTGCCACTTGTCGTAGCCCTGCTCGAACCACAGGTCGTCCCAGCGGATCGGCGAGTTGTGGTGACCGCCGGAGGAGACGGAGACGACCCGGCCGCGGCCCCGCTCGATGGCCGGCCACAGCCGGTTGACCAGGGCGAAGTGGCCGAGGTGGTTGGTGGCGAACTGCAGCTCCCAGCCGGGGCCGACCCGGGTCTCGGGGCAGGCCATGATGCCCGCGCTGTCGATGACGATGTCGAGGTCGCGGCCGGTGGCCAGGAAGCGGTCCGCGAAGGCCCGGACGCTGTCGAGGTCGGCGAGGTCCAGCTCGTCGAACTCCACGCCCGGCAGTCCGGCGAGCGCCTCGCGGGCGGTCTCCGGGCGGCGCGCGGGCACCACGACGTTCGCGCCGGCCTTGACGAGCGAGCGGGTGGTCTCCAGTCCGATACCGGAGTAGCCGCCGGTGACCAGGGCGAGCTTGCCGGTCAGGTCGATGCCGTCCAGGACCTCGTCCGCGGTGCTGTGGGCGCCGAAGCCCGAGCCGATCGGTTTCTGCGGTGTAGTCATGCCGTCGAGGCTAGGAGTTGGAGTGCGCTACAGCGCAAGCCCGGCCGTACGGCGCGGCGCGCGCGCCCGTACGGCTCAGCAGCCCGGGCGGTAGGCGCCGACGGTGACGCGGCCGGGGTCCCCCGCGCCGAAGACGCCCTCCCGGGAGACCGTCAGACGCCAGCCGCCCCGGTGGAGCGGCGTACTGCGGATGCTGCCGGCGGTCTCCGGGGCCGCCGCGGGGCGCCAGCCGTCCCGGTCCAGCGCGTCCAGCAGCCGGTCCACCTGCGCGGCCGAGGCGGGCAGCGGCTGCCGGCGGTCGAGAACGCACTCCGGCGGCGGCACGTGACCGCTCCAGTTCTCGGCGTAGAGCACGACGACGCGTATGGTGCCGTCGTCGTGGATGTCCGCCGCGCGGAGCGCCGCGTCGACCTCCGCCTGTACCTCGCCCTTCGCCAGCGGCGGCCCCGCCGCCACCGCGCCCGCACCGTCCGCCGCCGTGACCGCGGCGCACAGCACCACCGCCGCGGCCGCCGCCGCGCTTCCCGCTCGCATCGCGTCCCCCCTGACGTCAGGCAGGGAAGATTACGCGCTCGGCGATCACTTCGCACGCCGGACGGTCACGCACTGCGGGGGCCCGATGATCACACTAGGCTGAATGGCGGAGCTGTGCGGAGCGAAACGCGCAGGCCGCGGACGGGGACGGGGACGACCATGACAACGCCGGAGAGCACACGCCGATCCGTACTGCTGACCGTCGACGACGATCCCGGGGTCTCCCGGGCGGTCGCGCGCGACCTCCGGCGGCGCTACGGCGAGCGCTACCGGGTGGTGCGGGCCGAGTCGGGCGATTCGGCGCTCGACGCGCTGCGGCAGATGAAGCTGCGCGGCGACCTGGTCGCGGTGATCCTCGCGGACTACCGCATGCCGCAGATGAACGGCATCGAATTCCTCGAACAGGCCATGGACGTCTACCCCGGTGCCCGGCGGATCCTGCTCACCGCCTACGCCGACACGGGCGCGGCGATCGACGCGATCAACGTCGTCGACCTGGACCACTACCTGCTCAAGCCGTGGGACCCGCCGGAGGAGAAGCTCTACCCGGTGGTCGACGACCTGCTGGAGAGCTGGCTGACCTCCGACCACCGCCCGGTGCCGGAGACCAAGGTGGTCGGCCACCGCTGGTCGGCGCGCTCCTCCGGGGTGCGCGAATTCCTGGCCCGCAACCAGATCCCGTACCGCTGGTATCTCTCCGACCAGGCCGAGGGGCGGCGGCTGCTGGACGCCGCGGGGCACGACGGGATGCGGCTGCCGCTGGTCATCGCGCCCGGCGGCGACGTACTGGTGGAGCCGTCGGACCAGGACCTCGCCTCCCAGGTGGGGCTCGCGACGACGCCCGCCGAGGAGTTCTACGACCTGGTCGTGATCGGCGCCGGGCCCGCGGGCCTGGGCGCGGCGGTCTACGGGGCGTCGGAGGGCCTCAACACGGTGCTGGTGGAGCGCACCGCGACCGGCGGGCAGGCCGGGCAGAGCGCCAGGATCGAGAACTACCTGGGCTTCCCCGACGGGGTCTCCGGCGCCCAGCTCACCGACCGGGCCCGCCGCCAGGCCAGCAGGTTCGGGGCCGAGCTGCTCACGGCGTGCGAGGTCACCGGCCTTGAGGTGAGCGGGCCGACGCGCACCGTGCGGTTCGCCGACGGCTCGGCGGTCTCCGCGCAGAGCGTCATCCTCACCACGGGCGTCGCCTACCGGATGCTGGACGTCCCGGGCATCGCCGAACTGACCGGCCGCGGCATCTACTACGGCTCGGCGCTGACCGAGGCCGCGGGCTGCGAGGACCAGGACGTCTACATCGTCGGCGGCGCCAACTCCGCGGGCCAGGCGGCCGTCTACCTCTCGCGCGGCGCCAAGTCGGTGACGCTGCTGGTGCGCGGGCCCTCGCTGGAGGCGTCCATGTCGCACTACCTGATCCAGCAGATCGCCGCGATCCCCACCATCTCGGTGCGCACCGGCACCGTGGTGGAGGCCGCGCACGGCGAGGACCACCTGGAGGGCCTGACGCTGCGTGACACCGCCACCGGCGGCACGGAAATGGTCGACGCCCAGCGGTTGTTCGTCTTCATCGGGGCCGCGCCGCGCACCGACTGGCTGGACGGCATCGTCCGCCGGGACACCCACGGCTTCGTCCTGACCGGCCCGGACCTCGCCGCCGAGGGCGAGCGCCCGGCCGGGTGGGAGCCGGACCGGCCCCCGTACCACCTGGAGACCAGCGTGCCGGGGGTCTTCGCGGCCGGCGACGTCCGCGCGGAGTCCGCCAAGCGCGTCGCGTCCGCGGTCGGCGAGGGCGCGATGGCCGTCATGCTCGTACACCGCTATCTGGAGGGGCTGTGACCGCGACGCTGCCGTGCAACCCGGAGGAGCTGCGCTCGCTCTTCCTCTTCGAGCACCTGTCGGACGAGCAGCTGGACCGGCTGTGCGCCTCGGGCCGCATCGACTCCGTCGGGCCCGGCCCGGTCTACGCCGAGGGCGACCCCGCCACGTGCTTCTACGTGCTGCTGGAGGGCACGGTGGTGACGTCGCGGCGGGTCGGCGCGGACGACGTGGAGGTCAACCGCACGTCGATGCGGGGCGTCTACGCGGGGGCCTTCCAGGCATATCTGGGCGACCGGGTGCCGCAGCTCTACACCAACTCGCTGCGGGTGACCGAGCCGTCCCGCTTCTTCGTGCTGGCCGCCGACGAGTTCGCCGGCATCGTCCGGGAGTGGTTCCCGATGGCGGTGCATCTGCTGGAAGGGCTCTTCTTCGGCAACCAGACCTTCCAGCAGGTCGTCAGCCAGCGCGAGCGGCTGCTCGCGCTGGGCTCGCTGTCGGCGGGCCTGACGCACGAGCTGAACAACCCGGCGGCCGCCGCGCTGCGTGCCACCTCCGCGCTGCGCGACCGGGTGGCCGGCATGCGCCACAAGCTCAAGGTCCTGGCCGGCGGCCCCTACCGGCAGTCCGACCTGGACACCCTGATCCAGGTGCAGGAACGGGCCGTCGAGCGGATCGCCAAGGCGCAGGAGCTGAGCCCGCTGGAGACCTCCGACCAGGAGGACGCGGTCGCCGACTGGCTGGACGCGCACGGCATCGGCGGCGGCTGGGACCTCGCGCCGGTCTTCGTCCAGGCCGGGCTCGACGAGGAGTGGCTGGAGCAGGTCGCGGCGGCCGTGGACGCCGAACTGCTGGAGAGCGCGGTGCGGTGGCTCAACTACACCGTCGAGACCGAGCTGCTGATGAACGAGATCGAGGACTCCACGACCCGGGTGTCCGGGCTGGTCAACGCGGCCCGGCAGTATTCGCAGCTGGACCGGGCGCCCTTCCAGGTGGTCGACATCCACGAGCTGCTGGACAGCACGCTGCAGATGCTCGCCGGGAAGATCGGGACCGAGGTGCGGGTGGTCCGGGAGTTCGACCACTCGCTGCCGCGGATCCCCGCCTACCCCGGCGAGCTCAACCAGGTCTGGACGAACCTGATCGACAACGCGGTCTCCGCGATGGACGGCTCGGGCACGCTCACCGTGCGCACCTCGCGGGACCACGGCAGGCTGGTGGTGGACTTCCAGGACACCGGTCCCGGGGTCCCGGCCGAGATCCGGCAGCGGATCTTCGAGCCGTTCTTCACCACCAAACCGGTGGGCCAGGGCACCGGGCTCGGGCTCGACATCTCCTGGCGGATCGTGGTCAACAAGCACCACGGCGACCTGGACGTCGAGTCCGAGCCGGGCCGCACCCGCTTCCGGGTGCGGCTGCCGCTCACCGCCCAGTCCCCCGACGGCGAGGAGACCCCCTCATGACCACCCCACCCACTCCGGGCATCGACCCCTCGGTCCCGCCGAGCGGTGACGGCTGCGCGGACTGCGACCAGGCCGGCGGCTGGTGGCTGCATCTGCGCAGGTGCGCGTCCTGCGGCCACATCGGCTGCTGCGACAGCTCCCCGGCGCAGCACGCGTCCGCGCACGCGGCGGCCACGGGCCACGACGTGATCCGCTCGTACGAGCCCGGCGAGGACTGGTACTGGAACTACCGCACCGAGAGCTACGTCGAGGACGGCCCCGACCTCGCCCCGCCCCTGAGCCACCCCGCGACCCAGCCCACCCCCGGTCCCGCCGACCGCGTCCCGCAGGGCTGGCGCTCCCAGCTGCACTGAGGCGGGCCCCGAAGGGGCGCGGGGAACTGCGCGAGTAACCCCCACCGGCGCAAGGTCCCGCAATGCAGCTCAAGGAGCAGGGCGGCGGGTCACGCGTCGCGTCCCGCGAGGGACACCGCCGCCGCGGCCAGCCCCGCCGCGGCCCAGGCCGCGAGGACGCCGAGCCCGGCGTACGGGCCTATCGGGGCCCCGGCGCCGGGGAGCGTGCTCTGGACCGCGAGCCCCGCCGTCATGGGCCCCACTCGCTGCAGGCGCTCGTACCACTGCGGGTCCGACACCACGGACGCGACGATCGGGAAGAGGTAGAGCAGCCCGAGCACGGCCCCCACCGCGGCGGCGGAGTCCCGTACCGCGGTGGCCACGCCCAGGGCGAGCAGGCCGACGAGCACCAGGTAGGCCACCGAGCCCGCGGCCGCCCTGAGCACCGGGCCGTGCGCGGCCGGGAAGCCGGTGAAGCCGTGCCCGGGCAGGATGAGCCGGCCGGCGAGCAGCGAGCCGGCCACGGCCACCGTCCCGGCGGCCAGCACCAGGGCGCCGAGCACCGCCGCCTTCGCAGTGAGGACGGTGCCCCGGCGCGGCACCGCGGCCAGCGTCACCCGGATCATGCCGGTGCCGTACTCCGATCCGATGAGCAGTACAGCGAGCACCGCGACCCCGGCCTGACCGGCCTGCACCCCCGCCAGGGCGGCCTTCGCCGGGTCCTGCCCGCACACCGCCCCGGGCGGGGCCGCGCAGTGCACCGCGGCCGCGCTCGCCGCGCCGACGGCCACGGTGCCGACGGCGACCGCCGCGGCCAGCCACAGCAGGCCGGGCAGTGTGCGGACCTTCGTCCACTCAGCGTGCACCGCCTGCCGCAGCGCGCTCACGCGTCCCTCCGGCGCAGCGCCACGGCGGCGAGCGCGACCGCGGCCGCGGCGTAGCCGCACAGCACGGCGAAGCCGGCCCACGGTGCCAGCGGGAAGTACCCGTCACCGGGTGTGTAGTCCGCGGCGACCTGTGCGTACTGGTGGGCGCTCTGCTGGACGGCGAAGGCCGCGGCCGGGGTGATCCGGGTGAGCCACCGGGAGGGGCCCGCGGGCAGCATCCCGGAGACCGCGAGGATGTACGGCAGCACGATGGCGACCACGACCGCGGTGACCGCGCCCGCGCTGCGCCGCAGCAGCGTGCCGACGGCCAGGGCCAGGACGCCGGTGACGGCGAAGAGCCCGGCGGTGCCGAGGATCACCCGCAGCTCGGTGCCCGCGGACAGGTGGTGGATCGCGAAGTGCTTGTGCCTCTCGACCGCCTCGACGAGCGGTACGGCCACCAGTGCGGCGGCCAGCCCGGTGGCGAAGCACAGCCCGCCGGTCACGACGGCCTTGGCGGCGAGCACCCGCCCGCGCCGGGGCGCGGCGGCGAAGGTGGTGCGGATCAGACCGCGGCGGTATTCGGCGGTGACGGACATCGCGGCGACGACCGTCACCACGACGAGCCCGGCGAACGCCCCGATGAGGCTGTCCTCGACGGACTTGCCCGGTTCGTCGCGGCCGCGCACCAGCGGTGCCACGTCGCCGCTGCCGGTGAGCGTGTACGTGCCGCCGGACTGCCGGTAGCCGAGGTCGGGGTCCTTGTCCGGACCGCCCTCGGCACCGACCATGTCGCCGGTCCAGCCGCCGCCCGCGGCGCCCCGCACGGTGACCGAGTCGAAGGCGGCGACGGCGGTGCTGGGGCCGCCGTCCACCGAGGTGCCGGTCAGGGAGCGGCTGGTGACGAGGTGTTCGGGCGAGGTGCTGAACAGCCCGATCTGCACGGTGGCGGGGAGCCCGGTCAGCCGGGCGGTGCCGATCCGCGTCCAGTGGGCGCCGTCGGCCGAGTCGTAGCCGGTGAGGGTGTCGCCGCTGCGGGTCAGCCGCAGCCAGCGCGGGGCGGCGGCGGTGGCCTTGCCCGGCAGGCCGGCCACGTCGTGGGTGAAGTCGTACTGCATCCGCACGCCGTGCGCGCCGGTGAGGGCGACCGCGGCGTACGCCGAACCCGGCTTCGTCCCGTCCTTGACGATCACACCGGCCTTGGACCAGGGCTGCACGCCGGTGGCGAGCCCGCTGCCGCCGGAGCCCGGTCCGGCGTCGCCCTCGGGCGCGTAGTGGCCGGTGAGCGAGGTGATCCGGGCGGTGACGGAGCCGTCGCCGGTGAGCGGGCGGTGCACGAACGTCAGGGCGTCGCGGACCTCCACGCCGCCGGGGCCGGTGAGCGTGGTGGGGTCGCAGCGGCCGCCGTCGGGGCCGCTGCACACGATGCTGCTGCCCGCCGCGCCGAGCAGGCCCACGGCGACGGTGACGACGGCGGCGACGAGCAGGCCGGCGACCCAGCCGCGTACCGTCCGGAATTTGGTGAACTCCGCGTGCAGCAGCGGCAGGAAGCCGTCCCGGCCGGGGGCGTGCGGGGAGCGGTAGGGGGTGGTGGTCCCGGGGGCGGGCGCAGGCGCGGTCACAGCGCACCTCCGGACCGGAATTCGACGGCGTCGCGGGTCAGTTCCATGTACGCCTCCTCCAGCGTGGCGCGGTGCGCGCTCACTTCGGAGAAGGGCAGGTCCGCGCGCCCGAGCAGCGCGGTGACCTGCTCGGCAGCCAGACCGGCGACGGTGAGGGTGTCGCCGCCGGTGGCCGCGACGGTGGCGCCGGCCTGCGCGAGCAGGGTCATGGCGCGGACCCGCTCGGTCGTGCGCAGCTCGACCCGGTCGCCGGAGGCCGCCGCGATCAGCTCGGCGACCCCGGTGTCGGCGATGACCCTGCCGCGGCCGACGACCACCAGGTGGTGGGCGGTGTCCTGGAGTTCGCTCATCAGGTGGCTGGAGACCAGGACTGCGCGGCCCTCGACGGCGAGCGACCGCAGCAGGCCGCGTATCCACACGATGCCTTCGGGGTCCATGCCGTTGAAGGGCTCGTCCATGACGAGCACCGGCGGGTCGCCGAGCAGCGCGGCAGCGATGCCGAGCCGCTGGCGCATGCCCAGCGAGAAGCCGCCGGCCTTGCGGCGGGCCGCCTCCCGCAGGCCCGCCTGCTCGACGACCTCGTCGACGCGGCGCGCGGGCAGTCCCTGCGAGTGCGCGAGCCACAGCAGGTGGCCGCGGGCGCTGCGGCCGGGCTGGAGCGCGCCGGCGTCCAGCAGCGAGCCGACGTGGGAGAGCGGGTTGCGCAGCTCGCGGTAGGGGCGGCCGCCGATCAGCGCGGTGCCGGAGTCGGCGGCGTCCAGGCCGAGGACCACGCGCATGGTGGTGGACTTGCCGGCGCCGTTCGGCCCGACGAAGCCGGTGATCCGCCCGGGGGTGACGGTGAAGGTCATCCCGTCCAGTGCCGCTGCCGTCCCGAACCGCTTGTGCAGGTCGCGGACTTCGATGGTTGCTTCCATGACAGACGAGGCTAGGAAGCGGGGGGCCGCGGCGCGTCACGCGGCGGAGCGGTCCTCGGCGTACCGTCGCAGGGGTACGCCGGACGGGTGGTGTCCCCCCTGAGATGTACGGCGGGGTCCCTGGCCAGGAGGACGCGCCGGGTGCGGGCCTGCGGGGAGAATGCCGGTGTGAGGCCGAAGGACACCACGTGGGTCGGGGAGTTCGCGGCGTCGCCACGGGCGTTGGCGGTGGTGGCGGCGCTGCTCGCCGCTGCCGCGGTCACGGAGGCGGCGGTGCGGGTCGCGGTGACGGGCGGGCAGGGTCGCTCGCCGGCGTTCGCGCTGCTGGTGGTGGCGCTGCTGGCGCTCGCGACGACGGTGCCGCCGGTGTTCCTGTCCGCGCCGCCGGCCGCGGTCGCGGGGGTGGCGGCGGCGGTGCTCTCCCTCACCGCGTTCGGCACGCTCACGGCGGCCGGGGCGGTGGCGGTGCCGCTGGCCCTGCACCGGCTGGCCGCGGGGGCGCAGGCGGGGGGCGGTGCGCGGGTGGTGCTCGCGGTGGGCCTGGCCGTGGCCTTCCCGGTGGCCGCGCTGTGCGATCCGCGGCTCGCGGGAGAGGCGCGGGTGCTGGCGCTGCTGGCGGCGTCCGCCGCACCGGCCGCGGCGTGGGCGGGGGCCGCGCGGGCGGCGCGGGCCGAGGCCAGGGTGCACAGCGCGGCCCGGCAGGTCAGCGCGCGCAGCCTGCTGGAGCACAGCGCGCGCGGCGAGCGGGCGCGAATAGCCCGGGAGCTGCACGACGTGGTGGCGCACCACATATCGATGATCGCGGTCCAGGCGGAGACCGCGCGGCTGACCACGCCCGGGATGCCGCCCATGGGTGCGCAGCGGCTGTCGGACATCGGCGACACCGCCCGCGCCGGGCTGACCGAGATGCGCCGGCTGCTCGGAGTGCTGCGCCAGGACGCCGAGGCGGACACCCCCGAGCGCCGCCCGCAGCCGGGCCTGCAGCAACTCACCGAGCTGGTCGACGAGGCCAGGGGCGCCTCGGGCGCGGGCGTGCGGCTGATCGTGTCCGGCCCGGCCGCGGCGCTGGACCCGGGAGTGGAGCTGGCGGCCTTCCGTATCGTCCAGGAGGCGCTGACCAACGTACGGCGGCACGCCAGGGGCGCGGCGGTGGACGTGGAACTGCACTACGCGGAGGACGCGTTGCGGGTGCGGGTGCGCGACAACGGGCCGGGCCCCGGCACGGCGCGGGCTGCCGGGGTTTCCGGCGGGGTTTCCGGCGGGGTTTCCGGCGGGCACGGCCTGCCCGGGATGCGGGAGCGTGCCGCGGCGGCGGGCGGCTCGCTGGAGTGCGGGCGGGCGCCGGGCGGCGGCTTCGTGGTCGAGGCCACGCTCCCGGTGGACACGGAGGTGCTGCGGTGAGCGCCGCTCCCCCGCCGCCGGTGCGGGTCCTCGTCGCGGACGACCACCAGGTGGTGCGGACGGGCTTCGCCGCGCTGCTGGACACCCAGCAGGACTTCACCGTCGTCGGCACGGCGTGCGACGGGGCCGAGGCCGTGGCCGCGTGCGGCGAGCTGGCGCCCGACGTCGTGCTGATGGACGTCCGGATGCCGGTGCTGGACGGCATCGAGGCCACCCGGCGGCTGACGTCCGGGGAGGGCGCCGCACCGCGGGTGCTCATCCTCACCACGTTCGACCTGGATTCCTACGTCTACGACGCGCTGTGCGCCGGGGCGAGCGGCTTCCTACTCAAGGACGTCACGGCGGAGCGCCTCTTCGAGGCGGTGCGGGTCGTCGCGGCGGGCGAGGCGCTGCTCGCGCCGGGCGTGACGCGCCGGCTGATCGCCGAGTTCGCCCGCCTCCGCCCGGCCGCCGCCCCCGACTCCCCCGCCGCCCGGCCTTCCGCCGAGCTGTCCGCGCTGACCCCGCGCGAGACGCAGGTGCTGCGGCTGGTCGCGCAGGGCCTGTCCAACGCGGAGATCGCCGCGCAGCTGACGGTCACGGAGGAGACCGTGAAGACGCATGTGAGCCGGATCCTGGCCAAGCTGGGGCTGCGCGACCGCACCCAGGCGGTCGTGACGGCGTACGAGACGGGCCTGGTCACGCCGTCGGGCCGGTGAGGGACGGACGGCTCAGCCGGAGGCGGGGCCGGACGCGGGGCCGGACGGCGCACCGGACGCCGGACCGGGGCCGGCGCGGTCGCGGAAGGGCGGGACGGGCGGGCCCTCGGGGAGCAGTTCGACGATCACGAAGGCGGTCACGGCCGCCAGCACCACCACCGGCAGCGAGCCGGTGTGGCCGAGCAGCAGCGCCACCAGCACCACCGTGCTCACCGGCAGCCGCATCGCGGCGGCCGCGGCGGCGGCCATCCCCGCCGCCGTCGCGGGCACGACGCCGAAGCCGGGCAGCGGTGCGAGCAGCACCCCGAAGGCCGCGCCGAGGAAGAGCGAGGGAAAGATCGGCCCGCCGCGCAGGCTGCCGAGGCTCAGCGCGTAGCCCGCGGACTTGAAGGCCAGCACCGCGACCAGCGCGCCCACCGACCATGCGTGCGGGTGCGCGGCCAGGTCCGGCAGCGTGGACTGCCCGGACAGCGCGACATCCGTCGGCGACCGCCCGGTGATACCGGTGTACGCCGCGGCGCAGCACCCCATCGCGAGTGCGGCGAGGAGCGTGTTGCGCAGCGGGTGGGCGACGACCAGGATCGCGGTGCGGCGGCCGGCCAGCATGACGTAGTGGATCACCACCGCGATGAGCGCGGCCATCAGCACCGACCACACCACGTCGCCGGCGTCCAGCAGCGGCGGCGCCGGCAGTCCGATCTCCAGGCTGCCGGTCTTCAGCCCGGTCCAGTGGCCGAAGCCGGTGAAGACGATCGCGCCGACGCCGCTGGACAGCAGCGCGGGCAGCATGACGGCGAAGAGCTGCGGCCCGCCGACCCCGGCGACCTCCATCAGCATGACGGCGGCCACCAGCGGGTTGCCGAAGATCGCGGCGATGGCCGCGGCGGCGCCCGACGCGCCGACCAGCGCGGTGCTCGCCTGCGTGGCGGGGGCGCGGGCGAGGTCGCGGAAGAGCAGCGCCAGGCCGCCGCCGAGCGCGATGAGCGGTGCCTCGGGCCCGAGCACGACGCCGAAGGGCAGGCAGCACAGCGCGGCGAGGACCACGCCCGGCAGCGATGCCGCGGTGGCGGCGCCGGAGTGCAGCCCGGCCACCGGGACGTGCCCGCCGCGGCCGGGGAAGCGCAGTACCACCAGGGCCGTGCCCGCGCCCGCGACGACCGCCCCGGCGAGCGACCACCACCACGGCGCCCTGCCGTAGCCGAGGTCGTGCGGCCAGTCGGTCCAGACGAGGCGCTGGAGCTCGTGCAGGGCGGCCAGGAACCAGAAGGCGACGAGCGACACCGGGATGCCGATCAGCCCGCTGAAGACCAGCGCCCGCCGGTACTGCGGCCGGCGCAGCATGTCCCGCAGCGCGTCGGCCTCCTTCGGCTGGCTGCCGGGCGGGGCGCCCGCAGCGGGGGCGACCGGGGTCTGCTCGCTGATGGGTCGCCTCCTGGCTCTGCGCCCGCGGCACGCCCGGACCGTATACGAACGACGGCGGACCACGGGCACGGTCGGGCCGCGCGGAGCGGTACGTCGCCCCCCCGCCGGGCGGTCAGCGCACACTAACCGGGGGGCCGCCGGGTGCCGCCCGTGGCACGCGGCAGCGCGCCGAAAACCGCCCGGAGGAACCTCGTCGCGCGGGGCCCGGCCGGGGGCGGATCCGTACCGGTCACGCCGTCCGTTGCAGAGCCACGACCGCGACGTCGTCGCCGAGGCGGCTGCCGACGTGCCGGGTCAGGTCGGCGGTCAGGGCGGTGAGCAGGTCGGCGGGGGCGAGGTCGCGCCAGTCGGCGAGCCGCTCGGCCAGCGGGTAGAAGGCGCCGTCGCAGTCCCTGGCCTCGATCACGCCGTCGGTGTAGAGGAGCAGCACGTCGCCGACCGCCAGGTCGTACGTGTCCAGGTGCTGGGTCTCCGGCGTGAGGTCGCCGAGGCCCAGCGGTACCGCGGGGTGCGCGGACTCCAGCGGCCGGACCTCGCCGCGGTGCAGCAGGATCGGCGGCGGGTGGCCGCAGTTCGCGATGCTGATCCGGTCACCGCCGGGGGCGACGTCGACCATCACGGCGGTCACGAAGCGCTCCAGGAAACCGCTGGTGACGGGGGTCGGCACGGGCTCGGACTCGTGCGCGGACGGCGGGCGGGGCGGAGGCGGCAGCAGCGGCTGGAGCACGGGGTCGGTGAGGTCGGCGAGGTCGTCGCGCAGGCTCTCGTCGAGGGCCGCGGGCAGCGCGCGCAGCGATGTGCCGCGGCGCGCGGTGCGGCGGAAGGCGGCCAGCAGCATGCCGGTGACCTCCACGGCGGCCATGCCCTTGCCCTGGACGTCGCCGACCATCACCCGGATGCGGCCGCCGCCGAGGTCCACGGCGGCGTAGAGGTCGCCGCCGATGGCCGCCTCGCGGTCGGCGGCGAGGTAGGTGGAGGCGATGGCGAGCGGGCCGAGCCGGGTCGGCAGCGGGCGCAGCAGGGCCCGCTGGGTGACGGCGGCGACCCATCTGGCCTGGGCCAGCTCGCGCTCACGGCGCTGTCGGACGGCAGCGGCCAGCACGGACGCGCCGCCGATGAGGGTGGTGGTGGCCATGACGACGGGGAAGTTCACGGCGTCGAGCTGGCCGTTGTTCCACGCCGCGATCACCAGACACGGGAAGGTGGCGGCGACCAGCACCAGAACGGCCCACGGGGCGAGGAAGACCGCCGACAGCGCGGGCACCCCCACCATGAGCCCGCCGATCCTGATCCGCGTCCCGCCGACGACGTCGATGACCAGCAGCAGGGCGAGCAGCACGAACCCGGCCACCAGCCGGGCGGTCGTCGAGTAGGCAACCCTCGGCAGATGCGTGTCGTCGGACGCCCCGTTCAGGGTCATATGTCCAAAAGTACCGCCGTAGGCCCCAGGGCATCCGCCTCCGGGCGGGTGACCTCGCGGTCAGGCCGACGGCGGCGGCGCGGTGCTGCGCCGGATGACCAGGCTGGTGGCGAGTTCCATCCGGGTGGTCGAGGTGCTGCCCGGCGCCGCCCGCAGCCGCAGCATCATCCGCGAGGCCTCCTCGGCCATCCGCCGCAGCGGCTGGCGCACGGTGGTCAGGGCCGGGCGGGACCACTGGGCGACGGCGACGTCGTCGTAGCCGACCACCGAGAGGTCGGCGGGGGTGCGCAGGCCGTGCACGCCCGCGGCCTCCAGGACGCCGATCGCCTGCAGGTCGCTGCCGGCGAAGATCGCGGTGGGCCGGTCGGGGCGGTCCAGCATCCGCACGGCCTGCTCGTAGCCGCCCTCGACGTGGAAGTCACCGAAGGCGATGAGGTCGGGGTCGATGTCGAGGCCGGCGGTCGTCATGGCCGAGCGGAAGCCGTCCAGCCGGGCCAGCGAGCACATCATGTCCTCGGGACCTGTGATTATTCCGACACGGCGGTGTCCGAGTTCGATCAGATGCCGGGTCGCGGCGAGGCCGCCGGACCAGTTCGCCGAGCCCACCGAGGGCACGTCGGGCTCCGGGTCGCCGGCCGGATCGATGATCACAAAAGGGATCGAACGGCTCCTGAGCTGCTGCTTGAACTCGTGGGGCAGCGCCGAGAAGACCAGGATGACGCCCATCGGGCGGCGCCGCAGGACCCCCTCGATCCACTCGTTGTCCGGTGAGTGGCGGGTGCCGCTCTCGGTGAGCACCACGCTGCCGCCGATCTCCTTGGCGACCTTCTCGACGCCCAGGATCAGCTCCATGGCCCAGATGGCGTCCAGCTCGTGGAAGACGATCTCGATCAGGGGCGCCTCGGATCCGCCGCGGGTCGTCCGGCGGTATCCGTGCAGCTCCAGGAGTCGTTCAACTTTCAACCTCGTCAGCGCCGAGACGTCCTGACGCCCGTTCAGCACTTTCGAAACTGTCGAGACGGAGACCCCGGCAGTTTCGGCGACCTGGGCGAGCGTGACCCGACTCTCGTCCACCTCTTCATCCATAAGAGCGCAGCGTACGACACATCTGCGCGTAACGCTTTGATAACCCGGAGCCCGAGGGTTGACCGTTTCGCGGCCGCACCTTAGCGTCACATCGCGCAGCAATTTTCGGCGAGGATGCCGAAACATTTCGAAAGGCTGGACGATGAAGAAGAGATGGCTTCCCCGTGCTGTGGCCGGCAGCGTGGTACTCGCCCTCGGGCTGACGCTGGCCGCGTGCGGCGGTGGCAGCTCCAGCAGCAACGGCTCTGGCAGCTTCACGGTGCTCGTCTACGGTGACGCGAGCAACAAGGTCGAGAAGCAGATCGTCGACACCTTCAACAAGACGTCGAAGGTCAAGGCGAAGCTGCAGACGATCCCTGGTGCGGACTACCAGACCAAGCTCCAGACGATCATCAACACCAAGCAGGCGCCCGACGTCTTCTTCAACTGGGGCGGCGGCAGCATCGCGCCCTTCGTCAAGGCCGGCCTCCTCCTGCCGCTCGACGACATGATCACCAAGGACCCGAACCTGAAGTCGCAGTTCCTGCCTTCGGTGTTCAACGGCGCCGTGATCGACGGCAAGTCCTACGGCATCCCGATGCGCGGCACCCAGCCGGTCATGCTGTTCAACAACAAGAAGGTCCTGGCCGACAACGGTCTGACCGCGCCGAAGACCTGGGACGACCTGCTCAACGCGGTCAAGGTCCTCAAGGACAAGCACATCACCCCGATCGCGCTCGGCGGCGGCGACCAGTGGCCGACCCTCATGTGGTACGAGTACATGTACGACCGCATGGCCGGCCCGAGCCTGTTCGACAAGGCCCTCGGCGGCGACAAGTCGGCGTGGGACTCCGCGGACAGCCGCGCGGCGCTGGGCAAGCTCAAGGAGCTCATCGACGCCGGTGCCTTCGGCACCAACTACGACTCGGTCAAGTACACCGACGGCGGCTCGGTCGCGCTCGTCGCGCAGGGCAAGGCCGGCTTCGAGCTCATGGGCTCCTGGTACTACTCGCAGCAGCAGCAGGACAACCCGGACTTCGCGAAGTCCGACCTGGGCTACAGCAGCTTCCCGACCGTCTCGGACGGCAAGGGTGACCAGACCGACATCGTCGGCAACACGAACAACTACTACTCGGTCCTGAAGAAGACCAAGTACCCGGACGCCATCGCGCAGTTCCTGAAGCTGCAGTACAGCGACGAGTTCGTGAAGGCCCAGATGGCGATCGGCAACCTGCCGACCACCACCAACACGGCGAACTTCATCTCCACCGCCGCGTCCCCGGACTACTCGCAGTACCAGTACGACCTGGTGAAGGCCGCTCCGTCGTTCCAGCTCTCGTGGGACCAGGCCTACCCGCAGTCGGCCAGCAACGCGATGCACACCGCGGTGCAGCAGTTCTTCGACGGCAAGCTCGACGCCGACGGCTTCATCAAGGCCATGCAGGCCCTGCCCACATCCTGAACCGGGATCCAGAAATGACCACCACTGACTCACCCAGGGTGGAGAAGCGCCGGCCCGTACTCCGGGCCGGCGCCGGCCGGCCGGGCCGCAAGTCCGGCGCCTCCGTGGCCCGCCCAGGCTTTGCCTGGGCGGCGCCCGCCACTCTGTTCTTCGCCCTTTTCGCCGTCGTGCCGCTGATCATGGTCGCGGTGCTGTCGTTCGCCGAGTGGGACGGCGTCGACGCGCTGTCCTTCACCGGCCTGGACAACTGGAAGACCCTCTTCCACGACCACGTCATGCTGCAGAGCATCTGGCTCACGCTGCTGACCACGGTGCTCGGCGTCGTCGTCCAGACCCCGCTGAGCATCCTGCTGGGCGTGTGGGCGGCGGGCAAGCAGCGCAACCGGGCAGTCCTGTCCGCGATCTACTTCATCCCGCTGCTGCTGTCGGCGACCGCGATCTCCATCCTGTGGCGCGCCCTGCTCGACCCGAACTTCGGCGTGCCCTCCCAGGCCAGGTGGCTGTTCGGCGACGGCAACCTGTTCGGCCACCAGAGCACGGCCATCGGCGTGCTGATCTTTGTGGGCGCGTGGCAGTACACGCCCTTCCACACCCTGATCTACCAGGGCGCCACCCGCGCGATCCCGCAGGTGCTCTACCAGGCCGCGGCGATCGACGGCGCCGGCCGGATCCGGCAGTTCTGGTCCATCACGCTGCCGCAGCTGCGCACCACCATGGTCACCTCGATGATCCTCATGGTGGTGGGCGGCATGACCGTGTTCGACACCGTGCTGATCCTGACCCAGGGCGGTCCCGGCACGGACACGACGACGACGCCGTACTACTCGTACGTCAAGGGCTTCAAGGACTTCCAGTTCGGCTATGCCTCGGCCATCGCCCTGATCCTGGTGGTCATCGCCACGATCATCTCGCTCGTCATCGTCAAGTTCTCCGGTTACGACAAGATGCGCAGCTCGTCGGAGGGACTGTGATGAAGCGCCGTCCCAATTACCTGGCCGGTCTCGGCTCTCTCGTCTGGCTGGTCCTGATCGGCCTGCCGCTCTACGTGATGCTCGCCGCCACCTTGCAGAGCCGTTCGGACTACTCGTCCAGCGGGCCGCTGTCGTGGCCGAAGCACTTCACGCTGTCCAACTACACCCAGGATTTCTCCAACGGGTTCGGGCATTACTTCCTGAACACCGTCCTGGTCACGGCCGCCGTGGTGGCGATCGTGCTGATCCTGATCCCGCCGCTGTCGTACGCGATCGTGCGCAGCCAGGGCAGGACCACCACCGGTGTCTTCCGGCTGTTCCTGCTGGGCCTCGCGATCCCGTCGCAGGCCGTCATCGTGCCGATGTTCTACCTCATCACCAAGGCCGGCCTGTACGACAACCTCGTCGGTGTCATCCTGCCGACCGCGGCGTTCTCGCTGCCGGTCTGCGCGCTGGTCCTCACCGGTGTGATGCGGGAGATCAACTCCGAGCTGTACGAGGCCATGGCCATGGACGGCGCCACACCGACCAGGACGTTCTTCCAGCTGGTGCTGCCGCTGTCCAAGAGCGGCCTGTCGACGATCGTGGTCTTCTCGGCCCTCCAGGCGTGGAACGGCTTCCTGTTCCCCCTGGTGCTCACCCAGAACGAACCGTCGAAGGTCATCACCCTGGGCCTCTTCAACTTCCAGACCGAGCACGGCATCGACGTCCCCGGCCTGCTGGCCGCGGTCGTGCTGTCGATGCTGCCCATCTTCATCGTCTACCTGTTCGCCCGCCGTGCCCTGGTCCAGGGACTCATGGGCGTCGGAGGAAAGTGACCGGCACCGTGGCCGAAGAGACTAAGTCCGCTACTCCCCCCTGGAGGAACACCTCCCTCGCCCCGGAAGCCCGGGCCGATGCGCTGATCGCGGCGATGACCGTGCAGGAGAAGGTCGCGCAGCTGTTCGGGATCTGGGTGGGTGCGTCCGACGAGGGCGGCGAGGTCGCCCCGTACCAGCACGAGATGGAGGAACCGGTCACCCTGGAGAGCCTGCTGCCGCAGGGTCTCGGCCAGCTGACCAGGTCGTACGGGACCGCGCCGGTCGACCCGGCGCTCGGCGCGCTGTCGCTGCTGCGCACGCAGCGGAGCATCGCGGCGGCGAACCGTTTCGGCATCCCGGCCGTCGCGCACGAGGAGTGCCTGGCCGGCTTCGCGACCTGGGGCGCGACCGCCTACCCCGTACCGCTGTCGTGGGGCGCCAGCTTCAACCCGGAGCTGGTCCGCACGATGGCGGCCCGGATCGGGCAGGACATGCGCGCCGTCGGCGTGCACCAGGGCCTGGCCCCGGTGCTCGACGTGGTGCGCGACGCCCGCTGGGGCCGGGTCGAGGAGACGATCGGCGAGGACCCGTATCTCATCGGCACGGTGGCCACCGCGTACGTCCAGGGCCTGGAGTCCACCGGCATCGTGGCGACGCTCAAGCACTTCGTCGGCTACTCGGCCTCGCGCGCCGGGCGCAACCTCGCGCCGGTCAGCATGGGCACCCGGGAGCGCGCCGACGTCATGCTGGCGCCGTTCGAGATGGCGATCCGGGAGAGCGGCGTCCGCTCGGTCATGCACGCCTACACCGACATCGACGGTGTGCCCGCGGCCGCCGACGCCGACCTGCTGACCGGGCTGCTCCGCGACACGTGGGGCTTCACCGGCACGGTCGTCGCGGACTACTTCGGCATCGCCTTCCTCCAGCTGCTGCACGGTGTGGCCGGCGACCTCGGCGAGGCGGCCGGCGCCGCCCTCAACGCCGGCGTGGACGTCGAGCTGCCGACCGTCAAGGCGTTCGGCGAGCCGCTGCTCAAGGCGATCGCCGACGGCCAGGTGCCCGAGACGCACATCGACCGCGCGCTGCGCCGCGTCCTGGTGCAGAAGGTCGAACTCGGCCTGCTGGACCCGGACTGGGACCCGGTGCCCGCCGCGCTGGCCGGCGTGGACACCACCGACACCGCCGCGCTGCGCGGCGCCGTGGACCTCGACTCGGCGGAGAACCGGGCGGTCGCCCGCGAGATCGCCGAGCAGGCCGTGGTGCTGCTGCGCAACGAGGGCGGCACGCTGCCGCTCGCCCGCCCCGCGAAGATCGCGGTCATCGGCCCCAACGCCGAGGTCCCGACCGCGGTGCTGGGCTGCTACTCCTTCCCCGTCCACGTCGGCAGCCAGCACCCCGAGATGCCGGTCGGCATCGAGCTGCCCACCCTGCGCGAGGCGCTGGCCGAGGAATTCCCCGGCAGCGAGATCACCACGGCGCGCGGCTCGGACATCGACACCGACGACACCAGCGGCTTCGCCGAGGCGGCGCGGCTGGCCGCCGAGGCGGACATCGTTGTCCTCGCGCTGGGCGACCGTGCCGGGCTCTTCGGCCGCGGCACCAGCGGCGAGGGCTGCGACAGCGAGTCGCTCACCCTGCCCGGTGTGCAGCAGCAGCTGCTCGACACGCTTCTGGACGCCGGCACCCCGGTCGTCGTCACCCTGCTCGCGGGCCGGCCGTACGTGCTGGGCCGCGCGGTGGACGAGGCCGCGGCCATCGTGCAGACGTTCTTCCCCGGCGAGGAGGGCACGCGGGCGGTCGCCGGTGTGCTGTCCGGCCGCGTCGCGCCGTCCGGAAAGCTGCCGGTCAGCATCCCGCGCAGCCCCGGCACCCAGCCGTCGACGTACCTGGTGGCCAAGCTCTCGCACGCGAGCGAGTCGTCGAACATCGACCCGACGCCGGCCTACGGCTTCGGCCACGGTCTGACGTACACCAGCTTCCAGTGGGGCGACCTGGAGGTGCCGGAGCTGGAAGCCGGCACCGACGGCGAGATCGGTCTGTCGTTCTCCGTCCGCAACACCGGTGAGCGCGCGGGCACCGAGATCGTGCAGCTCTACCTGCACGACCCGGTCGCCTCCGTGGTGCAGCCGGTGCAGCGGCTGATCGGCTACCGCCGGGTCGACCTGGAGCCGGGGCAGTCCGCCCGGGTCGAGGTCACCGTGCCCGCCGACCTGGCGTCCTTCACCGGGCGCGACGGCCGCCGCGTCGTGGAGCCCGGCGAGCTGGAGCTGCGGCTCGGCGCGTCCTCCACGGACCTCCGGTTGACGGTGGTCGCGACCCTCACCGGTCAGGTGCGCGAGGTCGACCACACGCGCAGGCTGCACGCGCAGTTCAGCACGACGACGGCCTGACGGCCAGACTCCCGCGTACGGCGTACGGCGTACGGCGTACGCATCAGCGGCGGCGGCCGCCGGCTCCCACCGGCGGCCGCCGCCGCATGCGTTGGTGCGTGCCCTCACGCCAACTTCAGCACCTCCCGCAGCGCCGCCGTCAGTTCCGCCTCCGGGTCGGGGGAGGCCGCCGGGGAGCGCCAGGCCACGAAGCCGTCGGGGCGGACGAGTACCGCGCCGTCCTCGCCCGTGGTGTGCGCCGCGGCCCAGTCCGCGCCCGGCTCGGTGACGAGGTCCGCGCCCGGTCCGCCGCCGACGCGGTAGCGGTCCAGCGGCACCCCGAGGCCGCGCGCGGCGCGTTCGGCGGCGGCGTGCCAGCCCGCGTCCGCGGCGGCGCCGCTGAGCAGCACCGGCACCTTCTCGTAGAGGTCGAGCGTGGACAGCCGCTCGCCGCCGCGGGTGACCCACAGGTGCGGGGCGCGGGTGCCCGGGTCGCCGGTCCACAGCCGCGGGCCCTTGCCGCCCGGCCCGCCGGGAGCCTGCGGCCCGGGGCGGCCGGCGGCCTGGCCGTACGGCGGCAGGACCGGTCCGCCGGGGGGCGGCTGCTCGCCGGGGTGGGCGGGGAGGTGCGGGGCGACCGGGCCGCCGGGGCCCGCGGGCGGCGTGGCCGGTGCGGGCGGCTGCGGCACCACCGGGCGGTCCGGGTCGACGCCGACGACCGCGCCCGCCGGGTAGCGGTAGCCGAGCGCCACGGTCAGCACGCCGCTCTGCCGGTTGCCCCCGGTGGGCAGCGCGTCGTAGCCGGGGTGGCTGTGCTCGGCGGAGCGCTCGGAGGCGCGGGCGCTGGTCGCGACGGCGACCGGCCGCCGCTCCTGCCCGTAGGTCTCCAGCAGGCCCGGGCCGGCCCAGCCGTCCAGCACCGCGGCGAGCTTCCAGGCCAGGTTGTGGGCGTCCTGGATGCCGGTGTTGGAGCCGAACGCGCCGGTCGGCGACATCTCGTGGGCCGAGTCGCCGGCCAGCAGCACCCTGCCCTGCCCGTAGCTCTCGGCGACCCGCTCGGCGGCGTGCCAGGGAGCCTTGCCGGTGATCTCGATCTCCAGGCCGGGCGCCCCGACCGCGGTGCGGATGTGCGCGGCGCACCGCTCGTCGGTGAAGGCCTCCAGCGGCTCGCCGTCCTCGGGGTGCCAGGGCAGGTGGAAGACCCACTCGTCCTGGTTGTCGACGGGCAGCAGCGCGCCGTCCGCGTCGGGGTTGGTGAGGTAGCAGGCGATGAAGTGCCGGTCGCCGACGACCTCGGCGAGGCGCTTGGCGGTGAAGGTGACGCTGACGTTGTGGAACAGCTCGCCCGCGCCGGTCTGGCCGATGCCCAGCGCGCTCCGCACAGGGCTGCGCGGCCCGTCCGCGGCGACGAGGTAGTCGGCGCGGACGGTGCGGGTCGTGCCGCTCTCCCGGTCCAGGATCTCCGCGGTCACCCCGTCCGCGTCCTGCATGAAGGACGTCAGCTCGGTGCCGAAGCGCAGGTCGCCGCCGAGGTCGCGGGCGTGCCGCAGCAGCACCGGCTCCAGGTCGTTCTGGCTGCACAGGCACCAGCCCGACGGGCTGAGCGCGGCCAGGCCGCCGCCGGGGTCGATCTCCCGGAAGAGCCAGCGCTGGTTGTCGCCGGTGAGCGACTCGGCCTGCAGGATGCCGTGGTTGCGGGCGAGTACGGAGGCGGCCTCGCGGATCGCCGGTTCGACGCCCGCGGTCCGGTAGATCTCCATGGTGCGCACGTTGTTGCCGCGGCCGCGCGGGTGGTGCGAGGTCGCCGCGTGCTTCTCCACGAGCAGGTGGCGCACGCCGAGCCGGCCGAGGAAGAGGGAGGCGGACAGCCCCACCAGGGACCCGCCGACGACGAGGACCGGTACGTGCTCGGTGCCGTCGCCGCGGTCGGTGGACATCGGTTGCATCTGTTGCTCCTGCCTGTACGGGCGCGGGGCACGACGGCGGTGGGCCGCCGGCGCTGCCGGTGCTGCCGGGGCCCGGCACGCCGTCGTCCGGTCCCGTCTCTCTCCTTGCCCGGTCGGCGGCCCGCGGGGTTGCGGAGGCGGCGCATTCGCCCGCATGGACCGCACATCTCGCGGCGTTGGCGGCATCGACGCACGATCGGAAAACCAGGGGACGGCAGATCGGCAGTCGGACACGGCCGCGCGGCAGCCCACCCGCGACAAGCCCGCACGCGAGACCCGCCGCCCGAGGGCGGCACCGTGAGGAGAAGTGGAAGATGACGACCCTGTCCGGAGAACCGGGAACGGCGGGCACTGCCGTCGCCGCCGGCGACACCGAGTCCGCGACGCTGCGTGTGGTGCTGATGCTGGACGTCAGGAAGGGCGCGCAGCAGGCCTTCCTGGACGCGTACCAGCTGCTGCGCGACCAGGTCGCCTCGGTGCCCGGCCACGTCAGCGACCAGCTGTGCCAGTCCATCGAGGACCCGTCGCAGTGGCTCATCACCAGCGAGTGGGAGAGCGCCACGCCCTTCCTGACCTGGGTGGAGAGCGCCGAGCACCGCGAGATGGTCAAGCCGATGCACGACTGCGTCAACGACACCCGGTCGCTGCGCTACGAGGTGCTGCGCGAGACGTCGGCGGCCGGCCACACGGGCAGCCGCGCGCCGCGCCCGGAGCGGGCGGGCGACGGCCGGATCCGGCACGCGATCACCTTCACCGTCCGGCCCGGCAGCGAGGAGGTCGTCGCGAAGCTGCTGAGCGACTACGCCTCGCCCTCGGCCCGTGTCGACTCGGCGACCCGGCTGTGCCGGACGTCGCTGTTCATGCAGGGCAACCGGGTGGTGCGGGCGGTGGAGGTGCGCGGCAGCCTGTCCGCGGCGCTGCGGCACGTCGCCCAGCAGCCCGAGGTGCGCGCGGTCGAGGAGGCCATCAACCCGTATCTGGAGGAGGAGCGCGACCTGACCTCCGCCGAGTCGGCGCGCGCGTTCTTCGGCCGGGCGGCGCTGCCGGCGGTGCACGAGGCCGTGGCCGAGGCCGAGCGCCCCGGCACGGTGCGGCGGTACGCGCTGCAGTACCCGGTGCGCGGCGGCGGTGGCGCCGCGGCGGCCCGGGTGCTGGCGCGGTCCGACGAGCTGGCGGCGGCCGACCCGACCGGCTCGCTGGTGCGCAGCACGGTCTTCCAGCGTGACGACGTCGTCGTGCGGGTCGTCGACCTCGCCGACACGGCGGACGCGGACCTGGCGCTGACCACCGGCACCGCGGACCGCGACCTGGCCGCGGAGCTGGGCCGGCAGCTCGAACTGCCCGGCGCCGTCCGCGACCTCGGTACGGACCAGGGGCGCGCGCAACTGCTCGCGCACTGCCGGATGACCCTGCTCACCGACCGCCACTCGCAGGACGTGTGACGGCCGGCCGCACGGCCCGGCAGTCCCGCAGCACCGCACCACCGCAGGCGGCACGGCCGCGGATCTCCCCGCGGCCGGCCGCCGTGACACCACTGGAGGCACCCGTCATGACCGCTCAGCCCCACCGGATCGTGCACATCGACGACGTCCAGCCCAACCGGCGCCGCGGCGGTGATCTGCGCGCCCTGCTCACCCCGACCGTCAGCGGCTCGACGAGCGGTTTCATGGGCGTCGCGATCATCGGGCGCGGCGAGCGCATCGCGGAGCACTACCACCCCTACTCCGAGGAGTTCGTCTTCGTCGTCGAGGGCGAGCTGGAGGTCGACCTGGACGGGACGGCGTACGCGCTCTCGCCCGACCACGGGCTGCTGATCCCCAAGGACGTGCGGCACCGCTTCCGCAACGTCGGCACCGGCACGGCCCGGATGGTCTTCCACCTCGGCCCGCTCGCGCCGCGCCCGGAGCTGGGCCACGTCGACACCGAGGACGCCGAGGGCAACCCGCTGCTGCCCGCCGACGGCGCCGGGCGACCTGCCGAGGCGGCGGGAGCGGTCAAGTGACCAGGCGTGTCGCGGTCACCGGCATCGGAGTGGTCGCCCCGGGCGGGGTGGGCGTACCGGCCTTCTGGGACCTGCTGTCCTCGGGGCGGACGGCGACCCGGCGGATCTCACGGTTCGACGCGACGGGCTTCCGCTCCCGAATAGCCGCCGAGTGCGACTTCGACCCGGCCGGCGTCGGCCTCGACCCGGTACGGCTGGCACGCGCCGACCGCTACGTGCAGTTCGCGATGGCCGCGGCGGACGAGGCGCTGCACGACGCGGGGATGGACCCGCAGGCCGAGGACCCCTGGCGGATCGCGGTGTCGCTGGGCACCGCCGTGGGCGGCACGACCCGGCTTGAGCACGACTACGCCCTGGTGAGCGCGGGCGGTGACCGCTGGGACGTGGACCCGGCGAAGGCCGAGGCGCATCTGCACCGGGCCTTCACCCCCAGCGCGCTGACCGCCGAGGTCGCCGAGCAGGTCGGCGCGCGCGGCCCGGTCCAGACGGTCTCCACCGGCTGCACCTCGGGCCTGGACGCGGTCGGCTACGCCTTCCAGACCATCGAGGAGGGACGCGCCGACATCTGCATAGCCGGCGCGTCGGACTCGCCGATCTCCCCGATCACGGTGGCCTGCTTCGACGCCATCAAGGCCACCTCGCCGAACAACGACGACCCGGCGCACGCCTCGCGCCCCTTCGACGCCGACCGGGACGGCTTCGTCCTCGGCGAGGGCGGCGCGGTGCTGGTCCTGGAGGAGCTGGAGCACGCGCGGGCCCGCGGCGCACACGTCTACTGCGAGGTCACGGGCTACGCCTCGTTCGGCAACGCCCACCACATGACCGGCCTCACCCGCGAGGGCCTGGAGATGTCGCGGGCCATCGACCACGCGCTCGCGCACGGCAGGACCGACCGCACCGCCGTCGACTACGTCAACGCGCACGGGTCGGGCACCAAGCAGAACGACCGGCACGAGACGGCCGCGGTCAAGCGGTCGCTGGGCGAGCACGCCCGCAGGACCCCGATGAGCTCGATCAAGTCCATGGTCGGGCATTCCCTCGGCGCGATCGGCGCGATCGAACTCGCCGCCTGCGCGCTGGCGATGGAGCACGGCGTGGTGCCGCCCACCGCCAACTACGAGACCCCGGACCCCGAGTGCGACCTCGACTACGTGCCGAAGGTCGCGCGCGAGCGCCGGCTGCGGACGGTGCTGTCCGTCGGCAGCGGCTTCGGCGGCTTCCAGTCCGCCGTGGTCCTCAACCGGGAGGAGGCGGGCCGATGACCGGCACGACGGGAAGGACCGGCCGGCGGCGCCGTACGGTGATCACCGGGCTGGGTGTCGTCGCCCCCACCGGAGTGGGCGCCGACGCGTACTGGAAGGCGACCAAGGAGGGCGTGAGCGCGCTCGGCCCGGTCACCCGGGAGGGCTGCGAGGCGCTGCCGCTGGCCGTCGCGGGCGAGGTGCCGGGCTTTGACCCGTCCTCGCTCGTCGAGGAGCGCTTCCTGGTGCAGACCGACCGCTTCAGCCACTTCGCGATGGCCGCCGCCGACATGGCCCTGCGCGACGCGGTGATGGACGCGGCGGCCGCCGGGGAGTACGGCATCGGCGTGGTGACCGCGGCCGGTTCCGGCGGCGGCGAGTTCGGCCAGCGCGAGCTCCAGCAACTGTGGGGCCGCGGGCCGCGGTTCGTCGGCCCGTACCAGTCGATCGCCTGGTTCTACGCCGCGAGCACCGGCCAGATATCCATCCGCGGCGGCTTCAAGGGCCCCTGCGGGGTGGTCGCGAGCGACGAGGCGGGCGGGCTCGACGCCTTCGCGCACGCCGCGCGCAGCATCCGCGGCGGCGCCGCCGCCATGGTGGTGGGCGCGACCGAGGCGCCGCTCGCGCCGTACTCGGTCGTCTGCCAGCTCGGCTACCCGGAGTTGAGCCGGGCGGTCGACCCGCAGCAGGCGTACCTGCCCTTCACCGACCGGGCGTGCGGCTTCGTCCCCGCCGAGGGCGGCGCGATGTTCGTCGCCGAGGAGGAGGACGCGGCCCGTGAACGCGGCGTCACCGCGCGGGCGGTGGTCGCCGGGCACGCCGCGACCTTCACCGGCTCCGCGGACTGGGCCGCCTCCCGCGAGGGCCTGGCGCACGCGATCCGCGGCGCGCTGGCCGAGGCGGGCGCGGCGCCCGAGGAGGTCGACGTGGTCTTCGCGGACGCGCTCGGCGTGCCCGCCGCCGACCACGCCGAGGCCCTGGCGCTGGCCGACGTACTGGGCCCGCACGCGGCCAGCGTGCCGGTCACCGCCCCCAAGACCGGTACCGGGCGCGCCTTCTGCGGCGCCGCGGCGCTGGACGTGGCCTGCGCGGTGCTGGCCATGGAGCACGCGGTCGTGCCGCCCACCCCGAACGTCACCGACGTCACGGGCGGCCTCGACCTGGTCACCGGCCACGCCCGGCCCGCCGACCTGCGCACCGCCCTGGTGCTCAGCCGCGGCCTGCTCGGCTCCAACTCGGCGCTGGTGCTGCGGCACGGCGCGGACGCCCGGCTGTGACCGCCGCCCCCACTCCCCCGATCCCGAACAGAAACCCCTCACGCAAGGAGCCGCACATGCACACCGTGATCACCTACGCGGAACTGGCCGCGCTGATGGAGCGCCGGGCCGGCGTCGTCGTCGACCCCGCCGACCTGGAGCTCCAGTCCGACACCCCGTTCGCCGACCTCGGCCTGGACTCGCTGGGCCTGCTCGGCATCGTGGGCGCGCTGGAGAACGAGCACGGCGCCACCATCCCGGCCGACGCCGACGCCTGCCGCACGCCGCGCGAGCTGCTGGACGTCGTCAACGACGTGCTGAAGGCGAGGGCTTGAGCCATGGCCGCACACACCGAGAACGAGATCGTCATCGGCGCCCCGCTGGACCTCGTCTGGGACATGACGAACGACCTGGAGCACTGGCCGCGGCTGTTCAGCGAGTACGCGTCGGTGGAGGTCCTCAAGCGCGAGGGCCGCAAGACCACCTTCCGGCTCACGATGCACCCGGACGAGAACGGCAAGGTCTGGAGCTGGGTGTCCGAGCGCGAGCCGGTGCCCGAGACCCGCACCGTGACCGCCCGCCGGGTGGAGACCGGGCCCTTCGACTTCATGGAGATCTTCTGGAGCTACCACGAGGTCCCCGGCGGCACCCGGATGCGCTGGGTGCAGGACTTCGCGATGAAGCCGGAGGCGCCGGTGGACGACGCCGGGATGACAGCCCGGATCAACGCCAACTCGGTGGTCCAGCTCGAACTCATCAGGGACACCATCGAGAAGCGCGCCCGCGAGGAGGTCCCGGTCGCCAACTGACGCCGTGCCCGGGCGGGCCGTCCCGCCCGGGCACGTAGGTCCCCTCGCTCCCCCACGCCCAGGAAAGGACGTACCGCCGTGCACCGCGCCCTGATCGTCGCCCGGATGGCCCCCGGCTCCGCGGACGACATCGCCGAGGTCTTCCGCTCCTCCGACCGCGGCGACCTGCCGCGGCTCATCGGGGTGAGCAGCCGCAGCCTCTTCCAGTTCGGCGACCTTTACTTCCATCTGATCGAGGCGGACGGACCGCCCGGGCCCAAGGTGGCCGAGCACGCCTCGCACCCCGACTTCCAGGACGTGAGCCGCCGGCTGTCCTCCCACGTCAGCGCGTACGACCCGGAGACCTGGCGGTCCCCCGCGGACGCGATGGCCCGGGAGTTCTACCGCTGGGACCGCGCCGCGGTCGCCGAGCGGGCCTGACCGCCGGACTCGTCGTCCGGACGGCCCAATTCGCCACCCGGAGGGCCCAAGCACCACCCCGTTGCGGCCCTCTCCGGTGGCGCGTGGGGCGCGTGGGGCTGACGGTGAACACGTCGCACCTGCGATTCGCTTCGGCCGACCGCCTGTCGGCCGGCGCAGACGTGACGGAAGGAACACCTCACATGCGCACTGCCCGCACCCTCTTCGCCGGAGCTGCACTCTCTGCAGTCCTCGCCATCGCCGCCCCGGCCGCCCACGCGACGGGTGCCCTCAACGCGTACGACCCGAGCAGCCACGGTTCGTCGCACTCCACCGCCCACGACAACTCCCAGTCGACGACGGAGAACAGCAGCGACTCCGCCGCGACCGGCTCCGACAACGCCACCTCGGACGACGCCGCCCAGCAGGGCGACGCCGGCTCGTGGCACGGCAAGCACCCGCACGGCGGCGTGCACACCGGCGGCGGCGGCATGGCGCTGTCCGGTGGCGGCATGGCGGCCGGCTCGGTGCTGCTGCTCGGCGGCCTCGGTGCCGGTGCGGTCGCGCTGCGCCGTCGCCGCACCCCGGTCGGCGGCCTGGTCTGAACCGCCCTCCGGTGAACGGCTGATCACCGGCTGACGCTCCTCAGCTGTCTCCTGCCGTGGCCACCGCCGCTCCCCGCGGCGGTGGCCACGGCATATCCGGCCCCGCTTCGCGGAAGCCTCCGCCCGCGGGCCGCGGCAAGGCCCCGAGGAAGCCCGGGGAAGGCCCGAGGAAAGGCACCCAACCCCATGGACCAGCAGTACCCGCCGCCGCCCGCGGGCACGGCGGACGCCCGGCCGCCCCGCGCGCGCTCCCGCACGATGCGGTGGGCGCTCGCCTCGGCGGCGATCGGCGCCCTGATGATCTACAACTCGGTCGACTCCGCGGGCCGCGGCCTGCCCGCCCCGCCCGCCTCGGCCGCGGCGCCGCCCAGCGCCTCCGCGAGCGGCCAGAGCGCCATCGCGCCGGTGCCCATGGTCACCGTGCCGCCGCTGCCGGCGTCCGCCCCGACCCGGCTGGTCGTCAAGGGCATCGGGGTGAACGCGCCCTTCACCACCTTGCACCTGGACTCCGCGGGCAATCTCGGCGCGCCCCCGGCGAACGACAAGAACCTCGTCGGGTGGTACGCCGACGGCCCCAGCCCGGGCGAGCGCGGCCCGGCGATCGTGGCGGGGCACGTCGACACCAAGACCGGTCCCGCCGTCTTCCTGATGCTGCGCATGGTCAAGCCCGGCGACCCGGTGGAGATCACCCGGGCGGACAAGACGGTGGCGGTCTTCACCGTCGACTCCGTCGAGCAGTTCTCCAAGGGCGACTTCCCCGACCAGCGGGTCTACGGCGACACCCCCGATCCGCAACTGCGCCTGATCACCTGCGGGGGCAGCTACGACCGCAGCAAACGCGACTACACCGACAACGTCGTGGTCTTCGCGCACCTGACGTCCTCGCGCAAGGCCTGACTCCCCCGAACGGCGGCGGCCGGCCCGTGAACTTCCGGGCCGGCCGCCGTCGTTCCCGCACGGTCGCGGGGCGGGGGTCAGGCGTCGCGGACCACGCTGTCGAAGGCGTGCAGGTACGGGCCCACCGGGCGCACCTCGCCGACCTGCAGACCGGCCTCGGTCATCCGCGTGACCAGGCTCTCCCTGGTGTGCTTCTGGCCGCCGACGTTGAGCAGCAGCAGCAGGTCCATGGCGGTGGTGAACCGCATGGAGGCGCTGTCGTCCACCAGGTTCTCGATCACCAGCACCCGGGCTCCGGGGCGGGCGGCCGCCACGACGTTGCGCAGCGTCCTGCGGGTGCTGTCGTCGTCCCATTCGAGGATGTTCTTGATGACGTAGAGATCGGCCTGCACCGGGACCTCGGTGCGGCAGTCGCCCGGCAGCAGGGTGGCGCGGTCGGCGAGGGTGCCGCCCTCGCGCAGCCGCGGGTCGGCTCCCGCGACGACCTTGGGCAGGTCGAGCAGGGTGCCGCGCAACTGCGGGTAGCGCTCCAGCAGCCCGGCCAGCACATGGCCCTGGCCGCCGCCGATGTCGGCGACGGAGGCGATGCCGGTCAGGTCGAGGCTGTCCACCACGTCGCGGGCCGACTGCATGCTGGAGCGGGTCATCGCCTTGTTGAACACCGCGGCGGAGTCGGGCGCGTCCTCGTGCAGGTACTCGAAGAAGCGCTTGCCGTACAGGTCGGTGACGACGTCCTGGCCGGTGCGCACGGCGTCGTCGAGCCGCGGCCAGGCCTCCCACGTCCACGGCTCGGTGCACCACAGGGCGATGTTGCGCAGCGAGTCGGGCGCGTCCTCGCGCAGCATCCGCGACATCGCGGTGTGCGCGAAGCGGCCGTCGCCCTGCTCGGCGAAGACGCCGTAGCTGCCCAGCGCCCGCAGCAGCCGGCCCAGCGGCCGGGCCTCGGTGCGTACGGCCGCGGCCAGTTCCTCGGCGGTGGCGGGCTCGTCGCCGAGCGCGTCGGCGACGCCGAGCCGGGCGGCGGCCCGGATGGCCGCGGCGCAGGCGGCGCCGAAGACCAGCTCGCGCATGCGCATCACGGACTGGTCGGGGGCGTGCTGCGGCGGTGCGGGCGGGGCCTGCGGCGCCGCGGCGGTGGCCGGGGTCGCGGCGGCCGGTCGGGTCATGGTCATGGTCGGCCCTTTCGGTCGTGCCGGGTCGGGGGCGGGATCGGACGCGGCCGCGGTGCGCGCGGCGGACCGGCGTGGCGTACGGTCAGCACCGGCCGGCCGGCTGGGAGACGGCGCAGGAGTTCGCGCTGAAGGTGTTGCCCGAGCCCTTGGTGTCGCGGTCGGCGATGTCGGCGGGGACGTTGCCGGTCAGGGTGTTGTCGTTGACCTGGTCGCGCAGGTTGGCGACACCGACCTCGCTCGGGAAGAGCACCACGCCGCCGGACATGGGCGAGGCGCCGGAGTTGCCGCTGATGGTGTTGCCGGTGACGCGGGTGTCCTCGGCGCCGGTGAGCAGCACGCCGGTGCCCTGGATGGCGGGGAGCCGGCCGCTGGCGGCGCAGAACTTGTTGTTCTCGGTGATCCGGTTGGCGCGGATGTCGAGGTCGCCGGCCTTGGGGTTGTTCTCGTCGCCGACGACGAAGACACCGCCGCAGTTGCCGGAGACCGTGTTGTCCTCGACGGTGAGGACGCGCGCCCGGCGGACGGTGACGCCGATGCGGTTGCCGGTCAGCGTGTTGCCGGAGATGACGGTGCCGCGGGTGTCGAGCGCGCCGCCCTCCTCGCTGACGAGGTTGGCGACGAAGATGCCGGACTGGCCGTTGTCGACCGCCCGGTTGTCGCTCAGCACCGCGCGGGTGGACCGCTCCTGGCTGATGCCCTGGGCGCCGTTGCCCTGCACCAGGACGTGCCGGACGACCATGCGGTCGGTACCGGAGGCGTCGATGCCGTTGGCGCGGAAGCCGGTGATGTCGAGCGCCTCGATGCGGACGGCGGTGAGCGGCTTCCCGGCGGCGCCGGTCACGCACACGCCGTGCCCGGCGGCGGCGCACGCGGCCTGGGTCGTGGTGCCGCTGACGGCGGTGCCCTCCTGCGGCTGGGCGGGCGCGGGGGCCTGCTTGCCGGTGTCGGCGCCGGTGGTGGAGGTCGTGGTGTCCATGTGGCCGGCGGCCGCGGCCGCGGTGCTCTTCGGCGGCGCCGCGGGCGCGGACCCGGCGCCCTGGCCGGCCGGGGCGGTGATCGTGACCTGGCCCGGAGCGGCGCCCATCAGCGTTACGTTCCGCGTGATCTGCACGCTCTCCCGGTAGGTGCCGGGCATCACCAGCACGGTGTCCCCGTCGGCGGCCGCGTCGACCGCCTCCTGGACAGACTGGCCCGCGCGCACCACGTGGAGGCTTCCCGCCGCGTGCGCGGCGGGCGCCGTCATGACGCCGGCGCCGAGCGCCGCGGCCGCCATGACTCCCGCCAGGTATGTGCTGTGCCGTACGAGCATCGCTTCGACCTGCCTTTCTCGACCCGGCAGAGCGACAGCGCTGCGCAAGGTCCCAGGGCCTTCTTCGGATGGTGCCCGCCGTCTCGCCCCCTCGGGGGTGGGCGGCGCGGACGCGCTTCGAAGCTATGGGCGCCCTGGTCGGCCCGCCATTTGTGCGCGGGCATCCGGGGACGCCGGAGGGCCGCCGTGCGCGCGGTGCGCACGGCGGCCCTCCGGTGCCGGTCCGTCAGCCGGCCGCGGGCGCCGTCACGAGGCGGTGCAGACCGGGGTGCCGAGATCCGCGGCGGATCCGTTCAGGGTCATGCCCCACGAGGTGCTCGCGGACGGCGCGAGGGTGCCGTTGTAGGAGACGTTGCGCAGCGTCGTCGCGGGCGCCGACGCGTCCACGGCGGCGTTCCAGACGCTCGCGACCTGGACGCCGGAGGGCAGCGTCAGCCGTACGGCCCAGCCGCCGATCTGCCGGGTGCCGGTGTTCTGCACCGTCACGTCGGCCTGGAAGCCGCCGGACCAGGAGTTGCTGACGTGCACGGCCGCGGCGCAGCCGCCGGAGGCGGGCGGCGAGGTGGGCGGGGTCGTCGGCGGCGTGGTCGGGGGCGTCGTCGGCGGGGTGGTGGGCGGCGTGGTGGGCGGCGTGGTCGGCGGGGTCGAGCCGTCGCCGCCGCCGGTGGTGTAGTCGGTGGCCGTGTACGCCGCCGAGCACTGCCCGGAGCAGGACGCGGGCAGCGAGAAGTCGTACGTCCGGCCGCCGAAGACGTAGGAGTCGGTGACGTCGCGCACCCGGATGCGGAAGTCTGTGCCGCCCTCGGTGATCGGGTCGAGGATGAAGGACTGGCCCATGTCGCCGTTCATCTGGGCGTCGTGCCAGGCACCCGCGGAGTAGAACTCGACGCCGTGGATGCCGTTGGGCAGGTGCGAGACGGAGACCGCGCCCCAGTAGCGCTGGGCGCCCTGCAGGAAGCCGATCTTGATGTCGCCGGTGTAGCCGGGCGCCTCGACGTAGTGCCAGGACACCTGGCGGTTGTTCCAGTGGTCGGCCAGACCGCTGACCGCGCTGCCGTTCTTCGTGAAGTGGCCGAGCGAGGCCGTGTCGAGGTCCAGGTGGTTCGGGTCGTCGCGGCACCACGCGTTGGGGTCGGCGCAGCTGTCGGCGACCAGCATCGTGAGGGTGGCGCCGTCGTACTGGTCCGAGGTCCAGTTGCCGCCCCGGCAGAAGGGCTGTCCGGCGGCGCCGTCGTTGGTGCCCGTGCAGTAGTCGCCGATGGACACCTGCACGTAGCGGCCGCAGTTGTGGCCGTTGTCCCAGGCGCCGATGATCGAGCTCTGCGAGGCGGGCACCGGGCGCTGGTACATCGTGTAGTCGCCCGGGGTGTCGAAGACGTTGAGCGCGACGAAGTCCGGGATGTCGAGCGCCGACTGGGGCATGCCGCAGCCGCCGTAGGGTTGGCCGAGGCCGTCGAAGTGGGTGGCGTTGCCGGTGACGTCGGCCTGGGCGGCGGCGGGCGTGGCCGCGGGGGCGGGCAGCATCGTCAGGACGGACACCAGCGCCGCGGTGACGGCGGCGGCGAGCGCCGCGACCAGTCTGCGGTGCGGCCGGCGGCGGTGGTGCGCGGGTACGCGCATGGACGGCTCCTTGACGTGGGGGGAATGGGAGCGCTCCCATAGTCACCGCGCGGCCCGGCGCCGTCAACGGTCCACGGAGCGGCGGCACATGGCGCGGAGGCGGCGCGCTGAACCGGGTAAGTAGGGTCGCCGGACGCATACGGTCCCCCGCCGCGGGTTGCGCGGCGGGGGACCGTACGGATGCGCGGACCGGCCTCAGGAGACCGTGCAGGCCTTGCCGTTGAGGGTGAAGGCGGCCGGGACGCCGTTGGTGCCGGACGTCGAGGACGCGCTGAAGCCGAAGGCGACGCTGCCGCCCGCGGGGAGGGTGCCGTTGTAGGACGCGTTGGCCACGGTGACCTGCTTGCCGCTCTGGGTGGCCACGCCGTTCCAGATGTTGGTGATCTTCTGACCGCCGGGGAAGGAGAAGACCAGGCTCCAACTGCTGAGCGCCGAACCGCCGTTGGTGACGGTCACGCTGGCGTTGAAGGCGCTCCCCCAGTCGTCGATGTGGTAGTTCACCGCGCAGGAGCCCGTGGGCGGGGTCGTCGGAGGCGTGGTCGGCGGCGTGGTGGGGGGTGTCGTCGGCGGCGTGGTGGGCGGGGTGGTGGGAGGTGTGGTCGGGGGTGTCGTCGGCGGGGTCGTGGCGCCGCCGCTCTTGGCCTTGTCGGCGTTGGAGTGCGCGGTGAAGTAGCTCAGCACCGCGTCACCGTGCATCACCCCGTAGTTGCCGTCCTTGCTGCTGTTCATGTACCACCAGAAGGCGTCGGCGTCGCCGTTGCCCGACTCCATCGTGCTGTAGATGGCCGGCCAGTACGTGCTGCGGGTGCTCGCCGAGGTGTTGAACTCGCCCAGGAAGAAGGGCTTTCCGGCGCCGGTGTGCGCGTCGGTGATGTATTTCGCGACGAGCGCCTGCGTCGCGCTCACCGAGAGGTTCGCCCAGCCCTCGGTCGGGTAGATGTGCGCCGAACAGAAGTCGATGTACGCCGACTGGCATTCGTACGTGTACGGCACGCCGTTGTCGCTGCCGTAGCCGTACGCGCTGCCCTGCCCCTCGATGCCGTTGTCGATCATGTGGTTCGGGTCGATGCCCCTGATGTGGGCGCCGACCTTGTCCTCCCAGGCCCGGAAGGTCGCGCCGACCGTATTGTCGGCCGGGTTGACGTCCTGGTAACGGGGCTCGTTCATCAGCTCCCAGGAGAAGATGGTCGGGTCGTCCTTGTAGGCCACACCCGTGTAGTGGTTGACCCGGTTCAGCGCGTAGTCGACGTAGAACTCGTAGTCGGCGAGGCATCCCGGGCACTTCGACGAGTCGAAGAAGTAGCCGGAGTTGGCGGTGGAGACGCCCTCCCAGCCCAGGACGGCGTTGACGCCGCCGTAGGCCGTCCAGTAGTTCTCCAACGCCGGGACGACCCGCAGGCCGTGCTGCGCGGCGGAGTAGAGGATGTAGTCGAACTCCGCCCACTCCTGCTCGTTCATGGTGTTCTTGGCCGGCTCGAAGCCGTGCCACTGCTCGTGGTCGAACATCCAGGTGCGGACAACGGTGACGCCGTCCGCGGCCATGTTCGCCATCTCGCTGTCGATCGCGGCCTTGTCCATGTACTGCGTCTCGGTGTCGCCCGAGCCGCTGCCGAAGGTGAAGAGGTCGTAGGAGTTGGCGCCGGCGAAGTAGGCGGTCTTGCCGTCGACACAGAAGTGCGTACCGCACCGCTGGACGAAGCCGGTGGTGGCGGCGCGGGCGGGGCCCGGTGCGGCGACGGCGAGGAGCGCGGCCATCAGTGCCGTCGTCACCGCGGCGAGGGCCGCCAGCCAGAAGCGTCGTGCTGGGAGTGTCATGCATTCTCCTCGGAATGTCCGGACGTTCCCTGACAGGAAGGCTGTTCGGGTGACAGCGGAGCCGGATGGCGACTCTCGTCTGTACCGGTTAAGCAAGATGACGGTACTGAGGCATGACGGAAAGTCAAGGGATCCGCCCGCACTCGCCCGCGGGACGCGCGGCCCCGGAGCCGGCGCCTCCGGAAGACGGCGCGTACGGGCGCGTACCGGCAATCTGCGTGGGCGTCTCGATGCGGGGTAGCGTCCCGGAGTGGATGTGCTGAGCGACGTGGTCGCGGCGGCCCGGACCGGGCGGCCGCGGTCGTCGCTGGTGCGCTACTCCGCTCCCTGGGCACGGGAGTTCGCGCCCGCGCCGGACACGGTGGCAGTCCACGTGGTGCTGCACGGCGCGTGCGTGCTGCGCGGGTCCGCGGAGGAGGCGGGCGCCGTCCCGGACGGCGGCGCCCGCACCGCGGTGGCGGCCTTCGGCGGCCCGCACCCCGCCGGCCGGCCGCCCCCGCTCCCGCCCGCGCCGGTACGGACCCCGACCGCCGCACGCGCCGGCCCCGGCGACGTCCTGCTCGTCCCGCACGGCTCCGGCCACCTGCTCGCCGACCCGCTCGCCCGGCCCCTGCCCCCCGGCGCCGCGACCACCCCTTACGGCGACGGCGCGAGCCCCGAGGCACCCCGCCCGGCGCGCGGCGGCCCACCCGCACAGCCCCGGCGCGGCGCCCACGTCCCCGGCCCCCGCGGCGGCGAGCGCACCCCGCCGGACGCCGCACCCGGCGACGGACCCGCGTCCGTACTGCTCAGCGGCGGCTACCGGCTCGACCCGCGGTACGTCCACCCGCTCCTCCACGGGCTCCCCGCGGTGCTGCACCTGCCCGCGAGCCCCGCGCGGCACCCGGACGTCACGGCCGCGGTCCGGCTGCTCGCCGGGGAGCTGGACCGCCCGCGGCTCGGCACGGACGCGCTCATCCCCCCGCTGCTCGACGCCCTCCTGCTCTACGCGCTGCGCGCATGGATCGCCGACCGCGCGCAGCAGGACCCGCCGGAGCCCGGCTGGGGCGCGGCACTGACCGACCCGCCGGTCGCCGCCGCGCTGCGCGCGATGCACCGCGCCCCGGAGGCCCCCTGGACCGTCGAACGCCTCGCGCGCGAGGCGGGCCTGTCGCGCGCCGCCTTCGCCCGCCGCTTCGCGGGCCTCACCGGGCGCCCCCCGCTGGCGTACCTGACGTGGTGGCGGATGACGCTCGCCGCCCGTCGGCTCGCGGAGTCGGCGGAGCCGCTCGCGGCGGTCGCGGTCCGGGTGGGCTACTCCTCGGAATTCGCCTTCGCGCACGCCTTCAGGCGCTGGTACGGCGAGGCGCCCGGCCGCTACCGCAGGACGGCCCGGCAGCGGCCCGTTCACGAGCCGACGGCGCGTCGGTAACCTGGCCGGGTCCGGCCGGAAGGAGCCCCGTTGCCCAGTTACGCGTACGCCGTCACGATCGCCGCACCCGCCGCCCGGGTCTGGCAGGTGCTCTCCGCCCCGGAGAAGTGGCCGGAGCTGACACCGTCCATGACCTCCGTACGCGGCCTCGCCGGCCCCGACCTCACGCTCGGCGCCCGCTTCGCCGTACGCCAGCCCCGGCTGCGCGAGGCGATCTGGCAGGTCACGGCTCTCGACGAGGGCACGTCCTTCACCTGGGAGACCCGCGCGCCCGGCGCCGCCTCCCGCGGCGGCCATGTCCTCGAACCGGACGGCACCGCCACCCGCCTCTCCCTGACCCTCGACCAGTCCGGCGCCCTCTCCTGGCCCCTCGCCTTCCTCCTCGGCTCCACCATCCGCCGCTACCTCGCCCTTGAGGGCGACGGCATCAAGAGCCGCGCCGAGCAACCGTCCTGAGCGTCCCCGGCGTCGGTCACCACCCGCGGCACGCAACAACGAGCCCGGCGCGGCGCCGTCCATGACCTACGCGTGGAAACTCTGGCGTGTCGAGCGACAGTTACTCTCCGAAGGCAATTAACTGCGGACGGTAACTTTTCGCTTTGGAGGAACCATGCTCCGTCTCCGCAAGCCCCTCGCTCTGCTGGGCTCCGCCGTCGCACTCGCCGCCACCGCCCTCGCACCCGCCCAGCTCGCCGCCGCGGGCCCGGCCGCCGCTGCCGCCGCCTACCAGTGGGTGGCCCTGGGCGACTCCTACACCGCCGGGGTCATCCCGGCCGCGGGGAACACCTTCGAAATCCCGCGCGATGGCTGCGAGCGCACCGACCGGTCCTACCCCCAGGTCATCGACCGCGACCTCGGTTCGCTGTTCGACCTCACCAACGTCAGCTGCGGCGCGGCCACCATCGAGGACGTCACCTCCCGGGCCCAGCAGCCGATCGGCCGCCACCTGCCGCCCTTCTCCGAGGACCCGGACTACCCCTTCCCGCCGGTCCCGCCGCAGTCCGCCGCCGTGGGCCCCGGCACCGACGTGATCACCGTCGGCGTAGGCGGCAACACCCTCGGCTTCGACGGAATCCTGCTCAAGTGCCTGCAACTGGGCGCGGAAAGCGGCGGGTCGGGCACACCGTGCAAGGACGCCCTGGCCGCCGGCATCCCCGCCGGCCTGGCCAAGGTGAGCAGCCAGTACGACGAGATGCTCACCGTGCTGCACGAGCGTGCTCCCAAGGCGAAGATCCTGGCTGTCGGCTACCCCACCGTCATCCCCCAGGACACCTCCAAGTGCCGGTACAACGACCTGGAGCAGTTCGGCTCCATCACCCGCGGCGACCTCGACTGGCTGCGCCAGGATGTCGTGGAACCCCTCAACCGGGCCATCGAGAAGTCCACCGCCACCCAGGACGCGACGAGCTTCGTCAACCTCTACGACTCCTCCGCCAACCACAGCGTCTGCGACACCGGCAAGTGGGTGGACGGCATCTTCACCCGCGTCCCCGACCAGATCGCCCTCGTCCACCCCAACGCCCGTGGCCACCGCAACGCCGCGGACCACATCGCAACGGCGATGCTCAACGCCGTCGAGTGAGGAGGCCCCCGAAACGTCACCCCCCACCGGCAGACGGCCGCCGACGAGACCTGGGGAGGGTGACGATCCGGGGTGCCCCCGCAGGAATGCGCTTCCCGGTCCGGCACCGGACACGGAAGAGGATCAACGCGCATTCCGAGGAGGTACCCCCGGAGTGGCACCCGACCCACCTGCCGAGCCGCCGCCGCGTGAGCGCGGTCAGCCCCCGCGAAGGCAGCGTCAGAGCCCCGCGAGGGCCCTGACCTGCGACATGGCATGCTGACGGCATGAGCGAAGCGCACGGCACGACCCTCGTCCGCTGGCCCGCGGAGGGCCCCTCCGACGAGGCGCTGTCCGCGCTGCTCGCCGCCTACCACCTGCGGACGGAGTCCGAGAAGGGCGCGCCTGTCGCGGACGTGGAAGGCCTGCCGTCCCGCTACCGGGCCGAGGTCGAGGCCCCGCGCGCGGCCTTCGCGGGCGACACCGTGCTGGTGGCCATGAGCGCCGGCACCGCCGCCGGCTGCGTCGTCGTGACCGCCCCCGAGGCCGGCCGCTCGGAGGTCAAGCGCCTCTGGACCGACCCCGCATTCCGCGGCCGCGGCATCGCATCGGCCCTGCTCGCCGCGGCCTTCGCCCACTCCGCGGCGGCCGGCGCGACGAGCGTGCGGCTGTCGGTGTGGAGCTGGCGGGAGGGCGCGATCGCCCTCTACCAGCGGCTCGGCTTCGCCGTGGTGACCTCCTGGGACGAGCGGGACGAGCTGGTGTGCATGGAGCGGCAGCTGGCGCCGTAGCCCTGCCCGGGCGGGACGGCCGCGCGCCCCCGCCCGCAGGGGCGGCGCCGCATCCGGCGGCTGCCGCGCGACGGCGTCCCGCCGGGGGCCTCGCTCCGAGCAGGTCGAAGGCGGCGGCCGCCTCCTCGGCACACGACCGCGGCGCCCCGCATACGGACGGGCGGCAACCGGCCACCGCAGCGCAACCCGAGAACCACGCGGGCACCGCGGGGCCCGCACGAAAGCCGCGCACGCGCCACGTACGGCCTGCGCCAAAGCCACGCGCAGGCCACACCAAAGCCGCACGGTCCGTGTGCGGACCACGTCGGAGCCGCGCACCCGCCACGCGAGGACCGCACGAAAGCCGCCCGCGGGCCCCGCGAGGATCAGGCCAGAGCCACGCACCCGCCACGCGGGGCCCGCACGAAAGCCGCCCGCGGGACCCGCGAAGACCACGCCAGAGCCACGCACCCGCCATGCGGGGCCCGCACGAAAGCCGCCCGCGGGACCCGCGAGGATCACGCCAAAGCCGCGCACGCGCCAAAAGCATTGGCCTGGACCACAGGCCCCCGCCTACCGTGCCCGGGTGATCCGCCGCCGTCCCGCATCCCGCGCGCTCGCCGCGCGCACCGCGTCCACCGCGCCCGCCGGGCTGTTCGACCGCGCTCACCTCGCCGCCACGGCGAGCTTCGCGGCGGTGATGTTCCTGACCGGCTTCGCCGCGCTCGCGGTGATGCCGATGCTGCCGCTGGCCGCGCGGGATCTGGACGGGGTCGCCCTCTATCCGCTGGTGGCGGGGGCGTTCGTCGCCGCGAGCCTGCTCGGCGGGGTGCTCGGCGGGACGTGGGCGGACCGCGCGGGAGCACGGCGGCCGCTGACCGCCGGCGTGGTCCTGACCGTCCTCACGCTGCTCGTCTCGGCGACGAGTCCGAACATCTGGCAACTGGCCCTCGGCCGCTTCGCGGACGGTGTCGCGGCGGGACTGGTGGCGGTGTCGGTCAACGCGGCCGTCGGCCAGTCGTACCCCGACCGGCTGCGCGCCCGCGCGCTGGCGCTGATGAGCGCGTGCTGGATCGTGCCCTCGCTGGCCGGTCCGCCGCTCGCGGGGCTGGTGGCGGCGTGGTGGTCCTGGCGGGCGGTGTTCTTCGGCCTCGCCGGGCTCACGGTGCTCCCGGCGGCGGCCGCGGTGCTCCTGCTGCGCGGGGCAACGGTCGATCCGGCCACGGGAGCGGACGCGCAGGTGCCCGTACGCCGGCCCGCCCTGCCCGCCGCCGCCGCGGTGAGCGCGGCGGCGGCGCTCACCCAGTACGGCGTCTCCGCCTGGGACGTCCCGCACGCGGTCTGCGCGGCCGCCGGCCTGGCGCTGCTCGTGGCCTTCGCCCCGCGCCTGCTGCCCGCGCACACCTGGCGGGCCGGGCGCGGGCTGCCCGCGACGGTGCTGCTGCGGGCGCTGACATCCGGTGCGTATTTCACCCTGGAGGCGTTCGTGCCCCTCATGCTCAGCACGGCCCGCCGGGTGCCGGGCGTGGTGACGGGGCTCGCGTTCACCGGGGCGGCGCTGGCCTGGGCCGGGGCGTCCTGGGTGCAGGGCCGCGCGCAGGGGCGGGTGGCGCGGCACCGGCTCGTGGCCTTCGGCTCGGGGGTGATGGCGGCCGCGGTGGCGCTGGCCGGGCTGTGCACGCTCCCCGCGGTGCCCGCGGCCGCGGCGGTGTCCTCGATGGTGCTCGCCGCCGCGGGCATGGGGCTCGCGGCGCCGTCCCTGACCCTGCTCTCCCTCCGCCACGCCCCGGCGGGCGGCCAGGGCTACGCGAGCGGGGCCATGCAGACGTCCCAGAACCTCGGCCAGACGGTCGTCCTGGCGCTCGCCTCGGCGCTGTTCAGCGCGGTCTCGGCGGTGGCGGGCGGGCAACTTCCGCCGTTCGCCTGCGCGTTCGGGCTGCTCGTCGTCCCGGCTCTGGCCGCGGCAGCCCTCGCGTCCCGCACCCGCGCCCACTCCCGTACCCCGGACGGCGGGCGGCCCCCCGCGCCCGAACCGGCGCCCGGCACCGCGGAGGCGTCGAAGGGCTGAGCCCGGGACGGCGGCCACGCAACGCTCCGCCTGGAGAAGGCGCTCACGTCGACCGGCGCATCCGCGCGCAGGGCCCGCCCGGCGCGGTACGCCAACAGGAGAGCGTCAGCACGGCGCGAACGCGCGCAGAGCCCGCACCGCGGCGCGCCGGGCTGCCCGTCCGCGTGAAGGCCCCCAGCCGGGCAGGCCGCACATGACCTGCCACCCGCGCGGGGCCGGAGCCCGGCAACCGGCAGGATCGGGGGCCTGACCACGCCCCCCGCACAGAGCCAGGGGCCCTGGCCACACCGGCTTTCCCGCGCGGCGTGGACCGCCGGCAAGGGGGCCTCGGCGCGGCGCGTACGAGCACCGGGCCCCGCCCGCACCGCGGCGCCGGGCTGCACATCCGCGTGAAGCACCCCGACAACCCCGCTCGGCCGCGCACGCCCCGCCAGCCGCCCGGAGCCGGAGCCCGGCCCGTACCGGCGAGCCCCTCGACGCGGCGGCCCGCCCACCGCTCGGAGAGGTACCGGATTTCCCATCCAGGCCGAACGGCCCCACTGTTAGCGTGCGCTGATGGACCATCTGCAGCCGGCCGCATGGCCACCCGCACCGATCACCACCGAGCGGCTGGTGCTGCGCGCGCCCGAGGCGCGGGACCGCGCGGCCTTCGTCGAACTGCTCTCGTCGCCCGAGGTGCACACCTACCTCGGCGGCCCCCGGCCGCGGGCCGACCTCGAGAACGAGCTGCCCGAGGTGCCCGAGCAGTGGCCCGGGAGCTTCGTCGTCACGCTCGACGGGTCGATGATCGGGCACATCCTGCTCAGGAGGGCCCCCGCCGAACGCCGCCCGGCCGCCGCCGGGAAGGCCGATCTCGGCTACCTGTTCCTGCCGCGCGCGTGGGGGTCCGGGTACGCCGCCGAGGCGTGCCACGCGGCACTCGGCTGGCTGGACGCCGAACTCCCCGGCGAGCCGGTCGTGCTCGCCACCCAGACCGCCAACTCCGCCTCGATGCGCCTCGCGGCGCGGCTGGGCTTCACGGAGGTGGAGCGGTTCACGGCCTGGGACGCCGAGCAGTGGCTCGGCCTGCGGCACCCCGTCGCGACCGCCCGCTGACGACCCGGCAGCAGAAGCCCGCGACCTGACGCACACGTAACAGTTACGACACCGTAATGGCGCCCCGCGTCCGCTTCGGCACGCTCCGCGCCCGCGTCCCCGGCGCCGTCGGCAGATCGTGCCGATCGGTGTGAAACCGCAGGTCACAGCCGTTTTCCCGACGATGGACCGGCGCGCCGCGAGCGAAGCCGCCAGCGGCGCGGCAGGCGCCCGGACACGGCGCCGCGGGGCGGCTGGTACGGCTGTGAGCAGCGGTGTCACACCTGCCCGAGAGCGCTCTCACCGGATCTTGACACCGGCTTCCCGCAGCCCGCAGGGTACGTCGCAAGAGAGCGCTCTCACGCGCCCGCGGTCCGTGGGGCTGCCGGTCCCGGGTCGTACGAAGGTCGCAGACAGTCGCGGAAGGTGGTCGTCGTCATGTCGTCGTTCAGGGTTGCGGGCAGTGAACTCACCGACTCCGTCACGGGCACCGCCACCGGCACCACCACCACGTCGGCCACCACCCCGGGCACCGGCTTCCGCACCGGCGCGGCGGTCGACCCGTATCTCGACCCCGACGCCGGCGGGCTGAGCCGCCGCTCCTTCCTCGCGACCGCCGCACTCGCCTCCGCGGTGCCGGTCGGGGCCGCCGCCGCGCCCGCCGCCGCCCGCGGGCAGGAGCGCCGACCGGCGCCCCCGGAGCCGGACTTCGGGCCGAACGTGCGGGTCTTCGACCCGGCCACACCGGCCGCCGAGATCCAGGCCGCGCTGGACGCCGCCGCCCAGCAGCAGGTCGTGGGCGAATTCGGCACCGCCCGCTTCGCCTTCCTCTTCAAGCCCGGCAGTTACGACGTGGACGCCCAACTCGGCTACTACACCTCGGTGGCGGGCCTGGGCCTGTCGCCCGACGACGTGACGATCAACGGCGCCGTGCGCGTCGAGGGCCGGCCGCAGCCGGGCGGCGGGGACAGCGCGCTCACCAACTTCTGGCGCTCGGCGGAGAATCTGGCCGTCAACCCCGCGGGCGGAGCCAACCGCTGGGCGGTCTCGCAGGCGGCGCCGCTGCGCCGGGTGCACATCCGCGGGCAGCTCCACCTCTCCCCGCGCCAGGGCGGCTTCGCGAGCGGCGGCTACATCGCGGACTCGGTGGTCGACGGCGAGGTCGTCAACGCCTCGCAGCAGCAGTGGCTGACCCGCAACAGCACGGTCGGCGGCTGGTCCAACGGCGTCTGGAACCAGGTCTTCTGCGGCGTCACGGGCGCACCGGAGCAGTCCTTCCCGCAGCCGCCGTACACCACCGTGCCGACCACCCCGGTCAGCCGCGAGAAGCCCTTCCTCTACGTCGACGCGACCGGTGGCTACCGGGTGTTCCTGCCCGCGCTGCGGCACGACACGGCGGGCGCGACGTGGAGCGCGGGGCACACACCGGGCAGCTCGATCCCGATCGAGCAGTTCTTCGTCGCACGGCCGACGGATTCGGTGCGCACCATCAACAAGGCGCTGGCGCAGGGCAAGCACCTGCTGCTGACCCCCGGCATCTACCGGCTGACCGGCACGATCCGGGTCAAGTGGGCGGGCACGGTGGTGCTCGGCCTCGGCTTCGCGACGCTGACCCCGGTCACCGGCGCGGTGGCGATGCGGGTGGAGAACGTCCGCGGGGTGCGCATCGCCGGGCTGCTCTTCGACGCGGCCGAGGCCGAGTCGCGGGCGCTGCTGGAGATCGGCGGCGGCCGCGGGCGGCGCAGTGACCCGCAGGACCCGACGTCGGTGCAGGACGTGTTCTTCCGGGTCGGCGGCGCGGGCCCGGGGCGTACCGGCACCGCGCTGGTGGTGGGCAGCGACGACGTGCTGATCGACCACGTCTGGGCGTGGCGGGCCGACCACGGCAGCGGGGTGGGCTGGACGGTGAACACCGCGGAGCACGGCGTCGTCGTCAACGGCGACAACGTGCTGGCGACGGGGCTGTTCGTGGAGCACTTCCAGCGGGAGAACGTGCTCTGGAACGGCGAGCACGGCCGTACGGTGATGTTCCAGAGCGAGCTGCCCTACGACCCGCCGCACCAGGCCGCCTACCGCCGTCCGGGCGCCGACGGCTACCCGGCCTACAAGGTCGCGGAGCAGGTGCGGCAGCACGAGGCGTGGGGGCTCGGCTGCTACTGCTTCTTCACCGTCGACCCGGAGATCCGGGTGCGGAGCGGTTTCGAGGCGCCGGTGGCGGACGGCGTGCGCCTGCACGACCTGCTGACGGTGTCGCTGAACGGCGCCGGGGTCATCGAGCACGTCGTCAACGACCACGGTGGCGCGGCGGAGGGCACCGCCACCGTGCCGGTGACGGTGGTGCAATACCCGGCGCGCTGAACGCCGGTTGAATGCCACGGGACGTCACGAGGCGTGCCCTGTGGGGCAGTTGATGTCGCCCGACGGCCCGCGGGTGCCTAGGATGGAAGTGTTCCAGCTCACTTTCACCTCGGCTGTGCCGGGCCGGAGATGCCGCGAGGACCCGATGGACGACGCGTATGTCCCGCTCACGGACCGCATCGACGTCACCGTGCCCAGTGTGGCGCGGATGTACGACTACCTGATGGGCGGCAAGGACAACTACCCGGCCGACCGGGCGGCGACCGAGGAGCTGCTGGAGCAGGTCCCGAGCACCAAGGTGCTGGCGGTGAACAACCGGTCGTTCCTGCGCCGGGTGGTACGGCGGCTCGCCGAGGACTACGGCATCCGGCAGTTCGTCGACCACGGCTCGGGCCTGCCGACGCAGGACAACGTCCACGAGGTGGCCCAGCGGGTCGACCCGGAGTGCCGGGTGGTCTACATCGACAACGACCCGATCGTGCTCGCCCACGGCCGGGCGCTGCTGGAGCAGAACGAGAACACCGCCGTGATCCAGGCGGACATGCGCGACACCGAGGCCGTGTGGTCGCACCCCGAGGTCGAGCGGCTGATCGACACCGAGCAGCCGGTCGCGGTGCTCTTCGTGTCGGTGCTGCACTGCATCCCGGACCGCGACGACCCGGCGGGGGTGGTGCGCCGCGCGGCGGCCAAGGTGCCGCCCGGCAGCTTCCTGGTGGTGTGCCAGCTGGTGAGCGAGGACGAGGAGACGCGGCGCGGCGTCACCGAGTTCATGGACCGCACCACGGACGGGAATTGGGGCGAGGTGCGGCGGGAGGCGGACGTCCGGCACTTCCTCGCGGGCACCCGGCTGCTGGAGCCGGGGCTGGTCGAGGTGTCGATGTGGCGCCCGGACTCCGACCTGGTGCCGCGGCAGCCGAGCATGGAGTGGATCGAGTACGGCGGCGTCGGCCGGATCGGCTGACGGCCGCCGCCCGCGCCTTCCTCCACCGGCTGGCCGCGCCGCCCGCGACTCCCCCGTCCGCGGGTCAGCGGTAGCGCTGCAGGGCCTGCTCCAGGAGCACCCGGCTGGCCGCCGGGGTCGCGGCGAGCGCGCTCAGCTCGTCCAGCGCGGCCCGGTAGTGGTCGACGTCGGCGAGCCGGTCGAGGTAGAGCGCGCTGGTCATGTGCTCCAGGTAGACCATGTCCGGCAGGAAGCCCTGGGCGAAGCGCAGGTAGGTCACGGATGTGCCCGGGGTCGCCGCGGCGCTCGCGGCGTAGGAGGCGATCTGCAGCCGTACGCCGGGCTGCCGCAGCACCTCCAGCAGGTACATGAGCTGCTCGCGCATCACGTCGGCGCCGCCGACCGGGCGGTGCAGCACGCCCTCGTCGACGAGCGCCCACAGCACGGGGGCGCCCGGCTCGGTCATCCGGCGCTGCCGCTCCAGGCGCAGGTCGACGCGCCGGGCGTTCTCCGCGGCGGGTGCGAGGCGGTGGCCGCTCTGCACGACGGCCCGCGCGTACCGCTCGGTCTGGAGCAGGCCGGGCACGAACTGCGTCTCGTAGCTGCGCACCAGATGGGCGTCCCGCTCCAGGCCGATGAGCTGCTGGAGCCAGTCGGGCACGATCTCGCCGTAGGGCTGCCACCAGTCGGGGCCGGTGGCGCGCTGCACCAGGCGGCCGATCTCGGCGCGCTCGGCCTCACCGACACCGTAGAGGTGCAGGAGTTCGTCGACGTCGCGGGCCTTGAGCGAGACGTGGGCGGTCTCCATACGGCTGATCTTCGAGGCGTGGGCGCGGATGTGCGCGCCGGCCGCCGCCGGGGAGCAGCCTCGGCTCTCCCGCAGGGTGCGCAGGTAGGTGCCGAGCACCCGGGACATGGCCCGGGCGCCCATCTCGGGGCGGCGCTCGAACAGGGGTAAGGGCGAGGCGGGCTGCGGCTGTACGGACATGCGGGCTCCCCGAGTGGTACCGGACGGCCGGTACTGCTCCGCGAAGCCCGCGACCCGCCCCTGCGGGCGTCACACCGCAGGCTTCACGCCGTGAAGGTGTCGAAGTCGCCGTCCTTGGCGCCTCCGACGAATGCGGTTATCTCCTCCTGCGTGTATACCAGAGCCGGCCCGTCGGGATAGCGGGAATTGCGAACCGCCACCCCTCCGTCGGGAAGTCGGGCGAACTCCACGCAGTTTCCGCTCGGGTTGCTGCGGGCGCTCTTGATCCATTCCACTCCGGAAATGCTGCTGGCCTGGACGCCGTTGCCGAACTGCTCGGTCATGGCCGTACCGCCTCTCGGGCTCGCTTCCGCCGGCTCGTCCGCCGCACGGGCACCGTCAGGCACGGTGTCCGCACGGTGGGTCTACCCCGCAAGTGCGGCTGCAATTCCCGATGCAATTGCATACTTTGCCGTGCCCGGCGGACCGGAGGCCGCCCGCGTCAGGTGGCGACGGCGCCGAGCGAGACGAATCCGCAGATCAGCACGAAGAGGATGGCCAGCAGCGGCCAGATGAAGCGCAGGTACTGGTCGTAGCGGACCTTGGCGAGCGAGACACCGCCGATCGTCACGGCCGTGGTGGGCACCCACAGGTTCATCCAGCCGCTCGCGGACTGCCAGGCGGTGACGACGACCGAGCGGGAGACGCCCGCGAAGTCGGCGAGCGGCGCGAGGATCGGCATCGCGAGGGTGGCGTGCCCGGACGTGGAGGGGATGAGAAAGGCCAGCGGCAGGTTGACGACGAAGACGATGATCGCGAAGACCGCGTTCGAGGACCCGGAGACCACGCCCTCGATGGCGTGCAGCACGGTGTCGGTCACCTTGGCGTTGTTCATGATGACCGTGACGCCGCGGGCCAGCATGATGACCAGCGCGGGCGAGATGAAGTCCGCGGCGCCCTGCACGATCGTGGAGCTGAGCTTCTGCTCCCCCATCCGTGCGAGCAGCCCGACGAGCACGGCCGCCACGATGAAGAGCGCGGCGAGTTCGGCGAAGGACCAGTCCAGCTCCCAGCCGTACGGCACGGCGTCGGCCTTGCCGGTGAGGGCGCTCGACCAGGGGACCACCGAGAAGATCATGAAGGTGAAGACCAGCGCCACCCCGGCGAGCACGGCCTTGTGGCGTCCGGTCAGCTCCGGCGGCTCCTGCGTGCTCTGCTCGCCGTGCTCGCGGTCGCCGGGCAGGAAGCCGCTGATCGATCGCTCGGGGCGGCGCTGCACCCGGCGGCCGTAGCGGACGACGTAGGCCACCGTCACGGCGGTCAGCACGATCCACATCAGGAAGCGCAGCACGATGCCGTCGCCGAGCGAGATGTCGGCGGCCGAGGAGGCGACGCCGGTCGCGAACGGGTTGACGGTGGAGCACAGCACGCCGACGCCCGCGCCGAGGATGATCGTGCCGGTGGCCACCATCCGGTCGTAGCCGAGCGCGAGCATGAGCGGCACGATCAGCCCGTAGAAGCCCAGGGTCTCCTCGGCGAAGCCCTCGACCGTGCCGAGCACCGAGAAGACGACCATGATGCCGGCGATCAGCAGCGCGCCACGGGTGCGCAGGGCGTGCGCGAGCCGGGCGATGCCGCGGTCCAGCGCGCCGGTCGCGAAGACCACGGTGATGAAGGCGCCGATCGCGAGCACGAAGAGGAAGACGCCCGCGCTGCCGTACAGGTCGCCGGTGTTGTCCGGGCCGACCGCGCCGGTCTTCGCGTCCTGGATGCCGTAGAGGCCGTTGACCGGCGAGAGGAAGAGGTCCTTGAGGTGGCCGCCGAAGCTCAGCCCGGACGGGACGTGGTGGTAGGTGCCCTGGATCGGCTTGCCGTCGGCGTTGCGGCGGTATTCGCCGGACGGGATCGCGAAGGCCAGCGCCCACACCGCGACCGTGACGAGGGCGAGGATGGTGAGCGCGCTGGGGAAGGTGAAGCGGTGCTTCCCGCTGCCGCCGTCGCCGCCCCCCGCGTCGCCGGGCGGCGGCCCGGCGCTGCCGGCGTCGGTGCCGGGACCGGCCGCCTCGGCGCTCACCGCCGGCCGCCCGCCGCCTTGAAGTCCGCGGCGTACTCGCGCAGGAAGGCCGCCTCGGCGACGACCGCGCCGCGCAGTTCGGAGAAGAGCACCCGCTCGTTGGGCGCGTGCAGGTTGCACATGCTGTCCTGCGCGCCGAACAGCAGCACCTCCGCGTCGGGCACGGCCCTGGCGAGCCCGTTGACCAGCGGGATGGAGCCGCCGCTGGCCGCCAGTTGGGCCTCGCTCCCCCAGCCCTCGCGCAGCGCGGCGCGGGCGGCCCGGTAGGCGGGCCCGTCGGTGGCCGGTTCGAAGCCCGGTCCCGCGTCGCTCGGGGTGACGGTCAGTTCGATGCCGTACGGGCGGTGCTCGCGCAGATGCCGCACCAGCGCGTCGGTGGCCTCCCGCGGGTCCTGCTGCGGGTGCACGCGCAGGTTGAGCTTGGCGCGCGCGTACGGGACGACGGCCGAGGCGGCGCCGTCGACGGCGGGCGCGTCCAGGCCGATCACGGTGATCGCCGGGCCGCTCCACAGCCGCTCGCCGAGGCTTCCGCTGCCGGTCAGCGGCATCCCGTCGGCGACGGTGGCCAGGTCGCGAAACTCCTCCTCGGTGTAGGACGCCCCCTGCCACTCCTCGCGGCGCAGCCCCTCGACGGCGACGTCGCCGCGCTCGTCGTGCAGCCCGGCGAGCGCGCGCAGCAGCGCGAGCAGCGCGTCGGGGGCGGCGCCGCCGAACTCCCCGCTGTGCCGGGCCTCGGCGAGGGTGCGGACCTCGACCACGACCTCGGCGACACCGCGCAGCCCGGTGGTCAGGGTGGGGGTGCCGGGGCGCAGGTTGCCCATGTCGGCGATGACCATCGCGTCGCACGCGAAGCGCGCGGGGTCGGTCGGCGGGTAGTCGTCGAAGGCGCTGCCGTACTCCTCCTGGCCCTCCAGGACGATCTTCAGCCCGGTGGGCGGGCGGCCGCCGTACGCGCGGAGCACCCCGATGTGGGCCATGACGTTGGACTTGTCGTCGGCGATCCCGCGCGCCCGCAGTCCCCCGTCGACGGGGGTCGGCTCGAACGGCGGGGAGAGCCACAGCGACTCGTCGCCGGGCGGCTGGACGTCGTAGTGGCCGTAGAGCAGCACGGTCGGGGCGTCCGGGGACGGCGGCGGGACCTCGGCGTAGATCACCGGCGCGGTGTCGGGCAGGTCGATGCGCTCGATGTGCTCGACCCCGGCGTCCCGCAGCAGCTCCACCAGCAGGTCGTGCGCGCGCTCCACCTCGGCGCGGGGGTAGCCGGGGAAGGCGATCGACGGGATCGCGGCGAGCCGGACGAGGTCGGCGGTCAGGCCCTCCATCAGGCTGTCCACCGTGCTGCTGAGGTCCATCGGCGCTCCCCGGTCCGGCTGGTCCGCGCCCGGGCCCGGGCGCGGCTGTCCACCTCAGACCCTGGCGTACGCCGCGCCGCCCGTGCAGCCGGGGTGGGCCGAACGGGCGGCGGCCCGCGGCTCAGGCCGCGCGCACCTCCAGCAGCAGCGCCTGACCGGGGTTCAGCGTCGGCATCGGCAGCCCGGCGTGCACCGCGACCGCCCCGGGCAGCGGCACCCACCCCTCCAGCGCGGCGGTGAACCACGCGGGCCCGGCGTCCTGGTGCAGCGACGGCAGCCCCGGTTCGGTGCGGATCCGCACCCGGTAGGCGGTGTCGGGGTCGAGGCCCGGCAGCGGCACCCGCCCGGACTGCCCATCGGCCGAGGTCGCGGTGCGGGCCCAGCAGTAGAGCGCGGCGGAGGCGTCGGGCGCGACCGTGCCGTGCAGCAGCACCGCGTCGTCCGGGAGGTCGGCGCGGACCTGCCGGCCGCTGTGCAGCAGCGGGCGCAGCTCGCGGTAGAGCGCCGTCCAGGCGGTGATGAGCGCGAGTTCGGCGGGCTCGCAGGCGGTGAGGTCCTGCTCGATGCCGGGGTGGCCGAAGAGGCTGGTCACGAGCCGGAAGGAGGCGGCGGTGACGCGTCCGGTGGTGTGGCTCTCGGCGGCCCCGACGTGCGAGCCCACCAGCTCGGGCGGCAGCAGCTGCCCGGTCCAGCGCTGGATCGCCTGGCGTTCGACGGGGTCGTTGCAGTCGGAGGTCCAGACCCGGTCGGTGCGGGCGAGGATGCCGAGGTCGATCCGGGCGCCGCCGGAGGCGCAGCTCTCGATCTCCAGCCCGGGGTGCCGGGCCCGCAGCGTGTCGAGCAGCCGGTAGAGCGCGTCGACCTGGGCGTGGCCCGCGGGCCGGTCGCCGGGGCCGTGCACGGCTTCGTGCAGATCCCGGTTGTGGTCCCACTTGAGGTAGCCGATGCCGTACTCGCCGACGAGGGTGCCGATGCGCTCCAGCAGGTACGCCCACGCGTCGGGGTGGGCGATGTCGAGCACGTACTGGTGGCGGGAGGTGGGGCCGAGGCCGCGGGCGGGGCCGAGGATCCAGTCCGGGTGGGCGCGGGCCAGCTCGGAGTCGGGGTTGACCATCTCCGGTTCGAACCACAGCCCGAAGTCCATGCCGAGCGCGCGGACGTGGTCGGCGAGCGGGCCGAGGCCGTCCGGCCACACGGCGGGGTCGACGTACCAGTCGCCGAGGCCCGCGGTGTCGGCGCGGCGGCCGGTGAACCAGCCGTCGTCGAGCACGAAGCGTTCGACGCCGGCCTCCGCGGCCCGGTCGGCGAGGCGGCGCAGCCGGTCGAGGTCGTGGTCGAAGTAGACGGCCTCCCAGCTGTTGAGGACGACGGGCCGGGGGGTGCGCGGGTGGCCGGGGCGGGCGCGCAGCAGGGTGTGGAAGCGGTCGGCGAGGCCGTCGAGCCCGGCGCCGGACCAGGCGAAGTGGCAGACGGGGGTGCGGTAGGTGTCGCCGGGCGCGAGGCGGATCTCGCCGGGCCGCAGCAGCTCGCCGCCGCCGAGGACACCGCCGTGCACACCCGCGCCCTCGGGCAGCCGCTCGGCGAGGTAGCGCTGGTCGCCGCTCCAGGCGATGTGCACGCCCCACACCTCGCCGCCGCGGAAGCCGAAGCCGGGCACCCCGGCGGTGAGCAGGTACGGCGAGTCCGCGCCGGGCTTGCCGCGCCGCGCCTCGCGGACGTGGCTCCCGTAGCCGAGGGGGCGGCGCTGCGGCACCCGCTCGCGGCTCCACTTGCCGGTGAAGTCCAGCAGTTCGGTGGCCCGCCCGGGCAGCGGCAGCAGGGTGGTGACGCGCGCGAGGTCGTAGGGCTCGGGTCCGGCGTCGGCGCGGCGCGTGAGGGTGGCGAAGGCGGCGAGCACACCGGAGGGGTCGAGGCGGTAGGTCAGTTCGGTGTCGAGGCCGGTCGCGGTGTCGGTGAACGACAGGGCGATCTCGCCGCCGCCGGCCGCGTACTCCTCGTGCGTGCTGCCGGTGAGCACCGGCCCCGGCGCGGCCGCGCCGCCCGCCGCGTGGCCCTCCTGCGCGGGGGTGCCGGACCAGCCGTCGGCCTCGGTGGGCCAGACGGTCAGCCGGCGCGGCACATCGAGGGCGTTGTTCAGCACCGCCTGGTCGGCGGTCAGGGCGAGCGCGGCGGCGTCCGCGTCCGGCAGCGCGCCGAGGTCGGCGCCCCAGTGCAGCACGCGGGGCACCGGCTCGGTCAGTTCGACGACCAGCGCGGTGCCCGCGGCCCGCAGGGCGAGGACTCGGGCGGGGGGTGTCGGCATAGGGGGTCCTTTCCAGTCCTCGCGTTCGATCATGGTGAATCTAGGGTGTTTTTCCTCCCATGGTCAACAGATTCCAACGCGACAAAAGGGCGCTCGGCCCGGGCCCACCACGCGGTACGGTGCCGGTCATGACCTCAGCCGCAGCCCGCACTCCCGGCCCGGTGACCGCCGACGACGTCACCGAGGCCGTCCGCCTGTCGATCGCCGCCCTGCGCGAAGCGCCCGGGGACGGCTGGGACGCCCCGGCGGGCGGCCTGACGTGGACGTGCTGGCAGACCGCCGAGCACCTGGCCGACGACCTGTTCTCGTACGCCCTGCAGATCGGGCCCGAGCGGCCGCCGCTGACGGGGCTGGTGCCGGTGGTCTACCGCAGCGAATTCCCCGGCGGGCCGATGAGCACGGTCTTCGTGGACCGCGCCGCGGGCGTCGACGGCCTGCTCCAGGTACTGGACGGCTGCGGTGCGCTGCTGGCGGCGATGGTGCGGGTCACCCCGCCGGAGGTGCGCGCCCACCACGGCTTCGGCGCCGCCGATCCCGAGGGCTTCGCGGCGATGGGCGTCGTCGAGACCCTGGTGCACGTCCACGACATCGCCGCCGGGCTCGGCCTGCCGCCCTTCACCCCGCCGCCCGCCCTGTGCGCCCGCACCCTGCACCGCCTCTTCCCCGACGCCCCCGCGGACACCGCCCCGTGGCCCGCGCTGCTGTGGTCGACCGGCCGCACCGCCCTGCCGGGCCGCCCGCGCCAGGAGCAGTGGCGCTGGTACGGGGAGCCGCGCGGCTGACCGCCCCTCAGGGCAGCCGCGCCGCCGAGGCGGGGGCGAGCAGCGGGGCCAGCAGGTCGCCGTGGGCGGCCAGGCGCGCGGGGACGTCGGCGATGGTGAAGGCCAGGTCGGCGGGCGAGGCCGCGGACGCCACCTCGTCCCAGGACAGCGGCGTGGAGACGGTGGGCTCGGGGCGGGCGCGGACGGTGTAGGGGGTCGCGGTGGTCTTCTTGCGGGAGTTCTGCGACCAGTCGAGGAAGACGCGTCCGGCGCGGTCGGCCTTGGACATCCGGGAGACGACCCGGTCGGGGTGGGCGCGTTCCAGCTCGCGGGCGACGGCGTGCGCGTAGTCCGAGGCCTGCCCGGCGTCCGCGTCGCGCAGGGCCGCGTAGAGGTGCAGGCCCTTGGAGCCGCTGGTCTTGGCCCACGCGCGCAGCCCGTCGGCGGCGAGCCGGTCGCGCAGCAGCAGGGCGACCTCGCAGCAGTCGACGACGGTGCGGCCGGGGCCGGGGTCGAGGTCGACGACCAGGCGGTCGGCGGTGCCGGGCGCCGCCGAGCGCCACTGCGGGGTGTGGATCTCCACGCACGCCAGGTTCGCCGCCCACATCAGCGTGGCCAGGTCGGTGATCTGGACCTGGGGCATCAGCTCGCCGCTCTTGCGCAGAGTCTCGGACGTCGTCACCCAGTCGGGCGTACCGGCGGGCGGGCGTTTCTGGAAGAAGCGCTGCCCTTGGACGCCGTCAGGGGTGCGTACGAAGCTCACCGGGCGCCCGGCGCAGTGCGGGATCAGGGCGTCGGCCACGGTGGCGTAGTAGTGCAGCAGCTCGCCCTTGGTGGTGCCGGTGTCCGGCCACAGGACCCGGTCGAGGTGGCTGAGGGTGATCCGGCGGCCCCCGACCTCGGTGATCGGCATATCCTAAAGATCCCATATCCGGATCAAAGGGACATGCTATGCGCAGCGTCTGGAGCGGGACCCTCGCCTTCGGCCTGGTCTCCATCCCGGTGAAGCTCGGATCCGCGGTGTCCAGCCACAAGCTCAGCTTCCGGCAGATCCATCTGGCCGACCAGGGCCGGGTGCGCTACCAGAAGACCTGCGAGCTGGACGAGGAGGTGCTGTCCGCCGCCGAGATCGGCCGCGCCTTCGAGACCCCCGACGACCAGCTCGTCGAGGTCAGCGACGCCGAACTCCAGGCGCTGCCGCTGCCCACCGCCAAGACCATCGAGGTGAGCGGCTTCGTCGACACCTCCCGGATCGACCGCATGCAGCTGGACACGCCCTACTTCCTCGCTCCCTCCTCCCCCACCGCCAACAAGCCCTACGTCCTGATGCGCGAGGCGCTCTCCCGCTCGGGCAAGGCGGCGGTCGGCAAGTTCGCGATGCGCAACTCCGAGCACCTGGCGCTGATCACCGCGCGCGACGACATCCTGCTGCTCCAGACGCTGCGCTGGCCCGACGAGCTGAATTCGGCAGCCGACGCGGCACCGCGCGGCAAGGTCACCATCTCGGACAACGAGCTGAAGCTCGCCGACACGCTGATCGACGCCCTGGGCGAGGCCGACCTCACCGCCTACCACGACGAGTACGCGGCGGCGGTCGAGGCGCTGGTCACGGCGAAGCTGGAGGGCGCGGAACTGCCCACGGTCGAGGGCGAGGCCGGCGGCGGCAAGGTCGTCGACCTCATGGCCGCGCTCCAGGCCTCGGTCGACCAGGCCCACGAGGGCCGCACGAGCGGCGACAAGGGCGGCAAGGGCGGCGGCGGGAAGGACGCGACCGTGACGGACATCGGCGGCCGCTCCGGCAAGGGCGGCGGTACGGGCAAGCGCCCCGCCAAGAAGGCCGCGGCGAAGAAGACCACGGCCGGGAAGTCGGCGAAGAAGGCCCCCGCGAAGAAGGCGGCGAGCCGCCGGAAGGCGAACTGAGCGACCCGGGAAAATATGAGAGTCGACTTTCATTTGAGATGATGCTTCCATATGGGAGTCCACTGTCGTCGTGTAGCCGACTCCCTCGGAGGCCGCCATGTCCGCGCCCGCCGCTCCTCCCCCGTCGCTCGCCGCCTCGCCTCGCCGCTGGTGGGTCCTGGCGGCCCTGACGCTGAGCGTGCTGACCGTCGCGCTCGACGGCACCGTCGTCACCGTGGCGCTGCCCACGCTGGCCGGTGAACTCGGCGCCGACAGCGCCCAGTTGCAGTGGATCAACGGCGGCTACCTGCTGGCGCTCTCGGTGGGCATGCTCCCGGTCGGACTGCTCGGCGACCGCTACGGGCACCGCAGGATCCTGATCGCCGGCGTCACGCTCTTCGGCCTGGCCTCGCTCGCCGGGACCCAGGCGGACAGCCCCGGGCAGCTCATCGCGATACGCGCCGTGCTCGGGCTGGCCGCCGCGATGATCATGCCGGTGTCGATGGCGGTGCTGCCCAAGGTCTTCGGGCCGGACGAGGTGCCCAAGGCGATCGGCGTGTGGACGGCGGCCACCGCGCTGGGGCTGCCGGTCGGGCCGCTGGTCGGCGGATGGCTGCTGAACCACTTCTGGTGGGGCTCGGTCTTCCTCTTCAACGTGCCGCTGTTCGCGGTCGCGCTCGCCGCCTGCCTCCTGCTGCTGCCCGCCGAGCCGCGCCGCGACCGCGCCGCGGCCACCCCCCTCGACCTGGCCGGCACGCTGCTGAGCGGACTGGGCATCACCGGCCTCGTCTACGGCACGATCCTGGTGCCCGACGACGGGTGGGGCAGCGCCAAGGTGCTGGCCGGGATCGCCGGCGGGGCCGTACTGCTCGCGGCCTTCGTCCTGCAGCAGCGCCGCCACCCCTTCCCGCTGGTGGACACCGGGCTCTTCACCGACCCGCGGTTCCGCTGGGGCACGCTCGTCGCGGTCTTCGTGAACTTCGCCGTGATGGGCATCCTGTTCGTCGTCCCGCAGTACCTCCAGGCGGTGCTGGGACACGACGCGCTCGGCACCGGGCTGCGGGTGCTGCCGCTGATCGCCGGGCTGATGGCGGCCGCCGCGCTGAGCGAGCAGCTCGTGCCGCGGCTGGGCACCCGGGTCGTGGTGCCCGCCGGGCTGCTGATGCTGGCGGCGGGCACGCTGCTGGGCGCGGCCACCGGCAGCGGCGCCGGGTACGGCTACGCGGCGCTGTGGCTGACGCTGACCGGGCTGGGCTTCGGGCTCGCCACCGTGCCCGCGACCAGCCTGGTCATGGCGTCGCTGCCCGCCGGGGCCTCCGGGCGGGGCACCAGCCTGCTGGAGACCGTGCAGCAGGTCGGCGGGGTGCTGGGCGTGGCGGGGCTCGGCAGCCTGCTGAGCGCGGGCTATCTGGCCCGGCTGCACGTGTCGGGCCTCTCCCCCGCGGACGCCGGGCAGGTCCGCGACTCGGTCAGCGGCGCCGACGAGGTCGCGGCCCGGCTGGGCGACCCGGGGCTCGCGGACACCGCGCACCGCGCCTTCCTGCACGGCATGGGCCTGGCGCTGCTGGTGTGCTGCGCCATCGCGGTGGCCGGGGCGGTGCTCGCGGCGCTCTTCCTGCCCGGGCGGCCCGCCCCGGGGCAGTCCTCGGCGGCGGACGCCCCGGCCGGGCGCGGCGCCGTACCGGAACCGGCGGGGACGGCAGGGCAGGCGGGCGCGGCAGGGGCCGGGTTGGCGGGCGCGGTGCCCGAGCGCGGAGAATCGCCGGCATGAACGCCAAGGAGACCCCGGCCCCGCCCGAGCCGAGCCTGCGGGAGCGCAAGAAGCAGCGCACGCTGGCGACCATCCGCCGCGAGGCCTTCCGCCTCTTCGCCGCCCAGGGCTACGAGGGCACCACCGTGGAGCAGATCGCCGCCGCGGCCGAGGTCTCCCCCAGCACGTTCTTCCGCTACTTCCCCACCAAGGAGGACGTCGTCCTCGACGACGACTACGACTCCGCGCTCGCCGACGCGCTGCGGGCCCGCCCGCCGGGCGAACCGGTCCTGGACAGCCTGCGGATCGCGCTCACCGACTCGCTCGGCCGGCTGATGGAGGCCGACCGCGACGAACTGCTGCTGCGCACCCGGCTGGGCTTCACCGACCCGGCGCTGCGGGCCCGTTCCTGGGACGAGTTCATCCGCAGCCAGGACTCGGTGGCCGAGGTGATCGCCGAGCGCACCGGCCGCCCCGCCGACGACCTGGACGTGCGCTGCACCGCCGCGGCCCTCATGGCGGTCGCCACGGCGGTGGGGCGGCACTGGGTGGAGCACGACGGCGAGGTGGACCTGGTGCCGCTGTACGACCGGCAGTTCGCGCTGCTGTCCGCAGGCCTGCGCCTGTGACCCGGGAGCGGCCCGTACGTGTCCGCGATACGGGACACCGGCGCGGCGCGGAAGATCGTGCGGCCTGATCGGGTTGCACCACCGGTGAGCGCCGACCAGGCCGGCGCAGAAACGGAGCAGCAGCCCGACCATGTCGACCAGCCTCGAAGCCGCCCAGCCGGCCCGCCCCGCACAGCCCGCGCACCCGCTGGACAACCCGGTGTGGGCCGCGCTGACCGGCCCGCAGGCCTCCCTCGCCGTCGCCGCCGGGTCCGCGGCCCGCTTCCACCCGGAGGTGTCGCCCTTCGTGGCCGTCGCCGACCCGGACGACCCGCGGGGCTGGGCGGATCTGGCCGCGCTCGTCGGCGCGGGCAACGCCTTCGCGCTCACCGGGGCCGACGCGCTGCCCGGTGGCTGGGACGCCGGCAGCGCGGGGCAGGGCGTGCAGATGGTCGGGTCCGCCGTCACCGCGCTGACCGACGACGAGGCGGAGCTGCTCGGCCCCGCGGACGTCCCCGAGATGCTGGAGCTGGTGGCGCGGACCAGGCCGGGCCCGTTCGCGGCCCGTACGGTCGAGATGGGCGCGTACCACGGCATCCGCCGGGAGGGCCGGCTCGTCGCGATGGCCGGTGAGCGGATGCGGCCGCCGGGCTGGACGGAGATCAGCGCCGTCTGCACCGACCCCGAGCACCAGGGCCAGGGGCTGGCCTCCCGGCTGGTGCTGCACACCGCGGCGGGCATCGCGGCCCGCGGCGACACGCCGTTCCTGCACGCGGCCGCGGTGAACACCGGGGCCATCAGGCTGTACGAGTCGCTGGGCTTCTCCCGGCGCCGGGACGTGCACTTCCACTTCTCGAAGATCCCGGCCGCCGGCCCCGCCCGCTGACCGCCGAACGGCACCGCCACCACCGAGCACAGGAGAGCACCGGATGCCCACCGCGTACGTCCACACCGCCTTCGGCGGCCCCGAGACCGAGTCCCTCGCCGACCTGCCGCGGCCCGTACCCGGGCCGGGGCGGCTGCTGGTCGCCGTGTGCGCCGCGGGGGTCAACCCCGTGGACTGGAAGCGGCGCACCGGCTACCGGCGGGCGGGCGGCCCGGCGACCGAGCTGCCCGCGGTGTTCGGCAGCGAGGCCGCGGGCGTCGTCGTCGAGGTGGGGCCGGACGTCGAGGGCTTCGCGCCCGGCGACGAGGTCTTCGGCCACGCCGACAACGGCGGCTACGCCGAGCTGACGCTGCTGCCCGCGGCCGGCACCGCGCACAAACCCGCCGGTCTGGAGTGGACGGACGCGGCCGCGCTGCCGGTCGCCGCCGCGACCGCGTACGACGCGCTCGTCCAGCTCGCGCTGCCGCCGGGCGCCACCGTGCTGGTCAACGGTGTCGGCGGCGGGGTCGGGACGGCCGCGGCGCAGATCGCCCGGCACCGCGGCCTGAAGGTCGTCGGGACCGCGAGCGAGGGCAAGCGGGCCTTCGTCGAGTCGCTGGGCGCGGTGCACGTCGCCTCCGGCCCCGGTGTCGTCGACCGCGTCCGCGCGGCGGCGCCCGGCGGGGTGGACGCCGTCCTCGACCTGGTCGGCGGCGAGCCGCTGCGCGAGGTCGCGGCGCTGCTCGACGACCGCTCCCGGCTGGTCAGCGGCGCCGACAAGGAGGGCGCCACCGAGCTGGGCGGGTCGGCGATCGTCCGCGAGCGCACCGCGGCGGTGCTGGACGCGGTGGCCGCGCTCGTGGTGGCAGGCGCCCTGGACCCGTACGTCACGCAGACCTTCCCGCTCGCCGAGGCGGGCGCGGCGCTGCGGGCGGTGGAGGAGGGCCACACCCGCGGCAAGATCGTCCTCACGGTCGGCTGAGCGCCTGCACCGTGCGGCCCCCGGCCCGGATCCCGCGCCGGGGCCGCTGTGGCGCGGCGGCGGGATCCGGGCGGCGGCTCAGGCGTGCGAGCGGCGGCGCAGGGCGGGGTCGGAGAGGGCGGGCGGGACGTATCCGGCGTCGCGGGCGGAGAGGTTGACGCCGGGCGGCACGATCTCGTCGATCCGGTCCAGCACCTCGCGGTCCAGCGTGATCTTGTCGGCGCCGAGCTGGCCGGCCAGCTGCTCGAAGGTGCGCGGGCCGATGATCGCCGAGGTGATGCCGGGGTGCTCCAGCACGAAGGCGAGGGCGAGCTGCACGAGCGTGAGCCCGGCCTCGTCGGCGAGGGCGGCCAGCGCGTCGGCCGCGGCGAGCTTGGCGGCGTTCTCCGCCGAGCCGATGTCGAAGCGGGCGGTCTGCCGGTCGGCGCGGCTGGAGACGGGCTGCTCGGCGCCCTTGCGGTAGCGGCCGGACAGCCAGCCGCCGGCCAGCGGGCTCCAGGACAGCACCGCGAGACCGTAGCGCTGCGCGACCGGCAGCACCTCGCGCTCGATGCCGCGCGCGAGCAGCGAGTACGGCGGCTGCTCGGCCACCACCCGCTCGCGGCCGCGGCGCTCGGCGATCCACTGGCCCTCGACGATCGCCGACGGCTCGAAGGTGGAGGTGCCGATGTAGCGGATCTTGCCCTGGTGGACGAGGTCGGACAGCGCGCCGAGCGTCTCGTCGAAGTCGGTGCCGGGCTCGGGGCGGTGCACCTGGTAGAGGTCGATCCAGTCGGTGCCGAGCCGGCGCAGGCTGTTCTCGACCTCGCGGACGATCCAGCGGCGGCTGTTGCCCTGCTCGTTGGGGTCGTCGCCGAGGCTGCCGTGGAATTTCGTGGCCAGCACGACGTTGTCGCGGCGGCCGCCGGCCAGCGCCTTGCCGACGATCGTCTCGGACTCGCCGGCCGAGTAGACGTCGGCGGTGTCGACGAAGTTGATACCGGAGTCCAGGGCGTGGTGGATGATCCGCACGGCGTCGTCGTGGTCGGGGTTGCCGCGCGGGCCGAACATCATGGCGCCCAGGCACAGCGGGCTGACCTTGACGCCGGTGCGTCCGAAGGGGCGGTACTCGGTCATCGTTGTCCTTTGTCGAGGAGCTTGTCGTGGACGGGGGCCGGAGCGGTCCCCGGGCGGGTTTCCGGCCCGGCGGAGGCCAGCTGGTCGACGGTCGCGGACGCGCCCGCCTGCCGGAAGGCGTCCCAGAGCCGGCGGTAGGGGCCGCCGGCCGCGAGCAGGGCGGTGTGGGTGCCGGTCTCGACGACGCGGCCGTGGTCCAGGACCACGATCCGGTCGGCGCGCGCGGCGGTGGTCAGCCGGTGCGCGACGACCAGGGTGGTGCGCCGCCGGGTCAGCGCCTCGGTCGCGGCGGTGACCCGGGCCTCGGCGGCCAGGTCCAGCGAGGCGGTGGCCTCGTCGAGCAGCAGCACGTCGGGGTCGACGAGTTCGGCGCGGGCCAGGGCGAGCAGCTGGCGCTGGCCCGCGGACAGGTTCCGGCCGCGCTCGCCGACCGGCTGGAGGTAGCCCAGCGGCAGCGCGGCGACCATCTCGTGCGCCCCGACCGCGCGGGCGGCCGCCTCCACCTCGGCGTCACCCGCACCGGGGCGGCCGTACGCGATGGCGTCCCGCACGGTGCCGCTGAACAGGTGCGCCTCCTGGGGCACGAGGCCGAGCCGGGCCCGATAGCCGCCGAGGTCGAGGTCGCGCAGGTCGCGCCCGTCGGCCCGTACGACACCGGTGGTCGGGTCGTAGAAGCGGGCGAGGAGCTTCATGACGGTGGATTTCCCGGCGCCGGTCGCGCCGACCAGGGCGACGGTCTCGCCGGGGGCGATGCGCAGCGTCAGGCCGTGCAGCACTTCCTGGCCGCCGCCGCCCGCGTAGCCGAAGGACACGCCGTCGAAGGCGAGTTCGCCGCGCAGCGCGCCGACCGGCTCCGGGTCGGCGGCGGCCGGGGTGCCGGTCGGGGTGCGCATCAGGGTGCGCAGCCGCGACAGGCCGACGACGGCCTGCTGGTAGCCGTCGAAGACCTGGGAGAGCTGCTGGATCGGCGAGAAGAAGAGGTCGACGTAGAGCAGGAAGGCGATCAGGGTGCCCGCGGTGAGCGCCCCGGAGCGCACCTGCCCGGCGCCGACCGCGAGCACGGCGGCGGTGGACAGGACGCCGAGGAGTTCGACGAAGGGGAAGAAGACGGCGATGTTGCGCTGCGCGCGCAGCCGGGAGTCGCGGAAGGCCCAGGCCAGCGCGGCGAAGTCGCGGGCGTTGCGCTCCTCGCGGCGGAAGGCCTGGGTGACGCGGATGGCGCTGACGTTCTCCTGGAGGCACGCGTTGACGGCGCTGACCCGCTCCCGGGCCTCGTGGTAGGCGGGGACGGAGAAGCGGCGGAAGACTGCGGTGCCGCAGATCAGCAGCGGCAGCGCGCACAGCAGCACCACGGCGAGCCCCGCGTCGATCACCAGCAGGGTGACCAGCACGCCGAGGACGGTCAGCAGGCTGACAACGGCGGTGATCAGGCCCGTCTGCAGGAAGCTCGACAGCGCGTCCACGTCGGTGGTCATCCGGGTCATGATCCGCCCGGCCGGCTCGCGCTCGTAGTAGTCCAGGCCGAGCCGCTGGAGCTGGGCGTACGTCTTCACCCGCAGCGTGTAGAGCAGCCGTTCGCCGGTACGGCCGGTGACGCGGGTCTGGACGACGCCGACGGCCCAGTCCGCGCAGACCACCGCGGCCGCGGCGACCACCGCGGTCACCAGCGCGGCGACCGAATGCCGGGCCACGCCGCTGTCGACGCCGTGCCGTACCAGGATCGGCACCGCGATCTGCGCGACCGCGTCGGCGGCCACCAGCAGCAGCCCGAGCAGCAGCGCCCACCGGAAGGGGCCGATGAGCGCGCGCAGGCCCAGGTGCGGGTCGGCGGCCCGGGCCCGGGCGGCGGGCACGTCCGGGTCGGCGGGCGGCAGCGGCATCCGGGCGAGCCCGGCGAGGAGTTCCGGGGTGGGCGGCGCGGCGCCCAGGACACCGCCGCCGGGACCGCGGCCGGGGCCGGCGGTGGCCGCGCTGAGCGACAGCGCCTGGGCTGCCTTGAGGTCGGCGCTGCCGGTACGGGAGTCGGCGGGTGCCTCCGCGCGCCGCCACAGGTGGGCGGTAACGGCGGGCGCCGCGGTGTCGTCCTCCGTCGCCGGGACGTCCTCGGCGGGGCGGTCGTGCGGCGGCCCGGCGGGGGCGTCGCCGTCGCCGGAGTCGGTCGCGGACAGCAGGCTGCGGAAGAGCGCGGAGCGCGAGCGCAGCTCGTCCATGGTGCCGGTGTCGACGACCCGGCCGCCGTCCAGCACGGCGATGCGGTCGGCGAGTTCGAGCGTGGAGCGGCGGTGCGCGATGATCAGCGTGGTGGGGCGGCGGGTCGCGGCCCGCAGCCGGTCGTGGATCTCGGACTCCACGCGCGCGTCGATCGCCGAGGTCGCGTCGTCGAGCACCAGCACGGCGGGGTCGCTCAGCAGCGCGCGGGCGAGCGCGATGCGCTGCCGCTGCCCGCCGGACAGGGTCAGTCCCTGCTCGCCGACGACGGTGTCGTAGCCCTGCGGCAGCCGCTGGGCGAACTCGTCGGCGCGGGCGATCGCGGCCGCCTCGCGGACCCGCTCCTGCGGCACGTCGGGGGCACCGTAGGCGATGTTGGCCCGCACGGTGTCGGACAGCAGCAGGCTCTCCTCGAAGACGTAGCCGATCGCGGAGCGCAGCGAGGCCGTCCGCAGCTCGCGCACGTCCGTGCCGCCGACCTTCACCGCGCCGGACGCGACGTCGTAGAAGCGCGGCAGCAGGGCCGCGGCGGTGGACTTGCCGGAGCCGGCCGGGCCGATGAGGGCGACGGTCTCGCCGGGGGCGATGTCGAGGCTGAAGCCGCGCAGCAGCGGGCGGCTGCCGTCGCCGTAGCCGAAGGTGACGTCCTGCCAGCTCAGGGCGGGCGGTCCGGGCGGCAGGTCGGTGGCGCCGGGGGCGTCGGTGATCGCGGGGGCCTCGTCGATGACCTCCAGGACGCGTTCGGTGCCGGCGCGGGCCTGCTGCCAGACCGTCAGCAGCGTCGCGACCTGGCGGACCGGGGTGACGAACGAGCCGAGGTAGCTGGTGAAGGCGAGGAAGGTGCCGAGCGAGATCCGGTCGTGCAGCGCGAGCCAGCCGCCGAGCGCGAGGACGGCGACCTGGCCGAGCGCGGGCACCGCCTGGAGCGCGGGCGTGTAGCGGCTGGTGTAGCGCACCACCCGCAGCCGGGAGGCGAACAGCCGCCGGGCGCGCCCCTCCAGCGCGGTCAGCTCGCGCCCCTCCTGCCCGAAGCCTTTGACGACGCGTACGCCGGTGACCGCGGCCTCGACGGTGGAGGCGACCTCGGCGGCCTCCTGCTGGGCGTGCCAGTTCGCGGGGAAGAGGTGCCGGCGGCTGCTGCGCACGATGAGCCACAGCAGCGGGCCGACGACCAGCGCGACGAGCGTCAGCAGCGGCGAGAGCCACGCCATGAAGCACAGCGAGACGACGAACATCAGGGCGTTGCCCGTCATGTTCGGCAGGAACTGCAGCAGCGTCTGGATCAGGGTGATGTCGGAGATGGACCGGCTGACGATCTGGCCGGTGCGCAAGGAGTCCTGCTGCCGGCCGCCGAGCCGCAGCAGCGCGGCGAAGGCGTCGTTGCGCAGGTCGTACTGCACCCCCAGGGACAGCCGCCCCGCCCGGTAGCGGCGGGTGAAGCCGCCCAGGAAGCGGGCCGCGCCGAGCCCGGCGAGCAGCCCGATCCACCAGCCGAGCGGGCTGTCCGCGCCGGAGGCGACGGCGTCCACCACGTGCCGCAGCACCAGCGGCAGGACGGCGGTGGCGGTCGCCGCGACGACCGCGCCGCCGAAGGCGGTGACGAGGTCGGTGCGGTGGCGCAGGCAGTAGCCGGCGAGCCGGCGGATCCAGCCGGGTCGCGGCGCGGCCGGGCCGGCCGCCGCGGCGGCCGGCCCGGGTGCGGTACTCGTACAGTCCGTCACGAAACCTCCGGGAGTGCGATGCCGAGGTGCCCGTCGCCGCGGGCGCCGGTGCCGGCGGGGTCGAACAGGCGGTTGGCGGGGCGCGGCAGCCCGTAGTGCTCGCGCAGCGTGCGGCCGGTGTACTCGGTGCGGAAGAGGCCGCGCTCCTGGAGGATCGGCACGACGCGGTCGACGAACAGCTCCAGGCCGGAGGGCAGCACCGCGGGCATGATGTTGAAGCCGTCGGCGGCGCCCGCGTCGTACCACTCCTCGATGGTGTCGGCGACCTGCACGGCGGTGCCGGCGAAGGTGCGGTGGCCGCGGCCGCCGCCGAGCCGGCCGATGAGCTGGCGGACGGTCAGCCGCTCGCGCCGGGCCAGCTCCACGATGAGCGTGAAGCGGCTCTTGGCGCCCTCGATCTCGTCCTCGCCGGGGATGTCCGCGGGCAGTTCCTTGTCCAGCTCCAGGCGCTCGGGCTCGATGCGCAGCGTCCTGGACAGCTGGCGCACGGCGTACTCCGGGCGGATCAGCCGGTCCAGCTCGTCGTCGAGGGCGTGCGCCTGCTCCTCGGTGTCGCCGATGACGGGCACGATGCCGGGCAGGATCTTGATGCCCTCGGGGTCGCGGCCGATGGCGGCGGCGCGCTGCTTGACGTCCTTGTAGAAGGCGACGGCCTCTTCGAGGGTCTGCTGGGCGGTGAAGACGGCCTCGGCGTAGCGGGCCGCGAAGTCCTTGCCGTCCTCGCTGGAGCCGGCCTGCACCAGGAGCGGGTAGCCCTGCGGGGAGCGCTGCACGTTGAGCGGTCCGTCCACCCGGAAATACGTACCCCGGTGGTCGACCTTACGCACCTTGTCCGCCCGCGCGTGGACGCCGGACTCCTTGTCGGCCACGACCGCGTCGTCCGACCAGCTGTCCCACAGCTTCGTCGCGACGTCCACGAACTCGGCGGCGCGCAGGTAGCGGTCGCGGTGCAGCGGGGTGTCGTCGAGGCCGAAGTTGCGGGCCGCGTCGGCGCCCGCGGTGGTCACGATGTTCCAGCCCGCCCGGCCGCCGGAGACGTGGTCGACAGAGGCGAAGCGGCGGGCCAGGTTGTAGGGCTCGTTGTAGCTGGTGGAGGCCGTCGCGATGAGGCCGATGTGCTCGGTGGCCGCGGCGAGCGCGGTGAGCAGCACGGTGGGCTCCAGCTTGCTGCCGGGGCGGCGGCCGGGGTCGCCCATGAGCACGGGGCTGTCGGCGAGGAAGAGCGAGTCGAGCCTGCCGCGCTCGGCGATACGGGCGAGGTTGCGGTAGTGGTCGATGTCGGTGCCGCCGGAGGCCGGGCTCTCCGGGAGGCGCCAGGCGGCCTCGTGGTGCCCGACGGACATCAGGAAGGCGTTGAGGTGCAGCGGCTTGCGGTCAGTCCTGGGGGTCATGGTCCTTCTTCTCCTGGTCGTGGCCGAGCGCGCGGGCGGGGGCGGCGGAGGCGGCGAGGGGGACGGGGTGGGGGTGCACCGGGTCGGGGTGGACGGGTGCGGCGGCGTGCGCGGGGGCCTCCTGCGCGGCGGCGCGGGCGTGCGCGGCGGCCTCGTGTACGGGGTCCGGCAGCTCGACGCCGAGCGCGGCGAGCAGGGTGTCGCGGTATTCCTGGAAGCGCGGGTCGCGGCGGCTGCGCGGGCCGGCCAGGTCGACGGCGATGTCCACCGCGATCCGGCCGTCCTCCAGCACGAGGACCCGGTCGGCGAGTTCGACGGCCTCGTCCACGTCGTGCGTGACCAGCAGCACCGCCGGGCGGTGCCGCTCGTACAGCTCGCGCAGCAGTCCGTGCATGCGCAGCCGGGTCAGCGCGTCCAGCGCCCCGAACGGCTCGTCGGCGAGCAGCAGTTGGGGCTCGCGGACGAGTGCGCGGGCCAGTGCGGCGCGCTGCTGCTCGCCGCCGGACAGCTCGTGCGGCCAGGACCGCTCGCGCCCTTCGAGGCCGACCTCGGCGAGCGCGGTGCGGCCGCGCTCCCTGGCCTGCTTGCCGCGGATGCCGAGCACCACGTTGTCCAGCACCCGCAGCCAGGGCAGCAGCCGGGAGTCCTGGAAGGACAGCGAGACCCGCTCGGGCACGCTCAGCTCGCCGGACCCGGCCACGCCGTGGTCGAGCCGGGCGACCGCCCGCAGCAGCGTGGACTTGCCCGAGCCGCTGCGCCCCAGCAGTGCGATGAACTCGCCCTGGCCCACCGTCAGGTCCAGCTCCCGCAGCACGTCCCGGTCGCCGAAGGAGCGGACCAGCCCGGCGGTGCGGACGGCGGGGGCCGCGTCGCCCGCGGCGGGGCGCTCGGCGGTCAGTCCGCCAGCGTGCGGCGCCATGACAGCACCTTCCGTTCTGCGGCACGCACGACCGCGTCGGAGACGAAGCCGAACACCCCGTAGACCACGAGGCCCACGATGATGACGTCGGACTGGGCGTACTGCTGGGCCTGGAACATCATGTAGCCGAGGCCCTTGGTGGCGTTGACCTGCTCGACCACGACCAGGCCGAGCCAGGACGCGGTGACGGCGAGCCGCAGCCCGACGAAGAAGCCGGGCAGCGCGCCGGGGATGACGACCCGGCCGATGAACTGCGGCCGCGTCAGGTCCAGGCTCTCGGCCAGCTCGACGTACTTGCGGTCGATGCCGGTGAGCGAGGCGTACGTGTTGATGTAGACGACCACCGCGACGCCGACGGCGATCACGACGACCTTCATCTCCTCGCCGATGCCGAGCCACAGGATCATCAGCGGCAGCAGCGCGAGCGACGGGATGGCCCGCTTGACCTGGAGCGTGCCGTCGAGCAGGTACTCGCCGACCCGGCTGAGGCCCGCGGCGACCGCGAGCGCCACCCCGGCGAGGACGCCGAAGAGCAGCCCGAGGCCCGCGCGCTGCAGCGAGACCAGCACGTTGTCCTGGAGCCGCCCGCTCCTGACCAGGTCGACGAAGGTGGAGGCGACGGTGCCGGGGCCGGACAGGATGCGCGGGTCGAGGTAGCCGGACGCGGACGAGGCCCACCAGACCAGCACCAGCAGCGCCGGTCCGGTCAGCCGTGCGAAGGGGATCGCCTTGCCGGGTCCGAGCCGGCGGCGCCGGGCCGGGGCCTTGGCGGCCCTGACGGGCGCGGACACGGGCGCGGGCGCGGCCTGCCCGGCGTCGGGGAGGGGACGGGCGCCGGCCGGGGCGGGCGGCGCCGCGACGGGCGTCGGGAGGATGTCGGTCATGACGCCACCTGGTATTTCGCCGGTACGGCCTGCGAGGCCAGCGCCTCGAAGCGCCGGTCGAACAGCTTCTCCGCCGTGACCTTCGGGACGAATCCGCCGGCGGCCATCAGGTCGGCGGTCTCCTGCTCCCAGGCGATGGCCCGGTCCCAGCTGCGCGGGAACTGCGGCTGCGACTGGGAGGCGACGATGCGCTGCCCGTCCGCGGCCGTCACGCCCTGGTCCTTGACGTAGTAGCGCTGGATCCACTGGTCGGTGTGCTCCCACGCCCACACCACGCCCTGCGCCCACAGCGGGACGAAGCTGCGGATCGCGGCGACCTTGGCGTCGTCGTTGAGCACCTCGGTGGGCGCCCACAGGACCGTGAGCAGGTCGACGACATCGGTCTTCACGCCGCGCGCGCCGTCCTTGCCGTACTGGCCCAGGTATTTGGTGAGCGTCGGCTCGCCGAGCGGGGCGACGTCCACCTGCTTGGACTGCAGGGCGGTGAGGAACTGCGTGCTGGGCAGCGGGACGAGCGAGACGTCGGAGTTCTTCAGGCCCGCCTCCTTCAGCGCGCGCAGCACCACCACGCCCTGGGCCTGGCCCTGCGAGAAGGCGATCTTCCTGCCGCGGAAGTCCGCGGCGGAGGCGATGGCGTCGCCGGAGCCGGGCGCGGTGGCGAAGGTGTAGATCGGGTGGTCGCGGGACTGGACGGCGACGATACGGGCGCCGACCTTGATGGCCTCGGCCTGGATCGGCGGGATGCCGGCGTTGCTCGCCAGGTCGATGGAATGCGCCCGGAACCCCTGGATCACATCGGGTCCCGCCGACAGGTTCGGCCAGCTGGACACCGTGAAGGGCAGTTGCTTGTCCAGGCCGGACTCGGCCAGCTGCAACTGGGCGGTGTGGATGGATATCGCGAGTTTGGTGCCGGGCGGCGGCGCCCCCGAGGGAAGTGCGCGGGTCGGCACCGAGTCGATCGAGGCGGACGTGCTGCGCGAGCAGGCGGCGAGCAGCGCGGCGCCTCCGGCGAGGGCGAGGAAGGACCGGCGCGGGACGATTCCGGCGGTGGGGCGGTGAGTCATGGCGATTCCTGGGGAAGGGCCGGACACGCGGTCCGGTCGCGGCGTGGGCGGGAGGTGGGGGCGGGTCAGAGCGTGTGGTAGCGGCCGTCGTGGAAGAGCAGCGGGGAGCGGGTGCCGCCCGTCCAGGCCTCCTGGACGCGGCCGATCACGACCCGGTGGTCGCCGGCGGGCACGATGTGCTCGAACTCGATGCGCAGCCAGCTGCTCACCCCGTCGAGCACCGGCTCGCCCTGCGGCAGCCGCCGCCACGCGGTGGGCGCTGCGAAGCGGTCGATACCGCTGGTGGCGAAGGTCCTGGCGACGTGCTCCTGGTCGGCGCCCAGGAAGTTGACGACGGCGCTGCCCGCCTGCTCGACGTGCGGCCAGGACGACGCGGTGACGCCGATACCGAAGGACACCAGCGGCGGGTGCAGGGACAGCGAGGTGAGCGAGGTCGCGGTGAAGCCCGCGGGGCCGCGCCCGGCGTCGACGGTGACGACCACCACGCCTGCGGGATGGTTGCGGAAGATCTGCTTGAAGCGCTCGGGGTCGATGCCCGAGGCGGGTAGTGACGGCACGGTGATGGTCAACGTCTCCCCCAGTTGGGTCGAGGTGCGGGTGCGGGAGGGTGCGGCGGGCGTACGGGGCCGCGCGGCCGGCGGTGCGCGGGCAGCGGACAGCCCCGCGCCCGCGGGCCGCACGGCATCGGGCGGCGGGGCGCGGTAAAGCTGACGGGGAAGGGAATTACGGGATTACGGAATACCGGGACGGAATACGGCGACGGAATTGCCGTACACCACTCACGCAATCAGCCGCGGCCGTTCACGGCCGCGCGGCCGGTGCGGAGAATCGGCGCCGGGAGGAATGCGTTGCGCGCTTGCCCGCGGTGCGTCACACGGCGCGGCAAGCGCCGGTACAGTTCCCGTACGGACAGCGGGAAACGGCGTCGTCCGCACATCGGCGAGCCGCGCGCCCGCAGCACTCGCGGCCCGGCGCGGAGGGCACGCGGAAGGAGTGCGCCGCGCTGGGCGCCCGCTCCGGATTCCGCTGATTGCCGTTCATGAATCCATTCTCACGTGCGAGTTCTGCCAGGTCAACAATGCAACTGCCTGAATTAAGTCAGAATTCGGGGCCGCCGCGGACGGTGTGCGTTCAGCTCACGGCGGGCAGCGCCGGCCAGGGTCCGAGCGGGTTGTCGTAGAGCGCGCCGAGGGCCACCGCGCCGCCCGCGACCGGGAGTACCGAGCCGGTGAAGCTGCTGGGCAGCACCGCCCGTTCGGGGTCGTCGCACACCCAGGAGCGGGCGGCGACCTCGGTGCGCATGACGTCCAGGCACTCCGGCAGCCGCCCGGCGCCCGGCTCGACGACGACCACCACTTCCGGGTCGAACACGTCGAGCAGCAGCGCCACCGCCCGGCCCACCAGCACCGCCCGGCGCCGGAAGAGCGCCACCGCCCGCTGCTCACCGGCCAGCGCGAGGTCGAGCAGCGCGCGGAAGTCGGCGACGTCCAGGCCGCGGGCGGCGGCCTGGCGCACGAGCGCGGGCTCGGACACCTCGGACTGCAGGCACCCCGGGGTGCCGCAGCCGCACGGCTCGCCGGGCGCCTCGCCCGGTCCTTCCGGTCCGACCGGCAGGTGCGCGACGCTGCCCGCCGCCGAGCGCGGCCCGCGGTGCACCCCGCCCGCGGTGGCGAAGGCGGCGTCCACGACCGCGCCGACGAAGAGCAGCACGGCGCTGCTGCGGGTCGTCACGGCGCCGAACAGCTGCTCCGCGCGGGCCAGTGCCCGCGAGTGGCTGTCGACGTGCACGGGCAGCCCGGTCGCGGCGGCCAGCACCTCACGGGCCGCCACGTCCCGCCAGCCCAGCCGCGGGTGATCGACGATCACGCCCGCGTCCGGATCGACCCACTGCCCGGTCGCGACGCCGAGGGCGAGGACGGTACGGCCGCCCGCGTGCGCCTCGACCAGCTGCGGCAGCCGGGCGGCGAGCCCGCCGAGCACCTGCTGCGGATCGGTGCCGCGGTGCGGCCGCCGGTCGCCGGCGACGATCCGGCCGCGCAGGTCCATCAGTGCGAGAGTGCTGTGGGCGACGGCGATGTGCGCGCCGGCCACCAGGTAGCGGCCGGTGTCGATCTCCAGCGGGATGTGCGGGCGGCCCAGCCCGCGCGGGCCCGGCGCCTGCGGGCGTTCGGCGACCAACCCGCGGGCCAGCAGCTGCGTACAGTGCCCGCTCACCGCCGCGGGCGACAGCCCGGTGAGCCGCGCGACGGTGCTGCGCGCCACCGGCCCGTGGTCGAGGATCGCGCGCAGCACCGCGGCGGATCCGGCGGGGCGGCGCGGCTGAGCCGCGGACACCGCAACGTCCGGGCGGCGCAGGGGGGTCGGGGCGGCGGGACGGTCGGGCGGCAGGACTACCACGGTGGGCCTTCCAGGTCGTCGACGGCGGCGGGGGCGCACCCGTGCACGCGCGCCGGCGGCGAACCGGCGGGGCGGGCACCCCCGTTGGGGCTCCGTACGGAGCTCGTGCGGTCAGACCTGGTGACACGCGGCGGAGCACACGCGCTTGAGGTCGACATGACCCCGCGTCGTGAGGTGTGTGGTCCGCTGCATGCCGCGCAACGTAACCGGAACGGGTGAACGCGGTCAAACTCCTGACCGCATCGTGGACGCGCCCCGACCACGGAGCGGGCAGCCGCGGCGCGCCGGCCTCACGCCGACTCGGCTGCTCCGGGCGCCAGTCCGGCGCTGATGAGGGCGAGGATGCGGGAGGCCCGGTCCGGGTCGGTCCGCTCCGCGGCCCAGCCGACGGCGGCGGCCGCCGTGAACAGGTCCTCCGGGTCGACGTCCCGCCGTACGGCGCCCGCCTCCTGGGCCGCGCCGAGGAGCCGGGCGGCGGCCTGGTGCATCGCGGCGCAGGCGCCGTACAGCTCGGAGCCCTCGTCGTGCAGCGCCGCCATGACCGAGGCGGGCAGCCCCCGGTAGGCGCCGGAGCGCGTGGTGAACTCCCGCAGCCACAGCACCAGCGCCCGGCCCGGCGGCTCGGCGGCGGCCAACTGGTCGGCGGATGCACGCAGGGCCTCGAAACCGCTGCGCAGCACGGCCTCCAGCAGCGCCTCACGGGTCGGGAAGTGCCGGTAGAGCGTGCCGATACCGACACCCGCGCGGCGGGCGACGTCCCGCAGCGAGGCCTCGGTGCCCTGCTCCGCGAACACCTCCCTGGCCACCGTCAGCAGCCCGTCGCGGTTGCGCCGCGCGTCGGCGCGCAGCTCCCCGTCCGCAGCCTTGTCAACCATGGGACCCCTCAGCGCACTTGAGAATCGGAGCACCGCTCCGTATATTTCCGGAGCGGCGCTCCGTATCGTATCCCGCCCGCACCGCCACCCCCGAAGGAGTGATCCGGTCATGTCCGCAGAAGCCACCGCCGCCCCCGGCGGCGCACCGCCGCCGGCGCCGTTCCCGCCCGAGCTGAAGCGGGTGCTCGCCGCCGTGATCCTCGGTTCCGTGATGACGTTCCTGGATTCCACGATCGTCAACGTGGCGCTGCGCACCCTCTCGACCACGTTCGACTCGTCCCTCGCGTCCATCCAGTGGGTCGTCACCGCCTACCTGCTCGCGCTCGCCGCGGTGATCCCCGCCAGCGGCTGGCTCGCCACCCGCTTCGGGCCGCGCCGGGTGTACACCGGCTCGATCGTCGTGTTCACCCTCGCCTCGGTGGCCTGCGGTCTGGCCCCCAACGCGGCCTCCCTGATCGCCTTCCGGGCGGTCCAGGGCGCGGCGGGCGGGCTGACCACGCCCGTCGGGCAGATGATCCTGATGCGCAGGTCAGGGCCCGCGCTGATGGCCAAGGTCATGAGCACCATCGGCATCCCCACCATCATGATGCCGGTGATCGGCCCGACCGTGGGCGGCCTGATCCTGGATCACATCGGCTGGCGCTGGATCTTCTTCGTCAACCTGCCGATCGGCGCCGTCGCCGCCTACCTGGCCGTCCGGCTGCTCCCGGCGGACACCGGCGGCAGGGCGGAGGCCGGAAAGCTGGACTTCACCGGCCTGGCGCTCGTCGTCCTGGGCAGCGTCGGCCTCACCTACGGACTGGCCGAGATCGGCACCACCGGCGACGCGTCGTCCCCCAGGGTGCTCGTCTCGCTGATCGCCGGGGTGGTGCTGCTCGCCGGGTTCGTCCTGCGCACCCTCAAGGTCGCCAACCCGCTGGTGGACCTGCGGCTCTACCGGAGCCCGGCCTACAGCGCCTCCTCGCTCACCACCTTCACGATCGGCGCGGCCGTCTTCGGCGCCATCATCCTCATGCCGCTCTACTTCCAGATCGTGCGCGGCGAGACCACCGTGCGCACCGGCCTGCTGCTCGTCCCGCAGGGCAGCGGTGCGGCAATCGCCATCTGGAGGGGTGCCCGCTTCATCGACAGGTTCGGCAGCGGCCCGACCGCCTTCCTCGGCGGTGTCGTCAGCATCGTGGCGACGGTCCCCTTCGTGGCCATCGGCGCCCACACGAACTACTGGTACCTCGGCGTCGCGATGGTCGTACGGGGCTTCGGCATCGGCATCTGCGCGCTGCCGGCCATGACCGCCGCCTACCGCGCCGTCCCACCGACGAAGATCGGTGACGCGACCGTGCAGCTCAGCGTGCTGCAACGGGTCGGCGGCTCGGTGGGCACCGCGATCTTCGCGGTGGTGCTGCAGAACGGGCTGAACGACGCGCACGACGTCTCCCGGTCCGCCGCCGCCTTCGGCACCGCCTTCTGGTGGGTCCTCGGCGTGGCGATCGCCGCGACGCTGCCTACGCTGCTGCTGACCTCCGCCGAGCGCAAGGCCGCACGCGCGGCCGCCGCACCCGCGCAGACCCCGCACACCCCGGACCGCGCCCCGGCGTGACCCCACAAGGCCGCCGTCCGCACCGACGCTCCCCTGTGCAGACGTGCGGACGGCCTTAGGCCCGGTGCCCCTGCTCCCACCTCTGCGGAGCAGGGGCACCGCGCCCGGCGGTCAGCCGCGGTACGCCTCCAGGAGGCGGAGCCAGATCTCGCTGATGGTCGGGTAGGACGGGACGGCGTGCCACAGCCGCTCCATGGGCACCTCGGCCGCCACCGCGACCGTCGCGGAGTGCAGCAGCTCGCCGACGCCGGGGCCGACGAAGGTGACGCCGACCAGATGGCCGCGGTCGAGGTCGACGACCATACGGGCCCGGCCGCGGTAGCCGTCGCGGTAGAGGCTCGCGCCCGCGACCTGGGCGAGGTCGTAGTCGACCACCTTCGTGCGCAGCCCGGCCTGTTCGGCCTCCGCGGCGGACAGGCCCACCGCGGCCACCTCGGGGTCGGTGAAGACGACCTGCGGCACCGCCGCGTGGTCGGCGGTCGCGACGTGCCGGCCCCAGGCGGCGTCGTCGACCGGCTCGCCCTTCGCGCGGGCCGCGATGACCGCGCCCGCGATCCGCGCCTGGTACTTGCCCTCGTGGGTGAGCAGCACCCGGTGGTTGACGTCGCCGACGGCGTAGAGCCAGCCGCCGTCCACGCCGGTGACGAGGAGCGTGTCGTCGACCGGCAGCCAGCCGCCGGGCTTCAGGCCCACCGTCTCCAGGCCCACGTCGCCGGTGTGCGGGGCGCGGCCGGTGGCGAAGAGGACCTCGTCGGCGGCGACCCGTGCGCCGCCCTCCAGGCCGATCCTGACCTCGCCCGCGGCGCCGTCGCGCTCCACCAGGGAGACGTTCGCGCCGAAGCGCACGTCGACGCCCGCCTCGCGCAGCCCGTCGGCGACCATCTCGCCCGCGAAGGGCTCGACCCGGTCCAGCAGGGCGTTCCCCCGCACCAGCAGCGTCACCTGCGAGCCGAGCGCCTGCCAGGCCGTCGCCATCTCGACGGCCACCACGCCGCCGCCGACGACCGCGAGCCGCCCCGGCACCTCCTTGGCGCTGGTGGCCTCCCGGCTGGTCCACGGGTGGATGTCGTCGAGGCCGGGCATCGGCGGCAGCGCCGCGGTCGTCCCCGTGCAGACGGCCACCGCGTGCCGGGCCTCCAGCCGTACCGTGCCGCCGTCGGGCGTGTCGACCTCCACCCGGCGCTCGCCGGCGAGCCGGCCGTGGCCGCGTACCAGCTCGACGTCGACCGAGCGCAGCCAGTCGACCTGCCCGTCGTCCTTCCAGTGCGAGGTGAAGTCGTCGCGCCGGGCGAGCACCGCCGCCGCGTCCAGCGGGCCCTGCGCGGCGCGGCTGAGGCCCGGCAGCTTGCGGGCGTCGGCATGCGCGAGCGCCGGGCGCAGCAGCGCCTTGCTGGGCATGCAGGCCCAGTACGAGCACTCGCCGCCGACGAGTTCGCTCTCCACGACGACGGTGCTGAGCCCGGCGGCGCGGGTGCGGTCGGCGACGTTCTCGCCGACCGGCCCTGCGCCGATCACGATGACGTCGTACGTACGGGGGGCGTCGGGGGCGTCGTTCACGGCGGCTCCTGTGCTGCGGGTCGGAGGGCGGAGGGGCAGGCCGGACGGCACAGGCGTGACGGACCGGGCGTACACCCGCCTTCGCTCCGGCGTCACGCTGATGCCGCAACCGGGGACGCGCGGTCATCGTACTGAGGCGAGGTGACGGGGCGTCTGCCCCGTGGCCCGCGTGTCATGCGGGAACAGCCCGGTGGGGGCACGGCGGCGCGCGGGCGGGCCCGGCCGCCGTTCCGTACCGCGACGTATGATCACATCGCGGCGCCGAACGGCGTCACGGGAGGTACACCATGGGCGAGCTCGTGCTGATCCGGCACGGTGAGACCGAGTGGAGCCGATCGGGACAGCACACCAGCTACACCGATCTGCCGCTCACCGAGAAGGGCGAGGCGCAGGCACGCAGCCTCGCGCCGCTGCTGGCCTCCCGCCACGTCTCCTGCGTCCTGACCAGCCCGCTGCAGCGGGCCAGGGACACCGCGAAGCTCGCCGGGCTGGAGCACGGCATGGTGGACCCGGATCTGCACGAGTGGGATTACGGCGGCTACGAGGGCGTGACGACCCGTGACATCCACCGCACCCGCCCGGGCTGGGACCTGTGGACCGACGGTGTGGCCCCGGGGCCCGACGACCATCCGGGTGAAACCCCGGAGCAGGTCGGCGACCGCGCCGACCGGGTGCTCGCCCGCGCCGACGCGGCCTTCACGAACGGCGACGGCGGCGACGTGGTGCTGGTCGCCCACGCCCACTTCCTGCGCGTCCTGACCGCCCGCCGGCTGGGCCTCCCGCCCGCCGACGGCGCCCTCTTCCAACTCGCCACCGGCACGGTCAGCCGCCTCGGCAACGAGCACGGCCGCCACGTCCTGACGTCCTGGAACCGTCTGCCGTAGACCCCGGGCGCGCCCTCCTCCGGGCCCGCGCGACGGGCTCCCGCAGCCCGCCCCCGGCCCGGCGGGCGGTCCGGGTGCGCGAGCCTGGACGTCTTCCGCGTCGTCCTGGCCCTGCTGCTGGTGCTCTCCGCTGCCGCGTACGAGGTGACGCGCCTGGTCAGGCGGCCTGTTCCCGTACCTCGGTGACGACGCGTTCGCACAGCTCGTGGGTGGCCAGCGCGTCGCGCGCGTCGACCGGGGAGCCGGCGCCGGCCCGCACCGCGTCGAGGAAGGCCAGGGTGATCTGCTCGATGCCGCGCTGCCGGGCGACCGGCACCCAGTCGCCGCGGCGGCGCACGCTGGGCTGGCCCTTGTGGTCGACGACCTCGGCGAGGTTGAGCACCTGGCGCCGCCGGTCGCCGCCGCTGACGTCGAGGCTCTCCTCGACCGAGCCGCTCATCCGGTTCATCGACCCGATCGCGGTGAAGCCGTCGCCGGACAGGTGCAGCACGACGTGGTGGAGCAGGCCGCCGACGGTCCTCGCCGAGACGCGGACCTGCTCGACCGGGCCGGGGGCGAGGAAGCGCAGGGTGTCGACGACGTGGATGAAGTCGTCGAAGACGACCTCGCGCGGGTCGTCGGCCAGCCCGACCCGGTTCTTCTGCATCAGGACCAGGTCCCGCGGGTGGTCCAGGCACTGCGCGTAGCCGGGCGCGTAGCGGCGGTTGAAGCCCGCGGTGAGCGGGACGCCGTGGCGTTCGGCGAGTTCGACCAGGGTGCGCGCGCCCTCCGCGTCGCGGGCGAGCGGCTTGTCGACGTAGACCGGGACGCCCGCCTCGATGACGCGGGCGGCGATACGGATGTGGTCGGCGGTGGGCGCGTGCACGAAGGCGGCGTCCAGGCCCTGGCCGAGCAGGTCGTCCAGCGTGGTGTGCCGGTGCGGCACCCGGTAGGTGTCGCCGACCCGGTCGAGGGTGGCGCGGGTGCGGGTGTGCAGGTGCAGGTCGAGACCCGGCTGGGCGGCGAGCACCGGGAGGTACGCCTTCTGGGCGATGTCGCCGAGTCCGATGACGCCGACCTTCAGTGGGGCGTTGCCCGCTGCCATCCGCTGCTCCTCGCCGTGCGGCCGCCCGCGCCCTGGGCGGGAGCGGTGCCACCGCAGCATACGGGCAGGTGGGCGCCACTCGGACGGGTGATCCGTGGTGCACGGCGGGCGCGCTTTTCACTCCTGCGGGGACTCCCGGACGCGGGCGGACCCGGGCACAGTGGAGCAGGTGCGCCTGCTGCCCGTTGCGGTGCTCCTGCTCACGGCCTGCGCCGTGGCCGGATGCACCACCGTCTCCCCCGCCCGGCCCGACGCGTCGACCCCGCCGCCCGGCCGCTCGCCCGCCGTCGTGACCCTCACGCCGTCACCGGCCGCGCCGCTGCTCGCGGACGTACGCCCGGATCCCGGCGGGCCGTCCGCCGCCCCGGCGCCGGGCGAGAGGCCCGCCTCGGCGCTACCGCGCCCCTCGCTGCCGGTACGGCACGGGGCGGCCGCGGGCGCGGGCATCAGCAGCGACAGGCAGCTCGACCAGCTGTGCGCGATGGGCCGGGCCTACGGGCGCTGGGCCGCCGGCAGCAGGGCCGCCACGATCTGCCAGGGCGTCTACGGCCGCTGACCGGTGCCGCGCCGCTCCCCCGGCGTGCGGCCCGGCCCGGTCGGCGGCCGGTCGTGCGGGCCGTCAGCCCGCGGCGACCGCGCTCACGGCGAGGTTCGGGAGGCGCCAGTCGATCGGCTCGTGGCCCTGCGCGGCGACGGCGGCGTCGATCTGCGTGAAGGGGCGGCTACCGAAGAAGAGCTTCGCCGAGAGCGGCGAGGGGTGCGCGCCCTGGATGACGGTGTGCCGCTCGGTGTCGATGAGCGGCAGCTTCTTCTTCGCGTAATTCCCCCACAGCACGAAGACCGCCGGGTCCTGACGGGCGGCGACCGCGCGGATCACCGCGTCGGTGAACTTCTCCCAGCCCCTGCCCTTGTGCGAGTTGGCCTCGCCCTCGCGCACCGTCAGCACCGCGTTGAGCAGCAGCACGCCCTGCTCGGCCCACGGCAGCAGATAGCCGTTGTCCGGCACCGGGTGGCCGAGCTCCTCGTGCATCTCCTTGAAGATGTTGCGCAGCGACGGGGGCGTCCTCACGCCGGGACGGACGGAGAAGCACAGCCCGTGGCCCTGGCCCGCGCCGTGGTAGGGGTCCTGACCGAGGATCAGCACCTTGACGCGGTCGAAGGGCGTCGCCTCCAGCGCGGCGAACACCTCGTCCTCGGGCGGGAAGATGCGGTGCTCCTTCCGCTCGGCCGCCACGAAGTCGCCGAGCTGCTGGAAGTAGGGCTTGTCCGTCTCCTCGCCGAGGACGGATTGCCAGGACTCGGGGAGCATGGTGGGCACGTCGGGAACCTCCGGTACGCGATCAGTTGCTGCGTCAGAACGTACCGGCAGGCACTGACAGTCCGCGCCCCGGCGGGTGGGACGCCCGCCCGGCGGCAGCGGGGCCGCCGGACGGGCCGCAGGTCAGGCGCCCCCGGCGCGCAGGAAGAGCCCGCCGTCGATCACCAGGTTCTGCCCGGTGATCCAGCCGGCCTCGTCGCCGAGCAGGAAGGCCGCGGCGCCGCCGATGTCCTGCGGCATGCCGAGCCGCCCGAGCGGGTAGCCGGCCGCGGCCTCCTCCTCGCGCCCCTCGTAGAGCGCGGCGGCGAACTTCGTCTTGACCACCGCGGGCGTGATCGAGTTGACGCGGACGCCGGGCGCCATCTCGGCGGCGAGCTGCACGGTCAGGTTGACCATCGCGGCCTTGCTGATGCCGTAGGCGCCGATGAAGGGCGAGGGCGCCAGGCCCGCGATCGAGGCGATGTTGAGGATCGCACCGCCGTGGTCCTTCTGCCAGGCCTTCCAGGTCTGCTGCGCGAAGCCGAGCGCGGAGATCACGTTGGTCTCGTAGACCTTGCGCGCGACGCCGAGGTCGAGATCGGCGAGCAGCCCGTAGACAGGGTTGGTGCCGGCGTTGTTGGCCAGGTAGTCGATCCGGCCGAAGGCCTCCATGGCGCGTTCGACGGCCGCGGCCTGGTGCGCCTCGTCGTGGGCCTTGCCGACGACGTAGACGGCACGGTCGGGGCCGAGCCGCTCGACGGCCTCCTTGAGGGTGTCCTCGGTGCGCCCGGTGATGCACACCCGGTCGCCGCGGGCGACGAGCGCCTCGGCGATGGCCAGGCCGATGCCGCGGCTGGCACCGGTGACGAGCGCGGCCTTGCCGGTGTCGGGGGTGGTGGAATTCTGGGTCATGGTGTGTGCGCCCTCCGGGCGGTCAGTCGAGCGGTCCGCCGGCCACGTACAGCACCTGGCCGGAGACGAAGCCGGCGTCGTCGCCGGTGAAGAAGGCGATGGCGTTGGCCACGTCGTCGGGCCGGCCGACGCGCTGGACCGGGATCTGGGACGCGGCGGCGGCCTGGAAGTCCTCGAAGCCCATGCCGACCCGGGCCGCGGTCGCGGCGGTCATGTCGGTGGCGATGAAGCCGGGCGCGACGGCGTTGGCCGTGACGCCGAACTTGCCCAGTTCGATCGCCAGCGTCTTGGTGAAGCCCTGCAGGCCGGCCTTGGCGGCGGAGTAGTTGGCCTGGCCGCGGTTGCCGAGGGCGGAGGACGAGGAGAGGTTGACGATCCGGCCGAAGGCCGCGTCGACCATGTGCTTCTGCACGGTGCGGCTCATCAGGAAGGCGCCGCGCAGGTGGACGCCGAGGACGGTGTCCCAGTCCGCGGCGCTCATCTTGAACAGCAGGTTGTCGCGCAGCACCCCGGCGTTGTTCACCAGCACCGTGGGCGCCCCCAGCTCGGCGGCGACCCGGTCGACGGCGGCCTGCACCTGCGCCTCGTCCGAGACGTCGGCGCCCACCGCGAGGGCCCGGCCGCCGGCCGCCGTGATCGTCTCGACGGTGTCCTTGCAGGCGCTCTCGTCGAGGTCGAGTACGGCGACGGCGCGGCCCTCCGCCGCCAGCCGGACCGCCGTGGCGGCGCCGATACCGCGGGCGGCGCCGGTGACGATCGCGACGCGCTGCTCGGTGCTGGACATCTGTTCTCCTCAGCCCTTGGCGCGGCCGCCGGCGCGTGACCACGCATGAGCGACCGCTTAGTAGGTTCCGATGCCGAAACCGTAGGAGGACAGTGACCCAGTGTCAACGCCACCACGGCCGATGTGGCTCAGCGCACCGGAAGCGCGGTGCGGCGGCGTCAGCGGACCAGCAGCGCGAGCAGCCGGTCGGCCTCGCCCGCCGGGTCGGCGGTGAGCCCGGTGTGGATGGGCCCGGGCTGGACGACGGTGCTGCGCGGCGCCGTCAGCCAGCGGAAGCGCCGGCCCGCGTCGTCGCCGCCCGCCTGGCCCGCATCCTCGCCGCCCGCGCACACGTCCTGGTAGCCGCGCAGCGCGGCCCTGACCCCGGCCACGTCGACGCCCGCGTCCAGGCACCGCAGCCGCGTCTCGTCCAGGTGCACCCGCGCGCCCACGAAGGACTTCGCCCGGCAGTAGACCAGCACCCCGGCGTTGATCATCTCGCCGCGCTCGATCCGCGGCACCACGCGCACCAGCGCGTACTCGAACACGTCCCGCCCGCCCATCAGACGTGCCTCTCCTCGTTCTCGCGGCCGTCCTCCGCCGTGGCGGCCTCGGCGTTCCTGCCCTCGACCCAGGTGCGCAGCCACTCCGGCGGGGGCTGCCGCTCGCGCTGCCGCGGCGCCAGGGTGATGCGCTCGTGGATGCCGGGCGCGCGGGCGGCGAGCAGGTCGACGTACGCGCGGCGTACGTCGTCGGGCCCGGCGAAGCCCGGCTCGTCGGCCAGCCACTCGTCCGGGACGAGCGCGGTGACCTCGGTGAGCAGGGCGGGGGTGACCAGCGGGGCGAGTTCGGCCGCCGCGGCCGCGGGGTCGGGCGAGAAGCGGGACAGCGCGTGGTCGGAGGCGTCGTAGGGCTTGGCGGCCGAGGCCTCGGCGCTCTTCCAGCTGTGGTGCCAAATGAGCGAGGCGCCGTGGTCGATGAGCCACAGGTTGCGGTGCCAGACCAGCAGGTTGGGGTTGCGCCAGGAGCGGTCGACGTTGCCGATCAGCGCGTCGAACCAGACGACGCGGCCCGCCTCGGCCGGCTCGACACCGAAGGCCAGCGGGTCGAAGCCGAGCGAGCCGGGCAGAAAGTCCATGCCGAGGTTGAGCCCGCCGCTCGCCCTGAGCAGGTCCTGGATCTCCTGGTCGGGCTCGCCGAGGCCGATCACCGGGTCGAAGTCGAAGCGGACCAGCTCCGGCACCCGCAGGCCCAGCCTGCGGCCCAGCTCGCCCGCGATCACCTCGGCGACCAGCGCCTTGCGGCCCTGCGCGGCGCCGCTGAACTTGACCACGTACGTGCCGAGGTCGTCGGCCTCCACCACCCCGGGCACCGATCCGCCCTCGCGCAGCGGCGTCACATAGCGGATGCCCGTCACTTCTCTCAGCATTGCCCCAGGCTATCGGGGCCGCGCGGGCGCCCCGCGGGCCGTGGCGGATGTCACCGATGTGGTGAACGGCGAAACCGGCACGCGTGTCGTTGAACGGATGACCGTGATCGCCCGTATCAACGGTCACGCGTGGACAGCACGCCGCCGGACGGCCCCGCCGCCGCCCGGTCCGACCAGCGGACAGGAACCAGCTCATGCCCGAAACGCCCGGACTCCCCCTGACCCCGACCCGCCGTGCCGTCGTGGCGGCAGCCGGTGGCGCGGGGCTCGCCGCCGTACTGACCGCGTGCGGTTCGGATGCGGACTCGGGCTCGGCGTCCGACGCCCCGGCCTCGGACGGCTCGGGCGGCGGCTCGGCCGCCGCCTCGTCACCGGCCGACAGCGGTTCGGGCGGCGGGGGCGACGTGCTGGCCAAAACGTCGGACATCCCGGTGGGCGGCGGCAAGGTCTTCGCCGACCAGAAAGTGGTCGTCACCCAGCCGACCGCAGGCCAGTTCAAGGGCTTCTCCGCGGTGTGCACCCACCAGGGCTGCACGGTCATCGATGTGTCCGGCGGCACGATCAACTGCCCTTGCCACGGCAGCAAGTTCAAGGTCGAGGACGGGTCGGTGGCGCACGGCCCGGCCACCTCGCCGCTGCCCGCGAAGGCGGTCGCCGTCTCCGGGGACGGCATCACGCTGGCCTGACCCGGCCGCCGGTGCGGGCCCGGTGCCTCAGCCCAGCGCGCCCGCCGCTGCCCCCAGCGCGTCCACCGCCGCCCGAATCGCCGGGCGGCGGTCGGCGTCCGCGCGCCAGACGGCGTAGATGTGCCGCCGCATGGTGTGCCGCACCGGCACCACCCGCACCCCCTCCGGCATCGGGTCGCGGCCGAGCCGCGGGATGACGGCGACCCCCAGCCCTGCGGCGACCAGCGCGAGCACCGTCGCGTGCTCCTCCGCGTGGTGCGCGATCCGCGGCTCGACGCCCTTGCCGCGCAGCGTGAACAGCAGCCACTCGTGGCAGAAGCCGCCGTCCGGCCAGGCGATCCAGTCGTCGTCTGCCAGCTCGCCGAGGTCGATCTCCGCACGGTCCTCCAGCCGGTGCCCGGCCGGCAGCGCGATGTCCACGAAGTCGTCGAACAGCGGCGCCTTGGCCAGGCCCCCGGGCAGCGACAGCGGCTTGTTGTACCAGTCCAGGACGACCGCGAGGTCGATGTCGCCGCGGGTGAGCCGCGCCAGCGAGTCGTGCGGCTCCAGCTCGTGCACGGTCGGGCGCAGCTGCGGGTGGGCGGCGCGCAGCGCCCGCAGCGCGGCGGGGAAGAGCCCGCGGACAGCGGTCGGGAAGGCGCCCGCGGTCAGGTCGCCGACCGCGGCGCCGCGGTGCGCCTCCAGGTCGGAGTGCGCCAGCTCGACGAGCGACAGGATCCGCTCGGCGTGCCCGGACAGCAGCCGTCCGGCGTCGGTGAGCCGCACCCCGCGGCCGCTGCGGGTCAGCAGCGTCTGGCCGGTCTCCCGCTCCAGCTTGGCCATCTGCTGGGAGACGGCCGAGGTCGTCACGCCCAGTACGTCGGCGGCGGCGCTCACCGAGCCGTAGGTGTCGATCGCGTGCAGGATGCGCAGACGTTCCAGACTCAACATGTAAGAGATTCTACGCGGACGATGTACGAATACTCGCTTGTTCTACGAGGTCGGGCCCGTCATCGTGAGGTCATGACCGCACCCGCCCAGAGCCGCCCCGCCACCGCTCCCGCCGTCCGCGTCGCTCCCGCCACCCCCGCCGCCCCCGCCACTCCGGCCCGCCGGCCCCTACTGGACTGGCGGCTGCGCTTCGCCGCGCTCGGCCTGGTGTGGGGCTTCAGCTTCCTGTTCATGAAGGTCGGCAACGAGGCCTTCGCGCCGCTCCAGGTGACGCTGGGGCGGATGGTCTTCGGTACGGCGGTGCTCGCCGCCGCCGTGGCCGTCCGGCGCGACCGGCTGCCGCGCTCGCCGCGCGTCTGGCTGCATCTGTTCGTGGCCGCCTTCCTGCTCAACTCGCTGCCCTTCACGCTCTTCGCCACCGCGGAGCAGACGATCCCGTCGATGCTGGCCGGGATATGCAACGCGGCGACACCGCTGTTCTCGATGCTGGTGTCGCTGGTCGCGCTGTCCGAGGACCGGCCCTCGCGCGAGCGCTTCGTGGGTGTGGGCGTCGGCTTCGTCGGGGTGCTCACCGTGCTCGGCGCATGGCAGGGCTTCTCCGGGCAGGACCCGAAGGGCACGCTGATGGCGCTGACCGCGGCGGTCAGCTACGCGGTGGGCTGGGCGTACGTCCGGCGGACCCTGACCGGCACCGGCGGTTCGCACCTGGCGGTGTCCGCGAGCCAGCTGCTGGTCGGCACGCTGCAACTGCTCGTCGTCACGCCCTTCTTCACCTCCGTGCCGGACAGCTGGCCGGCGAAGTCGGTGCTGTCCGTGCTCGCGCTCGGGGCGCTCGGCACGGGCGTGGCCTTCCTGATCCAGTACGGGCTGGTCGCCGAGAAGGGCCCGACGATCGGGGCGATGGTGACGTACCTGATCCCCATCGTCGCGACCGCGGCGGGTGTGCTGCTGCTCGGCGAGGCGCTGCACTGGAACGAGCCGGTCGGCGCCGTCGTCATCCTGGCCGGGGCCGCCCTCACCCAGCGCCGCCCCGGCCGCTCCCGCCGTCAGCCGTAGCGGACCTGGCCTGCCGCGGGGTCGCGCAGCACCGCCGCGACGGCGTCGGCCAGCGGCTCGACATCCTCCGGCGTCATCGTCGAGACGGTCAGCCGGACCGCGGGCGCCGAGCGCACCCGGAAGCGGGCGCCGGGCGTCGCGGCCCAGCCGCGCTGGAGCAGTCCGGCCACCGCGCCGGTCTCGTCGCTGACCGGCACCCAGACGTTCATCCCGCTGCGCCCGTGGGCGGCCACCCCGCGCTCGGCCAGGGCCCGTACCAGCGCGTCGCGCCGCCGCCCGTACGAGGCGGCGACCGCGGCAGGGTCGACGGCGCCCTCCTGCCACAGGTGGACGACCGTGCGCTGGAGCAGGTGGCTGACCCAACCCGCGCCGAGCCGGTGCCGGCCGCGGACCCGGTCGACGGTGGTGGGGTCGCCGGTGTAGAGCGCGAGCCGCAGGTCGGGGCCGTACGCCTTGGCGACGGAGCGGATCAGCGCCCAGTGGTCGGTGACGCCTGACAGGCTGTGCAGCGGCAGGTCGACGGCGCCGTGGATGTGGTCGTCGTCGATCACCAGCACCTCGCGGTGCCCGGCCAGCAGGGCGCGCAGTTCGGCGGCGCGGGCGGCGGAGACGGCGGCGCCGGTGGGATTCTGCCCGCGGGCGGTCGCGATCAGGGCGCGGGCGCCACCGCGCACCGCGCGGGCCACGTCGGCGGTGACCGGCCCCTCGTCGTCCACCGCGACCGGCACCGTCCGCAGGCCCAGTGCCGGGACGAGGTCCAGCAGGCTGCCCCAGCCCGGGTCCTCGACGGCCACCGCGTCACCCGGGCGCAGATACGCCGTCAGCACCCGCTCCATCGCGTCGAGCGACCCCGAGCTGAGGCCGATCGGCCCGTCGGGCACCCCGTCGGCGTCCAGCGCGGAACGGGCCATCCGCGCGAGGTCGGCGTCCACGGGCGGGCCGCCGTAGAGCACCGGGTGCAGCGCGTGGTCGGCGGCGGCCGCGGCGAGCGCGTCCCCGAGCGGCGGGAGCAGGGCGGCGTCCGGATTGCCCTTGGACACGTCGCGGACGCCCGCGGGCACCTCGATACGGATCTGGTCACGCGGCGTGGTCGCGGGCCGCGCGCGCACCCGGCTGCCGCGGCGCCCCGCGGTCTCGATGACGCCGCGGTCGCGCAGCAGCCGGTAGGCGGCAGCCACCGTGTTGGAGTTGACCCCCAGTTCGGCGGCCAGCTCCCGCAGCGGCGGCAGGGCGTCGCCGGGGCGCAGCGCACCGCCGCCGACCGCCCGCTCGATGTCGGCGGCAATACCCGATGCGCCGCGACCAGTGATTCTGTACTCTCCTAGCACAAAGCCCATTATGCACTAGTGCAAAGGATCGCGCCATGCCGACCCCGACGGCCGACACCCCCGCCGACCCCTCCGCCGGCGAGCCCGCCGAGCAGCTCGGCACGTACGCCGCCACCGACCGCACCGTCCCTACCCGTTCCCGGGAGCGGGCCGCCTACGACCGCGCGACCGTGCACGCGATCCTCGACGAGGGGTACGTCTGCCACCTCGGCTTCGTGCGGGACGGCGCGCCCGTGGTGCTGCCGACGCTGTACGCCCGCAGCGGCGAGCGGCTGTACGTGCACGGGTCCACCGGTTCCCGCCCGCTGCGGGGCGCGGCCGGCGGCGGCATCCCGGTCTGCCTCACCGTGACGCACGTGGACGGCCTGGTGCTCGCCAAGTCCGCCTTCCACCACTCCCTCAACTACCGCTCGGTGGTGGTGCACGGCACGGCGTACGACGTCACCGACCCGGACGAGCGGGCCGCCGCGCTGGACGCGATCGTGGACCAGGCGGTGCCCGGCCGCTCCGCCGACACCCGGCGGCCCCACGCGAAGGAGCTCGCGGCGACCGCGGTGATACGCCTCGACCTCGGCGAGGTCTCGGCCAAGACGCGCACCGGCGGGCCCAACGAGGAGCCCGAGGACCTCGGGCTCCCCTACTGGTCGGGCGTGGTCCCGGTCGCTACCGCGTACGGCGCCCCCGAACCGGCGCAGCTGCCGGGCCAGGCAGGGCCCCCGCTGCCGGAGTATCTGCCGCCGGTGCGGCGCTGACCGCCGCTCCCCCGGCCACCGTTGCCGCCTGCCGCGGCAGGCGGCGCGCCGCGCGCGCCTCGTCCCCCGCCAGCGCGGCGACCGCGCCCAGCAGGCACAGCCCGCCCAGCACGGTCGTCCCGGTCAGCCGCTCGCCGAACAGCGTGACGGCGAGGACCGTCGCCGACAGCGGCTCGATGAGCGCGATCACCGACACCGTCGCGGCGCGCAGCACCGCGGCGCCCGCGAAGTACAGCCCGTACGCGAGAGCGGTCGGCACCGAGGCGAGGTAGCCGAGGAGCAGCAGGGTGCGCCCGAGGTGCGCCGCGTGCGGCAGCGGGCCCTCGGCCCAGGCCGCCGGGAGCATCAGGACGGCGCACAGCCCGAACGCCCACATCGACGTGTCGAACGGGTCGCCCGCCTCGCCCCGGCGGCCCCACCAGCGGGTCAGCACGGTGATCGCCGCGTAGCCCGCCGCGGACAGCACCGCGAGCGCGACGCCCGCGGGGCGTACGGAGGCACCACCGCCGCCCAGCACCAGCACGGCGAGCCCGCCGAGGGCGCCCGCCACCGCCAGGGCGCCGCCGCGGCCCAGCCGCTCGCCCAGCGCCGGCCGCGCGGCCAGCGCGATCAGCACCGGGCCGGAGCCGAGCGTGACGACGGTCGCGACCGCCAGGCCCGTGGACTGCACGGCGCAGAAGTACCCGGCCTGGAAGACCGTCAGCCCGACGCCCGTCGCCAGTACCCGGCCCACCGCCGTCCCGCCCCGCGCCGGACGGCGCACCAGCCGCACCCCGAGCAGCAGCACGAAGCCGCCGGCGGCGCGCCAGAACGTGAGGGCCAGCGGCCCGAGCCCGCTGCGGCCGTACAGCGCGGCCGCGACGGCCCCGGCCGTCCCCCAGCCGGTGGCGGCGACGACGACGTAGATCAGGCCCCGGGTGGCCGGGGCGGAGGCATGCCTCAAGAAGTGCCTGAAGGACACGGATTTCTCCCGCGAAAGGATGGGTGGTCGGATCACTCGTCCTTGCGCGCGGGCAGCACAAACCGCTCCGGCGCTCGCGCCGGACCGTGTCTACGTCCTCAGACCCCTCCGCTGCCCGCGCTTACGCCACGGGCGGCGGGAGAACAGTTTTGTGCATGCGGTCACTCTAGCCCTGCGGGTCTTCGCCCCGAGCGGCCCCGGAAGGTGCTTTGCGCGACCGTCCGCGCGTAGGGGCTGGCCGCGCAGTTCCCCGCGCCCCTGGTTGTCGCCCTCGCGCGGCATATGCACGCCCCTGGCGGGGCCGGATCTCGCGCGCGGGTGAGCGTTTTTGGGGGCGCGGGGAACTGCGCGCGCAACCCACCACCGGGGGAAGGTCGCGTAAAGCACCACACGGGGCAGCCCGGGGCGCCCCCCCCCGGGAGCGCTCAGCGCAGAAGCTCGGGGGCCGCGGGGCGGGCCGCGGGGGGCGGCTCAAGGGCGTCGGCGAGCCCCCCGGCGGGGCGGGCGGCGGAGGTCTGGGCCACGAACGCCCCCGCCAGCACAAGCGCGCCGCCGGCGATTTGCGCGGGCCCGAGGTGCTCGTCGATGAGCACCCATGCGAGGACCGTGGCGACGACCGCCTCCAGGACGCCCACGACGGCGGCAACCTGCGGGCTGAGCGTGCGGACGGAGGTGACCCCGGCGAGGTAGGCGACCACCGTCGACACCAGGCCGATCCAGCCGACGAGCAGCACCGCGGGGACGTCGCGGTCGCCGAGCGCGGCCTGGTGCCCGAGCACCGACCACTGCATGGTCCAGGGGTGCGCGACGAGCGTGAGAGCGGCTGTCCCGACGAGCAGGCCGTGCGCGATCACGGCCACCGGCTCGGGCGCGTCATCCCCGTCCGTCCCATGGTCGGCGAGCACGAAATACGCCACCTGGCAGCACGCGGCCCCGAACGCGTAGAGCAGCCCGAGCGCGTCGAAGGCGAGGCCGGACCAGATCTCGACGACGCACGTCATGCCGCCGGTCGCCAGCACGACGCCGACCGCGGCCGCGCGTGTGACCGGGCGGCGCTGCACGAGCCGGATCCAGCCCAGCAGCAGCGCGGGGCCGAGGAATTCGACGAGGATGGCGACGCCCACGGGTATGCGGGCTATGGCCACGAAGTAGAGCGCCTGGCAGCCGACGATGCCGAGCAGTCCGAAACCGGCGATCAGGGCGGGCCGTTGGCGCGGCAGCGTGCGGAAGCGCAGGGCGACGGGCGCCAGCACCAGCGCGGCGACCACCACCCGCATCCACACCACCTGGAGCGGGTCGAGCCCGAGGTCGATCAGCGGTTTGGCCGCCACCCCGGATCCGCCGAACGCGCACGCCGACAGCACGGCAAGCCCAAGTCCCCTGCTCCTCACACCGGATCCGCGCATCCGGCCATCATGTCAGCCGCCGACAGGACCGTCATCCTCGCAATCCCTGACACCGCGCTGCCCCGGAAGGGGCGTTTCGTGCAGCTCGTCCGGGTCCAGCCCGGCGGCGCGCAGGACGTCGGCGGCCCGGCACTCCGGGTCGGCGGTGAGGGCGTGCAGCAGGTCGATGCCGTCGGCCTCCTCCCTCCCGCGCAGGCGCGCCAGTTCCGCGGCGCCGCGCAGGGCGGCCGCGGCGGCGGGGCTCCAGCCGGGGGCGGTCAGGGTGAGGGTGGGTATCTCGCCGGAGTCCTCCACCGAGCCGCGCCAGCGCAGCCCGTAGCCGATGCTGCGCTGGACGAGGTAGCCGAGCACCTGTGCGGACCGGCCGGGCGGCGCGTCGCAGGCGGCGCGGGCGTGCGGGTCGTGCTCCAGCAGGGAGTGCAGCAGGTGGGCGGTGTCGGCCTGCGCGTCGCCGTCCCGGACCGCACGGCGGCGGGCGTCGGCGATCACGGCGCGCACCCCGGGCGTGAGGTGGGCGTCGTCGGCGGGACGGGCCGGCTCCTGCCACGGCCCCTGGTCGCTGTACACACCCCCCATCCCAGCAGGCCGCCCGTGCCCGGCGCATCGGCTCAGCGGTCCATTCCGTATCCGTCCGGGGAGGGGGGCACCCGGCGCGCCCTCCTCCCCGGGGATGAGTCATGGCCACAGCAAGGTGCGGGCCCAGCCGCCTTCCGCCCGGGTCTGCCGGGTGTAGCGCAGCCGCCGGTGGACGTGGTCCGGGTCGGCCTGGAAAAACTCGGCCTCGTCGGCGCGCAGCCGGTAGACGGTGTGCCACTCGGGCACCCGGTCGGGCTCCGCGGAGACCAGCGCCTCGGCGGCGAGCCTCTCGCGCGCGTATTCCTCCGGGCTCGCGAGCGGCGCGCTGATGGTGCCGGTGAAGGCGGCGGCGCGGGAGCCGGGGCCGCGGCCGAGGAAGTCCCGCCAGGCCGCCTCGGCGCCGAGCGCCGTCACCGGCCCGGTCAGCCGGATCTGCCGGCCGTGCGCGGGCCAGTAGAAGGTCGCGGCGGCGACGGGGTTGGCGGCGAGGTCGCGGCCCTTGCCGCTGCGGGCGTCACCGGTGAAGAGGACGGCGCAGTCGGCGGAGTCCACCCCGCGCAGCATCAGCACCCGCGCGCTCGGCGTGCCGTCGGGTGCGGCGGTGCTCAGCGTCATGACGTGGGGTTCGGTCAGCCCGTCGGCGAGGGCCCGGTCCAGCCACCCGGCGAGCAGCGGGCCCGGCGCGGCGGGCGCCCGCTCCGGGTCGAAGCGCGGCAGCGGCCCCGCGAGCACCGGCGCGGCCCTGATCCGCGCCAGCAGCTGCCGGTCCGCCTCCGCCGGCTCCGGGTCCGGAGCCGTATCCCGGGAGTTCTCCGCCGCCGGGTCTGCGGCGGCCGGGTCCGGGCCCGTACCCCCGGAGTTCTCCGCCGCCGGCTCCTCGCCGTCCCTCATCCGCCGCCTCCTGCCTCCGTCGGGCACGCTGCGGGCACCCGTACCCGCCCAGCCTCGCAGGCGTGCCCCGGCCCGGGGCGGGCGGCACGGCGGGCCGCCCGCGGGGAAAGCCCCCGTTGACGGCCCGCCGCACCGGTGCGCGGACGTCAGCGCACGGTCACCGTGGTGGTCACGCTGCCCGCGGTGAAGACGTACGCGCCGGGCGCCACCTGCTGCGGGCCCGAGCCGTCGATGTCGCCCTGGGTCACCGCGAGCCGGTTCGGCGGCACCTTGAGGGTGACCGTCGTGCTCCGGCCCGCCGCGAGGTGGACGCGGGTGAAGGCGACGAGCTTGGTGGGCGGTGCGAGGACGTCACTGGTCGGCTGGGAGACGTAGACCGGCACGACGAGGTCGCCCGCGCGGTCACCGGTGTTGGACACGCCGACCTTGAGGCTGATGGTGTCGCGGGTGCGGGCGGTCGCGGAGCCGGCCTTGAGCGTGTCGAAGGAGTAGCTGGTGTAGGACAGGCCCGCGCCGAAGCGGTAGGCCGCGTCGTAGGAGGATTCCGGCCCGGCGTTGGTGCCGGGGAGCTGCTGGTAGTACAGCGGCTCGTTGCCGATGTCCTTGGGCCAGGACGCGCTGAGCCGCCCGCTCGGGTTGACCTTGCCGAACAGCACGTCGGCGACCGCGTGGCCGCCTTCGCTGCCGGGCAGCCAGGACATCAGCAGGCCCTGCGTGCCGTCGGCGTCGCCGAGCACCAGCGGGCGGCCGGCCAGTACGACGGTGACGACCGGCTTGCCGGTCGCCTTGAGCGACTTGACCAGCGCCTGCTGGTCGGCGCTCAGTTCGGGGCGCGGGGAGTCGGCGCTGCCCTCGGCGGCGGCCTTCTCGCCGACCACGACGACGGTCAGGTCGGCGTCCTTCGCCTGCGCCACCGCGTCGTCCGCGGAGGTCGCGCGGACCACCGACGTACCCGACGGCGCGGCCTCCTTGATCCCTTCCAGCACGGTGGTGCCGGGCAGCGTCACCCCGTCGGGCACACCCTGCCAGCCCACGGTCCAGCCTCCGGCCTGGTCGTTGATGTCGTCGGCGTAGGAGCCGGCCACCACGATCTTCTTCGCGCCGGAGGAGATCGGCAGCACACCGCCCTCGTTGCGCAGCAGGACCTGCGACTCGTCGGCGGCCTGCCGGGCGAGCGCGGTGTCGGCGCCGATGACGCGCGAGTCGGCCTTCGAGGCGTCCACGTAGGGGTGCTCGAAGAGTCCGAGCCGGAATTTCATGGTGAGGATGCGCGTCACGGACTCGTCGATGCGCTTGGTGGAGACCAGGTGGCGTTGGACGGCGGTCCTGAGCGCGGCGGTGAAGCCCTGCGCGTCGTAGGGCTCCATCGCCATGTCCAGGCCGGCGTTGACGGCCTTGGCGACGGCCGCCGGGTAGTCGGCGGCGACGTGGTAGCTGGTCTGGAGCGCGCTGACGTCCGCCCAGTCGCTGACCACGACCCCCTTGAAGCCGAACTGCTTGCGCAGCACATCGGTGAGCAGGTAATGCGAGCCGGTGGCCGGGATGCCGTTGATGGCGCCGGAGTTGACCATCACCGACATCGCACCGGCGTCGATGGCCTGCTTGTAGGAGGGCAGCAGGGTGTCCTGGAGGTAGCGCAGGGAGACGTCACCGGGGACGCGGTCGTGGCCGTTGCCCGGTTCGCCGTAGCCCGCGAAGTGCTTGACGGTCGCGGCGACCTTCTTGGCGCCGTCGGCGCCCTGGATGCCGGAGACCGCGGCGGCCGCGAGCGTGCCGGACAGCAGCGGGTCCTCGCCGTACGTCTCGTAGTAGCGGCCCCAGCGCTGGTCGCGGGCGATGTCGGCGACCGGGGCGAAATTCCAGTCGATGCCGGTCGCGGCGACGGCCTTGGCGGTGGCCGCGCCCGCGTCGCCCACGACGGCCGGGTCCCAGGTGGAGCCGAGGCCGATCTCCTGCGGGAAGATCGTCGCGCCCAGCACGTTGTTGTGTCCGTGCACGGCGTCGACGCCGTAGATGACGGGGATGTGCAGGCGGGTGTTCTCGACCGCGTACTTCTGCACCGCGTTGACCATCGCGGCCCAGTTGGACGGGGTGTTGACCGCCGGTCCCGCGCCGCCGCCCGAAAGAACCGACCCGGCGGCATTGTCGACCAGGACGTTCTTCATGCACGATTCAGTGAAGGCGCCGCCGCTCCATTCGCAGTCGCCCTGCATGCGCACCACGGAGATCTGGTCCATCTGGCCGATCTTCTCGTCGAGCGTCATGCGTTTGAGCAGGTCCTTGACCCGTACGTCGACAGGGGCGTTGGCGTTGGTGTAGGTGGGATTGTCGCCGGCCTGGGCCGGTACGGAGGCCACCGCCGCCACGCAGGCGGCCGCGGTGGCCAGTGTCAGAAGGGTTCTTGTGCGCAGTCGTCGAGCGTTCGTTGGCATCGCAGGCGTCCCGTTCCTGTTGGGGATCCCCGGGGTTTCCGGGGCCGACCGTGCCGTAAACGTTTCCGATCGGCGGGAAGTCTGTCCTCGCCCCGACTGATCGTCAAGACTGTGTGCAGCACGCTTTTCGCCGCGTTTTCATGTCGTTCTCATATGTCCGTCCCTGTCCCGCCCCTGTCCCGCACATCCCGCCCAGCACATCCGCCAATTCCTTTCGCGCAGAACGGGTCCGCCGTGAACATCCGTGAACTCGCCCGCCGCAGCGGGGTGTCGACCGCCACCGTCTCCCGCGCCCTGAACGACAGGGCCGAGGTGAGCGAGGCCACCCGCGCCAAGATCCGCGCGCTCGCGAGCGAGCTGGGCTACGCCCCCAACGAGCCCGCCCGCACCCTCGTACGGCGCCGCTCGGACACCGTCGGCCTGGTGTGGGACAGCGGCCAGGAGGCGATAGGCCTGCACAACCCGTATCTGCTGGGGCTGCTGAGCGCGGTGCGCACCGCGCTGTCCGAGGCGGACTACCACCTGATGCTGCTCACCACACCGGGCGCCGAGGACCAGGAGACCGCGCATCTGCAGGCCGTGCGGCGGCACAACCTGGAGGGCGTGATCGTGCTGACCACGCCGCCGGACGACCGCTGCCTGCGGGCGCTCGCCGATTCCGGGGTGCCCTGCGCGGGCATCGACACCGCCTTCACCGGGCCGCGTACGGTACGGGTCAGCTCCGACAACGCGGCGGGCGCGGAGGCGGCCGTCCAGCACCTGTACGACCTGGGGCACCGGCGGATCGCCACCGTCACCGGTCCGCTGCACCTGCCGCCGGCCGCCGAACGCCTCGCGGGCTACCGGCGGGCCTGCGCCCGGCTGGGTTTGAGCGTGCCGCCGGAGTACGTGACCGAGGGCGACTTCTTCCTGGCCAGCGGGCAGAGCGCGGGCAAGCGGCTGCTGGCGCTGCCGGACCGGCCCACCGCCGTCTTCGCCGCCGGCGACCAGATGGCGATCGGCGCGATGCACGCGGCGGCCGACGAGGGCCTCTCGGTGCCGCGCGACCTGGCCGTGGTCGGCTTCGACGACATCGACGCGGCCTCGCTGGTGCGCCCCGCGCTGAGCACGGTCGCCCAGGACCAGCGCGGTCTGGGCGAGGCCGCGGTCGCGGCGCTGCGCGGGCTGATCGACGCGGCCCCGGTGGAGCCGGTGCAGCCGCGCATCATCCAGACCCGGCTGGTGGTCCGCGGGTCGAGCCGCTCGGGCGTCTGACCGGGGCGCGAAACAACGCCCGGACAGCAGCGCAGGCCCCCGGGGGACGAACCCCCCGGGGGCCTGCGCTCCCCCGTTCCCGGCCGCCGGCCGGCGGCTCACGAAGCCGGGCCGGTGTCCTTGCGGAAGCTGCCGCCGGCCGTCCCGCCGTCCCTGCCGTCGTCCTCGTCGGCGAGGATGAGGTAGAGCCGCTTGCGGGCCTCGTTGACCACCGTGAGCGCCTTGTCGCGCTGCTCGGGGGTGCCGGCGACCCACACCTGGCGGAAGGCCTCGACCAGACCGCCGCCGGCCTTCCTTATCTCGTTCATGGCCTCCCAGTCGACACCGCGCCCGGCGTCCTCCCAGGGCGCCTCGGGTCCGGCCCCGGCCTCGGTGCGGCCTTCGTCGGTGAGCGTGAAGAGCTTCTTGCCGCCCTCGCTCGTGCTGCTGATCAGGCCCTCGTCCTCCAGCAGCTGGAGCGTCGGGTAGACCGAGCCGGGGCTCGGCTTCCACGCGCCGCCGCTGCGGTCGGCGATCTCCTGGATCATCTCGTAGCCGTGCATCGGCCGGTCCTTGAGGAGGGCCAGGATCGACGCCCTTACGTCGCCGCGCCGTGCCCTGCCGCGCGGTCCGCCGCGCCCCCGTCCACCGGGGCCCCAGGGGCCGCCGCCGCCGAAGGGCGGCCCGAACGCCCCGAAGGCCGACCGGCGCCCTTCGCGCTCTCCGGGACCGTGCTCGCCGTGCGCGCAGGGTCCGTGTCCGTGATGATGTCCATGCATGACGTTTTCTCCTATCGTGATCGTTCGCGATGCCTCAACGATATATCGGTGACTGTCGTCTGGCAAGCCCCTCCGCCGACCGGCCGGGACTGCGCACCCAAGCCGGGCCCGCAGAGCCCGGCGCTGTCAGTGGGGTCGGGCACACTGAAGGCATGGACAGATCGGATCTGGTCCGGCTGCGGCGGGCCCGCGACCGCATGGACCGGGAGTACGCGCAGCCGCTGGACGTCCCGGCGCTGGCGCGCGACGCGCTGATGTCGCCGGGGCACTTCTCGCGCAGCTTCCGCGCGGCGTTCGACGAGACGCCCTACGCCTACCTGATGACGCGCCGCATAGAGCGCGCCAAGGCACTGCTGCGGCGCGGCGACATGTCCGTGACCGACGTGTGCATGGCGGTGGGCTGCTCGTCGCTCGGATCGTTCAGCACCCGCTTCACCGAGCTGGTGGGCGAGTCCCCGAGCGCCTACCGGGCGCGCAACCACTCCGAGCTGGCGGCGCTGCCGTCCTGCGTCGCCCGGGTCGTCACCCGACCGGTCAGGATCAAAGAAGTCCCGGCGGGTGGCCCTGCCGTAGCGTGATCGGCATGGACATCAAGCTCTCGCACACGTTCCTGGCCGTCGACGACCACGACAAGGCCATCGAGTTCTACCGCGACATGCTCGGCCTGGAAGTCCGCAACGAGGTGGGCTACAACGACATGCGCTGGGTCACGATCGGCTCGCCCGCCCAGCCCGAGGTCGACATCGTCCTCGAACCCCCGGCCGTGAATCCGAACATGACGCCCACGGACCGCGAGGCCGTCGCCGACCTCATGGCCAAGGGCGTCTACGGCCGCGTCGTCTTCTGGTCCGACGACGTCGACGCGACGTTCGAGAAGCTCTCGGCGGCGGGCGCGGACGTCGTCCAGGAGCCCACCGACCAGCAGTACGGCGTGCGCGACTGCGCCTTCCGCGACCCGGCGGGCAACGAGGTCCGCTTCAACCAGGCCAAGCGCTGATCCCCGGCCCGGGCCGGTCCCGGGTACCGCTGCGGGCCCGCCCGGGGGGGATGGGCCCGCAGCATTCCTTTGCCTCCTACGAGCCCGGCGGCGGGCTCGTAGACTCGAAAGGGAGAGCACAAGGAGATGACGGGCCATGCGCAAGGTCGCCGACTGCCGTGACTACCCGAGCGAGAGCAACTGCACCCTGATGATCTCCGGCGAGGAGGACGAGGTGCTGCGCGCGGCTGCCGAGCACGCCGTGTCCGTGCACGGTCACACCGACTCGCCTGAATTCCGCGAGCAGCTGCGCTCCGTACTCAAGGACGAGGTCCCGCAGCACGCCTGAGCCCCCCCCCGTGGCGGGGGGCCGGGCCCGCTCAGCCGGTGGGCAGCCAGCCCACCTTGCCGGCCAGCAGGGCGTAGCCCACGAAGGCCACCGTGTCGATGAGGGCGTGCGCCGCGACCAGCGGGCCGACCCTGCCCCACCGGCGGTAGAGCAGGACGAAGACCACGCCCATCGCCATGTTCCCGACGAAGCCGCCGATGCCCTGGTAGAGGTGGTACGAGCCGCGCAGCACGGCGCTCGCCGCGAGCGCGGCCATCGGCGTCCAGCCGAGCCGGTCCAGCCTGCGCAGCAGGTAGCCGACCACGATGACCTCTTCCAGCACCGCGTTCTGCACCGCCGACAGCACCAGCACCGGGATCTTCCACCACACGTCGGGCAGTGACTCCGGCACCACCGTGAGGTTGAAGCCGGCCCCGCGGGCGCCGAGGTAGAAGGCCAGCCCGGTGCCGCCGATCGCGGCGGCGACCAGCGCCCCCCAGGCGAGGTCGAGCCGCGGGCGGGTCAGGTCGAAGCCGATCGACCGCATCCCGGCGCGCTCGCGGCCCAGCAGGTGCGCGACGAGGGCGACCGGGGCGAGGGCGGTGGCGATGTAGAAGAGCTGCCAGGCCAGATCGAGCCACGGGCGGTGCGGCGCGTAGGAGCCGACCAGCGTCGCGGCCTGGTCCTTGAGCGCGCCCGGCCGGGTCACCGAGCCGATGAAGTCGATCAGGGCGGACACCCCGCTGGCGCCGAGCGAGAGCGCGAGGACGATGAGCGTCTCGCTGCGCAGCGTGCGGTCCGGCAGTTCCGGTTCCGCGGCCTGGTCCGCCGGGCGGGGCTGTGTGTGCATGCGGGTCCTCCAGCGGCGCGGGTGTCTGAAGGACAAGATACGAAGATCGCGCCTGCCGCCGCCCCGCCACCCCCGGTCATCGGGCCCCGTGTCCGGTACGCGGGCCCTGCGGCGGGTGGCGAAGGGCGGGGCGGAGGCAGGCCTGTGACCCCGGAGCCGGCGGTGGGCGGCCGCGTCCTCAGACGGCGGCCCACTCGTGGACCGGTCGGCCCTCCGCCGAGTTCTCCCGGTAGCGCCGGGTCATCCCGGCCAGCGCCGCCATGCGGTCCGGGTCGCGGTCCAGCAGCCGGTGGAAGGACTCGCACTGCCATTCCGCGCCGTTGGTGCGCAGCCGGCACCGCTGCTCGACGATGCCGAGGTAGTGGTCCCGGTCGGCGGGTTCGATGCCCCAGGCGTCGAGACCGGCCGCGGCGAGCGGCAGCAGTTCGTCGCGGATCAGCTCGGCGGCCGGGATCTCGGCGAGGCTGCCGCCGCGGCCGCGCGGCCAGTGCATGACCGCGCGGATGCCGTCCTTGCAGCCCGCGTCGAAGTTGGCGGACGCGGCGCGGAAGGGCAGCCGCTGCCACAGCGGCCGCGGCGCGTCGGCCAGCGCGCGCACCAGCCCGTAGTAGAAGGCGGCGTTGGCCAGCACGTCGGCGACGGTGGGCCCCGCGGGCAGCACCCGATTCTCGACCCGCAGGTGCGGCACACCGTCGACGACCGCGTAGACGGGGCGGTTCCAGCGGTAGATCGTCCCGTTGTGCAGGGTGAGTTCGCGCAGCTGCGGCACTCCCCCGTCGTCCAGGACGCGCAGCGGGTCCTCGTCGTCGCAGAGGGGCAGCAGGGCCGGGAAGTAGCGGACGTTCTCGGCGAAGAGGTCGAGGGGCGAGTCGATCCAGCGCTCGCCGAACCACGTCAGCGGGCGCACGCCCTGGGCGCGCAGCTCCTGCGGGCGGGTGTCGATGGACTGCTGGAAGAGCAGCGGGCGGGTCTCGCGCCACAGCTCGCGGCCGAAGAGGAAGGGCGAGTTGGCGCCGACGGCGACCTGCGGGCCGCACACCGCCTGGGCGGCGTTCCACACCGCGGCGAAGCGGCCTGGTGTGACCTGGAGGTGCATCTGGGTGGAGGTGCAGGCCGCCTCGGGGGCGATGGACTGCGAGGCGTGCTCCAGGTGCTCGACGCCGTCGATGTCGAGGGTGATGTCCTCGCCGCGCATGGCCAGGATGCGGTCGTTGAGGAGGGTGAAGCGGTCGGCCCGCGACAGGTTGGCGGTGACCAGGTCGTCGGCCCTGAGGGTGGGCAGAATTCCCACCATGACGATGCGGGCGCCCACGTCGGCGGCCATCCGGTCGGCATACGACAGGCCGGTGCGCAGTTCCTCGGCGAGCCGGTCGAAGACCGGCCCGGAAAGCCGGTGCGGGGCAATGTTCACCTCAATGTTGAACTGGGCGAGCTCGGTCTGGAAATCGCGGCTCGCGATGCGCTCCAGCACCTCTTCGTTCATCATGCGCGGCAGTCCCGTGGAATCCGCCAGATTCAATTCGATCTCCAGGCCCATGAGATTGCGCGGCCGGTCGAATCGCTTGCCCTCCAGCAGTCGCTCGAGTCCCAGCAGGCACTGCTGGAGCTTGTGCCGGTAGCGTCCGCGGTCGGCCCGTTCGAAGCCGCTGGCGACGACCTTCTCGCCCATCCGCGATCTCTCCCTCCCGTGGCCGCCCCCCGGCCATCCATCGGAGGATGCCCACCCAAATGATCGAATAACGCCGCGCCGGGCGGGCCGCGCACGCTAGGCTTGCACTAGCGGCGAAGCGCGCACATTCCGCTGGCACATTCAGTTGCCGGTGGAGGCGGGCAAGCACGGGAAATGACCGACGGGATCCGGCCGTCCGTGGCGCGCAGAAATATGCAGCGCCCTCCCCGTACGCTGCGGGAATGCCACCGACACGTCCGCCGGAGAAGGCGAATTCTCGCCTTGCGCGTAATACTGGCATCGACTAGATGAAACACGGAGCGAACACACGTCGTATAAACTCCGCGAACAAGGCAATGCATCCGCCGTCGCCGGACGTGCCTGAGCAGGTCTCCCGCAGAGCATCGAACCGCCGTGCCGTCCGCGCCCGCCCTCCCCGCACCACGTGTCTCCCAGTGAGAGGCGACAACCATGCCGCTGCTTGTTCCCCCAGCACCTGCCCCAGCCCTGCTGAGCGTGCTCGCCGCGCTCAGTTCGCCCACCGCGGTCCGGGAAGCCAGGACCCCGGCGCTGCGCACCGCGCAAGGGCCGCTGGCCGCCGAACACCCGCTGCCCGTCCATGTCTTCGAGCCGGCGGCCGTTCCCGGAGCACTGCCGCAGGCGCGGCTGACGGGCTGGCGGTTCCATATCAGGGCAGGTGCCCGGGTCGCCGCTGCGGGCGAGACCGTGCTGACCCCGGACGGCTGGGTGTTCTCGCGGTTCTCGGAGGGGCCGTTCCTGGTGTCGATCGAGCGGGCGCTGGTCCAGGCGGAGGCGCTGCCGGCGACGTACCAGCCGCATCTGCTGTCGGTTCCGGGGCGCTACATGCTCGCGCTGTGGCTGCACCGCGTGCCGCGGGCCGAGGCGGCCACCGCGCAGCCCGACCCGGACGACCTGCTGGTGCCGCTGGCGCCCGCACCGCCGGGTATCGCGGCGTACCGGGTGTACCGGATGACGGAGCTGGCGCCGGTGCTGAGCGTGCGGCTGGCGCCGCCGCCGCTCGCGGGATCGCCGGCCTGACGCCGCGGCGTACGGCAGCAAGGGTGCCCCCGGTCGATGCGGCCAGGGGCACTGTCGTGCGGCCACCACTCCCCTGCCGTTAACGCTGGGTGACGGCAACCGCCCGCCCGGGTGACGCGTCTTCACCGGAGAGCATCGCCTCGGCGAAATCCCTGCGGATTGCCGCCGGGAGGACAACACTGGGAACGGTCTCACGCACACACGGGGGACGCAGATGCACCAGGCAGACCGCACGACCGACCGCACCACTGACCACACGCAGCGAAAGACTCGATCCATGTGCCAGCACCAACCGCAGTGCCCTTCCGCCGACGGCCCCGACCGTGAGGCCGCCCTCACCGTGGCCCACCACCCGGAGCAGGGCTGGAGCCTGCTGTGCAACGGTGTGCTGCTCTTCGAGGACACCGGCGAACTGCTGCCCGACGGGCAGATCATCGCCCCGCACCGCCCGCTCGGCAGCGAGCAGGTCACGACAGCGGCCTGACCGGCGGGATCAGACACCCGCACCAGCGGGCCCGCCGCGCCCGACACCCGGCCGGTTCCCCTGTCGCCAAGGGAACCGGCTTTGCCATGTCCGGCCGCGGGTGCCCCGCCTCAGCTGTCGTACGCGTCCAGCGGCGGGCAGGAGCAGACCAGGTTGCGGTCGCCGTAGGCCCCGTCGATACGGCGCACCGGCGGCCAGTACTTGTCCGCGGCCCGGACGCCCGCCGGGAAGACGGCCTCCTGCCTGCTGTACGGGTGCTCCCAGTCGCCGCCCAGCGCGGCCGCGGTGTGCGGGGCGTTGCGCAGCGGGTTGTCGTCCGCGGGCCACTGGCCGTCCGCGACCTTGTCGACCTCGGCGCGGATCGCGATCATCGCGTCGCAGAAGCGTTCCAGCTCCGCCAGGTCCTCGCTCTCGGTCGGCTCGATCATCAGCGTGCCGGCGACCGGGAAGGACATGGTCGGGGCGTGGAATCCGTAGTCGATCAGCCGCTTGGCGATGTCGTCGACAGTGACCCCGGTCTCCTTGGTCAGCGGCCGCAGGTCGACGATGCACTCGTGCGCGACCAGGCCCGCGGGGCCGGTGTAGAGCACGGGGTAATGCGGCTCCAACCGCTTGGCGACGTAGTTGGCGCTGAGCACCGCCTGCTGCGTCGCCTCGCGCAGCCCGTCGGCGCCCATCAGCCGCACATACGTCCAGGAGATGGGCAGGATGCCGGCCGAGCCCCACGGCGCGGCGCTGATCGGGCCGACGCCGGTGGCGGGGCCGGCGGCCGGCTGGAGCGGGTGGTTGGGCAGGTACGGGGCGAGGTGCGCGCGGACCGCGACGGGGCCGACGCCGGGGCCGCCGCCGCCGTGCGGGATGCAGAAGGTCTTGTGCAGGTTCAGGTGCGACACGTCGGCGCCGAAGCGCCCGGGGCGGGCGAGGCCGACGAGCGCGTTGAGGTTCGCGCCGTCGACGTAGACCTGGCCGCCCGCGTCGTGCACGGCGGCGCAGATGTCGGTGATGTTGTCCTCGAAGACACCGTGCGTGGAGGGGTAGGTGACCATCAGCACGGCCAGCTGCTCGCGGTGCTGCTCGATCTTGGCGCGCAGGTCGGCCACGTCCACGTCACCGTCCTGGCCGGTCCTGACCACGACGACCTTCATGCCGGCCATGACCGCGCTGGCGGCGTTGGTGCCGTGCGCCGAGGACGGGATGAGGCAGACCGTACGGCCGGTGTCGCCGTTGGCGCGGTGGTAGGCGCGTACCGCGAGCAGCCCGGCCAGCTCGCCCTGCGACCCTGCGTTCGGCTGGAGGCTGACCTTGTCGTAGCCGGTGACCTCGGCGAGCTGCTCCTCCAGGCCGCGGATCAGCGCCAGGTAGCCGTCGGCCTGCTCGGCGGGCGCGAAGGGGTGCAGCGCGGCGAACTCCGGCCAGGTGACGGGTTCCATCTCGGTGGTCGCGTTGAGCTTCATCGTGCACGAGCCCAGCGGGATCATGCCGCGGTCCAGCGCGTAGTCGCGGTCGGCCAGCCGCCGCAGGTAGCGCAGCATGCCGGTCTCGCTGCGGTGCAGGTGGAAGACCGGGTGCGTCAGGTACGGCTCGCTGCGGGCCAGCTCGCCGGGCAGCGCCTCCGCGGCGGTGGCGTCCAGCTCCTCGATGTCGGCGGTGCCGCCGAAGACGGCGAGCACGGCGGCCAACTGGGCGCGGGTGGTGGTCTCGTCGCAGGCGATGCCGACCAGGTCGTCGTCGGTCTGCCGCAGGTTGACCCCGGCGGCGCGGGCTGCCGCGACCAGCTCGGCGGCCCGTCCGGGCACGCGCACGGTGAGCGTGTCGAAGTACGCCCCGTGCACGATCTCGACGCCGGCCGCGCGCAGCCCCTCGGCGAGGACGGCCGCGTAGCGGTGCGTGCGGCGGGCGATCCGCTCCAGGCCCTCGGGCCCGTGGTAGACGGCGTACATGCCGGCCATCACGGCGAGCAGCACCTGGGCGGTGCAGATGTTGCTGGTCGCCTTCTCGCGGCGGATGTGCTGCTCGCGGGTCTGGAGGGCGAGGCGGTAGGCGGTGTCGCCGTCGGCGTCGACGGACACGCCGACGAGCCGCCCGGGCAGGTTGCGGGCGTAGGACTCGCGCACCGCCATGTAGCCGGCGTGCGGGCCGCCGAAGCCCATGGGCACGCCGAAGCGCTGGGTGGTGCCGACCGCGATGTCCGCGCCGAGCGCGCCGGGCGAGGCCAGCACGGTCAGCGCCAGCAGGTCGGCGGCGACGGTCACGACCGCGCCGAGGCCGTGCGCCTGCTCGATGACCGGCCGCAGGTCGCGGACGGCGCCGGAGGCCCCCGGGTATTGCAGCAGGACGCCGAAGACCCCCCGCTCGGCCACGTCGGCGGGGATGCCGTCGCTCAGGTCGGCGACGACCACCTCGACACCGGTGGGCTCGGCGCGGGTGCCGATGACGGCGGTGGTCTGCGGGAAGGTGTCGGCGTCGACCAGGAAAACGCCCTCCTTGACCTTCCCGACCCGGCGGGACAGCGCCATCGCCTCGGCCGCCGCGGTGCCCTCGTCGAGCAGCGAGGCGCCGGAGGTGGGCAGCCCGGTGAGGTCGGCGACCATCGTCTGGAAGTTGATCAGCGCCTCCAGCCGGCCCTGCGAGATCTCCGGCTGGTAGGGGGTGTAGGCGGTGTACCAGGCCGGGTTCTCCATGACGTTGCGCAGGATCACCGGCGGGGTGAAGGTGCCGTAGTAGCCCAGGCCGATCATCGGCGCGAGCACCTGGTTGCGGGCGGCCAGCGCGCGCAGCTCGGCCAGCGCCTCGGCCTCGGTGCGGGCGGGCGGCAGCGCGAGGGCCGCGGCGCTCGTGATGGTGTCCGGCACGGCCGCGTCCGTCAGCTCGTCCAGCGAGCTGTAGCCCACCTGGGCGAGCATCTTGGCCTGCGCGGAGCTGTCGGGGCCGATGTGCCGGCGGGCGAAGGGCAGTCCGGCTTCCAGCTCGGCGAGCGGAAGTCGGCGTGCGGTCGGATCAGTCATCTGCGGAGGCCTCCTGGTCTGCGACGACCTTCGGGGGCACCCGGCGCGGGCGCCCGTACGGCCTCCCCCTCTGTCATCAGTACCTGAGAGCTTCGCCTTACCCGCGCGCGGGCAGACTTTCACCTTCGGTGAAGACCCGTCCCCCGAACGGCGCTGCTCGGGGCGGATCCTGCTTTCCAGAGTGACCTCGCCCCTGCGGTACGGGTGCCTGAGAGATTCCGGGGAGGATTTGCTCCTTCGGCGCCCCCGGTCTGCCGCTGTGGCAGGTGCCCGGAGGACTCTCCCGCATGGGGTCTACAGCCTTCGTCCAGCCTACCAGCGGGATCTGCGCGCCCACCGCCCGGAGGTTCGGGTCGACAGCGTCCGCGATGTGGCTTTTGGTGGTATCCAGCAGGTGTCGCTGTTGCTGGGATGTTGCTGGGACGCTGGTTGGAGGACCCGTGCAGACCGATATCGATCCGCGAAGCCTCATCGGCCGCCGCGCTGTCGACCGTGACGGTACGAAGATCGGCACGGTGGACGAGGTGTACCTCGACGACGCGACCGGCAGCCCGGAGTGGGCGGCGGTGCGCACCGGCTTCTTCACCCGCGACGCGTTCATCCCGCTGGAGCCGAGCGAGCTGGTGGGCGAGGCGCTGCGGGTGCCGTACAAGAAGTCGCTGATCAGGGACGCGCCGGATTTCGGTGTGGGACGGCATCTGTCGCCCGAACAGGAGCTCCAGCTCTACCACCACTACGGCATGGACGTCCCCACCGAACCGCCCGGCCCGCCCGGATCCGCCGACGGCCCCGGCTCCCCCGGCGGCACCGGCACCGGCCCCCGCGACTTCGGCGACCTGCCCTCCGGCGACCGCCGCCCGGACGACGCCGGCTGACCCCCGCGGCGCCTCACCCGGCGAGCAGCCCCCGGTCGGGAACGGAAGGCCCCAGCGGCAGCGGCTCGGCGTGCGTGAGAGCCGGATCCTCGACCCCGAACGTGCGCACCCGCCCCGGCGCGGTGTCCGACGGGACCTCGAAGCGTACGGTGACCCGGCCGACGCCGCTGCCCTGCACCCAGCCGCGCCCCTCCACGCCGTGCTCGACGTCCTGACCGGGAAGCCAGCGGCTGCCGGGCGCGGGCTCCGGCGGCGGCGCGGCGGGCAGGTCCTGCTCGGCGGACACGGCCGGCGGCGGCTCGGGCGAGGCGGCGGCGCCCTCCGCCGTATCGCCCGCCCCGGCCTCCAGCGCCTGGTCCTCGGCCGCCTGAGCCGCCTGCGCGAACAGGTCCTCCTGCGTGAAGTCGGCCAGCCCGGACACCCCCACGCCGAGCAGCCGCACCCCGCCGGTGGTGTCGACGGCCTCGACGAGCCGGCGCGCGGTCTCCCGTACGACGGCCGGGTCGTCGGTGGGCGCCCGCAGCGTCTCGGAGCGGGTGAGCGTGGAGAAGTCGTACCGCCGGATCTTCACCACGACCGTCCGCCCGGAGCGGCCCGCGCCGCGCAGCCGCTGCACGCAGCGCTCCGCGAGCCGGTCGATCTCGTACCGCACCCGGGCGCGGTCGGTGAGGTCGGTGTCGAAGGTGTCCTCGACGGAGATCGACTTCACGTCCCGGTCGGCGACCACCGGGCGGTTGTCCAGCCCCGCGGCCATGGCGTGCAGCGAGCTGCCGTGCGCCTTGCCGAGCAGCCGCACCAGTTCGGGCTCCCCGGCCTGCACGATCTCGGCGACGGTGAGGATGCCGGCCCGCCGCAGGTGCTCGGCGGTGGCAGGGCCCACGCCCCACAGGGTGCGCACCGGCAGCGGGTCGAGCAGCGCGCGCTCCGTGCCGGGCTCGACGACGACCAGGCCGTCCGGCTTGGCCTGCTCCGAGGCGATCTTGGCGAGCAGCTTGGACCCGGCCAGCCCCACCGACGCCGTCAGGCCCGTGGCGGCGCGGATGTCGGCCCGCAGCCGCTCGGCGACCTCCCGGGGCCCACCGGTCTGCTCGCCCGCCTCCAGGTCGACGAAGGCCTCGTCCAGGCTCAGCGGCTCTATCAGCGGGGACACCGCGCCGAGCAGCCCCATCACGATGTCGCTGACCGCCCGGTAGAGGGAGAAGCGCGGTACGAGATACGCGGCGTTCGGGCAGAGCCGGCGGGCGTGCGCGGTGGCCATCGCGGAGTGGACGCCGTGCACGCGCGCCTCGTAGGACGCGGTCGCGACCACGCCGCGGGGCCCGAGGCCGCCGACCACCACCGGCTTGCCCCGCAGGCTCGGCTTGGAGGCCTGCTCGACCGCGGCGAAGAACGCGTCCATGTCCAGATGCAGGATCGTCGGCGCACTTCTCACACCCTCGATCGTGCCCCATCCCACCGACAATGACCGTACATGTGTACGCCATGGCGCCCGTGTCCCGCGGCCGGGCCGCCGACGGGTCCGCGGACCGGGTCAGACCGCCCGGTTGCGCCGCCTGGCGAGCTCGTCGGCGGGGTTGTGGCCCACCAGGGTCTCGCCGGTGTCCACCCGCTCACCGTGCAGCTCGGACAGCGAGCTCTCGACATCCCGCCACACCACGCCGACGGCGATGCCGAAGACGCCCTGCCCGCCCTGGAGCAGGTCGACGACCTCGGCGGGCGAGGTGCACTCGTAAACGGTTGCGCCGTCGCTCATCAGCGTCATCCTCGCCAGCTCGGCCGGGCCGACCGAGCGCAGCTGGCGTACGGCCGTGCGGATGTTCTGCAGGGACACGCCCGTGTCGAGCAGCCGCTTGACGATCTTGAGCACGACCACGTCACGGAAGCTGTAGAGCCGCTGGGCGCCCGAGCCGTAGGCCGGGCGGACACTGGGCTCGACCAGACCCGTGCGGGCCCAGTAGTCGAGCTGGCGGTAGGTGATGCCCGCCGCCGCGCAGGCCGTGGGGCCGCGGTAGCCGACCAGCTCCGGTGCGGGCTCGGCCGCGGGCACGGGCCCCGGCTCGGCCGCGCGGGCCAGCGCCCCCCTGGCCGGATACGGGCCGCCGGTCGCCGAACCGTCGCCGGTGCTTCTCACGCCGCCCTCCGTCCTTCTCGTCCCCGACACCGCGCGCACGTGCCACGGGACTTTCCACTTCGACGGTAGGCAGTCACCAGGGGTGCGTCAACGATCGCCACACTCGGCACGCCGAGTGAAAGTCACCCCAGGAGTGGTTTGATGTGACCGGACCCGGGAATTCCTCCCCGGATGGCCTCATGGTGACAACATTGCCCTGGTCACCCCGCGGATCACCGCGCACGCAGCACGCCGTCCGGCCGCTCGCCGGACGCCCCGCGGCCGCCGGTGGTCACTGGTTGCTGGTACCGAAGTCCTCGGGCGAGATCTGGTCGAGGAACTCGCGGAACTTCTCCACCTCGTCCTCCTGCTCGTCCGGAATGGCGATCCCGGCGTCGTCCAGCACCCCGTCGCTGCCGTAGATCGGCGTACCCGTGCGCAGCGCGAGCGCTATGGCGTCGGACGGACGGGCACTGACCTCGACACCGCTGGCGAAGACCAGTTCGGCGTAGAAGACGCCTTCCCGCAGGTCGGTGATGCGGACCTCGGTGAGCGTCTGTCCCACGGCCTCCAGCACATCCTTGAAGAGGTCGTGGGTCAGCGGTCGCGCAGGCGTCATGCCCTGCTGCGCGAAGGCGATGGCGGTGGCCTCGCCCGGCCCGATCCAGATGGGCAGGTACCGGTCGCCTCCCACTTCACGCAGGAGCACGATCGGCTGATTCGAGGGCATTTCCACCCGGACACCCACAACATCGAGCTCGTTCACACGTCAACCCTAGGACGTGCCCGCCGGGTTTGGGTAGTCGGGCACGGCGGGCACCGCGTCCGGTTCGTACCGGGCGGCGGGAATGCCCGGTCAGCGCAGCCGCAGCCGCAAGGCCGAGCGCAGCATCGCGGCGTGCAGCCGGGCCGACAGCTCGGCCAGCTCCTCCGCCGTGGCCTCGGCGTGTCGCCGGGTCTGCGGGTTGCGGTGCCGGCGCAGCGGCGCCACCAGCTGCTCCACCAGGCCCGCCTCCCGCTCCGCCGCGGCCTTGACCGCCCGCAGGTGCCGCGGCTCCAGCCCGTAGCGGCCCAGGTCGGCGATGAGCCGCCCGATCGTGACCGCCTCGGCCTCGTAACCGCCCTCGCCGGCGGTCTCGACCAGCCCGTAGGACTCCCACTGGGCCAGCTCCGCCTCGTCGGCCCCGGTGGCGGCCAGGAAGTCCTCCCGGCCCAGCCGTGGCCCGTGCGCCGCCGCCAGGGCCTCCGCGGTGCCTCCAGGGGCCTCCTGGGCGGGCTCGGCGGCGGCGAGCGCCGGCAGAACCGGCTGCTCGCCGCGGTCCAGACCTTCCAGCAGCTCCTTGATCACCCGCAGCGGCAGGTAGTGGTCGCGCTGCACCCGCAGCACGTACGCCAGCCGCTGGACGTCGTCCGCGGCGAACTTCCGGTAACCGGACGGGGTCCGTCGCGGCTCGACCAGGCCCTCGGCCTCCAGGAAGCGGATCTTGGAGATCGTGACCTCGGGGAATTCGTCCTGCAGCTGCCCCAGTACGGCGCCGATGCTCAGCAGTGCGCCGTCCGTGGCGGCGGTGCCGTCTCCGGCACCGCCCGTCGTACGCGGCATACGCGCCCTTCCTGCGCGGGAGCGGTGGTCGACCGGGGCCGCCGCGGGTCAGCAGCCCCGCTGGCTGGCGTAGAAGACCAGCCGGTACTTCCCGATCTGGACCTCGTCCCCGTTGGACAGCGGCACCGCGTCGATCCGCTCCCGGTTGACGTAGGTGCCGTTGAGGCTGCCCACGTCGGAGACGGTGAACAGGCCGTCCGCACCGCGGCGGAACTCCACGTGCCGCCGGGAGACCGTCACGTCGTCCAGGAAGATGTCGCTCTGCGGGTGGCGGCCCGCGGTGGTCAGCTCGCCGTCCAGCAGGAAGCGGCTGCCGGAGTTCGGCCCGCGGCGCACCACCAGGAGCGCGGAACCGGGCGGCAGCGCCTCCACGGCGGCCTGCGCCTCGGGCGACAGCGACGGCGAGAGGATCTGGCCGGTGGCCTCCGCCTCGTACGCCTCGATCCCGGAGATGGAGATCGTGGACGTCGTCTCGGACGCGCTCTGGTAGCCGGGCCCGCTCCCCGGGCGCAGCGGGGCGCCGCAGTTGGAGCAGAAGCGGGCCGCTTCCGTGTTCGTGAAACCGCACCTGCCGCAGACCGGCAAACCGAACCCTCCACCCGTGGTCGAGGCCGCTGGTTCCCCGGAACCTATGCGAGCGGCCGGAGCAGGGTCAACAGACGCCACGCCGGGCGCGTCGGAATATCCGCCGCGGCCCTGGCCGTCGTTCCGGAACAGCGGGCGCTCGTCGGACTGCTCGTCCGCCGGGCCGCGCCGGGCACGGTGCCGTGCCGTCGCAGGGTCGGCCGACTGCCGAGCGCTCTTGCCGAACAACTTCCCAAACAGCTTCACGGGCGATTCCCCTCGAAAGACGCAGACCCGCCCGTAAGGCAGGACGAACTCTCACTACACACAGTTTCCACCACACACCAACTCAGCGACGCCCCGACCCCCCGCCTCACCGGGATGACGACCGAGCGTAGTCAGGCTGCTTCGATGGCCGCAAGGCGTCCACGACGATCTTCTGCGACCGCACCACATCTGCCGTGGCCTGCTCCTTCTCCAGTGTCTGCACCACCCCGCCGGGGATGTTGAGGGCCGGTTCGAGATCCTGCGGATTGCCGATCACCGTGAAGACGTACGGCTGGGCGACCCGGTGCCCGTCGATCAGCACACCGTCGGATCCGTCGGTGAAGTACGTGTCGGCCACGACCCGCACGTTGTTGATCTGGATGGCCTCCGCGCCCGCGGCCCGCAGCTCCTGCAGCGTGTCCAGCAGCGAGTCCGCCTCGACGCTGCCGTGCGGGTCGGTGACGGTCAGCGTGATGCCGGGCCCCTCGGCGGCGACCGTACCCGCCAGGATGCCGAGCTGCTGCTCCTTCTGCCGGGTCTGCTTGAGCGCCTCGGCGGCCTGGTCGGAACTGGACTGGAGCTGGGAGCGCTGGGTCTCCAGACCGCGCTTCTCGTCCTCCAGCCGCTGCGTGCGGTTGTCGACCTCGGTGAGGATGCGCACCAGGTCCTCCTGGCGCGCGCCGCGCAGGGTGCCGCCGTTGTCGCTGGTGGTGTTCACCTGGATGGCGAGGCCGAGGCCCAGCACGAAGAGCAGCACGGCGACCGTCAGCTGCGCGCGGGAGACGCGCGGCGGCCACAGCCCGGCCACCAGCCGCTGCCGCCCCGTGAGCCGCTCCTGCGGCTCCTGGGGCTCCTCGGACACCTCGGGCTCCTCAGCCCCGTTCTCGTCGCTCATGCCGCGGTCACGCCCGGAAGACGTGCCGGCGGATCGCGGCGGCGTTGGAGAAGATCCGGATACCGAGGACGACGACGACACCGGTGGACAACTGCGCGCCGACACCCAGCTTGTCGCCGAGGAAGACGATCAGCGCCGCGACGACCACGTTGGACAGGAAGGAGACGACGAAGACCTTGTCGTCGAAGATCCCGTCGAGCATCGCCCGCAGGCCGCCGAAGACGGCGTCGAGGGCCGCGACGACCGCGATGGGCAGATAGGGCTCCACCCCGGTCGGCACCACGGGACGCACCACGAGTCCCACCACGATGCCCACGACGAGGCCCAGTACGGCGATCACGACGAACCCTTCCCTGTTGCGCCGGTTCCCGGCGGCCCGCTGCTGCCCGCGACCGGCCGGGCGTACCGCACGACGAGACTGGGTGCGGCGGCCAGGCGGACGTCCTTCTGCACGGTGACGCTCGCCCTGATCCCGTAGTTCTCCTCCAGCACGTGCAGGTACTGACCGTCCGCACTGTCCTGGAACGCCGTGCTCAGCTTCTCCCCGTCACCGATCGCCAGCACCGTGTACGGCGGCACCAGCGGTCTGTTGTCGACCAGTATGGCGTCTCCGGCCGCCCGGATGGCCGACAGTGCCGTCAGCCGCTGCCCGTTGACGGAGATCGCCTCCGCGCCCGAGGCCCACAGGCCGTTCACCACGCGCTGCATGTCGCGGTCGCGGACCCGTCCGGTGTCGGAGAAGCCGTCGCTCTCCCGCGGGCCGCCGGAGTCGCCCGTGGAGGCCTCCTTGGCGTCGTCCACGACGAGCTTGAGGCCGGGGCCGTGCACGGCCGTGGCGCCCGCCAGCACCTCCAGCAGCTCCTCGCGCCCGTCGCCCTGGTCCTTCAGGGCCGCGCGCTGCTCGGCCGACACGGTGTCGCGCAGCCCGTCGACCTCCTTCTGGAGCGCGTCGGCCTTCCCGGTCTGCGTCTGCACCCGGTCGATGAGCTTCTGCCGCTCCTTGGCCTCCGTGGGCGCCGCACGGTGCGCCTGGGCCGCGCCCACCGTGATCACGACCGCGGCGAGCAGCAGCCCGCCCGCGAGGCCGAGCCGGCCCGCCGCCGAGGTGGGCAGACGCGAGCTGCCGGTCTGCCCGCGGCGGGCGGCAGCCTCGGCGTAGCCGTCGTCGAGGCTGTGCTCCATGACATTGGTGAGCAGGAACATGGAGGCGTCGGGACGCCGCCGGTCGGACCGGGGCGCGGAGCTGCTCCGATCGGGTTGCGGCTGCGGCATGCCGCACATCGTCGCATGTCGTGACCGCTGCACTCGAACGGCCCCCTCGCGGCGCGCCGTTCAGGGCGTACGCGCCGCGCGGGGGCCGCCGTGGGCTTACTGCCCCGAGCTCTCCACGATCTGCGACCACTCGTCCAGCAGGGCCTGCGCGGACGCGTCGTCCGGGCCCTCGGCCCACAGGTGCGTGACCGCTTCCGCGGGGTCGGGCAGCACCATGACCCACCGCCCGTCGGACTCCACGACCCGCACGCCGTCGGTGGTGTCGACCGACCGGTCGCCGGCCTCCTCCACCACCCGCCGCATGACCGAGCCCTTGACCGCCCACGGGGTCGGCACGTCCCGCTTGAGGACGTGCGCCTGCGGGATGCGGGCGTCGATCTGGCTCAGGGTGAGCTGTGTGCGCGCCACCAGGCCGATCAGCCGCACGAAGGCCGCGGACCCGTCGAAGACGCTGCTGAACTCGGGGACGATGAAGCCGCCTCCGGCGTCGCCGCCGAAGATCGTGCCCTCCTCGCGGCCGACCCGCGTCAGGTCGTCCGGCGACGTCGTCGTCCACGTGACCTGCGTGCCGTGGTAGGCCGCGACCTGCTCGGCGATCCGGGTCGTGGTGACCGGCAGCGCCACCCGCCCGCTGCGCCGCTCGGCGGCCACCAGGTCCAGCAGCACCAGCAGCGCCCGGTGGTCCTCGACGATCCGCCCGCGCTCGTCCACCAGCGACAGCCGCTCGCCGACCGGGTCGAAGCGCACCCCGAAGGCCGCCCGCGCCGACGACACGATCTCCCCGAGCCGTACGAGGCCGGCCCGGCGGGTCTCCTCGGTCTCGGTGGGGCGCGCCTCGTCGAGGCCCGGGTTGACCATCAGCGAGTCCACGCCGAGCCGGCCGAGCAGCGACGGCAGGACGAGGCCCGCGCTGCCGTTGGCGGCGTCCACGACGACCTTCAGGCCCGACTCGGCGATGCCGGAGGTGTCGACGGCACGCAGCAGCGCGCCGGTGTAGGAGTCGAAGACGGTCGACGGGAAGCGCAGGTCGCCGATCTCGCCGGGGAAGGCCCGGCGGTACTCCTGGCGGGCGAAGACCCGGTCCAGCTTGCGCTGCCCGGCGGCGGACAGGTCGGCGCCGCGCTCGTCGAAGAACATGATGTCGAGCGAGTCCGGCCGCCCCGGCGACGTCCGGATCATGATGCCGCCGGCGCTGCCGCGGGCCGTCTGCTGGCGCGCGACGGGCATGGGCACGTTCTCCAGGTCGCGCACCTCGATCGCGCTCGCCTGGAGCGCCGAGATGACCGCCCGTTTGAGTGCACGCGCACCACGGGAGTGGTCACGCGCGGTGGTGACGGTCGCGCCCTTCTTGAGCGTCGTCGCGTACGCGCCGGCCAGCCGTACGGCGAGCTCGGGCGTGATCTCGACGTTGAGGATGCCGGACACTCCGCGCGCGCCGAACAGATTCGCCTGGCCGCGCGACTCCCAGATGACCGACGTGTTGACGAAGGCGCCGGCCTCGATGGTCTTGAAGGGGTAGACGCGGACGTTGCCGGAGAGAATCGATTCCTCACCGATCAGGCACTCGTCGCCGATCACCGCGCCCTCGTCGATCCGGGCGGCGCGCATCACGTCGGTGTTCTTGCCGATGACGCAGCCGCGCAGGTTCGTCTGCGGGCCGACGTAGACGTTGTCGTGCACCACCGCCTTGTGCACGAAGGCGCCGGTCTTCACGACGACGTTGGAGCCGATGACGCTGTGCTCGCGGATCTCCGCGCCGCCCTCGACCTTCGCGTAGTCGCCGATGTACAGCGGCCCGCGCAGTACGGCGTCCGGGTGCACCTCGGCGCCCTCGGCCACCCATACGCCCGGCGAGATCTCGAAGCCGTCGATGTCGACGTCGACCTTGCCTTCGAGGACGTCCGCCTGGGCCTTCACATAGCTCTCGTGGGTGCCGACGTCCTCCCAGTAGCCCTCGGCGATGTAGCCGTAGATGGGCTTGCCTTCCTTCATCAGCTGCGGGAAGACGTCACCCGACCAGTCGACGGGCACATCGGCCTCGACGTAGTTGAAGACCTCGGGCTCCATGACGTAGATGCCGGTGTTCACGGTGTCGGAGAAGACCTGGCCCCAGGTCGGCTTCTCCAGGAACCGTTCGACGCGGCCCTCGTCGTCCACGATCGTGATGCCGAACTCCAGCGGGTTGGGCACCCGCGTGAGGCATACGGTGACGAGGCCGCCCTTCTGCTTGTGGAAGGCGATGAGTTCACCGAGGTCGAAATCGGTGAGCGCGTCGCCGGAGATCACCAGGAAGGAGTCGTCCTTGAGCGCGTCCTCGGCATTCTTGACGCTGCCCGCGGTGCCGAGCGGTTTCTCCTCGTTCGCGTACGTCAGCTCCATCCCGAAATCCTCGCCGTCCCCGAAATAATTCTTCACCAGGGACGCGAGAAACTGGACGGTGACGACGGTCTCAGTGAGCCCGTGCCGTTTGAGCAGCGTCAGGACATGCTGCATGATCGGCCGATTCACCACTGGGAGCAGAGGTTTGGGCATGCTTGAGGTCATTGGACGAAGGCGGGTACCTTCGCCTCCGGCCATAACAACCGCTTTCATGTCGGAAAACATCCTCCTCGTGACGTCAGTCAGCCGTGGTGTCCGCCCTCACAAGCCGCCGGACCTGCACCACGTAGAGGATCCCTGCCCACCAGTACAGGGTTGTACCCCAACCTGTGAAGGCCCAGCCGAAAACAGCCGCCAGTGTCGCAAGCCAACCGCTGCCGTCGCTGAGCAGCAGCAGCGGAAAGGCGTACATGAGATTGAAGGTAGCCGCTTTCCCGATGAAGTTCACCTGGGGTGGGCCGTAGCGGTGTCTCCGCAGAATCAGGAGCATCACCGCCATCATCGCCTCACGCGCGAGTAGCAGGACGGTGACCCACAGCGGCAGGATGCCGCGCCACGTGAGGCCCACCAGGGTGGACAGCACGTACAGCCGGTCGGCGGCCGGGTCCAGGAGCCGGCCGAGACTGCTGATCTGGTTCCACCGCCGCGCCAGCTTGCCGTCGAGGTAGTCGCTCACCCCGCTGAACGCCAGCACCAGGAGTGCCCACCCGTCGGCCTTGGGGCCGTCGAACTCCGGCCACAGAATCAGCCACAGGAACACCGGCACACCCACGAGGCGCGCCATACTCAGGATGTTCGGGATCGTGAAGATCCGATCCGTTTGCACCCGCGTCTCCTGGACCTCCACCAGGTCCCCTCCTGTGCCGTTCCATGTATGTACGTTTGCGCGCCGACTCTACCCCAGGCACAAAAAGGGCCTGGCCCCGGATCAGGGATCCGAGGCCAGGCCTCAATATTTGTTCGGCGGTGTCCTACTCTCCCACAGGGTCCCCCCTGCAGTACCATCGGCGCTGAAAGGCTTAGCTTCCGGGTTCGGAATGTAAC
>NZ_JBIRQQ010000012.1:0-70107 GCF_044333285.1 Streptomyces sp. NPDC021020
CGCTCTGCGGCTGAACGGCGTGAAGAACATCGCCGCCGGGCTCCGCCCAACGCGCGCGACGCCCGCCGACTACGCCGAAGCCCTGCTCCCGGAGTACCTCCTCGGAATGTGGGACATCGGCTTTCGGTCCCCCAGCGGGGGTGACCCGCCGTCGGGGGCGAACCGCAGTGCCTCACACACTCACCCCCACCGGCAGGCAGCCGCCATTCCGGCCGGGAGGGGGACGGTGCGGGGTGCCCCCGCAGGAATGCGCACGCAAGACCCGCCACCTAACGCATGAGGTCAGACGCGCATTCCGAGGAGGTGCCCCGTGCCGGCCCCCGACCCCACCCGCCGCACGGAGTGCGCGATGCCCCGCCGGGTGACAACAGGGGCTGCGTGGGGGTACCCCCACGCGAAGCTCTGGGGGAGAACGGAGCGCTCAGCCCCCACCAAGGGAAGGTCGCGCAACACACCGCAAGCGCAGCGTCAGAGCGTCCGCAGGACCAGAACCACATTGTGGCCGCCGAAGCCGAAAGAGTTGCTGAGCGCCGTGAGAGGTCCGTCGAAAGAAAGTTCGCGGGGCTTGTCGCGGATGAGGTCGAGGCCGAGGGAGCGCACCTCGGGGTCGACCGAGGAGAGGTTGAGGACGGGGGGAGCGACCCGCTCGTGGAGGGCGAGGACCGCCGCGATCGTCTGGACCGCGCCGGAGGCGCCGAGCATGTGGCCCGTCATGGACTTCGTCGCGGTCACCCCGGCGTGCCGGACAGCCGCGGGTCCGAGGACGTCGGCGAGGGCGCGGGCCTCCGCGAGATCTCCCGCGGGGGTGCCGGTCGCGTGGGCGGCGACGTGGGCGACGTCGTACGGGGAGGCGTCCGCGTCGGCGAGCGCCGCGGCGAGCGCCTCGGCGACGCCGCGCCCGGCGGGGTCGGGCTGGGCGAGGTGGTGGGCGTCGGCGGAGGCGCCGTGCCCGGCGACCTCGGCGTAGACGCGGGCGCCGCGCCGCGCGGCGTGGGCGGCGGACTCCAGGACGAGGACGCCCGCGCCCTCGCCGAGGACGAAGCCGTCGCGGTCGGCGTCGAAGGGCCGGGACGCGGCCTCGGGTTCGGCGTTGCGCCGGGACATCGCCCGCATGGCGCCGAAGGCGGCGAAGGCGAGCGGGTGGATGACGGCCTCGCAGCCGCCTGCGAGGACGACGTCGGCGCGGCCGCAGCGGATGAGGTCGCAGGCCCAGGCGATCGCCTCGGCGCCGCTCGCGCACGCGCTGACCGCGGCGTGGGCGCCGCCGTACGCCCCGAACTCCATGCTGATACGGGCACTTGCGGCGTTCGGCATGAGCTTGGGGATGGTGAGGGGCGGCACCGCGCGGGCCCCGCCCGCGGTCATGGCGTCCCAACTGCCCAGCAGCGTGTGCCAGCCGCCGACGGCGGAGCTCACGACGGTGGCGAGCCTGCGGGGCTCGACGCGGGAGCCACCGCCGGAACCGGCCAGCCCCGCGTCCGCCCACGCCTCGCGCGCGGCGACGAGCGCGAACTGCGCGGAGCGGTCGAGGCGCCGGGCCTCGACCCGGTCCAGGACGTCGGCGGGGTCGCTCGCGGCGGGGGCCGCGATGCGGACCGGCAGCTCGGCCGCCCAGGGCGCGGTGAGCGCCCGCACCCCGGAGGAGCCGTTCAGCAGGGACTGCCAGAAGGCCGTGCTGTCGCCGCCCACCGGAGTCGTCGCACCGAGTCCGGTCACGACGACGCGGATACGTTTTTCCACTGCTGTCTCCTGGCACGTACGGACCGCGGCGGGGACAGCCACGGCGGGGGAACGTGGCTCAGTCAAGCCGCGCCCCAGCCCCCGTCCGGCGGCGACGCACTGTGGCAAAGCGGTGAATTCCCGCCGCAACGCCGGGCGTCGGGCGGGGCGGTGGGCGAGGGGCCCGGTAGACGGGGCGCCATGGCCTACCTCTACGACACCTTCCGGCTGCTGGGCAGCCGCCCCTTGCGCGCGCTGTGGGACCTCGACATCAGCGGCGCGCATCATGTCCCACGGCGCACGGGCGCGATCGTCGCCGCCAACCACCTGTCCGTGTGCGACGAGTATTTCCTGATGTCCGCGGTGCCGCGCCGGATGACCTTCTGGGCCAAGGAGGACTACTTCACCGGGACGGGCGCGAGCGGCGCCGGGATGCGGCTGCTGATGCGCGGACTGGGTGCGATCCCGGTGCAACGGGCGGGCGGCCGTGAGGCGTTGGCGGCGCTCGCGGCGGCGCTGCCGGTGCTTCGGGGCGGCGGGCTGGTGTGCGTCTACCCGGAGGGCACGCGGTCGCCCGACGGGCGCCTGTACCGCGGCCGTACGGGGGTGGCGCACCTGGCGATGGCGGCGGGGGTGCCGGTGGTGCCGGTCGGCATCACCGGCACCGACCGGGTCCAGCCCATCGGCCGCCGCCTCCCGGCGTGGGAGCGCGGCGCGGTGTCGATCCGCTTCGGCGCCCCGCTCCCGCCGCCGCCCGCCCCGGAGGGCTCACCGCTGCGTGCCGCACGGGAGTTCACCGCCGCGGTCATGGACGCCGTCCAGGAGCTGAGCGGCTTGCCCTACGTGGGCACGTTCGCCCCGCCCCGCGCGCGTACGGCGGCCTGAGGCGCGGGCACGGGTGCCCGGCCGGTGAGTTCGGCGACGACGAGCGGGAAGACGTCGCGGGCGGCGTCCTTGCCGATGAAGACGTCCTGGTGGCCGTAGCCCTCGACGATGTGCAGGGAGTGGGCCTCGCGCGGGCGGCGCGCGGTGAAGTGCTCGTGGCTGCGCAGTTGGCCCACCGGGTCGAAGCAGGCGTTGGCGGCGCCGGTGAGGAAGACCATGCGCGCGTCCGTACGGGGGTCGGCGGTGACGAAGTCGGCGGGCAGCAGCGGGTTCGCGGTGACGGGGACGAGGGCGCCGCGGCGTACGCAGCGCGCCATCTGGCGGAAGAAGTCGACGGGCACCCAGCCGAATTCGTCCCGCAGCCATTCGTGCGTGGCCTCGTCGAGGTTCTCGTGCCGCCAGAGGGTGGGGTGGCCCGCGCCGAACATGAAACTGGCCGTACGGCAGACCCCGTTGTCGCACTCCCGGTGCAGCGCGCCCGCCGCGGCGCAGGTCAGGCGCGGGACGAGGCCGCGCGGCGCCTGGCCCCACTGCGCGTCGACGAAGCGCGAGACGGCGCCGAACGGCGGGGTGAGGTAACGGAGTTTGCGGGCCGCCGCGCGCGGTACGACCGGGTGCAGGGACACCGCGCTGGAGACGAACGTGTCGACCTGCGGGACGAGTCCGGCGATCAGCGCCATCACGAAGCTCGTCGAGCCCTGGCAGTGCGCGACGACCGGCAGCCGGTCGGCGCCGGTGTGCCGCAGGACGGCGGCGACGGCGGCCGGGTGGTCGTACGCGGCCGCGTCGTCGAGTGTCCAGGGCGCGGGCGGCCGGTCGACGCAGGCCCGCCAGTTCTCCAGCCAGACGTCGAAACCGGCGGTGAGCAGCGCGTCCACGACCGTGTGCCCGGTGGGCGGCCGGAAGGACGCGGCGCGCACCCCGGCGCCGTGCACGAGCAGCACCGGGCCGCGCGTCGGGGCGTGCCGGCCGCGGACGTTGACCAGGCCGAGCGGGGTGCCGTCGCCCGCCAGGAAGGGCACGCAGACGTCGGCGCTCGCCCCCGGCGTCCGGGCGGGCCGGTCCGCACCGCCTGTTCCGCCCCTCCCGGCGCCGCCCGTGCGGTGCGGGGGTCCGGCTGCGTGCTGGCTGCGAATTGCGTCCACCTGATCGTCCTGTCCTACTGGTCGGGCCGGGGAGTGGTGCTGCGCTCGCTCCCGGCGGACGATACCCAGCAAATTGTGGCGGTGCGTCCGGCAGTTGAGTGAATTGACGGCCTCCTACCCGAAATAGCCCGGTTGCGCAGGGTCAATTGGGGTTGACTGTGCTCGACAGCGGCGCCGGCGGCGCGAATTCACCGCGGCCGTCCGTTCCGCGGCGCCACCGCGCCCTCCGCGCCACCCGCGGCCTCCGGCCGCCGTATTCCGCAACCGCGCACGCGCACACCACCGCGACAGCCACGGCCGACGGTTCGGCCGCTCCGAATTCCGCTGGTCCGATCACGCCGACACGTCCCGGGAGCCCCACCACCATGAGCACGCTGATCACCGACGGCAGCCGCACGTACGCCGCCGAGGCCGCCGGGCTGGCCCGCCCGCGCGACGCGGGTGAGGTGCGCGACGTGCTCGCCCGCGCCCGCCGGGCCGGCACCGGGGTGTGCATCCGCGGCGGCGGCTACAACCAGGGCGGCCTCAACCTCGCCGACGGGGCCGTGCAGATCGACACCGGCGCCCTCGACCGCATCCTCGACATCGACGTCGCGGGCCGCACCGCGCGCGTCCAGGCAGGCGTGACCTGGGACGCGCTGCGCGAGGCGCTCGACCCGCTGGGCCTGTCGCCGCGCGTGACGCAGAGCTACGGCGTCTTCACCGTCGGCGGCTCGGTCAGCATCAACGCCCACGGCCGCAACATCGACACCGGCGTGCTCGCCGCGACCGTCGTGAGCCTGCGCGTCATGCTCGCGGACGGCGAGATCGTCACCGCCGACCGCGAGCGCGACGCCGACGTCTTCCGTCTCGTCCTCGGCGGACTCGGCCTCGTCGGCGTCCTGCTGGACGTCACGATCGAACTCACCGAGAACCACGAATACCGCAAGTCACGTGTCGCGGTGATGCCGACCGGCGAATATCCGCGGACGCTGCGCGAAGTCACCGCGGCCGCAACGGCGGAAGCGGCGGAAAGCCCCGTGCATTTCCATTACGCGAGGCTCGCCGTCACCCCGTCCGAGCTGTGGGAGAAACTGCTGTGCGTCGACTACCGGCTCACCCCGGGCGGGCGCAGCCGCGAACCCGTGCGCAGCGAACCGCTCGGCCGGGTCGATCTGCTCAAGCAGCGCGGGCTCTTCCTCGGCTGCACCTACAGCTCGTGGATGCGTGAGCGCCGCTTCGGGTGGGAGGTGCAGCACCGCGCGCGGATGGAGACCGTACGGCGCAACAACGTCGCCAAGGAGTCCATCCAGGCGCTGAGCATCCCGCGGAAACGGTCCGGCTACTGGCTCCAGGAGTTCTTCCTGCCCGCGCACCGCATCGTCGAATTCCTCGACGCGGGGCGGGAGGTGCTGCGTGCGGAAAGGTTCCAGCTGCTCAACACGACGCTGCGGTTCGTGCCCCGCAACACCGACGCCTTCCTGTCGTACGCGGCCGAGGACCGGGTCGCCGCCGTCGTCTACTTCCGCCAGCCGCTCGACGAGGCCGCCGTCGCCCGCACCGTCCACGTCATGCGCGCGCTGCTGGACCGCGCGCTCGCCGTGGGCGGCACGTACTACCTGAGTTACCACCGCTACGCCACGGCCGAGCAGTTGCGCCGGGCATACCCGGCGGTCGACGACTTCTTCCGCTACAAGGCCAAGCTGGACCCGGAGTTCACCTTCCGCAACCAGTTCTGGACGCACTACGCCGACACGGACGGCGACGTGGCGCGTTACGCGCCCGACGAGGCCGCACGGTGACCCACGCCCCCTTCCCCCCGGACCCGAGCCCGGAGCCCGCGATGCGCCCCGCTTCCGTCCCCGCCCCCGCCTCCCGCACCGCCGTGCGGCGCGGGCCGCTGCGCGCCCTGGACCACGGCCTGTTCGGGCCCGGGTCGGTCAGCTGGAAGGTGTGGGCGGCGCCGACCTCGCTGGTCGGCTTCCAGCGCGCCATCGTCCTGGAGCACCTCGACCCGCTGCTCGCCGCGGCCGCCGCCGACAGCGGCGGCATGTACCGCAACCCGCACGGCCGTTTCGACCAGACCTTCGGCTATCTGCTCACCGTCGCGCTCGGCGACGCCCGCACCGCCGTCCGCACCGCCGAGGCCGTCACCCGCATCCACACCCGCGTCACCGGCACCGACCCGGTCACCGGCCGCCGCTACAGCGCCAACAACCCGGCCTCGCAGCTGTGGGTGCACATCGTCGCGTGGGAGTCGATGCAGGCCTGCTACGAGGCCTACGGGCCGGGCCGGTTGAGCCATGCCGAGGACCGCCGCTACTGGGCGGAGTGCGCGACCGCCGCCGGGCTCCAGACCTGCGCGCCCGCCGACGTGCCGCGCTCACGTGCCGAAGTGGCCGCCTACTACGCCGGGTTGCGGCCCGGCCTGTGCACGTCCGAGCGCGCCAACGACGGCATGCGCTACCTGCTGTGGCCGCCGCTGAGCAGCGTCGGCCCGCGGCTGGGCGCGGTCTCGCGCGTCACCGCCGCGCTCACCGTCGCGACGATGCCGGACTGGTTCTGGCGCGTCACCGGCTTCCCGCGCCCGCGCGCGACCGCCGCCGCCGTACGGCTGGGCCGCCCGCTGCTGCGCCGGGCGATGCGGCTTGCGGGCCGCCCCGCCCTCGCCGTCCCCCTGACCGCGTCCATCGCCCCGACCTGCGGCCACGTCCTGCGCGAGCACTTCGCGGCGCAGGACGTGGCGGAGGCGGTCACGCTGACCGTCGGCGAGGCCCGCTCCCGCTACTCCGCGCGCCGCCCGCGGGAGCGGGCGGGGGGCGCCCTGAGGGAGCGGCCGGGAGCGCCGTAGCGCCGGGCATACGGCCCACGGGCGGTGCGAGGTCCTGCCCGCGGGGCGGCAACGTCCGCACCGGCGCGGAGTCCGGCGCTCCGTGCGACCATCCCCCCATGACGCCCGATCCCCCCGCCCCGGCCCCGCGCAAGGCTTCGGCGCTCGCGGTGCTCGGGGCGCTGGTGGACCAGTCGTGGGAGATCGTCGGCGCGTGCGCCGACGCCCGCCGCTTCGACCGGCAGCTGCTCGCCGGCACCGCGGACGTCTGGGACAACAACACGCTCCCGTTCTTCCGCGCCGCCGAGTCCGCGACGCCCTGGACGCGGGAATTCCACGCCCGCACCGCCCTGCGGTGGATGGCCGACCTCGGCGCGGCGCGGCAGGAGTGGATACGGGACCGCGCGGCCGACGCCGGGCTCACCGTGCCCTTCCGGCTGCCGCGGCAGACACCGCTGGAGACGGTCTACCGCGACTACGACGGCGAGGTCTGCGCGCCGGCCGGGGCGCTGACGCCCGAGCTGGCCGAAGGGCTGGCCGGCGACTACGACCTGGACGCCGCCGAACTGCGCTCCTTCCTCGCCGAGCACAGCGGCGGCCGGCTGCTCGCCGGCTTCTCCGTACGCGTCCCCCGCCGCTACCGGGTCCCGGACGCGCGGCCGGACTCCCGCGCCGAACTGCACCTCCACCTCGCGGACGTCACGGACATCGACCTCGACGTGGTCGGCGCCCGCGGCCTCACGGTCCGCGCGGAGGGCGGGGGTTGGGCCGTGGGCCTCGGCTCCCGCGGCACGTTGCGGGGCGCGGGCGCGGACTTCCAGGTGGACGACCTGCGGTGGCACCTGTCCCCCTCGGGCCGGCGCGCCGACGCGACGCTCCCGCCGCGCGGCCGTTTCCCCTTCCACCGCCCTGACGCGCGCCGCCCCCCGTACGTCATCGTGGGCCGCAACGCCGACACCGCCGCGGCGCTCATGCGCTGGGCCATGGTCACCGTCCGCCGGGTGCGCTTCTCCTCCGCCGCGCACGAGCCCCCGCTCGCGGCGCTGCACCGCACCTTCGCCGGGGCGGGCACGGATGTGATCGCGGCGGGCGCGCACGGCTCGTGGCGGCGCCGGGAGGCGGCGTACCGGGAGTTGACCGAGGAGTGGTTCCGGCGCGGCGGCCCGGAGATGGTGCCCGTCTTCCGCGAGGGCCTGGAAATGGTGAAGCACCGACCGGACTTGCCCGGTCTGCTACCGGAACCGGACCCCCCTTCCGTACCCGCGGACATCCCGCCCGAGGCCCGGCTGCGGGCGGTGTCGTACCGGTCGGAGTCCATGCGGTGGGGTGCCCGCGAGGGCGAGGGCGAAGCGCAGGTCCAGCTGTCCGTACCGCCTTCCGCGGACGGCGGGGAGTGGTGGGGGATGACCGCGCTGGAGGGGCGGGACCCGGCGGAAATCCGTTTGCGCGGCGCCGCGTTCGACGGCCCGGCCCGCCTCGTCCGGGAGGGCGGGACCCTGACCGTACGGGACGGGGCCCTGACGGCCGTGACGGCGGGGGAGTGGAGCCGCGGAGAGCGGGGCGAGTAGCGGCGCCCGGAAATTGGCACGCTTTCGTAACGATCCGAACGCCGCCGTCGCAGCCGCGACTTCACGACGGCATTCCGGACCCCGCCGTGACAAACGGAGTCCCTCCTACCCCACAAGCATCCTTGACGTCCCAATTGCCCCAAGATCACAACTACTTGACGTACGCTCATGTCCATCCGAACGCCCGATCGGATTAACCGGGGGGCAAATGTGGAAGTGGCGCCCATTCCCGTGGATACGCCACCGGAACTCCCGCCCCAGCCGTTTCTGGCGTAGCTCCACGCTCATTCGGGTCACCGCTCACAACGCTGCGCAATGAGCTGACGTGGGACACGTCAGGCGCTAGTCTCAGCCGCCGACTGACAAATAGTTCAAACGCGCAGGGAGACAACACGCCATGACGTACGAGGTGCCGCCGCCCCCTGGCCCGCCGGCTCCGCCGCCGAACGCGGGTGGCCGGCCCGGGGGCTCGTTCGACCCCAACTCCGTCAATCGCCTCGACTGGGCGATTCTCGGAGTCGGGGCCCTTCTCTTCATCTTCTCCTTCTTCGCCTACGAGGGCTTCTCCGAGAAGTTCATGGGCCAGAGCGTGAGCGGAAGCTGGAACGCCTGGAACTTCGACCACGGCTTCTTCATCGCCTGGCTCGCGATGGCGATAGGCGTCGCGTCCGCGGTCGTGCTGGCGCTGAGCCTCTTCGTGCCGACCGTCTCGCTGCCCACCGCCCCGCGCGTGCTCACCTTCGTGGGCTTCGTGGCGAGCTTCGTGCTCTACGTCATCGCGATCTTCGCGCACGACGACTTCGGCGACGTCATCAGCCACAAGTTCGGCTTCTGGATCAGCCTGATCCTGGCCGCCGTCGGCGCGGTCGTCGCGCTCATGCGCGCCCAGCAGACGAACACCGCCCTGCCGGGCCCGTTCGCGAGCCTGCCGCGTATCGGCAGCTGACGCTCCCGAACTCACCGGGCCGTCCGCTCCCCGATTTCCGGGGGCGGGCGGCCCGTTGCGCTGTCCGGCCGCGGGCGGTCACCCCAAGTGGGCGTCGACCAGGGCGCGCAGGCCCTGCGGGTAGGTGTCGCGCAATGAGAGGTCGCGCCAGCGCGGGCCGATGGCGGCGAGGTGCGGGACGACACCGGCGTCGAAGACGGCGCGGGAGGGCGGCAGTCCGCCCGCCGCCTTGCGGCCCGCGGTGCGGGCGCGGACCAGGATCTCGCCGACCGTGAAGTACCAGACCACCCGGAAGAGGTCGACGGCCTCCTCGGGCGAGCGCCCGAGGTCGCGCGCGCCGCCCACGATCGCCTCGACCATCCACAGCGCCGACTCGTCGAGCAGGCCCACGAAGCCGTCCGTGGTGAGCACCTCGGCCGCCCACGGCCAGCCCGCCAGGGCGTCGTGCATCGCGGTCGCGGCGACGAGCACACGCTCGCGCGGCTCGGCCGGGAGCGGCGGCTGCTCCAGTTGCTTGGCATGGTGGTTGAGCAGCTGGAGCAGCAGGTCTTCCTTGTCCCGGATGTGGTGGTAGAGCGTCGTCGCTCCCACGTCCGCCTCGGCGGCGAGCCGCCGGATCGTGAGCTTCTCCCAGCCGTCGCGGTCGATGAGCCGCCGCGCCGCGTCCAGGATCTCCGCACGTGACGTGCGCGGCGGCCGCCCCGTACGCCCACCGCCGCCTGGGCTTTGGCCTGCGGTTTTTCCGGTACGGGCGGGGGGCGGTGGTGACGGGGACATGGCCCCATCATGCCGCGCGGCGCGGGTGTGACGCGAAGCCGGGCGCCTTCGGCGCGTGCGCGGGGGCTCTTCCGGTGCTACTTTCGGAACATGTTCCTTAAGTCGGCGCCGGGGGCGCCGGGGATGGAGGGCACGATGGCTGCGCATGCCGGAAACCAGGATGCGCCGGGCGGCGCCGACAGCGGCGGAGCGGCGCCCGGCGCCCGCACGGGCGGTGCGCCGCCGGGCGCGGGGACGAGCGGTGCGGCCGACGCTCCGGTGCGCGCCCCGGACGTCGAGGGGGCGTCCGGGACGGCAGCGCGGGGGCCCGTCCCGGACGTCGAGGGGGCGTCCGGGACGGCGGGTCCAGTGGCTGCGGGCCGTACGGCAGCGCGGGGGCCTGTCCCGGGCGATGCGGAGGCGTCCGGCTTCCCGGTCCCGGGTCGTACGGCGGCGCGGGGGCCCGTCCCGGGCGATGCGGAGGCGTCCGGCTTCCCGGTCCCGGCCCGTACGGCGGCGCGGGGGCCCGTCCCGGGCGGCGGGGAGGCGTCCGAGGCAGTCGGCGCGGCGAGCGCGGCCCGGGCGTCCGGCTCCCCCGTACCCGCCCGTACCGCGCTCCGGAAGCCCGCGGCCGTCCCGCCGCCGGCGCGGGGCGGAGCCGCGGGGGCGGTATGCGCGGGCCCCAAGGCCCGGCCCAAGGCCCGGCCCAAGGCCCGGCCCAAGGCCCGGCCCGGGGCCACGCTCGCGGTTGTCGCCGTCGTGCAGTTCATGGTCTCGCTCGACGTCTCCGTCGTGAACCTCGGCCTCCCGCGTATCGCCGAAGGCCTCGGCTTCGGCGCGAGCGGTCTGACGTGGGTCATCCACGCCTACGCGCTCACCTTCGGCGGTCTGCTGCTGCTCGGCGGGAAGGCGGCCGACCGCTACGGGCGCAAGCGCGTCCTCACCCTCGGGCTCGCGCTCTTCGGACTGGCCTCCCTCGCCGGGGGATTGGCCCAGCAGCCGGGTCAACTGGTCGCGGCCCGCGCGGTGCAGGGCGTCGGCGCCGCGGTGCTCGCGCCCGCCGCGCTCGCGCTGCTCACCGCCGCGTATCCCGAAGGGCGGGCGCGGGTACGGGCGTTCGGGGTGTGGAGCGCGATGAACGCCGCTGGCGGCGCGCTCGGCGTCGTCATCGGCGGGCTGCTCACGCAGTACGCGAGCTGGCGCTGGGTGATGTTCGTGAACGTCCCCATGGCGGCGACCGCCCTCGCCCTCGCCTGGCGCGGCATCGCGTCCGGCGAACGGGGCGCGCGCGGGGGGCGGCCCGACGTGCTCGGCGCGGTGCTGGCCACCGGCGGGATGACGCTGCTGGTCTTCGGCATCGTCCGCACCGACGGGCGCGGCTGGACGTCCGCCGCGACGCTCGGCACCCTCGCGGCGGCCGCCGTGCTGCTGGCCTCCTTCGTGGCGGTCGAGCGCCGCACCGTACGCGAACCCCTCGTCCGGCTGGGCCTGTTCGCCCACCGCACCGTCACCGCCGCGAACGCCTTCAACCTGCTCGTCGGGGCGGCGATGACCCCGGCGTTCTACTTCCTGTCCCTCTACCTCCAGGGCATCGTCGGGGAGGGCCCGGCGCTCACCGGCGCGATGTTCCTGCCCTTCACCTTCGCGCTCGTCCTCGGCTCGGTCCTCGCCGTCAAACTCGGCTACCGCGCCTCCCCGCGCACCCTGCTGGTGACCGGCGGCCTCGTCACGGCCGCGGGCCTGGCCTGGTTCGGGCAGATCAGCGCGGGCGGGGGCTTCGCGACCGACGTCCTCGGCCCCTCCCTCGTCGCGGGCACCGGCTTCGGCCTGTGCCTGGGCCCGATCGTCTCGACGGCGACCACCGGGGTCGCCCCGCACGAGGCGGGCATGGCGTCGGGCCTGCTCAACAGCTCACGCCAGATCGGCGCGTCCCTCGGCCTGGCCGCCCTCGGCACCGCCGCCCAGCACCGCACGGGATCCGCCGCGACCCCCGCCACCCTCACCTCCGGCTACGCCCTCGCCCTCACCCTGGGCGCGGCCCTCGCCCTCACGGCGACCACCCTGGCCCTCACGATCCTCCGTCCGGCGCGGGGGGCTGCCAGTGCCCCGAGCGCAGGGCGTCGAGGAGGTCGCGGCTCACGACGGTGAAGGGGTGGTCCCGGCCGAGGCCGCGGGTGCGGCGGTCGACGACCTCGGCCATGAGGGCGACGGCCTCCGCGGTGTGGCCGAGCGCGGCGCGGGTACGGGCGCGGAGCTGGACGGCCGCGAGCGCGTTGGGGTAGTCGGGGCCGAACCGCCGCACATAGCCCTGCGTGACCTCGTCGATCTCGGCGTCGGCCGCCGCGAAACGCCCCAACTGGTAGATCGCCCAGGCGTGGTTGTGCCGGGCCCCCACCGTGACGGTGTGCTCGGCCCCGAGATGCTCCGCGCACTGCTGCGGGAGCGAGAGCAGCCGGGTGCGCTCGTCCTCGGCGGTGAGTTCGGCCGCGCCGAGGGAGGACAGGAGGCTGGAGCGGGAGCGCAGGGTCAGCGGGTGCCAGGGCCCCAGCGTGGCCCGCCGACCGGCGGCGGTCGCGCGCAGCAGCGTGAGCGCCTCCGCGTCGCGGCCGGTGTTCCGCAGGACGAGCTGCATCCCGTGGGCGGTGTCCAGGCTGTCCGGGTCGTCGGCGCCGAAGAGCCGCTGCTGGACGGCGAGGGTCTGCCGCAGCGAGGCCTCGGCCTGCGGGTAGCGGCCCAGCCGGAAGAGCGCCCGCCCGGCGCGGGAGCGCGCGGCGAGCACGGCCCGGTGCTCCGCCCCGAGCGACCGCGCGGCCAGGTCCGCCGCGGTGCTCGCCGTCTCGTACGCCGACAGGTAGTCGCCGGTGCGGTGCAGCGCGACGGCCAGCCGGGTGGCGGTCCCGGCGGCCCGCACCGCGGTCGCGGTGTCGGCCGTCCGCCGCAGCAGCACCGCCAGGTGGGGGGCGAGCAAGCGGAGCCGCGGGTCGTGCGGCCCCGCGTCGGGCACGTCCGGCACCGCGGCGTCGAGCAGCTCCCCGGCGGTGGCGTCGAGCAGCGCGGCCTGCGATACGGGGGAGGCCGCCCGGACGCTGTCGAGCAGCACACCGTGGCTGCGGACGCAGCGCAGGCTTCCGCCGTCACCGGCGGCGACCAGTTCGGTGAGCGAGTGGTCCAGCAGCGCCCGCAGTGCGGACTCGGCGCGGGCGTACGGCAGTACGGCGCCGATTCGGCCGTTGTTCAGGACGGAGAGCGGCAGCGGTTCGGCGGCCAGGCGGGCGAGCAGGCGCAACAGGCCCACCGCTTCCGGCAGTCCGCGCTCGGCGAACGAGTCCAGCGTCAACTGCCATGTCCGGCCCACCAGATGGCGCGGATCCGGGTTGCCCAGGGCGTCCGCTCCCCGGTCGATGAGCTGGACGCGCTCGTCCTCCTCCAGTTGGCGCCCGTACGCGTCCATCGTCCAGGGGTCGATGACCTGGTGGGAGAGGAAGCCGCCCGCCAGGGTGAGCGCGAGCGGCAGCCTGCCCAGCCGGTCGGCGACCTCGGCGGCCTGGGCGAGCGTGCCGGTGTGCGGGGCGAGGTCGTGCAGGACGCGGGCCGCGTCCTCGCGCGGCAGGACGCCGATGTGCTGGAGCTCCGCGCCGGGCCACCAGCGGGGCGCGGCACGCCGGGTGGTCACCAGCACCGTGCCGCGCGGGCTGGTGCGCAGCCAGCTGCCGTCGCCGAGGATCGCGGGGTCGTCGGCGTTGTCGAGCACCAGCAGCCAGGGCTCGGCCGAGCGGTCGAGGTGGTGCCACACGAGATCCGCAGGGGGCCGGTAGCCGCCCAGCGCGGCGAGCAACTCGCCGTCGCCCGCGCCCCGGTCGGCGGCCACGGCGAGCATCCCGGCGCGCAGGCTCGCGCGGTCGGCGGCGTTCACCCACAGCCCCGTGCGGCCGTACTCCGCGGTGGCCGCCCGGAAGAACTCGTGCGCGACGGCGGTCTTGCCGCAGCCGCCCATGCCGTGCAGCACGTAGATCTCCCCGCACTGCCCGGCGGCGACGGCGGCGCGCAGCCGTCCGAGCACGTCGGTCCGGTCGCGCAGGACCACGGGCGGCCGGCCCACTGCGGGCCGCCGTACCGAGTCGGGGCCCGGGGCCGCCGGGTGCTGGCCGTAGTGGTGGTGCTCGCTGATGTGCTGGTCGCCCGACGCCTGGTAGACGCGGCCCTCGTCCCGGGCACGGCCGTCCATGGAGTCGCCCGTGGAACTGCCGCCGGTGTCGCCGCTGCCCGTACCGCTCATCGCTCGGTGATTTCCGGATCCATGGCTCTCCCCCGGCTGCCCAATAAGCCGATCATCATAATTTTATCCACCGATCAACCCGCTTCGGAGTCGTCAGTATGGCAGTACGGGTTCGGTTTGTGAGAGATGAACGGAGGGAATACCATCCGTACTGGCATATGCCAGAGGGCTGGTTCCCGGCCGCTCCGGTGCGCGGGCCCCGGGGGTGCGGGTAGCGTACGCCGCAATAGCATCCGTAACGGCTGATACAGGGGGGATGGCTGTGACAAGGCCATGGGAAGCCGACCCGGCGACCACGTTCCGCAGGCGCCTCGGCAAGTCCCCGCAGGAGCTGGGGAACACCACGGACAGCCCGGACTGCCCGGACATCTGGGAGCTGGAGAACGGCGACATCGCCGTCATCGGCCGGGATCTGACCGGGTCGCTCGGGCAGAAGCTGCCGGACGGAGTCTCCGTCGGCTCCGACGAGCGGCTCGTCGTCATCCCCAGGAACATGCTGATCGCGGCGAAGCCGGATATCCCTGGTGTTTGAGTCCTTCCCCGACGGCGAATTCGACCGCCTCGCGCGTCCCGCCTATCACGAGGATTTCTATCGCGTCCTCAAGAGCGGTATCGACCACCAGCGCAAACTCGAACGCGGCCAGCATTTCAAGGAGCGCGGCTTCCCGAGCTGGGAGGCCTTTGCCGCCGGGCGATGGGAGGAGGCGCTCGCCCTCGTCGAGGAAAAGCGCCCGGCGTACGCCCAGCAGTTCGCGGAGGCGGAAGGCCTCGGCGTCGTGCAGCGGCGGCTGCGGGTCGTCGAATTCCCGGTGACGCCGTACGTCCAGTGGGAGCTGCACGTCCTGCGCCTGCGGGTGGAGGTGGGCGACCTGATCAAGGTCCTCGACGCGCGGACGATCACCGACATCGAGCGCGACCACCCCGTCCCAGAGGTCGTGATCCTCGGCGACGCGGTGATGTACGAGGTCCAGTACGACGCCGAAGGCAACGCGGACGGCGCACGCCGCTACGCCGACCCCGCGCTCATCGCCGAGACCGTCACCGGATTCGAGGCGCTGTACGAGCGGGCCGAGCCGTTCACCGACTTCTTCACCCGCGAGATCCTCCCCCTTCCACCCCCGCAGCCCGGCCCCGCGAGCTGATCACCCCGCGTCCCGCACCGCCTCGACCGCCTCCCGTACGTCCGGGTCCGGGTCGGTCGCGAGGGTGTCCAGGAGGTTGGTGACGCCGGGGGTGGACCAGCGGGCGACCGCCCACACCAGGTCCTCGCGTACGGTCGGGTCGGGGTGGGCGGCGAGGCGGGTCAGCTGGTCGAGGGGGCCGCGGCGGCGCATGCCGAACCAGTGCAGGGCCTCCCGCAGCGCGGCCGGGTCGTCACCGGCCGCCGCGATCCTGGCGAGCAGCACCCGCGCGGGCGGCGGCGGTCCGTCCAACGGGTGCGGCATCCGCTCGCGCAGCCGCCGCGCCCCGTAACCGCCGCGTATCCGGCATCCGTAGCAGGTGCAGGGGGGTGTGCCGTGCGCGTCCGGACGGTAGCGCCAGCCGGCGACCTGCGGGGCGGCGCGCACCCGGTGGATCTCCCGCGGCCGGATCGCCCGCGGCACGAAAACCTCCCATCCGCGCGGGTCGTCCAGCGCGGCCACCCGCCGCACGGCCTCGGCGGCCCGCACGGCCGCCTGGCTGCTCCGCGCCCGGTCCGCGTAGTGCCCGACGAGCACAGGCTGTTCGTCGTCCAGCCGTACGTGCACGGCCACGAGCCCGCCCCCGCTGCCGCCCCCGAAACGCGCCAGTTCGCGCAGCCACTGGTGCGTGAGGACGTACGACGGCAGGACCGGGAAGCAGTACACCCCCCGCGCCCCGTCCTGCCCGTGGCTCGCCGCCCGGATCCCGGACCGGCGCATACGCGGCGTGCTCGCGGCTGAGGTGAGGTGCACGAACATGGCCATGGCAGGGGATGGTAGGCCGTGCCCCGCCGATCCCGCGCCGGTCCCCCGCCGGTCCCGCGGCGGCCCGGGGGCGGGTAGCGTGCCCCGCCATGGGTGAGCTGGTGGTGATCCGGCACGGGCAGACCGAGTGGAGCCTGTCGGGGCAGCATGCCGGGCGGACGGACGTCGGGCTGACAGCGGCGGGCGAGGCGGCGGCCAGGGGGCTGGCGGGGCGGTTGGCGGGGCGGCGGTTCCGCGCCGTGTTCAGCAGTCCGCTGGGGCGGGCGATGCGGACGGCGGAGCTTGCCGGGCTGGTCGGGGTCGAGGCCGATCCGGATCTGCTGGAGTGGGATTACGGGGGCTACGAGGGCCTGACCGCCGAACAGATCCGCGCGGCGCGGCCGGGCTGGGAGCTGTGGCGGGACGGGGTCGTCCCCGGTGACGCCGAGCACCCCGGTGAGACGCTGGCGCAGGTCGCCGCGCGGACGGACGCCGTGCTGGGCCGCATCCGTCCGCTGCTGGACGGCGGGGACGGCGGGGACGGCGGGGACGGCGGGGACGTCGCCGTCGTCGCGCACGGCCACCTCGCCCGCGTCCTCGCCGTGCGCTGGCTCGGCCTCGACGCCGCCGACAGCCGCCTGCTCGGCCACCCGCACCCCGGCACCCTCGGCGTCCTGGCCACGGAGGACGGCCTGCCGTGCATCTCCGCCTGGAACGCCCGGGAAACCGCCTAGACCGGTGACGCCTCCAGGACGGAGAGCGGGGACGCCGTCGGGATCACGCGGTCGAGGCGGAAGCCGGCCTGCGTGAGGAGGGCGCGGGCCTCGGCCTCGGTGCGTTCGCGGCCGCCGACCAGGAGGAGCATGTCGAGGTCGGAGAGCTTCCCGGGGTGGGAGCCGTTGCCCTCCGGGATGACGAGTTCGATGATCAGCAGCCGGCCGCCGGGGGCGATCGCGCGGCGGACGTTGCGCAGGATCAGCGCCACCTCCTTGTCGGGCCAGTTGTGGAGGACGTTCTTCAGCAGGTAGCAGTCGCCGCCCTCCGGCACCTGCTCCAGGAAGGAGCCCGCCTGCACCGAGCCGCGGTCGGCGAGGCCCGCCGCCCGCAGCGTGTCCTCCGCGCCCGCCACCGCCGACGACAGGTCGAACACGACGCCCTTCGCGCGCGGTGCCCGCGCCAGGATCGCCGCGAGCATCGCGCCCTGGCCCCCGCCGACGTCCACGACGGACGTGCAGGCCGCGAAGTCGTACGCGGCGACGACCGGCGCCAGGGTGAAGTTAGAGAAGTCGGTCATCGCGTCGTTGAAGACACCGGCCAGCTCCTCGTTCTTCTCGAAATACGTCCAGACGTCGACCCCCCGGACCTTCTCCATGACCGGCTCGCCGGTGCGTACGGCGTCCAGCAGGTACGACCAGTGCTCGCGCTGCTCAGCGGAGTTGGTGAACATCGCGATCGACCGCATCGGCATCTGCGCGTCCGAGCGCAGCGTGCTCGCGAGCGGGGTCAGCGCGAAGCGGCCGGAGCGGTCGACGCGGAAGACGCCGTAGCTCGCCAGGGCGCGCAGCAGCCGGTTGACGCCGTCGGCGGACGCGCCGACCGTCCTGGCGATCTCCTGCGGGGTGCGCGGGCCGTCGGCCAGCGCGTCGGCGATGCCCAGGGTGGCGGTGACCTGGATCGCCTGGCTCACCATCCCGGCGGTGATCATCTCCAGCATGGTCACGGGGGGCGGCATCATCCTCTGGTGCAGCCGGAACACGCTCTCCCGCAGCCGCTCGACGATCCGGACGAGCCGGGGCGGCGGCATCTTCTGAAGCGCGGGAACGGGCCGACTCCCGGGCGCGGGGCGGGTGTCCGCGACCTGGGCCACCTGCGCCACCTGCGGGGCCGGCCGGCCCTCCCGGGCCTCCCGCGCCTCGCGGATGTCCGACACCTTCTGGCTTCCCGAACGGCTCCCCGACTGGTTCCCCGACTGGTTCCCCGTCTGGTTCCCGGTCTGGCTCCCCGTCTGGCTTCCCGGCTGGTTCCCCGACATCGCAACTCCCCACGGTACGTAGCCCCGTCGGCACCCTGCGGCTTCGCGCGTCGCGGACCGGTCATGTCGGCGGCACCTGGGTGGCGGGTTTGCGTCCCAGCATGTCCGTACATTGATTTGTCAGGCAGAATTGTCGCGGGAGATGAGACAAAGACGGGTCAGTGGTCTGGGGGAGGCTGGTGGGACGCCCAGAACGAGCCGTGGACCCCGCTGCCGGGCCGGTGGCCGAATTCGCCGCGCAGTTACGTGCGTTACGGCAGTCCGCCGGAGCACCGTCCTACCGGGCGATGGCCCGCGCGGCACACTACTCGGCCTCCACCCTCGCCAGGGCCGCCGGCGGCAGCGCCCTGCCGACCCTGGACGTCGCCCTCGCCTACGTCGAGGCCTGCGGCGGTGACGCGGCCGCGTGGCGCGAGCAGTGGCGCAACGTGGTGTCCGGTACGCGCCGCGGGGCCGCCCGCCAGGCGCCGTCCCCGCCGCCGGCGCCGCGGGTCAAGAGCCCGCCGCCGGGCGTACCCACACCCCGTCAATTACCGGCGAGCACCCGACATTTCACCGGCCGCGAAGAGGAACTGCGGCGCATCTCGGCCCAGTTGCTCGCGCCCGCCGACGAGCCGGGCGACAGCCCATCCGCCGACGGGGCCTCCGCCGCCGTCACGACCGTCTGCGGCGGCGGCGGTATGGGCAAGACCAGCCTCGTCCTGGAATGGGCCCGGCGCCACGCCGACGCCTTCCCTGACGGCCAGCTCTACGTCAACCTCCGCGGATTCGACTCCGGCGGCCCGCCCGTCGACCCGGCCACCGCCCTGCAGGGCTTCCTCCAGGCCCTGGGCATGCCGCAGGAGGCGATCCCGCCCGCGCTCGACGCGCAGGCCGCGCTCTACCGCAGCATGGTGGCCGGCCGCCGGATGCTCGTGGTGCTGGACGACGCGGCCGACACCCGGCAGGTCGTGCCGCTGCTCCCGGGCAGCGGCTCGGCCCCGGTGCTGGTCACGAGCCGGCGGCGGCTCGACGGGCTGGCCACGACGCACGACGCGCGCCGCATCCGGCTCGACGCGCTGCCCGCCGACGACGCGCGCGATCTGCTCAGCCGGCGCCTGGGGCTCCGGCGGGTGGCCGCGGAGCCTGCGGCCGCCGAGGAGATCCTGGACCGCTGCGGGGGCCTGCCGCTGGCGCTCACGATCGCGGCGGCGCGCTGGGGCGCTCGCGACGGCTTCCCGCTCGCGGATCTGGCCGCCGAACTGCGCGACGAGAGCGCGCGGTTGGACGCGCTGGAGGTCGAGGGCTCGCTGATCGGGCTGCGGGCGGCGCTGGAGTCGTCGTACCGGGCGCTGTCCGCGCCCGCAGCGGCGCTGTTCGCGCTGCTGGGGTCCGTGCCGTACGCGGAGGTCAGCACGGAGGCGGCAGCCGGCCTGACCGGGCAGCCGACGCAGCGGGCCGCGGCGCTGCTGCGCGAGCTGGACGACGCGCACCTGGTGGCGCAGCCGGCCCCGGGCCGCTACCGCACGCACGCCCTGGTGCGGCTGTACGCGGCCGAGCGGGGCCGGGCGGCGCCGCGGGAGCACGTCGAGGCGGCGCGCGCCCGGCTCGACGACTTCTACCTGCACTCCCTCTTCCGGGCCGAGCGGCAGCTCTACCCGCAGCGCGCGCCGATCGCGCTGCCCGAGCCCGTCGCCGGGGCGGAGCCGATCCGTTTCGCCGGGCTCGCGGAGGCGCTGGCCTGGCTCGACACCGAATACGTCAACCTCGGCACGCTGCGCGAGGACGCCGTCGCGCGCGGCCGCCACGAGGTCGTCTGGAAGGCGGCGTGGGCCCTGATGACGTACCGCATCCGGCGCGGCAGGATGCGGGACGACCTGGTGTCCTGGCGGGACGCGCTGGCCGTGCTGCCGCGGCTGGGCGGGCAGCCCGAGGCCGCGTACATGGTGCGCTGCGGCTACGGCGGCGCCTGCGTGCGGGCGGGCCGGCACGCCGAGGGGCTGCCCCACCTGCGGCGCGCGAAGGCGCTGGCGGAGGCGGCGGGGGACGTCTTCTGCCTGGCCGAGGCGTATTTCCACCTCGCGGCCGCGGACCACTACGCCGGGGAGGGCCGGGAGTCCCTGGCCGACGCCACCCGGGCGCTGGCCCTCTTCCGTACGATCGGCGACCCGGTGTGGATCGGCCTGTCCCTCAACGCGGCGGCCCGCGCCGCCACCCACGTCGGCGCCTACCCCGAGGCCCACGCCCACGCGCAGGCCGCGTACGTCCTGGCGCGCTCCCACGACCAGACCGACGCCGAGGCCGAGGCCTCCGTCAACCTCGGCTTCATCGCCCAGCGCACCGGCGACCCGGCCGCCGCGCTGGAGCACTACGAGCACGCGGTGCGCATCCACCGCACCCGCCGCAACGTCTACTTCGAGGCCGACGTCCTCGAACAACTCGGCCACGCCCAGGCCCGGTTGGGCCGTGCCACCGCCGCCCGGGCGGCCTGGCAGCAGGCCGCCGAGTCCTACCGCGTCCAGTGGCGCCTGCCCGAGGCCGACCGCGTCGACCGCCTCCTGTCCACCCGCCCCGACGCCGCCCCCCTGATCCCGACCCCCTCGGGGATCATGTGCTTCTCCGTCGTCCGGACGTGACAGGCGCCGCGGAAGCGCCCGGCGGGAGGGCCTGAAGCGCTCCGCGGAGCGCCGGAACCCCGGGAAACACGGGGACGCGCTGTCCGATTTGCGGGCATATGCCCGGGGTGTCAGTCTGGAGATCCAACCGGAAAGAAGGAGTTGGTCCCATGGCTACGGAGCTGACAGCCCCGGTCGAGACGACGGCCCTCGCCGCCGAGGTCGAAGGACTGCTGGATTCCGCAGAACCGGAAGGCATCTACCGCGACAGCCGCGAGTGCTTCGGCGGCCTGCTTCTCGCAGGACTGCTGCTCGTGTCGCCCCCGACCCCCCGGCCCGTGAAGACGGACGACCGCTGACGGCAAGGGGAGACCATTGGCCGAGCAGGCGCAGGAGAACTCTCCCCTGAGCGCTGCGGTGGCCGATGTCGCCAACGGAGTCGCCCTCGCCCTTGACGGCGAGGGCGGCTCCTACGCGCTGTCGGCCCTTCTCGCGCAGGACGACCGGGTCGCGCTCGCCGCGATCCGGGTGCTGGGTGCGGACGTGCTCGCGCCGTACGCGCTGGGGCTCGATCCCGCGCGGGGCGGCGCGGACGCGCCGGACGCCCGGCTCGTACGGGACGCGCTGGCCGCCTACCCGCCGGGGGCGGACGCCTCAGACGTGTCGTGGTGGAGCTACCGCGGGCTCGCCGAGGCGTCCCGCGCGTACCTGCCCGCGGCGCAGGTGCTCGCCGCCGAGGCGGCGGGCGGCGGGGACGACACGTGGGTGCGCACCGACCCGTGGCCGCGGCTCTCGCACCGCGCCGCCCAGCTCGCCGCCCTCTCGTTGCCGGGGCTGGCCCCCGCGCTCGCCGCGGGCCTGGCCGGGCGGACGGACGACCTCGCGCGCGGCTTCGTCCGGGCGGTACGGCGCCGGGACTGGCTCCAGGCCTCCGGGGTCGGGCGCTGGCTGGTGCGGGCCCCGGACGTACCCGGCACGCTCGGGCTCGACGCGGGCCTGGTGTACGTGCACCGGATGAGCGGCGGCGACCCCCGGGTGGCCCTGCACACCACCGCCGCCCGCCGCTTCCCCGGCGGCGGCCCCCGGTGAGCCCGGCGGCGGAGGCGGGCACCGACGGGTCCCCGGCCGACGGGGCGGACGGCGGCGGGCTGCGTGCCCTCCTCGACGACGTCGCCGGCGGGGCCCTGCGCAGGCTCGACGCCATGCGCCCCTGCTTCCGGCTGCCCGCCGACGTCACCACCGACGCCGACCCCAACCTCACCCTCAAGCCGCTCGGCGAGCTGGCCGAGCTGATGCGCGTCATCACCGTCCTGCACCCGCTGCCCGCCGTCCGGGACGCCGCCGCCGACCTCTTCGCCTTCGCGTGGAAGGAGGCGCGCGGCGGCGAGCTGTTCGCCGAGCTGGTGCACGGCGAGCCCGCGGCGACGTATCCGGTGGAGCTGTACGGGGTCTTCGCCGCCGCGGGCCTGCGCCATCCGGGGGCCGAGGAGCTGATCGGCGCGACGACGTCCCTGCGGCGCTGGCGGGTCGCCCGCGACGACCACACCCGCACGCTCGGCGTCCTGAACGCCGAGCGGCGCATCGGCCTGCCCCCGCACGCGGACTTCGCGGACGTCCTCGCCCGCACCGGCCTGGGCCTGCGCCCGGAGCCGTGGGCGCTGGACCGCACGGGCGCGTACGGGATCACGCACGACGTCTTCCACACCACCGACTGGGGCCGGGCGCCCGAGCGGCTGCCCGCGGACCTCGCGGCCTACCTGCGGCTGTGGCTGCCCGCGTGGACGCACACGTGGGCGGAGGAGCGGCTGTGGGACCTGACGGGCGAATTCCTGGCGGTGGCCGCGTGCCTGCCGGGGCGCCCGCCGGACGCCGAGCAGTGGGCCCGCTTCGCCGCCGCCCGCACCCCGGACGGCGCCGTGCCGGAGAGCGGCGACCCGCCGCCGCCGGGCGCCACGGAGCACGAGACCTTCCTCGCCTGCTACCACTCCACCCTCGTGGCCGCCTTCGCGTCCACGCTTGCCCGAGCATCCATGGAAAGCGAGGCGACACCGTGACCGCGAGCGCCGCAACCCCCGCGCTGCTGCACGCCGTCGGCGACCGGGCGCTGGCCTGGCTGGACGCGAACCGCGAGCATTTCCGGCTCACCGACGAGGACCGCGCCACCGGCCGCGGGATCGTCGAACGCCTCAAGCCGGTCGGCGAGTTGGCGGTCAACATGCGGGTGCTCGCGCGCGAGGGGGTCGCGGGATCGCGGCAGCACGAGGCCTCGTCACGGCTGCTGGACTTCGCGTGGCGCGACCTGCTCGACGGCGGCAACCTGCTCGCCGAACTCCAGCGCCAGGAGCCGATGTCACCCGTCCCGCTGGAGATCTACGCGAGCCTGTACGAGCTGGGCCACCGCCACCCCGGGCTGGAGGCGGCCATCAACCTGGCCCGCACGACGATCAGTTGGCAGGCCCTGGAGATGATGCCCAACCGGCGGCTCGGCCTGCTCAACGCCGAGCGCAAGATCGGGCTTATGCCCAGCGGCGACCGGGAGCAGGCCCTCGCGGCCACCTGGCTCGGCCGCACGCCCGAACCCTGGACCGTACAGCTGCACGTCGCCTACCACATCACCCACACCGTCTTCCATCTCACCGACTGGGGCGCCGATCCGCACGGCATCCCGCCCGCCGTCGCCGACTACCTCGCGCGCTATCTGCCCGCCTGGCTGGAGGACTGGGCCGAACTCGAACACTGGGATCTGGTGGGTGAGTTGCTGGTGGTCGACGCGTGCCTGCCGCGTCCCGCGCTGGACGCCGGGCTGTGGGAGCGGTACGCCGCCGTGCAGGGGCCGGACGGCGCGATGCCGGTGCGCGGCGCGCTGCCCGAGGGCGACCCTGCCACAGTCTTCGACGAGGTCCACCACCCCACGCTGGTCGCGGCGTTCGCGTCCGCGATGGCCACCTCGCGCGCGCTGTCCGCGGACGTGGCGGCGTGACGGCGACCCTCCCACCGCCGACCACCGAAGCCGTTACGGCCCCCGAAGTCCCCCTGATGCAGGCCGCGCTGGCCCGCGTCCGGGCCCCCGACGTCGTCCTCGCCGTCACCCGCGCGGGCCGGCGCACGTACGTGTCGGGCGGTACGGGTACGGGGGGCGCCGGGCGCGAGCACCTCGCGTACGGGCTCGGCTCGCTCACGAAGACCTTCACCGTCCTGCTGCTGGCCGACCTCGCCCGCGCGGGCGCCCTCACCCTCGACGACCCGCTCACCGCCCATCTCCCGCACCGGCGTACGGGTACGGGCGCGGGCAAGGGTGCGTACGGCCCCGCCGCCGACCGCATCACCCTGCGCCACCTGGCCACCCACACCTCGGGCCTGCCCCGCGTGCCCCGCGACCTGCTGGCCCCGGCGATCCTGCACCCGCAGACCAACGGCTACGCCGGCTACACGCGCGAGCGCCTGCTCGCCGCCCTCGCCGCCGCCCGCCCGCGGCACGCGCCCGGCACCCGCTGGCACTACTCCAACCTCGGCATCGCCCTGCTCGGCCCCGTCCTCGAAAGCGCCGGCGGCGCCCCGTACGCCGAGCTGCTGGCCCGCCGCGTCCTGCGCCCGCTCGGCATGACCGGCGCCGTGCTCGGCCCCGGCGGCGCGGCCGCGAACGCCGCCACCGGCCACCGCGGCGACGGCCGCACGCCCATGCCCGCCGTCGACATGGCGGCCTTCAGCCCCGCGGGCGGCCTGCTCGCCACCCCCGCGGACCTGCTCGCGTACGCCGAGGCGCTGCTCGACCCGCGGGCGGCGGCGCTGCGCGACGTGCAGATCCCGCAGTTGCGCCGCCGTACGCCCCGGCACCGCGGCGAGGTGCACACCCTGACGTGGTATCAGCACCCGGCCCCCGGCGGCCCGCTGCTCTTCCACGCGGGCGCGACCTTCGGCCAGCAGTGCTTCCTGGGCTTCCACCCGGCGACCCGCACCGCCGTCGCGGGCTTCGCGACCCGGCACGACCGGCTGACCGCGATCGTCGGCGCCTCGTACGGGCTGCTGCACGCCCTCACGGCGTTGTGATCATCGGAGCCGCGTCCACTCGGCGCGCCGAGAAATAGCCCGAAAGAGGCGCAAAGCCCATCAGAGCTTGGCAGTGGCCCCAAAGTTCGGCAAAACTGGGCAAAGTTTTCGGCATGTGCATATGCCGTACGGCCTTGCCGTGCACGCGCACAGGCACCCGCACCCGCGCGTGCCTCGGCACATCTGCCCATGCCTCGTTGCCTGCCACCACCACCAGCCAGGGAGAACGCGTGCAGTACGGAACCGTCCTGCGGAACGAGATCGCCTCCGCCGGGACGACCCCGCTCATCGGGGTTTACGACATGTATTCGGCCTCTATCGCCGCCCAGCACTACAACGGTTTCTTCGTCTCCGGCTTCGGCTTCGCCGCCTCCTACTACGGTCTCCCCGACATCGGCTTCATCGCCTGGCCGGACATGGTCGCCTTCGCCGAGCGGCTGCGGCTGGCCTTCCCCCGGCACCACCTGCTCGTGGACATCGACGACGGCTACGTGGACCCCGAGGTCGCCTGCCATGTCGTGCAGCGGCTGGAGCGGGCGGGCGCGTCCGGCGTCATCCTGGAGGACCAGAAGCGGCCGCGCCGCTGCGGGCACGCCGACGGCAAGCTCACGCTGCCGCTGGAGGAATACCTGGAGAAGCTGGAGCTGGTGCTCGCCAGCCGGACGGACCTGCTGGTCGTCGCCCGTACCGACGCCACCGAGGAGTCCGACATCCTGCGCCGGGCCGCCGCGCTCGCCGAGACGGACGCGGATGTCGTGCTCGTCGACGGGGTGCGCAGCGTCGACTGGGTCCACCGCATCCGCGAGGTGATCGGCGACAAGCCGCTGCTCTTCAACCAGATCGGCGGCGGCAAGTCGCCGCGGCTGTCCCTGACCGAGCTGACCGACCTCGGTGTGGACGTCGCCATTTACAGCACCCCGTGCCTGTTCGCCGCGCACACGGCGATCGAGAACGCCCTGGTGGGACTGAAGGCGGCGGACGGGCGGCTGCCCGAGGTGCGCGGCGCGGGCGCGGTCGGCGTGGCCGGCTCCACGCAGCTGCTGGAGCGCAACATCAGCCGCCACCACGGCACTTCGGGCGTGCCGCACGACCGTGCGCCGGTCGCCGCGCCCGTCGGCGTCTGAGCGGGGCGCGCGCGATGAGCGGCAGGCACGCGGCCCCCGGGCCGACGGCCGCGCGCCGGGCAGGCGTCGCGTCCCTGCTGGCGGCGGGCCTGCTGGCCGCCGGCGGCGGATGGACGTCGGCGTCCGCGGCGCAGGGCGGTACGGCGCCGGGTACGGATACGGGTGCGAAGTCGGCCCCGGCCGCGCCCCCTTGCTGCCGTGACGACGACGAGCCCGCGCAGCCCGAGCAGGTGCACGGCGACAACCACGGGCTCCTGATCATCGACAACTCCAACGCCGACTCCTGGCTGGAGGTCGACAGGACGCTCAACACGATGCTGCGCAGCAAGGGCACGGCGGGCAGCGACCACGACGGGGACGGCGGCGACGTCGACGTCACCCACGCACCCGCGGCGGGCACGGCCCCGCAGCCCGCATCACCCCCGGAGGAACCGGAAGGGGACGACTGAGGTGCCCGTACCGCCCCGGCCGCCCGACCCGAGCCCCGCCCCCGGCCCGGGTTCACCGCACGCGGGTCCGCACAGCCCGGACTCCTCTTCGGGGACGCCGAGCCCGGCCTCCCGCGCGCCCGGCGACCGGGGCTCTTCCGTACGCGGCGCGGCGGGTCCGGTGTCCCGTGCGCCCGACGCGGCGGATCCGGCGCCTCGCGCGCCCGGCGGCTCGCCCGGCGCAGCGGATCCGGCCTCCCGCGCGCCTGGCGGCTCGCCCGGCGCGGCAGGTCCGGTGTCCCGCGCGCCTGGCGGCTCGCCCGGCGCGGCGCGTACGGCCCCTCGCGCGCCCGGCGTCTTGCCCGGCGCAGCGGATCCGGCCTCCCGCGCGCCCGGCGACCGGGGCCCCTCCGTACGCGACGCGGCGCGTCCTGCGCCGCGCGCGCCCGGCGGCCGGGCCATGCCCCGGAAGGCGCTCGGTGCGCTGCGCCGGGTGGCCGACCCGTATACGGCGGCCCTCGCCGGTACGGTCGCGTTCGCCGCGCTGCTGCCCGCCGAGGGCGGCGCGGCGGTCGCGGCGGGGGACGCCGCGGACATCGCCATCGGCCTGCTCTTCTTCCTCTACGGCAGCAGGCTCTCCGCCCGCGAGGCGGTGGAGGGCCTGCGCGGCTGGCGGCTGCACTCCGTCGTCGTCGCGGCGACGTTCGTGCTCTTCCCGCTGCTCGGCCTCGCGGTCGGCGCGGCCGCCACGCCCGCGCTGCTGAGCCCGCAGCTCGCGACGGGGCTGCTCTTCCTGTGCGTGGTGCCCTCCACCGTGCAGTCGTCGATCGCCTTCACCTCCACCGCCCGCGGCAACGTCGCGGCGGCGATCTGCGCGGGCACGTACAGCAGCCTGCTCGGCATGCTCCTCACCCCGCTGCTCGCGGCCTGGCTCATCGGCTCCACCGTCCGCTTCTCCGCGGACGGCCTCGCCACGCTCGGGCTGCAACTCGTCGCGCCCTTCCTGGCGGGCCAGCTGCTGCGCCGCTGGACGGGCGGCTTCGTCACCCGCCACAAGCGCGTCCTCGGCCGCCTCGACCGCGTCTCCATCCTGCTGGTCGTCTACACGGCCTTCAGCAAGGGCATGTCCGAGGGCATCTGGCACCAGGTGACCCTGCCGCGCCTGACCGCTCTCCTCCTCCTGGAGGCGGCGATGCTCGCGGTCGCCCTCACCGCGACCTCGCTGGCCGCCCGCCGCCTCGGCTTCCCGGCGGAAGACCGCATCGCGATCGTCTTCTGCGGCTCGAAGAAGAGCCTGGCCACGGGCCTGCCCATGGCGGCGGCCCTCTTCGGCCCCCGCGCGGGCCTGGCGATCCTCCCCCTGATGCTCTTCCACCAGATGCAGCTCGCCGTCTGCGCCGTGATCGCCACCCACTGGTCCCGCCGCCCCGCGCCTTCTGCCGCCCCGGAGCAGCCCGCCCTTGCGTAGGGTCCGGGCCACCAGGGGCGCGGGGAACTGCGCGAGCAACCGTCCACCGGCCGGTGGTCCGGTACGGACCGGGCTGCCCCTTCGGGTCGGTGACGACCCGCGCCGCGGCGGTGGGCCGCCCCCGCCCCTCAGTGCTCACCGCCCTGCGCAGCAGAAACGCCCACCCCGCGCGGCAGCGCAAGACGCTCACCCCCGCGGGAGGCGTCAAGGTTCCGATAAAATGACCCCCGGTGTGCCGGGAAGCCTGGTCGGCGTGGGTGCGGTGGTCGCGTAAGGGCGGCGGCCGGCCCAGTGGCGTCGTGGGGTCGTACGCAAGGTGCACGCTGTAGGGGTCGTTCTTCTGCTGGTTGTTCTGGCCACCGTGGTCGCGACGTTCGCGCGCCGGTGGCAGTTGCCCGCGCCGTCCGTGCTGGTGCTGGCCGGGGTCGGGGTGGCACTCGTGCCGGGGGTGCCGGCGCTGGATCTGCCGCCGGAGGCGATCGCGCTGGTGGTGCTGCCGCCGCTGCTGTACGCCTCCGCGGAGGAGCTGTCGCTGCGGGACCTCGCGGCGGTGTGGCGGCCGGTGACGGTGCTCGCGCTGGGGCTGGTCTTCGCGTCGGCGGCCGCGATCGCCTTCGTGGCCGTCGCGGTGACGGGGCTCCCGGCGGAGATGGCCTTCGTGCTGGGGGCGGTGCTGGCCAGTACGGATCCGGTCGCGGTGACGGCGCTGGGGCGGCGGCTCGCGCTGCCGGGGCGGGTGCAGGTGCTGGTGCAGGCGGAGAGCCTGTTCAACGACGCGACCTCGCTGGTGCTGTTCAAGGTCGCGGTGGGCGTGGCGGTGGCCGCGGGCGGCGCGGCGGTGGGCGTGCCCGCCGCGGGTGGCGAGTTCCTGCTGCTGGGCGGCGGCGGGGCCGCGGTCGGCGGGGGCGTCGCGGGGGTCGTGTGGCTGATCCGGCGGCGTACCGCCGACCCCGTGCTGGAGACGGTGACCGCGCTCGTCACCCCGTACGCCGCCTACGTGCTCGGCGAGTCGGCCCACACGTCGGGCGTGACCGCGGTCGTCGTCGCCGGGGTGCTGCTGGGGCGCTCCGGGCGCACGCTGGGCCACGCGCACGTACGGCTCCAGGTCCAAGCCGTCTACGCGGTGGTGGTGTTCCTGCTGGAGAGCGTCGTCTTCGGCGTCATCGGGCTGGAACTGCCCGCGCTGGTGCAGGAGTTGCCCGCCGGCAGCCGGTGGTGGCCGGTGCAGGCGCTCGCGCTCGCCGCGGTGCTGCTCGCCGTACGGGTGCTGTGGACGCTGCCGTTGACGCGCGGGGTGCAGCCGGCCGGGACGGAAGGGCGGCTGCCGTGGCGGGCCGCGGGGGTCGTGACGTGGGCCGGGACGCGCGGGGTGATGCCGCTGGCCGCCGCGCTGTCCATTCCGCTGACCGCCGACGACGGGTCGCCGCTCGCCGGGCGGCCGCTGGTCCTGGTGCTCACCACGGCCGTCGTCGTCCTCACCCTCGTCGTGCAGGGGCTCACCCTCGCCGGGGTGGTGGGCCGCTCCGGTCTCGCCCTGGAGCCCGAGCACACCGCCCGCGAGGAGGCCGCCGCGCGGGACGTGCTCAACCGCGCCGCCCTCGCCCACGTCGACACGCTCGCCGGGCTGGAGGCCGCGCCCGCGACCGCCCTGGACCGCGCCCGGCGCGCCTTCGCCGACCGCCTGGAGCGCAACGGCGGGGGCGGCGACGGTAACGGCCGCGGAAACACTGCCGACGAGGCCTACCGCCTGCTCCGCCAGGAGGCCATCATCGTGCAACGCGAAGAACTTCTCCGCCTCTACGACGGCCACCGCATCAGCGACACCACCCGCCGCCGACTCCAACTCGACCTCGACCGCGAGGAAGCCGCCCTGGGCGGCCCGTGACCCTCCAACCACCCCTCCCCACCGGCGGATTCGGGCACTGACGGTGCGGCCGGATACGGTGCGGGCCCGAGGACGAACACCGCACGAGTACGCACTGCACATCGCACGAGCACAGGGGGAGACAACCGTGGGAGCCAAGACCGGACTGCTCGGGTACGCCGACGGCGCCGTACCGGACGCGCTGCGGCAGGCGGCAGCGGCGGGGGAGCCGGACCGGGAGCGGACGCGGGCGCTGATGCGGCGGCTCTACCCGGGGTGGGAGGTCACGCCCGCCGCGGACGGCACCCTCGACGACACCTACCCGGTCAACGGCACCGCTTTCGCCGGGAGTTGGCCCGGCCTGGACCTGGTGTGCGACAAGGGCGTGATGCTGGACTTCCCCTCCCAGCTGCCCGCCCGGCTGGTCGCGGCGAGCCGCGGGCGGCGGCTGGTGCTGCACGCGATGCACAGCGCCGTCGACTGGCTGGCCTTCGCGGTGTGGGAGGACGGCCGGCTCGTGCGCTCCCTGAGCGTCTCCCCGGAGGACGGGGTCACCGAGGACATCGGTGAGCCGCTGCCTTTCGAGCGCCCCTACTGGGCCGGTGAGCGCCCCGCCGAGATCGAGCCGTGGCCCGGCGAGGAGGACGAGACCTACCCGCTGCCCTTCCACCCGCTGGAGCTCGGCGAGGACGCGCTGCGCGCCCTCTTCGGCTTCACCGTGGAGGGCCGCCCCGACCCCGCCGACGTCGACCGGCGGGCGGTGCCGCTGTGCGGCTTCGCGCTGCGCGACCCGGCGGGCCCGACGCCGGAGGAGCGGGCGGCGGAGATCCGGCGGCTGGTCGAGTCGATGCCCCCGCCGCGCTTCTACGGCCTCCAGCCGGACGGCTCGCTCGCCGAGGTCGCCCCGCCGTTCGCGGGCGGCGCGTAGGGCCCGGGAGCCCCCGCGGAGCCCTCGTCCCGTGGCACTCCCCGCGGCCGGGAGCCCTCAGCTCGTGGCACTCCCCGCGGGCGCGAGCCCGCACCGCACGTACCCGTCGGGCGAGTAGCAGGGCACGTGCCCGCGAGCCGCTATCAGCGACGGGCCGCCGCCGCGCAGCAGGAAGTTCAGGAAGCTCGTGGCGAGCGAGTCGTCGCCGGGGGTGCCGTACGTGTAGGCGTGCTCGATCTCGGTGAAGGGGTAGCCGGAGGGCTCGGCGGTGGCGGCGGCGCCGTCGATGGTGACGGTCCGCACGCCGGGCGCGGCGAGGGCGGCGCTCGTCTCGGCGTAGCCGATCGCGCCGGGCACCGAGGCGACGGCGGACAGCACGTCGCCGGTGGTGTCGCGTTCGCAGCGCACGAAGTGGTCGGTGGGGCCGTTCGTCGTCCGGCAGTCGTGCGAGGTGAGCGCGGGTTCGCCGTAGTTGCCGAGCAGCTTGTGGCTGAAGATGTCGCGGGTGCCGGAGTTGGCGGTGCGGCTGACGAGCCGGATCTCCTGGTTCCCGCCGCCGAACTGGTCCCAGTCGGTGACGTGGGCCAGGAAGATCCGCTGGATGTCGGCGGTCGACAGATTCCGCACCGGCAGACCGGAGTTGACGACGACGGAGAAGGACATGACGGCGACCTGGTTGTCCCGGAGCGCCGGGTAGTCGCCCTCCGCCTTGGGCCCGTCGGACATCGCGATGACATCGGGCGCGCCGCCGTCGTCGCCGTCGGCGGACAGCTGCCGTACACCCTCCTCGCTGCCGTTCGCGGTGACGGTGACGGACGCGTCCGGGCATTCGCCGGTGTACTCGGCGGCGACGGCCCGTACGGTGGGGGCGAAGGCCGTGGAGCCGGTGACGGTCAGGTGGCCGGTGGCGCAGTCCATCGGCGGCGGGGGGTTCTCGGCGACGACGATGATCGCGGCGAGCACGGTGACGCACACCGTGAGCAGCACGGTGACGAAGCGCGCCGGGCGCGGGAAGGACGGCGGCTTCTCGTCCATCGGCACCGACCGGTTGGGCTTGACCTTGCCGCCCGCGATGCCGCCGGTGATCGTGACCGGGGAGTTGACCGGGCCGCCGGTGAGCCGGATGAGCAGCTTGTAGTGCTCGCCGGGGTTGAGCGGCACCCGCGGCAGGTAGACCTTGTCGGCGTCGTGCCGCACGCCGGTGGCGTCCGGCGCGAGCCGGAAGTGGCCGATCAGGCCCGCGGGGTCGGGCTGGGTGACGGCGGCGCTCTGCACCTGGCGGCCGGTGAAGAGCACGGTGAGGCCGCGGTCCGGATCGGGGTCGGTGTAGTCGCCGGTGCGGATGTCCTCGGCGCCGTCGTTCTCGATCCGCAGCAGCACGAGCGTGGCGTCGGGGGTGCGCGGCAGCGCGGTGAACAGCTCGTTGCCGCCGTCGACCGCGATGTCCATCTGCACGCGGTAGCCGATGCTCTTGCCGCGCACCCGGCGCTCGTACCAGACGACGCCGACCGAGACCCCGACGCCGATCAGCGCGGTCGCGACGGCCACGATGTTGTCGGCGCTGAGGAAGCCGTCCATCCCGCCCATGCCCGGTACGCCCCCCAAGTACGCCGCCGGTAGGCCCTGTTGTGCGTAGGGCGGTCCATTCCAGCAGCGCACCGCGGGCGTTGACACCTGCGGAGGGTGAACTCCCGGTGACGTTCCGCCCCGACGAGAGCGGTCACCGACGAGGCGGTCCCCGGCGCGGCACGGCCCCCTGCCGGAGGGAGCCGTGCCGCGCGCGGGCTCAGCGCACGGTGATCGTGACGGTGACGGTCTTCAGCACGGCCGGCAGCTTGGTCGTGTCGACCTTGAGGATCTCGCCGCTGTCCTCCGCGCCCGTCGACGGCAGCACCTTCTGGTGGACCGTCCACGTACCGTCGGGGTCGACGGCGATGGTGTCGATGCCGAAGTCGTCGTCGTTCGACAGGTACAGCGTCCGGCCGCCGTCCGACGTCGCGACGCCCTCGACCTTGTCGTGCGCGAAGAAGCCGCCGGTCGGGTCGAGTTGGCTGACCAGGGTGCCGACGTCCAGGGTCTGCTGCTTCTGCGCGACGTTCACGCCCGCGGCGGTCAGCGCGGCGAGCGCGTCGTTCGTGCCGTCCTTGCCGACGAAGGCCTCCGGCGACTTGCCGCCGATCGTCAGGCCGGAGACGTCCGTCGCGCCGTTGACGTCGACGGTGTAGAGCGTCTTCTTCGCGAACGGCTGGTAGTTGCCGTCGCGCTCGTCGACCAGGAATTTCGTCCCGGACAGCGCGGTGATCTCGCTGTTGGCGTTGCCCGTGTCGGCCGGGTCGTCCAGCAGGTACAGGTACTGCTTGGTGGCGAAGGTGCGCAGGTCGACCGTGACGATACGGGTCGGCGCGACGTTCTTGGCCTTCGTGCTGCCGAGGTCCGGCTGCTGGAGCGCGGACTGCATGATGCCGACGAGGGTGCGGCCGTCGGGGCTGACGGTCAGGCCCTCCATGCCCTTGTTGGTGGCGCGGTTGGCCAGCTCGGCGGGCAGGTAGCCGAGGATCTTGTGCTTGGCGTTGTCCACGCTGTTGCGGTACGGCGTGAGGCGGCCCAGCTCGTAGCCGTTGGCGTCGAAGTGCGTGATGTACGGGCCGTATTCGTCCGACACCCAGAAGCTGCCGTCGGGCAGCGCGACCAGGCCCTCGGAGTCGTAGCCGTACGCGTCGCGCGCGACGGGCACGGGGGTGCCGCCGTTGGCGTTGGTCCTGTCGACGTCGTCGATGACCTCGGCGGTGTCGTGCGGCGGCAGCCCGCTGTACTTCACGCCGCCCAGGCTCTTCGGGCCCTTCAGCGTGACCTGCTTGACCAGCTCCGCCTTGCCGTCGACCAGCTTGAACTCGCCGATCTGCGGGGTGAATCCGAGCAGCATCTCCGACTTGTTGCCGTCGGGGGCGTCCGCGTTCGGGCCGCGGTCGGTCAGCCCGTAGAAGTAGCCCGGCCGGTGCGGGACGGGGGTGAGCGACGAGCCGTAGCCCTCGCCGGACAGCTGCGTGGTCGTGCCGTTCGGCCCCTTGACCTGCGCGAGCGGCGCCAGCGGGGTGCCCTTCGCGGTGGTGTCCTTGAACAGCTCGACCGCGTCGGTGGTGGTGTACGTGAACGTGTCGGTGCCCCTGAAGCCGGCCTGCGGCTTGTAGCTGAAGCTGCCGTCCGCGCCGATCGTCAGCGCGCCGTGCGAGGGGGCGGAGTGCCGGACGACCGCGGTCGCGCCGGAGTCGTTGCGCAGCACGTCACCGGTGAGGGTGCTGCTGCCGTGCGTGGAGTACGTGTCCGCGTTCGCGCGGAAGTCGTGCGACGGGGAGAGCCACCCGGCGCCCTGTGCGGCGGCGGTGCCCGCGCCCGCGACGGCGACGGCCACGCCGATCGCCATCGCGACGCGGGTACGCCGACGGGTGAGGAGGGATCGTGAAGTCATGCCCCGAAGGTGGCGCCCCCTGGTGAACTGCGCGCCGCGCGGGGGTGAACCAGGGCTGAAACCGGCGCCGTTCTTGGCGCTGCCTGCGCCGCCGGCGGGGGCGGTGACGTGCGTGTTCCCTGCGGGGGCCGGTGGGGCGGGTGGGCCTGCGCGGAAGGGCAGGTGGGCCGGTGCCGGGGAGCCGTACTGCATTACCAGAGCCGCCCGTGGGCGTCCACCAGTTGAGACGTTCCGGCCCGCGGAGGCGGGGTCGTAGGGAACGATGCGGCCTCATGACGTACGCGGTGACGGTCGACGCGGAGATCCCCGCGGATGCACCCGCGCTGGACGCGCTCCAGCGCGAGGGCGCGGTCAGCCTGCTGGAGCGGCATTTCGACGCGCTGGAGCCCGACGGCTCCGACGTCACCGTCCTGGACCGGGTGATCGCCGGGCATCCGCGCGGCGCGCTGCTCAGGGTCGTCGTGGCCGCCCCGGGGCTGGAGCCAGCGGAGGACGCGGTGCACGTCGTCATGACGGAGATGCTGGCCCGCAGCGGGCTGCTCGCGCACTGGGTGGTCACCCGGTGCGAGGTGCAGCTGCACGACGGCATCGCCCAGGAGAGCCTGGACGCCGCGGACGGCCCGGACGCCCCGCCGTCCGACCCCGCCGAGCGCGCCCGCCGGCACGCGGCCGGCGGACCGGCCGCGCCGGGCAGCCCGGACGCGGAGGCCGACGCGATGCGGCGCAGGCTGCGCGCGATGGCCCCCCAGCTGCGGGCCTTCCCGCACACCGCGGGAGCCGCCGCGGAGATCGCCGCGGGCGCCCTCGTCTACGGCGTCCACCTGCTCGTCGACGAGCTGTTCGCGGACCTGGGACGGCTGGAGCCCGCGGGCCCGGGGTGCACCGGGCACGGCGAGCCCTTCCTCGTCCTGGACGACCTCCCGGCGGAATACACCGGCCACTACGACGTGCTCTTCGTCCGCCGCCTGGTCACGACCGCGGTGACGATGACGGGGCGCCTCGCCCAGCCGCTCCCCGCGCCCCCGGCGTGCCCGGCCGAACAGCTGCTCATGCGGCTGCTGCTGGACCGGGCCGAGGCAACCGCCGACCTCTACGGCCTGCTGGACGCCGAAGTCCGCACCGCCTTCGGCGACTTCGCGGCGGGCCTGGACGCGACGACCACGGACCCGGCCCCGGTGGCCGACTGGTTCACCCCGCTGTCCGCCGACCGCTTCGTCCACCCGTACGCGGCGGAGGACGGCGAGGAGGACGAGGAGGAGGGGGCCTGAGGCTCGCGCCCAACTCCCCCTCCCACCCTCATGCGTAGCGCTGCCGCAGCTCCTCCACGAGGCGGATCTCGGCGGGGCTGAGGGTCGGGTCGGCCAGGCGCAGGCGGGTCGCGGCGGGCATGCCGGCGCGTACGTCGGCTTCGGCGGCGCGGTTGGCCGACCGCAGCAGGGCGCGCAGCACCAGCCGCGTGGGCAGGGGCAGTTCGAGGCAGCGCAGGATCACCGACGTCATGGCGACGTCCACCTCGGGCGCCCCGGCCCGCGCGTTGGACCAGTCGATGACCCGCGGCCCCTGCGCGGTGAGCAGCACGTTCTCCGGGTGGAGGTCGAGGTGCAGCACCCGGGCGTCCCCGGCGCCGTCATCGGTGAGCGGCGGCAGCCACTCCGGCGCCCGCAGCGCGTGCAGTTCGCGGTGCAGCCGCCCGAGCACCGCCCCGTACTCCGCGGCCCGCCACGGGTGCTCGCGCAGCGCCTCGGACATGGTGGGGCCGTGCAGCCGCTCCATGACGAGGTCGGCCCCGTCCGCGGCGTGCACGGCGGGTACGGGGTAGCCCGCGGCGGCCAGCCACCGCAGGGTCCGCGCCTCCTGCGCGGTGGAGCGGCCCCCGTCCCGGAAGCGGCGCAGCACCCACCCCTCGTCCAGGGCGTACACGTCCGCCTCGCGGCCCTTCGCGATCAGCTCCATGCCGGGGAGTCTGCCAACTCCCGCGCCCCGCCGCCCGGTCGGGGTCGCCGGCTCCCCGCCGGGGAACACTTGTGCGCCCGCCCGGCAGAGGTTAGTGTCCCCCCGCCGCATATCAAGAATTGTCGCAGGTGGGGGACATGTCCGGGGAGAGCCAGGCTCGGCCGAAGAGTGCGAGCGCGTGGGGCCAGGCCGTCATGGCGGTGGTGCTGATCGGGGGCTTCGGCGCCGCTCTGCTCTTCTTCCAGCACACGCACGCCGACAAGGAGCACGCGCACGCCGCCCCGGCCGCGACGTGCTCGAAGCCCTCGAAGCCGCCGGTGAAGTCCCCCTACCTGTCCGGGGCGCAGCTGTGCGAGCTGCTGTACGTCCCGGACCTGGCCGACCTGCTGGGCACCCCGGGGGAGAAGGCGCAGTCCACGACGACCAGCGGCAGCACGCCCCCCACCGACGACAAGGGCCTGTCCGGCCCCTACGCCCAGGTCTCGTTCCCGACCTGGACGGTCAACCTGGCCGTCACGTACCACAACCTCCCGATGGCCCAGACGGTGAAGATCCTCGGCGCCGACGCGCGGCAGCACACCGTCCTGGGCCACCCTGCGTTCTCCTACGCGGACCGCGCGATCAGGATCAGCCTCGGCTCCGACTCCAGCTCCGGCGGTTCCGCCCCCGGCGCCCCGTCGACCGTCCTGTCCGTGTCCATGGACCCCCAGGGCTCCGGCAAATCCTTCGACCTCGCCCTCTGGCACACGAACGGCACCCTCCCCCCTGACGACACCACCCTCCTCCACCTGGCCACCACCCTCCTCCCCACCCTCCCCGGCTGGACCCCCACGACATGAGCCCGCGACCCGCGGACCTGGGCCGGGGAATTGCCGGGCCGCCGGGTGGTTTCATACGCCCGGTATGACGAATTCATGGCCAGGTGTGAGGAATTCATGAATTGCGGCATAACGCCTCACGCGCACCCCTTCCGGCCTGCGGCGTCCGCGCTGGCGTGAATCAGCCGTCGTTCGGGGGGATTTCCCGTTCGCCGGTAATCGTAGACGCCCGTGCCTCCGGCAAATTACACTCGCTGCCTCCGGAGACGTCCGGACGACCGTCATCCTCGTCCAGTGCCCGTCGCGCCACATTTCGGCCAACGTGTGCCGGCGCATCGCCGCGCCCGTCCCTTGCGTGCGCCCGCGTAGGTCTGCCTGTGCGGCCGCATGGGCCCACCGCAGAGCCTGTTGAGCACCACGACCGCTGTGACCGCTCCCGCCGGAGCCGCGCGGCCCGCGCGGTTCGGCGGCCTCCTGAGGAGATCCGCTCACATGACGAACGTTGCGCTGCATTCGCTCGCCCCGCACGCCGATTTACAAATCGCCATCATGATGGCCGGTATCGCCTTCGTGCTGCTGGTCGGTCTCGCTCTCGGCGGCATTGCCCCGCGGTTTCGCCAGCCGGTCGTCATGGCCGAGGTGCTCGCCGGCATCGTGCTCGGGCCGAGTGTGCTCGGGCAGTTCCCCGGTGACCTGACGCACAAGCTCTTCCCCGCCGATTCGAGACCGATGCTTTCCGCGGTGTCGCAGGTCGGCCTCGCGCTGTTCATGTTCATGGTGGGGTGGGAGTTCGAGAAGCGCATCCTGCGGCCGCACCGCGGGCTCGCCGCGGCCGTGTCGATGTCGTCGATCGCGTGCGCCTTCGGGCTCGGCGTGCTCGTCGCCGTCTTCCTCTACCCGCACCACAACACGGTGGCCGGGCACCACATCTCCTTCACCACCTTCGCCACCTTCATGGGCGCCGCGATGTCCGTGACCGCCTTCCCGGTGCTCGCCCGCATCATCACCGACCGCAACATCGGCCACACCCGCGTGGGCACGCTGGCGCTGGCGAGCGCCGCCGTGGACGACATCCTCGCGTGGTGCATGCTCGCGTACGTCTCCGCGCTCGTGACGTCCGGCAGCGCGCGCGACCTCGTGCAGGTGCTGTCGCTGAGCGCCGGCTACGTCGTGCTGATGTTCTTCGTGGTCAAGCCCGTGCTCGCCCGCCTGGTGGGCTTCTTCGCCGGCCGCCGCAAGTGGCGCGAGCTGCTGGTGATGCTCGCGTCCGGCGCGTTCCTCTCCGCCTACGCGACGACGTGGATCGGCATCCACGCGATCTTCGGCGCGTTCCTCTTCGGCTTCATCATGCCGCGCGAGCCCGCCCGCGAGCTGACCGAGCACCTGCGCAAGCCGCTGGACAACGTCAGTACGGTGCTGCTGCCGGTCTTCTTCATCATCACCGGCCTCGGCGTCGACATCAACGGCCTCGGCGGCCGCCAGTACGTCGAGCTGCTGGCCATCGTCGCCGTCGCCTGCCTCGGCAAACTCCTCGGCGCGATCGGCCCGGCCCGCGTCTTCGGCCTGTCGTGGACGGAGTCGCGCGCGCTCGGCCTGCTGATGAACACCCGCGGCCTGACCGAGCTGATCATCCTCAACGTGGCCGTCCAACTGAACGTCCTGGACAGCCAGATGTTCACCATGATGGTGATCATGGCCCTCGTGACCACGGCGCTGGCGGGCCCGCTGCTCCCCCGCGCGAGTGTCCTGGCAAGCGCGAGCGTCGAGGTCCCGCCCCCGGCGAAGCCCGCGACCCCGGTGCCGGACCCGGTGACCGAGCCCGTGGAACCCGGTTCCCACGGCTGATCCTTCCCGCGGGCCCGCCGGTGCGGAGGCCCGGACCTCCGCACCGGCGGGGCCGCCCACCGCCGGATCAGCCACCCTCACGCAGGTACAGGTCGCGCAGCAGGCCGATCTCGCCGCCGTGAGCACCTAGCCGCGCAGGCAGAGGTTGCCGATATGCCAGATCCGCCACGCGACCGTCGTGACGGGGTCCGGCGCCCCCGGACCCGATTCCGGGAACAGCGTGGCGACCTGGTCAACCGCCGCAGGCGCCGGGCCGTTTCGAGGCCCGCGGCCCGGCTCGTGTCTTGCGGACCGGGCCGCGGGAGCGGAACGATGTCCGGCATGGCCTCCGCGGACCTCGTCGCCTGCCCCTGCTGCTTCCAGCTGACCTTGGAGAAGCGGGCCGACTTCGAGATCTGCCCGGAGTGCGGCTGGGAGGACGACGGGCAGGACGACGCGGACGCCCACATGGTGCGTGGCGGGCCCAACGGTTCGCTCAGCCTGGCGCAGGCGCGGCTCGACTACCGTGCCTACGCGGCGGAGACGGCCGAGGAGTCCGTGACGCACGGCGGCCCCGGCCGGTGGCTGGCGGAGGCCCACCGCCAGGTCCCGGACCTGGGCGCGCCCCAGGCGGGTCCTAGTCGTCGTCCGAGCGGAAGAGCGTGGCGAAGGCCGCGGTGAGGGCGAACGCGAGCGCCACGACCGCGACGGCCAGGCCGAGCGTGGTGGCGGCGCTGACCTCGGACGGCGGAAAGGCCGCTTGGCGGGCGATGTTGAGGACGACCGCGACGGCGGCGAACGTCCACCACGAGGTCTTGTCGAAACGGCGCATACCCGTACCCCTTATTTAGCACGGCCGTGTCACTTCCCCTCAAGATAACACAGGCGTGCGATAATGGCCGGATGCCGAAAGTGGTCGACCATGACGAGCGGCGCGCGGAGCTGGCCGCCGCGCTGTGGCGCGTCGCGCTGCGGGAGGGCTTCGACGCGGTGAGCGTCCGCTCGGTCGCGCGGGAGTCCGGCTGGTCGGCGGGGGCGCTGCGGCACTACTTCGCGGACAGGACGGCCATGGTGCTCTTCGCCGTCGACCACGCCGTGGCCGCCGTGCGGGAGCGGATCGCCGCGGCCAACGCGGCGTCGGGCGCGCTCTCGCCGGAGTTCGTGCAGGCGCACCTGGAGCAGCTGCTGCCGCTGGACGACGAGCGGCGGCTGGAGTCCGAGGCGTGGTTCGCACTCGTCGTGCTCGCCCACCGCGACCCGGCGGCGGCCGAGCGCCGGGCCGAGGTCGACGACCTGATCCGCGACTCCGTCGAGAGCGCGGTCGCCGCGCTGGCGGAGCTGGGCAGGCTCGGTGCGGGCCGCACCCCCGCCACCGAGGGCGCCCGCCTGCACGCCCTCCTCGACGGCCTCGTCCTCCAGCTCCTCGCCGCGCCCCCGCGCCTGACCGCGGCCCGCGCCCGCGCCCTGCTGGCGGACCACCTCGCGGACCTGGCCCGTAAAGCGGGCTGACGCGACGGGTCCGTGCATGTAAGACTCACTCCATGACGGAGACCATTACCTCATCAGGTGTCGGCAGCACGGACGGACTCACCCCCGCGGAGCTGAAGCGCGCGTGGGTCGAGGGCTGGGTGGTCTCCCGGGCGGCGGCGCCGCCGATCGAGGGGCCGTGGGGGCTCACCGTCGACGTGGGGCTCGTGCCGCAGGTGCGCCGGTACGTACTGCCGGACGCGGACGAGGCGCTCGTCCGTACGGTCGTGCGGACCGTCACCGCGCCCGGGACATGGCTCAAGTGCTTCCTGGAAGCGGAGACCGTGGAGGCCTGGCTCGCCCCGGGCTGGAAGCTCGACAGCCCCGGCTTCCTGATGGCGACCCGGCTGACCGCGGGGCCCGAACCCCGCTGCCCCGACGGCTACCGGCTGCGCACCTGGACCCACGGCGGCCTCACCCGCGCGCTCGTCACCACCGACGACCACGCCTTCGCCGCCCGCGGCCAGATCGCGGTCCCCGCCCCCGGCGCCGCCGCCGTGATCGACCAGATCGAGACAGCCCCGGCCCACCGCCGCCACGGCCTCGGCAGCCTCGTCATGCGCACCCTGTGCGCCACGGCCGCCGCCGCCGGATCCCCGACCGCCGTCCTGGGCGCGACCACCGAGGGCCGCGCCCTCTACGAACACCTCGGCTGGACGACCTACACCCCGCTGACCGGCGCCGTCCTCACCCCGGTCGACGAGCCGTCCGTCTAGGCGGCCCGGCTCAGACCAGCACCGCCGCCGGCTCCGGGGAGGGCTCGCGGGGCTGGGGTGGGTTCCAGGGGCGGGTGGTGCGGAGGTAGGCGGTGATCACGGAGAGCAGGGCCAGGATCAGGAGGGGGCCGGCGAGCCAGGGGTGGTGGGCCATCTGGGTCGGGAGGTAGCGGTAGGAGAGGAGGAGGGCGGTGAAGACGGCTGTGCCGTAGGCGACGAGGGCGAGGCCGCGGGGGTCGAGGCCGCGGTCGAGGGTGCGCAGGGCGGCCTCGATCGTGAGGGAGAAGACCGCGCCCGCGATGAGGTCGACGCCGTAGTGGTAGCCGAAGCCGAGGGTGGCCAGCAGGGTCGCGACGAGCCAGAAGGCGCCCGCCCAGCGCAGGGCGCGGGGGCCGCGGCGGGAGTGGACGAAGATCGCGGTGGCCCACGCGGTGTGCAGGCTGGGCATGCAGTTGCGCGGGGTGACCTCGTCGAAGGGCATCGGGTGCGGGGTGGTGAGCGCCGGCGCGGTGTGCGGCCACAGGTTCGCGAGCGCCCAGTGGCCGCCGTCGCCGCCGTACGCGAAGACCGGGCCGACGGTCGGGAAGAGCATGTAGATGCCCGGCCCGACCAGGCCGATGACCAGGAAGGTGCGCACCAGGTGGTGGCGCGGGAAGCCGCGGTCGGTCGCGACGTGCCGCAGCTGGTAGAAGGCGACGGCGACCGCGGCCACCGCGAGCTGGATGTACACGTAGTCCAGCAGGTGCTCGCCGACCGGCCCGGTGGCGTGCACCATCCGGCCGACCAGCCACGACGGGTTGCCGAGCGCCCGGTCGGCGGTCTCGGCGTACGGGTCGAGCACGTTCGGGCGCGCCTTCGACGTGATGAGCAGCCACGTGTCGCCGACCTTGCGCCCGGTCACCAGCAGCAGCCCCAGCCCGACGCCCTTGAGCAGCAGCTCCCGCTCCCGCCCGGTGCGCCGGGTCAGCGCGATCACGACGCAGCCGATGATCACCCACAGCGCCCCGTTGCCGAACGTCGGCTTCGCCCCCGCCGCCCACCGCACCAGCAGGAAGACGGCGTCGATGCCGACCGCCGCGCCGAGCGCGACCGCCCGCTCCCGCCAGGTGAGCACGACCATCAACAGCGCCATGCTCGCGTAGAGCAGGAAGCCCGACTTCGGCGCGAACACGACCTCCCGCACCTGGTTGGTCACCGGCCCCGGCAGGTCGTAGTGCCGGGCGGCGATCTCCATCCCGGCCATGAAGGCGGCGGTCACCACCCCGGCCACGCCCCACAGCCATCCCGGCACCCGGATCGGCTTCACCGCCGCGTCCGCGCCGGTGGCGGGCGCCGCGTCGGTGGAGCGGTCCGGGTGCCGGGACGACCGGGACTGCCCGGGTATTCGGGTCCGTATTCGCGAGTTCGTCTGCGTCAACGGACTGGCCGATTTGTCAGAATGGGGCTGATTATCGCGGTTTTCATGCCGTAATGCAGGGCTTTCCGGTGAACGAGCGGCGAAGCAGAATCGCCATAGGCTCGAACATGTTAACGGAACGCGAAGAGCGGGTGGCGGTGCCCGTACGCGGACGAGCCCCCGTCCGCTACGCGCGTAGCGGACGGGGGCTCGGGTCTGCTCCGGCGGCGTGCCGCCGGGGCGGGGTCAGCCGTTGGCCAGGGCCTGCACCCGGCTGAAGTCGCCGTTGAAGGCGTCCTGGTCGCCCGGGAAGACGCCGCTGTCGGCGTACTGCCAGATCGTCTGGTAGGGCCACTTGTACGGCATCGTGCCGGGGCTGCCGTTGTAGTTGGCCAGCGCCAGCGGGTTGGTGGAGGAGAAGTCGCCGGTGTTGCCGGTGCACTGGCTCCACCAGCTCGTCGCCGTGTAGATCACCGGCCAGCGGCTCGTCTTGGCGTGGTATTCGTTGCTGAACGACAGGATCCAGTTGACCATCCCGGCCGCCGACAGGCCGTAGCAGCTCGCGCCGTACGGATTCCACTCGATGTCGAGCATGCCGGGCAGCGTCTTGCCGTCCTTCGACCAGCCGCCGCCGTGGGCGACGAAGTAGTCGGCCTGCGTGGCGCCCGAGGACGTGTTGGGCGTCGCGAAGTGGTACGAGCCGCGGATGAGGCCGGCGTTGTACGAACCGTTGTACTGCTGGGCGAAGTACGGGTTCGTGTACGACGTGGACTCCGTCGCCTTGACGTACGCGAATCGCGCCCCGTTCGCCGCGACCGAGGCCCAGTTGACGTTGCCCTGGTAGCTGCTGACGTCGAGGCCCGGCGTGCCCGCGACGTTCGGGGTGAGGGTGAGGTGGCTCGCGTCCGCGGAGGCGGACTGGTGCTTGGCGGTCTGCGACCCGGCCCAGTCCAGCTCGGGGTGGGTGATCGGGTTCGTGGTGGCGTGGGAGGGGGCGGCCGCGGCGGGTATTGCGGTGGCACCGAGGGCGGCACAGGCCAGCACCGCGCAGGCGGTGAGCCCGCGAGAGCTGACAGGGGCATGCCAAATCATGGATTCCTCCGGACAGGAAGGGGTTCCGGGTGGGGGGTGTGGGGACGGCATCGTCCAAGCCAAGAGTGAAGGTAACTTTCTTCCGGCACAAGGCGCATGAAAGAAAATTTCTGCGCGCGGGCGTGGGCGGACGGTACGGGGGCGCTGGCGCTGGCCGGGAGGGGGCTCGCTGCGCGCGGGGGCGCTGGCGCCGGCCGGAGGCGGGACCGCTGGGCGCGGGCCGGCGCGGGTGCGGCTGGTGCGGCTGGTGCGTGCGCGTACCCGGTGCGGCTGGTGCGGGCTGGTGCGTGCCCGTACCCGGTGCGGCTGGTGCGGGCCAGCGCGCGTGCGCGTACCTGGTGCGGGCCGGTGGATGCTCACCGGGCGGCCTCCGGACGTTCGTCGGGGGGACTGTTGCCCAGCGGTGACGATTCACCCACGGGCGCAGGACCGTTGATCGTCGACACTCTCACCAGCAGCTTCGCGCCGGGCGCGGCGCGAGGCCCATCGTGACCCACGCTCATGAATTCTGGGGGGAATTCCTGTGTCCGTTCGACGTGGCGCCGCATCCGCCGCCCTTGTCGCCGCCGCCGTCATCGGTGGCGTCCTGCTCGTACCGGCCGCCGCCTCGGCCGCGCCCGCCTCCGCCTCCGCCTCCTCCGACGGCCTGGGCGTGACCGTCGGCGATGCCGTCCGCGACACCGTCACCCGCGGGCACGGGGAGGACGGCTTCACGCTCACCGTCAGCAACCCGACCGGCAAGGCGCTGCCCTTCACCGGCACCGTCGTCCTGACCCCGCTCGGCGGTCCCAGCCCGCTGGCGCCCGGCCAGCTCACGGTCGGCGTCCAGCCGCTGACCGCGCCGGCCACGGACACCTCCGTACTGGGCGAGAACCCGGGCCTCTTCGCGCAGTTCTTCCCGCAGGGCGGCAACGCGCTGAAGGACCCCTTCCGGCTGCCGGCCGGGTCCAGCTACAGCTGGAAGGTCACCTTCGGCTTCGCCGCCGGCTTCCCCGGCAACGACGACGGGGTACGGGCCGCCGTCGACATCTCCGTCCCCGACGGCGGGCACGTCACGCCCGACCCCGCGGCCCCCATGGACTTCGGCCTGTCGCCCGCCCTCCCGGACGGCGAGGTCACCGAGCACTTCTCCGGTGACGTCAGCCTCTCGCCCGGCCACCCCGGGCAGACCACCCTCACGGTCGACAACGGCGCGGGCGGCAGCTTCACCAGCCCGCTGGAGACGATCGTCGAGGTCCACCCCGCCAAGGGCGACGCGCTGCCGGACCTCAAGGGCCTCACCCTCGAATACCGCACGGGCGGCGGCGCCTGGACGCAGGCCGAGGCGATCGAGCCGGGCGAGGGGTGGGCGCTCCCCGACATCCCCGCGGGCTTCGCGTACCAGCAGACGCGGGCGTTCGACCTGCGCTTCTCGCTTCCCGCGGGGAGCGGCAACCGCACGACCGCGGAGGATCTGACGATCGACTCGCTGCTGCGGCTCGGCGGCACGGTCGCCTCGGCGGAGGGGACGTTGCACTACGCCCCCGCGGCGGGGGGTACGTCGCCGTCGTCGTCCGGGACGACCGGTACGGCCGGCGGGGCGGACTCCGGCGCCTCCCTGCGGCTCGCCGAGACCGGCAGCCCGCACGCCGACCTCTTCGCCGGGGCCGCGGCCCTCTTCGCCGCGGCGGGCGCTGCGCTGGCCCTTGCCGCGAGGCGGCGCCCCTCCGCGTAGGGGGCCGAACGCCCCGGCAGGAGGCCGCGCGTGCGGCGCCGGGCAACTACCAGGAGGCTGCGTGTGCCGCGCGTGGCGAGCGTTTTAGGGGCGCGGGGAGGATGCGCGTGCGGCGCCGGGCGAGCGTTTTTAGGGGCGCGGGGAACTGCGCGCTCAGCCCCCACCGGGGCGCGGGTAGTCACCGGCCCAAAGGGGCAACCCGGTCCGCTCCGGACCACCCGCCAGTGGTGGGTTGCTCGCGCAGTTCCTCGCGCCCCTGATGGTTGCCCGGCGCAGTAGGCGCAGCCTGAAAAACGAGCGCCCTGCGGCGCAGCCGCGCCCCTGGCGTACCCGGCGCGGGGAGCGCGGAGGGGGCGCACCGGCGTACGCCATATGCAGGTGGCATGCGTCCACGCGCCGGACAGGGTTTCCGGCGCGTACCGTGCCGCGGCCCGCGGCGGGAGCACACTGGTGGGCCGGATCGCGGCCGCCGGGCCCGCGGCCGTACACAAGGGGCGGGTTCATGACGAAGCGGGAGTCGGTCTTACCGGGGCAGCGCACGGGCGGTACGCCGCACGAGCCCCCCGGCGCGGGGAAGGCCGGAAGCGCCGGAAGCGCCGGGAGCGCCGGAAGCGCCGGAAGCGGCGAAAAGGCCAAAACCCCCGCCGACCCCGCCGGCACCGAGGAGCTGCGGCTCGACTTCCCCGCCGACCGGCGGCTGGAGGCCGGGAAGGCGATCACGCTCGGGGCGATGGCGCGGCGCCTGCCGCAGCTCATCGGCCGCGCGCTGGCGATGGCGTGGCAGGTGGACCGCGCAGCGGTGATCGCGCTGCTGGTGTGCCAGGTGGTCTCGGGCGTGCTGGAGGCGCTGGGGCTGCTGGCGATGACGGGCACGATCACCGCCGTCATCGCGTCCGGCCACATCGCCGCCCGCCTGCACCAGGCCGCGCCCTCGCTCGTGCTGCTGGCCTCGGCGGCGGGGCTGCGGGCGGTGCTGGGCATCGCGGTCACGGCCCTCTCCACCCGCCTGGCCCCGCGGATCTCCCGCGAGGCGGAGCTGCGGCTGCTGGACGCGGCGACGCACGCCGAGCTGGCGGCGTACGACCACCCCGGCTACAACGACCGCTGGGACGCTGCCGACCGCGGGGTCGAGGTCTCGCAGGAGATGCTGAACCAGTCGCAGAGCGTGCTGGCGGCCGCGGCCTCGCTGGTCGCGGCGGCGGCGGTGCTGACGACCGTCCACCCGGTGCTGCTGCCGCTGCTGGTGCTCGCGTCGACCCCGCAGGCGATCGCGGGCGTACGGGCGGCGCGGCTGACGTATCTGACGTCGCTGGACACGATGAAGGACCGGCGGCTGCTGGGCATCCTGCGCTGGTATCTGGTCGACAAGCAGAACGCCGACCAGATCCGCTCGGGCACGATGGCGGGCTTCCTGCTGGGCAAGTACCGCGCCGCCGGGACGCGGGTGGACGCGGCGACCGACCGGGCGGCGTGGCGGGCGGCGAAGATGGCGCTGGCCGGGAGCGTGGCGGGCGGGGTGGCGTCGGGCGCGGTGTGGGCGACGCTGCTGTGGCTGATCGCGTCGGGGCGGGTGTCGGTCGCGGCGGCGGGGACGGCGACGTTCGCGCTGCGGTCGGTGGGGACGGGGCTGCGCGGGGTCGTCGGCTACGGGGCGATCATCTTCCGTACGGGCATGTACCTCGACGACTGGTCGGACTTCCTCGACGAGGCCGGTGGCCACCGCGTCGACCGCGGCGCCACCGTGCCGTACGGCCCGGCCGTCGTCCGTACCGACGACCTCGGCTACACCTACCCGCACGCCGAGCGGCCCGCGCTCGACGGCGTCAGCCTGGAGGTGCGGCGCGGCGAGGTGCTGGCGCTGGTCGGCGAGAACGGCTCCGGCAAGACGACGCTGAGCAAGCTGCTCGCCGCGCTCTACCTGCCCGGCTCCGGCAGCGTCACCTGGGACGGCGCCGACACCCGCACGCTCGACGCGCAGGCGGCCTGGCGGCGGGTCGCGGTCGTCCCGCAGGAGTACGCGCGGTGGCCGCTGACCGCCCGCGAGAACATCACCCTCGGCCAGCCGCTGCCCGCCGCGGACGACGCCGTACGCGCCGCGGCCCTGGCCTCCGGCGCCGACGACGTCCTCGAATCGCTGCGCTCGGGCCTCGACACGCTGCTGGCCCGCGAGTGGTGGGGCGGCCAGGAGCTGTCCGGCGGGCAGTGGCAGCGGGTGGCGCTGGCCCGCGCCTTCCACCGCGACGCGGGCCTGCTCGTCCTCGACGAGCCAACCGCCGCCCTCGACCCGCGCGCCGAGCACCGCATCTTCACCGGCCTGCGCACCCTGGCCGCGGACCGCGCGGTCGTCCTCGTCACGCACCGGCTGACCAACGTCACCGTCGCCGACAAGATCGCCGTCCTCGACCACGGCCGCCTCGTCCAGTACGGCACCTTCGCCGAGCTGCGCGATTCCCCCGGACTTTTCCACGACCTGTGGATACTCCAGAACGACCGCGCGACGGTGTAGGACCGGCGGGTTCCGCGGGCCGGTGCGCGGCGACCGGTGTGCGGCGACCGCGCCGGTCCGGGCCTTCAGCGCGGGCGCGTCCCCTCCCGCCTGGCCTCGGTCGCGGCACGGAACTCGGCCAGCGCGGCCCGGCGGCGGCTCAGGTCCGCGATGTCCGCGTCCATCCTCTCCAGGTGCGCGGCCATCGTCCGCAGCACCTCCGGGCACGGCTCGATCCCGGGCCCCGCGCCGGTGGCACACGGCAGCATCCCGCGGATGGCCTCGGTGGTCAGCCCGGCCGCCAGCATGCCGCGGATGCGGGCGACGACGTACGGGGCGTCCGCCGCGTACACGCGGTATCCGCTGGTGTCGCGGTCGGGGCGCAGCAGGCCCTGCTCCTCGTAATACCGCAGCAGCCGGGCCGCGACTCCGGTCCGCCGCGACAGTTCGCCTATCAGCACCGGCTCTCCTCACCACGCCCGGGACTTGACCTTCGCACCCATGTGAGGGGTCAACGTACGGGGCATGCGCGATTCATTCCCCGCCCTCGCCACCACCGTCACCGGAACCGGACCAGGGCTGCTGCTCGCCCACGGCGCCACCGGCAGCATCGAAGGCAACTTCGCCCCGGTCCTGCCCGCCCTCGCCGCCGCCCACACCGTCGTCGCCCCGGACTACCCCGGCTCGGGCCGCACCCCGGTCGCCGCGGCCCCGCTGGACCTCGACGCGCTCGCGGACGCGGTCGTCGACTCCGCCGTACGGCGCGGCGTCGGGCGGTTCGCCGTGCTCGGCTTCTCGCTCGGCACGCTGGTGGCGGTGCGTGCCGCCGTACGCCATCCCGAGCGGGTGACCGCGCTCGTGCTCACCGCCGGGTTCGCCCGGCCCGACGACCACCTGCTCGGCCTGCTCCCCGGCTGGCGCGCCGCGGTGGACCCCGCGCTGCACCCGCACATCGACCTGATCCCCTCCCTCGACACCACCGCCGACCTGGCCGGGGTCGCCGTCCCCACGCTGGTCGTCGCGACGACCGCCGACAGCATGGTCCTTCCCGACGGCTCGCGCGCGCTCGCGGCCGGGATCCGGGGCGCGCGGTACACGGAGGTCGACAGCGACCACGTGGTCATGGCCGAGCGGCCCGACGCGTGGCTGACACCGGTCCTCGACTTCCTCCACTCCCTTTCCCTTGCGGGCGGAAGGGACCTCCCGGGCGGCCGGGCAGGCGGCTGAGCGGCGCCCGCCGCCCTTCCGCGGACCGCGCGCTCAGTCCTTGTGCTGGTACTTCGTGCCGCCCATGAGCACGAGCAGCGTGCCGACGCAGATCGCGATCACCGCGAGCGAGAACCCGATCGTCTCCAACGCCCTCATCGCACCGCCCTCCTCCCGTTCCCCCCTCACCGTCGCACACGGTCACGTAAGCGGCATTCCGGACGCGGGCCGCATGGGCGGGGTCCCGAAGGGTATAGTCGAAGTCGGGTAATCGAAGTCGGTCATGGAGAGTCGGGCCAGGGGAGGGGCGGATGGCGGCACGCGCGGTGCGGACCCCGCTCACGCTGGCGGTGCTGAGCCTGCTCAGGGAGCGGGCGCGGCATCCGTACGAGATCCAGGCGCTCGTGCGGGAGCGGCATGTGGACGAGGTCGTGAAGATGCGCGGCGGGTCGCTCTACGACGCGATCCGGCGGCTGGCCGACGCCGGGCTCGTCACGAGCGTGGCGTCGGAGCGCGCGGGTGCGCGGCCGGAGCGGACGGTGTACGCGATCACGGACGAGGGGGTCGCGGTCGCCGACGCGCTCGTGCGGGACTACCTGCGCGAGCCCGCGCAGGACTTCCCGGTGTTCGTCGCCGGGCTCGCGCACATCCTCGACCTCGAACCCACCACCGCCGCGGCCCTGTTGCGGGAGCGGCGCGCCGCGATCCAGGCCGAGCACGACCGCGTCGCCGCCCAACTGCACGCCGACACGGCCGACTTGCCGCGGGTCGTGACGCTGGAGGCCGACTACGCCCAGGCGTTGCGGGTCGCCGAACTGGCCTGGCTCGACCGCGTCGCCGCCGGGATCGAGGCGGGCGAGCTGCCCTGGCCGGAAGGCCGCACGTAGAACGCACATCGCGCACCGACGAGCGGAGGAAGCACATGGGAACGGTCGTGCTGGCGGTCGACGTGGTGCGCGGCGCCACCGGCGGGCTCGACGTGACGTGGGAGGCGGCGGGCGCGGGCGGTGTGGAGGTCGCGGTCGGGCCGACGCCCGAGGCGGCCGGCAGCGGCCCGCCCGTCGCCCGCGTCGCGGACGGCGCCGCCCGCCGGGTCGCCCTCGCCGGGCTCGGGCCCGGACGCCACTACGTACGCGTCGCCCCCGCGGGCGGCGGCCCCGCCGTGCTCGCCGCCGAGCGCGTACTGCCGCTGGAGGGCGCGACCAACTTCCGCGACCTCGGCGGCTATCCGGTGCGTGGCGGCGGCCGCACCCGCTGGGGCCTGGTCTTCCGCGCCGACGCCCCCGACCGCCTCACCCCCGCCGACCTCGCCGCCCTCGCCCCGCTCGGCCTGCGCGTCGCCTACGACCTGCGCACCCCCGACGAGCGCGCCAAGGCCCCCTCCGCGCTCCCCGCCGCTATCCGCCACGAGCCGTACGACATCGGCGGCGACGCCTCCCGTACGACGCTGCTCGGCGACCTCTTCCGCACCGGCCGCCTCGACGCCCTGCCCGACGACTTCCTGCACCGCGTCTACCTCGACATGGCCGGCCAGGACGCCGCCACCTTCGGCGCCGTCCTCACCGCGCTGGCCGCCCCGGACGGCGCCCCCGCCCTCGTCCACTGCACCGCGGGCAAGGACCGCACCGGCATGGCCGCCGCCCTCCTGCTGTCCGCCCTCGGCGTCCCCACCGCCGCGGTCCTCGACGACTACACCCTCAGCCGCCGCCACTACAGCGAGCAGCGCCTCGCCGCCGTCCTCCCCCGCCTGCGCCGCCTCGGCCTCGACGAAGCCCGCTACCACGCCGTCTTCGGTGCCCCCCGCGACGCGATGGAGCACACACTGGCCGCCCTGCGCGACCGCCACGGCTCGATCGAGACCTACCTGACCGACCGCTGCGGGGTGACGCCCGCGACGCTGACCGCACTGCGCGAGCGGCTGGTGGGGTGAGGCAAAAGCGGGAGGGGCGCGGCGAGATCGCCGCGCCCCTCCCGCATGTCCGGTCCGCTCAGGCGCGGCTGGGCCAGTCGACGCGGTAATCCAGCACCCAGTCCAGGGAGTTGTCGGGGAGGCCGGCGTCGAGTTTGGCCGCCGACGCGCGGGCGCCGAGGGCGACGACGGATTCGACGCGGATGCGGCGCAACTCCTCGTAGCGGGCGGGGGCTTGGGACCAGGGGAGGTCGCGCAGGCACTTGGCGAGGACCACCGCGTCCTCCAGGGCCATGGAGGAGCCCTGGCCGGAGGTGGGGGTGGTGGCGTGGGCGGCGTCGCCGAGGAGGACGAGGCGGTCGCGCTGCCAGACCGGGACGGTGGGCAGGTCGTGGGTGGCCAGCGCGTAGAGGTCGGTGTAGGTCGCGCGGATGACGTCCGCGACGAAGGGCGGGGCGGCGGCGAAGGTGTCGAGGAGGCGGGCGGTGAGGGCGGCGCGGTCCATCGCGGCCAGCTCGGCGCGGGTGGGCTCGGCGCCCCACGGGAGGTTGGCGAACCACCACACCTCGCGGCTGCCGGAGACGGTGTAGCCGAAGAATCCCTTGGGTGTGGGGACGAACTGGAGCTGCGCCGGTTCGCCGGGGGCGTCCACGCCGGAGGCGAAGCCGCCGAGGTTGAGCAGGGGTACGTAGCGGGTCCGCGGCGCGTCCGGGTCGATGAGGGTACGGGTGCGCGAGTGGATGCCGTCGCAGCCGACGAGCAGGTCGCCGGAGAGCGCGGGGCCCTCGGCGAAGCGCGCGACCACCCTGTCCGCGACGGTGTCCGCGGCGACGAGCTTGCGGTCGTGCACGATACGGGCCCCGGCCGCCGCCGCGGCCTCGCGCAGCACCCGGTAGAGCCCGGCCCGGCGGATCGGCGCGAAGCCCGAGGGCCCGGCCGCGCCCGCGAGCGACTCGCGCAGCACCGCCTCCTTCAGGCCCAGAACGTCCAGCGCGGCAAGGCCGTTGGGGGCGAGCATGACCCACAGCCCGGCGTCCTTGTCCTCGGCCGGGCGCGCCTCGCAGACGGTGACCTCCGCGCCGATCGACCGCAGTGCGACAGCGGTGGCCGGACCGGCCACCCCGCCGCCGATGACCAGGGCGTGCATCACTGGCTCCTCTCGTCGTGGGTGGTGCGGGCGTGCACGATGCGGCCGCCGAACAGGTCGGGCAGCGCCGGGTCGAGGTCGTAGCGCGTCACGCAGTCCCGCCAGCCGACGTCGACGATGCTGCCGAAGCCCGCGTCGGCCAGCTCCGCGGCGATCTCCGGCGGGGTGAAGAACGACCGCCACGGCTCGCCCATCCGGGCCATGGCCTCGGCCTGCGCGGCGAGCGCGGGCCTGCGGTGCGGGGGCAGCGCGGCGGCGGGCTGGTTGTAGTCGAAGACCAGCTCGGCGGGCGCGGGCAGGCCCGCGACGAAGCGCGCGGTGTCCAGCAGCGCCTCCCGCTCCAGATACGGCGCCACCCCGAGCAGCAGGAAGAACGCCGGTGCGGCGCGGTCGAACCCGGCGGCCACGAGCGCCGACTCGGCGGTCTGCTCGGCGAAGTCGGCCGGGCAGAAGACGACCGTGTCGGGGACGTCGATACCGGCCGCCGCGAGCCGCTCCCGCTTCCACACCTGCGTGGCGGGCAGGTCGACCTCGAAGACCCGCAGTGCGGGATTGCGGTTGCGGTAGGCGAAGGTGTCCAGGCCCGCCCCGAGGATGACCACCTGCCGGGTGCGGGCCGCGGCGAGCAGCGCGTCCTCCGCCACCCGGTGGCGCAGCGCCATGAACAGCCGCACCTCGGCGGGCATGCCGTGCGGGGTGCCGCCCGCGGGTCTGCCCGGCCCGGCGGCGGCCGGCAGGATGCGCGCCGCCAGCGGGTCGGCGAAGACCCGCGGCGAGTCCGCCGTCTGGTGGGCGGCGCGGGCGTGCGCCGAACTCATCGCGGTGCGGCTGGGCCGGCCCGTCTGCATCAGCGCTCTCCTCCTGCCGTGGTCAGCCGCAACCGCCGTGCGTGGCTGATCAGTTCGGCCCGGCGGCTGACGCCGAGCTTGACCTTGATCGAGGCCCGCTGGGCCTCGACGGTGCGGACGGACAGGCCCAGTTCGTCGGCGATCTGCGGGTGGGTGAGGCCGTCGGCGATCAGGCCCAGCACCTCCCGCTCGCGGCGGCTGAGCGGCCCTTCGGGGCTCGCGGTGCGGTCCAGCAGGGCCGCGCCGAGGGCGGGTTGGAGGTAGCGGCCGCCGGCGGCGAGCGCGTCGACGGCGGCGACGAGCTCCTCGGCGGCGGCGTCCTTGGGCAGGAAGCCGTGGGCCCCGGCGGCGAGCGCGTCGCGCGCGGAGTCCAGGTCGTTGCGCATGGTCAGGACGAGCACCCGGGTGGCCGGGGACAGCGCCCGTACGGTCGGCAGGACGGGCAGGCTCGGGGCGCCGAGGAAGCTCAGGTCGAGCAGCAGCACGTCGGGGCGGTGCGTGCGGACCTGCGCGACGGTGCCGGGCAGGTCGGCGGCCTCACCGGCGATGCGGTAGCGCTCGCCGTCCAGCAGCGTGCGGATGCCGTAGCGGACGACGGGGTGGTCGTCGCAGACGAGGATGCTCGGCGCGGGCCCGGGGCGGTTCATCGCCGGGACCTCCCGTCGGGGGCGGGGCGCGGCTCCCTGGGCAGCGAGAGCGTCAGCGAGGTGCCGTCGCCGCCGGACCGCACGGCCAGATAGCCGCCCGCTGCCCGCGCCCGCGCGTAGCTCGCGCCGAGCCCGAAGTGGGCCCGGGGGGCGGTGCCTTGGGCGGGCTGGAAGCCGTGGCCGTCGTCCGAGACCACGCACACCAGGCGGCTGCGCGAGGACGCCAGCGACACCCACGCGTGCGCGGCGCCGCTGTGCCGGGCGGTGTTGTGCAGGGCCTCGCGCACGATCCGGTACGCGACCAGGTCGTTGCCCGCCCAACTGCCCGACGCGGTGGTGTGGTTGTCGACGCGGATCCGCACGCCGGTCGCCGACTGCAGGTGCGCGGCGGTCGCGGCGAGCGCGCTGGGCAGGTCCTGGTGCGCGGGTACGTCCGGCTCGGCGGCGGGCTCCACGGGGCCCGGCTGCGCGGCCCCCGCGATGAGCCGCCGCAGCCCCGCGATCTCGCCGTCCAGCAACTCCCGCAACTCCTCGCCCACTTCACGGGGCAGCGGGCCGGCCCCCGCGAGGGCCCGGCCCAGCCGGATGCGGGCGACGGCCAGGCCCTGGAGCACCCCGTCGTGCAACACCTGCGCCGGTACGGCCGGTTCGCCGCTCATCACGCCCCCGGGTGGCGCGCGGCGAACAGGCAGATCGTCCCGGAGCGGACCGTCTCGACATCGGTGAAGCGCGCGCCGAGCTGCTCGGCGAGGTCGCCCTGCCGGTCGTCGAGGTTGCTGAAGACCTCGCTGCGGTTGAGCTTGGCCAGCAGCTTGCCGGAGCGCTTGCTGTGGTGCGGGCCCAGGCCCAGCACGGTCGCGCCGAACACCCGCGCGCCGGGGCGCAGATGGGGCGTGACGTGGTCGAAGACCACCGCCTTCTGCGCCATCGTGCCCGGCAGGCAGTGCAGCAGGAAGTTCATGCCGACCGAGTCGAAGCGCGCGCCGCGCAGCGTGTCGAAGGGCTGGAAGGCGTCACCGGTGCGGATCTCGGGGCGGTAGCGCCGGATGCGGTGCGCGGCCGTCGCGAGGACGACCTCGTTGAGGTCGAGCAGGGTGATCGACGGGGATTCCACCGGAAATCTGCATTTGTCCATGAACCATCCGGTGCCCGGCCCGATATCGAGATGCGCGGCCCCGGCGTGGCGGTTGTAGTGTGCGAGCATTCTGCCGCGCGGGCAGCGCCACATGAAGCGGCTCATCATGCCGAGCACGAAGAGGTCGTACGCGGCGAGCATGGGCCGCCGATAGGACTCGGCACCCGCCTGAATGCGCTCCTGCGTCGGTTCGGAAAGTTCGGTCTGCGCGCGGTTCGATTCCATGGCAGTCAATCCCTCGGCGTCCTCGTCGGCATCCTGTGCGGGTCCTCCGGCCCGGCCGCGTCAGACGCGGGTCGCGGTGACGAACTGGCCGCCCGGCAGCCGCTTGTCGGGCCGCCCGTAGCGCGCCCCGAGCTCACCGCGGTCGGTCACGTGCAGGCTCCAGCCCTGCGACGCCACCCAGTCCCGCCCCTCCGGGCCGAGGCCGCCGCGCACCATCGCGCTGATCCGGTCCGCGCCCGGCGTGCTGAGGGCGGCGTCCTTGGCCCGCGGGTCGGGGCCGGCCTTGTCGGAGTGCTCGAAGACGAGCCTGCTGCCCGGCGCGGACAGCCGCCCGACGTCCCCGACGACCTTCCGCGCCTGCTCGCCGGTGAGGTACGGCAGCACGCCCTCGGCGACCCACGCGGTGGGCCGGGCGGGGTCGAAGGCGTGCCCGGCGAGCCGGGCGGCGAAGTCCTCGCGCAGGTCGGCGCGTACGGCGGTGCGGGAGCGGGCGGTCGGCTGCGCGCCCGCGGCGGCGAGCACCGCGTCCTTGAAGCCGAAGACGGACGGGGTGTCGACCTCGTACACGTCCGCGTCCGGCACCGGCAGCCGGAAGGCGCGCGCGTCGAGCCCGGCGCCGAGGATGACGACCTGCCGGCAGCCGGCGGCCACCGCCTCGCACACGTAGTCGTCGATGAAGCGCGTGCGGACGACCCCGCGGGAGTAGAACAGGTCGACCCACGCCTCCAGCGAGGGCCACTCGCCCGGCTCCAGCACGTCCTTGGCCGCGTCCACGAACCCCTGCGCGTAGGGGTCGTGGAACATCCGGTCGGGGCGGGCGGATTCCAGCGCCCTGGCCATCGCGACCGCGACCGAGGTGACCCCGGCGCCGGCCGGCGCCGCGGATACGGAGGCCGCTGCTGACGAGTCCATTACCGTCTCCTCGCAATCGGGAAATCAATTGACGCCAGTGAAGCACCGGCCCGGAAATTGCGTCAATAATTCCTCCGGTCGGCGAAAGCTCGTCCCCGAGGATGGGCGGGCCTCGTTCTCGGGTATGAGCCGATTTAGTTCTCTGGGCTGAAGATATTCCTGCCGGATATTGCGTAACCTGAGTCGCCGGGTTCCGTTGCTGTAAATGTGAAAGGGGAATCGCTGTGCCGACATTCACAATTAACGAGCTGATGGAGATCCTGGTCGTCAAAACCGGGCTGCCCCGCTCCGCGGTGACCGCCGACCCCGGCGCCACGCTCGGCGACGTCGACCTCGACTCGCTGGCGCAGCTCCAGGTCAGGGCGGAGATCGAGGACCGCTACGGGATCGCGCTGGAGGACGAGCACGCCCACGCGACCTTCGGCGAGCTGGTGGCGCTGGTCAACGAGGGACTGAGCGAGCGGGCACGATGAGCGGCCCCGTGGCCGGCCCTCCGGGCGGCGGACGGCGGATCGTGGTGACCGGGATCGGGGTGGTCGCCCCCGGCGGGGCCACCCGCAAGGCGTTCTGGCAGATGCTCACCGAGGGGCGCACCGCCACCCGGCGGATCTCGCTGTTCAACCCCGCGCAGTTCCGCTCCCAACTGGCGGCGGAGGTCGACTTCGACCCGCTGGCCGCCGGCCTGACCCGGCAGGAGGTCTTCCGCAACGACCGCTCCGTGCAGTTCGCGCTGGTCGCCGCCGACGAGGCGGTGGCCGACTCCGGCCTGGAGCTGGACACCGAGGGACCCGGCGGTGTCGACCACGACCGGATGGCGGTGTGCCTGGGCAGCGCGGTCGGCGCGAGCACCCGGCTGGAGGACGAGTACGTGGTGGCGAGCGACGGCGGCCGCAACTGGCTCGTCGACCCGCACTTCGCCTCCGACTTCCTCTACCAGGCGTGGATCCCCAGCAGCCTCGCGGCCGAGGTCGCCTTCCGCTACGGGGCGCACGGCCCGGCGTCGGTGATCTCCACCGGCTGCACCTCGGGTATCGACGCGATCGGCCAGGCGTACCAGCTCATCCAGGACGACATGGCCGACATCGTGCTCGCCGGCGCCAGCGACGCGCCCATCACCCCCATCTCCATGGCCTGCTTCGACGCGATCGGCGCCACCAGCACCCGCAACGACGACCCCGCGCACGCCTCCCGCCCCTTCGACGCCACGCGCGACGGCTTCGTGATGGGCGAGGGCTCCGCGGTGCTCGTCCTGGAGGAGTACGAGCACGCCCGGCGGCGGGACGCGCACGTCTACGCCGAGATCCGCGGCTACGCCAACCGCTGCAACGCCTTCCACATGACCGGACTGCGCCCGGACGGCGCGGAGATGGCGGTCGCCATCCGCAGCGCGCTGGACCAGGCCCGGCTGGACCCCACCGCGCTGGACTACGTCAACGCGCACGGCTCCGGCACCCAGCAGAACGACCGGCACGAGACCGCCGCCTTCAAGGCGAGCCTCGGCGAGCACGCCTACCGGGTGCCGGTCAGCTCCATCAAGTCCATGGTCGGGCACTCGCTCGGCGCGATCGGCTCCATCGAGGTGGCCGCGACCGCGCTGGCGATCGAGCACGACGTCGTGCCGCCCACCGCCAACTACGGCCGGCCCGACCCGCTGTGCGACCTCGACTACGTGCCCAACACCGCGCGCGACCACCGGGTGGCCGCGGCGCTGTCGGTCGGCAGCGGCTTCGGCGGCTTCCAGTCGGCCGTCGTCCTCACGGCGGTGGACCGGTGACCGCCGTGATCACCGGCCTCGGCGTGGTGGCGCCGACCGGCGTCGGCGCCGCCGACCACTGGCGTGCGACGCTCGCGGGTGAACTGGCCGTGCGCCCCGTCGAGTCCTTCGACGCGAGCGGCTACGCCACGCAACTTGCCGGGCAGATCGCCGACTTCGACGTGGCGGAGCACGTACCGGGCCGCCTCGCGATCCAGACCGACCGCTGGACGTGGCTCGCCTTCGCCGCGACCGCGATGGCCCTCGCCGACGCGGGCTACGACCCCGCCGCGCACGACCCGTACGCCACCTCCGTGATCCTCGGCAGCGGTTCGGGCGGCAACGAATTCGGGCAGCGCGAGATCCAGGCGCTGTGGAGCCGCGGCCGCAAGGCGGTCGGCGTCTACCAGTCGATCGCCTGGTTCTATGCCGCGAGCACCGGCCAACTCGCCATCCACCACGGCACGAAGGGCCCCTGCGGGGTGCTGGTCGCGGACGCCGCGTCCGGCCTCGACAGCCTCGGCTGGGCAGAGCGCGCGATCCGCCGCGGCACCGGCGCCGTGCTCGCGGGGGGCACCGAGGCGCCGATCGCCCCGTACGCGCTGACCGCCCAGATGGCCGGCGGCAAGCTCTCCACCGCGACCGACCCCAGGGCCGGCTACAAGCCCTTCGACCGCGCGGCGGCCGGCCATGTCCCGGGCGAGGGCGGCGCGGTGCTGCTGGTCGAGGACGAGCAGGCGGTACGCGCCAGGTCCGGGCCCGCCGGCTACGCCACCCTCGCCGGTTACGCTGCCACCCACGACGCCCACCACTACCGGGAGACCGCGCCGGACGGCCGGCAGTACGCCCGCGCGATCGAACTCGCCGTCCAGCATGCCGGGTTGGAGCCCTCCGACATCGACATGGTGCTCGCCGACGGCGCCGGGCGCCCGGACGCCGACGCAGCCGAGGCGGCCGCGCTGCGCGCCGTCTTCGGCCCGTTCGGTGTGCCCGTCACCGCCCCGCAGGGCCTGGCCGGGCGGCTGCTCGCGGGCGGCTCCGCGCTCAACGTCGCCACGGCGCTGCTGGCGATGCGGGCCGGGGTGATCCCGCCGGTCGGCAATCTCGACGACCCGGACCCGGCGTACGGCCTCGACCTCGTCCGCGCCCCGCGCGAACGCCCGCTGCGGGCGGTGCTGGTCGCCGCGCGCGGCCACGGCGGCTTCAACAGCGCGCTGGTGCTGCGCGGCCGGCCGCCGCACGGCACGGACGGCCCTGCCACCGGGGGGAGATGAGCCGACACCGTCGGACCCGGGACGGGCAGTACCGGTATTCGGTGCAAGTGCGCTTGGCGCCGAGTACATCGGCTCCACTGATTACGCGTGCGCGCCGAAGGGGAGCCACCTGCGGATGGCAGTGCTGTCTGTTCCACAAATCCACAGATGGTTTATCACTCTGCGGGGGTCTCGATGGACATTGTACGTGGTTTAGACGATTTGTTGCCTGTCGCAGTTTGCGGTGGCCCTGGCGTGTACCGGGCAGGAATGATGGCGGTTCTGTGCGGTATCCCGGGTATCGACGTCGTCGTGGAATTCGACACCGAGAGTTATAGTCCCAGGCTGTTGCGGGACCATCGGCCACGCGTCCTGCTGATGGACCTGGACGGCTTCGCCGTCGAGGACCTGCTCGCGCGGCAGCTGGTCAGCCAGACCGACGGGCTGGGCGTCAAGGTCCTCGCGCTGTCCGCGAGCCTGGACGCGGGCACCGCGATCAAGGTGCTGCTGGGCGGCGCCCAGGGCTTCCTGCACAAGGACACCCCCGTGCAGGTCCTGGTCGACGCGATACGCGCCGTCGACCGCGGCGGCGTCGCCCTCGACCCGCAGGTGGCCGGCGAACTGGTCAGCACCCTGCGCTACAACGTCCCCAACGAGACCCCGGCGGGACCGGGCGACACGGTCAAACTCACCCCGCGGCAGCGGCAGATCCTCGGCCTGATCGGCCACGGGCTGACCAACGTCGAGATCGCCGACCAGCTCCAGCTGGGCCGGCCCACCGTGAAGACGCACATCTCCTCGCTGCTGCGGGCGCTCGATCTGCGCGACCGCACGCAGCTCGCGGTGTACGCCTGCACGCACGGCTTCCGCACGCCCGCGGCGGTGTCCTGACCGGACCCCGCCGCCGTCCGACCCTGCTCCACCGAGTCCGCCCCGGCGGCCGGCGCCCCGTGCGCCGGTCCCGGGGCGGGCCCGTTCCCGGTCCGCCGGGCCGCGGGTTTCCCGCAGCCCGGCCGCGGAATTCCCGCGGGATGTTCGCGGCAGAATTCCGATGCGGCGGCCGCCGCCCGGCGGCGAGGATTTCCTCATGAGCGATTCACGGGTAGGCCGGATCCGCGCCGAGGAAATAGAGCCCTATCGGGCGCGCGGCGGCCGGTTGCGCATGGTGCTCCACCCGGGTTCGGTGGGGAGCAGGTCCGGCTACATGGGAACTGCGATCCTCCGGCCCGGCGAGCATGTGGTGGAGCATTTCCACCCCTACGGCGAGGAATTCCTCTACAACATCACCGGAGATCTCCAACTGGAGGTCGAGGGCGAGAAATGGGCGGTGGGCGCCGGCGAGGGAATCTACGTCCCCATCGGGAAGCGGCACCGGCTGCGGAACGTCGGCACCACCGAGTCGCTGACCGTCTACCACATCGGCCCGCTCGCCCCGGATCCCTCGCTGGCCCACATCGACACCGAGGTGCTGGGCGCGGAGGAGTCCGGGACGGCGGCGGAGGACGGAGCCGCGGGCACCGCCCGGGTGCTGTTCGGGATGAAGGTCGCCGAGGACCGGCGGGAGGAATTCCTCGCCGCCTACGAGAAGGTCCGCTTCAGCGTCGCCGCGACCCGCGGCCACCTGCGCGACCAGATCTGCCAGGCCCCGGACGACCCGGCGAGCTGGCTCATCGTGAGCGAGTGGACGTCGCTCGCCGACTTCTTCACCTGGGAGAAGTCCGAGGAGCACAAGGAACTGGTCCGGCCGATGCGCGCCTGCTACTCCGACCCGGAATTCCGCAGCTACACCGTCGTCGCCGAGACGCTGGGCACGACGGGGCCGGCAGGGGCGGCGGCGGGGGTGCGGCCATGAGCACGATCTCCGCCGAGGACCGGCTCATGACGTACATCAACGTCTTCCACTGCACCCCGGACAAGCAGCAGGAGCTGTCCGCCGCGATCCGCAGGGAGACCGAGGACATCGTCCGGCACATGCCCGGCTTCGTCTCCGCGAACGTGCACTGCTCCGTCGACGGCACCCGGGTCACCAACTACGCCCAGTGGAGCACCCTGGCCGCCTTCCAGGAGCACATCCGCAGCGAGGCCGGCCGCGCCCTCATCACCGAGCTGCACAAGTACGCCGACAACGTGGACGTACACGTCTACCAGGTCGACTGGATCATGTCCGGCGAAGGGAAATGACGACCATGAAGACCGCCCGCGAGCTGTGGGAGGCCGTCTACCAGGCGGTCGAGGAGGTCAACGGCTTCCTGCTGTACGAGCTGTGCGACGGCGAGGTGGAGATCCGCACCGCCAGCCAGGAGACCAAGGGCGCCAAGCGGCTCGGCGACATGTTCGCCCAGCAGCGCGGCCTCTACACCGAGCTGGAGCACAAGGTCGACAGCATCGTCGAATCCGGGGACGGCACCGCGCTCGCCGTCGAGCTGACCCTCACCGGTATCCCCAACGGCACCGACACCCGGCTGACCTGGAACGTCGTCGAGGTGATCCGCGCGGACGCGGGCCGCATCGTGTCCTGGCACGCGATGCTCGACCGCACCGGCCTGATCCAGCAGATCCAGCAGCTGCACGCCGCCAAGGCGGGCGGCTCCGGCGGGCCCGGTGCGGGGAAGAGCGGCGGGGCCGGCACGTCCTGGAAGGCGTGACGGCCGTGCCGGGCGGCATACCGGGGGCCTCGCTGGAGGCCGTCCCCGAGGTCCGGGAGGTCGAGGTCGCGGACGGCGTCGTCGCGCTCGTCAACGGCGACGGCGGCGCGGGCCGGTCCAACAGCGTGCTGCTGCTCGGCGAGCCCGTCACGGTCGTCGACACCATGCTGCTGCCGGAGATGGCCGCCGCGATCCCGGCCGCGCTGGAGCGCCGCGGCCGACGCGCCGGGCTGGTCGTCAACACCCACATCCACACCGACCACATCGGCGGCAACCTGCTCTTCGACGACGTCCCCATCGTCGCCCACCCGCGCACGGTGGCCGGGATGCGCAAGATGATCGGCGAGCGCGGCCTGCCCGCCCTGCTCGCGAAGGTCATGCCCGGCTTCGCGACGCGGCTCGCCGACTGGGACAGCGTCGCCGCCGAGCCCGTACCCCCCGACGGCATCGAACGCGCCCTGCCCTCCGGGGCGAAGGTGCTCGCATTCACCGACACCCACTCGGCGGCCGACCTCGCGGTGTGGCTGCCCGCACAGAAGGTCCTGGTCAGCGGTGACCTGTGCTTCGCCGGGGTCACCCCGCTCGCGGTGCACGGCCGGGTGAGCCGCTGGCGTACGGCCCTCGACCGGCTCCTCGCGCTGCAGCCCGCGACCGTCGTCCCCGGGCACGGCAGCCCCGCCGGGATCGGCGCGCTGCACGACCTCGCCGACTACTTCGACCGGGTGCTGGCCGCCGCGCGGCTGGCGCACGCCGAGGAACTGCCCGCGGAAACGGTCTGGTCGTCGTTCGACCCCGGACCGGCAGCGGGCTGGCTCGAACCCGAGCGAACCCTCGTGAACATCCAGGTAGCCCTTGCCGAGATGACCGGCAAGCCATTCGAAGGAGAACACCGTGTCCGACAAGGTCAACGTCCGCCGCATTCTCACTGAGGCGTTCTCGAAGGGCGACACCGAGGTCCTCGACGAGCTGATGACCGAGGACTTCGTCAACCACAACGCGCCTCCCGGAATGGACACCAGCCGCGAGGGCGTCAAGTCCGTCATCAAGATCGAGCGGCAGGGCTTCCCCGACCTCAAGGCGGAGATCATCCGCGACTTCGAGGACGGTGAATACGTCATCCAGCACGTGAAGCTCACCGGCACCCACAAGGGCCTGGTCTTCGGCGCGGAGCCGACCGGCCGGGTCATCAGCTGGAACGAGATCCACATCGCGAAGGTCAGGGACGGCAAGGTCAGCGACCACTGGGCCTGCAACGACCTGCACGTCCTGATGATCCAGCTGGGCCAGATCGCCCCGCCGGACACCTCCGCCTTCCGCCGGGAGAACGCCGGTTCCTGACCGGTTCCTTACCGGTTTCCGACCGACGTCCGACCGGTCTCGCGACCGGTTTCCGACCGACGTCCGACGTCCGACCGGCTCCTTACCGGTCCCCGCGTCCCCATCCGGGATTTCGTCGAGGAGAGGCATCATGACTGACGGGTTCGCGATCATCGGACTGGCCGCGCGGCTGCCCCGGGCGGACGGGCCGTCCGGGCTGTGGCGGCTGCTGCGCTCGGGCGGCGACGCGGTCACCGACCCGCCGCCGGGGCGTACGGCCACCCGGCGCGGTGCGTTCCTCGACGACGTCCCGGGGGAGGCGGGGGCCCCGGGGGAGCCGGGGGAGCCGGGGGGTACAGCTCCCGTACCCATCCCCGCGATCCACGCCTTCGACGCCGGCTTCTTCGGGATCTTCCCGCGGGAGGCCGCGGCCATGGACCCGCACCAGCGGCTCGTCATGGAGCTGGGCTGGGAGGCGCTGGAGCGGGCCGGGCTCACCGCGGAGCGGCTGGCCGGCACGCACACCGGGGTGTTCGTGTCCGCGCCCGCCGAGTCCGCGCCCCCCACCGCGCCCGACCACTACACCTTCACCGGCCGCCAGCGCAGCATGATCGCCAACCGGCTCTCGTACGCGCTCGGCCTGCACGGGCCGAGCCTCACCGTCGACACCGGGCAGTCCTCGTCGCTCGTCGCCGTGCACCTGGCGGTGCAGTCGCTGCGCAGCGGCGAGTGCGACCTCGCGGTGGCGGGCGGCGCCGCGCTCATGCTCGCGCCCGACGCGCACGTGGGCCTCGCCGAGATGGGTGTGCTGTCGCCCGACGCGCGCTGCCACGTCTTCGACCGGCGCGCCAACGGCTTCGTCCGCGGCGAGGGCGGCGGCCTCGTCGTCCTCAAGCGGCTCGCGGACGCACTCGCGGACGGCGACCGCATCGCCGCGGTCGTCGCGGGCAGCGCCGTCAACAACGACGGCCGCACGAACGGACTTACGGCCCCCAGCGCGGCCGCCCAGCAGGAACTCCTCACCCGCGCCTACCGGCAGGCCGGGATCGACCCCGGCGCCGTCCAGTACGTCGAACTCCACGGCACGGGAACGGCGGTGGGCGACCCCGTCGAGGCCACCGCGCTCGGCGGCGCGCTCGGCACCGCCCCGACCCGCACCGCGCCGCTGCTCGTCGGCTCGGTCAAGACCAACATCGGCCACCTCGACACGGCGGCGGGCATCGCGGGCCTGCTCAAGACCGTCCTGAGCCTCCAGCACCGCGAGCTGCCCGCGAGCCTCCACTTCACCGAGCCCAACCCGGCGATCGACCTCGCGGCCCTGAACCTCCGCGTCAACGCCGCGTATCGTCCCTGGCCGGACGGCCCTGCCCTCGCCGGCGTCAGCTCCTTCGGCCTCGGCGGCACGAACTGCCACGTCATCCTCACGGAGGCGCCTCCCGCGCCGTCGCGTGTCCTCTCGGGCCCCGACGTGATCCCCTGGGTGCTCTCGGCGAAGTCGCCGGGCGCCCTGCGCGCCCAGGCCCGCCGCCTGCTCGCGGAAGCGCTCCACCACGACCCGCTGGACACCGCCTACTCCCTCGCCCTGACCCGCACGTCCTTCCCCGTCCGCGCGGTGGTCCTCGGCCGCGACACCGCGGAACTCGTTTCGGGCCTTGAAGAGTTGGCGGCATCGGATGACCCGTCCGGGACGTACGGCCGGGGTCCGTCGCCGGAGGCCACCGCCTTCCTGTCGGGCGCGGCCCCCGACTGGGCACTCATCTTCGCGGGCACGGGCGCCCGGTCGGTGGAGCTGCCGACGTACGCGTTCGAACGCCGGTCGTACGGGGTGCCGTCCGGTGGTGGCGGGGCGCTGGGTGCGGCGTCGGCGCCGCCTGAGGGAGAGGGTGCGGCGGTTCGCTCGGGGGAGGAGGCGCCGCCGCCGTCCGGTGCCGGTCGCCCGCCGGTGCCGCCTGCTCCTGCCGTGTCCGGGGACGCACTCCTGGGCACCGTACGGGCCGAGGTCGCCGTCCAGTTGGGGTACGCGGAGGCCAACGCGGTGCCGCGCGACCGGAGTTTCAAGGACCTCGGCTTCGGTTCGCTCGCGCTCGTCGAACTCACCGAACGGCTCACCGAGGTGCTCGGGCGGCAGGTCGACGCGACCGAGGCCTTCGACTTCCCGACGCCCGCGGCGCTCGCGGAGCGGCTGGCGCAGACCGCGGCCCCGGCGGTCGGCAGTCTCGCGCCTGCGGGCGGCGACTCCGCCGACGCCGCCGCCGGCGGTTCGGGCGACAGCGGCGCCGCCGACGAGCACCAGGCCCTCGGCGGGTCGACGACCCGCGGGGGCTCCGCGGTGGACAGCCGTACGGCGGCGGCCGGTTCGCCTACGGGAAGCTCGGCTGTGCGCGAGGCCCCCGCCGGGGACCGGCGACACAACGGCCCAGCGCCCAACGGCAGTTACGCGCCCGACGCGGCGGACGGCGACGCCGTCGCCATCGTCGGGATCGGCTGCCGCTACCCCGGCGGCATCGCCTCCGCCGCCGACCTGTGGGAGGTCGCGGCGGGCGGCCGCGACGTCATCTCGGGCTTCCCCACCGACCGCGGCTGGGATCTGGCCCGGCTGTACGACCCCGACCCCGACCGCGCCGGGACCACGTACGTCCGCGAGGGCGGCTTCCTCGACGACGTCGCCGGCTTCGACGCGGGCTTCTTCGGGATCAGCCCGAGCGAGGCCCTCGCGATGGACCCGCAGCAGCGGCTGCTGCTCGAAGTGACGTGGGAGGCCCTGGAGAACGCGGGCGTCGACCCGCACACGCTCGCCGGGAGCCGGACGGGCGCCTTCGTCGGGATGTACGGCTGGGATTCCGCCGACTCCGTTGAGGGCTACCGCATCACGGGCGGCCTCTCGGCGGTCGCGTCGGGCCGGCTCGCGTACGCGCTCGGCCTGGAGGGGCCCGCGGTGACCCTCGACACCGCGTGCTCGTCCTCGCTCGTGGCCCTGCACCTGGCGTGCCGGTCGCTGCGCGCGGGCGAGACCGACCTCGTCCTCGCGGGCGGCGCGACCGTGATGTCCACGCCGCGCGTCTTCCTCGAATTCGCCCGCCAGCGCGGGCTTTCGCCGGACGCCCGCTGCAAGTCCTTCGCGGCGGCCGCGGACGGCACGGCCTGGGCGGAGGGCGTCGGCGTCGTCGTCCTGGAACGCCTCGCCGACGCCCGCCGCAACGGCCACGAGGTGCTGGCCCTGGTGCGCGGCACCGCCATGAACCAGGACGGCGCGTCCAACGGCCTGACGGCCCCCAACGGCCCCTCCCAGCAACGCGTCATCCGCGCCGCGCTGGCCGACGCGGCGCTCACCTCGGCGGACGTCGACGTCGTCGAGGCCCACGGCACCGGCACCGCCCTCGGCGACCCGATCGAGGCCCACGCGCTGCTCGCCACGTACGGCCAGGACCGCCCGCGCGGGCGGGCGCTGCTGCTCGGCTCCCTGAAGTCCAACATCGGCCACGCGCAGGCCGCGGCGGGCATGGCGGGCGTGATCAAGATGGTCGCGGCGATGCGGTACGGCGTGGTGCCGCCCACCCTCCACGTCGACACCCCCACCCCCCACGTCAACTGGTCCACCGGCGCCGTCCGCCTCGCCACCCGCCCCGAGCCCTGGCCCCCCGCCGCCCACCCCCGCCGCTCGGCGGTCTCCTCCTTCGGCATCTCCGGCACGAACGCCCACGCCATCCTCGAACAGCCCCCGGCCCCGACGGTGTTGCCCCCTGACGAAGCCCCCGCCGAGCCCTCCTGGCCCGCCCTCCCCTGGGTCCTGTCCGCGCAATCCCCAGAGGCCCTCCGCGGCCAGGCGGCGCGCCTCCTGGCGCACATCTCAGGCCCGAGGAACGCCCCGCCGCCGGGCGCGGTGCCGGCGGCGCCTTCCGTGGTGGTCGGGGACGGTTCGTCGGCGTCGCCCGCCGTGGGTGCTGGCGAGGCGTCGCCGGTCGTCCCCGCGGTGGATGCCGCGGTCGCCGGGTCCGCTCGGGCCGTCACCGCGCGCCCTGGGCTTGCGTCGGTGGTCGCGGATGGTTCGGCGGGTGCTGTGCCTGGTCGGGACGCCGCTGGGGAGTCCGCGGACTCCGCGTTCGCGGCGCCTTCCACCGCGCTCGGGGACGGTTCGTCGGCGTCGCCCGCCGCGGGTGCTGGCGACGCGTCGCCCGTCGTCCCCGTGGTGGATGCCGCGGCCGCGGTGCCCGCCCAGGTCGCCGCGCGCCCCGGGCGTGCGTCGGTGGTCGCGGACGGTTCGGCGGCCGCCTTGCCCGCCCGGGACGTTGCTGCGGCACGCGACGCCGCGCCCGTCGCCCCCGCGGCGGACGTCGCCCCCGCCGGGCACGGCTTCGCCCCCGCCGGGCACGGCCGGCACACCGCACGTCCCCTCGCCGTCGAAGACGGCCCCGCCGACGTGGGCCGCTCCCTCCTCACCACCCGCTCCCGCTTCGCGCACCGCGCGGTCGTCGTCGGTGGGGACCAGGCGGAGTTCGCTGCCGGGCTCGGCGCTGTCGCCGCGGGGCTGCCGGCCCCGAACGTCGTCTGCGGGGAGGCGGACGAGGAGCCGGGCAGGACGGCGTTCGTCTTTCCCGGGCAGGGCGGGCAGTGGGCCGGGATGGCGGCCGAACTCCTCGACTCCGCACCCGTGTTCGCCGCGCACATGGCGCGGTGCGCGCGAGTGGTCGACCCCCTCGTCGACTGGTCGCTGCTGGACACCGTGCGGGACGCCGCGGCCGGCGCGCGGCTGGGGCGGGCCGACGTCGTACCGCCCGCACTCTTCGCGGTGATGGTGTCGCTCGCCGAGCTGTGGCGTTCGCTCGGGGTGCGGCCGGATGCCGTCGTCGGGTCCTCACAAGGGGAGATCGCCGCCGCGTACGTCGCCGGGGCGCTGTCGCTGGAGGACGCGGGGCGGCTCGTCGTGACGCGCTCGCGGCTGCTCGCCGATGGACTCACCGGGGCGATCGCCTCGGTCGGCGCCCCGGCCGCGGAGGTCGCGCGACGACTCGGGCCCGGCCTCACGATCGCGGGCGTCAACGGGCCGAACGGCACGACCGTCGCCGGGCCCGGGGACGCGCTGGAGGCGTTCGTCGCGGAGCTGCGGGCGGCGGGCGTGCCCGCGCGGACGGTCGCGTCGATCGCCTCGCACTCGCCGCTCGTCGCCCCGCTGGAGCCGCGCTTCGCCGAGCTGTTGGACTTCGTACGGCCCAACGCCGCCGCCGTGCCGCTGTATTCGTCGGTGACGGGCGCGGTCGCCGCGGGCGAGGAGCTGACGGCCGCGTACTGGTACCGCAACTGCCGTGAGCCGGTTGCCTTCCAGTCCGCCGTCGAGGCGCTGCTCGCCGACGGCTTCACGCACTTCGTCGAGTGCTCACCGCACCCGTCGCTGGCGATGCACATCGAGCAGACCGCCGAACGGGCGTCCCGTACGGTCACGGTGACCGGCTCGCTGCGCCGCGGCGAGGGCGGCCTCGCACGCTTCCTGACCTCCGCGGCCGAGCGGTACGTACGCGGCGGCGCGGTGACGTGGACCCCGGCCTTCGGGTCCGCGGCGCGCCAAGTCCCCCTCCCGACGTACGCGTTCGCCCGCAAGCGGTACTGGCTGGAGCCGCGCCCCTCCCTCGACGCGGCCGGCCTCGGACTGACGGCCGCGGAGCACCCGCTGCTGGCGGCCGTCGCCGAAGTCCCCACCTCGGGCGCGGTGTTGCTGACCGGACGGCTCGCCCTCGCCACCCACCCCTGGCTGGCCGACCACGCGGTGTCCGGCGCCCCCCTCCTCCCGGCGACCGCCTTCCTCGACCTGGCGCTGCGCGCCGCCGCGGAGACGTCCCGCCCGGGAGTCGCCGACCTGGTGGTGCAGGCCCCGCTCGTCCTCCCGGCGGAGGGATCGGTCGCCCTCCGCGTGACGGCGGAGGAGGGCACGGTGACCGTGCACTCGCGAGGAGAGGGCGGCGCGTGGGTGGCGCACGCGCGCGGCGAACTGGCGAGCGGGGGCGCCGCGTTGGCCGAAGCGGCGCCTGGCTTCGAGCCGGGCCCGGGCGTCGTGCCCCTGACGGACGGGCCGGCTGCGGGCGGGCCCGGCGGCGAGTCGGCCGCGGGGGCCGAAGCGCTGCCCGCGCCGCCCGCCGAGTGGCCCCCCGCCGGGGCCGAGGCGATCGGCCTCGCCGACGCGTACGAGCGGCTCGCCGCCCGCGGGTACGACTACGGGCCCGCCTTCCGCGGCCTGCGCGGGCTGTGGCGGCGCGACGGCCAGGTCTTCGCGGAGGTCGCCCTTCCCGACGGCGTCGAGAGCGGCGGCTTCGGCCTGCACCCGGCGCTGCTGGACGCGGCCCTGCACGCCGTGCTGCTCACCGTCGCCGGTGAGGGGCTCGCGCTGCCCTTCTCGTGGGGCGGGGTGCGGCTGCACACGACGGGCGCGAACGCGCTGCGGGTCGCCGTCACGCCGGGCGGCGGCCCGGACGAGGTCGCCCTCGCCGCGTACGACCCCGCGGGGCGGCCCGTCCTCACCGCCGACTCCCTCGTGCTGCGCCGCCTCACGCCCGAGCAGCAGGCCGCCGTGACGCGCGCCGGGCGCCGCTCCGCGCACCGCCTGCTGGAGCTGACCTGGCCCGTCGTCGACCGGCCGCGCGCCGTGCCGGTGTCGGTGGCCGCGTGGGAGGACCTGGACCGTACGGCCCCGCTCCCGGACGCCGTGGTTTTCGACGCGAGCCCGGCTCCGTACGCCCCCGGCCCCGATGTCGTCGCCGCCACGCACGCCGCGACCCACCGCGTCCTCGCCGCCCTCCAGGACTGGCTCGCGGACGCCCGCACGGCCACCACCACCCTCCTCGTCCTCACCCGCGGCGCCGCCCAGCCCCCCGACCCCGCCGCCGCCGCGGTCCGCGGCCTGGTCCGCGCCGCCCAGGCGGAATCCCCGGGCCGCATCGTCCTGGCGGACACCGACGAGGGCGCGCAGATCGACGCCGCCTCGCTGCTGGCGACAGGCGAACCCGAACTGACCATCCGCGCGGGCACGATGCGCGCCCCACGCCTGACCCCACTCCCGGAAACGCCCCCCGAAGCGACCGCCCTCGCGACCTGGCTCACCACGACCGCCCAGGCGTCGACCCCACCACGCGACCACACCCCGCACCCCGCACCCACACGTACCGACTCCGCGCCCGGTACGCCCGCTGTCGCCCCGTACGCCCCCGCCGAGCCTCGACCGGGCGGACCTGCCACGACCCGGCGTGGCGTGCGGACCGCCGCCGAAGACCTCGCGGCCCAGCCTTCCGCCAGGCCGGCAGGCGCCGCAGCGGCGGACGTATCCGGCGCGGCCGCGCCCGCGCTGCCGCCGGGCGAGGTTGACGCGCCCGTCGGCGATGTGCCTGCCGCCCGGCCAGCAGGTGCCGCAGCCGCGGACGCCTCCGGCGGAGCCGCACGCGCGCTGCCGCCGGGTGCCACGGGCGTGCCCGCCGCCGCTCCCGTCAGCGGCCTGTCCGGCCCCGGCGCGCCCGCCACCCCCCGCCGCCCCCTCGGCGGAGCCGAGCCCGCGCTGCCGCCGGGCGAGGTTGACGCGCCCGTCGGCGATGTGCCTGCCGCCCGGCCAGCAGGTGCCGCAACCGC
>NZ_JBIRQQ010000012.1:70204-301624 GCF_044333285.1 Streptomyces sp. NPDC021020
CGCGGAAGCCTCCGGCGGAGCCGCACGCGCGCTGCCGCCGGGTGCCACGGGCGTGGCTGCCGCCGACGTGTTCGGCTCCGGCGCGCCTGTCGGCCCCCACCGCCCCCTCGGCGGAGCCGAGCCCGCGTCGCCGCCGGGTGCTGCCGTCGCGCCCGCCGGCGATCTGCCTGCCGTTCGGCCGGCAGGTGCCGCAGCCGCGGAAGCCTCCGGCGGAGCCGCACGCGCGCTGCCGCCGGGTGCCACGGGCGTGGCTGCCGCCGACGTGTTCGGCTCCGGCGCGCCTGTCGGCCCCAGCAGTGCTCCCGGCGGAGCCGAGCCCGCGCTGCCGCCCAGCGCCACCGGCGCCCCCGCCGCCGCCCACCGGCCCCTCGGCGGAGCCGCGCCCGCGCTGCCGCCGGGTGCCCCCGACGCGCCCGCAGGCGATCTGCCTGCCGCCCGGCCGGCAGGTGCCGCAGCCGCGGAAGCCTCCGGCGGAGCCGCACGCGCGCGGCCGCCGGGTGCCACGGGCGTGGCTGCCGCCGACGTGTTCGGCTCCGGCGCGCCTGTCGGCCCCAGCAGTGCTCCCGGCGGAGCCGAGCCCGCGCTGCCGCCCAGCGCCACCAGCGCGCCCGCCACCGGCGCCGCCGCCCACCGGACCCTCGGCGGAGCCGAGCCCGCGCCGCCGCCGGATGCCCCCGACGCGCCCGCCCCCGACGCGTCCACCGCCAGAGCGCTCGGCGCCACCGCCGCCGCCCCCGCCAGCGGCCTGTCCGGCTCCGCCGCCCCCGTCAGCGGCCTGTCCGGCCCCGGCGCGCCCGCCGGCCCCGGCGCCACCGCCGCCCCCCGCCGCACCCCCGGCGGAGCCGTCCTCCTCACGGGTGGGACCGGCGGCCTCGGGGCTGCGCTCGCGCGGCATCTGGTCGGGCGGCACGGGGTGCGGCGGCTCGTGCTCGTCTCCCGGCGGGGGGCCGACGCGCCCGGCGCGGGGGAACTCAGCGCCGAACTCGCCGAGCTGGGCGCAGCCGTACGCATCGTGGCCTGCGACGTCACCGACGCCGCAGCGGTCCGCGCCATCGTGACGCCGGACGTGGCGATGGTCGTGCACACCGCGGGTGTGCTGGACGACGGCGTGCTGGACGCCATGACGCCCGCGCGGCTGGACGCCGTGCTGCGGCCCAAGGCGGATGCCGCCTGGTATCTGCACGAGGCCACCGCCGCGACCGGGGCGGGCCTCGTCCTCTTCTCCTCCGTGCTCGGCGTCACCGGCGGGCCGGGGCAGGCCAACTACTCGGCTGCCAACGCCTTTCTGGACGCCCTCGCCGCCCTGCGCGAGAGCCGGGGGCTGCCGACGCTCGCGATCGGGTGGGGGCCGTGGGACCGCGCCGCCGGGATGACGGAGCGGCTGCGGGACGCGGACCTCGCCCGGCTGCGGCGGCGCGGCCTCGCCGAACTCCCCGTTGAGGCGGGCCTGTCGCTCTTCGACGCCGCGCTCGCGCAGCCGCGCCCGTACGTCGCCGCGCTCGTCGCGGACCGCACCGCGCTCCAGGCGTCGGCCGACAGCGGCGAACTCCCTGCCGTCCTGCGGGACATCGCGCCCGCCCGCCCCCAACCCCCGGCCGCGGCGGCCGCCGCCCCCGCCGACCTGCTCGCCCTCACCCGCACCGAGGCCGCCCGGCTGCTTGGGCGGGACGGCGGCGCCGGGCAGGTCGACCCGGAGCGCAACTTCCGCGACCTCGGCTTCGATTCGCTGCTCTCGGTCGAGCTGCGCAACCGTCTCAAGGCCGCGACCGGCATCCCGCTGCCCGCGGGCGTGGTCTTCGACTACCCCACGCCGGCCGCGCTGGCGGAATACCTGCGCGACCGCACCGCCGGGCGGCCCGGCAAGGACACCACCGACCCGAGGCAAGGCCCCAGCGCGGCCACGGACGCCGACCCGATCGTGATCGTCGGCATGGGCTGCCGCTTCCCCGGCGGCATCGACTCGCCGGAGCAGCTGTGGGAGGCCGTCGCCGGCGGCCGTGACGTCATCGGCGCGCTGCCCGCCGACCGCGGCTGGGACACCGCGCAACTCCCCGCCTCCGAGGGCGGCTTCCTCGCCGACGCAGGCGCCTTCGACGCCGACTTCTTCGGCATCAACCCGCACGAGGCGGCCGCGATGGACCCGCAGCAGCGGCTGCTGCTGGAGGTGAGCTGGGAGGCGGTCGAGCGCGCGGGCATCGCCCCGGACACCCTCGCGGGCAGCCGCACCGGCGTCTTCGCCGGGATCATGGCGCAGGAGTACGGCGCGGGCGCGGACGACGCGGCCGCGGGCGTCGAGGGCTACCGGCTCATCGGCAGCCAGGGCAGCGTCGCCTCCGGCCGGGTCGCGTACGCGCTCGGCCTGGAGGGGCCCGCCGTCACCGTCGACACCGCGTGCTCGTCCTCGCTGGTCGCGCTGCACCTCGCGGCGCGGTCGCTCGCGTCGGGGGAGTGCGACCTCGCGCTCGCCGGGGCCGCGACCGTGATGGCCACCCCGCGGGTCTTCCTGGACTTCGCCAAGCAGGGCGGCCTCGGCGCGGACGGCCGCTGCAAGTCCTTCGGCGCGGGCGCGGACGGCACGGGCTGGAGCGAGGGCGCGGGCGTCCTGGTGCTCGAACGGGCCTCGCGGGCCCGCGAGTCGGGCCACCGGGTGCTCGCGGTGCTGCGCGGTTCGGCCGTCAACCAGGACGGCGCGTCCAACGGCCTGACCGCCCCCAACGGCCCCTCCCAGCAACGCGTCATCCGCGCCGCCCTGGCCGACGCCGGCCTCGCGGCGGCCGACGTGGACGCCGTCGAGGCGCACGGCACCGGCACGGTGCTCGGCGACCCGATCGAGGCGGAGGCGCTCCTCGCGACGTACGGTCAGGACCGCCCCGTCCAACGCCCGCTGCTCCTCGGCTCGGTGAAGTCCAACCTCGGCCACACGCAGGCCGCGGCGGGCATGGCGGGCGTCATCAAGACGGTCGCGGCCCTGACCCACGGCGTGGTGCCTCCGACCCTGCACGCCGACCCGCCGACCTCCGCCGTCGACTGGTCGACGGGCGCGGTGACCCTGGCGACGTCCCCCACCCCGTGGCCCGTGACCGACCGCCCCCGCCGGGCCGGCGTCTCGGCCTTCGGCATCTCCGGCACGAACGCCCACGTGATCCTGGAGCAGGCCCCTGCCGGGGTGGACGCGGGGCAGGGCGTGCCCGCGCCCGTGGCGCCCGCGCGAGGTGAACCGGTCCTCGCGGAGGCGGTGTTGGCCGGGCCGTCGTCGGTGCCGTCCGGGCCTGGCGGACCCGCGCCCGAAGCCCCCGCGTCGAGCGGACCCGCTCCGCTCCCGCACGGCACGGAGGCCGCCGCGAGCGTCCGCTCCGGGCCGGAAGGCGTAACCGGCGAGGCAGCCGGTGCCGCCGGGCGCGGGCCCGCCGCCGTACCGTCCGAGGCCGCCCCGGCGGCAGCCGCCGCTACCGGGCGGCCCGGCTGGCCCGTCGTCCCCTGGGTGCTGTCCGCCCGCAGCGAGCGCGCCCTGCGCGGGCAGGCCGCCCGCCTGCTCGGGTACGTACGCGAGCGCGACGGGCTCGAACCCGCGGCCGTCGCCGCCTCCCTCGTCGCGACCCGCGCGCAACTCCCGTACCGGGCCGTCCTCACCGGCGCCGACCGCGACGAACTCCTCATCAAGCTCGCCGCGTTCAGCGGGGGCGAGGCACCCGGGAGCCCCCGCGCCGGCGGCCCGCTCGTCTTCCTCTTCCCGGGGCACGGCAGCCAGTACGCCGGGATGGGCGCGAGCCTGCACGCCGCCTTCCCCGTCTTCGCCGCCGCTCTCGACGAGGTCGTCGCCGCCCTGGACGCGACCCTCGAACGCCCGCTTGCGGAGCTGCTGTTCGCCGCGAAGGGCACACCCGAGGCGGGCATCCTCCAGGACCGGACGGAATTCACGCAGCCCGCGCTCTTCGCCGTCGAGGTCGCGCTCTTCCGGCTCGTCGAATCCTTCGGGCTGCGGCCCGACTTCCTCCTCGGCCACTCCTTCGGCGAGCTGGCCGCCGCCCATGTCGCGGGCATCCTCACACTGCCGGACGCCGCACGGCTGATCACCGCGCGCGGGCGGTCGATGGCGGCGCTGCCGCCCGGCGTGATGGTGCAGATCCAGGCGGGCGCGGACGAGATCGCACCCACCCTGGAGCCCGGCGTGTCGATCGCGGCGCTCAACGCCCCGACCGCCACGGTCGTTTCGGGCACGCAGGAGGCCGTGGACCGGGTCGTCGCCGTCTGGCGGGAACGCGGCAGGCGCTCCATCAAGCTGCGCAACCGGCACGCCTTCCACTCCGCCGAACTCGACGGCAGGCTCGGCGAATACGCCGCCGTCGCCGCGGACATCACGTACCACCCGCCGACGATCCCGCTCATGTCGAACGTCACGGGCGCGCCCGCCGGGCCGGACGACCTGCGGTCCGCGGACTACTGGATGCGGCACGCGCGCGGCGCCGTACGCTTCCTGCCGTGCGTCACCGCCCTCGCGGAGGCGGGCGCGCGCACCTTCGTCGAGATCGGGCCCGGCCGGGCGCTCACCACGCTCACCGCCCAGAGCGTCCCGACCCCCGTGACCGGCATCTCCCTGCTGCGCCGCGACCTGCCCGAGGTCGCCACGCTGCTCCCCGCGCTCGCCGAACTCAGCGCGCACGGCCTGCCGGTGGACTGGCGCGCGGTGCTCGGCGAACCCCCCGCCGGGCCGCTGCCCGAGCTGCCCACCTACGCCTTCGACCGGCAGCGCTACTGGCTGCGCGCCGAACCGCCCGCCACCGCCGGGCCGGGCTTCACCGCGGCCGGCCACCCCGTGCTGACCGCCCGCATGGACCTGCCCGCGGACGGCACCGCCGTCCTGACCGGCACGATCTCCCGCACGGCGCCCGGCTGGCTCGGCGACCACGCGGTGGGCGGCGAAGTCCTCGTCCCCGCCGCGCTGTTCGCCGAACTCGCCCTGCACGCGGCCACCGCTGTGGGCGCCCCGGCCGCGCTGCGCGAACTGCTCGTCCAGGCGCCGCTGCCGCTCCCGGCGGAGGGGCGGGTGACGCTCCAGGCGGTCGCCCGCCCGTCCGGCGAGGTGGTGCTGTCCGCCCGTCCGGAGACGCCGGGCGCGCCCTGGACCGTCCACGCACGGGCCGCGCTGGGCGCTCCGGAGGCCGCGGGGGAGCACCTTGCCGCGTGGCCGCCCGCGGGCGCCGTGGCCATCGACGCGGCGGGCGCGTACGAGCGGCTCGCCGAGCAGGGCTACGGCTACGGCCCGGCCTTCCGCGGCGTGCGGGCGCTGTGGCGGGACGGCGACGACGTCCTCGCGGAGGTCGGCGCCGGGATCGCGGCAGGCACCGGCGCCACCACCCGGACCGGGACCGCGACCGGCACGGGGGCGGAGAGCGGCACTGGGGCCGCGACCCGCACCGGGTCCGGGTCCGGCACCGCGACCCGAACCGGGACCGCGACCGGCACTGGCGCCGCGTCCCGCACGGGGGCGGAGAGCGGCACCGGAACCTCGTCCCGCACGGGCGCGGAGAGCGGCACCGGAGCCCCGACCCACACCGGGTCCGGGTCCGCGACCGGCACCGCGAGCCGAACCCGAACCGCTGCCAGCATCGGCACCGACAGCGCAGCGGGCCTCGACACCGCGGGCTACGGCCTCCACCCCGCGCTGCTGGACGCCGCGCTGCACGCGTGGCTCGCCGGTACGGCGCGGGGTGGCACGGACGTCCCCTTCGCGTGGGAACGGGTGACCCTCCACCGTCCGGGGGCCGCCGCGCTCCGGGTCCGCCTGACCCCGTCCGGGCCCGACGCCCTGGCCCTCACGGCGTACGACTCCGAGGGCCGCCCCGTCCTGACGGCCGCCGCGGTCCGGCTGCGCCCTGCCTCAGCCGCCGCCCCCCTGCTGCGCGAACTCACCTGGGAGCCCCTGCCGTTGGAGCCGACCCTGCTCACCGGCCCCACCCCGGCCCCCGCCCTGGCGTCGGGCTTCGGCGCCGCGCTGATCCGTACGGTCCCCGCGGTACGCCCGGCCCCCGGCCGCGTCCGGACGGCGCCCCGACCCGCGGTGACCCCGGCCCCGGCGACGCTGTCCGGCTTCGGCGCCGCGCTGGTGGCCGCGGAGCCCGCCTCCGGTCGGGTGGACGTGTCGGAGCGCGCCGCCACGCGGCCGTCCGTTCCCGGTCCGGCGCCGGTGCGCCCGGCCGCCGCGCGGGCCGAACCCACCCCCGTACGCGTCAGGCCGTCCGCCCCGGAGCCGGCTCCCGCGCGGGCCTCCGGACTCGGCGCGGGGCCGGTCCGGCCGCCCGAGGCGGGGCCCGGCGCCGTACGTGTCCGGAGCGCCGCTCCGGAACCCGCACCCGCGCGAGTTTCCGGCTTCGGTGCCGCGCTCGTCGGCGTATCGGCGCGGGACGCGGGTGCCGCCCCGGCCCCCGAGCCCGTCACCCTCATCCCCCTCGGGCCCGATCTCGCCGTCCTGCGGGCGGTCTCCGTGCCCGGCGCGGACGCCGTCGCGTCGCTGCACGCCCTCACCCGCGGTGTGCTGGCCGCGCTCGCCGCCGCTGAGGCGCGGCGGATCGTGGTCGTCACGCGGGGGGCCGTCGCGGTGGACGGGGGCGGGGTCGCCGATCCCGCCGGGGCCGCGGTGTGGGGGTTGGTGCGGGCCGCGCAGGCGGAGCAGCCGGGACGGTTCGTGCTCGTCGATGCCGACGGGGACGGGGGCGGGAACGTGGACCCGCGGGCCGTACTCGGCCTCGGTGAGGCGGAGTTGGCAGTACGCGCGGGCACCGCCTTCGTACCCCGCCTCACCCCGCTCACCCCGCTCACGGCGGAAGCGGCGGAAGGCGCGGCGGCGCCCCCCTTCGGGCCCGACTCCCGCGTCCTCGTCACCGGCGGCACCGGCCGCCTCGGCTCGCTCTTCGCGCGGCACCTGGTCACCGCGTACGGCGTCCGGCGGCTGGTGCTGGCCGGGCGGCGCGGACTCGCGGCGCCGGGTGCGGCCGAACTCCGAACGCAGCTGCGCGACTTGGGCGCCGACGTCGAGATCGTGGCCTGCGACCTGGCCGACCCGGCGGCGGTGGCCGCGCTGGTCACGCCCGGCCTCACCGGCGTCGTGCACGCGGCCGGCGTGGTGGACGACGGCGTGCTCGGGTCGCTCACCCCGCGGCGGCTGGCCGCGGTGCTCGCGGCCAAGGCGGACGCCGCCTGGCATCTGCACGAGGCCACCCGTGAACTCCCCGGCCTCACCGCCTTCGTGCTCTTCTCCTCCGTCGCGGGAACGCTCGGCTCGCCTGGACAGGCCAACTACGCCGCCGCGAACGCCTTCCTGGACGCCCTCGCCGCGCGGCGCCGGGCCACCGGGCTGCCCGCCGTGTCGGTGGCGTGGGGGCTGTGGGCAGGCGAACACGGCGGCATGGCGGCCGGGTTGGGCGCCGCCGACCTCGCACGGCTGCGCGCCCGCGGCCTCGCCCCGATTCCCGAGGCCGCCGGGCTCGCGATGTTCGACGCCGCCCTGACCGCACCGCGCGCCCAGGTCACCGCGGTCGCCCTCACCGCGTCCGCCGCCCCCCGGGCGCAGGACGGGGACGACGAAGCGGCCCGGCTCCGCGTCGAGCTGGCCGCCCTCGACCGCGACGCCGGACGGCAGCGGCTGCTGGATCTGGTGGGCCGCAGGCTCGCCGCCGTGCTCGGCCACCCCGAAGGCCGGCCGCTGGACCTCGCCCGCAACTTCCGTGACCTGGGCGTCGATTCGCTCCGGGCGGTGGAACTCCGCAATGCCCTCGCCCCGCTGACCGGCACCCCGCTCGCCGCGACCGCGGTGTTCGACCACCCGACGCCCGCGGCCCTCTCCGACCACATCCACCGAATCCTCGTCCCCCTGGAAGGGGAGCCGGACGCGGAGCCGAACCGTAGGGAGTTGATCGAGAACATGGACGTCGAGGCCCTCATCGCGGACGCGCTGGGCGAGGACGGTGCGCGATGACCGGCCGCCGCGCACCGGAGCCGGACCCCCGGCCGCGGGACCCCCGCACCGCCGGGCGGGAGGCGGCCCGTAAACCGTCCGCCCCCAAATCGCCCGCCCGCCCCCGCGTCGACCCCGCCCTCTACCGCCGGGACTGGGCCTTCGCCCTGTGGCACATCCTGGTCTCGATGGGCGCCGCCTTCGTGCCGCAACTTCCCGTGCAGGACGAGTCGTTCGAGCCGCTGGACTGGCCGGAGGACTGGTTCGACGAGTGGTTCGACCCCTACCTGCCCTACGACTCCGGGTGGGGAGACCCGCGATGAGCTCCGCCACCGAGGCCCGGCTCGTCAAGGCCCTGCGCGCGTCGCTCACGGAGATCGAGCGGCTGCGCGGCCAGGTCCGCGGCGCCCATGACGACCAGGTCGCGATCGTCGGCATCGGCTGCCGCTTCCCCGGCGGCGCGGATTCGGCGGCCGGGCTGTGGGACGTCGTCGCGAACGGCCGCGACACGATCTCCGGCTTCCCCGACGACCGCGGCTGGGACCTCGACGCCCTCTACCACCCCGACCCCGACCGCCCCGGCACGACGTACGTCCGCCAGGGCGGATTCCTGCCCGGCGCCGCCGACTTCGACGCGGGCTTCTTCGGCATCAGCCGCGGCGAGGCCGTCGCGATGGACCCGCAGCAGCGGCTGCTGCTCGAAGTCGCGTGGGAGGCGCTGGAGGACGCCGGGATCGACCCGCACACGCTCGCGGGCAGCCCCACCGGCGTCGTCGTCGGCCACATGGCCCAGGAGTACGGCCAGGACCTGGTCGAAGTCGGCACCGAGGGCTACCGGTTGACGGGTACGGCGGGCAGCCTCGCGTCCGGCCGGGTCGCGTACGCGCTCGGCCTCGAAGGCCCGGCCCTCACCCTCGACACGGCCTGCTCGTCCTCGCTCGTCGCCGTCCACCTGGCGTGCCGGTCGCTGCGCGCGGGCGAGACCGACCTCGTCCTCGCGGGCGGCGCCACGGTCATGGCCACCCCGCGCGGCTTCGTCGACATGGCCCGCCAGCACGGCCTCGCCCCGGACGGCCGCTGCAAGTCCTTCGCGGCCGCGGCGGACGGCACGGCGTGGGCCGAGGGCGTCGGCGTCCTCGTCCTGGAACGGCTCGCGGACGCCCGCCGCCACGGCCACGACGTCCTCGCCCTCGTCCGCGGCAGCGCCGTCAACCAGGACGGCGCCTCCAACGGCCTGACGGCCCCCAACGGCCCCGCCCAGCAACGCGTCATCCGCGCTGCCCTTGCCGACGCGGCGCTCACCCCGGCGGACGTCGACGTCGTCGAGGCCCACGGCACCGGCACCGCCCTCGGCGACCCGATCGAGGCGCAGGCGCTGCTCGCGACGTACGGGCAGGGGCGGCCCGCCGACCGGCCGCTCGTGCTGGGCTCGCTCAAGTCCAACATCGGCCACACGCAGGCCGCCGCGGGCGTCGCGGGCGTCATCAAGATGGTCGCGGCGATGCGGTACGGCGTCGTGCCCGCCACCTTGCACGTGGACGCGCCGAGCCCGCACGTCGACTGGGCCGCCGGGGCCGTACGGCTCGCGACCGGCGCGCAGGGCTGGCCGGTCACCGGCCGACCGCGGCGCTCCGCGGTGTCGGCGTTCGGCATCTCCGGCACCAACGCGCACGTCGTCCTCGAACAGGCTCCGGTGGTGGACGAGTTGGCGCGCGCGGCGCCGCCCGCCGTGCCGTGGATACTCTCGGCGAAGACTCCGCGGGCGCTCGCCGCCCACGCCCGGCGGCTGCTCGCCGCGCTCGACGGCGCGGACGCCGACCCCGTGGACGTCGGCTTCACCCTCCTGCACCGCGCCCGGTTCGCCTGCCGGGCCGTCGTCCTCGGCTCCGACGCCGCCGAACTCCTGGCGGGCCTGCGCGCGTTGGCCGCCGCGCCGGAACCCGGCACCGTCGTGGGCGGCACGGGCCTGCGCCCCCAGGCCGAGCGCTTCGCCGCGGGCGGCACGGTCGACTGGGCCCCCGTCTTCGCCGGTACGGGCGCCCGCCGGACCACCCTGCCCCCGTACCCCTTCGACCGGCAGCGCCACTGGCCGGCTCACGGTGGCCGAACGCCGCTGCCGGAGGCGGTGGTTGCGGCGCCTTCCGCCCCCGCGGGCGACAGCGTCGAGACGGTACGCGCCGCGCTCGGCGACGTCCTCGGCGACGTCCTGGGCGGGCACGGCACCGTCGGCCTCGACGACGACATCACCGCGCACGGGCTCAACTCCCTCTCCGCGGTGGAGCTGCGCGGCCGCCTCCAGGCACTGACCGACGTGCGCATCAGCCTGGCGGACATCTTCGACCACCCCACCATCCGCTCGCTGGCGCGCTTCCTCGACGAGCGCTGACGCCCTGCCCCGGAGGTACCGATGTCCCACGACCCCGCCGCTTCCCTGAGCTTCGACACGTTCGTGCCGCCCGCGACCGTCAACCGCCGCTCCGCGGTTGAGGTGTTCGTCACCGACCACACCCGGATCGGTCCCGACGAGTACGCGATCGCCGTACGCGTCGAGCCCGGCCACCCGCTGTGGTCGGACCAGGTCGCGCCCTGGCACGACCCCGTCGCGATCATCGAGGCCTTCCGGCAGGCCTTCGTCGTCGTCCGGCACGGCTACCTCGACGTCCGGCGCGGCACCCCCTCCGCCGTCCAGCACCTCACCCTCGACGTACCGGAGTTGGCCGCTTTCCGGGTGGACGGCACCGCGCCGCTGCAAGGCGTCGTGACCGTACGCGTCACCCCGCGCGACGCCGCCTACGACATCGCGGGCACCTTCGCCGTGGCCGGAGCCCCCGCCATGACCCTCTCCTTCGACAGCGTCCTCTTCCCCCGCGAGTCCTACCGCGAGATCCGCGCCTACCAGCGCGCCCGCCGCTTCGCCGAGCCGCTCGCCCCCGCGGCGGAGGCCAAGCCCTTCCTGCCCGAGGCGGTCGGCCGCCGCGACCCGGCCAACGTCGTCATCGCCCCCGCCGCCCCCGGCCGCCCCGGCCGCTTCCCCCTCCTCGTCGACCGCACCCACCCCTCCTTCTTCGACCGCGACTACGACCACATCCCCGCGTCCCTCCTCATCGAGGGCATGCGGCAGGCGGCCCTGCACACCGCCACGGAAGCCGGCCTGCGCGGCGGCGAGGCCGTCCTCACCGGCGCGGAGCTGGACTTCGGCATCTTCGTCGAGATCGACGTCCCCGCGGAGTGCGTGGTGTCCGTGACGGGGGAGCGCGGTGCGATCACCGCGACGGTGGGCATCGACCAGGGCGGCGTCCGCGTGTCGAGCGGGACGCTCGCGCTGACGGAGGTGCGATGAGGTGGCCTGGCGGGTGGCTGCGGGCTCCGGTACGCGCCGGGTGCCGGTGGGCCGCTGCCGCGAATGGCGTGCTTGAACGCACCGGGGCGCGGTGGCCCGTGCGGGCTCCTCAAGCTCTCGTACCCGTACTGATCCCTGCCAAGGAGGCGGCTCACCGTGGAACCCATCGACACCCCGTGCGAGGCCGTCCTGGTCTTCCCTGGCCAGGGCGCGCAACAGCCGCGCATGGGGGCTGATTTGTACGGCGTCGAGCCCGTCTTCACCGCGGCCATGGACGAGTTCTTCGGGGCCTCCGGCGAGGACGGGCCGGCGCTGCGCGCCGACTGGCTCGCCGAGCGGCCCGGGCCCGACTTCGACGACTGCCGTCGCGCGCAGCCGCTGCTCTTCGCCGTCGGGGCGGCGCTGGGCACGGCCGTCCTCGCGCGGGGGCTGCGGCCGAGCGTGTTCGTCGGGCACAGCGTCGGCGAGCTGGCCGCCGCCGCGGTCGCCGGGGTCTTCAGCATCGCGGACGGCGGTCGCGTCATGGCCGCGCGCACCGCCGCGATGGCGGCGACGCCGCCGGGTGGCATGCTCGCCGTCGCCGCGGGCGTCGACCGTATCCGGGAGGTCCTCGGCGCGGACCTCGCCGCGGAGGGGGTCGCGGTCGCGGCGGTCAACAGCCCGTACCAGACGGTGCTTTCCGGTGCGACCGCGGAACTTCGCGTCGCGGAGAAGGCGTTGACCGCGGCGGTCGTCGCATGCGTTGCCGTGCGGGCCCGGCAGCCCTTTCACAGCCCGCTGTGCGAAGGTGCTGCGCGGCGGTTCGGGGTTCTGCTCGGGGCTGTGCGACTGGCTGCGCCGGGCATTCCGATCCGGTCGACGTCCACGGGGCGGTTCGTCACTCCCGGGGAGGCCGTGATCCCTTCCTTTTGGGCCGCCCAGATGGCCCGCCCGGTCCTCTTCTGGCCCGCGGTCGCTCCTCTGCTCGCTCCGGCGCCCCCGCGCGTCTTTCTTGAGGCGGGCCCTCGGGGCAGCTGTGCCGCTGCGCTCCGCCTCGACCCGTCCGTCCGGTCCGGCCCCCACGCGGTCCTCTCCCTCCTGCCCCCGACTCCGCGTCGTCCGGCGGGGCCGGTCTTCGAGGAAGCGGTGGAGGCGGCGCGGGCGCTTTGCGCGTGAGCGCTGCGGGGCGGTGGGTTGCGGTTTGTTGCGCGACCGTCCGCCGGTGGTGGGTTGCTCGCGCCGTTCCTCGCGCCCCCGGTGTACCCGGCGGGGCATCGCGCCCTTTCCCGGGTGGGTGGGGTCGGGTGCCGGCACGGGGCACCTCCTCGGAATGCGCGTCTGGCCTCATGCCGTAGGTGGCGGGTCTTGCGTGCGCATTCCTGCGGGGGCACCCCGCACCGTCCCCCTCCCGGCGTCTCGTGGGCGGCTGCCTGCCGGTGGGGGCGGGTGTGTGAGGGACTGCGGTTCGCCCCCGACTGTGGTGCACCCCCACAGGGGAACCGCGAGCCGATGCTCCACCCGCACTCCCTCCTCGGCCCACCCCATGGGTTCGCCCCCGACGGCGAATGCGCCCCACAGGAAGACCGCAACTTTGCCTACTTCCCGCACGGGTGGCTGGGGGTGGGAAACACCCCGCGCCGCCAGGCGCGGGCACCCCCGCGGCGGGTCAGCCGCGCGCCCCACCGCAAGTGGCACCCCCCGCCGGGGAAGGCCCCGCCCTGCCCAAGGGCGAAGGACTTTGCCAGCTCTTTACAGCAGAAGCCAGCGCCGCGCCGTCTCTCCGTTCGCTTCCGGCCAGGAAGCAGCAGGACCGGCCCCCCGCCCAGGGGTGACCGGCCGAACCGACAGGAGACACCTCATGCGTGCACGGTCCGTCCTCGCCGCCCTCGGTTGCGCCGCGGCGCTCGCCCTCGCCGGGATGGGAACGGCCTCCGCCGACAGCGGGGCGAAGCCCACCCCGACCCCGACGGCCGCCACGGCCACCGCCGCGCCCCGCGACGCGGCCCCCACCGCGCGGCCGAGCGCGGCACCGGCGCGGCCGGGGGACAGCGGCCAGGTGCACGCCGTGCCGCGGGGCGCCGCGGACACCGGCGTGCCGCCCGTCGCCGAAGGGTCGAACGCCACGCGGACGGGCGTGGAGGCGGCCGCGGGCGCGCTGGTCCTGGGCGGCGCGGCCGCGTTCGTCGTCCGGCGCCGCCAGCAGGTCCGGGGCTGACCTTGCGTACCCTCCGGCCGGCGGCCGCCCTGTGCCTCGCGGGCCTGCTGCTCGCGGGCTGCGCGTCCGGCGCGACCCCCGACGCGGCGGCCCGCCCGCCCGGGACCACCGCCCCCGCCGGAGCCACCGCCCCCGCGAAGGTCGCGGAGCTGAAGCCCTCCGTCCCCACCCGCCTCACGATCGCGTCCATCGGCGTGGACACGCCCCTCACCGGGCTCGGCCTCCAGGCCGACGGCAGTGTCGAGGTCCCGCCCGTCGCCGCGCACGCGCCCGCCGGGTGGTACCGGGAGTCGCCGACGCCCGGGCAGCTCGGGCCCGCGGTGATCCTCGGGCACGTGACGGTGGGCAAGTACGGCGACGGCGTGTTCGTGCGGCTCGCCGAGCTGAAGCCGGGGGCGCGCGTCACCGTACGGCGGGCGGACGGCACCGACGCCGCCTTCACCGTGTACGCCGTGCGCACCGTCGCCAAGGACCGCTTCCCCACCGGGGACGTCTACGGCGACACCACCCGCCCCGAACTGCGGCTGATAACGTGCGGCGGCCCGCGGACCGGGAGCGGATACCGCGACAACGTGGTTGTTTTCGCCTCGTTCGACGGTGCGGGAGCAGCGTGACCGCGCCGGCCGCCCCTGACCCTGGAGCACGTTGAGCCCGTCCAAGGACCGGGCAGCCGCCGAGCTGTTCGCCGATCTCTATCCCGGTCTCGCCGGGTGGTGCCGCCGTCTCGTCGACGACGACGGCACCGCCCACGAGATCGCGTCCGAGGCGTTCACCCGCCTGTGGGCGCACTGGTCGTCGGTGACGGAGCCGCGCGGCTTCGTCTACGTGACCGCGGCCAATCTCGTCCGCGACCACTGGCGCAGACTGGACCGCGAGCGCAAGGCCGTACGGCGGGCCGGGACGGAGGCCGCGCTGGACGGGCAGCGGCGGGCGCAGGCGGGGGCGGAGTCGGCCGTACCGGTGCGGATGCTCGTGCAGTCGCTGCCGGAGCGGCTGCGCACCGCCGTCCTGCTGTATTACTACGCCGACCTTCCGGTCCGGGAGATCGCCCTGCTGACGAAGCGCAAGGAAGGCACGATCCGGGCGGATCTGCACGCTGCCCGGGAGTATCTGCGCGCCGGACTGGGAGAACGCGTTGATCACACCCGTTGAGCCGTGGGACGAGCCCTACGACGACGAGCTGGCCGCGCTGCTGCGCGAGGGCCCGGCCGAACTCGCGCCGCCGCCCGGCGCCTTCCGCCGCATCCGGCGCCGTGCCGCGCGCCGCCGCTGGGCGCGGGCCGCGGCGGCGGGCGGGCTGACGGCGGCGGTCGTCGGGGCCGCCACCGTGCTCTGGCCCGCCCCGGGCCCGGCCGCCCCCACGCTGCCGCTCGCCCCGCCCGCGGCCACCTCCACCCCGGCGCCGGCCCCGACCCCGACGCGGCCGCCCGCGACCCGGACGCCCACGCCGCGGCCGGACCGTACGAGCACGAGCCCGACCGCGTCCCCGTACGACCGCGGCGGCGTCCGCGGCGCCGGTGACAGCCCCCGCGCGGAGGGGGTCCGGCCGCAGGCCCGGCAGGGATTTTCGGCGCGGGCGGCGGCCCGGTAAACTGAGCCCAGCGGCGGGCCGTCACGGCTGCCGCGCGGCGGTGGGGCTCGCCGTACCCGAACCGCGGCAACGTACGCCGCCAACAGTCCCTACTTGTGACGACGCGCGCCCGCACACCCCGGGCGCCGCACGAGTAGGAGACGCGCGCGACGATGACCACCCCCCGCGAACAGACCGTGCCTGTGCCGGCCGAGGAGCCGCGCAGCCCGGACTCCCCTGTCCCACCGCGCCCACGGGGGCACGGGGAGGGGCAGGCGCCGGTGGTCGCCGTCGTCGCGGTGGGCGGCGCGATCGGCGCCTCGGCCCGTTACGGGGCCGGGCTGCTGTGGCCCACGGCCAGTGGGGCGTTCCCGTGGACGACCCTGGTGATCAACGTCGTCGGCTGCGCCGTCATCGGCGTCTTCATGGTGCTGATCACCGAGACGTGGACGGTCCACCGCCTCGTACGCCCCTTCTTCGGCACCGGCATCCTCGGCGGCTTCACGACCTTCTCCACCTACGCCGTCGACGTCCAGCAGCTCGTCCAGCACGGCCACGCCCGCACCGCGCTGGCCTACCTGGCATCCACCCTGCTCGCCGCGCTGTTCGCGGTGTGGCTGGCGGCCGCGGCGACCCGCGTGCTCATGTCGAGGAGGACGCGGTGAACTGGCTGCTCGTGGTGGCGGGCGCGGTGGTGGGAGCCCCGCTGCGCTACCTGACCGACCGTGCCGTCCAGGCCCGGCACGACACCGTCTTCCCCTGGGGCACCTTCGCCGTGAACGTCGTCGGCTGCCTGATCCTCGGCGTGCTGACCGGCGCGGTGAGCTACGGCGCCGCCTCGCACTCCGTGCAGCTGCTCGTCGGTACGGGCCTGTGCGGGGCGCTCACCACGTATTCGACGTTCTCCTACGAGACGCTGCGGCTCACCGGCGACGGCGCGCGCTTCCTGGCCGCGGCCAACGTGGTGACGAGCGTGGCGGCGGGCCTCGGCGCGGCCTTCATGGGCGCCGCCCTGGCCCAGGCGATCTGGGCGTAGCCCCCCCGTCACGCCCCGGTCGGCCCCCCGCGTCCGCCGGAAGAGCGCCCCGCCGCGCCCCCGTGCGCCCTCCCGCTCACGCTCGGTGCGCGGGACGATACGGCGAGGCGCCGGAGCGCGCGCCGTACGAGAGGGGGCCCGCGGGTGGCGGCAGAGGGTACGGCGGACGGTACGGCGTCGGGCGGCGCGGCTGAGGGCGGTACGGCGGTGGAGGCGGCGCCTGCGCACAGCGCGCTCGCGGCATCCGACGGCGACCACGCCGTGGTCGTCGGGGCCGGGCTCTCCGGCCTGCTCACCGCCCACGCCCTCGCGCGCGGCTTCGCGCGGGTCACGCTCGTCGAGCGGGACGCGCTGGCCACCGGCGCGCCCGCCTTCCGGGCCGGTGTCCCGCAGTCGCGGCACGTCCACATCCTGTGGAATCGCGGGCTGACCGAGCTGGACGCGCTGCTCCCCGGTGTCGTCGCCGAACTGGAGGCGGCGGGCGGGGAGATGGTCCACGCGCCCGAGGAGACCCGGTGGCTGTCGTCCGCGGGCTGGTTCGCCGGTGTGCGCGGCGCCCGCTACCTGTCCGTCTCCCGCGAGGTGCTGGAGGCGGTGCTGCGGCGCCGCGTCCTGGCCTGCGGCGCGGTCACGGTCCTGGACCGGCACGAGGCGACCGGCCTCGTCGCCGGGCCGGACCTGCGGACGGCCGCGGGCGTGACGGTCCGCGAACGCGGCAGTGGCGGGCGGCAGTTCGCGCTGCGCGCCGGACTCGTCGTCGTCGCCACCGGGCGCGGCGCGCGCGTCGCGGAGTGGCTGGGGCAGCTCGGTTGCCCGCCGCCCCCGGCCGAGCGGATCGACGCGCACCTCGGCTACTCCTCCCGCTACTACCGGCGCCCGGCGTCCCCCGGAACGGCCTGGAAGTCCATGTACGTGCAGGGCAACCGGGAGGTGCCCCGCAGCGGCGTCATCGTGCCCATCGACGGCGACCGCTGGCTCGTCACCCTCATCGGCCAGGGCGCCCACCAGCCGCCCGTCGAGGAGCGCGCCTGGCTCGACTTCGCCGCCTCGCTGCGCTCCCCCGAGCTGGCGGAGGCCCTCACGCACGCCGAGCCGCTCTCGGACCCGGTGGCCTTCCGCGCGACGGCCAACGAGTGGACGCACTACGAGAGTTCGGCCGACCTCCCGGCCGGCCTCCTCGTCGTCGGCGACGCGCTGTGCCGCTTCAACCCCGTCTACGGCCACGGCATGTCGGTCGCCGCGCTCCAGGCCCGGGTGGTCGCCGAGTACGCGGCCGGCACGACCGGCGCCGCGCTCGCCGCCCGTACGCGCGAGGTGCAGCGGTCGCTGGCCCGCTGTGCGCGCGGGGCGTGGGCGATCGCGACGGGCGAGGACTGCCGCTACCCGGAGACGGACGGCCCGGCCCCGGGCCCGCTCGCGCGCTTCCAACAGGGCTACATGGCAAGGGTGCTGGCCGCCGCCAACACCGACCCGCTGGTCGCGTCCGCGTTCTTCGGGGTGCTGTCGCTGGACCGCCGCCCCGAGTCGCTGCTCGCCCCGCGCGTGGCCCTCCGCGCCCGCCGCCGCCCGGCGCCCGCCCCGTAGGCTTCCCCGGAGGGACTCGACGGAGGGAGCGGTACGCCGTGACGCGAGCGCACGAGGAGGAAGTCCTCGCCAAGATCGCCAAGGGGCTCGTCTACACCGAGTCGGAGGCGTCCTTCCAGGCCCGGCTCCGGCGCGCGGACGAGATCTTCGCCTACAACCACACCCCGCCGTCCGACGAGCCGCGCCGCCGCGAACTGCTCACCGCGATCCTCGGCTCGGTCGGCGAACGCACCGTGCTGCTCCCGCCCTTCCACGCGGCCTTCGGCAGCAACGTCCACATCGGCGACGACTTCTTCGGGAACGTGAACCTCACGTGCGTCGACGACGTCGAGATACGCATCGGCGACGACGTCATGATCGCCCCGAGCGTGACCCTGACGACGACCGGCCACCCCGCCCACCCCGCCCGCCGGGCGGACTTCGGGCGCTTCTCCGAGCCGATCGTGATCGAGGACAAGGTGTGGATCGGCAGCAACGCCGTCGTCCTGCCGGGCGTGCGGATCGGTTACGGCTCGGTGATCGGCGCAGGCAGCGTCGTCAGCCGCGACATCCCGCCCATGACCGTCGCGGTCGGCACCCCCTGCCGGGTGCTGCGTGAGATCACCGACGCCGATCTCGGCACCCGCAATGCGGAGTTCCTCAACGGTGGTCCGGCCGCCGGGTGATGAGCCCGCGCTCCATCGCGGTCACCACCGCGTGCGTGCGGTCGCTGACGTCCAGCTTCGCGAAGACGCGCAGCAGATGCGTCTTCACGGTCGCCTCCGCGATGACCAGGCGGCGGCCGATCTCCACGTTCGACAGCCCGTCCGCGACCGCGTCCAGCACCTGCTGCTCGCGCGCGGTCAGCACGACGGGCGCGGGGCGGCGCATGCGCGAGACCAGCTTCTGCGCGACGCGCGGCGCGAGGACGGTCTCGCCGCGCGCGGCGGCGTGGATCGCCTCGACGAGCTGCTCGCGCGTGGCGTCCTTGAGCAGATAGCCGATCGCGCCCGCCTCCACCGCCCGCTCGATCTCCTCGTCGGTGTCGTAGGTGGTCAGGATCAGCACCCGGGTGCCGGGGTGGCGGCGCACGATCTCGGCGGTCGCGGCGACCCCGTCCAGCACCGGCATCCGCAGGTCGAGCAGCGCCAGGTCGGGCGCCAACTCCGCGACGAGCGCGACCGCTTCGCGCCCGTCGCCTGCCTCCCCGACGACCTCGATCGTCGCGTCGCCCGACACCAGCGCGGCCACCCCGGCGCGCATCACCACATGGTCGTCGGCGAGGACGACCCGCAACGGACCCTTCTGAGGCTGCTCGTTCACTGCTCGCCCTTCCTGGCGGTGGGGATCACGGCGAGGACGCGTGTGCCGTCGCCGACCGAGCTGGTCACCTTCAACTCGCCGCCCAGCTCGGCCATCCGGCGGCGCATCCCGTCCAGGCCGAAGCCCTGCGAGGTGCCGACGGCGAAGCCCCGCCCGTCGTCGGTGATCTCCAGCTCGACCCGGTCCCCGTACGCGGTGAGGACCAGGCCGACCGCCGAAGCGGCCGCGTGCTTGCGGACGTTGGCCAGCGACTCCTGCGTGCAGCGCAGCAGCGCGATACGGGTCTGCTGGTCGCATTCCACCTCGGCCAGTTCGGCGTCCGTGGCGAGACCGGTGTCCTCCGCGAAGCGCTCCAGGACCCGGAGCAGCGTCGCCGTCACCGGCCCCTGCCCGTCCCCGCCGGTCGGCGCCGCGCGCACCAGGGCCCGCGCCTCGGCGAGGTTCTCCCGCGCGGTGCGCTCGATCGACCGCAACTGCTGCGCGGAGCGGGCGGGTTCGTCCGCGATGCCGGAACGGGCCGCCTCGGCCAGCGCGACGATCGAGGCGAAGCCCTGCGCGAGCGTGTCGTGGATCTCCCGGGCGAGCCGCTCGCGCTCCTCGGTGGCGCCCTGCTGCTGGTAGGCCTCGACCAACCGCAGCCGGGCGCCCTCCAGTTCGGCGTTGAGCTGGCGGACCCGCTCGTCGTTCTGCTCGATCAGCCGCACCGCCGCGAGCCCGGCCGCGACGCTCACCGCGAAGGCCGCGAGCGTCGCGACCGCGTTGCCGGTGAAGACGTGCGGGCTCAGCCCCTGTGGGGCGTCGCCGCCCAGCACGGTGACGGCGGCCGCGATGCCGCTGGCGGAGACGGCCGGGCCCGGCGCCCCGGCCAGGTACCAGAAGTGCGGCAGCGTCGCCACGTACACCGACGCCCCGCCCTCCCGCAGGTAGGCCATGCCGCCGAGCCCCGCGATCAGCACCCAGACCACCGTGCGCGGCCGCGACACCGCACGCCCCGGGAGCGCGAGGGTCAGCAGGTAGTACGCCCCCACCGCGACCGGCAGCCCCATCGCGGCCCAGCGGGCCGGGGCGGGGTCGTCCCGGCCGGCCAGCACCAGGGGCAGCAGCCCGAGGAGCAGCCAGCCGAGGACGTACCAGCGGTGCAGGGACCACACACGTAGCTGCCCTGCGGGCCTGAGCCAGGGAGTCATGCAGCTCAGCCTACGTTTGCGGTGCTCGCGGCGGGCTGCCGGTCCTCGGCCGCCGCGGCCGCGGCCCGTGCCCGGCGGACCGCCCGCGAGGGGTACCAGGCGCGCTCGCCGAGCAGCAGCAGCGCCGCGGGCAGCACCATGACGCGGATGACGAACGCGTCCAGCAGCACCGCGACCGCGAGGCTGAAGCCGATCTGCTTCATCTCGATCAGGTGCAGCCCGACGAAGCTCGCGAAGACCGTCACCATGACGAAGGCCGCGCTCGTCACCACGCTGGCCGAGCTGCCGATGCCGTCCAGCACCGCCTTGCGCGTGGACTCCCCGCGCAGCACCGCCTCCCGGATCCGGCTGACCACGAACACCTGGTAGTCCATCGACAGCCCGAAGAGGATCACGAAGAGGAAGAGCGGCACGCGCGAGCCGATCGACCCGGTCGAGGTGAAGCCCAACGCCCCTTCGGCCCAGCTGCCTTGGAAGACCAGGGTCAGCACACCGAGCGCCGCGCCCGCCGACAGCAGGTTGAGCAGCACCCCCAGCAGGCCGACGACCAGCGAGCCGAAGGCCCACACGGTCAGGGCGAAGGTGACCAGCAGCAGCGCCCCGATGATGAGCGGCATCTTCGTCTTCTGGTGCGCGGGGTAGTCCGCGAAGCGTGCGATGTCACCGGTGACCGCGACCTCCGGGTCCGGCAACTCCCGGAAGGCGGAAGGCAGATAGTCCTGACGCAGATGCGCGAGCGAGGTGTGCGCCCGGTCGGAGCTGACGTACGCGGGCACTCCCAGCTCCAGCATGGTGACCCGGTGGTCGGCGGAGGTGCGCAGGGTGGACGTACCGGCGAAGACGGGGTCGGCCTTCGCGCGGGCCGCGACGTCCCGCAGCGCGGCGGCGACCGCGCCCGCCTGCCCCGGATCGGCCTTCACCAGCACCTGGTTCATGGACGTCTGCTCGGGGAAGGCCTGGTTGGTGCGGTCCCACGCCTGCATCGCGGGCAGGCCGCGGCTGTACGTCTCGCGCCCGATGTCGGTCAGCTTCAGCCCGCCGAGCGGCGCGGCCAGCGCGAGGAGCGCGAGCACGCCGACCGCGAGCGTGGCCGCGGGGCGCCTGGCGGTGCCGCGCAGGACGGCGCCGACGAGCCGCCCGCCGCCCTGCCGTTGCTCCCGGGGGGTGCGCACCTTGCCCTTGCGCGCCCGGCGTTCGGCCCGACGCTCCGCCCGTACACCCAGCTTGACCAGCACGGCCGGCAGCACCGTCATCGAGCTGACGACGGCGGCGAGGGCGACGACGATCGCGCCGGTCGCCAGCGACGAGAAGATCACGTCGTCCGCGAGGTAGAGCGTCGCGCTGGACGCGGCCACCGCGAGCCCGGAGACGACCACGGCCCGCCCGGATGTGGCCGCCGCCAGCTCCACCAGCTCCTGCGACCCCAACCGGCCCCCGGCCCTGGCCCGTTCTTCGCGTTCGCGCTTCAGATAGAACAGCGTGTAGTCGACGCCGACCGCGAGCCCGATGAGCAGGATGACGTTGGTGCCGACCCCGGCGTCCGGGAAGGCGTGCGAGGCGATCATCGACAGCCCGATCGCCGCCGCGATCGAGGTCAGCGCGACCAGCAGTGGCACGGTCGCCATCGCCGCCGACCGGAAGACCAGCAGCAGCGTCAGCAACGTGACCGGCAGCGCGATGAGTTCGGTACGCGACAGGTCGTCGCCGCGCTGCCCCTGCACGTCCTTGCTGATGGACCCCCCGCCGCTCTCCTCCACCCGCAGCGCCGGGTAGGCCTTCGCGACCTGCGCGGTCTGCGCGAGCACCGGATCGACGTGGTTCTTCGCGTCCAGCTCCGCGCCCTTGAGGGTGACGTCGACCCGGACGGCCGTACGCCCGGCGTTGTACAACGGGTCCGCCACGTCGGCGACTTCGGCCAGCCCCCGCATCCTCGTGACGACGTCCCGCGCGGCGGCGTCGGCGGCCCGGCCGTCCAACTCCCCGCTCCGCGCGGTGATCAGCACCTTCTCGACGCCCTTCTGCTCCAGGCCGCCCGAGGCCGCGATCGCCTCCGCGCGCCCCGCCTCGCCCACCCGGAAGTCGTCGGCGGTGGCGGCGTGCCCGCCGAGCGCGGCACCCGCGCCCAGGCACAGGACGACGAAGACGAACCAGCCGACGATGGCCCGCCACGGGTGGCGGGCGCTCCAACGAGCCATGTGTACCGGAAGATTTCCCATGCCTCGATGCTGGCCGCGGGGCCCTCCCGGCCATCAGCATCGCCCGGTGGAACTTCCCGTCCACCGACCGGTGGACCCCGCGCCCACAATGGACGCCATGAGTACGCGATACGACGACGTGATCGGCCCGCTGCGGGAGGCGTACGACGCGCGCGCGGCCTGGCGCGACGGCCGCACCAAGGAGCCCTGGAAGACCGAGGAGCGCCAGGCCTTCCGCGCCCGGCTGGCCCCGGGCGCGCGGCTGCTGGAGATCGGTGCGGGCACGGGCCACGACAGCGCCTGCTTCGCGCACGAGGGCCTGGCCGTCACCGCGGCCGACCTCTCGCCCGCGATGGTCGAGCGCTGCCGAGCCAAGGGCGTCGACGCCCGCGTCATGGACGCCCTGCACCTGGACGTCCCGCCGGGCTCGTTCGACGCGGTGTACACGATGAACTGCCTGCTGCACGTCCCCAACCACGACCTGTCCGCAGCCCTTTCGGGAATCCGGGATGCCCTGCGCCCCGGCGGCCTGTTCTTCCTCGGCGTCTACGGCGGCACCGAGAGCGCGGAGGGCCCTCTCGACGGTGACGAGTACGTCCCGCCGCGGTTCTTCTCCTGGCGCACGGACGGCCAGCTGCTCGGCTTCGCCACCGCGTCCTTCGAGGTCGTGGACTTCCACACCCGCGAGGTCGGCACCCGCCGCTTCCAGTCGCTGACGCTGCGCCGCCCGGAGACGGACGAGCCGGACGGCGGCTCGGACGCCGACTTCTGATCCGGCGGATACCGTTCCGCTTTCCGTACGGGGCCCGAGGAGTGGTGTGATGGCGCCATGGCCGGAACGAGCATCACCGTATGTCTGCCCGCAGGGGCTGCCGACGACGTGGAGGCGGCGGTCGCGGAGGCGATGGCGCCGTTCGAGATCGACCACACGGCCGGCGACGACCGGGACATCTGGGATGCCTGGTACGTCAGCGGCGGCACCGCCCACGGGGGAGGTTTCACCGTCCTGCCCGGCCGCGAACACGACTCCCGGCTGCTCCACGAGATCCCGGGGCGATGGTGGCGGCCCGGCAGCCAGGCGACCCCCAACGAATTCGGCTGGTGCGCGGGCGGACCCCGCGGCCTCCTCGACTTCTCCGCATCCCGCGAGGAGGCGGCGGAACTGGCCGAGGCGGCGTGGCAGCGGTGGCACGAGCTGGCACGTGAGCTGCCCGAGCCCCGGGCGCGCGACGTCTTCCGGGCCCGCCGCCGTACCGATCCCGGCTACTCACGGGAGCAGGCCGCAGCCGACTACCGCGCCCAGCCCCTCCTGCGGGCTTTCGAGGACTACCTGGAGACGCTCCCCACCGAGCGCTACTGGTGGGGCTTCCTCCGCTCCATGGACCCGGTCACCGACATCGGACCCGCGTCCCTGGAGGAATTCCTCGTCCGGACGCTCCCCTCGGCACTGAACACCCGCAACGTCCTCACCCTCGACGGCTGGTGGCACGAGGACGGCGCCCCCGGCATCCACGGCGCCTGCCCCAGCCCCGCCGCCTGCCCCCACACCCCCGGCGTCCCCGCGGGCCAGGACCACGTCGACGCCTACCTGCTGGACCTGCCCGCCGACACCCTGCTGGTGAACGTGCACTGTCACGTCTGAGCGGGGCCTGCGAGCGGCAGCTCGTTGCCGCGCTCCACGGCGTCCACGGCCGCACGGACGAGGCACGCCTCCCGCGGCGAGGCGTAGTAGTCGAGGACGTCCAGCGGTACGAGCACGGACCCGCGGCCCGGTACGGCGAGAGCCCGCGTCTCCTCCGCGCTGAGCGCCGCGGCGACGCACACGACGTGGCACTCCCCGTCGGCGATCTCGCCCAGGGCGACGGTGTGCGTGAGCGTACGGGCCAGGCCCGTCGCCCGCAGCAGCTCGCGATCCGCGGTGTCGGCGATCCGCCCGCCCGGCGGACGAATGCCTGACGCTGCCCGCGGCGCGCCAGGCCGCAGCCGAAGGACGCCGCCGCCACCCCACGCCACCACCGAGCTCACCAGTTGGCAGGCGTCACCCGAGAAGATCGCCCGCCTCGTGAGGTCACCATGGTGATCGAGAACCGGCAGCGCTGGGCGCGCCGACGCCTGAGGAGACCAGGTTTTGTGCCGACCACCAGTAGCTGGCCGGTGGCCGGCAATTCGGCGGCGAGCTGGGGCAGCAGGTCGTCATCGGGGTGGGCGAATCTCGCGGTCGTCGACGCGTGCGAGGACGGCTCGGGCAAGGAAGCGGAATTCCCGGAAGCAGGTCTGGACGTACTTCTGTGTACTTCCCAAAGCTCCATCGGCCGGCCTGAGGTCGAACATGGGCTTGCGGGCGTCGTGGGCCAGTGGCATGAGGCTCCGGTAGTTCCGCAACGTCGCGATCTCGTACGTGCGGTCGCTGGACGAGGCCGTCTCCTGGCCCAGTACAGCTGTGCCGAAGACCCAGGGGATGCGTTCCAACCAGCGGGCGTAGGCCTTGACGGGGCGGTCGAGGCGCATCTCGGGCTGCATGATCACGTAACCGAGGGGCCGCATCACGGCGTTGGGCGCAGAGATGGTGTCCGGGACGCGAGGCAGGATGAGCTGCTGCCAGTCCCGGCGCCAGTTCCGGAGGGTCGGGCCGAGGTTGCGCAGACCCTTGAGCGAGAAGAGGTCGGCGGCCAGCGGCATGAGCACCGCGTCCGCGGCGAGCAGCGACGCGCGGTTGATCGCCCCGAGGTTGGGTCCGATGTCGATGAGGACGATGTCCGCGTCCACCTCCCCCGCAGCGCTCTGGATGATGCGGTGGAAGGCGGTCGTCGTACGGATGGCTGCGAGGTCGCCGGCGTAGGTCTTGAACCACTCGTTGGAGAGCTTGTCCTCGAACCGGCTGAGGTCGAGACTGCCCGGGAGCAGCCAGAGACCCGGCGCCACGGCGGCGGGGTGGACGGGCCGGATGTCTCCGGTGCCCTCCAGGATCGGGCGGACGGCGTCGGCGATGGTCTGGCCCGGGCCTACCCGTCCGGTGGCGGGCAGCGCACGGTGCTTGACCCCTTGCTCGATGAGTTCGGAGGAGTCCTCCCACAGTTCCTCGAGTTCGGTTTCGTCGAGGCACATGGCCGTGAGATTCGATTGGGGGTCGAGGTCCACCGCAAGCACGCGAAGGCCGAGCCGCTGGAACATGTGGGCGAGGTGGTATGCCAGGGTGGTCTTGCCGACGCCGCCCTTGTTGTTGAAGAGCGCGATGGATGTCATGTCGACACCCGCAAGGTGACGGACCACGAGGATGCGTCGACCTGGAATTCAGGTGGGGGGTTTCCGTTGCGTTCCAGCGCGGCCCGGACCCGGCCGATGCCCCGGCCGAACCGGTTGACGTAGCCGAGTGACTTCATTGCGGCGGCCAGGGACGGGTTCCGGTAGTCGTTGACCCGGTCGAAATTGTCGCTTCGCACCTGCCCGTACGGCCCGCCCGGGTTGGTGACCTCGATCCTGTCGTCGAACCACGCGATGCGGGCCGGCGCATAGGAGGTTTCGTAGTTGCGGTGCATGAGCGCGTTCATGCAGACCTCCCGCAGGGCCTCGAACGGATACTCGGGATGTGGTTCCTCGCGGAACCCCTTCTCCACCAGCCGGGTCCGGAGGTGTCCGCGCAGGACGGGCTCCAGACGCGCGGCGGTGTCGATGATGTTCTGCCGCAGTTCCTGGTCGTCGGCGATCGGTGCGTCCAGGTCGACGCCCTGGTAGCGAACAAACTGCACGTACGCTCCTGGGACGAAAACGCTGGGGTCGAAACCCGCGACCAGGAGCCCGAGAACGGTCGGAACCGGACGATCCACGGAACGGGTCAGGTGGAGCGAGGCCAACTGCTGTGGCAGCGGCCGCCCGTTCTCCTCGATGACGTCCCGGTCGACCACGGACGGCAGGTAGGTGCTCCGGAAGACCTCCAGATCGAGGTCGTCGAGGGTGCTCGCAGGCACCAGCCGGGTGTCGTAGGGGCCGTCTGCCGCTCGTCTGCGTTCGGTCAGCACCCGTTCGTCGTCACGCGTCGCCCGTCGCGTCGTGGGGCCGGGGCGTACCCAGACCACGCCCTCGAATCGGACAGGCGGCGTTCCCGACGCCTCCACGCGGATGTGCACCACGGGCTTGCCCTGGTAGACGGCCGCCTGGACGGTGAACGAGGGGCGGTCGAGGATCCGGCCGTCGTCCCGGAGGTCGGTCAGTGCGAGGAGCGCCTGGTCACTGACATCGACACCCTCGACAGGCTCGCCCTTGTCGTCGACCCCGACGAGGATGTCGCCGCCCCCATGCCCCGCGAGGTCGTTGGCCATGGCGCACACCGCGTTGCCGATCGCGTCACCGCGTTTGCCGGCGCGTTTCGCCGTGCTCTTGAACTCAAGCCGGGGTGTCTCGCGGGTACCCAGGGACTGGGCCAGATCGTGGGTGCTCACGGTGCTCATTCTTCATCATGGCTCGTCGTCGGTACCGGATCCGTTGTTGCGGCACCCGAGAAGTTGTTTGTGCGAGCCTCCTCGCCGGCATTGAGGCTACGTGCGGAGGGGGAGGTCAGGCTTTCGCGCCGGTCAGCGTGCCGGGGCGGATGGTGAGGGCGGCGCGGACGAGGGCTCGGCCGCGGGCGGCGGTGCGGGCGCGTTCGGTGTCGGCGTCGGGCGGTGGGGCGTCTGCTTCGGCGCAGGTGCGGCAGGTGCCCTCGTACGGGATCGGGCGCGCGCAGCCGACGCACTCGTGCGAGCGGGGCTTCGGTGGTGCGGCGAGCGGTGCCGGGGGCAGCTTGCGGGTGAGGCGGTCGCGCAGGAAGGCCGACGCGTTGTGGACCCGTTCGGGCAGGCCGCTGAGCAGGGCGGGGGAGAGGTCGCGCGGGCCGAGGCCGCGCTCCAGCCAGGGCGTCACCAGGGGTGCGAGCGTCATAGCCTCCGCCGCGCCGAGTCGCAGGCGCGGCTCCGCTGCGGTCATGCGGTGGAGCAGGGCAGCCGCCTCGGGGCTCGCCGCATTCGGAGGTGTGGACGGGGTTTCCCGCCGCCCTCCCCGACCCGTGCCGGGTGCGGCGCCGGTCGGTGTCCGCTGTGCGGGGAGGGTGGGTTCTTTCCCGCGGTCCTTTACAGGGTGGGCGCCATGGTCGGCGGTGGCCGGTCGACCGGAGCCCGGACGTACGGCACCCGGTCCCGCCTGCGGGGAGTCGTAGACGTGGGTCTCGCTGACGAAGGTGCCGTCCGGGCGGCGTACCCGCTCGACGCGGTAGTAGCCGAACTTCGTCAGCTCGCGCAGGGCTTTCGCGACGGCCAAGCGGCCCTGGGGGCTCGTGTCGGCCATGTGGCGGCCGTCCTCGCGCCAGCCATCGGGGCGGGAGAGGAGGTCGGCGAGCAGGCCGCGGGCGGTGTAGGACAGCCGCCGGTCCTGCAGCAGCGTGTTGGGCAGGACCGTGAAGCCGCGCGCATGGCGGCTACGATGGATCTGCATGGGGAGGTGCTTCTCCTTGTGCCGGGCCCCGGAGCGTTGGCGCGCTGCCGGGGTCACCCTATTGAGTTCACTGGTGACAGAACGTACCACGTGCTTTACCCATGATCGACCGCTCCTGGGCGCCTTGCCGCCCGGCGGAACGTTTCTGGTCAACGTGCACTGTCACGTCTGAGCCGGGCCTGCGAGCGGCAGCTCGTTGCCGCGCTCCACGGCGTCCACGGCCGCACGGACGAGGCACGCCTCCCGCGGCGAGGCGTAGTAGTCGAGGACGTCCAGCGGTACGAGCACGGACCCGCGGCCCGGTACGGCGAGAGCCCGCGTCTCCTCCGCGCTGAGCGCCTCGGCGACGCAGACGACGTGGCATTCCCCGTCGGCGATCTCGCCCAGCGCGACGGTGTGCGTGAGCGTACGGGTCAGGCCCGTGGCCCGCAGCAGCTCGCGATCCGCGGTGTCCCCGATCCGCCCGCCCGGCGGCACGTACCCGCCCGGCAGCCGCCACCCCTGCGCGCCGCTCACCGCCCCGGCCACGGGCACGAGGACCACGCCGGGCCCGTCGTCCCCCAGCACCAGCACCCGCGCGATGAGCCGCATCCCGCTGCCCCGCTGCGGCCGCAGCGGCTCCCCCCACTCCCCGAACTGCTCGGCGAGCCACCGCGGGCTGACCTCCCAGTCGTCCGCGAGACGGCTCATCGACCGCCCCTCGCGGTAGGCCATGAGCACCATCGCCTTCTTCCGGACCACCTCGTCCCGCCGCTCCCTGATCTCCGCGGCCGTCAGTCGTGTCATCGCGGTTCTCCTCCCGCCGTCTGGCGTACGTCCCTGCTCCTCGCGTTGGCGCGCAGCACCGCGATCCGCAGTGCCTGCCGCGCCCGGATCCCCTCGGCATCCCGCCGCTGCTCCTCACTCGCGGGGCTGACGCCCCCGGGCCGCACGCTCCACTCCCTGCCACCCAGCAGGGGCCGCAGGTACCAGAACCCGTACGTCTCGCCGCGGAATTCGCAGAGCCTGCCGTCACCGTCGACCATCAGCGTGCCGACCTGCGGAATCTCCGGCTTCTCCGCCTTGCCGGCGGGGGTGCACTCGGGCATGGCCGCTCCTCTCCGTAGTGCTGCCACTACCAAGCGGCTTCAGGCTGACGTACAGTCAGTTGTGCCCACAACGTGGGGGAAGCGACGGGAGAGTTGGTGTCGCCGTGGTCAACATCAAGGAATTGCAACCGGAGAGCAGTCCGGAGGCGGCCTTCGGGGCACGTCTGCGCACGTTGCGGGAGGCCCGCGGCTGGACGCAGGACGACCTGGCCGACAAGACGGGCTATTCCGCCAAGCACATATCGGCGGTGGAAACTGCCCGCAGGTCCTCAACTCTGCGCTTTGCGCGGTCGCTTGACATAGGGCTGGGCATCGTCGGCACGTCGAACACGTTCGAGCGGGAGTGGCGCGAGATCCGCCACGGCACGCTGCTCGAAGGCTTCCCCGAGTACGTGGGCCACGAGGCTCGGGCCGCCGAGTTGCGGCTCTACGAGGTCGGCGTCATCCCCGGCCTGCTCCAGACGCCCGAGTACGCCGCGACTCTGGCCGCCGCGGCTGTCAGGCGAGGCGCCATCACGCCCGAGCAGGCAAAGGAACGAGTTGCCCTGGTCGCCGACCGGCAGGACGCCCTCGTCCGCAAGCCGCCGCCCCTGGTCTTCGTAGTGCTGGACGAAGGCTGCATCCTGCGACCGATCGGCGGCCCGGACGTCATGGGCCCCCAGTTCGACAACCTCCTCCGGTTCGCGGAGCTGCCGAACACCGTCCTCCAGGTCGCCCCCTTCGCCATGGGCGTACGGCGACCCTTCCACCTGCCGATCACCGTCCTGACACTTCCCGACCGCTCGCTCATGTCGTACGCGGAGTCCACGCAACAGGGCCATCTGGAGCGGGAAAGCGCCTTTGTGCTGCCAATACTGACGGCCTATCATCAGTTCCAGGCCGAAGCGCTCTCGCAGGCGGAGTCCGTGGCCTTGATCGGCAAGCTGCGAAGGGGCACCCCGTGACGACCGAATCTCCCTGCTGGATCAAGTCCTCCTACAGCGACAACGGCGGCCAGTGCGTAGAGGTCGCGGCCTCCAGTGACGTCGTCGCCGTCCGCGATTCGAAGAACCCGACGGGCCCCGCCCTGAGCGTCCCGGCGGACGCGTTCACCGCTTTCGTCGAGGGTGTCAAGCGCGGTGAGTTCGGCACCGTCTGAAGCCATCCCGATCGCTGGGGCCTACGCGTACAGTCGCCCCAGGCCGAAGCGGCACCGCAGGCCCCGCCTGCGGCTGCCGCTCCCGCGAGCTGCGAAGGGGCACCCCCGTGACGACCGACACCCTCCGCTGGTTCACGTCCTCCTACAGCAGCAACGGCGGCCAGTGCGTCGAGGTCGCCACAAACACCGCAGCGTCCACCGGCACGGTCGCCGTCCGCGATTCGAAGAACCCGACGGGCCCCGCCCTGAGCGTCCCGGCGGACGCGTTCGCCGCCTTCGTCGAGGGCGTCAAGCGCGGCGAGTTCCACACCGCATAGGGGTGTGGTGACGGGGCCGGGCTCGGGGCCACCAGCACCGGAGACACGGCAGCCTCCCTGGGCTGCGCGGGGGTGGTTACGGCCCAACCGGCGTCCACACCTGAAGCTCGTCCACAAGGCGCTCCGCCGCCGCCCGGGCCGGGGCAAGGCGCGGGTCCTGCGGGTGGGCGTACGGGCCTGCGATCTTGGCGCACGCGAACAGCATCATCACCTTGCCGTCCCGGCTGCTCAGATCGCCGGCGCGCTCACGCCGGACCCGGTCCGCGAGTGCCGGGACGCCGAGGGACTGCGCCCACAAGGACGCCGAGTCCAGGCCCCGTGGTGCCATGCCCCAGTCCTCCCAGTCGAACAGGCAGAACTGCGGGGCCGTGACGTTGTGCCAGTTCAGGTCCGCGTGCGCGGGAGCCCACCGTTCGAGCGTCGTGTTCGGCGAACCGGGGAAGGCGGTCCTGATGACCTCTGCGATGTGGTCCGCCGTGATCGTCACCGTGTCAGGCGTGGCGATCCGGCTGGTGCGGTGGGCAGCGAGGGCGTCCAACGTGCCGTTCATCCCTGCCCACCACTCGTCCGGCAGCACCGGTTCCTCGGTCTGGACGCCGCCGGGCTTGACCGGGGCGGAGGGGAGCAGATCGTGCTCGTCCGCCCGCCACATCGCGGCGTCGTCCTTGCCGCGCCATGACACCGCCGACCGCCATGCCGGTTGGACGACGCCGTCGAGGAGCGCGGCGCTCTCGGCGCCGTTCCACCCCTGCTCGCGGATCCGGCTGACGGAGCGTCGCTCGATGCGTACCCACGTGGCGCGGTCCGTCCGGGCGCCGATGGTGCGGCGCTTGCGCACCACGGTCCCCCGGTCCAGGCGGACCTGAAGAGCCCGCTCGACATGGTCGAGAACGTCGTCGGCCGGTTCCCGCCGCAGGTCGACCGCGGCGGCCGAGGACACCGAAAGCGCCATGAAAACGACCGTAGCACCCCGCTTGCCGGCCGACCGCGCACTGGAAAAGGTCCGCATCTCGGCTGGATGGCCTACGACAGCGGCGGGCCCGGCCCCGTCCAGCGCCGCCCCGCAACCGCCCCGTCATCCCCCCGCGCGGACGCGCAGCGCCTGGACGGACCAGTCGAACACCGGGGCCAGGCTCTGCGGGGCGGGCCAGCCGTTGACCACCGCGAGTAGGCGCAGGTACCGCTCCCTGCGGGGGTCGTTCACGGTCTCCAGGCGGGTGGCCAGGCGGGCGCGGAGGGCGGCGTCGTCGGGGTGGTCGAGGAGGTGGGCGTGGTGCGCCGTGAAGGCCGCGACGATCGGGTCGGCCTGGGGTGAGGCCGGGTCGATGTTGGCGGCCAGGGCGGGGGCGGCCTGGTCGCGGACGGTTGCGGCGATGTCGCGGCGCGGGGGCGTCGTGCCGCTGCGGGACCGTTCGGCTGCGTCGTCCTCGACCATCCGGCGCATGGCGGCGCGGAAGTCCGGGTCCAGGGACATCTCGGCCAGCTCGACCCACGCCTGGACCTGTTCGGCATTCGGGTTGCCGGGCAACTCGGGGGTCATCGAGCGCATGGGCCCCGCGAATACGGGGGCGGCGTCGGGGCCGCCGAAGACGGCGTCGAGGAAATCGCCGATCAGACGTCGGCGTTCGTCCTCGGAGAGCTGGGCCAGCCGGTGCATGAGTTCCGCCTCCTCGGGTGTGGAGCCGCGCTCGGCCACCGCCGTCAGCACCGCGCGCCGCAGGCGCAGGACGCGGATCTGCACGGCCAGCGCTTCGGCGTGCGCCGCGGCGACCTCGGGGAGCGAGAGCTCGCGGTCCACGACCCTGCGGATCGTGGGGAGGTCCAGACCCAGCTCACGCAGGGTCCGCACGAGGTCCAGGCGTGCGACGGCGCCGATGCCGTAGCGGCGGTAGCCCGCCGGGCTCCGGTTCGTCGGCGTCACGATTCCGCGATCGGAGTAGTACCGGATGGTCTTGACCGTGAGACCGGTCCGCCGGGCGAGTTCGCCGATCGAGTAGAGCGTGTCACCGTCCATGCCCCCACCTTCGCGCCTCCCCCTACGGGAGACTCAAGCCCCTGTGCCCGCGGGCGGCCCCGTAGGGTGGCCGGACGAGCAACCGTGCTGGGGGGAGACCGACGTGGCGACCGAACAAGCGGTCAAGGGTGGCGGGACGAGCACGTCGCGGGGGGTGCCCGCCGGACTCAGCTCCGTGCTGTGGGCCGTCGCCGTGCCCGTCGTGACCGTGGTGTTCGCCGTCGGCGGGCTGTACCTCACGCTGTGGTTCGCCGTGGTCGGACTGCTGCTCACCGCGACGGTCGCGGGGGTCTGGGCGGGGATGGGGTGGAACCGCGCGGGGGCCGGGACGCTCGTGGCCGTCGCCGTCATGGCGCTGGGGCTGTTCGCGGGGCCCGTCGCGCACGACACGTACCTCAAGCAGTACGGGACGAAGGCCGACGCGCTGGTGGTCGACACCGCGCAGGAGAAGGACGGGCACGGGCGGGACGTGTGCCGGGTGGTCGAGACGTCCGGGAAGGTCCGGGACCTGGGCAACACGGAGAACTGCTACGCGCAGTTCAAGCGCGGCCAGCACGTCGTGCTGTACAAGGACCCGATCGGCAACCTCAAGCCGTGGATCGAGGCCACGGACACCCGCGACCTCGACACCACGGGCCTGGTGACGACCGGCAGCCTCTTCGTCGTCACCGGTGGTCTGATGCTCTACGCGGGGCTGCGGCGCCGCACCGACCAGCAGGTGGCCCAGAAGAAGCAGCGCCGCCGGGCCCCCGCCGCCGCCTGAGGCGGCCTACGCCGTCACCTCGCTCTCGGCGGGAACGGGCGTGGGCGCCGGGGCGGGGACGGCCGGCGCGTCCGGGGGGTAGAACTGGCGGGTCCAGCGGCGGAAGGGGCCGATCGGGCCGTCGCCCTGGGCCAGGCGCGGCGGGGAGACGTAGCGCTTGGTGTCCCAGATCGGGAAGTCCTCCGCCACGAAGGCCGCGTTCGCGCGGATCGCCGGGCCGCGCAGCAGCCGGGCTCCGGTGCGGCTGACCCAGCGGGCGAGGGGCGCGGGGAGGCGGGCGGGTTCGGCGGCGGCGATGCGGATGGTCTGGCGGAGCTGGAAGCGGCTGGGCGCGATCATCGTGGGGGCGATCATGGCGCAGGTGCGCAGGCCCATCCGGGGCATCCGGGTGCACACGTGCAGACGGCTGAGGCCGCACGCCTCGACGTCCACCTCCAGGTCGACCTCGCCGAGGAGCGGGACGCGCTCGCGGGTGCGCATGGACAGCCGGAAGGCGCCGCCGTCGAAGTCGACCGGCACTCCCTGCTGGGAGTCGTTCCAGCGGTGCAGCGCGGTGAAGTGGCCGAAGTCCACCGCGTTCTCGACGGCGTCCTGCGCGTGGCCGGGCATCTCCCAGGTGTCGCAGTGCGAGGGCAGCTCGCCGAGCATGTGCCACTCGGGCAGCTCCCAGAGGGGCGGGCGGCCGGCGTGGTGCCGCCACACGAAGACGGTGTCGTTGACCTCGCGGACGGCGTGCTGCGTGACGGTCGCCGCGGGCGGCGGGGTGCCGTACGACGTGCGGGTGCACGTACCGTCCGGGCCGAAGGCGAAGCGGTGGAAGGGGCAGACCAGGTCGTCGCCCTCGACCGTGCCGCGGCCGAGGTGCGCGCCCAGGTGCGGGCAGTGCGGGCGGACGGCCCGGATCCGGCCGTCGCGCAGCCGGTAGAGGACGACGTCCTCGCCCTGGAGGGGGCGGGTCAGGACGGTGCCGACCGGCAGCTCGGCGGTGAAGGCGACGGCGAACCAGCCGTCGGGGTAGGGCAGTTGCGGCGGCAGCGAGGACGCGGGGGAGGGGCCCTGCGTGAAGTGCCCGGAGACGCGTGTCACAGCTCCACCAAAACCTTTCCGCGGGAAGCGGCCCGGTCGGCGAAGAGACTGCGGTACGCGGCCGGGATCGCGTCGAAGCCGCGGTGCACGGTCTGCCGGTAGCTGACGTCGCCGCGGCGGATGGCCCCGCCCAACTCGGCATGCAGCGCGGCCCAGTTGTCGGCAGTGAACCACTCGGGCGCGAAGATGCCGCGGACGGTGGCGCGCGGGAACATGATCTGGTTGAGCAGCCGGGGGCCCGTCCACTCCTGGCCGACCTGGCTGGACCACTGCCAGCTCACCGCCACCTGGGCGCCGACGTTGAGCATCCCGAAGACGGTGTCGGTGAAATCCCCGCCGAGGTTGTCGAAATACTTGTCGACGCCGTCGGGGGCGGCTTGCGCGAGGGCGGCGGCGAGGGCTTCCGGGTCGTCGCCGTGCCGGTAGACGATGACCTTGTCGAAGCCGAGTTCGGTGAGATACGCGGCCTTCTCCGGGGTGCCGGTCGTGCCGACGACCCGGGCCCCGCGGCGCTTGGCCAACTGGCCGACGAGCGAGCCGACCTGGCCGGTGGCGCCGCTGACGACGACGGTGTCGCCGGGCTCGACGGTGAAGAACTTCGTCATCGTGCCCCACGCGGTCATGCCGGAGCCGCCGAGCACGCCGAGCGCGGTGGACAGCGGCAGCGTGTCGTCGTGGTCGGCCGGGTCGAGGCGGCGGTAGTCGGGGAAGACCATCGGGAAGGTCCCGCCCCACTGCCAGGCCGCGCCGTCGCTCACGACATGGCTGCGCCAGCCGCCGAAGCCCTGGACGAGCTCGCCGGGCGCGAAACGGGCGCGCGGGCCCGCCGCGACGACCTCCATGATCGAGTCGGCGCCCATGTGGTCGCCGATCGGGGTGTCCAGCGCGATGCCGTGCAGGTAGGGGTCGACGGAGACGTAGCGGGTGCGCAGCAGCATCTCGTCGGCGGCGAGGCGGACGTCCACCTCCTCCGTCATCTTGCGGTACATCCGTGACACGTCCGGCACGCCCTCGACGTGCTCGGCCACGATCCACTTGTCGACCGTCACGGTCCGGACGGCCTGCCCGGGGTCCACGGCGGGGGCGGTGCTCACAGGGTGACTCCTTCGAGGATGTGGGTCGGCCGCGGCGCGCTGCCGTCGACCTCGGCGCGGAAGGGCCTGCCGTCGTCGCGGCAGACGTACTGCATGACGTGCCGCCCGGCGGCGGCCGCGCGGATGAGGCCGCCGGTGGTGGCCCACACGCCGGAGAGGTAGAAGTCCGACAGGCCCGGCAGGCCGGGCCCGTGGGTGCGGACCAGCGCCTCCACGGCGTCGCCGCTGGGCAGGAACGGCTGCCAGCCGAGCACCGTGCCGTCGTAGTTGCCGGTGTAGCGGACCTGGGTGAGCGGCGTGGAGACGTCCTTGACGGCGACGGCCTCCCGCAGGCCGGGGTAGTGCGCCTCCAGCACCTCCAGGACCGTGTCCCGCACCCGCCGCTTGGCCTGCTGGTACGCGCGTCCGCGGCCGACCGCGAGGGTGTGCGTCTCCACCCCGCGGCGCACGCGGCTGGACTGCTCGGGGCCGGTGCTCAACTCCCGCCAGGGGGCGATGTCGCAGAAGTAGCTGGCGTAGACGACCGCGGTGCCGGGCGGCGACAGCTCGGGGTAATGGCGGCTGCGGAACTGGACGTTGATGCTCGGATGGCGGATGCCGGTCAGCCGCGCGGCCTGCTCCTCGCCGAGCAGGTACGTGGAGCAGGGGTCGCCCTCGGGGAAGGGGCGGCGCAGGCCGAGGAAGACGGTGACGTAGCCGGGGAAGATCATGCCGGGCTCGTCGATCGTGCGGGTGTACAGGCGGCGGTAACCGTCGTCCATGTAGCGGCCCTTGAGCAGGTCCAGCACAGCGGTGCGGCCGTCGCACGCGGCGACGACGATGTCCGCGTGGCGCTCGCTGCCGTCGCTGAGCCGTACGCCCACGGCCCGGTCGTCCTCCACCAGGATCTCGGTGACCTTGGCGTTGTACGCGATCTCGCCGCCGAGGCCGAGGTAGCGCCGCTCGATCGAGCGGGCCAGGCCCAGCGAGCCGCCCTCCGGGACCCCCGCGGAGCCGTTGGCGTGGCTGGCGAGCTGGAACCAGAAGGGCAGCAGCGGGAAGCTCGGGTGCTTCTCGTAGAGGATGTGCTGGAAGGCGTCGCGCAGCAGCGGCGAGTGCAGGCGCGCGGCGAAGTCCGCCATGGACGTGCCCATCGCGCGCCGCATCACGTTCACGTACGGCAGGAAGCCCGCGAGCATCCGCAGGCGTTCGGCGCGGCCCATGAGCGGGACGGGCGTGAGGAAAGGGTATTTGACCAGGGCGGTGCGGAAGGCGCGGATCCCGTCGCAGAAGCGCCTGATCGCGCGGGCGTCCTGCGGGGAGATCTCCAGCAGGTGGGCCTGGAGGCGGTCGGGGTCGGAGTAGAAGCGCACCGCGCGCCCGTCGCGCGCCCGCACGGTGTTGAAGGTCTCGAAGGTGCGCATCGACTTGCCCTGGAGCGCGCCCAGTTCGAGCCAGATGCGGTGCATCTCGTTGCCGGGCCCGGAGCCGAGCAGCCAGCTCGCGGTGGGGTCGAAGGTGAAGGCGCCGCGGTCCCAGGCGGTGCAGCAGCCGCCGGGGATCTCGTGCATCTCCAGGACGGTGCTGCGGTAGCCGTTCATCTGCGCGTAGCAGCCGGTGGACAGGCCGCCGAGGCCGCCGCCGACGACGATCATGGTCTGCCTCATGCGCGGGCCGCCCCCGAGTAGGTGGCGTCCGAGTCGAGTTGGGGCAGCTCGCCCCACTGCGCGGGGTGCCAGGGTGTGGTGTCGTCGCTGGGCCAGGCGTGGAAGGGCAGCTTCAGCTCGTCGCACAGGTAGCGGATCGCGAAGCGGCCCGCGGAGGCGGCGCGGATGAGGCCGCCGCCCGCGACCCACTGGCCGGTCATGGAGAAGCCCGCCAGACCCGGCAGCCGCATCCGGTCCCGGCCGACGAGCTTGTTCGTGAGCTTCTCGGTGTCGGTGAAGGACTTCCAGGCCAGGATGCTGCCCTCGTGGTTGCCGGTGAAGCGGCGCAGGGTGACGGGCGTGGCCACGTCGATGACCTCCGTGCGCTCGGCGGTGCCGGGGTGCTGCCGCTCCAGGAAGTCCCGCAGGAAGTCCGCCACTTCGCGCTTGCGCGCCCGGTAGAGCTTGCGGTCGGCGGCGCGCAGCTCCTGCCAGTAGCCGAAGTCGCTGAAGTAGGTGCAGTGCACGACCGAGCGGCCCGGCGGCGCGAAACCGTCGGCGTACTGCGAACGGACCTGCACCACGAGGCTGTTCTGCCGGACGGCCGGGAGCCGCGCGCTGTCCTCAGGGGACAGCAGGTAGGTGGTGCTGTGCGGGGTGCCGGGCGGGAGGTCGCCGGTGAGGCCCGTGAAGGCGGAGACGACGCCCGGGTAGAGGGTGTCGGGGCGGTGCAGGGCCTCGTCGAAGAGGGCCCGGGTGACGGGGCTGGACCAGCGGCCCTCCAGGAGCTTGCCCAGCACGGTGGGGCCGTCGCACGCCGCGATGACGTGGTCGGCGAACTCCCGCCGCCCGTTCTTGAGTTCCACACCCACCGCGCGGTCGCCCTCGACCAGCACGCGGGCCACGGCCGCGCGGTAGTCCACCCGGCCGCCCAGCCCCAGGTAGCGCTGCTCCACCGACCGGGCCAGGCCCAGCGAACCCCCTTGCGGGAAGCCGCAGTTGCCGCGGTGCGCGGCGGCCATGTTGAACAGGTACGGCAGCAGCGGGAAGACCTCGTGGTCCTGGAAGAAGACGAAGGGGAAGGCCCGCCGCAGCAGCGGGTCCTGGAAACGGGCGCAGAAGGCGTCCATCTGCGTCGCGCCCGTGCGCCAGAACAGCCGGAAGGCGGGCAGCACCTTCCGCAGCAGCTCCGCCTTCTCGCGCACGCTGCGCAGCGGCGGCGGGGTCAGGAAGGGGTAGAGGTCGATCGCGGTGAAGCGCCGCAGGTCGGCGCAGAAGCGCCGGATGTGCCGGGCGTCGGCCGGGGACAGCTCCAGCAGGTGGGCCTCAAGGCGCTCCGGGTCGTTGTAGAAGCGGACCTCGCGGCCGCTCTCGTCGACGACCCGGTTGAAGATCTCGAAGTCCGTGACCGACTTGCCGTCCAGGGCGCCCAGTTCGCGCCACACCTGGTGGGCGTCGTTGCCCGGCGCGGTGCCGATGAGCCAGTCGATGCAGTAGTCGAAGAGGTAGCCCTGCCGCGCCCAGGAGGTGCAGCAGCCGCCGGGCAGCACGTGCTTCTCGAAGATGCGGCTGTCCATGCCGCTCATCTGCGCGTAGCAGCCCGCCGCGAGCCCGGCGAGCCCCGCGCCGACGACGATGACCTTCGGGGGGCGCTCAGCCACGGCCGTCACCGCCCTGCCCGAGCGCGGCCCGCACCAGGTCGGCGTTGCGCCGCAGGTGGTCGCCGTCCAGCATCTCGGCGTGCCGCCCGGAGCCCTGGACGACGTCGGTGCGGGCGGTGGAGGCGCCGTGCCAGGAGCGGGGCATGCCGGGGGCGTGGCCGGGCAGCGCGTCCTGGCTGCCGATGACGGTCAGCGGGGCCGCGACCGTACCGGGGTTGGCGGTGCGGGCGCAGAACTCCAGGTAGTCCCGGGCCTGTTCCATCGTCTCGCGGGCCACGATCGCCGAGCCGGTGTGCCGGTGCAGGTGCTCGGCGAGTTCGGTCGCGAAGGAGGCGAGGTGCTCGGGGCCGACGGTGTAGGGCTCGGGGATGCGGTGGGAGTCGAGGATGACGACGCCGCCGACCGTCAGACCGCGCCGCTCCAGCTCCTTGGCGGTCTCGAAGGCGAGGTTGCCGCCGAGGGAGTAGCCGAGGAGGACGAGCGGGCCGCCGTCCGACTGCTGCTGGACGAGGTCGGCGTAGCGGGCGGGCTTGTCGTCGCCGGGGATGTGGTTGAAGGCGACGATCCGCCGGTCGGCCAGCTGCCCGGCGAAGTGCCGGTAGACCAGGCCGTGTCCGCCCGCGGGCGGGAGGCAGAAGAGCGTGTCGCCCGCACCGTCGTTGAAGGTCAGGTACGGCAGCGACCCGGCGATCCGGCCGGTGGCGACGTCCTCGACCGTACGCGCCATGCCGTGCAGCGTGCTGCCGCGGAAGAGCAGCCCGACCGGCACGCTCACCGCGAAGTCGGCCCGCAGGTGGTGGATCAGCTCGATGAGCTTGATCGAGCTGCCGCCCAGCTCGAAGAAGTCGTCCTCCAGGCCCACCCGTTCGACGCCCAGCACGGTCTTCCAGTGCTCGGCCGTCCGCACCTCGTACGGCGTCGCGGGCGGCTCGTGCCGGTCGGCTTCCGCGTGCGGCGCGGGCGCGGGGAGGGCGGCGGTGTCGACCTTGCCGTTCGCGGTGAGGGGCAGCGCGGGCAGCACGGTGACGTGCGCGGGCACCAGGTAGGTCGGCAGCCGCTCGGCGAGGCGGCGGCGCAGCGCCCGCGGGTCCGGCTCCGCGCCCTGGGCCGGGACGCAGTACGCGCACAGCACGTCCTCGCCCGCCGGGCCCGGCCGCACGGCCGCGCAGGCCTGGGCGACCTCGGGCACGGCCAGCAGGTGCGCCTCGATCTCGCCGGGCTCGATGCGGTGGCCGCGCAGCTTGACCTGCCCGTCGGCGCGCCCGAGCAGATGGAGGTTGCCGGCCGCGTCCCAGTGGCCGAGGTCGCCGGTGCGGTAGAGGCGCCTGGCGGTGCCGCCGACCGTGCGGGTCGTGAAGCGCTCGGCGGTACGCGCCGGGTCGCCCACGTAGCCGTCCGCGACGCCCGTGCCGCCGATCCACAGCTCGCCGGGGACACCGCAGGGGACGGGCTCGCCGTGCCGGTCCAGGACGTAGACCTCGCTGCCGGGGAAGGGCCGCCCGATCGGGAGGGTGCGGCCCGGCTCCAGGCCGTCGTCGGGGCCGTCGAAATAGGTGGTGTCGATCGTGGTCTCGGTGAGGCCGTAGGAGTTGACCAGCCGGGTGTCCGGGCCGCACAGGGCCCGCAGCCGCCGGTGCTCGCCGACCTTCCAGGTGTCCGAGCCGACGACGAGCAGCCGCATGAAGTCCAGTCGCAGGCCCTCGTGTTCGCAGTACGCGACCAGGCCGCGGGCCACCGCGGGCACGAACTCGCCGCAGTCCACGCCCTCGTCGCGCATCGTGCGGTGCAGGCGCGCGGTGTCGAGGATCAGCTCCCGCCCGGCCAGCACGAGCGTGCCGCCCGAGCACAGCGCCCGCACCAGGTCGCCGGTGAAGACGTCGAAGGGCACCCCGGCCATCTGGAGGTGGACCTCCCCGCCCCCGAGCCGGTAGGCGTCCCGCCAACCCGCGTACGCGGCGGCCAGGTTGCGGTGGCTGACCCGCACGGCCTTGGGGCGGCCGGTGGAGCCGGAGGTGTGGATGACGTATGCGGGCAGCGCCGGATCCACCGCCGCCTCCGCCCCCCGCGCCGTGCCCGCCGCGAGGTCGTCGGGCGTCACGACGCGGGCGGCGAACCGCCCCGGCTTGTCGGCGACGACCAGCGCCGCGCCGACGTCGGCGGCCAGGGCGGCGAGCCGCTCGTCCGGGTGGTCCGGGTCGAGCGGCAGATACGCGGCGCCCGCCCGCAGCACCGCCAGCAGGCTCGCGACCAGCTCGGGCGACTTCTCCAGGCACACCGCCACCACCGAGCCGGGTCCCGCGCCCAGTTCGGCCAGCCGCCCGGCCATCCGGGCGGAGAGCCGGTCCACTTCGCGGTAGGTCAGCCGCCGCGGCGGACCGTACCCGGTGGGCGCGGACACGGCGACGGCCCGCGGGTGCGCGGCGGCGGCCTTCGCGAACAGCTCGGTGACCGGCGGCGCGTCGACTGCCGGGGACCCGGCCCCGCTCCAGCGGCCGAGGATGCGGGCGCTCTCGTGGCCGCCCAGCATGGGGATGCGGCTCACCGGCCGGTCGGCCGCGGAGGCGGTGAGTCCGGCGAGCAGCGCCCGGTAGTGGCCCGCGAGGCGGCGCACCGTGCCCGCGTCGAAGAGGTCGGTGTTGTACTTGAACACGCAGTGGAAGCAGCCGTCCGTACGGTCCTCGTACGCCGACAGCGTGACGTCGAACTGCCCCTCTTCCTCCGGGAGTTCGATGTACTCCAGGCGGTAGCCGTAGCGCTCGGCGGCGACCTTGTGGGTGAGCAGGATGAACATCGCCTGGAAGACGGCGGATCTGCTCGGGTCGTGCTGGAGGCCCAGCTCCTCCACGAGCAGCACGAACGGGTATTCCTGGTTGTCCAGGCCGCCCAGCACCGTCTCGCGCACCCGGCCGAGCAGGTCGGCCACCGTCGGGTCGCCCTCCAGACTCACGTGCAGCGGCAGCGGGTTGACGAAGTAGCCGTAGACCGAGGCGTCCTCCTCGCGGGTCCGCCCCGACACCGGGCTGCCCACGATCAGGTCGTCCTGGCCCGACCAGCGGTGCAGCAGCAGGTAGTAGGCGCTCAGCAGCACCATGAAGGGCGTCGCGTTGTGCGCGCGGGCCAGCGCGTGCACCCCCGCGGTGAGGTCGGCGTCCAGCCGGAAGAACTCCGAGGCGCCGTTGTGCGTCATGACCGGCGGCCGGGGCCGGTCGGTGGGCAGCGCGAGCACCGGGATCGCGGACGGTAGGGCGGCACGCCAGTAGTCCAGCATCCCGCGGGCCGCGGGCCCGGCCAGGAAGCGGTTCTGGTGGTTGACGAAATCCAGGTACTGCCCGGTGGGGGCCGGGAGTTGGACCGGGCGCCCGTGCCGCAGCGCCTCGTAGGCGGTGAACAGCTCCTCGATGAAGGTGAAGGTGGAGATCGCGTCGGAGACGATGTGGTGCACCGCCTTCATGATCACCCAGCGGTCGGGGCCCCGGCGGAAGAGCCGGAAGCGCACCAGCGGGTCGCGCTCCAGGTCGTACGGCTTGCGGTATTCGGCGACGATCAGCTGCCGGACGTCCTCCCACTCCCGGCCCTCGACGTCGAACAGCGCGGTGTCGGCGCGCACGTCGGGCGCGATGACCTGCACCGGTGTGCCGCCGTCCAGCGTGACGTTGGCGCGCAGGCACGGATGCCGCTCCAGCAGCACCCGGAAGGCCGCGAACATCAGGTCGGGATCCAGCGCGGTGGCGACCTCGACCGCGCCGCCGATGTTGTAGGCGAAGGCGTCCGGGTTGAGGTGCTTGAGGAACCACAGCGCCTTCTGGTTGTACGTGAGCGGGTAGCGCGCGGGGTCGGTGTGCACCTCCACCGCCGCACCGGCGCCACTGCCGCCCTCCGCGGCCAGCTCCAGCAGGCCCGCGTGCAGCCGGTCGGCCAGCTCGCCCGCGGGGTCGCCGCTGAGCAGCGCCACCACCGGGAGCGCCACGCCCAACTCGGCCTGGAAGCGGGCGCGCAGCTCCATCGCGAGCAGCGAGTCCAGCCCGAGGGCGTTCAACCCCGCCGCCGGGTCGATCCGTTCGGGCTTCACCCGCAGCACACCGGCGACGATCTCGGTGAAGCGCGCGGCCACCAGGGCCCGCCGCTCGTCCGCTCCGGCCGCCCGGAAGGCCGCGGGGAAGCCGCCCTCGGGGGCGGCGGGCGCCTCCTCGGCAGCGGCGGCGGCCAGGTCCGCCACCAGCGCGGGCGGGACGTCGTACCAGGACTGGAAGACCTGCCAGTCGACGACCGTGGCCACCAGCAGCTGCGGCCGGTCCTGCCCGATGACGCGCTCCAGCACGGCCATGCCCGCGGCGGGCGGCAGTGAACTCATGCCGCGCGCGTGCCGGTAGTGGTCGACGAGGCCCAGCTCCTCGATCATGCCCGTCGCCCACGGCCCCCAGTCGATGCTGAGCGCGGGCAGCCCGCGGGCGTGCCGGTGGTGCGCCAGCGCGTCCAGGAAGGCGTTGCCCGCCGCGTAGTTGGCCTGCCCCGCGGTGGTGAGCAGCGAGGCGATGGAGGCGAAGAGGACGAAGTGGTCGAGCGGTTCGTCCCGCAGCAGCCGGTGCAGCAGATACGCGCCCGCGACCTTCGGCTCGTACGCCGCGTCGAAGACCTCCCGGTCCAGCTCGCCGACGAGCGCGTCCCGCACCTGCCCGGCGAGGTGGAAGACGCCGTGCACGGGCGGGAGTTGGCGGCGGCGGTGGTCGGCCAGCCACTGCGTGAGGGCGGCCTCGTCGGTGACGTCCAGCGGGGCGGTCGCGGCGTGCGCGCCCAGCGCCTCCAGCTCGCGCACGAAGGCCACCCGGCGCCCCGCGGAGCTGTGCGGGTCGAGCCCGGCCCACTCCTCGCGGGCGGGCAGCGGGGTGCGGCCCGCGAGGACGAGATGGCGGGCGCCGCGCCGTACCAGGGTCCGGCACAGCAGCATGCCGAGGGCGCCGAACGCGCCCGTGACCAGGTAGCTTCCGTCCGCGCGCAGCCGCAGCGGCAGCGGCCGGGTGAGCCCGGCGGGCCGGGCCAGCACGGACGTCAGACGGCGGCCGCCGCGCAGCGCGATCTCCTCGGCCTCGCCCGCCGCGATCTCGCGCAGCAGCGCGTCGGCTTCGGCGGGGTGGTCCACCGTGTGGTCGAGGTCGATCAACAGGCCGCGCTGGGCGACGAGTTCCTGCTGCCACAGCACCCGGCCGACACCCCACGCGGGGGCTCCCAGCGGCTCCACCTCCTCGCCGGGCAGGACCGCCTGGGCGCCGCGGGTCACGATGTGCAGCCGCGCCTCGGGCCGCGCCTCGGGCAGCACCTGCGCGAGGGCGACCAGCGAGTAGCCGCCGAGCGTCGCGCAGACCCCCAACTCTGCCCGGCGGAAGGTGTCGAGGGCGGGCCGGTCCAGATTCCACAGGTGCAGGACGGTGCGGTAGGAGTCGTCGAGGTCGGCGAAGAGCTGCCGCAGGTCGTCGGCGGAGTCCGGCCGCACGGTGGAGCCGCCGGTGCCGTGCCGGTAGCGCTCGCCGGGGTGGACGAGATGGCAGCGCCCGCCGTTCTCCCGTACGCGGTCGGCGACTTCGACGCCGAGTCCGGTGGCGTCGGCGAAGACGACGAGGCGGTCGGCCTCGTCCGCGGGGCTCGTCCGGGGCGCCTGGCCGGTGTGCGGGCCGGTGCTGGCGCCGGCCCCCTCCCCGGCGCTCGGCCCGTGCGCCTCGCCGGTGCGCGGCAGCGGTACGTGGGCGGTGTCCGCCGGGGCGGGCCCGTCGGCGGACGGCAGCTCGCGCCAGACGGGCTCGGCGAGCCAGCCGTCGACGGAGGCCAGGCCCACGGACGTCGCGGCCTGCTCCACGCCCGCGGCGCGGAAGCCGGTGACGTGGCCGAGCGGGGTGCCGTCGTCGGCGAAGAGGGCCAGGTCGCCGGTGAGTTCGCCGCCGTCCTCGCCGGTGACGGTCGCGTGCGCCCAGAAGGGGGCGGCGCCGAGCGCTTCGAGGCTGACCTCCCGCAGGGACAGCGGCAGCCGGATGCCGCCACCCGCGGAGCTGTCCGCCGGGGAGCCGTCGAGGAGCTGCGGGGCCAGCAGCGCGTGGAAGCAGGCGTCCAGCAGTGTCGGGTGCGCGTGGCTCGCCGCCGCGTCCGCCGGGGGCCGCTCGTCCGGGCGGATCCGGGCCAGCGCCTCGCCGGGGCCGATCCAGACCTCCTCGACCCGCTGGAAGGCGGGCCCGTAGCCGTACCCGAGGGCCGCCAGCTCCCGGTAGCACTCCTCCCGGCCGAGCCGCCGCCCGGCCCGCGCGCGGACCGCTTCCAGGTCGGCCGCGCCGGTCGTACGCGGCCGGGCCGCGCGGACGGTGCCGGTCGCGTGGACGGTACGGTCACCGGCCCCCGCGGCGGCGGCCGACGCGATCGTGAAGGCCGCCGTCTCCGGGTCGAAGTGCAGCTGCACGGCCGAGGGCCGGTCCTCGGACAGGAAGAGCGCCCGGGGAAGCTCGACGTCGGCCAGCACCGCGCGCGCCGAGCCGGTCAGCGCCCGTACCGCCTGCGCGGCCATCTCCAGATACCCGGCGGCCGGGAAGACCGCGGCCTCCTGGATACGGTGGTCGGCCAGGTAGGGAAGCTGCTCCACGTCGAGCCGCACCTCCCACGCGGGCTGCGCGCTCGCGGTGCGGCGCCCCAGCAGCGGGTGGTCCACCCGCCCGAGCCGCACCTGCTCCACCGGCGCGGGCTCCGTCCAATACCGCTCCCGCTTCCACGGGTAGCCCGGCAGCGTGACCGGCCGCCCGCCCGGGTGCAGGGCGGCCCACTCCAACGCGACGCCCACCGCGTGCAGTTCGCCCAACGACCGGGCGAGGACCTGCGGCTCGTCCTCACGCCGCCGGATCGACGGCAGCACCCGCCCCGCGCTGCCGCGGTCGCCCAGGCACTCGCGGATCGCATGGCCCAGCACGGGATGCGGGCCGACCTCCAGGAAGAGCTGGTGCCCGTCGTCCGCGAGCAGATCCACCGCGGCGCGGAAGCGCACCGGCTCGCGGACGTTCCGCCACCAGTAGTCCGCGTCCAGCTCCCGCCCCTCCGCGCGCCCCTCGGCCGCGGTCAGGTAGAGCGGCACCTGCGCCGTACGCGGCTTCAACCCGGCCAGCGCCGCCAGCAGTTCCTCGCGGATGGGGTCCATCTGCGCGCTGTGGTAGGGGACTTCGACGGGCAGGAATTTCGCGAAGACCTGTTCGCGCTCCAGTTCCGCCGCGAGCCGCCCGAGCGCGTCGCGCTCACCCGAGAAGGTCACGTCACCGGGCCCGTTGACCGCGGCCAGCGACACCAGGCCGCCGCACCGTCCCGCCCGGCGCGCCGCCTCCGCCTCCGTCAGGCCCGCCGCGAGCATCGTGCCCGTGCCCGCCAGCCGCTGCTGGAGCCGCCCGCGGTGCAGCACCACCGTCACGGCGTCCGCCAGGTCGTACACCCCGGCCTCGTGGAAGGCGGCGATCTCCCCCGTCGAATGCCCGACGATCGCGTCCGGGCGCACCCCGTAACTGCGCCAGAGCGCCGAAAGCCCCACCTGCACGGCGAAGTTGGCGGCCTGCGCCAGCCACGTCTGAGCCATCCGCGACGTGTCCTCGTCGCGCGCCATCTCCGTCAGCAGCGACCACCCCGCCTGGCGGCGGATCTCGGCGTCGCACTCCTCGACGGCCGCGCGGTAGACGGGCTCCGCGGCCAGCAGCCCGCGCCCCATGCCCCACCACTGCGGGCCCATCCCGGTGAAGACCCACGCGAGCCGCCGCTCACCGCGCCGCAGCCGCCGCCCGGCCACCACCCGCGGGTGCGGCTCGCCGTGCTCGTACGCTGCCAGCGCCTCGTCCAGCGACGCGCGCGAGGCCGGGTCGTAGACGACGGACAGCCGGTGCTCGTGGTGCTCTCGGCGCAGCGCCAGGGTGTGCCCGAGGTCCGCGAGCGCGACGGGCGCGGACCCGCCCGGCCCCGCGGCCCCGCCCAGCCCGTTGAGCTCCGCCCGGATGCCCGCGGCCAGCTCCGGCAGCACCTCCGGGGAGCGCGCGCTCAGCGGCAGCACGGTGTACGCGGGCAGGCGCGCGGGCTCGGCGGCGGGGACGGCCGCCGGGGCCTCCTCCAGCAGCACGTGCGCGTTCGTCCCGCCGAAGCCGAAGGAGTTGACGCCCGCCCGCGCCGGGCCCTCGTGCGCGGGCCAGTCCACGGCCTCGGTCGGCACCTCGAAGGGCAGGCCCGCCCAGTCGATCGCGGGCGTCGGCCGCTCCAGGTTGATGTGCGGCGGGATGCGGCGGTGCTTGAGCGCCAGCACCGTCTTGACGAGCCCGGCGACGCCCGCGGCTGCCTCCGTGTGCCCGATGTTGGTCTTGACCGAGCCGACGTACGCCCGCGTCCCCGGCGCCCGCCCGATCCCGAGGACGCTGCCGAGCGCGGCCGCCTCGATCGGGTCGCCCACCGGCGTGGACGTGCCGTGCGCCTCCACGTACTGCAGGTCGCCCGGCGCGATGCCCGCCTCCGCGCACACCCGGCGGATCAGCGCGGTCTGGGCGTCCGGGTTGGGCACGGTGATGCCGTCCGTGCGGCCGTCCTGGTTCACGCCGCTGCCGAGCACCACCGCGTGGATCGGGTCGCCGTCGCGCTGCGCGTCCGCCAGCCGCTTGAGCGCGACGACGCCGACGCCCTCGGCCCGTACGTAGCCGTCCGCCGCCGCGTCGAAGGCGCGCGAGCGGCCGCCGGGGGAGAGGAAGCCGCCCTTGGTCTCGGCGATCGTGTACTGCGGCGCCAGGTGCAGCAGCGTGCCGCCCGCGAGCGCGAGGTCGGTCTCGCCGCGCAGCAGGCTCTGCCGGGCCAGGTGCAGGGCGACCAGCGAGGAGCTGCACGCGGTGTCGATCGAGACGCTGGGGCCGCGGAAGTCGAAGCAGTGCGACACCCGGTTCGACACCATCGTCATCATCGTGCCGGTCGCAGTGTGCGCGGACAGGCTCTCGAAGCCGAGGTCCGCGAACTGCAGGATCTTGTAGTCCAGCGTGAACGCCCCGACGTACACGCCCACTTCGCGCCCCGCCAGCAGATCCGGGCGCTGCCCGCCGTCCTCCAGCGCCTCCCACGCCACCTCCAGCAGCTTGCGCTGCTGCGGGTCCATGTGCGCGGCCTCGCGCGGGCTGATGCCGAAGAACTCCGGGTCGAACTCGGCCACTCCGTCGATGTAGCCGCCGCGCCCGCCGGTCAGCCGCCCGGGCTTGGCCGGGTCGCGGCTGCCCAGGGTCGCGGTGTCGTAGCGGTCGGCGGGCGTCGGCGTGATGCAGTCCCGGCCCTCGACGAGGGCCCGCCAGAAGCCGCGGTGGTCGCGGACGCCGCCGGGGAAGCGGCAGCCGATGCCGATGATCGCGATGCGGTCGCGGTCCTTGTCGCGGTCCCGGTCGCGATCCTGCGGGAGGCTGCTGGAGTGGGGCGAGTCCGTCATTGTCCTGTCCGTGCGGTCATGGCGGCTCGGCGCGGTGCGCGGGCGGCCGGGTCGGGCGGTCGGTCGCGGTCGGTCAGGCGGTGGGCCCGGTGCCGGGGCCGGTCCTGGCGGCGGCCGGGCGCCAGGGGTGCAGCAGGCTGGCCAGTACGTCGCCGGGGGGCGGGAAGGAGGCCGGGTCGTGGAGCCCGACGCTGGTGGGGACACGGCCCGGCCGCCAGGTGAAGCTGCCGAAGGCGTGGTCCCAGATGGCGAGGTCCGCGCCGAAGTGCCCGGCCTCGTCCAGCGCGGTGCTGTGGTGCAGCCGGTGCTGCTCGGGGCTCGCGAACAGGTGGTTCAGCCGGCCGATGCGGACGTCGATGTTCGCGTGCACGAAATACCCCTGGGCGAGCACGAACAGCGTCGCGCACAGCACCGACTGCCGGGAGAACCCGACCGCGGTGAGCGCCAGTTGCACGGCGACCTGCCCGAGCAGCACGTCCAGCAGATGGTTGACGCCGTTGTTCGTGACGTTCACCTTGTCCAGCGCGTGGTGCACGCCGTGCAGCCGCCACAGCCACGGGTTGCGGTGCGACCACCGGTGGAAAAGGTATTTGGCCAGTGAACCGGTCAGCAGTGCGAGCGGGATTTCCACGCCCAGCGGAAGCACCGGGTGCGGTGTCGCCAGCCGCGCCACCAGCGCGGCGGCGAGCAGCTGGCCGAGCGCGCCGCCGGTCATCGTCAGGACGAAATAGAGCCCGTAGTATCGGATTTCCCGCCCGCCGGGCTGCCAGTCGGCGCGGTAGGGGATGAGCCGCTCCAGCGCCCACAGGTAGCCGATGGCGGCGACCTGCGCGAACGCGAGGACGTCACCGTCGTCCCAGTGCTCGGCGAGGGCCGCGGCGGCGGCCGTGACCACCGCGAGCAGGAGCAGCGGATAGGCGGCCCACCGCAGCACGGCAGACGCCGGGGGAAAGGCGGAAAATCTGCCGATCCGACCGCCGAATCCTTCGGGACGCAATGGACGCGAGGGACTCAATGCCGATCCTCCAGGTGGAACGCGGTCGAACCGAAGATAAACCGAGCATAAGCATGTGCCAGCGGAACATGCGAATTCGCCGTGGCACGTTCGGCGTAATCGGATGACTGCGGCTGAGCCGCGAATTCGACTGATCGGCGCCGGGTTTGCCAGCCGATCCGGGGAATTTGCCCCGTGGCGCGGTCGATCGCGAGTCGGCTTCTCCGCGGTGTGTTCAGCTATGGCCGCACCGGGCGAATCCGTCCGGAACATCCCAAGGAGGAACACATGCTTCGTAGTGTCCTGCTCAAGCGGGTCGTCACCGGCTCCGCGGCAGCCCTCGCCCTCGCCGCCGCCCCCTGCCTGGCGACCGCCGCTTCTGCGGTGACCCCGTCGGAGGCCGCGCAGACGGTCACCCTCGACTTCAGCCAGGACCAGCCCGCGGGCGACACGGCCGACGGGTCCTTCGCCGAGCACGGCGCCGTCCTCGACGCCAACGGCACCACCATCGGCGGCGCGGTGATGAGCTGCAACGACACGTCCGGCCAGTCCGGCGACGTCGTCTACTGCACCGGCATGGTCAGCATCACCGGCAGCGGCGCGATCGGCTTCCAGGTCGGCAGCCTGGTCGCCAACGACCAGGGCCCGGCCTCGACCGAGGGCATCGTCACCGGCGGCACCGGCGAGTACGACGGCCTCACCGGCGCGGTGCACTTCACGACCGTCCGCGACGGCGTCTACACCGCCCAGTTCGTCCCGGCCACCGCCGGCTGACGCGTCCCGCCGCGCGAAGCCGCCGCCGCCCGAGGGGCCGCGGCGGCTTCCGCATGCCCCGGAGCGGGCCGACCCGGGGACGCGGAAACCCCGCGTGTGGTGGACTTTCCCCGTACTCGGCGGCGGGGGGCGTCCATGCGGGGAGTGCGGTACGACCAGCGGGTCGCGGCGCTGGTCGAGGTCAGGGGCGGCGAGCGCGACTGGGCCGAGGCCGAACGGCGCTTCGCGGCGCGCGACTGGCCCGTCCGCGGCCACCACCCGACCGGCACCGGGCCCACGGCCGGCGTCCTGCCGCCCGATCCGCGCTCGCGGCTCTACGAGCTGGAGGTGCGGCTGCCGGGCGCGGCCCGCGGCTGCGAGCGCGGCGCCTCCTACCGCGTCGCCAAACTGCTGCGCGCCGCCGGTCTGGAGGGGTACGTCCGGCGCAGCGAGCGCATCGTCCGGGACGGCGAGACGGTGACCAACTGGCGGGTCCAGTCCACCGCGCACCGCATCCCGCCTCCCCCCACCCGCCGCGGCCGCCGGGTGCAGCGGTGGCTGGAGCTGATGCGCCGCTACGACACGGGAGCGCGCGTCGCGGGCGGGCCCGCGCAGGCGCTGCGGCTGGCCCGTACGACGATCGGGGGCGGTTACGACCCGGCGGCCCGGCTCACCGCCCGCCCGCGGGACCGGCGCTGGCGCGAACTGTCGCGCAACTGGCCGGAGGAGGAGGCCGAGCGCCGGATGGTCGCCGTGCTCGGCGCGGCCCTGGTGTTCGTCCTGGCGCTGTCGTGCGCGCAGGGCGGCAGCCTGCTCACGCGGGTGTGGTGGTACGCGGTGGCGTCCGGCGCCCTGGCCGCGACCCTGTGGTGCGGCACCCGCCTCTACCGCCCCGCGCCGCCCGCGCCCGCCGGTGCGGGCCTGCGGGCCCGGATCACCGACCGGGTACGCGGCGCGGGCATCGCGGCGCTGACCGCGGCGCTGATGGGGGTTCCCGCCGTGCGCGCGACACTGCAGGAGGGCGCGCAGTTCCGCAGGCAGGCCGCCGGCCTGCTGGTCGTGCTGGTCGTGGGGGCGGGCCTGTGGCTGCTGGTGCGGCAGTGGACGTGGGGCGAGTGGGCGGCCTGGGTGATCCCGCTGCTCATCACCCTCGCCACGTCGTCGTTTCTCACCGCGGGCTCGGTCCTGCACGCGCTGTACGCCGACGGCTTCGGCCTGTCGTCCGACGAACTCGGCGTCCCCGCGATCTGGCAGCTCGCGGCGACGGCCAAGCTGGTCGCGCTCTTCAGCGTCGTCCTGCTCGTCCCCGCCGGCTGGGGGTACGCCCGGCACTTCCACTACGGCCGCGCCACCCCCGGCGACGGCTTCAACGGGGTCGCCTACCTCTTCCTGCTGCTCCTGCTGCTGCTGGGCGGTACGAGCCTCGTCCTCGGCTCGGCCACCGCGGCCGTCGACCGCACGACGTCCGCCGCCCGTGCCCGCAGCGACGCGCTGCCCCCGTACTTCGGCGTCCAGCCCGCGTGGACGTGCGTCCGGCCCGTCGTGCCGGCCGCCGAACTGGCGGGGCAGGGGCCGCCGTTGGACACCCGCCTGCCCTACGTCCTGTTCTCCGCCGACAGCGACACCGCCGTCCTGTGGGATCCGGCCTCCGCCACCCCCCTGCGCCTGCCCGCCGCCCAGGTCCGGCTGACCCCCGCGAAGTCCGCCTCCGCCCGCTGCCCGGCACCCTGAGGCGCGGCCGGGCGCCGGGTCACCCCGCGAGCGGTGCGACGTCCTCGGCGGCGCGTGCGTCGTACGCGGCGGGGCTGGAGGAGCTGGCCGCGCTGGTGGCGGCGGGACGGCTCGCGGTGCATGTGCAGCAGGCCTTCCCGCTGGAAAGGCTCTCCGAGGCGCATGCCCTGCTGGCGGCGGGCGGGGTGCCCGGCAAGCTCGCGATCAGCGTCTGAGCGACGGGCGACTTTCGACGGAATTAGGCAAAAGGGTCCGTGATCGACGGCGCCATGCAGCACTCCGGCGGCGCCTCGCTGAGCGCTAATACCCTTGTCAGGGCACTTATCTGACACTTCAACGGATCTTCGCGGACGGTGAACGAAGCCTTGACTTCCGTTCATTGCAAGCCGAATGTGTGGGGGCGTGAGCTGCGCCCCCTGGGGCGCGTGACGTGAAGGAGACAACAGTGCGCTCCCGAAAATTGAGACGATCGGCAGGCCGGGCGGCGGCCGCCGCGCTGGCGGTGGCCGTGGTGGCCGGGCTGCCGGCCGTGGCGCAGGCGAGCCCCCAGGGGGCGGCGCGGGCGGCCGCGGCGACGCCGGTCTATCTGGACACCCACTACAGCTTCGCCCAGCGCGCGGCCGACCTGGTCTCGCGTATGACGCTGCCCGAGAAGGTCAAGCAGCTCCAGACCAACAACGCGCCCGCCATCCCGCGGCTGGGCGTCCAGCAGTACACCTACTGGAGCGAGGGCCAGCACGGCATCAACCGGCTCGGCGCCGACACCGAGGCGGGCAGCCAGGGCGAGCTGGACGTCACGGCGACCAGCTTCCCGGTGAACTTCGCGGCCACCATGTCCTGGGACCCGGAGCTGACCTACCAGGAGACGACGGCGATCTCGGACGAGGTGCGCGGCACCCTCGACAAGTCGCTGTTCGGCAAGGGCCAGAACAACATCGGGCCGGACATCGACGACTACGGCGACCTCACCTTCTGGGCGCCGACGGTCAACATGGACCGCGACCCGCGCTGGGGGCGCACCAACGAGTCCTTCGGCGAGGACACCTACCTCGCCTCCACCATGGCGGGCGCGTTCGTCAACGGCTACCAGGGCCAGACGATCGACGGCAAGAAGATGACGCCGTACCTGAAGGTCGCGGCCACCGCCAAGCACTACGCGCTCAACAACGACGAGAACAACCGGCACACCCAGAGCGCGAACACCACCGACGCCAACATCCGCGACTACTACACCAAGCAGTTCGCGAGCCTGGTGCAGGACGCACACGTCTCCGGCGTCATGACGTCGTACAACGCGATCAACGGCACGCCCGCGCCCGCGAGTACGTACACCGTCAACGAACTGCTCCAGGCCACCTACGGCTTCGGCGGCTACACCACCTCCGACTGCGGCGCGGTCGGCGACGTCTACTCCTCCGGCGCGCACAACTGGGCGCCCCCGGGGTGGACCACCAACGGCACGACGTGGACCAACACCGCGACGGGCAAGGAGATATCGGCGGCCGCGGGCGGCCAGGCGTTCGCACTGCGCGCGGGCACCCAGCTCAACTGCGCGGGCGGCGAGCTGACCACCGCCAACATCGACGCGGCCGTCGACCTGGGCCTGCTGTCGACCGGCGTGATCGACGGGGCCCTGACCCAGCTCTTCACCGTCCGTATGGAGACCGGTGAGTTCGACCCGGCGAACAAGGTCGCGTACACGAAGATCACCAAGGACCAGGTCGAATCGCCCGCCCACCACGCGCTCGCCGCGAAGGTCGCCGCGCAGGACCTGGTGCTGCTGCAGAACGACAAGGTCAAGGGCACCGCGAAGCCGCTGCTGCCGGCCGACCCGAAGAAGCTGAAGAGCGTCGTGGTCCTCGGCGGCCTCGCCGGCACGACCACGCTGGGCGGCTACTCGGGCCGCCCGTCGCACACCGTCAGCCCCGCGCAGGGCATCACGGACGCGGTCAAGGCCGCCAACCCCGGCGCGACCGTGACCTTCGACGCGTGCGGCGTCTCCACCGGCGCCACCACGCCCGCCGCGTGCTCGGCCGCCACGCAGGCCGCGGCCAAGACCGCGGACCTGGTCGTCGTGATGGTCGGCTCCGACATGGGCGTCGCCGACGAGGGCACCGACCGCGCCGCCCTCGCCCTCCCGGGCAACCAGGACAGCCTGATCGACCAGGTCGCCGCGCTCGGCAACCCGCGCACCGCGGCGGTCGTGCAGTCCGACGGCCCGTACGACATCAGCGCCGCCCAGCGGGACTTCCCGGCGATCCTCTTCAGCGGCTACAACGGCGAGAGCCAGGGCACCGCGCTCGCCCAGGTCCTCTTCGGCGCCCAGAACCCCTCGGGGCACCTGGACTTCACCTGGTTCTCCGGCGACGACCAGCTCCCGTCGATGGACACCTACGGCCTCACCCCGTCCGAGACCGGCGGACTCGGCCGTACGTACATGTACTTCACCGGCAAGCCGGCCTACCCCTTCGGATACGGCCTGTCCTACGCCGACTTCGGCTACTCCCACGTGAAGGTCGGCCCCTCCTCCGCCACCGCCGACGGCACGGTGAAGGTGAGCTTCGACGTCACCAACACCGGTACGTCCGCGGGCGCCACGGTCGCGCAGCTCTACGCGTCGCGCCAGTTCACCGTCCCCGGCGTGGAGTTGCCCGCGCAGCAGCTCGCGGGCTTCAAGAAGACCAAGGTCCTCGCGCCCGGGAAGACCGAGCACGTGACGCTCTCGGTCAAGGTCGCCGACCTCAGCCGGTGGGACCAGAGCGCCCTCAAGCAGGTGGTGGACAACGGCACTTACGCCTTCCGCGTCGGCCCCGACTCCGCCACCGTGGCGGGCTCCGGCACCGTCCGGGTGCACGGCGCCGTCACGCCGCGGGTGCAGTCGGTCACCGTCCAGCCCGGCCAGGTGGTCTTCGCGGCCGGTGACACGCTGGACCTCACCAAGGCCAACCCGTGGATCGCGCCCGACACCGACCCTGCGCTGGAGCAGGAGCACGCCCCCGCGGACCACATCGTCGAGGCGGCGAACAACGACCAGTCCTTCGCGGACCTCGGCCGCGCCCGGGTCAGCTACCGCACCACCGACCCGAAGGTCGCCACGGTCAGCCGGGACGGCGTGGTCACCATGCGCGCGCCCGGCGCCGCGTCGGTCGAGGTGACGGTGAACGGCGTGACGGGCACCGCCCCGATCGTGGTGCAGAATCCGTTCACCCTCCAGGCGGCGGACATCGTCAAGCCCGACACCGCCGTCACCGCCACCGCGTCCTACACCAACACCAGCGCGAAGGCCGTGCGCAACCTGGCCCTGAGCCTGACCTCGCCCGACGGCTGGACGGCCAAGGCGACCTCGCCGGTCACCGTCCGCGAGGTCGCCCCCGGCCAGAAGGTCACGGCCACCTGGAGCGTGACCGTCCCGGCGTCCGCGAGTCCGGGCACCAAGGCCGAACTGGCGGCGAGCGCGGCCTTCACCGGCGGCGCGGGCGCGTACAGCCAGGCCGCGGTCAGCCCGCTGACGGTGACCTCGGGCGCCACCCCGGAGCAGGTCACCCCGTTCGTGACGGGCACGGACCCGGCGGCGGGCAAGCTCCAGGTCGTGCTGCACAACCCGTCCGACACCGCCACCTCCGTGACCGGCGTGCGGTGGAAGCTCGGCAGCACGTCGGGCACCCAGGCCGTCGGCGCGACCATCGCGCCCGGGGAGTCGGCGACCGTGGAAGTGCCCGTCACGGGCATCGACTTCGGGACGACCTACCCCTTCACCGTGACCGGCGTGATCTCCGGTGACCTGTCCTCGGAATCCTTCTCCGGCCATGTCTCCTTCCTGCCGGCCGTCAACAAGAGCCTCGGCAAGTCGTGGACGCTCGCCGACGTCCAGGACGGCCCCGCCGTGGACCTCGCGAAGACCGCCGCCTGGTCCGGCCTGGACGGCTCGCAGCCGTACGGGGGCGACGCGGACCTGTCCGGCAAGGTGTGGCTGAACTGGGACGACGCCAACCTGTACGTCACGGCGAACCTCACCGACGACGTCCAGTCGCAGCCCGCCACCGGACCCGACATCTGGCAGGGCGACAGCCTCCAGCTGGCGGCCACCTCCGGCGCCCCGGGCGGCGCGGCCGTCCCGAGTACCGCGTCCGTCAACGGCCACTACGAATACGGCGCCGCCCTCACCTCGGCGGGCGAGCAGCTCTACCGCTGGATCGCCCCGACCGAGGGCAGCGGCCAGGTCACGGACGCGACCGTCCATGTGACGCGGGACGACACCGCGCACACCACCCTCTACCAGCTCGCGATCCCGTGGAGCGACCTCGCGTCCGTCACCCCGGCCGCGGACACCGTCTTCTCCTTCGTCCTGGACGTCAACGACAAGGACAACGGCGTCCGCAAGGGCTACATGCAGTGGGGCGACGGCATCGGATCGAGCAAGGACGTCGCCGGCTTCAACATGGCGCAGCTGATGCCCGCGAGCGCGTGACGGGCGGCTGAGCCGCGTACGACCCGAGGCCACCCGGTCCCGTACCGGGTGGCCTCGGCCTTGCCGCTCTACGGGATCGCGGCGGCGACGCTCGCCAGATGGGCGGCGAGGATGTCCTCGAAGGCGGCCTGCCGGTCCGCCCCCAGCGGGCTGAGATCGCGGGCGTGGCGGGCCAGCGCGGGGAAGCGCCCGGGGTCGGCGCCCAGCACCGCGACCCGGAAGAGCTCCACGCCCTGGTCGTACTCGGCCGGGGTGAGGCCGCCGATCCCGGCCTCGGACGAGACGAGGGCGGCGACGAGCACCACGAGCCGGTGGTAGTGGACCGGCACGGCCGCGTCGGGCAGGCCCGCCTCGTCCAGCGCCGACAGGACCTCCTCCATGACCAGCCGGGCGCCCTCGCCGCTCGACGCGTAGCGTCCCCAGACCGCGGCGAGCTGCACCTGGCCGCCGAACGCGGCCCGCAGCCGCAGCGCCACCGCGGTGAGGCGCGCGCGCCAGTCGCCCTCGGGCCGGTAGCCGTCCATGGCGGCCAGCAGGACCCGGTCGGCGACCGCCCGCAGCAGCTCGGTCTTGCTGCGGAAATGCCGGTAGAGGCTGGAGGAGTCCGTGCCGAGCACCGCCGCGAGCTTGCGGACGCTGAACGACTCGGCGTCGCCGGTACGGAGCAGGTCGGCTGCCGCGTCCAGGATCTCGTCGGTGGACCAGCGCCGTCTGCCTGTCGTCATGGCCGCCAGCCTAATGCATGCGTACTGGCATGCGCGCGGTGCTGCACTTGGCGTTGCACGCGGTGCGTGCATAATGAGGGCAATGCTGTTGCGCCCACCGCCGACGACGGGGCCGGGCGCTCCGGACGAGGGGAATGACCATGAGTGAGCCCGCCACCACCACCGCTGCTTCCGTGACTCCGGCGCGGCCGACCGCGCCGGACTGGACGGCGGTGACCGACGCCGAGCTGCGCGCCTACAGCGAGGCCGAGAACCGCTTCCGCGCCGCGCCCGCCGCCCGCGCCATGACCGGCGAGCCGGACCCCGGCGCGGTGATCGGCTGGCAGGACGTCGACCTGCCCGGCCGCCGCCTGCCCGTACGCGTCTACCGCCCGGCCGCCGCGCCCGACGGCCCGCTGCCGCTGGTCGTCCATGTGCACGGCGGCGGGTTCGTCGGCACAGCCGTGCAGTGCGACTGGACCAGCAGCCATCTGGCGGCCCGGCTGCCCGCGCTCGTCGTCTCCGTCGAGCACCGCCTGCTGGCCGCCGGCACCCCGCTCGCGCATGCCGTCGACGACGCCTGGGACGTGCTGCGGCACGTGACCGGCCAGGCGGCGGAATGGGGCGCCGACCCCGCGCGTACCGCCCTCTTCGGCGAGAGCTACGGCGGACTCGTCAGCGCCCTGGTCGCGCTGCGCGCCCGCGAGGCCGGGCTGCCGCTCGCCGCGCAGGTGCTGGTCAACCCGGCCCTGGACGTCAGTGCGTCGATGCTCGACCACCCCTCCGCCGCCGAGCACGCCCGCACCCCGACGCTGGACGTCGACGTCCTGCACCTCGTCCGGCGCCTGGCCACCCCGCCGGGCGCCGACCCGCGCGCCCTCTCCCCGCTGCACACCCCGGATCTCGGCGGCCTGCCCCCGGCGCTCGTGGTGATACCCACCCAGGACCCGCTCGCCGACCACGGCCGCGCCTACGCCACCCGGCTGCGCGCCGCGGGCACCCCCACCCGCCTCAACGAACACCCCGGCGCCTTCCACGCCTTCCTGACGATGCCCGGCGCCTCCCCCCAGGCCTTCGCCGCCCGCGCCGAGATCACCGGCTATCTGCGGACGGCCCTGGCCGCCTGACCGGCGCCGTCAGACCCGCTCCGCCAGCCGGTCCAGGAAGGCCGCCTGGGCCGTGACGACGAGGTCCCGGGCGGCGTCCAGCGGGAACCACGCGACCCGGTCCAGCTCGGGGAATTCGGCGGTACGGCCCGAGCCGCGCGGCCACTCCGTCGTGAAGGTGCCGAACACCGCGTCCGCCGGGTCGAGGTCGCCCTCCACCGCCCACACCGTCACGTGCTTGCCGCCCGACTGCACGACCTCGCCGAGCGGCAGCGGCTCCCCGTCCGGGGCGGGCAGCCCCAACTCCTCCCGGAATTCCCGCCGGGCGGCGTCCCAGGGCTGCTCGTCCCCGGCGTACTCGCCCTTGGGTACCGTCCACGCCCCGGCGTCCTTACGGGCCCAGAACGGCCCGCCCATGTGCCCGAGCAGCACCTCCACCCCGCCGGGGGCGCGGCGGAAGAGGAGCAGACCCGCGCTGCGTCTGATGTCGGCCATGGGGCCAGTGTGGCGGGTACGGGCGCGGGGCGCGTACCGTCACAGCGCCCCCGGCCCCGCCCCGGCCGCCTCCTCCACGGCCGCCGCCCGCAGCGCCGCCCCCACTCGGGCGGCCGCGTCGCTCGGCGCCGGGTGCGGCAGCCGGGCCAGCAGCACCCGGCGCTGCTCCTGCGGGCCGCCGCGGACGGGCAGGATGCGGACGCCCGGCGGCGCGGCGGCGGCGAGCGCGGCCGGCGCCGTGGTCAGGCCGCAGCCCGCGGCCACGAGCTGGAGCTTGGCGAGCCAGTCGCGGGCGACCAGCGCGATGTCGGGGCGCTCGTCCAGGCCCGGCCACACGCCCATCAGATGGTCCTCGCCCGCCGGGGACCCGGCGATCCAGCGCTGCCCGCGCAGGTCGGCGACATCGACGAAGTCGCCGCGGGCCAGCGGGTGCGCGGCGGGCACGGCCAGGCACAGTGCCCGCTCGGCGAGCGTCCGCAGCACCAGCGGCGGCGACTCGGCGTCCGGCGGCCGGAAGGGCGGCGCCGACGCGAGCACCGCGAGGTCCAGGCTGCCCGCCCGCAGCGCGCGCACCAGCGCCGGGGTGCTGGCGCCCTCCCGGCCGACCACCCGCAGCCCGGGGTCGGTGCGCCGCAGCGCGGCGAGCGCGCGCGGCACCAGCACGGCCCCCGCGCTCGGATACCACCCCAGCCGTACCGTCCCGGCCTGCTCGTCCAGCCCCGACAGCTCGCGGGCGGCCGCGTCGATCTCGTCCAGGACGGTCGTGGCGCGGCGCATGACGACCCGTCCGGCCGCCGTGAGCCGTACGCCGTCCCGCCGCCGTTCCAGCAGCTCGGCGCCCGCGGCCCGTTCGATCGCGGCGATCTGCCGGGAGACGGCCGACTGGGTGTAGCCGAGCGAGGCGGCGGCCGCGGTGAAGGTCCCCTGCTCGGCGACGGCCCGCAGGACGCGCAGCGCGGTGAGTGAGACATCCCTGAAGTCCATGACGATTGCGCATACTAGCCGTGCCGAAGTCTCGTTGGACGCATGGAGCGCGCGTTCCTAGCGTGGAGGCATGAGCACTCCTCGGAACACTTCGCGCATCGCCCTCGTCACGGGCGCCAACCAGGGACTCGGCCGCGCCCTCGCCGAAGGGCTCGCGGCCCGCATGCAGCCGGGCGACCTCGTCCTCCTCACCGGCCGCAACCACGACCGGGTCACGGCCGCCGCGGCCGAGGTCCGCGCGCTGCCCGGCAGCCGCGCTCGCGTCGAGGGCCGGGTCCTGGACGTCAGCGACACCGACGCCGTCGCCCGCCTCGCCGAGGAACTGCGGGCCGAGCACGGCGGCGTGGACGTCGTCCTCTCCAACGCGGTGACCCGCATGCTGCCCGAGGATTCGCAGGCCGAGCGCGCGGACGAGGTCATCGACGTCTCCAACACCGCCACGCACGCGATCCTGCGCTCCTTCGGCGCCGTGCTGCGCCCGGGCGGGCGGCTGCTCGTGGTCGCCAGCAGCCTCGGCACCCTCGGCCACCTCGACCCGTGGCTGCACCACCTCTTCGACGGCGCGAGCCTGGAGCAGGTCGAATACGCGGTGGAGTCCTGGCGCGCCGCCGTCCACAACGGCACGGCGCGGGAGGCCGGTTGGCCCGTGTGGCTGAACGTCCCCTCCAAGGTCGCCCAGGTCGCGGCCGTCCGCGCGGTCGCCGCCGAGCGCCGCGAGCGCGACCTCGCCACCGGCACCCTGGTCGCCTCGGTGTGCCCCGGCATGGTCGACACCGCCACCTCCCGCCCCTGGTTCAGCGACTACAGCCACGCCCAGACGCCCGCTGCCGCGGCCGAGGCCGTCCTCGACCTGGTCTCCGCCGAGGGCGTCGACCCCGGGCTGTACGGCGAGCTGGTGCGCTTCGGCAAGCCGCTGGACTGGCACGACGGCACCCCGCTGGTGGCGCAGGACGCGATCGTCAAGCCCTGAACGGGCGCGCTGCTCAGGAGACTTCGGACTGCCCGCGGTCGTAGTCGGCCTGGGCGGCGAGGAGTTCGTCGCCGTGCCGCCCGTACCACCCGATCAGCTCGGTGAGCGGCCCGGCCAGGCTCGCGCCCAACTCCGTGAGGCTGTACGTGACCTGGGGCGGGGTGGTCGGCGCGACCTCGCGGTGGACGAGGCCGGTGCGGGCCAGCGCCTTCAGGTTCTGGGCGAGCATCTTCTGGCTGATGCCGCCGACCCGGGCGTGCAGCTGCGCGAAGCGGTGCGGGCCCGTGATGAGGGCGGAGATGATCAGCGTCGCCCAGCGGCTGGTGGTCTGATCCATGATCGGCCGGAGCACGCACTTCGCGTCGAAGGTGTCATGGGCCAGCAGCCGGGCGGCCGTTGCCGCCGCCGCGTCGTCCTGGAGCGTTTCCGTCATGGGAGCAGCTTACAAAAAGGTACGTACTTCCTTCAGGTGAGTGGGTTTCCTACGGTGAGTCGTGCGGATCACGCACCTCGTCATTCCAGGGAGCCACGGTGAGCAGCAGCAACAACGGACGTACGGCGATCGTCACGGGCGCGTCGAAGGGCCTGGGCGCGGGGATCGCACGGGCGCTGGCCGCGAGCGGCGCGGCGGTCGTCGTCAACTACCGGGAGGACGCGAAGGGTGCCGAACGGGTCGTCGCGGACATCGCCGCCGAGGGCGGGCAGGCTCTCGCCGTCCGGGCGGACGTGGCCGCGTCCGCGGACGTACGGCGCCTGTTCGCGTCGGCGCGCGAGGCGTACGGGCGGCCGGTCGACGTCCTGGTCAACAACGCGGGGGTGGCGGCCTTCGGCCCGCTCGCGGCCGTCACGGAGGAGGAATTCCACCGCGAGCTGAACACCAACCTGCTGGGCACCGTCCTCACCACGCAGGCGCTCGCGGCCCAGGACGACCTGGACGGCGCGGCGGTCGTCAACGTCTCGACCGCCGGGACGTTCACCCTCCCTCCGTACGGCGCCCTCTACATCGCGTCCAAGGCCGCCGTGAACGCCTTCACCGTCACCACCGCCAAGGAGTTGGGCCCGCGCGGCATCCGCGTCAACGCGATAGCCCCCGGCCCGACCGACACCGAGGGCGCCCGCGCCCTCGGGTTCACCGGCTCCGACCAGGAGACTGCGGCGATCGCCGCCACCCCGCTGGGCCGCACCGGCCTCCCCGGCGACTACGGCCCGCTCGTCGCCTTCCTGGCGTCCGACGACGCCCGCTGGATCACCGGCGACGTCATCCTCGTGTCGGGCGGCATGCGCTGAGCGCCGCTCACGGTCGCCCGCCTCCTCGTCCTCCTGCTCGCCGTCGTCCGGGACCGCCCGTCCGGGCGGCAGTATCGGCAGAGCAGTAAAAGACCGGATGGTTTGTTTCGCACCGAAGGGCCGCCCCGTGAGCACTCCTGCCACCACCCCCTCCCTCGCCCCGATCCCGATCCGCACCCCGCTGCCGAGCGCGCTCGCGGGCACGACCGCGGTCCTCGTCGGCGGCACGTCGGGCATCGGGCTCGCCGCGGGCGTCCTGCTGCGGACGGTCGGCGCGCGGGTCGTCCTGGTCGGCCGCGACCCCGGGCGGCTGCGGGGCGCCGCCGCCCGGGTCCGGGAGACCGCGGTCGCCGCGCGGGGGATCCCGGGGCCGGGCCGGGAGGAGGGCGCGGTGCTGGAGGTCGCGGGGGACGGGGGCGACGAGCGGATCCTGGCCGAGGCGTTCGACCGGGCGGGCGAGGTGGACCACGTCCTCGTCACCGCGGGCGGCATCGCGGGCGCGGGCCCGCTCGCCGCGCTCACCGCCGAGGGCATCCGCACCGCCCTCGACTCCCGCCTCCAGGCCGCCTTCACCACGGCCCGCGTCGCCGCGGACCGCCTGCCCGCGGGCGGCTCCCTCACCTTCAGCTCCGGCATCCTCGTGGCCCGCCCCGCCGCCGGCATGACCGCTCCCCTCTCCGCGGCCGGCGCCGTCGAGACCCTCACGAAGGCCCTCGCCGTCGAACTCGCCCCCACCCGCCGCCGCGTCAACGCCGTCCGCTTCGGCCGCATCGACACCCCCCTGTGGCGCACCCGCCCCGGCATGTCCACCGACGAGGCGATCGCCGCCGCGGGCGCGACCCACCCCCTCGGCCGCTTCGGCACCCCCGAGGAAGCCGCGTCCGCGGTGCTCTTCCTGATGGCCAACCCCTACATGACCGGCCAGATCCTCACCCTCGACGGCGGCGAGACCCTCGCCTGACCCCGGCGTCCCTGACGCGTGGGGGCCGCTGCCCGTAGCGTGCCCGGCGTGGACACCGGGAGCGCGGGAACGCGGCTGATCGTCGTACGGGGCAATTCGGCGTCGGGCAAGTCGTCCGTGGCCGCGGGGATCCGTGAGCGGTGCGGGCGGGGAGTCGCGGTGGTGGCGCAGGACAATCTGCGCCGGGTCGTGCTGCGCGAGCGCGATCGCGCCGGAGGGGCGAACGTCGGGCTGATCGGCGTCGTGGCGCGCTACGCGCTGGACGCCGGCTACGACGTGGTCGTGGAGGGGATCCTCTACGCCGCCCACTACGGCGCGATGCTCCAGGAGCTGATCGACGACCACCGCGGGCTGACCCGCTGCTACTACCTCGACGTGCCCTTCGAGGAGACGCTCGTCCGGCACGCCTCGAAGGGCGACCCGGAGTACCTGGCCCAGGTCACCGAGGCGCATCTGCGCGAGTGGTACGTCGAGCGTGACCTGCTGCCGTCCGCCGCCGAGACCGTCATCGGCGCCGCCAGCCCCCTGACGGCGACGGTCGACCGGATCCTGCGCGAGGCCGGTCTGACGGGGGCGCCGCGCGACACCGACCCGCCGGTGCGGGATCCGGCGTGACCGCCCGTGGCGCTACCGGTCGTGGCGCTACCGGTCGTGCAGGACGGTGGGCCGGGCGACGGGCACCACGGTCAGGAGGCCGTCGAGTCCCTTGTAGTCGTCGGGATTGGTGGTGAAGAGTGGCAGCCCCTCCGCGATCGCGATGGCGGCGATCATGAGGTCGGCCACCCGACGTCGCGGCTTGCGGCCCGCTCCGATCACGGCGGCGCAGACCCTGCCGTAGATGCGGGCTGCTTCGGCGTCGATCCACCGGCGCAGGATCACGATGGTGGTGTCGAGGAGCCCCTGTGCGTACTCAGCGGGCATAGGGATCGTCCATGTCCTGGTCGGCCGTGGCGTCCTGGTCGGACCGGAAGGCCTCCAGCGAGATGCCGGATGCCGTACGGGACATGGCGGCGAATTCCGAGCGCGGGACGAATCGCCTGCGGCGGCGGAGTGGGATTAGTTCTCCGATCCGGTGCCCGTCGCGGGTGACGGTGAAGGACTGCCCGTCCTGGACCGCGTCCATGATCTCTCGTGAACGGTTGCGCAGATCGCGCTGGGTGATCTCCGGCTGCGCTGACATACGCACACGGTAGCGCTGGGTAGCGCTGGGTGCTGCGGGCCCTTCACTTCGGCCTGCGCTGCCGCCGGCACGTTCACGGGGCCTCCGCGTGCGGGGCGGCGGGATCGGGTGAAGGGGGATCCGCTATCGTGGATGAGGCTTGCAGAATACGCAAGCAGCATCCCAGGATGGGGTGGGGCTGCACGGCACCCGGGCCCGAGCCCCACCCGAGCCACCCAGCCTCCCGAGCCCCCGAGCCCCCGAGAAGAGAGAGCGCGCGTGCGGATCACCCAGGTGACGACCTACGTCGTCAAGCAGCCGGCCGAGTCGGCCTACCTCGGCAAGCTCGACGACGGCACCGCCCCCCGCCCCGAGGACGGCTACTTCGTCCGGCCGCCCTGGCGCAGCCTCTACTCCGCCCGGATGGAGACCCTGCTCGTCCGCGTCACCACCGACGACGGGGCGGAGGGCTGGGGCGAGGCCCTGGCGCCGGTCGGGCCCGAGGTGGTCGCGGCCATCGTCGACCGCATGCTCGGCCCCTGGCTGCTGGGCCGCGACCCGCGCGCCGTACGCCCGCTGTGGGACGGCATGCGCGACCTCATGCGCGAGCGCGGCCACCTGGTGGGCCACCAGGCCGACGCGCTCGCCGCCCTCGACACCGCGCTGTGGGACCTGGCCGGGCGGATCGCGGGCCTCCCCGTCGCCCAGCTCCTCGGCGGCGCCTACCGCACGCACATCCCGGCCTACGTCTCCGGCCTGCCCGAGCCCACCGACGAGGGCCGCGCGCGGCTCGCCGCCGGGTGGGCGGCGAAGGGCGCGCGGACGGTCAAGCTCGCGGCGGGCAAGGGCGTCGAGGCCGACCTCGCGACGTACGACGCGGTCGCCGCGGCCGCGCCCGGCGTGCGGATCGCGGTGGACGCGCACTGGGCGTACGGCCTGGCCGAGGCCCTGGAGCTGGGGCGCGAACTCGACCGCCGCCGGGCGCTGTTCTTCGAGGCGCCGCTCGCCCCGGAGGACACCGAGGGGCACCGCGACCTGGCCTCGCGCATCACCACACCGGTCGCGGCGGGCGAGGCCATGCGCAACCGCTACGAATTCCGCGACTGGCTCGCCCGCCGGGCCCTGGGCCTGGCGCAGCCGGACGTCGCCCGTACCGGCATCACCGAGGCCATGACGATCGCGGCGCTCGCCGAGGCCCACCATGTGCCCGTGGCCTGCCACCACTCGGTGGGGCTCGGCGTGGCGATGGCGGCGGGCCTGCACGTGTCGGCGGCGGTCCGGGACAGCCCCTTCTTCGAATTCCAGCCCACGACCGTGCCCTTCGCGCAGCGCGTGCTGCGTACGCCCCTGGACGCCGGGCCGACCGGCTTCACGCTGCCCGAGGGCCCGGGCCTGGGCATCGAGATCGACACCGAGGCCGTCGAGGCCTTCGCCGCACTCGCCAAGGAGAGCTGACCGTGCCCCGCAACGCCACGCCCACCGGCCTGATCCCCATCCTCGCCACGCCCTTCACCGACGACGGCCGCCTCGACCTCCCCTCCCTGCGCTCCCTCGTCGCCTTCCAGCTCGGCTGCGGCGTCGACGGCCTCGCCGTCTTCGGCATGGCCAGCGAGGGCTTCGCGCTCACGGCCGACGAGCGGGCGGCGATCCTGTGCGAGGTGCGGGATGTCGCGGGCCCGGAGCTGCCCGTCGTCGCGGGCGTCAACGGGACGAGCACCGTGCTTGCGGTCGAGCAGGCCCGGCAGGCGGCGGCGGGCGGCGCCGACCAGCTCATGGTGCTGCCGCCGTTCCTGGCCAAGCCCAACCGGCAGCAGACGATCGACTTCTACGCCGAGGTGGCGGCGTGCAGCGAGGCGAGCGTCATGATCCAGGACGCGCCCGGCGCCACCGGCGTGGCGATCGACCCGGCGGCGGTCGCGACGCTCGCGGCGCAGGCGCCGGGCATCACGTCGGTCAAGGTCGAGGCGCCCCCGACGCCGCTGAAGGTCGCGGCGGTCACCGCCGCCGTCCCCGACTCCTTCGCCGTGCTCGGCGGGCAGAACGCCGTGGCCCTGATCGAGGAGTACGACAACGGGGCCGTCGGCACGATGCCCGCGTGCGAATTCGCCGACCTGCTGCGGGGCGTGCTGGACGACCTCGCGGCGGGGCGCCGGGCGCAGGCCCGCGAGGCCTTCGCCCGGCTGCTGCCGCTCATCCAGATCGGCATGCGGCCGGGGCAGGCGTGGGCGGTGCACAAGGAGGTGCTGCGCAGGCGCGGTGTCATCGCGTCCGGCGCCGTACGGCTGCCCGCGCAGGAGCTGGACCCGCTGACGGCGAAGGCGCTCGACGAGATCCTCACCGAGCTGCCGCTCGGCGCGAAGGTCCCGGCGTGAGCCGCGCCGTCCTGCTGATCGGCAGCACCTCGCCGATCGGCCACGCGATCACCGAGGCCTTCACCCGGGCGGGCGACCGCGTCATGGGCGTCTCCGTCGGCGGCGCCCCCCACCCCGCCCTGACCGCCGACCTCGCCCTCGACGTCAGTACGGCGCAGGGCGCGGACGAGGCCGTGGCCCGTACGGTGGAGCGGCTCGGCGGCATCGACGTCCTGGTGCTCGCCGCCGCCGTCATGGCCCCCGCCCCGGCCCACCGGGCGAGCCCCGACGACTGGCACCGCGCCATCGGCAACACCCTGCACACCGCGTACTTCCCGGCCCGCGCCGCACTCCCGGTCCTGCCCCGCGGCGGCAGCATCGTCGCCGTCAGCTCCGTCAACGCCACCCTCGCCGCCCCCTGGCTGCCCGGCTACTCCGCGGCCAAGTCCGGCGTGGAGGGCCTGATCCGCCAGCTCGCCCTGGACTACGGCCCGCGCGGCATCCGGGCCAACGCCGTCGCCCCCGCCATGATCGGCGGCGACCACCTCCCCCACGTCACCGACGGCTACCCCCTCGGCCGCACCGGCACCCCCGCCGACGTCGCCGGAGCCGTCCTCTTCCTCTCCTCCGCCCCCTTCGTCACCGGCACCGTCCTCCCCGTCGACGGCGGCCTGTCCATCGCCTCCCCCGCCGCCTTCCTCCGCCCCGACCTCCGCGCAAAGCTCTACGACGACGAGCCGGACCCGGGGGGTCGGACCCCGTAGAGAGCGGGCAGGTCGACGAGCAGGACGTCGTCGCGGCGAGCGGCCAGCTCCCCCAGATCCGGGTGGAAGCCGTGCAGCGAGTACAGGGCCAGGGTGGTGCCCGCCGTGTCGTGGCCCTGCTCGGCGAGCAGCCCGCGGATGCGCTCCAGGCGTTCCAGGTCGCCGGTGCCCCGGCGGGCCGCGGTCGCCTTGGCCTCACCGAGCAGCGCGATCCTCGCGCGGGGGGACTGCGGCCGCTCCCCGGCCGCCAGCGCGATGACGTCGACCTCGTGCCGCGTCCGGGCCCCCGGGTCGGCCACCTCGGTGGTACCCACCGGACCGGGCAGTCCGCCGGGGAGCAGCGTGTGCGCGTAGCGGCGGGTGAAGTCCCGGGCCAGGTCCTCGAAGTGCGGGCCGAGGATCTTGGAGGCGAAGGTCGGGGCGGCCTGCTGCCACACCTGCTCGGCGAAGCCCTGTTCGACGGCTGCGACCTGCGGCAGGGTGATCAGCTGGTTGAAGCGGATCACCGGGTCGGCGAGTGTGATGACGGGGTGCCGCGAGCGCAGGATGTCCTGCTCGCGCTGGACGTAGCCGGTCGATTCCAGCACGTCCAACGGGTGGGCGACGGCGTTGCGCGGACGCTCCAGCGCCGCACCGATCTTGCTGGGCGTGGTGGCGCCGCGGGCGATCGCGGTGAGGATGTCGTAGTAGAGGGTGTGCTGGGTGATCCGCGGGTCCTCCCGCAGCAGGTACTCGGTCTCCGTGCGTGAGTAGACGGCCCGCCCCGGGTCGAGCAGGGTGCGGGCGAGCCAGGACTCGAAGCCGTCGTCCGGGTGCGGGCGCCCGGCCACCGACCGGTAACCGGGGGCCCCGCCGAGCACGGCGTGCACCTTGAGTGCGGTCAGCGGATCGTCGATCCGCCAGAAGGCCCGGCTGTTCCGGTAGTCGAACGGGCCCAGGCGCAGATCGACCACAGCTCGACCGCGCAACGGCTTGGTGCCCGACAGCAACTCGTGCATGACGCTCATCGCGGAACCGCACAGGATCAGCCGGGGTCCCGGCCCGGCGTCCGACGGCGTGGCGCGCTGCCGCTCGTCGTAGAGCTGCTGGAGCAGCCCGGGGATCTCCGGCGAGTGCTGGAGCAGGTAGGGCAGCTCGTCGATCACCAGGAGCGGGTGCGGTGAGCGCGCGGTGACGTCGAGGGCGTTGGACAGGACGTCGCGCCAGTCGGTGAGCCGCAGGCTCCCCGGGCGCAGCCCGGCGTGCGCGGCGACGGCGTCGCTGAACCGCCGGATCGCCGGAAGCCGCCCCTCCTCCCGCACCGCCGTGACGTACAGCCCGCCGACCTGCTCGGACAGCGCCTGCAGCAGATACGACTTTCCGTGCCGCCGACGCCCGGAGACGATGCCGAGCCGCATCGCGGGCTCCGGATCCGCGAGGAACTCCGCGAGCAGATTCCACTCCCGATCCCGGTCGACCACGTCCGCCGGTTTGCCGGGCAGGTATTCGTCCATCCCGTACCCCACATGTCGATCTGGTCGGATTCCGTCTAAGTCTACTTCGACAGAAGTGGGCTAGGTCCGCAAGGCGTGATCGCGCGCCGCCGCTCCGCTACCCCCGCGGTGTCAGCGGGCCGTGCGGTGGGGTTGCCAGGGGGATTGTGTAGCCGAGGGTGACGGAGAGTTCGTCGGCGGCCTCGATCACGGTCAGGGCGAGGTCCTGTTGGCGGGTGGGGAGGTCGAGGTCGGAGAGGGGGCCGCTCAGGGAGAGGGCGGCGGTCACCGCGCCGCCGCGGGTGCGGATGGGGGCCGCCACGCAGGCGCGGCCGAAGGCGAGTTCCTCGACCTCGGTGGCGTAGCCGCGGGTGCGGATCTCGGCGAGGGCGGGCTCCATGGCGGCGGGGGTGGTGAGGGTGCGCGGGGTGTAGGCGTGGGCGAGGCCCGCGGCGAAGTAGGCGTAGAGGTATTCGGCGGGCTGGGCGGCGAGGATCGCCTTGCCCATGCCGGTGGCGTGCAGCGGGGCGGCGCGGCCGGCCATGGTGAAGGACTTGGGGGAGCGGGGGCCCTCGAAATTGCAGAGGTAGAAGAGCCGGTCGTCGCGGAATTCGGCGAGGTTGACGCCGAGGCCGGTCGCGTGGGCGAGGCTCTGGGCGACGGGGCGGGCGGCGCGGAAGAGGGGGGAGCTGTTGAGGGCCACCGAGCCGAGGGTCACGGCCGCGGGGCCCAGCCGGTAGAGGCCGGTGCGGGCGTCCGGGACGACGAAGCCGAGGCGGTCGAGCGTCGACATCATCCGCGAGACGGTGGACTGCCCGAGGCCCGTCCGCGCGCACAGCTCGCTGACGCGCAGCTCGCTGTGCTCGTCGGTGAAGCACGTCAGCAGCGACATGGCCCGCTCGACCGCCTGCGTACCCGCGCCGGATTCGGCTGCCATGCTTCTCCCGTCCGGCCGCGGGGCCGCGTCCGTTCCCTATCCGTCATCCAGGATGTGCACGCCTCTTGCACATCCTGGTAGACGTTAGCGCATCAGATCAGCTCCTCCGGTACGAAGCCCTCCGCCGCGAGCCGCGCCCACAGCTCGGCGGGCACCGGGCGCCGCAGCGCCTCCGCGTTCGCCGTCACCTCGTCCGCCGACCGGCAGCCGAGCACCACGGACGTGACGGCCGGGTGCAGGAACGGGAACTGCGCCGCCGCCGCCGCGAGCGGCACCTCGTACTGCGCGCACAGCTCCTGGCAGCGCCGGGCCCGCGCCAGCTCCCCCGCCGGGACGGGGCGGTAGTTGAACATCGCGCCGTCCGACGGGTCGGCCAGCAGCCCGGTGTTGAAGACGCCGCCGACCACCACGGCGGTGCCGCGCTCCGCGCACAGCGGCAGCAGCGTCGCCATCGCGTCGTGGTCCAGCAGCGAGAAGCGGCCCGCGATCAGCACGACGTCCACCTCGTACGCCGCGACGTACGCGGCGAGCGGCGCGCTGTGGTTCATGCCGAAGCCGATCGCCTTGACCAGGCCCTCGTCGCGCAGCCGCCGCACCGCGTCGTACGCCGTGGCCCGCACCTCGGCGGCGTAGTCGTCGGCGTCGTGCAGGTAGAGGATGTCGACGGACGAACGGCCCATCCGCTCCAGGCTGGACTCCAGCGACTCACGGATGCCGCGTTCGGTCCAGTCGGTGACGACGTCGGTGCCGGAGCCGTCCGCGCGCGGGCGCAGCAGCCAGCCGGTCTTCGTCGAGATCACCGGCTCGGTGATCCCGGCGGGCCCCAGCAGCCGGCCGAGCCGCTCCTCGGCCTGGCCGTGGCCGTAGCGCGGGGCGGTGTCGAAGTAGCGGATGCCCGCGGCGGCCGCGGCCGCGAGCGTGGCGGCCGCGTCCTGCTCGCTGACCTGCTCGAAGAGCCCGCCGAGCGGCGCGGTGCCGATGCCCACCGGGGGCAGCGCGAAGGGCAGCCGGGCCGGGGTCCGGTCGTGCGTGGTGAGCGTCATCGGGCGGCCTCCCAGGGAGTGGTGCGGGCGGGTTCCGCGCCGCGCAGCGTCATCGTCAGGGTCAGCCGCACGGTCGTCCCGCCGGGCAGCGCGACCGTGCAGTAGCGGCCCTCGACCGGCAGCGGGTCGCCGTCGTCGGCGCGCACGGTGTGCAGGACGTGCTCGGCGAACGAGCCCGCCTGGACGACGACCGTGCGCGGCGCGGCGCCGAGGTTCACCAGCTCCACCACCGTGTGCTCGGGGCGGATGTCGGAGACGAGCGCCGCGACGTCCGCGGGCAGCCCGGGGCGCCGCTCGTCGGCGTCGTGGTAGCGGACGTGCAGCTGCGCGAGGCCGCCGTTGTAGAGGACCTGCGGGGAGCCGGTGGTGAGCTGGAGCAGCGCCTCGGTGACGACCGGGTTGAGGTTCTGCCAGTGGTGGATGCCGAGCGCGTCGGGGCCGGTGGCCGGGTCGGTGGTGTCGGCCTCGATCGCCGCGAGGCGTTCGGCGGACACGTCGAGCGCGCTGGTCAGCATGCGCTCGGGGAAGCCGTCGTTGCGGCCGTGCAGGAATTCGTGCCAGGGCTCCTCGTGGCCGCACTCGTCCTTGGTGCGCTGGGTGTGCACGTCCGTCCAGTCCCAGCGGGAGCCCGCGCGCAGCCGCTCGACGCGCTCGGCGTCGGCCTGCTCGCGGCTGAAGTGCCACAGGCTGAGCGGCAGTTGTGTCGGCATGACGGTGAAGTCGAACCAGCCGGAGTCGTTGTGCCGCTGCGGCACCATGAGCGTGGGCTCGCCGGGGACGGTCGCCAGGTGCGGGCGCCAGCGCCTGCCGAGGGTGCCCATCTGGTCGGCGGTGCGCTGCTCGGCGTGCGCGAGCACCGCGTCCAGCGGGTTGCGGGCCAGCTCCAGGAAGCCCTGGTCGCCGGTCACCAGGCTCGCGTTGACCGCGCCGACGATCGCGGCCGACGCGACCGACGACAGCCCGTGCGGCCAGGACCAGCCGTAGTGGCCGCCGTACCAGCGCCCGTCCAGGTATTCGCCGACCTCGCCGCCGAGCCCGGCGTTGTCGGGCAGCACCTCCCGCCCGGCGAGCCGCTCGCGCCAGGCGCCGGTGTATTCGGCGACCCAGTCGGCGTACCGCTGCTCGCCGCCCAGCAGCCACGCGTTGGTGGCCAGCGTGGTGGAGGCGAGGTTGACGAGGGTGTCGCCGCGGCCCATCCGCTGCCACATGACCTGCCCGTACGCCCGCGCCTTCGCCGGGTCGGCGGCCAGCTCGTCGAAGGAGCCGACGCCGGTGCCCCAGTCGAGCGGGAGGCCGTAGGGGCGCAGGGCCAGGCTCCACGGGAAGTACGTGTCGTGGTCGCTGAAGCCGGGGCGGGGGCCGCCCGCGCCGTTGTGGGGGGCGGTGAGGACGCGGTGGGCGGGGTCGTAGTTGGGGCCGCCGGGCAGGTAGACGTCGGCGAAGCGGGAGGCCAGCGCGCGCAGTTCGGGGTCGCCGGGGTCGGCCAGGCACAGGCCGTAGAAGAGCAGCATGCCCTCGCCCTGGTGGAACCAGTCGTAGCCGCGCTCCAGGCCGTCCACGACGAGGCCCATCTCGGTGAGCTGGGCCGTCACCCCGCGCCAGTGGCGGCGGGCGGCGGCGAGCAGGTCGGTGCTGCCGCCGAGCAGGTAGAGGGTCGGCCAGTTGAAGAACGGCTCGTAGAAGTCGTCCACGCCGTCCCGGTCGTCCAGGCCCTGGCCGAGCGAGTCGCGGAAGACGAGGCGGCCGTCGCCCTCGGTGTAGCGGTCGGCGAAGATCCGCCAGGCCGCGTCCTGGCGGGCGAACAGCTCGCGCTCCAGCGCGGCCCACCGCGGCGCCTCGCCGAAGCGGCGCCCTGCGGTCACCTCCGGCCCGCGCACGGCAGATCCGGCGGCCCCGGCAACCCCGGCGGCCGTCATCGGGCCGCCCCGCTCACCGCGGGCCTGTCGTCGATTCGTTCCACCCCGAGCATCGGGAGCCACCCGACCCTTCTTCATCGCCCATTGATAATCGATTGCTAGCCTTCAGTGCGCCGACAGCCGTGTCAAGAGCCGTCCACGCCCCGCAACCAGCGCGGGGCGGCCCGGAGAAGGGGAGTCCGCCGTGATCGACTGCCACGCCCACCTGTGGGACCCGCGCGAGGGTTTCCCCTGGATACGGCCGGACTCCCCGCACCACCGCGCCTTCACCGCCGACGACCTCGCGGCGGCGGGCGAGGGGACGGACGTGACCGGCACGGTCCTGGTCGAGGCCTCCCGCGGCGACGCGGGGGAGACCGCGGCCCTGCGCGAACTGCGCTGCCAAAGACCCGATGTCGTCGCCGGATACGTCGGCAATCTCCACGTCCACGGCGACGCCGGACCCGCCCGCTTCGCCGCCCTCCTGGACGAGTGGGGCGGCACCCGCCCGAACGGCATGCGCCTGGGCGGCGCCACCTGGGACGGCACCCCGGCCGCGGCCCGCGCCCTGATCCCGGTACTCGCGGACACCGGCACCGCGCTCGAACTCAACCTGTACGGCGGCGCCCTGCGGGCCGCGGCCGAGGCCGCCGCCCGCCACCCGGCGCTCACCGTCGTCGTCGACCACCTCGGCAACCCGCCGAACCTTCGGGAAAACCTCCGAAGTTGGCACAGGGACATGGAATCTGCCGCCAGACTGCCGAACGTGAACGTGAAAATCTCCGGTCTGCTCACCCAGCAGCACGGCGTCCCGGACGACCGGGTCGCCGCGCTGGTGCGGGAGGTGGTGGACACCTTCGGCCCGGACCGCTGCCTGATCGGCTCCGACTGGCCGATCTGCCTGCCGCGCGGCAGCCGCTCGCGCTCGCTGGCCCTCGCGGAGCGGGGGATCGCCCATCTGCCGGAGCGGCAGCGGCGCGACGTCCTGCACACGACGGCCGTCCGGGTGTACGGGCTGGGCGGCCCCGGAGGGTTGGGCGCGCCCGAAGGGTCGGGCGGCGCGGACCGCTGACCAGGCCCGGGACGTCCGGATCACCCCATCAGCTATCGATAGACGATAAAAGTGCGTACCATAGAGGGAACCCACCCCACAGAGCAGGATCGGGAGTCATGGCAACGAACCCGTCGGCCGATTTCGTCTCCACGCTGGCCACCAACAAGGACCGGTTCCGTAAGACCCTGATCTCCGACCAGGTCTACGGACTCCTCCGCCAATCGATCGTCGACGGCGAACTCGGCCCCAACGACCGGGTGGTCGAGTCGGAGATCGCCCGCCGCCTGGGGGTCAGCCAGGCGCCGGTGCGCGAGGCCGTCAAGCAGCTCGCCCGTGAGGGCCTGCTCATGCACATCCCGCGCCGCGGCCACTTCGTCGTCGAGATCTCCACCCAGGACGCGGAGTACGCCCGCCAGGTCCGCGAGCCCCTGGAGCGGCTCGCCGCCCGGCTCGCGACCGAGCACATCACCGAGCAGCAGCTGGAGATGCTGGACCACCTGGTCGAGCACATGCACGACGCCGTCGCCACCAACGACGTCAGCCGCTTCCGCGACGCCGACATCGAATTCCACACGCTCATCAGCCAGAGCGCGGGCAACCCGTTCCTGGAGCGCATGTGGGAGGTCATCGAGCCCTCCCTGCGCACCCTGCGGGCCATCTCCGACCCGCTGTTCCAGGGCGACTGGCACGCCATGGCCGACGAGCACGGCCGCCTGGTGAGCCTGCTGCGCTCCGGCGACGCCGACCAGGCCGCCGACGCCTTCGCCGACCACGCCGCCGGCCGCGGCCCGGTTCCCGACGCGCGGGCCGCGAAGAAGAAGCGCGGCTGACGCACCCACCGCACCCACCGCACGCACCGTGTGCCCGGACCGGAGTTCCGGTCCGGGCACACGCGGTTCAGCCCCCATGGATCACCGGCGGGCGCCGGCCGTCCACTTCGGCGCCCCGTACTGGTAGGCGCCCAGGCTCGGCACCGCGTCCGTCGAGCCGTCGTTGACGCCCGGCAGCGGGATCGCCGCGTTGCGGGCCGGGGAGGCGTCGGTCAGCCGGTAGTCGTGGGCGGCCGCGTTCACGAACAGCGGGTCCACGGCCGGGTCCAGGTTGTTCGACATCACCAGGCCGCCGTCGGTGGCCCCGTCGGAGCCCACGATCTGGCCGATGTTGTTGTAGATCTTCGTGCCCGTCGACTGGTCGGCGCCCTTGACGTAGAAGAGCGTCAGCCCGCCGGTGTTGTTGTACACACCGTTGTTGTGCGAGCCCGTCCCCAGGCCGTTGAGCATGACCGTGCCCTGGAGGTTGTTCCAGCCGACGTTGTTCGCGATGACCAGGTTGCTCTGCCCGTTGTCCGCGTAGACGCCCGCCACCGCGAAGGGCGTGACCCCCGGTGTCGGCGTGCCGTCGTGCAGCAGGTTGTGGTCGACGGAGGAGCCCATCATGTCCGCGCTGCAGCAGGTGTAGATGCCCGCGGTGTCCAGGCTCAGCCGCGCGTACTGCGAGATGTCGTTGTACGCGATCTTGTCCGGGCCCGCCGTCAGGCCCGCGGTGGTGCCCCACTGGAGGTTGATGCCGCTGCGGCCCACGCGGTAGATCGTGTTGTTCACGACCGTCTGGGAGTTGCCCATGACGGCGATGCCCGCCGCGTACGTGCCCAGGTAATCCACATCGTGGATGATGTTGTCGGTGGCCGTGTTGTTCTGCCCGGCCAGCGCGATGCCGTTGCCCGCGCTCAGCGACAGGTCGCTGTTCACGACGGTGTTGTACGTGCCGTTGACCACGATGCCGGTGTCGGAGACCCCGCGCGTCACGCTGGAGCCGCAGTCGGTGGCGCCCCGCGTGATGTCGCTGTAGTGCGACAGGTAGGTGCCGGTGAGCGTGTCCAGGGTGTTGTGGGTGCTGGTGGAGCCCATCGTGATCGTCGAGGCGAAGAGGTCGAGCCCGACGACCGAGGTGTACGAGGCGTTCGTCAGGTCGAACGCGAGCTGCCGCTGCTTGGCCTCGACCGTGTGCTGCGCCGGGCTGTCGGTGCTGTAGACGTACAGCTTGTGCGCGGCCGGGTCGTAGAACCACTCACCGGGGTTGGCCAGCTCGCCGATCTTGCCGGACAGCGAGTAGCGGGTGTCGGTGGGCACGACCTTGTGGACGCAAGGAGGGGCGACCGACAGCGTCACCGAGCCGGGCGCGGAGGAGGCGACGGTCGTCGTGGCCGAGACGTACCAGTAGCCGGTCAGGGCGCGGGCGCCGTCCCAGTAGCCCGCGGGCCGGGTCTGGGCCGCGTCCGCGATCACCGCGTCGGCGCTGCCCGCACCGGCGTGTTCGATCGCCGGGTTCAGCAGATCCAGGCCCGGGTAGGGCCACTGCGCCTCGATGTCCATGGACTTGTCGGTGAAGACCTGCACCGTGCCCGGGTCGCTGCCCAGGTCCACGTTCGTGCTCCACACGTGGCCCGCGGCCACCGCGTCGCTGAACAGCGAGTCCACCGCGTACGGGTCGCTCGCGCCGATCGCCGTGACGTCGGCGCCCGTCACCTGCGACCAGCCGGTGACGGGCGAGGCGCCGCTGATCGTCACCTTCGCGCCCGGGGCGGCCCGGTAGGTGATGGGCAGGCCCGAGCTGCCGGAGTGCGCCGGGACGACCGTCTCCGGATAGGTGCCCGACATGATCTCGCAGGTGTCTCCCGCGACCATCACGTCCGCGCACTTCTGGATGTGCTGGAAGGGCTTGCCGGTGCTGAGCCCGTCGAAGGTGTCGTTGCCGGTCGGCGAGACGTGGTACGTCGTCGCGCCCTCGGCCTTGTGCCCGTGCTTCTTGCCGCACGCCGCGCTCGCGGGCGCGGCGGCGACGAGCGACAGGACCGCGACCGCCGCGGTGGCCGCGGTCACCAGCCCTCGTCGTCCGCGGACCTGTGGTCTGTTCGACATGCGTGGCATTTTCACGTTCCCTCTTTCCTGACCAGGGGAAATGAGAACCGCCGGGGCGGGGTCATCCCTTGACCGCCCCGACGGTGAGACCGCTGATGATGTGGCGCTGCATGTAGATGAAGAAGATGACGACGGGCGCCACGGCCAGCAGCAGGTTCGGGAAGACCTTCGTGAGGTCGGTGCTGTACTGGCTGATGCCGGCGTAGATCGCCGTCGTCACGGTGTAGTGCCCGGAGGACGGGCTGAGCAGGATCTGCGGGCTGATGAAGTCGTTCCAGATGCCGATGGAGTTGAGGATCAGCACGGTCACGACCGCCGGGCGCATCAGCGGGAAGATGATCGTCCAGAACGTCCGGTAGCGGCCCGCGCCGTCGATGGTCGCCGCGTGGTCGATGTCGACCGGGATCGTGCGGATGAAGCCGACGAACAGGAAGATGCTCACCGGCAGGGTGGACGCCACGTCGTGCGCGACCAGGCCCGTCACGGTGTTCGCCAGCCCGAGGTCGCGCAGCACGTAGATCACCGGGATGATGACCGCCGCGCCCGGGATGAACGTCCCCGCGAGGAAGTACAGCATCACCAGCTGGTTGCGCCGCTTCATGCCGCGCGCGATCACGTACGCCGCCGGGCCCGCGAACGCGATGCACAGCACGTCCACGGCCACGACCAGGAAGAACGTGAAGCCGTAGCCGCCGATGACGTTGTACTGCGGGCTGTGGACCGCCGCCGACAGGTGCGCGAGGGTCAGCTTGCCCGGCACCAGCGAGAACGGGTTGTTCGCGATGTCCTCCTGCGACTTGAAGCTGTTGACCAGCAGCAGGTACATCGGCACGACCATGACCACGAACAGCACGCCGAGCAGCAGCCAGCGCACCGGCCCGCCCGACTCGCGCTGCTTCCCGGGCGCGGGGCCGCCGCTCCTGGCGGCCGGGGTCTTGGTCTTCTTCTGGGGCTCCGCCGCCAGTACGGCCATCACCGCCTCCTCACTCGTCTAGCTCGTCGCTGCTTGGTCTTGGCGGTTGCGCAGAGCCGTCACCCCGAGCGCCAGAACGGCGGACACGACCATCAGGAACACCGCCTGCGCGGTGGCGTAGCCGACCTTGGTGCCCTCGAAGGAGCGGGCCAGGATGAGGTACGAGAAGGTCTGCGTGGAGCCGGCGGGACCGCCGCCGGTGAGGCTCACGATGATGTCGTAGGCGCGGATCAGCCCGACGAGGTTCAGCACCGTCGCGATGGTCACCACCGGCGCGATCATCGGGATGACGACCTTGAGGTTGGTCTGCCGCCGGTTGGCGCCGTCGATCGCGGCGGCCTCCAGCAGCTCGGCGGGCACGGTCTGGAGCGCGGCCACGAACAGCACCACGTTGAAGCCGAAGCCGGCCCACACGATGACGGCGATCAGCGAGTAGAGCGCCATGTTCTCGTCGAAGAGGAAGCCGACCGGTTCGACGCCGAATTTCGCCAGCGTGTTGTTGATGGCGCCGTTGGTGCCGAGGATCGCCGCCCACAGGTAGCCGAGCACCAGCGCGCTGATGACGTGCGGGAAGTACGCCACGGCCCGGAAGAAGGAGTTGCCGCGCGAGCGCCCCTTGAGGATCAGCGCGTACACCAGGCCGAGCCCGACCTCGAAGACCGTGCCGAGGACGGCGATGAGCGCCGTTACGTACCACGAGTCGGTGGAGCTGGGGTCGTCGAAGAGGTGCCGGTAGTTGTCCAGGCCGATGAAGTTGACGGAGGAGAAGCCGTTCCAGTCCGTCAGGCTCAGGTAGATGGCGACGCCGACGGGGACGACGGTCAGCACCGTGTACAGCACCACCGCCGGGCCCATCATGGCCAGCGAGACCGCGGCCTCGCGGATCCGGATCGCCCGCCTGCTCGGCGCGGGCCGGGCGGCGGGGCCGGGGGCCGCGCCGGAGCGCGGCCCCTGCCGTGTCAGCTCTGCGAGTTCCACCACTTGTCCAATCCGGACGCCGCGCTCTTCGCGGACGTGCCCGAGAACAGCGACTGCACCGTCGTGTTGAGCTGGTCGCTGTAGCCGGCGATCGGCTGGCGCGGACCGGCCTTGACGATGACCGAGGGCGCCTTGTCGAGGATCTGCTGGACCTGGGTGCCCAGGCTCGACATCGGGTAGCTGAAGCCCTGCCGCAGGTTGCCGTCCGCCGCGAGCTGGCTCTTGACCGCCTCGGGGTCGGTGACCAGCCACTTCACGAAGTCGATCGCCGCGGCCTTGTGCTTGGAGCGGTTGACGACGACGTACGGGTCGGCGATGTTGCCGAACTGGCCGGACGGGTAGGCGCCGTCGGTCGGCATCGAGAAGACGCCGATGCCGTCGCTCTTCTTGGCCTGGTCGGCGGCGGGCACGAAGAACGAACCCATCATGTACATCGCCGACTTGCCGTTCAGGAAGTCCGTCTGGCCGTCCGCGTACGTCAGGCCCAGCGCGCTCTTCTTGAGGTAGCCCTTGTCGATCCAGTCCTTGTAGTTCTGCAGGTAGGAGGCGTAGCCGGAGTCGGCGAAGCTGACCTTGCCGTCCTTGCGCTTGACCGTCCAGTCGGGGTCGGCGGTCATGACGCCGGCGTCGGCCATCATCGAGAACTGGCCGCCGGTCACCCACTGGCCGGCCGTCTGGAGCGGGGTGTAGCCCGCGTCCTTGAGCTTGCCCATGGCGTCGGTGAACTGCGCCATCGTCTTGATGTTCGCGGCGTCCAGACCGGCCTTGGTGAAGGCGGCCTTGTCGTAGAAGACGAGCGACTGGATCTGCTCGCCGACACCGACCAGATAGCGCTTGCCGTCGATCGCGTACTGGTCGGCCAGCGGCGTCTTCGCCGTCCAGGCCTGGTCGGTGAGGTCGGCGAAGAGGTCCACCGTGTCCTCGGTCGGGGTGATCTGCTGGGCGATGTCCGGCGGGTCGCCCGCGGCCAGGTCCTGGGTGAGCTTGGCGTTCGCGGAGATGGTGCCGGTCAGCTCCAGCTTGACCGTGGTGCCGGGGTGCGCCTTCTCGTACCGGTCGAAGAGGGTGTTCCAGTACTGCTCGGTCAGGTTCGGCGTGATGTTGACGATGACGCGCAGGGTCGTGCTGCCGCCCCCGGCGGAACTCCCGGAGTCGTCGCCGCCGCATGCCGCGGCCGATGCCATTACCAGGGGGGCCGCGGCGAGAGCGCAGGTGCGGCGCCAGATCTTTCTCATTCGGGACACGCTCCGTTGCGTAGTCGTGAACACAGACGGCCGAGGTTCGACCCGACTGCGGGGGTTCGGTGGTGCGTCGAAGGCTGAGCCACTTTCAGAAACCGCTTACTGCACGGCCCCGGTGCGGCCACCGCCCCGCTCTCGTGCGGGGCGGTGGCGGTCGGTGCCGGTGGCGGCGGTGCGGTCACCGCGGCGGGGGGAGGACCGCCTGCCGTAACCGGGCCGCGGTGGGCCGCGGGGTGACGGTCCGCTGTCCCAGGGGTGTCACGTACCGTTCACCTCCAAGAATTATCGTCTATCGATTAATGATGCTAGGTGTGCTGCCGCGCATGTTCAAGAGCCGTGCGCGAAGCCCTTGGCGTTCAGTGCGCGCGGCTCCAACGCACGGCGATCCGCCCGGAGTCGGCGGGCTCCGCGACCGCCAGCGTCAGCCGGGTCAGCCGGGCGCCCCAGCTCTGCCGCAGCAGCGCGTCGTCCAGCGCACGCACCTCGACCACCGCCGCCGCGGCCCGCGGGTCCCACTCGGCCCGCAGCCCCGCGCCGTCCGGCGCCGTCACGGTCGCCCACCCCTCGCCCGCCTCGACGCGCCCGTCCAGCACGTGCCGCAGCAGCACCGGCCCGCCCCGCCGCCCCGCCCAGCGGTCCTCGACGACCACCGCGGGGCCGCCCCGCTCCAGCCGCACCTCCCGCTCCCAGCGGGCCACCAGCCCCGCCGGGTAGGCGCCGCCCAACTCGGCCCGCAGCGCGCTGACCTGGGCGTCCAGCGAGACGTCCACCTCGCGGGCGCCGTACGCGGCCCCCGGCTCCTGCTCGCCGCCGGGCTCGGGCACGTTGTGCCAGGCGCTGCGGAAGGGCCAGGCGTCGTAGCGGTCGGGGCCGAAGGTCCGGGCGGTGTACGCGGGCCGCCCGGCGTCCACGACGAGCGGCCGGCCGTCCACCGCGACCCAGTACGAGCCGACGTCCAGGTGGTTGTGGTGCTCGCCGTTGTGCCCGGCCTTCACCGCGAGCGTGAGCCCGGCCGTACTGCCCGCCGACTCCCGCGCCACCAGGATCTGCAGCCGCGGCAGCCAGCTCTCGCGGGCCAGCCACGGCGCTTCCACCGGAAACGCCGGAGACGCCGCTGGCGCGGTGACGGCCCGGCACCACGCCCGGTCCGCGAGTGCGGCCAGCGAACGGCCCAGGCCCCCGGTGTCCGCGATCCCGCCCGCCTCGCGGGCCGCGGCCACCGCGTGCGCGGCGGTCTCCGGCTGCCCGAGCAGGGCGCCCCACCGGAAGACCACCTGCCAGGGCCGCCCGCCGCCCAGCCGGGCGGGCGCGTCGCCGACGTTGACGTAGTGGTCGCCGCCCAGGTGCATACGCTGCGGGTAGCGCAGCAGCTCGGCCAGGACGGGCAGGTCGCGGGCGTCGAGCGCGGGCCCGCCCGCGTCGGCGAGCTGGTCCAGCAGCTCCAGCACCCGGCCCGCGCCCGCGAACCAGTAGGCGATGCCCTCGTCGATGCCGCCGTCGTCGGGCAGCACCGCGAGATAGTGGTCCAGGTCGTGCACCGCCCGGACCACCAGCCGGGCGCGCCGCTCGCCCTCGTCGCCGCCCCTGCTGCCGTCGCACAGCAGCAGTGCGGCGGCGACGACGGAACTGGCGATCCACGGGTTCCAGTTGTTGGCGGTGCCGTCCGCGCCGATCCAGTGCCAGTCGCGTACGCGCTCGTAGGGGCCGAGCACCCGCAGTTCCACCTCGCGCCGCAGCCGGCGGCGCAGGCCCGGCAGCCGTACGTCCAGGTGCGGGCCGAGCGCGCGGTCGGCCCACGCGAAGAGCGCGGCGACCTCGGCGGCGCCCAGGTCGAGGAAGGGGTCGTCCGGGTCGGGCAGCAGCTCGCCGCGCCCGGCGGTGTGCTCGTCGTGCGGGGCCCAGCACCAGGTGCTGGCCTCGGCGAAGGCGACCAGCCCGTCCGCGGCGGCGTCCAGGTGCGGGCACCCGGCGGGCTCGTCCGCGGCGGCCACCTCGCCGGTGAGCACCGCGGCCAGCACCAGCAGCGTCACCCGCTCGCGCAGGGCGCGCGCCCGCCCCTCGTAGGCGCCGCGCTCGCCGTCGCGGAAGGTCCTGGCCCAGTCGGAGGCGAGCAGCGGCGGCGCGGGGCGGGCCAGTTCGGCGGCGGCGCGGTCGAGCACGTCGGTGCGTATCGGCTCGGGCACCGCGTCCCACACGTCCCGCGCGGTCACGTCCGGGACGCCGCACCGCCCGCCCGGCGGCAGGGTCGTGAGCGCGTCCAGCGCGGGGGCCAGCCGTGCGGCAAGGGGTCCGGCCACGGCGGTCAGGCCTCCCCGCCGGATTCGCCGGGCTCGTTCGGCTCCTCCGGCTCGTCGAGGAAGAGCTCGATCACCGGGAGCAGCACGTCGGGGCGGCCGACCGGCACGGTGAGGGTGAGGGTGTCGGCGCTGCGGCCGGGGGGCGCGAGGTTGTTGTGCTCGTGCTGCGTGCCGTCGAGCTGCCGGAAGCGGATCTCGGAGCCGTCGTGCAGGAATTGCGCGTAGCGCACCCTGCCCGCGAGCCCGGGCAGGTGGATGTGCTTGAGCGGCCATGCGAGCAGGTGCAGGTAGAGGCGGTTTCCGGCCTGCGTGTAGAGGGAGTTGGCCGGGGCGCGGTTGGCGCTCGGCCCGGCGCCGCGCACCGAGCGGGCGTGCGGCTCCATCCACTCCCCGATCGCGGCCAGCGTGTCGCGGGCCCGCGGGTCGAGCGCGCCGCGGCCGGTCGGACCGACGTTGAGCAGCATGTTGCCGCCGCAGGCCACCGACTGGACCAGCATCCGCACCAGCAGGGCGGGGTCCTTGTAGTCGTGGTTGTCGCGGTCGTAGCCCCACGAGCCGTTGAGCGTGTGGCAGGCCTCCCACATGACCGGCACACCGTCGCGCTCCAGCGGCTCGTCGGGCTGGTACTGCTCGGGCGTCACGTAGTCGCCGGGGATGCCGAGCCGGTCGTTGACGACGATGCCCGGTTGCAGGTCGCGCACCATGCGCAGCAGTTCCTCGGCGCCCCACTCGGCCGGGCCCATGCCCGGGTAGGTGAAGTCGAAGAAGAGGTCGTCGATCCGCCCGTAGCCGGTCAGCAGCTCCCGCACCTGCGCGTGCAGGTAGTCGCGGTAGCCGGCCAGGTCGCGGGGCTCGCGCTCGGCGTCGGTGCCGCGCAGCGGGTGGTGGCGGTCGACGGGGAAGCCGGGGTGGTGCCAGTCGAGCAGCGAGTAGTAGAGCCCGACCCGCAGCCCCTCCGCGCGCATCGCCTCGGCGAATTCGGCGACCAGGTCGCGGCCCGCGGCCTTGGTGGAGGTGTAGTCGGTGAGCGCGGAGTCGAAGAGGCAGAAGCCGTCGTGGTGCTTGGCGGTCAGGACGGCGTAGCGCATCCCGGCCTCGCGCGCGGCCCGCGCGAGCTTGCCCGCGTCGAAGAGGTCCGGGTCGAACCGCTCCAGATAGCGGTCGTAGGCCTGCTGCGACATGGCCTCCCGGCTGCGCACCCACTCGTGCCGCGCCGCGAGGCTGTAGAGCCCGAAATGGACGAAGAGTCCAAAGCGCGCGGCCTTGAACCACTCGATGGGTGCTGTGGGTGCCGTGGGCACTGAAGTCTCCTGCCGTGGTTGACAGCTGTTGCCGGTCGGCTGTTATCTACCATCGATAGGCGATAATGTCACTGATGGTTGCGTGCCGAGGTGTGCGCGGAAAGGCGTGGCGGATGAGCCCGACAGGGGATCAGGGAGCGCCAGCGGCGGGGGACATGCACACGTACGAGTCGATGCGGGCGCCGGTCCACACCGCTTCCTACGTCCGGCCGACCGAGCGCATGCTGACGGCACTCCAGGGGGTGAGCGCCGCGACCGCCTGTGCCAAGCTGCACCAGTCCGGCATCACCAGGACCTTCATCGACGGCCCCGTGCCGCTGCACCGCGAGCCGGACGTCTCGGTCGTCGGCGGCGCGGTGACGCTGCAGTTCCTGCCGCAGCGCGAGGACGTCTTCTCCGGCGCCGCGCAGGAGGACGCCGAGCGCAAGACCGCGCTGTGGGGCGTGCTGGAGTCGATCCGGCCCGGTGACGTGCTGGTCGTGTCCGCGTTCGGCAGCCACTTCACCGGCTGCCTCGGCGACATGCTGGTGCGCTACTTCAAGCTGCGCGGCGGCGCGGGCATCGTCGTCGACGGCCGGGTGCGAGACGCGGCGCGCATCCGCGCGCTCGGCGTGCCCGTCTGGTGCACGGGCGTGACCCCGCACTACGCCTCGCAGACGGAGCTGTTCCCGTCGGCGTTCAACGTGCCGGTGGGCGTCGGCGGCGTCCTGGTGACGCCCGGGGATCTGATCGTCGCCGACGAGGACGGGGCGGTGGCCGTCCCCCAGGACCAGGCCGTGCCGCTGAGCGAGGACTCGCTGGAGCACCAGGACCGCGAGGCCTTCGCGCGCCGCCGGCTCGACGAGGGCGGGCGGCTGTCCGACTACTACCCGCTCACCGCGGCCGGGATGGCGGAGTACCTGGCGGCGCAGGAGCAGGCGGCGGGATGAGCCGCGCGGGACGGTTCGCGGAGGTCCGCGAGCCGCCCCCTTCAGGACGGGGTGCCTGCCGGTGGGTGCCCTCGGACGGGCCGGGGCGTCGGCTCCCCGGCCCGTCCGGACGCGTCCCGCCCCGGCGCCGCAGCACGGCGCCGGGGCGGGGTCGCGTACGGGGCGCGGGGGTGCGGGCCGCGCGGGGGTTGCGCGTCACGCGCGGCCCGCGGGGCCCGGCGGGCTCAGACCGTGGCGGTGGCGGACCGCGCGCCGACGAGCTGCAGCCAGGCCGCGGCCAGGCACGCGTGGCCCGCGGGCGTCAGGTGCACACCGTCCCGCGCGATCGCCTCCGCGCTTCCGGCCTCCCGCGCCGCCTGGTTGAGCAGCCCGTCCGCCGCGAGCAGCGCCGCGTCGAACTCGGTGGCGAGGCGGCGTACGGCGTGGATCCGCGGGTCCAGGTCCTCGCGCCACCCCCACTGCGTGTCGTCGACCGGCACGAGGAAGGGCTCGACGAGCACCAGCCGGGCGCCCGCGTCGCGGGCCTGGCCGAGGATGGCGCGGAAGTCCTGCGCGTAGTCCCCGACCGTCGTGACCGCGCCCTCGTCGTAGCGCCGCCAGGTGTCGTTGATGCCGACCATGACCGTCAGCAGGTCGGGCGCGAGGTCGAGGGTGTCCTGCTGCCAGCGGGCCCGCAGGTCGGCGACCCGGTTTCCGGCGATCCCCCGGTTGAGGACCCGGCGGGCGGGATTCGCGGCCGCCAGGCTTTCGGCGATCAGGCTGACATAGCCGTTGCCCAGGCTGGAATCGTCGTCGCGGTCCCGGCCCGCGTCCGTGATGCTGTCGCCCTGGAACAGCACGCGGACGGAATTGCCAAGCGTTACGGACATCGTCTCTCCTCGGGAGGTCTCTCGCACCGAACGGGCACGCCCGCGCCAGCATCCGAGCAGGTCAGGGGTGTGGCGGAACCTGTTCCTGCCGCGCGTCGACCGTAATTCCGCCGATCGGCGGAAAATGCGTGGGCGGCCGGAATGGATGCTACACCGGGTGCGGCCGTGCGAACAGTAATTCCCCGCTCGGGAAAGCGAGTTGGAGGCCCCTCGGAATGTGGTCCGGTATTTCCCGAGGGGTGAATTCGGCGTGCCGGCAGTCGGGCCGCCCGCTCAGGCGAGCGCCGTGGTGAGCCACGCGTGGGCGGCGCCCGGGGTGGTCGGATCGGGGCCGGTGATGCGGGCGACGAGCTCCCAGTAGCGGTCGATCCGCGGGTCCGCGGCGAGGACGGCGCCGAGCCCGCGCCGGAAGGCGGGCGTGTCCCGCACCTGCTGCGAGGTCGCGTAGGCGGCGACGAAGCAGTCCAGCGCCTCGCCCGGGTGCGGCGCGCGCCCGGCGCGCACCTGAGGGCCCGCCAGCGCGTAGGCCTCGTCGAGGCCCTGGTAGAGGAGGGCGGGCCGGTGCCCCGCGTCCGCGCGGTGCGCGGCGGGCTGGCCGCTGCCGGTGCGGCCCGTGCAGTCGGCGGACACGAAGGCGTGCAGCCGCGCGAAGGCGAGCGCCTGCTCGGGCGTCGGGTCGTCCGGCGGCTGCGGTACGGACAGGTCGAGGATGCGCGCGACCGTACGGGCCGGCATCCGCGGCGGCAGCCAGCGCCGCCAGAAGCGGGCCATCGCGGCGGTACTGGGCGGCGCCGCGCTCGCGCACACCGCGCCGAGCAGCCGCAGCCGTTCGGCCCGCTCCTCGGGCCCGCAGTCGTGCAGCAGCCGCAGCGCCGTCTCCTGCCAGCGCAGCGCGGCCAGCCGCGGGCCGAGGTCGCGCAGCCGCGCCGCGACCGCGCCCTCCAGCGCGTCCCCGGCCTCCACCGCGCCGTCGCCCTCCTCGCGCAGGACCCGGGCGACCTCGGGCACGCCCATCCCCAGCGCCCGCAGCGAGCGGATCGTGCGCAGCCGCTCCAGCGCGTCCGGCCCGTACCGCCGGTGCCCGCCCGCGCTGCGCGCCGCCTCGGGCAGCAGCCCGCCGTCCGAGTAGAACCGCACCGCCTTGACGGTCACGCCGGCCTGCCCGGCCAGCTCCCCGATGCTCCACAACCGGTCGGACGCCATGTGTACTTGAACCTCCCTCAGGGGGAGTTCCTACGGTACCGGCGGGCCCGGCGGCCGACCGCGGCCCCGGGCGTACGCGACGCGTACCCGAGGTGGGAGGAGAAGGCGATGGCGGTGGGGACGGCGTTCGTCCTGGTGCCGGGGCTGCACACGGGGGCCTGGATCTGGCAGGACGTGGCGGAGCGGCTGCGGGAGGCGGGCGCGCAGGCGCTGCCACTGACGCTGACGGGCATGGGCGGGTCGGGCGCGCAGGCGCAGGCGCCGACCGGCATGGACGGGTCGGGCGCGGGGGCCGACCTGGAGACGCATGTCGCGGACGTGCTGCGCGCGGTGGAGGGGACGGACGCGGAGCAGGTCGTGCTGGTCGGCCACTGCTACGGCGTCCACCCGGTGCTGGGCGCGGCCGACCGCCTCCCGGAGCGCGTCGCCCGCGTCGTCCTGCTCGACACCCCGATGCCCCAGGACGGCGACCCGGCGGCGGCGCTCGTCCCCGACCAGGCCCTGCGCGAGCGGCTGCTGAGCCGTATTGCAGCGGAAGACGCCGCGGCGCCCGGCGGGGCCGGACCCGGGCCGTCCGGCGCCGGCGAGCCGGGCGCGCCCCTTCCCCCGCCCCCCTCCGCGCAGGCGTGGGAGTCGCTCGGCAGCCTCGCCGGGGTTGGGCCCGAGCAGCGCGAGCAGCTCGTACGCCGGGCGGTGCCGCAGCCGTGGGGGACGCTCGCCCGGCCGCTGCGGCTGGGCGGCGGCGGGGCGACCGGCTCCGTGCCGGTGAGCGGGGTGCTGTGTGCGAGGAACGGGTCGAGCCTGGCGATGATCGAGGGGGCGCTCGCGCTCGGCGACCCCCGCTACGCCTACCTCGCCGCGCCGCACCTGAGCTACCTCGACATGACCACCGGGCACTGGCCGATGCTCGCGGACCCGGACGCGACGGCCGGTGTGCTGCTGCGCGCGGCCGCGGGCGAGGGCGCCGTCCCGAAGCCGCCGGAGCGGAACGGACCGCCGCCCCACCTGCGCCCGTTCCTGCTCGACGTGCCCGAGCGCCCGCGCGAGCGGCTGGGCCGGGTGGACTTCCACCTGCCGGACGGCGACGGGCCGCACCCCGCGGTGCTCCTCGTGCACGGCGGCCCCGTCCGGGAGGGCGCCGACCCGACCCCGCGCGACTGGCCGGGCTTCCTCGGCTACGCCCGGCTCCTCGCGGGCCGGGGCGCGGTCGCCGCCGTCGTGGACCACCGGCTGCACGGGCTCGGCGACTTCGGCACCGCCGCCGGGGACGTCGCGGACGCGGTCGAAGCCGTGCGGGCCCACCCCCGGGTGGACGCCGACCGGGTGGCGCTGTGGTTCTTCTCCGTCGGCGGCCTGCTGTCCGCGCAGTGGCTCGCCGCCCCGCCGCCGTGGCTGCGCTGCCTCGCGCTGACCTACCCGCTGCTCACCCCGCTCCCCTCGTGGGGCGTGCAGGGGCCGCGCTTCCACCCCGCCGAGGCCGTACGCACCGCAGGCCGGCTGCCCGTCGTGCTCACCCGCGTGGGCCGTGAGCGTCCCGAATTCGCCGTGACGGTCGAGGACTTCCGCGAGGCGGCCCGCGCCGCCGGGGTGGACGTGCAACTCGTCGACGTCCCCTCGGCCGAGCACGGCTTCGAGACCCCCGACCACTCCGACGAGGCCCGCGCCGCCGTCACCACCGCGACCGGCGCCGTCCTGGCCCGCCTCGCCTGACGGCCCGTCCCGGCCCGTCCCCCGGGTGTGCAACTGCCGCGCCGCCCCCGTACGTCTTCCCGCGAAAGGGGAGGCGGCGGGGGTGTGCCATGGGGGAGCAGGATCCGGGCCCGCTGGAGCGGTGGCTGCGCGGGGAGGACCGGCGGCGGCGCGGGATCAGCCCGGACGGGCCGAAGCCGTGGCTCCGGACGGGGCCGCCGGACACGTGCCCGGTGCCGGAGCGGCAGCGGGCCTGGACGGAGCGGTGGCTGGGCTGGTGCGTGCAGGAGTTCGGGCCCGCCGTGCCGCGCCGCGAGGTCGCCGTGCCGGGGTTCACGCCCGCGGGCTTCACCGGCACGCAGGAGCAGGCCGAGGAGCTGGTGCGGCTGGTCGGCGCGGTGATGGACGCGGACGTCTCCGGCATCGGCGTGGTCCTGGTCGAGTCGCCGGAGCGCGAGCAGCACCGCAGCCACCAGGTCGGGCAGTACCGCAAGGTGCTGGGCCGGGCGGTGATCGAGCTGGACACCCGGGTCGCGGAACGCCCCGACGCCTTCGCGGGGCTCGTCGCCCACGAGCTGGCGCACGCCCGGCTGACCGGCGAGGGGCGTGTCGCCGGGCTGGGGCTGACCTCCGGCGAGGGGGAGCGGCTCACCGACCTGGCGACCGTCTACCTCGGCATGGGCGTGCTGACGGCCCGCGCCGCCGAGGACTACGACCGCTCCGCGGAATTCTCCGTGACGGCGGTCGGCGACCTCACCGACCGCCTGCTGACCGCCCGCCGCTTCGAGATGCACCAGATGGGCTACCTGGGCCCCGCCGAATTCGGCTACGCCCTCGCCTGCTGGGCGCTGCTGCGCGGCGAGGGCGGTGTGCCGCCCTGGGCCCGCCACCTGCCGGGCGGCGTACGGGACGCCCTCCGGCAAGGGTTGATGTACCGGGCGGTCCGGGGCGGCTGACGAGCGGGGAGGGCGGCGGCCTCAGGCGTCCTCGCCGAGCCCGCGGTCGGGCCGGGACATGTCCCCGGTCCGCGGGGTCCCCTCGGCGAGCCCGTACTGCAGGAAGACCGTGCCCTTGGGGCTCGTGGCGGGCGCTTCCAGGAGCGTGAGGTTCGTGGGCACCGCGCCGCCCTCGAAGACCTTCTTGCCGACGCCGAGCACGATCGGGTGCACCCACAGGTCGAGGCGGTCGAAGAGCTTCTCCCGCAGCAGCGTCTGCACCAGGTCCACGCTGCCGACGACCGCGACGTGCTCGTGCCGCTCGCGGATCTCCCGCACCGCGGCGGGCAGGTCGGGGCCGAGCAGCGTGGACCCGGCCCACGGCAGGTCGGGCGTGCCGCGCGAGGCCACGTATTTCGGGATGCTGTTGAAGAGGGTGGCGAAGCCGCCGTCCGGGCCGTCCTCCTGGTGCGGCCAGTAGCCGGCGAAGATGTCGTACGTGCGCCGCCCGAGCAGCAGCGCGTCCGTCCCCTCGTACGCGGCGCCGATCTGCGCGCCCACCGCCTCGTCGATCAGCGGCGCCTGCCAGCCGCCGAACGGGAAACCGGCCGAGGGATCCTCCTCCGGCCCGCCGGGCGCCTGCGCGACGAGGTCGAGGGTGGTGAACAGTTCGATCTGGATGCGGCCCATGGCGTGCTCCCGTGCGGTCGTCCTCTGCCGGCTTTCCGGTTCATAGGGTGGACCGGCGGGCGCCGCGGAACTCATCGCCCGGCGGGCGGCCGGCTCACAGGTCGTTGCCCGCGTAGGAGAGGTTGAAGCTCTTGTTGGCCAGCGGGAAGTCCGGGACGATCGTCGACCGCAGGGCGACCGGCAGCGCGGGCCAGTTGAAGAAGGACGGGTCCACCGGCTTGACCCGGGTCAGGGTGCCGTCGGCGGCGAGCTCGACGCGGGTCGTGATCGTGCCGCGCCAGCCCTCGGTGACGCCCACTCCGGAGGCGGGGCGCGGGCGGCGGGCGAGCGGCGCGGTGTGCGTGCCGGGGGAGCCGAGGGCCGCGGCGAGGTGGTCGACCAGGGAGAGGGAGACCTCGATCTCCTCGGCGCGGACCAGGAAGCGGGCCAGGACGTCGCCGGTGGTGTGCACGGGCACGGTGAGCGGGGCCGCGGGGTCGTCCAGCAGCGGGTGGGCGACGCGGGCGTCGGCGGCCAGGCCGCTCGCCCGGGCCACGTAGCCCAGGCACCCCAGGGCGCGGGCGGCCTGCGCGGACAGCTGGGCGGTGCCGGTGAAGCGGTCGCGCACGGTGCTGTGGCCGAGCGCGAGTGCGGCGATCTCCCGGATGTCGGTGCGCAGGGCGGCCGTTTGCGCCGGGTCCGGGAGCTCCCGCAGGGCGGCGCCGCCGGGGTGGACGCCGCCGCGCAGCAGCCGGTGGCCGGTGGTCCGGGCGTTGAGCCGCAGCAGCTGCTCGCGGACGCGCTGGGCGTGGGCGTTGAGGACGGAGTGGCCCACGTCGTTGCACAGGGCGCCGAGGTCGGCGACGTGGTTGTGGACCCGCTCCAGCTCCAGCAGCAGGGCCCGCGCCCGGCGGGCGGCCTCGGGCACGGCGGTGCCGGTGGCGTCCTCGACGGCCAGGCAGTACGCCAGGGCGTGGCCCACCGCGCTGTCGCCGCTGACGCGCTCGGCGAGCCGCAGCCCGGCGGGCACGTCGCGGCCCTGGAAGAGCCCCTCCACACCCTTGTGGACGAACCACAGCCGCGCCTTGAGCTTGATGATCGTCTCGCCGACGACGGAGAAGCGGAAGTGGCCGGGCTCGATGAGCCCGGCGTGCACGGGCCCCACCGGGATCTCGTACACCCCGTCGCCCTCCACCCGCAGGAAGGGGTACGGCCCCTCCGGTTCGCCGAACGGCGGCGGCGGACCGGCGTCGGGGCGCAGCGGATACCAGCCGCGGGGCCAGTGGAAGTGGCGTACGAGGCGGCGCGGCAGCGGGTGGTCCAGCGGGCGCACGCCGTGCAGGTCGTGCATCTCGCGCTCGAACCGCCCGGCGGGGAAGGACAGCCCGGCGAGCGAGGGCACCCGCGGCCGGTCGGCGTCGAGACGTACGTGCAGCTCAGTACGGGTGTCGGGCGGTCCGGCGAGGAAGAGGTACACCACCCGCACCGCCCGCCCGCCGGGCGCGTCCGCCCCGTCGTGGTGGGCGGCGACCAGCGCGAGCCGCTGCCCGGCGCCGAGCAGTGCGCGGGCCCGGGCGGTCAGCCCGGCGGCGGAGACGTTCTCGACCCTGCGGTCGACGGCGATCGACGGCGTCATCAAAGCCCTCCGGTACGTACGCGGGCGCCCACCCGGCCCTGCCCCGGCCCACGGACCGGCGTCCGCCGGAGGGAGGCGGGGATGGGTGTCCGTGGGTGGGTGGCGGTGGGCGGTGTCTGCCGGGCGCCGACTACGGCGGCGGGCCGCGTGCGCCGGGCGGGGGCAGGAGATGGCATCTTCCGGCGGGCGGGGTGTCGCGTCGAGGCGGCAGCAGGGGGCATCGTCAGCGGCCCCCGACCACCGCGGCCGCCGCGGACAGCAGGTCCGACAGCGGGCCCAGCGCCGTACCGAGCGCGGCGCACGCCAGCAGCCCGGCGACCAGCGGTACCACCGACACCGCCGCCTCCGCCTCCGCCTGCGGCGCCTCCGCCTCCGGCGGCCCGGCGGGGGAGGGCCCGAGCACCATCCGCCCCGTGCGGTAGCCGAGCGCGGCGAAGGCGAGCAGCGCCGGCGCCAGCGCGAGCGACACCGCCCAGCCCAGCCCGTCCGCGAAGCCGCCCCGCACGATGCCGACCTCCGACGCGAACAGCGAGAACGGCGGCAGCCCCAGCAGCGCCACGACCGCCAGGCCGAAGACGGCGCCGAGCGCGGGCGACTGCGCGAGCAGCCCGCGCACCCGGCCGATCCGCGTCGTCTCGCGCAGCCGCAGGATGTGGCCGGAGGAGCAGAAGGCCACGGTCTTGGCCAGGCCGTGCCCGGCGATGTGCAGCAGGGCCGCGGGCATCGCCACCGGCCCGCCGATCGCCGCGCCCAGGGCGATCACGCTCATGTGCTCCATGCTGGAGTAGGCCAGCATGCGCTTGTAGTCGCGCTGGGCGAGCAGCAGCGCCGCCGACAGCGCCAGCGTGACCAGCGCGACGGTGGCCAGCAGCGCGCGGGTGTAGCCGGGGCCGAGGGCGGCGTCGGCGACCGCCTTGCAGCGCAGCAGCGCGGTGAAGGACACGGCCAGCAGCACCCCGGACATCAGCGCGGACACGGGTGCGGGCGCCTGGCTGTGCGCGTCGGGCAGCCACGCGTGCAGCGGCACGAGCCCGGCCTTGGCGCCGAAGCCGAGGACGACGAGCGCGGTCCCGAGCCGGGTGACGGCGGGGTCGAGGCGGCCGGCGTGGGCGGCGAGCGTGGGCCAGTCCAGCGCGGACGCCTCGGAGATCCCGGCCTGCCGCGCCGCGTAGTAGAGGAGCACCGTGCCGAGGAAGGCCAGCGCGATGCCCACCGAGCAGATCACCACGTACTTCCAGGCGGCCTCGACCGATCTGCGGGTGTCGCGGTGGCCGACGAGGAAGGCCGTGACGATGGTCGTCGCCTCGATCGCCGCCCACACCAGGCCGAGGTTCGCGGCCAGCAGGGCCAGGCACATGGTGCCGAGGAAGGCGTGGACGAGCGTGTAGTAGCGGTGCGTGCCCGCGTCGTCGGTGTGCCCGGCGGCGCGCTCGCCCGCGAGGTGGCCGGGGCTCGCGGCCAGCGCGAGGAGCGCGACGGAGCCCGTCACCAGCAGCATCCACACGCTCAGCCCGTCCGCGCGCAGCAGCCGCCCGTAGGCGTGGGCCGGTCCGTGCGCGGGTACGTGCGCGGCCAGCACGGCGCCGCACGCCACGATCGCGGCGGGCACGAGCAGCCCGGCCCACTGCGGCAGCCCGTGCCGGGCGGGCGCGGCGCCCCGGGCGGCGCGGCGCCAGGCCACGGCGTGGGCCGCGGCGGCGGCGAGCGGCACGCCCGGCGGGAGGGTGAGCAGGACGGCGGACTCGGCGGGGGTCATCGGTCGCTCAGCTCCCGCAGGTCGTCGAGGTCGGTGCCGCCGAAGGCGGTCCGCATCCGGGCGGTCAGCACGTACAGCACCAGCACGGCGAGCAGCACGTCGAAGGACACCCCCAGCTCCACGATCGGCGGCACCCCGGAAGCGGCGAGGAACGCGGTGGCGGTGATGCCGTTGTCGAGCGTCAGGAACCCGACGACCTGCGCGAGCGCGCGGCGCCTGGCCACCAGCACGAGGAAACCGACGAGCACGACCGCCAGCCCCACCGGCAGCGCCCTGGTGGCCGGAGTGGGGTGCAGCGCGACCAGCGGGCGCGCGACCGCGTAGGCGAGCAGGACGAGCACCGCGGCGGCCACGAGCGAGGCGGCGACGTTCACCACCGGCCGCGTCTCCCGGCCTTCGCCGCCGTCGAGGCGGTAGTACGAGGACGGGTTCGCGTACGGGTCCCGGCCCGCGTCACCGGGGCCCGTACCGTCGCCGGGCCCGGCGCCCGCGTCCAGTGCGCGCCGCAGCAGGTACGGCAGGACGCCCGCCCGCAGCACCCCGACCCCCGCGGCGACCGCGAGCAGCCCCCAGCGCCGTTCGTGCCAGCCCAGCACCGCGGCGATCGCGGCGAGCGCGGCCCCCTGCACTGCCAGGACCCGCACCAGCACGGCCAGTTCGCGGCGCCACAGCACGACCACCGCGCACAGCAGGAACGCCCCGCACGCCAGGTCCAGCAGCTGGACGTACACCCCGTGGCTCACCGGCCCGCCTCCCCGTTCAGGACGTACGAGGCGACCACCGCGAGCAGCGCCAGCAGGAAGGAGCCGGCGAGGAGTTCGGGCACCCGGAAGAGCCGGACCTTCGCCCAGAACACCTCGGCCGCGGCGATCGCGGTGCCCAGCACCGCGACCTTGGCCACCAGCAGCACCAGCGCGAGCGCCAGCGCCGCCGCCGAACCGCCGGTCGCGACACCCCACGGCGCGGCCAGCGAGGCGAGCAGCCCCAGCAGCACCGCGAGCCGCATCTGCGAGCCGAGCTCGACCAGGGCGAGGTCGGGCCCGGCGTATTCGAGGACCATCGCCTCGTGGACCATCGTCAGTTCCAGGTGGGTGGACGGGTTGTCCACCGGGATCCGCCCCGTCTCGGCCAGCACCGCGACCGCCAGCGCGGCGATCGCCAGCAGCCAGCCGGGAGAGGCCGGCCGGGCCGGGTGGTGGACGGCGCCCTCCACGATGGCCGACAGGTTGGTGGAGCCCGCCGGGATCGACAGGGCGAACACCGCGAGCAGCAGGGTCGGTTCGACCAGCGCGGCGATCGTCATTTCGCGCGAGGCGCCCATGCCGCCGAAGGCCGTCCCGGTGTCCAGGCCCGCGAGCGCCAGCGCCACCGTGCCGAGCGCCAGCAGCGCGACCACCAGGATCAGGTCCCCGCCGCCGCTGGCCGGCGTCCGGGTCGCGGCGAGCGGTACGAGCGCGGCGACCACCGCCGTCCCGGCGACGAGCAGCAGCGGCGCGAGCCGGAAGGGCGGCCCCGTCCCGGTGGGCGTGACCGCCTCCTTCCGCAGCAGCTTCCGCACATCCCGCCACGGCTGCCCCACCCCGGCCCCCGCCCGCCCTTCGAGCCGCGCCCGCACCTGCCGCATCCACCCGGCAAGCACCGGCGCCCCACCGCCCACCACCCCGACCTGCGCGGCCACGGCCACATACCCGACGCCACTCACCCGCCCACCCCCGGGCGCCGCCCCGCTGGCCGGGACGCGTCGCCGCCCGGCGCGGTGGGCGCTTGCGCGCCCGCGGGTCGTGCGGCTGTGGGCACATCGGCGTTCGCGTGGCGCGGGGCCGCGGGTCCCCATGGGGCGGCGCCCGGCGCGCTCGCCGGGGGTGCAGCCTCGTGTGCCAGCGCGTTCACCACCCCACCACCAGGACCGTCAGTACCGTGACCAGTCCGAACAGGCCGTAGCCCAGGTACAGGTGGACGCTGCCGCCGGCGAGGCGGCGGGCGCGCAGGCCCAGGGTGGAGAGGGCGGCCAGGACCGGGTGGTAGAGGCGGTGCTCGATACGGTCGGGGACGCGGCGCTGGAAGCGGATGCGCTCGACGAGGTAGCCGGACTCGCGCAGCGGTGTGACGTCCACGTCCTGCTCGGGCGCGAGGACGTCGTCGAAGACGCGCTGCAACGGCTCGGCGAAGGACGTCGCCGTGTACGCCATGCGCGGCGTCGGCGCGCCCCCGCCGCAGTCCCACAGCCGCGCGTCCCTGCGCCGCCGGTGACGGGCGGGCAACCGCGCCAGCCCCGCGACCGCGGCGACCCCCGCGACCAGGGCGAGCGCCACCCACAGCGGGTGGAGGGCGGCCGAGGCGCGGCCGAGCCGCACGTCCAGCCCCGACCCCGTCGCGGGCGAGGCGCCGCCGAGGCCCGCCGCCGCGGCGGCGCGGGCCAGCGCGCCGCCGAGCGTGCCGGGGACGAGCGCGAGGGCCGCGCAGCACGCCGCCGCCAGGCCCATCCCGGCGAGCATCGAGGGCGGGCTCTCCACCGCCCGGGCCGCGCTCTCGCCGCGCGGGCGCGCGAAGAAGCCCACGCCCAGCGCCTTCACGAACACCGCGGCGGCCAGCCCCGCGGACAGCGCGATCACCGCGACGGCCACCGGCAGCGCGACGGCCGCCGCCGTCCCCGGCACCGCGAGGCCCTGCACGAGCGCCTGGAGCAGCAGCCACTCGCTGATGAAGCCGTTGCCGGGCGGCAGCGCCACCGCGCCCAGCGCCGCGACCGCGAACAGCCCCGCGGTGACGGGCATGCGGGCCCGCAGCCCGCCGAGCCGGTCCAGGTCGCGCAGCCCCGTGGCCCGCAGCACCGAACCGGCCGCGCAGAACAGCAGCGCCTTGAACGCCGCGTGGTTGACCACGTGCAGCAGCGCCGCCGCCAGCGCGAGCGCGGCCAGCGGTTCGTCGCCCGCCGCGCGGAAGAGCCCGGCGGCGCCGACGCCGATCGCGACCAGGCCCATGTTCTCCGACGTCGAGTACGCCAGCTGCCGCTTGAGGTCGGAGGCCATCGCGGCCTGGAGGATCCCGTACAGCGCCGACAGCGCGCCTGTCGCCCCCAGCAGCAGCCACCACCACGCGGGGCCGCCGCCGAGCAGGTCGAAGCCGACCCGCAGCAGGCCGTAGACGCCGAGGTTGACCATCGCCGCGCTCATCAGCGCGGAGACGTGGCTGGGCGCCTCCGGGTGCGCCCGCGGCAGCCACGCGTGCAGCGGAGCGAGGCCCGCCTTGGACGTGAAGGCCGCCGCCGTCGTGACGAACACCGTGCCCCGTACGGCCGCCGGCACCCCGCCCGCGCCCGCCCGCAGCGCCGCGAACGACTCGCCCCCCGCCCGCGCGGCGAACAGCGCGAGCCCGGCCAGCAGCAGCACCAGCCCGAGATGCGTCATCACCGCGTACCAGAGCCCCGCGGACCGTACGGAGGGCCGCTCGCGGTGCTCGGCGAGCACCAGCAGCAGCGACGCGAGCGCCATCAGCTCCCACAGGAGCAGGAAGGTGGAGACGGACGCGGCGGCGGGCACGAGCAGCATCGCGCCCGCGAACAGCGGAAGCACCGCCTGGAATCCGCGCGACCGCACCCCGTGCGCGGTGCCGCCGTCGTGCGCGGTGCCGCCGCCGTGCGTGCCGTGCCGCCCGGCGTCCCCGTGCGAGGCGTCGTCGTGCGCGGCGCCGCTCCGGGGTGTGGCACCGTCCTCACGCTCGTTGCCAGCGTGCGCGCTGCCTCCGGCCGTGCCGCGCCGCCCGGCGTCCCCGTGCGCCCCGCCCGGCGACGCGTACCCCACCCCGTACACCGCGACCGCCACCGTCACCGCGCCGGTCACCGCCATGAACAGGCCCGACAGCGGGTCCACCGCGAGGCGTACGCCCGCGAGCGGCAGCAGGCCCGGCAGCCAGAGGGCGTACCGCCCGCCGCTGAGGGCGGACGCGCCCGCGACCACGCCCGCGGCGCCGAGGCCCGCCGTGCACAGGCCCACGGCGAGGGGGCGGGTCCGGGCGGAGGTGAGCGCGCCGGCCAGGGCGCCCGCGGCGGCGAGGCCGCAGGCGACCGCGAGCGCGGGACCGATCGCGTTCACCGGCCGGTCAGGCCGCGCAGGGCGGCCACGATCGCGGCCGGTTCCGGCGGGCAGCCGGGTACGCGGACGTCCACCGGTACGACGTCGGCGACCGCGCCCCGCACCCCGTACCCGCCGGCGAACTCGCCGCAGTCCAGGGCGCAGTCGCCCACGGCGACCACGAGGGCGGGCTGCGGCATCGCCGCGACCGTGCGGCGCAGCGGCTCGGCCATGTTGCGCGTCACCGGGCCGGTGACGAGTGCGGCGTCCGCGTGCCGGGGCGAGGCCACCAGCCGCGCGCCGTACCGCTCCGCGTCGTACACCGGCCCGAACGCGTTGCCGATCTCGATCTCGCAGCCGTTGCACGAGCCCGCGTCGACGCACCGCACCTGCACCGAGCCGCCCAGGTCGCGGACGGCCGGCCGCGGGTCCGGCTCAGGCCGCGGTGGCGCGTCCTCGGCCACCCGCCCCGTCCCGCGGATCTTGCGCAACAGGCCGCCCATCCCCACTCCTCACGCTCGCACCGCGGGCTACGTCACCCCGGGCCCGCCGCCCTCGGCCGAGGCCGCCCGCAGGTCCGCGAGCAGCTCGGCCTGGCCGGCCAGGACGCCGGACAGGATCGTGCGGGCGACGCGCAGCAGCTCCGCGACGTGCGGGCTGGTGAGCGAGTAGTGGACGTTCGAGCCCTCCTTGCGGGTCACGACGAGGTTGGCCCGCCGCAGCACCGCGAGCTGCTGGGAGAGGTGGGACGGCTCGATGCCGACCTCGGCCAGCATCTCCGCGACCGAGTGCTCCCGCTCGCTCAGCAGCTCCAGCACCCGGATACGCACCGGGTGCCCGAGCGTTTTGAAGAACTCCGCCTTCAGCTGGTAAAGGGGCGCGCTCATCGCCTCGCCCTCCCGCCGGCCTCGGCCGTCCGCACCGGCGGCCGGCCGCGCCGGCCCGCCCGTCGTTGTCCCGTGCACGCAGATCCAGTCACCATGACGCCATCCTCGCGCCCCATGGCGGGAGTGATGACATCACGAATTGCCATTTTCTGCAATTCCTCATGACGGCAACTCGCTGCCTCCCGGTTCACCCGCCGGGGTGACCCCGGCCGTGCCTCACTCCGCCACCGAGGCGCCCATCTGCACAGTTGCGCATTTCGTCAATTGATCAGATGATGCAAGAGCCTGCGTGCGTCCGTACGCAGTGCCCCCGGACGGAAGCCCGCCATGCCCGACGCCCCTTCCCCCGAGCCCCACGAGGCCCCCGGGGAGAGCCCGCTGCCACGGGACCCCGGCGCGGGCAGCGAGACGTACAAGGCCCGCGGTGTCGCTCTGCGCGTCTTCGTGTACGTCGTCGCCGGGCACGCCTTCGCCGCCTTCCTGTGGCTGCTCTTCTACGTGGGCGCGCACTCGCACAAGTAGCCCCGGCCCCGCCGGTCGGCGGGGACGGGCACGGCCGCCCGGTCCGGGTTTTCCGGGTCGGGCGGCCGTGTGTGGTGCGGTGTTCTGCAGTGCTTAGCTGTGGTTGCCGGTGCGGCGGCGGCGGGTGAAGTAGACGGCTGCGCCGCCGGCGACGAGGAGTGCTGCGGCTCCTGCGATCAGGGCGGTGTTCTGGTTGCTGTTGCTGCCGGTCTCGGCGAGGTTGCCGGTGCCGGTGGCGGGGCTGGTGGCCGGCGGCACGGACGGGGTGCCGGTGGGGGCGGCGGTGTCACTCACGCTGGGCGCGGGGGCGCCGGTGCTCTGCGTGGGCGAGGGGCTGTCGGTCGTCGGTGTCGCGGAGGGGCTCTCGGTCGTCGGTGTCGGGGACGGGCTGTCCTCGGACGGGGTCGGCGACGGGCTGTCCTGCGAAGGGGTCGGCGAGGGGGAGGTCTGGCACTCGTGGCCGCCGTTCCACGCGGTGATCAGGTTGGTGGGGGTGGGGGAGTCGTTGTAGTGCGGGAGGGGGCCGTGGCCGGGGCCGGTGCCGCCGTCGTACTGGGTGCCGTTGCCGTAGAGGTCGACCTGTCCGAAGCAGTCCGGGGCGTGCGCGCTGACGTCGAGCGTCGCGGACTTGTGCTTGCGGTCGAGGGTGACGCTGTCCCAGCCGAGGAAGTCCTGGTGGCCGGAGTTCTCCCACGCGGGGCCTTCGGCGCTGTAGGAGGCCAGCGACACGGTGTAGGAGCAGTTCGTGTCCGGCGTCGAGGTCAGCTTCACGGTGATCTTCGACGGCGGGGTGTCCCCGTTGATCCGCCCCTCGGTCGTCCAGCGTCCGCCGTCGACCTTGTAGGTGATGCCGAGCGGCCCGCAGTCGCTGTGACCACCACCGTTGTTGCCGCCGTTGTGGCCGCCGCCGTTGGCGGAGGCGGTGCCGATCCCGCCGACGGTCAGGGCGATCGTCGCTCCGGCGACAGCGGCAACGGCTCGTCTGGATATCGCGTGCACTGTGAGGATGCTCCCTGAATGCTGGTCGGGCAGCCAGGTGCAGGCAGACAGGGGCCCCTACTCGACACACGAGGGCGAGAGACGTACCCGATGGCCTGCGAGGCGTCTCGCCGCCGAAAGTCTTGTGATCTGTGGCCAGTTGGCCCAGGCGGCCGATTATGCCCCGCAAACCCGCTTTCTGTACAGTCGTAAAAGTCTGCTTTGCGCACCATAAGCATTAATGCGGCGGATGACCGGGGCGCCGCCTCAATCGCCCGTAATATACGGCCCGTCAACAAGCCGCGAGCAGCGCGGCCATGGCGTCCGGCGGCAGGGCCGGATTGGCCGCCGCTGTCCGGGCCACGTACGGGTCCGGGTCCGCGACCAGCTCTGCGACGACCTCCGGCGGAAGGGCGGGGTGCTCGGCAGCGAAGGGCCGGGCACGGTCGTCCGCCAGGCAGACGAGCAGCGCGCGTTCGCGCGCGGCGGGGTGCCGGGCGACCTCGCGGAGCGCCCGGCGGGCGGCGGGGACGGCCCGGCGGGCGATCTCGTCGAGCACCGCCGCGGTCGCGTCCGGGTTGGTCGCCGCCTTGGCGAGGACGCGGACGTGGTGACGGCCGATCATGTCGAGCAGCCGCGCCTCGGAGAGCCCGGGGTGCGGGGCGACGGCCTTGGCCACGCGCGCGTCGCGGTCGCCGGCCAGCCGGTCGCGCAGTTCGGGCGGCAGGTCGCGCCGGTGTGCCACGAGCATGCGGGCGGCCGGGTCCGCGGAGGTGGCCAGCGCCTCCGTCTCGGCCGCGGTGCACGCGGCGATCCGGGGCAGCAGGGTGGTGCCGACCCGGAAGCGCCCGGCCAGCCCCACGAGGACGTCGAGCGGTATCCGGGGGTTGCGCGCGGCGCTCTGCCGCACCGCCGGATCCGGGGCGCCCGCCGACGTACGGATCAGGTCCGCGCCGAGCGCGGGGTTCGCGGCGAGGTCGGAGCGGACGCCCGGCAGCGGGTCGCGGGCCAGCCGGGCGCAGGCGTCCGGCGGCAGGTCGGGGCGGCCGGCGAGGGCCTGGCGCAGCAGTCCGGAGGGGTGGCCGGCGAAGCGGGCGGCGGCTTCGGCGGGGGTGGCGGGGTTGCGCAGGGCCGCCTCGTAGGTGCGGTGGAGGGTGTACTGGTGGGAGCCGTCGCAGGCGGCGCCGCCCGGCAGGTCGCAGTCGGCGTCCTGGCAGTCCGGGTCGTGGACGAAGGGGATCTCCTCGCGGTCGCAGACCGGGCACTGCCGGGCCGCGGGCAGGCCCTCCCCGGTCAGCAGCGCGGCGAGCGCGGCCGGCGGCGTCGCCTCGTTGTACGCCGCCGCGTGGCGCACCTCGGCGTGCGGGTGCGCGGCGAGCCCACCGGCCACCTCGGGGAGGTCGGTCCACAGGGCCAGCTCGGAGACGACCTCCACGTCCGGATCCGCCGCGAGCACCGCCACCGCGTCGGAGGGCAGGCCGGGGCATGCCGCGAGCTTCTCCCGCCGCCCGCGGTCCGGGTCCCGGGCCAGTACCCGCGCCCACGCCGGATCCCCCGCGCCCTCGTCGAGCAGCGCGATCGCGGCGTCCGGCCACCGGGCGGGGTCGACGTCGGCGGCCGTGAGCCGCCCCTGGTGGGCGAGCGTCACCGCGCTCTCCTCGACCCGCCCGGCCAGCGCGACCGCCTGCGCGCGGCTGAGGTCCGCGCGGTGGGCCAGCTCCGTGGCGATGTCGTCGTCCGCGACGCGGACCAGCCGGTCGACGAACTCGCCCGGCAGCACGGGATTCCCGGCGAGTCCGGCCCAGAGGTGCTGCATCCCTCCATCCTCCCCGCGCGCCGGCCGGGAGGCCCGCGGTTTTCCACCGCCGCCGCGCGGAGCAGTGACAGGAGCATGACCGAAAAGGGGGGAGTACGCTCATGGAAGCTGCTTCGTGCGCCTTCGTCCCGTTTGCGGCCGCAGGTCCGGGCGGTGGCACGCGGCGTCCGGCGCTGGTTGGGCGGCCCGGACCCGGGCAGGAGCGCGGGAACGCAAGAGAACGGAAGTCACCCGCGTCGGTGGCGCGACGGAGGTGACTGGGGCGTGCGAGTCAGCGGCAGCGCCGGGAAGTGGCTGCGCCGGGCCCGCCGGGTGCTGGTGGCCGCCGTGGCGCTCGCGGTCCTCAGCGGGGTGTCGATCTGGCTCGCCGTCCAGCTCACCCCGATGCAGTCGGTGTCGGCGGCCGGGCAGACGGTGTCGGTCGGCGCGGTGCAGCCGGGCCGGAGCATGTCGGGGCCGGGGGAGCTGGAGCTGTTCGGCGAGGCCATCACCACCCGGCCGCATTTCGAGGGGCCCATCCGGCCGCTGCTCAAGCTCACCCACATCAGCCTCGGCTCGCAGGTCGGCGACACCGGCGCGCTGCTGCCCGACCTCAGCCGGCAGCTGACCTCGGGGTGGGTGCGGTACTGCCTGTGGGAGTCCCTGATCGCGGCCGGGTGCGCCGCCGTCATCGCGGTCGCCGTCGCGGGGGTCCGCCGGGCGACGCGGCGGGCCATGCTGGCGATGGTCGCGGCCGCGGTGGTGTCCGTGTGCGCGGTCAACGCCGTGGGCATCTACCTGCTGGCGTCCGGCACCCCCCGCGTGCTGCGGCAGATCCACTCGCTGGACGACCTCGTGGGCCGTACGCCCGCGCAGCCGGTGCCCCCCGCCAAGGGGCCCGCGCTGAAGGACGTCAACGCCGTCGTGCTCGGCGACTCCACCGCCGCGGGCATCGGCAACCCGCTGGTCGAGCACCCGACGGACGCGGACCGCACGTGCGGCCGCAGCGCCGACTCCTTCGCCGCCGACCTCGCCTCCGCCAACGGCTGGAACGTCCTCAACCTGGCCTGCCAGGGCGCCACCGTCACCGACGGCGTCCTCGGTGTGCAGACCCGCGGCGACGACGTCGTCCCGCCCCAGCTGGCCGTCGCCCAGCGGGCCACCAGCGCCTCCACCGTCATCGTCAGCATCGGCGCCAACGACATGAACTGGTCCGCGCTGACCGCGCTGTGCGCGAAGTCACCGGTCTGCGACGACAAGGCGTCCACCGCGTACTTCACCGAGCGCCTCGCCGCCTTCACCCAGAACTACCTCGACCTGCTCCAGCAGCTCGCGGCCCTCCCGCACCACCCGCAGGTCCTGATCAACGAGTACTACGACCCCTTCGGGCCCGACACGAAGTGCCTGGAGAAGGAGGGCCTCACGCCGGAGAAGGTCCAGGTCCTGGACTCCCGCCTCGCCGACATCAACGACGTCCTGGAGAGCGGCGCCCGCACCCTGCACTTCACCAGCGTGCGCCCCGACTTCTCCGGCCACACCCTGTGCACCGAGCAGCCCTTCGTCCAGGACTCGACCGGCAAGGCCCCGCTGCACCCCACGGCGGGCGGTGAGCTGGCGATCGCGCTCGCCGACCAGCAGGCCCTGACCACCCTCCAGCGCGCGACCCCGACGCCCTGAGCCGTCAGGCCTGCTCGCGCATCACCGCGGCGATCCCGGCGGCGAGGTCCGGGCCCAGCTCGCCCCAGCCGTCCTTGTAGCCGTAGACGCCCGCCAGGGTGCGGGCGTCGTAGTCGCCGTTCATGATCTCGATGTCGGTGGGGGAGATCAGGCCCGGGTGCGCGACCCCGAGGGCTCCCGAGATCTTCGTCAGCTCCTTGCGCAGGGTGCGCAGGTACGCGGCCGCGCGGTCCGCCTTCGAGACGGGGTCGACGCCGCGCGACAGCCACGGGTTCTGGGTGGCGATGCCGGTGGGGCAGCGGTCCGTGTGGCACTTCTGCGACTGGATGCAGCCGATCGACAGCATCGCCTCGCGCGCCACGTTGACCATGTCGGCGCCGAGCGCGAAGGCCACCGCGGCGTTCTCCGGCAGGCCGAGCTTGCCGGAGCCGATGAAGGTCAGCCGGTCGGTCAGGCCCTGCTCGGCGAAGGTGCCGTAGACCCGGGAGAAGCCCATCCGGAAGGGCAGCGACACCGAGTCGGTGAAGGTCAGCGGCGCCGCGCCGGTGCCGCCCTCGCCGCCGTCGACCGTCACGAAGTCGACCCCGCGGTCGCCGCGCGCCATGAGCGCGGCCAGCTCCTGCCAGAAGTCCCGCTCGCCCACCGCGCTCTTGATCCCGACCGGCAGGCCCGTCTCGGCGGCGACCAGCTCGACGAAGTCGAGCATCGAGTCGACGTCGCCGAAGGCGGTGTGCCGCGAGGGCGAGGCGCAGTCCTTGCCGACCGGGATGCCGCGGATCTCCGCGATCTCCGGCGTCACCTTGGCGCCCGGCAGCATCCCGCCGAGCCCCGGCTTGGCGCCCTGCGAGAGCTTGATCTCGATCGCCCTGACCGGGCCGGAGGCGACCACGTCCTTGAGCCGGGCGAGGTCGAAGCGGCCGTCCGCGTCACGGCAGCCGAAGTAGGCCGTACCGATCTGGAGCACCAGGTCGCCGCCGCCGCGGTGGTGCGGCGAGAGGCCGCCCTCGCCGGTGTTGTGCATCGCGCCCGCGAGCGCCGCGCCCTTGTTGAGCGCCGTGACCGCGGCGCCGGACAGCGACCCGAAGCTCATCGCCGATATGTTCACCACGCTCGCCGGGCGGAAGGCCCGCGCCCGCCCGCGCGGCCCGCCCAGCACCTTGGCCGAGGGCAGCGGCGCCTGCGGGTCCTGCGTGCCGGGCAGCCCCTCGGCGAACGTGCGCTGCTTGAGGTAGGCGTGCCCCTGCATGTGCTCGACGTCGGCGTCGGTGCCGAACCCGAAGTAGTTGTTCTCGCCCTTCGCCGACGCGTAGACCCAGGTGCGCTGGTCGCGGGTGAAGGGCCGCTCCTCCTCGTTGGAGGTCACGATGTACTGCCGCAGCTCCGGCCCGACCCGCTCCAGCAGATACCGGGCGTGCCCGACCACCGGGTAGTTCCGCAGCAGCGCGTGCTTCTTCTGCATGAGGTCGCGGGCGGCCACCACAGCCAGTGCTGCTGCGGCCGCCGCGCCGGCTGTCCGGACGCGCATGAACGTTCCTCTCCTCGCCGGCCGGCTCCGTCGCCGACCGGGTCCCTGCTCCGACCCTAGGGGACGGCCGTTCGGCCGCTCCGGCGGGCCGGTCTTTTCCCTCCCGGCCGGGAGGGGAATCGAGGAATGGGAGGGAGCGGAGGACAAGGAATTCCCCGTCGACCTGCCCCGCGTCGAAACCGGCAATTCCCTGGTGAACGGCGGGAAGGCCGTCCCGTATCCGGGAATTGGAGCCGTCGACCGGAAATTCCGGAGCGCCGGCGCCGGAAATCCGCGGGAGGTCTGTCGCGGATTATGTCCGGCGCCGGGATCACCGGTGAATCACGGCGCCGGACACGGGGAGAAGCAGACTTCAGGGCAGCGCCCCGGCGCCGTCGAGGAAGCCGCCCGACTGGTGCCGCCACAGCTTCGCGTAGGCGCCGTCGCGGTCCAGCAGCTGCTGGTGGGTGCCCTGCTCGACGATCCGGCCGCGGTCGAGGACGACGAGGCGGTCCATGCCGGCCACCGTGCTCAGCCGGTGCGCCACCACGAGCGCCGTCCGCCCCTCCATGAGCCGCCACAGCGCCTCCTGGACGAGGACCTCGCTCTCCGAGTCCAGCGCGCTGGTCGCCTCGTCCAGCAGCAGGATCGGGGCGTCCCGCAGGATCGCGCGGGCGAGGGCCACCCGCTGGCGCTGCCCGCCGGACAGCTTCACCCCGCGCTCGCCGACCATGGTGCCGAAGCCGTCCGGCAGCGCGTCGGCGAATTCCGTGACGTGCGCGGCCTCGGCGGCGCGGCGGATCTCGGCGTCGGTCGCGTCCGGCCGCGCGAAGGCGATGTTGTCGTGCAGCGTGCGGTGGAACATCGCCGGGTCCTGCGGCACGTACGAGATCAGGCCGCGCAGATCCCGCTGCCCGATCCGACTGATGTCCTGGCCGCCGACGGTGATCCGCCCGCCGTCTATGTCCGTCATCCGCAGCAGCAGCCGGGCCAGCGTCGTCTTCCCGCCGCCCGACCGCCCGACGAGCCCGACCCGTGAGCCGCCGGGCACAGCGAGGTCGAGCTCCTCGAACAGCGGCGCCGCGTTCTCGCGGGGGCCGCCGTGCGTGAAGGTCACCCGCTCGAAGCGGACCTCGGCGCCCCGGTTCGCCGGCGGCTCCGGCTCCGCCGGGTCGAGCACGGTGGGCTTGGTCAGCAGCAGCTCGGTGAACTGCGCGGCCTCCGTCATCGAGCTTTCCAGCCGCCGGTAGATCTGGTTGAACTCGAACATGATCCGGGTGGCGTTGCTGTAGTACGTGAACGCCACCACGACCGCCTCCACCCCGTGCCGCCCGCCGCCGAGCGTGACCGCGAGCAGCAGGCCGAGCGCGTTGGTGAGCACCGACAGCGGCGCGACCACCGTGTCGATGCGCAGGTTGCCGTAATCCCACGACCGCAGCGACAGCCGCCGCGAGTACGCCACGCGCGAGCGGTGCTCGGCTGCCTCGCGCTCCTCGGCGCCGAACGCCCGGACGGTGTCCATGTTCGTCAGGACGTCGGAGACGTGCCCCGACACCCGCGCGATCGCCGCCTCCCGCCGGTCGACGAGCGCCTGCCGGCGGCGGATGAGCGGCGCCACGCACACGGCGGTCAGCACGATGAGCGAGAGCAGGACGACGACGAGCAGCGGCTGGTAGCGCCACAGCACGACGGAGCCGAACAGCAGCGGCACCAGGCTGCCCACCACCGAGAAGGCCACCGTGTCCGCGAACTCCTCGAAGCGGGCGGCGAAACTCAGGACGCGCTTGGTCAGCGCACCGGCGAAGTTGTCGTGGAAGAAGACCGCGTCCTTGGCGAACAGTTCGTCCATGCCCGTGACGTACAGGTGCTCGATGCCGTGCGCGTCAAGGCGGTTGAGGCAGTGCACCCCGATGCGCCAGCACCCCTCGGAGGCCAGCAGCACCCCGGCGAACGCCAGTACGTACGGCACCGCGGGGCCGACGGCGCCGCCCGCGTCCGCGGAGATGTTCCCGACGAGCATCGCCACGACCAGCGGGGCCCCGTAGTTGATCCCGATGTTGCCCACCGCGGGCAGCAGCATCCCCGGCAGCGCCAGCCACCGCAGCCGCACCATCTCCCGTCCGTAGTACCGCAGCGCCAGCCGCACCGATCCGCGCCCCGGCCCGTCACCCGCGTCCGCCGGTTCCATCCCACCCCCGCACGTCGCCGTCCGCCCCGGCCGCGTCCACCGGCCGCCGGAGCCCGGACCGGCAGTCTGCCGACCCCCCTCCGCCGCGGTCCAAGCCTTTTCCCCCCGTCGCGCCCCCACCGAAGGAATCCGGACACGCCGCGAGCGCCGGGCACCCGGTCTGCGACGATGACGGCGGATCCCGCCCGCGCGGCGGAACGCGCTCCGGGAGGACGGAAGGCCATGCGTATCGGCATCGTCGGCACGGAGAGCAGCCATGTCGACCAGTTCGTCGACCATCTCAACGTGCGGGCCGCGGGCGGCGGCGCCCGGGTGGTGGCGTTGAGCGGCGGGGCGTCGGAGCGCAACGAACTGCTGCGCGCCAGGGGCGGGGTGGAGCGGGTCGTCGACGCGCCGGCCGAACTGCTCGGCCTGGTCGACGCGGTGATCGTCGCCGACCGGGACGGCGGCCTGCACCGCGCCCACGCCCTGCCGTTCCTCGAAGCGGGCCTGCCCGTCCTGGTGGACAAGCCGCTCGCCCGCACCGTCGCGGACGCGGAGGCGATCGTCGCGGCGGCCCGCGCGTACGACGCCCCGCTCACCTCGTACTCCGCCCTGCGCCTGCTGCCCGCCACCGACGCCCTCGCGGCCGAGGCGGCGGCCCACGGGGCGGCGCAGGTCGTCGTCGCCTCGGGCCCGGCCGATCCGGACGGCCCGTACGGCGGGGTGTTCTTCTACGGCATCCACCCGGTGGACGTGGCCCTGCGCCTGGCTCCCGGCCCGCTCGGTGACGTCCGCGTGGAGCGCTCCGCCGCGACCGTGACGGCGACGGCCCTCGCGGGCGGCACCCGGGTCGTGGTCAACCTGGTGCTCCCCACCGGGGCGGCGCAGATCCCCTTCCACGCGCTGGTCGTCGCCCGCGAGGGCATCGCCCAGCGCACCCTGACCCTCGACGCGCACTACCTCCTCCCCGCCCTCACCGCCTTCCTCGGCATGGCCCGCACGGGCCGCCCGCCCGTCCCGTACGACGACCTGCTCCGCCCGGTGCGCTTCCTCCAGGAGGTCGCCGCGGCATTGCGCGGCTGAGGGCGTTCACGTCGGCCTCCCGCGCCCCGCGCCGGAAAGGGCTCCCAACTCGCCTCGGACAGCGGGCATTTCCCTATCGGCGGCCGCGCGGGGAAATGCCCGCGGCGGCCGATGCGCGCATCGGCGCCGGGTTCTTTTCCGTCAACTCGGCGCCCCGGTGGATGCCCCAACGAGCGTGCCGCCGAGGGGAAGCGCCGGATCACCTAAACGTGTTGCGCGGCTCATCCGGCTATCCGGCGCGGTTGCACCAGGGCGCGGCTCCGGGTGTTCTGCCTGGCCAATCGCTCTGCCGACTACTGCTAGCATCTGCCCAATCACGGTTGGTAATCAAGCCCCGTGTGTCAATTGAAGGACCAGGCATATGCGTAAGCTCCAGCAGTTGGCAGTCCTCACCATGGCGGTCGGCAGCCTTGCCGCTTTCGGTGCGGGCGTCAGTTTCGCCGACACCACGGGCCAGCAGGTCCCGCAGGGGACGCAGGGGATGCCGGACCAGCAGGCCCCGCAGGACCAGCCGGCCGCGCAGACCCAGGTGAACCAGCAGGCCCCGCAAGGGACGCAGGCTCCGCAGGCCCAGCAGACCCCGCAGGGGACGCAGGTCGCTCCCCAGGTCTCCCCCCAGCTGTCGCCGAACGTCACGATCCCGGAGAACCTCCCCATCCTGCAGGCTCCCCAGGCGCAGCCGCAGGAACAGAACAACCTGTTCCGCCCGTACCAGGAATGCAGCCCGCAGACGGTGCTCCAGGCGAACATCCCGGTCGCTCTTCTGGGTGAATCCACGACCAAGGGTGACACCTGCACCCAGGTCAACAACGCGTTCAACCAGCAGTAGGGCGCAGATGCGGGGCGGGCGCGCGCCGGCCTCGGCGAGATCACCCCTCCGGGGGTTTTCCCGCCCGCGAAATGGGCCGATCAGGTTCTCTTTGAGCGGCTCTTCGCGGGGGGAATACGAGTGGCAAATCCCCTTGTCCCAGGCGGTGTTGGGCGCTCTGCGTCGGCCGAATGGTCCTTTGGGCGCCCTCCGATCGCCCTGCGCGCCACGAGATAGCTCACGCGATCTCCGCCCCTAATCTTCATCGTGCCGCGAGTTGATCATCGCGGTGAGTTCGAACACATCAGACGGAGGAAAGAAATGCGCAAGATCCAGAAGGCTGCCGTCGTGGTCGCCATGCTCGGCACCGTCGGCCTGGTCGGCTCCGGCACCGCCTTCGCCGGGGACCGTGGCGGCGACGCGTTCCAGGTGTCGCAGAGCACGTCCTGCAAGTCGCACGACCTGAACCTCGACGTCCTCGGTGAGGTCGGCGTCCTCAACGGCCTGCTGGGCAACGCCCTGAACGGCGAGGGCAACCCGGGCTCGCAGGCCACGAGCCTCGGCTCGTCCATGGGCTGCAACAACAGCGCTTTCTGAGCCCTGCCGGTCAGTAGCTGAACCAGGGGTGCGGCGGGTTCGTCATCGCGGCCCGCCGCTCTCCTGCGCCTGCCCGATCTGCCGGTGCCTTGCGGTTCAGGACATGGCCGAGCGCACCGCGCACGCGGTACCTGCGTCAGTGTGCCGCTCCGAAGGACCGACGCCCGCGCCGGGCGCCGGGACCGTCGTCAACCGTGTGTAAACGCAATCCCCTGGAGGATGACATGCGCAACATCTACAAGGCGGCCACCGTGGTCGCCATGCTGGGCAGCCTGGGCCTCGTCGGCATCGGCACCGCCTCCGCGTCCGGCATCCCGGGCGGCAGCAGCTTCGGCGTCCGCCAGAGCACCGAGTGTAAGTCGCACGACCTGAACGTCGACGTCCTCGGCGAGGTCGGCCTGCTCAACGGCGCCCTGGGCAACGCGCTCGGCGGCGAGGGCAACCCCGGCGCCCAGGCCAGCAGCCTCGGCTCGGAGATGGGCTGCAGCAACAGCGCCTTCTGAGGGAATCCAGCCAGCTAGGCACCGGACGGGTCCCGGCACCAAGGCCATACCTGGCGGCCTGGGCACCGGGGCCCGTCCTCATGCAGACCGGCCGGAACCGGACGTCGGTCCTGTCCGGATCCGGCAACGACCACGAAGGAACACCGCACATGTTCGATCACAAGAAGAGCGCCGCCCTCGTCTGGCTCGTCGGCGGCTTCTCGCTGGCCTGCGCGGGGGTCGGCCACGCCGTCGCCGCGGCGGCCCCCACCAGCTGCACGTACGACGCCGACGGGAACCAGATCTGCGTCACCAAGTCCGACAGCTCGTACACCAGCGGCGACGGCACGTACCACCTGCAGCAGCACCAGGACTGCACCACCGTGTCGCGTCCGATCATGCGGACCCCGCAGCTCTCGCTGGGGCAGCCGGGGACGACGCAGGTCGGGGCCGTCGTGGGCTGCTCCAACAACGCCCCCGCGCCGCAGGGATTCACCGCACCGGACATCTCACATTAGGCGGGGCGGGCCGAGCCCGGAACGCACGCGAGGACGCGAGGACGCAAGCGCGGATGGCCGGACCCGGATCGTGCTCGGGCCCGGCCATCCGTCGTCCGCCCGGCAGGCTCAGCCCGCGCCCAGCCGCTCGATGTCGTTGAGGTAGGAAAGGCCGGTGAGCGGCCGGCCGGTACAGAATCTGGTGATCAGGTCGCAGAACTCGGGAATCCGCTCGACCGGCGCCAGGTGGTCGGCGTGCTTGACGGTGGTGAAAACAGCCCCCGGAAGCGCGGCGGCGACACCGCGGCCCATGGCGGGTGTGCAGAGGGTGTCGTACTCGCCGGTGCACACCAGGATCGGCACCGCGGGCACCGGCTCGTCCCGATACCAGTCGTGGCGCATCAGCCGGGAATTGTGCTCCACCGACTTGCCGATGTCGTCGTCGGACTGCGCCATGAACTGGCCGTAGAGCAGACGCGAGACCGCCTGGTGCTTGTGGACCAGGCCCGTCCCGGGGGGTGACATGAAGCGCTCGACGAGTTCGGTGGCGATCCCCGCGCGGTCACCGCGCGCGAGCATGTCCTCCCACCGCGGCACCGCGGCGGAGTAGTCCTCGGGGATGACCAGTGTCATCCCGACCAGACCCAGCTTCGTCACGCGGTCCGGATACTGCTGCACGTGGCGCAGGGCGATGGCGCCGCCGAAGCAGCTGCCGATGACATTGGCCTGCTGTACGGACAACTCCTGCATCAGGTGGTGCACGCAGGCGGACAGGAAGTCCAGACCGTAGCTGGCGGGCAGCGGATCGGCGTCACCGTAACCGGGCAAATCCACCGTGATGATCGTACTGGACTCGGCCAGCAGCCGCTCGTGCCGCAGCCACGCGTAGCGGTTCTGCGACGAGCCGCCCAGCAGCACCAGCGGATCCGTCGAAGAGCCGCCCTGGCGCACGATCCGGCAGTGGTACGCAAACCCCTCGAAGACCAATGTCCTTTCCTCCACCTGCCCTTGGGCGGGAGACCTCGGATCGGGTCGGGGGACCGGCACGACCGTGGCCGGTGCTGGGCTGATGTCAGAGCGCATGAAGTCTCCGAGCGCGCGAAGAAGGGGGGAACCAAACGCCATGATCCACCCTTTACAGCGAATGGACCCCAAGACCCCTCAAGATGGGCGTGTCGGGCCCGCGTTCCTCCACGGCCGGGGTCCCGGGGCCACGCGGTCACGGCGTCAGGACGAGCCTGCCGAACACCGTGCCCGCGTCCATCGCGCGGTGCGCCGCCGCTGCCCGGTCCAGCGGGAGCACGCCGTGGACGACGGGGAGCAGCGCCCCGCGTACGGCGTCGGCGAAGTGGGCGGAGCGTACGGCCCGCCGGTCGGCGGCCGGGACGCTGTCGGAGCTGAAGGTCGCGAAGGACAGCGACTTGCGGAAGGCGCCCATCAGCCGGGTGCCGAAGTCCGCGGGCGGCGGGCCGCCGACCACGCCGACACAGACGAACCGCCCGCCCGGGTCCAGCCGGTCCAGGAAGAGGGGCAGCCCGGAACCGCCCACGACGTCGATCACCACGTCGTAGCCCGCCGGTGCGTCCGGACCGCCCTCGCCCGAGCGGTCCAGGACATGGGTGGCGCCCAACTCCCGCAGCCGGGCGCCGCGCTCCGCCGACGAGGCGGTGACCGCCACCGCCGCGGCGCCGCCCCGGGCCGCGAGCTGGACGGCCAGGACGCCGATCCCGCCCGCCGCTCCGCGTACGAGCACCCGCTCGCCGGGCGCGAAAGGCGCACGGCACAGGGCGAAGTGGGCGACCACGCCGCAACTGCCCAGCGTGACTGCGTCGGCAGCGGTCAGCCCGGCGGGCAGCGGGAGGATGTCCTCGACGGAGGCGACGGCGTGCTCGGCGTACCCGCCCGACAGGCCGGTGAACGCCCACACCCGCCGTCCCGTCCACGAGGCGTCGACGCCCTCTCCCACCGCGGTGACGCTCCCCGCGACCTCGCTGCCCAGGAGGTGGCCCGCCCGGAAGCCGTAGCCGGCGAGCGTGCCCCGGCGGATGACGGCGTCCACACCTCCCACCCCGATCGCCTCCGTGGCGATCCGCACCTGCCCCGGACCGGGCACGGGCACGGGGAGGTCGACCACCTCCATGCCCGCGGGGTCCCCGAACGTACCGACGACGACGGCTCTCACTGGTGCCTGCGCTCCTTGCTCGGACGGATGAGCTGCGGTGCCGGCCCCGAAGCGCGCGCTGACGTACCGCTGTCGTGCCGCTGCCGGACCGCTGTCGGAACGTAACGGGCGGGTGCGTCCGGCTGGCTAAAGTGAGAGGGCATGACAGCCCATGTGTCCCACATGCCGCGCTCGGACGCCCGGGACAACCGCGCCCGCATCCTGGCCGCCGCACGTACGGTGTTCGCCGAAGCGGGGCTGGGCGCGCCCGTGCGGGAGGTCGCCCGGCACGCGGAGGTCGGCCCCGCCACGCTCTACCGGCACTTCCCGACCAAGCGGGAGCTGATCCTGGAGGCCTTCGCCGACCAGCGGCGGGTCTGCCAGGCCGTCGTCCACGACGCCCTCGCCGATCCGGACCCGTGGCGCGGATTCCGCAGCGTGATCGTGCGGATCTGCGAACTCCACGCCCGCAACCGCGGATTCGCCGACGCCTTCATGGCGGCCTACCCCGAGGCCATGGACTTCGCCGCGGACCGGGAGCGAACCCTGCGCGCCGTCGGCGAGTTGACCCGCCGCGCACAGCAAACGGGCTCGCTCCGGCCCGACTTCGTCCTCGACGACCTGATCCTGATGCTCATGGCGCACCGCGGCGCCCAGGACGCACCGGCCGCCGTCCGCCTCGCGGCCTCCCGCCGCTTCGCCGCCTACGTGATCGAGGCCTTCCGCGCCCCACCCCCCGAGGCTGCGCCCGCGGCGCTCCCGCGGGCCCCGCGGCTCGGGGGGTGACGCTCCCGCCGTGGGGGGGGGGTCAGCAGCCGGAGCCGGTGCCGGGGTACGAGCCCCACATCCAGTTGCAGCTCGTGGGGTTGCAGCTGTCGGCGTTGCACTCGAAGGCCACGGTCTTCGCGTTCGCCTCGGCGTGTGACGCCCCGACGTAGGTGAAGGCGCCGAGACCGAGGGCTCCTGCCAGGGCCAGTGCGCCGAACCGGGAGGTGATGAATGTCCTTAATGTCATGAACGGCATTTTATCCAGGCGCTGTTGGGGATGAACAGGGTCGCGTCCGCCGAATCGCGCCGGGTGCGACGCGCTGCCGCCCGCGCCCGCGGGGGCGGGCGCGACCGCCGGCCGGCGCGGCGGCGTCCTGTTGCGGGGCCTCGGCGGCGCGGGAAAGCTGTCGGACTATGGACGCACCGCGTGGGACGCTGCACGGCAGGACCGCCCTCGTGACCGGGGCGAGCAAGGGCATCGGGCTGGCCGTCGCCACCGCCCTGGCGGGGGCCGGCGCACGGGTGGTCGCCGGGTCGCGCACCCGTACGCCCGAACTGGACGCGCTGGTCGACGCGGGCGGGGTGACCTGGGTGGAGGCCGACCTCGGCAGGCCGCAGGACGCCGTACGGCTCGTCGAGGCGGCGGGCGACGAGGTGTACGCGCTGGTCAACAACGTGGGGGTGGCGCCGGTCCGCACCGGGGGCTTCCTGTCCGTGACGGACGAGGAGTGGCAGCACTCGCTCGACCTCAACCTGCTGAGCGCCGTACGCGTCACCCGCGCGGTGCTGCCCGCGATGCTGCGGGCCGGGGACGGCGCCGTCGTCACCGTGGCGTCCGTCAACGCGCGGCTCCCCGACCCGCTGGTCATCGACTACAGCGCGGGCAAGGCCGCGCTCGCCGCCTTCTGCAAGGCGCTCTCCAAGGAGGTCGGCCCGCGCGGCGTCCGGGTCAACACGGTGAGCCCGGGACCGGTGGAGACCGACCTGTGGCTGGGGAAGAGCGGTGTCGCGGCCACCGTCTCGCAGGGCTCCGGCCACTCGCCCGACGACATCGTCGCCGAGGCCGCCGCGGGCATCCCCACCGGCCGCTTCACCCACCCGGCGGAGGTCGCGGCCCTCGTCCTTTATCTCCTCGGCGACCAGGCGCGCAACGTCAACGGAAGCGACCTCACGATCGACGGCGGCTTCGTCCCCACCTGGTGACCTCCGGCCGCCGCGGTAGCCGTCAGCCGAAGCTGTACGGCGTCAGGTACTCGGGCACCACCACGCCGGAGCGGGGGGCGGTCGCGTGCACCTGGCCGAGGAAGGCGCTCCAGTCGACCGCCGGATCGCGCCGCGGGGGCTCGGACAGGGGAGTCTCGAAGTTGTCCCAGTGGACGGGGACGACGACGCGCGGGCTCCCCAGCGCCGTGAGCAGCCGCGGGACGTAGTCGCGGGTCGAGGTGCTGGTCGGCGGGGCGATCATCGCCACGTCGGGGCGCAGCCCGGCCGTGTCGCGCTCGCTGAAGTCGCTGGCGCCCATGAGGAACGCGGAGGGGCCGCCGTCGAAGCCCACGTGGAAGGCGAGGGTGTCACCCTCCGGGAGGTCCGCGATCGTCGCGGGGCGCGGCGGGACCGCGGCGCCGTGCAGGGTGCCGGGGGCGAAGTAGCCGTGGGCGGCGTTCCTGCTGTGGCGGGCGGAGACGACCCGCACCGCGTAGCCGCCGAAGTCGAGCACCTCGCCGCCCTTGACGACGACGATCCGGGCCGGGTCGACGCCGTACGCCCTGAGCAGGTGGTACGTCGTCTCCGTGCCGACGATCTGCGCGGCCGTCGTGGCCGCGACGAAGGGGACGTCGTTGAAGTGGTCCCAGTGGCTGTGGGTGACCAGGACCAGCTCCGGACGCCCGATGTGCTCGGTGACCAGCGCCTCGTTCGTGGTCAGCGGTGTGGCCGCGTCGAACGGCTTGGTGAACAGCCCCGTGGGGAAGCGGGTCAGGTACGGGTCGACCAGCAGGGTGCGTGCGCCGGCGTCGATACGCCAGCCGCTCGTGCCGAACCAGCGGAAGGTGACACCGTCCGCGGTGGCGTCCGCGGTGGTGTTCGCGGTGGCTTTTCCGGGCCCGGCGGCCGACGCGGGGGCGCCCGCCGCGACCGTCCCCGCACCCGCCGCCACCGCTCCCGCGGCGGCTCCCTTGAGCAGCCGCCGCCGGGGGAATCCTGGAATTCTCGTCGCGCTCATGGGAGGAGCACAGCACCGGGCGCCGCGCCGTGTCCAAGACCGATCACCTTCCGCGGTGATATCCGGGACGGTATCGTGCCTGGTCAGGCGGCTGCCGCGGCCCTGAGACCCTCCACCGCGACCCGCGCCGCGACGCCGATCGCGCGGTCGACCGCCCCCAGGACGGGGTCGAGCCCCGCCGTCTCGGCGAAGACCGCGACGGCGTAGCGCCCGCCGTCCGGGTAGTGCACGACGCCGGCCTCGATGTGGTGCCCCGGCAGCGTCCCGGTCTTCGCCGCGACCCGTACGCCGTCCGGGAAACCGGACGCGAGGCGGTGCCGGAAGGCCTGGCGGGACATCAGCTCCCGCACCCACGCGCACGCGGCCGCGGGTCCCGCCCGGTCCTGCCAGATCAGCCGCAGCAAGGTGGTGACGTCGCGGGCCGTGCCGGAGGTCGTACGCGCCGGGTCCAGCGCCGCGAAGCCGCGGACCCGGCGCGGCTCCAGGCCCGGGTACAGCTCGGCGAACTCCGCCGCGTCCCCGGCGCCCGCGTCCTCGAACATCGACTCCAGGTGCTCGCGCGGGCCGCCCAGCACGCGGGTGCGGTCCAGGCCGAGTTCGGCGGCGAGCAGCCGTACGGTGTCCAGGCCGACGCGGCGCAGCAGCGCGTCGGCCGCGGTGTTGTCGCTCACCGACATCGCGAAGTACGCGAGGTCCCGCAGCGACATCGTGACGTCGTCCGCGCACCCGGCGACGCCCCAGCCGCCGAGCCGGTCGGCCGCGGTGAGCACGATGCGCTCCCGCGGGTCGATCTGCCCGGCGCAGGCCTGCCGGGCGAATTCGAGCACCAGCAGGATCTTGGCCACCGAGGCCAGGACGACCTGCTCGTCGGCGGCCACCGCGATCTCCCGGCCGCCGCGCACGTCGACGGCGTGCAGCCGGACGCTCGCCCCGGCCCCGGCGAGCACGCGGACGACGCGCTCCTGGACCGTCTCCCGTGCCCCGCCTGTCCCCCGGGCGTCGGCGCCCTCCCCGCCCGTGTCCATTCCCCGCACCCCCGGATCCGTTCACCATTCCCCTCGGATGATCACATAAGCTCGCAGGGTGGACCTCCTCCGCCACCTGCGCCTTTTCGTCGTCGTCGCCGAGGAACTGCACTTCAGCCGCGCCGCCGACCTCATCGGCATGGCCCAGCCGCCGCTCAGCCAGTCCATCCGCCGGCTGGAGGCGCACCTGGGCGCGGAGCTCTTCGACCGCTCACGCCGCCACGTACGCCTCACGCCCGCGGGCGAACTGCTGCTGGCGGAGTCCCGCACGCTGCTCGCGGCCGAGCAGCACCTGCGGACGGCGATGGCCGGCGCGAAGGAGCCGGACACCCTGCGCGTGGGCGTACCGCCGCAGACGTCGGCGGCCGCGCTGCACGCCCTCCTCACCGCCTGCGCCCGGGAGCTGCCCGGCGTGCTCGTCGAGCCCCAGGAGCAGGCGGGGGCGGAGCAGTTGCGGCTGCTGCGGTCCGGCGAGCTGGACGTGGGCCTGCTCCACCACCCGCTGACGGCCGCGGACGACCTGGTCGCGGGCCCGGCGGCCGAGACCGACTGGGGGGTCGTCCTGCACCGCGCCTCGGCGCCCGCCCGGCGCCCGGAGGTCGGCCTCGCCGAGCTGTCCGGCCACGACCTCGTCATCTTCCCGCGCGCGGCGGCCCCCGGCTGGTACGACGAGATCCTCGCCGCCTGCCGCGCCGCCGGATTCACCCCGGCGGCGGTCCGGCACGCGGGGACCCCCGAGTTCGTCCTCGGGATGGTCGCCTCGGGGCACGGGGTCGCCTTCGACGACGGCCGCACCGCGGCCAAGGAGCCCCGCACCGCGTGGCGGCCGCTGACCGGCCGCCCGCTGCGGCTGCGGACGTCCGCGGTCTGGCCGCGCCGCTCGGGGCACCCCGCCGCGCCCGCCTTCGCCCGCACCGCCGCGCGCGCCCTCACCGGCAGCGGGGCGGCCGGCCCGCCCCGCCGGGCGGCACCGGACGGGGCCGGGGGGCCGCGGCCCTGGTCGGTGGTCTTCGACGGCGACCGCCACACAGCCACGGACACAACGCAGGAGAAGCGCTCATGATCACCAACCTTCCCAAAGGCGGCAACACGGCCCTGCCCGCGGCGGCCTGCCGGGTCACCCTCACCTCACCCACCACGGGCATCGACGTCTCCGCCGTGCTGCTCGGCCAGGACGGCAAGGTGCGAAGCGACGACGACCTCGTCTTCTACAACCACCCCGCGCAGGACGGTGTCGTGCTCGACAAGCAGACCGTCGCCGTCGACCTGGCCGCCGTCCCCGCGTCCGTCCACACCGTCGCGATCGTCGCCAGCATCGATCCCGAGCTGCCGACGACCGGCTTCGACGCGCACAGCACCCCGCGCGCACTGGTCGAGTGCGGTCCGGCGCGGGTGGGCTTCACCCCGCCGCCGCTCGTCCGCCGGGAGACCGTCGCGGTCCTGATCGAGCTGTACCGGCGCTCGGGCGACTGGAAGGCGAGGGCGGTGGGGCAGGGCTGGGACACCGGACTTGCCGGTCTGGCCGCGGACTTCGGCATCGTCGTGGACGACCCGGGCCCGTCCACCGCCCCGGAGCCACCTCCGGCGGCCGGTGGGCGGCCGTCCGTGCCGGAGCCACCTCCGGCGGCCGGTGGGCGGCCGTCCGTGCCGCTCGGCAAGATCTCCCTCGCGAAGTCCGGCCACGCGACGATCGACCTGCGCAAGGACGACACCGACCTCGTGGTGACGGCCGCTCTGGAGTGGGACGGCGGCAGCGCGGCCCGTAGGAAGGACGGCGCCGACCTCGACCTGTACGCCCTGTACGTCCCGGCAAGCCATGTCACACCGCAGGGCAAGCGCCCGAGCAAGTCGAAGGAGGCCGTCTACTACCGCCGGCTCGGCTCGCTCACCGCCGCTCCGTACATCGCCCTGGACGGCGACTCGAAGGTTCCCGGCCGCGAGACCGTCACCATCAGCCGCCCCGACCTCCAGGGCTACGTCCTGCTGTGCGCCTACAGCGCGGTGGAGAACGGCCCCGGCTCGTTCAAGTCCTACGGAGCGCGCGCGGTCGTCACCGACGGGCGCGGCTCCACCGTGACCGTACCGCTGTTCAGCAACCGCCACCTCTCCTACTGGGTCGCCATCGCCCTGATCGACTTCACCGTCCCCGGCGGTGCCACGATCCGCCACGTCGAGAAGTACAGCGGCAACCACGTCGAGGCCCGTCCCACCCTGTATTCCGACGGGACCTTCCGCATGGGCAACGGGAAGGTCGAGTTCAAGTCCCGGTAGCCGCCGCGCCGGCTCAGTCGTCGGCGGCGACGAGGAGGGTGACGCGGGCGGCCGCGCGGTCGACGAGGACGAATTCGTGGAATTCGCCGTGGACGCCGCCCCAGTCGTGGAAGTGCTCGTTGCCGAGTGCGCGCAGGTGGTGGACGGAGTCGGCCGCGGTGAGCGGGGCGAAGACGTCGCGGTGCAGGTCGGCGCTGAGTTCGGCGGGGATTCCCGGGCCGAGCCAGGCGCGGAGGATCTGTGCGCCGCGTTCCCCGGTGAGGGGTTCGTAGGCGTCGGGGGTGACCGAGGCGAGCCGGTAGGGGCCGTGGCGGGTGCCCTCGGGGTCGACGCCGCCTCCCGCGTAGTCGTCGCGGTACTGCTCGTGGGCGACGACGGCGGCGAGCAGCTCCCGGTCCGACGCGGGGCCGGCGGGCGGGCGGAGGTACTTGGCGTCGACCCAGCGGAATCCGTGGCCCATCGGGGCCGGGAAGGCGTAGTGGCGGAAATTGAGGAAGATGCTGCCTTCGTGGGTGAGTTCCGTGCCCATGGCGGGGGAGTGTAGTAGGGGATGAGAAAGGCCACCGGCGCAATACCCGGGGCCTTTCCGAGGAGCGGACGGCGACACCGGATCCGTCGACGGGGTACGAGCCGGGCCGCGCACGGGACCTTCGGCCGCGCGGGCGCGGTGGTCTACCGGCCGCTCCCGGGCCCGGCACCAGCACCCGCGGGCCGCTCCCGCGCCGCCGGCAGCGTGCCTTCCGAGACCTGCCAGCCCGCGGGGACCGCGGCCCGCGCGGCGTCCAGGAAGGCGGCCGCCCGCTCCGCCTTGCCCGCGCCCTCGAAGAAGAAGCTCGTGAAGTCCGGCTCCCGCAGGGCCGTGTCCGCACCGCCGTGCGCCGCGGCGAGCTCCGGCAGCGTACGGTCCAGCAGCGGCCGCTGCTCCGCCGGTACGTCCGCCCCGTGGCGTACGGCGACCGCCCGCGCCCCGCGTACGTCCATGGCGACGGCGGCGGTCAGCGCCCGCGCGCTGAACAGCGGGGTACGGAACTCCCACGGACGCGGCTCGGGAGCGGGGAAGCCGTGCGCCGCCAGCTCCTGGAGGACCTGCCGGCGCCGGTGGTCGCTCCTGCGCCCGCCGTCGTCGCCCAGGGACGGCAGCGCCATCAGCAGCGGGCCACGGGCGAGATCCTGCCGCTGCACCTTCGTCAGGAACCGCCCCAGCGGCGGCTCCTGCCCGCGCAGCACCAGCCGCAGCTGGTAGACGGGGCCGGAGTTCGGCATGCCGGAGCCGCGCTCGGTGTAGACCAGGCCGGCGACCTGGGACCACGCCACCCGCCTGCGCCACGGCACCCGCAGCACGGTGATCCCCTCGCCGTCGAACCGCAGCCGCACCAGGAAGCGCATCTGGAGCCAGTGGAAGACCACCACCACCGCGATGACCCCGAACGCACCCAGCCCGCGCGGCTGCGCGCGTATGCCGAAGACCACCGCCCCGTACAGGACGACGAAAAAGGCCAGGTCCACCCCGAGCGCGCGGGAGTGCTCCTCGATCAGCGGGCTGAGCCGCACGGTTGTGGCCATACCCCCACGCTACGGACGCCCCCGCGCCGCGGCCCCGGCTGTGACGGAGCGGTGCCGCGGCCGTGACGAACCTGCCGCGCTCGCGTCCCGCCCCGGACCGTCCGATTCCCGCCTGCGGCACGCGGCTCGGCAGGGCTGATGACCGGCTACGAGGACCCGCCCGCCAGGTCGGAGGGCGTCAGCCGGTCGATCCGCCCGGACGCCCCCACCCGGTAGACCACATCGGAAGGATGGTCGAGCTTCAGCGCCTCGTCGCAGCCCAACCCGGCCAGGTTCTTCAGCAGCATCCGGCCGACCATCTCGTGCGAAACCAGCAGCGGCCTGCGGACCCCCTCCCGGGCGATCCCGGCCAGCACCCGGCCTGCTCGCGCGTCCGCGTCGGCATAGCTCTCCCCGCCAGGAAAGCGGTAGGAGTACGTGTCGCCTGCCCGGGCCGAAATCTCCCCCGGCCACCTGGCCTCGACCTCAGCGGCGGTGAGGCCGGACCATGCGCCGTGATCGACCTCGCTGAGATCGTCAAGCACCCGCACCGGCAGGCCCAGCGCAGTCGCGAACACCCGCGCCGACGCGCCGGCCCGCCCCAGCGGGCTGGCGAAAAGCGCGTCGACCGGCTCATGCCGCAGCAACTCCGCGTTGCGGCGCACCTGGCGCACCCCCTGCGCGGTCAGCGGCGAATCCAGCCGCCCCTGCCGCCGCCCCTGCAGGTTCCACTCGGTCTGTCCATGCCGAGCCAGATGGACGACCTCGAATCCGAAAGCTGTCACAGAGCCAAGGTTCTATCCGACCTCGCGGGTCCGGACCACCCGATTTCCCGCCGTGCGGATTGGAGGCGCGTTCTCCGGCTATGCGCCTGAGGTGATGAGATTCGGTGCGGTGGTCGCGACCCTTCTGCTGGCTGCCGCGGCAGTCCTCGCAGCCCTCGGCACCTCGCCCTGGTGGTGGGCGGCCGCGGTGCCTGTCGCCCTCCTCGGGCTGCTGGGCGCGTACGACCTGCTGCAGCGGCGCCACTCGGTGCTGCGCAACTACCCGGTGATCGGCCACGCCCGCTTCCTGCTGGAGAGCATCCGCCCGGAGTTGCAGCAGTACTTCGTCGAGCGCAACTTCGACGGCCGGCCGTTCGACCGCGACACCCGGAGCATCGTCTACGAGCGTGCCAAGGGCACCGACGCCGAGGAGCCCTACGGCACCGAGCGCGACGTCTACCGCCCGGGCCACGAGTTCCTCGTACCGTCGATGGCCCCGCGGCCGGTGCCGGAGGAGGCGCCACGCGTGCGGATCGGCGGCGCGGACTGCACCAAGCCGTACGAGATGGCGCTGCTCAACGTGTCCGCCATGAGCTTCGGCTCGCTGTCCGCGCAGGCGATCCTGGCCCTGAACAAGGGCGCTGCCGGTGGCGGCTTCGCGCACGACACCGGAGAGGGCGGTCTGTCGGAGTACCACCTGCGGCACGGCGGCGACCTCGTCTGGGAGATCGGTACCGGCTACTTCGGCTGCCGCACCGGCGACGGGGACTTCGACCCCGCGGAGTTCGCGGACAAGGCCGCGCACGACAGCGTCAAATGCGTCTCGCTGAAGCTGTCGCAGGGCGCCAAGCCCGGTATCGGCGGGGTCCTGCCGGGTGCGAAGGTGAACGCGGAGATCGCCCGCGTGCGGGACGTCCCGCAGGGGAGGACCGTCGTCTCGCCGCCGTACCACCGGGTGTTCGGCACGCCCCGCGAGCTGATCCGGTTCGTCGCCCGGATGCGGGAGCTGTCAGGCGGGAAGCCCGCCGGCTTCAAGCTGTGCGTCGGCTCGCGCAGCCAGTTCCTGGCGGTCTGCAAGGCGATGGTCGAGGAGGGCACCACGCCGGACTTCATCATCGTCGACGGCGCCGAGGGAGGCACCGGCGCGGCGCCGCTGGAGTTCGCCGACCACGTCGGCACCCCGCTCACCGAGGGCCTGGTCACCGTGCACAACGCCCTGGTCGGCGTGGGCCTGCGCGATCGGGTCCGGATCGGCGCGAGCGGCAAGATCGCCACCGGCAGCGACCTCGTCAAGCGCATGGTCCAGGGCGCGGACTACGGAAACGCCGCGCGCGCCATGATGTTCGCCGTCGGCTGCATCCAGGCGCAGCGTTGCCACACCAACACCTGCCCGACGGGCGTCACCACCCAGGATCCCCGGCGCGCCAGGGCGCTCGACGTCGGCGACAAGTCCGCCCGGGTGCGGCGGCTGCAGGAGGCGACCGTCGCCGGCGCGCTCCAGATCATGGCGTCCATGGGCGTCACCGACCCGGCCCAGTTGCGCCCGCACATGCTGCGGCGGCGGATCGACCCGTACACGGTCCGCTCCTACGACGAACTGTACGAGTGGCTGTCGCCCGGGCAGTTGCGGGCCGAGCCGCCCGCTTCGTGGGCGGCCGACTGGGCCGCCGCAGATCCCGACCGCTTCACCGTCTGAGATCGCTGAAACCGCTGAACTGGAGGAACCGTGGCCCGTACCGTTGCCCGCGTCATCGTGGACGCCCTGGCCGAACTCGGCGTGGGCCAGGTCTTCGGGGTGGTCGGCGATGCCCTGAACCCGTTGACCGACGCCATCCGCACCTCCGACGGCGTGGAGTGGGTGGGCTGCCGGCACGAGGAGGTGGCGGCGTTCGCCGCGAGCGCGCAGTCCCAGCTCACCGGGGGACTCGGGGTCTGCATGGGGACGGTCGGGCCGGGCTCGGTGCATCTGCTCAACGGCCTCTACGACGCGGCCAAGAGCCGCACTCCGGTGCTGGCGATAGCGGGCCAGGTGCCGCTGCCGGAGCTGGGCAGCGACTACTTCCAGGAGGTCGACAACGACGCCTTGTTCAGCGACGTCGCGGTCTTCCGCGCCACGGTGACCTCCCCGGAGCAGATGCCGCTGCTGCTGGAGACCGCGGTCCGCACCGCGATCGGGCGCAGGGGGGTCGCCGTGCTCTCCGTCCCCGGCGACATCGGGGAGAAGGAGCTCGACGCGGACCGGCAGCCCCGGTTCTCGCTCACCATGCCCACGACCCGGCCGGACGGCGACGCGGTCCGCGCCGCGGCCGCCCTGCTCGACCGGTCCGAGCGTGTCACCCTGCTCGTCGGCCGAGGCGCCCGGGAGGCCCGCGACCAGGTGCTGGCCCTCGCCGAGCGGCTGGCGGCGCCCATGGTCCTCACGCTGAAGGCCAAGGAGGGCTTCGAGGGCGACAACCCCTTCCAGGTCGGCCAGACCGGCCTGATCGGCAACCCCGCCGCCGCCTCCAGTCTCCAGGAGGCCGACACCCTGCTGCTGCTCGGCACGGACTTCCCCTACCGCGACTGGTACCCCGAGGGCGCGACCGTGGTCCAGGTCGACACGGAAGCGACCCACATCGGCCGCCGGGTTCCGGTCGAGATCGGTCTGGTCGGCGATGTCGGCGTGACCGTCAGGGACCTGCTGGCCGAGCTGTCCGGGACGTCGCCCGGCGGCGGCGACGCCCGCGACCGCGGGCACCTGGAGAAGGCGGTGGAGCACTACGAGTCCTGGCGCGCGGGGCAGGCCCGGCTGACCGCCCCCGACCACGACAAGGGCCTGATCGGCCGGGTCCGCTCGGCGCTGGACAACCGCGAGCACGCCATCCGCCCCGAGGCCCTGGCCGCCGCGGTCGACCGGCACGCCGCCGACGACGCGGTCTTCACCTCCGACACGGGCATGGCGACCGTCTGGCTCTCCCGCTTCGTCGAGATGCGCGGCACCCGCCGGCTGCTCGGCTCCTACAACCTCGGCTCCATGGCCAACGCCATGCCGCACGCGCTGGGCGCACAGCTGCTGGACCGCGACCGCCAGGTCGTGGCGTTCTGCGGCGACGGTGGCCTGAGCATGCTGCTGGGCGACCTGATGACTCTCAAGACGTACGACCTGCCGGTCACGCTGGTCGTCTTCGACAACCGCCGGCTGGGCATGGTCAAGCTGGAGCAGGAGCAGTCGGGCCTTCCGGAGTTCGGCACCGTGCTGGACAACCCCGACTTCGCCGCCGTCGCGACGTCCCTCGGCCTCACCGGTATCCGCGTCACCGACCCCGCCGACCTCGACGAAGCCGTCCGCACCGCCCTGGCCACCCCGGGCCCCGTCCTCCTCGACGTCCTCACCAACCCCGACGAGATCGCCGTCCCCGCCAAGCCCACCGTCCAGCAGGGCTGGGGGTTCGCCGTCGCCAAGCTGAAGGAGACCGTCCGCAGCCACGGCGACGACTCCTCCGCGGACTGAGCGCCGACCGGCTGCCTGGCGCGGATGCGGCGCGGCGGCCAGGGCCTGTCGGCCGCGGAGGACGGCGGGCCGGGCGGCAGGGACCGAACAGCAACCCTTTCCGCAGCCGAATTGTGCGGGGTAATGCATGGCATGTTCAAAGCGGGGAAGCCGGATTCTTGGAGGTAGATAATCATGGGACCGTTGCTCATTGTCCTTCTGCTGGCGCTTCTCCTCTTCGGTGGGGGTTTCGCTTTGCATCTTCTGTGGTGGGTCGCGGTGATCGTCCTCATCGTGTGGGCGCTCGGCTTCGTCATGCGAGGCACGCACTCCGGCGGAGGCAGGAATCGCTGGTACCGCTGGTAGGCGAAGCAGCGAATCGCACTGCGGGCTGGGCGCCGTCCGATCACGGGTGGTTCCCGCCGGGGTGTCGTTCCGAAGCTCGTCCGGCCGAGGAGGGATGACGGGGAAATTTCGGGACAGGAGTCTCCTGCCGGGAGTTTTCCGGTAAGCGAGCGGTGTCCCCGCCTCCGCCGGAAAACCTCTGGCGCAGGGATCACCAGTTCTTTCCGCGGAATCCGGTTGTCTTTCCGCACAGTCGGCCGTCGGGGAATACACAGAAACTCGAGGAGTCTTCCATGGACGCCAGCGATAAATTCGAAGCCAAGACCGACCAGGCCAAGGGCGAGGTCAAGGAGACGGTCGGCAGGGCGGTCGGCAACGAGAGCCTGGAAGCCGAGGGCCGCGGTGACCAGGCCAAGGGCGATGTACGTGAGGGCGTGGAAAAGATCAAGGACGCCGTGAAGGACGTCTTCCACCGCGAGCACTGACCGCAGGACAGCGGTGCCACGCATCGGCAAGGGCCAGGCACCACACTTTCCGCCGAGGAAACCGCGGCCGGGGCCGGCTCCCCCAGAGGGAGCCGGCCCCGGCCGCGGTGCGACGAGCGCCGCCGCCCGGCCGACTCGCACCCGCTCAGCTGCGCTGGAGTTGGTGGCCGACATGGCGGCGCGTGTCCGCCGTCGTACGCTGCCGGAACTGCATCACTTCGCCCGTCGGTTGGAGCGCCCGCGTAAGCGTCTCGCCGCAGAGCCCGTTCCTGTACGTCGTGGTGTGCGCGGCGGGCGTGGCCCCGGACGTGGGCACGCTCATCCCTGCCGCGCCGCGGTTGCGGGCGACGGACGTACGGATCAGCACTTACGAGCCGCATCCGCCGAAGTCGGCCGGCGGCGCGGACCGCCTCCGCTGGGAGGAGGCGCTCGACCTGCTGCCGCCGTTGGGTACCTGAGTTTCGTTCGCCGCTCGGCATGCATGACGTGTGGCCCGTAATACCGCCCGCCGTCTCCCTGGCTGCAGTGGAGCCGCGTACGAGGCGGCGTCAGCGGGCTCCGACGCCACCGGCCGACTTCGAGCGGTCGACATCCCCGCGCGGGCTGATTCGGCATACCTCGGGGGTGGCTACTCTGTTCGTCGGGGAGGTAACGCGCGAGGTGCTTTGTGTCTTTTGTCGCAACCTCGGAAGTTGGTTTGAAATGGGCTGCCCAAGTGGAAACCCCGCAGGCCAGTCAGACTGCTCCCCGCGCCCGCGGGGATGAACCCGCCACGTCCAGCGCGCGCTGTGTCCATCCCCCCTGCTCCCCGCGCCCGCGGGGATGAACCCGTCTTGTCGGCGGCGTCCCGGATGAGGACGAGCTGCTCCCCGCGCCCGCGGGGATGAACCCGCTCGCCCCGCTCTCAAGAGCCGGGTTTCGAACTGCTCCCCGCGCCCGCGGGGATGAACCCCAGCGCGGGGCCGGGTGGCACTGCATGAGAAGCTGCTCCCCGCGCCCGCGGGGATGAACCCTCGGCGGTGACGTGGTCGCTGATGGTCTGTGCCTGCTCCCCGCGCCCGCGGGGATGAACCCGGGTACGTCGCCCGCGGCCCGTCGAGGCCGGCTGCTCCCCGCGCCCGCGGGGATGAACCCGTGGCGGCATGAGCGCCCGGGTCCGGCGGCTGCCGCTCCCCGCGCCCGCGGGGATGACCCTTGCCGCCCTCGCCGTACGGCCTGACCTGGTGCATCCGCGCAGTGCGGCCACTCAGTCCTCGTCGTCAAGGCGCGGGCCCAGCACCGTCATGTGGTCCGCGGCCCGTACGACTCCCCTCTCCACCACCGGTGTCGTACGGCCAGGAGGCCGGCGACCCGTGATCAGCTCCCGCCCACGGCGATCTTCACGGCGTATTCACGCTCGCCCGCCAGGGTGAGGGTGCCGTTGCGGTAGCCGATCGCCGCAGGCAGCGGGCAGGGGAAACGGGTGGCGTCCACCGGGTCGGTGGCTTTGCACCCCGTCGTGCTGGAGTCCTCCTCGGTCGTGCCGGAGGCGACCAGTTCGGCCTTCCCGCCGCTCAGGTGCAGGACGTAGTCGCCGACGGGCGAGCCGGGGTCCACCCGCAGCGCGTGCACGTAGACCCCTCCCGCGCCGTCGGAAGCCATCCACGAAGGGGCCAGCGTGGCCAGCGGCCCGTCCACGCCCGGAAGCGTCGGCGGAAGGCCCAGCGCCGACGCCTTCCCCGACGGGGACACCACCTCGACGTGCGCCAGGTCGAACGCCTTGTCTCCGCGGGCCGGCAGCAGATACGCCGACCCGTCCGGCGCCACCGCCGCCCCCTCGGCCGAGATCGCCGCCCGCCCACCGTGGGCGCCGGCCGGACGCTGGAAGAGGCGGGTGAGCCGGCCCGAGGACAGCGACCACAGCGCGCGTCCGTCCGCGATCACCACCGCGCCCGAGCGCGTCACCCCGACCGGCCCCGCCTCCTGGGTCAGTCGTGCCGTCGCGGCGGTCTCGACGGCGTCGGCGGCCGCGTCGTCGGCGCGCTCGGTGCTGCTGCGTCCCGCCACGACCACTGTTCCGCGCCGGTCGTCGTAGCGTTTGATCTCGCCGTCGTGCCCCCAGTACACCGATCCGTCCGGACCCACGGTGAGGCCGGTCGGCTCGGCTCCCCCGAAATCGGTCGCGGCGGAGGCGATCTCCGAGACCTTCCCCGCCGGGGTCAGCCGCGCCAGCGTGGGGTGTTCCAGCAGATAGCCGGAACCGTCGGGTCCGGTCGCGAAGCCCGCGGGCCCGCCGACGCCCTCGCGCAGCGCCCGCTGTGCCGGGGCACCGCCGGTGAAGTCGCCGAATGCCGCTGCTTGCCCGGCCTTCGGGGGGCTCGGCGGTCCCGAGTGGCTGCCGCACGCGGCCACCGCGAGCAGCAGGCAGCAGGCGGCCCACCGGACGGACCCTCGCCCGCGTCCGTGACCCCGTCCGTGTCCTGCGGTCATGTCCGACCAGTCCCTTCGCCGGTGCGAGTGCCCCTCGACGTCATGCGGCCCGGTGTCGTTCGACGGCAACGGTGCCGGGCGGCGTTCGCCACATGGTGCCGTCGTCGTAGCCGGCACTCGCGTCGGATGTCAGGTTCCGGAGAAGCGACCGCTGCTGGTCGGTGAGGGCGCCGCTCCTGGTCCACCTGTCGAACTGCGTCCAGTCCTCGCTAGTCCTCAGCGTCACCTTGCCGCCGCGGCACCAGGTCTGCCCGGTCGGCTTTCCCTGCAGGACGGGGGCGCAGTACGAGCCGTACGGGCGCTGCGCGGGGCGGTTGCCCGCGCCCGCGTCGAGGGTGGACTGGAAGGCGGCGGTCAGCTCCGGGTCGTCCTGGTCGCGGGCGTAGTCGGCGAGGGCCTTGAGGTTGCCGTTCAGGTCGGTGTTGCCGCCGTCCTGGCCCATGGTGGCGAAGGCCTGCTGCGTGGCGGCCTCGTCCGTCGACAGCGCCTGGAGGTCGAGCGTGGTGGTGTTCTGGGGCAGCCCGAGCGTCTTGGCGACGAACGGGTCGCCTTGCAGGTGCATGCTGTGGTCGTCGGCGAACAGGTCCAGGCCGTTGGCGCGGGTGGACTTCGCCAGGAAGTCGCTGGGGAAGGTGCCGGCACCCTTGGGTACGGGCGTGGTGAAACCGGTGACGACCTTGTCGAAGCCCGGCGCGAGGTACTGCGCCCGGGGCGCGGTGCCGAGCGCGTGGCTGAAGACCGTCAGGTCGGTGTCCGCGGTCTTGCTGCGGGTCGAGGCGAGCAGCGTGGTGGCCTCGGAGGGCGTGAGGTTGGCGTCCGGGTCGTCCTGGTGGGTGAGCAACTCCTGGGCGAGGGCCTGGTATTCGTCGCCCGCCTTGCTGTCGCCGCCGTCGTTCCCGTTGAACTGCTGGGCGAGCTTCTTGCCGTCCGCCTGCGCGTACGTCTCGGTGACCGGCTCGGGGATCTGCACCATGCGCGCCCCCGGACCGGCGCCCGCGTCCACGGCGGCGGCCAGGTTCTCCCGCCGCTTCAGGTCCGGCGACTCGTCGTCCAGCCACCGGCAGATGCCCAGCATCCCGCCGAACGCCCCGGTGTCCAGCCCGTGCTGCGCGAACTGCCCCCGGCAATACGACCCCCGGCCCCGCAGATGCGTCCGGTCACCGTCGAACGCCCCGATCATCTTCTTCAGCGCAGCCGGATCAATACCCGAAAAATCCCCCACGACGTCCCCCCGGACCTCATGGACACCAGTCGGCACCCGGAGACATCCTTCCGCCCATGCCCCTTGCGCACCTGTTTCGTGGCGGAAGCTTGACGTCTTCTGTACGCAATCCCACCCCTGCGTCCAGTGCCCGCCACGACTGGACGCGGCCGTGGTCGGAGTGCCGCCACCTGACCGCCCGATCCGGTGCGCGAGTGGCGCGCGGCCACGGAATCGGACCGAACAACAATTAAGCCCCAGGCTCATGACCTGGGGCTTATCGATGGAGCGGATGACGGGGTCGAACCCGCGCTCTGAGCCTGGGAATCGCAAGGACTCTGTCGGCGTACCGGCTGGTCAGGCGCCTCGCGCGCCGTCCGGCAGCCCACGCCCACGTGCCCATGTCGGGCCGCGGCTGTCCACGGCGTACCGCTGGAGCTGGTGCGGCAATGGTGCGGGTAACGCCTGCGCGGGCGCTGCGGCCATCTGGGCGGTCGTCACCCGGCGTTCGATGTGGTCGCCGTACTGTGTTCGTTGGGGGCGTGGGTGATGATGCCACGGACAGGCTGTCCTTTTTGTCGCTTTCTTCGAAGCTGGTTCCACGCGGGTCCACCCGGTAGCAAACCCGCAGATCAGCCAGCCTGCTCCCCGCACCCGCGGGGATGAACCCCTCCTCGTCACTCTGCGCCCCGGCGGTGAGCGCTGCTCCCCGCACCCGCGGGGATGAACCCGGCAACTAGGGGCTGGGCTGGGAGGGTTTGCGCTGCTCCCCGCACCCGCGGGGATGAACCGCAATGGGTCGGCCTTGACGTTCCTGTCGTCGACTGCTCCCCGCACCCGCGGGGATGAACCCGCGGCTGTGCCGTCCATGCGTGCGCCGGGCTCCTGCTCCCCGCACCCGCGGGGATGAACCCGACGTCGAGGCCGACCACACGCTGCTCGGCTCCTGCTCCCCGCACCCGCGGGGATGAACCTCTGCCCTCGCTACCGCGGGCCTGGATCACAGCCTGCTCCCCGCACCCGCGGGGATGAACCCGCCAACGCCCGCAACACCCCCCGCCGCACCCTCTGCTCCCCGCACCCGCGGGGATGAACCCAGTCCCTCCTCGACAGCGTCGACCGGGCCATGCTGCTCCCCGCACCCGCGGGGATGAACCCACCCGGATCGAGCCCGGCGGCAGCAAGATCGTCTGCTCCCCGCACCTGCGGGGATGGACCCGGTGGTGACGCCGGCGACGACGACGATCAGCGCTGCTCCCCGCGCCCGCGGGGATGGACCCGCCGGAGTCTTCGCCGAGGGCTGGGCCTGCCTCTGCTCCCCGCGCCCGCGGGGATGGGCTCTAGAGGTGGCTGGTGCCCTTAACCTGGTAAGGGATGACAGCCCGCATGCGGCGAAGGGGAGGAACGTGACCACTGCACCTGGCGGCGTACCGCGCTCGTCCGGTTCTGCGAGCACGGCGCATCCGCTGAGGACCATCCGTGATATCCGGGAGTCCCTGCCGGAGGACCAGGCCCGGCACTTCGACGCGGAACTGGCGGACACGGAGCTTGAGGCACTGCCGGAGATGCTGAGCCGGTGGGTCCGGCTGGCCACCAACGGCTTCGAGGAGTTCTTGCTGTCCCAGCCCTTCGAGGGGTTGGACTTCGGCGCGCGCTCCTACGAGGACGAGCAGGCGGGCGATCGGTGATCTAACTGCTCGACACGAACGTCGTCGCAGAACTCACCACGCGCCTTCGGCCCGATCCCCGTGTCGTGGCCTGGCTGCGTTCGACCGCGCGGCCCAACCGCTTTCTGAGCGTCATCACTGTCGCCGAAATCGAAGCCGGCGTAGCGGCCACCCCGGACCCCGTTCGCAAAGCCCGGTACGCCGAGGTCCTCGCCGCGGCCCGGCTGGAGTACCGGGACCGTATCGCGCCGATCGGCGAGCAAGAGGCGGCGGCTTACCTCGCCGTCCACAAAGCGCTGAAGGTCGCAGGCACGAGCATCGACCCGCCGGACGCGCTCATCGCAGCCACTGCACTTGCCAACGGCTGAACCGTAGCGAGTCGCAACATCAAGCACCTGGAGCGGACCGGCGCCGTGGTGATCAACCCCTGGGACTTCAACCCGTAGCAGCCCCGTTGAAGCAGGTTCAATATCCAGAGGCGGAACAAGAGTACGCGAATTGACCGCCAAATGCGGCGCGGAAGAAGTAAGGGTTGTTGAATTGCTCCGGACAACAAGAAAAGGCCCAGGTTGAAGACCTGGGCCTTTTCTCTGGAGCGGATGACGGGAATCGAAACCGCGCTCTGAGCTTGGAAATCACGGGGTTCTGCCGAGATACCTGCCGTTCAGCGACTCGCGGCCTGTCCGGGGCCTCGCGTCCGCGTGCCCGTGTCGGGCCGTGGCTGTCCACGGCGTACCGCTGGCGCTGGTGCGGCAGTGGTGCGGGTAACGCCTGCGCGGGCGCTGCGGCCATCTGGGCGGTCGTCACCCGGCGTTCCACGTGGCCGCCGTACTGTGTTCGTTGGGGGCGTGGGTGATGATGCCACGGACAGACTGTGCTTTTTGTCGCTTTCTTTGAAGCTGGTTCCATGCGGGTCCACCCGGTAGCAAACCCGCAGGTCAGTCAGTCTGCTCCCCGCGCCCGCGGGGATGGACCCGCCCGGCGGCCTGCGGTGCCGACCGTGGTCAGCTGCTCCCCGCGCCCGCGGGGATGGACCCCCGAGAACCGGCGTGCTCTGTCCAAAGGCGACCTGCTCCCCGCGCCCGCGGGGATGGACCCAGCCGCGAAGGGCACTCGGAACTCCTGGGTTGCTGCTCCCCGCGCCCGCGGGGATGGACCCCGTCCGCCCGACTCCCAGTGGTAGACGGGCGACTGCTCCCCGCGCCCGCGGGGATGGACCCATGTAGGCGATCGCGCCGGGGGTGTCGGCGCTCCTGCTCCCCGCGCCCGCGGGGATGGACCACCGCGCCCGGCGCCGTCCAGCTCCAGCTCTACCTGCTCCCCGCGCCCGCGGGGATGGACCCTCGGACCAGCCGCCAGCCTCGCTCGGCTCCTGCTGCTCCCCGCGCCCGCGGGGATGGACCCTCGGGGTCGTGTACGAAGACCTCGGCAAGGAACTGCTCCCCGCGCCCGCGGGGATGGACCCACCTGTGGGCCACGCCGCAGGCCCTGATGTGGCTGCTCCCCGCGCCCGCGGGGATGGACCCAGCACCGCGTCCTTGCCCGGCGGCCCCTTGTGCTGCTCCCCGCGCCCGCGGGGATGGACCGTGCTGCGGGCTACCGGGGGTGTGCACACTGTGCTGCTCCCCGCGCCCGCAGGGATGGACCCGGCCCTGACTCGGACTCTCACCTCCGGATCAGGCTGCTCCCCGCGCCCGCGGGGATGGACCCGGCTTCTCGGACTCGGCGATGGCGTACCGCAACTGCTCCCCGCGCCCGCGGGGATGGACCCGAGACCGTGCGCCTCGACGGGAGCGACGGATCCTGCTCCCCGCGCCCGCGGGGATGGACCCTCCCGCCTGCCGGGGGAGTGGGTGCCCCGCGTCTGCTCCCCGCGCCCGCGGGGATGGACCCCAGTAAGCCGCATACGCCCGCCTCACCGACTACTGCTCCCCGCGCCCGCGGGGATGGACCCGGCGAGCCGCCGTGCCCGGCGACGACGTACGACTGCTCCCCGCGCCCGCGGGGATGGACCCGCGTCGCCGATGGCGCGGATCACGGACGCGGACTGCTCCCCGCGCCCGCGGGGATGGACCCGTGTCCTGCCGACCGTGCTCGGGGCGCGGCGGACCTGCTTACCACATCCGCCGGGCCTCAGGCAGGGCGATGAGAAGCTCGCCGTGCAGCAGTGTGCCCCTGCAGAGGGCATTTGATCCGACAGGATTTGTCCTCCTTGGAAAGATTTTGATCACTTCGCGCTACCGTGCCATGACAACGCCTGTATCCGGGTTAAATGGCGGCCGTGCGTGGCGATGAGGGCGGGGCGGTGCCCCTGGGGGATCGGCTGGCCGGTGCCGCCAGGACCGTGTGGGCGAAGCACGAGAGGGACACCGGCAAGTGGCTGCCGCTGTGGCGGCACATGGCGGACAGTGCCGCGGTCGCTGCGCTGCTGTGGGATCACTGGTTGCCGCGCAACATCAGGGAACTGATCGCCGAGCCGCTGCCGGCCGGCCAGGACGACGGGCGACGGCTCGCCGTCTGGCTGGCCGGCACGCACGACATCGGGAAGGCGACGCCCGCGTTCGCGTGCCAGGTCGACGAGTTGGCTGACGCGATGCGCGCCGCCGGGCTCGGGATGCGCACGCGCAAGCAGTTCGGGGACGACCGGCGGATGGCGCCGCACGGGCTGGCCGGGCAGGTGCTGCTGCAGGAGTGGCTGGAGGAGCGGCGCGGGTGGACGCGCAGGGCGTCGGCGCAGTTCGCTGTCATGGCGGGTGGGCATCACGGTGTGCCGCCGGATCACACGCAGATCCACAACCTCGACGCGCGCCCTGAGCTGCTGCGGACCCCGGGGCCGTCCGAGGCGGTGTGGCGACGGGTGCAGACGGAGTTCCTCGACGCCTGCGCCGACGCGTTCCAGGCCGAGGACCGGCTCGCCGACTGGCAGCGGGTCAAGTTGCCGCAACCCGTCCAAGTGCTGCTCACGGCCGTCGTCATCGTGTCCGACTGGATCGCCAGCAACCCCGACCTCTTCCCGTACTTCCCCGAGGAGCATCCCCGGGGTGAGGCCGAGCGGATCGCCGCGGCGTGGCGGGGGCTCCGGCTGCCGGCACCGTGGGCGCCGACCGAGCCCCGGGAGCCTGCCGCGGAGCTGTTCGCGACCCGCTTCGACCTGCCACCCGGGGCCCGGGTCCGGCCCGTCCAGGAGCAGGCTGTCGCAATGGCACGAGCGATGCCGCGACCCGGCATGCTGGTCGTCGAGGCCCCGATGGGGGAGGGGAAGACCGAAGCCGCACTCGCAGTCGCCGAGGTCTTCGCGGCGCGTTCGGGCGCGGGCGGGTGCTACGTCGCACTGCCCACGATGGCGACCAGCAACGCGATGTTCCCTCGGACGCTGGCCTGGCTCGACCGGCTTTCCGCCGCAGCCGCGGCCCCAGCAGCACGTACTTCCGACCAGCACTCCGTACTGCTCGCCCACGCGAAAGCGGCCCTCCAGAAGGACTACGCAGTCCTGCTGCGTGACAGCCACCGCACGATCGCCGCGGTCGACGCGTACGACAGCGCACACACGGGGCCCACCAACCGGAAAGCGCACGCGTCCGCCGACCTCGTCGCCCACCAGTGGCTGAGGGGACGGAAAAAGGGGCTGCTCGCTTCGTTCGCCGTCGGCACGATCGACCAGCTGCTGATGACCGGTCTCAAGAGCCGCCACCTTGCCCTGCGGCACCTCGCGATGGCCGGCAAGGTCGTCGTCATCGACGAAGTGCACGCCTACGACGCCTACATGAACACCTACCTCGATCGCGTGCTGTCGTGGCTGGGGGCCTACCGCGTACCGGTCGTGGTGTTGTCCGCGACGCTTCCCGCCGGCAGAAGGCGCGAGCTGGCGGAGGCGTACACCGGCACGGCGGCGGAGGGAGTCGCGGACGTCAGCGGATACCCCCTGCTGACCGCCGTCGCACCCGGTTCGGAGCCGGTGACGGCGACACCCGCTGCTTCCGGCCGCCGCACCGACGTGACGCTGGAGCCGCTGGACGACGACACCGCCGTACTGGCCGATCGGCTGGCCGGGGAACTGGCGGACGGCGGCTGCGCGCTGGTCGTACGCAACACGGTCGATCGCGTGATGACGACGGCGGCGGCGCTCCGGGAGAGGTTCGGCGCGGAGAACGTCACCGTCGCGCACGCGCGCTTCGTCGACAACGACAGGGCCCGTAAGGACTCCTCGCTCCTGGACCGCTTCGGACCGCCGGACCGCGACGGCAAATCCCCGCACCGGCCGCGGCAGGCGCACATCGTGGTCGCCAGCCAGGTGGCCGAGCAGTCTCTCGACGTGGACTTCGACCTCCTGGTGACCGACCTCTGCCCCGTGGACCTGCTCCTCCAGCGGATGGGCCGGCTGCACCGGCACCCGCGCGGCGAGCGGCCCGCGCGCCTGAGGCAGCCACGCTGTCTGGTGACCGGCGTCGACTGGCAGGCGCAGCCCGCTCCCGAACCCGTCCGCGGCTCGCGCACCGTCTATGGTGCGTACCCGCTGCTGCGCTCACTCGCCGTTCTCGGCCCGCACATGGGTACGGCGGGCGGCTCCGGCCGTCCGGTGCGCCTGCCCGAGGACATCAGCGCGCTCGTACAACGTGCCTACGGGGAGCACGAGCCCTGCCCCTCGCAGTGGGCGGAAGTGGTCGAACCGGCCCGCACCGCCCACGAGCACGCTCGCGCCGAGCAACAGCGCAAGGCCGAGGTCTTCCGGCTGGACGAGGTACGCCGGGCAGGCCGGCCGCTCATCGGGTGGATCGACGCGGGCGTCGGTGACGCCGACGACACCCCGGCCGGGCGAGCCCAGGTGCGCGACAGCCGGGAGAGCCTGGAGGTCCTGGTGGTGATGCGCCGGTCCGACGGCACCCTGTGCACGCTGCCGTGGCTGGACGAGGGCCGCGGCGGCCTCGACCTTCCCACCAGCGCCGTGCCGTCCGCGCGCGCCGCGAGGGCAGCCGCTGCCAGCGGCCTGCGGTTGCCGTACCACTTCTCGTTCCCTGCGACATTCGACCGGGCGCTCGCCGAGCTGGAGGAACTGTACGTCCCCGCCTGGCAGGAGAAGGAGAGCCACTGGCTCGCCGGCGAGCTGGTCCTCGCTCTCGACGAGGACTGTCAGACCCGGCTGGCAGGGTGGCAGTTGGCGTACGACCCCGAAGAGGGCCTGCTGGTGAGCCGTGAGGAACCGAGCAAGAGGAAGGAGGCGGTACGGATGACTCCTGCGGAGCCGTCCTTCGACCTGACCCACCGCCCCTGGTTACCCGTGCAGTTCACCGACGGCTCCGAACGTGGACTCTCGCTGGTGGAGGTGTTCGACCAGGCACGCGACATTGTCCGGTTGGTCGGCGACCTCCCGACGCAGGAATTCGCGCTGCTGCGCTTGCTGCTGGCCGTCCTGCACGATGCGCTGGGCGACGAGTCGGCACACGTATCGGCACCGGCCGACATCGAGGCGTGGGAGGATCTGTGGCTGGCTGAAAGGCCTTTCGAGCCGGTCGCAGGCTATCTCGACCGCCACCGCGCACGTTTCGACCTGCTGCACCCTCAGCACCCCTTCTTCCAGGTCGCAGGGTTGCGTACGGCCAAAGACGAGGTCTTCTCGCTCAACCGGCTCGTCGCCGACGTGCCCAACGGCGACCCCTTCTTCAGCATGAGAAGGCCCGGAGTCGAGCGGCTCGGCTTTGCGGAGGCAGCCCGGTGGCTCGTGCACGCCCAGGCGTTCGACCCGTCCGGCATCAAGTCCGGCGCGGTGGGTGACCCCCGCGTCAAAGCAGGCAAGGGCTATCCGCTAGGCGTCGCGTGGGCGGGCAACCTGGGTGGGGTCATGGTCGAAGGGGACACCCTCCACGAGACGCTGCTGCTGAACCTGATGGCGGCCGACACCGCCCACCAGCACTTCGGCAGCTCCGACCGACCCGCGTGGCGGGCCGATCAGTGCGGGCCTGCCGCGTCGGAGGATCTCGCGCAACGCCCGTACGGCCTGCGGGACCTCTACACCTGGCAGTCGCGGCGCGTCCGGCTCCACCACGACGCCGACGGCGTCCACGGCGTCGTCCTCGCCTACGGCGACCCGCTCGAACCCCACAACAAGCAGGGGTACGAGCCGATGACGGCCTGGCGCCGCAGTCCCGCACAGGAGAAGAAACGCGGGGAGTCCCTCGTCTACCTGCCCAAGGAGCACGACCCGGCGCAGATGGCCTGGCGCGGTCTGAAGGGCCTGCTCACCAGCCGCGACGAGGGCGCCGGGCAGCGGCAGGACGGCGCCGACCGCCTGCGGCCGCGGATCGTGGAGTGGGTCGCCCGGCTGGCCACCGAAGGCTTCCTCGAGCGCGGAACCCTGATCCGTACCCGCGTCCTCGGCGCGCGGTACGGCACGCAGCAGTCGGTGATCGACGAGGTCGTGGACGACGGTGTGCTGATGCCCGTCGTGCTCCTGCACCGGGAGGACGAGCGCTACGGGCAGGCAGCCCTGAACGCCCTGGCCGACGCGGAGGACGCGGTGCGGACCCTCGGTGACCTGGCCGCCGATCTCGCCGCCGCTTCCGGCGCCGACACCGAGCCCCGCAAGAACGCCGCCCTCGACCTCGGTTTCGGCACGCTCGACACTCCCTACCGCCGCTGGCTGCGGGGGCTGGGCGAGGCCCGCGACCCGTACGAGGAACGGGACCGCTGGAAACGGCAGTTGCACCGGACCGTGCTCGACCTCGGCGCCGGGCTGCTGGACGAAGCGGGGCTTGCCGCCTGGGAAGGACGCGTTGTGGACGGCCGGAACGGCCCGCGCTGGCTGAACGACACCGCGGCGGAGCTCCGCTTCCGCACACGACTCAGCCGCCTCCTCACCGCCGGGCCCGCCGACCCTTCGATCACCGCCGTGGAGTCGCCGGTATGACCACCACCCTTCCCGAACTCGCCGTCCGGCAGCAGCCCCTCGGGGCAGTCGGCACGGCCGTGCACCAGCACATCACCACGTTGCAGCGGGGCTACCTCGACGACCGCAGCGAGGCGGTCGGCGCACTGGCGAGGCTGCGCCGCGGCATCGGCCGCCCGGCCGGCGAGACCCCCGACCTGTGGGGCCTGATCGGCACCGAGCCGCTCTACGAGCGCTACGAGCGCGCCGACATCACCGAGGAGGCGATGCGGTGGGCCGAGGAGGCGGCGCACGCCGCCGTGACGCTGTGGTCGCTGCACCAGCAGTCCCACCACACCACGCGCATGCACCGCAGACCCGGGCCGGAATTCGGCACCGCCGTACGCCGGTTGCACCCCGGGGCCGAGATCGACGAACCGACCCGCAAGCGCTTCGTGCGCGCCGGTACGGCCGCCACGCCCGCGGTACTCGCCGGCCGGCTCCGCGACCTGGTCCTGCTGCTGCGGCGTGACGCCGTCCCACTCGACTACGGGCTGCTCGCCGACCAGCTCTACGACTTCCAGCAGACCGGTGGGCCCCAGCGCGTACGCCGTTCCTGGGGGAGGTCCTATCTCGCCGTCCGGGTGACGGCGCAGAAGGGCGGCGCGGGCGGGAACGGCGAAGCCGGCGCATCCGACACCACCATCCCGGAGGACGACACCCCGTGAGCCGCACCATCATCGACGTCCACGTGCTCCAGACCGTGCCGCCGAGCAATCTCAACCGCGACGACACCGGGACCCCGAAGACGGCGGTGTACGGCGGAGTGCGCCGCGCCCGGGTCTCCAGCCAGGCGTGGAAGCGGGCCACCCGCCGGGCGTTCCAGGACCTGCTGGACCCGTCCGAACTCGGCGTCCGTACCCGGCGGGTGGCGGAGCTGCTCGCCGAACGGATCACGGCGGAGGAACCGTCGCTGGAGGGCGCCGCCGCTCTCGCACTGGCCGCCGAAACGCTGTACACAGCCACCGGTTCGAAGATCGAGGTGCCGCGCAGGAAGGCGGAGAGCGCGAAGAAGAAGGGCGAGCCGGAGCCGCCCCCGGAGTCCTCGTACCTGATGTTCCTCAGCTCCCGCCAGCTCGACGGCCTGGCGCGGCTCGCGGTCGAGGGCGCCGACGACATCAAGGCGTACCTGAAGGTCAAGGAGAACAAGGACCGGGCCCGGACGATCGCCGACACCCGGCATTCGGTGGACATCGCACTGTTCGGCCGCATGGTCGCCGACTCCACCGACATCAACGTGGACGCGGCCGCCCAGGTCGCGCACGCGATCAGCGTCCACCAGGTAGAGAACGAATCCGACTACTACACGGCCGTGGACGACCAGAACGAGAGGGACGAGGAGTCCGGCGCCGGCATGATCGGCACGGTCGACTTCAACTCCGCCACCCTCTACCGCTACGCCGCGCTCGACGTGGACCGGCTGCGGGACAACCTCGGCGTCGGCCTGCGCGAGGACGAGCCGCTGACCGAGCCCGTACGCAGGGCGGTGCGCGCCTTCCTCCAGGGCTTCGTGGCGTCCATGCCGACCGGGAAGATCAACACGTTCGGCAACCACACGCTCCCCGAGGCCGTCCTCGTCACCCTCCGGTCCGCCCGGCCCATCAGCTTCGTCGCCGCCTTCGAGGAGCCCGTTCTCGCCCCCCAGGCTGTCGGCGGCCACCTGCGCGGGGCCTGTACGCAGCTGCTCGCGCACGTCTCCGACATCGAGAAGGCCTACGACGTCTCCGGCGACCCGAGCTGGGTGCTGCGCGTGGGCGCGGCCACCGAGCCGCTCGCGGCCCTCGGCACCGACGTCACCCTCGACGGTCTGCTGGACGCGGTGGGCAAGGCGGTGGCCGACCGGCTGGAGAAGAGCGCGTCTTCCGGCGGTGCGCGAGTCGTACCGGCACAGGCGGCGGCCCCGCAAGGAGAGGAACAGCCTGCGTGAGCGCAGCGACCTGTGTCATGACGCTGCGCCTCGCGGGCCCACTCCAGTCATGGGGCTCGTCGTCCCGCTTCGCGCGGCGTACGACGGAACGCGCACCCACCAAGAGCGGGGTGGTCGGGCTGCTCGCCGCGGCCCAGGGCCGCGACCGCAGCGCGGACGTCGCCGACCTGGCCGCGCTCCGTTTCGCCGTCCGGCTCGACCAGCCAGGAACCCGGGTCCGCGACTACCAGACCGCCCACCACGCCGACACGGACAAGTCCATGCCGGTCTCGGAGCGCTTCTACCTCTCCGACGCGGTGTTCGTCGCCGCGGTGGAAGGCGACGCGGACCTGATCGACGCGCTCCACACGGCGATCCGGTCCCCGGTGTACCTCCCTTTCCTCGGACGCCGGTCCTGCCCGCCCTCCCGCCCGCTCGATCTCCGCGTGCACCGGACCGGAGGTCTGTGGCGGGCGCTGGAGACCGAGCCCTGGCAGGCGTCCACCTGGGTTCAGCGCCGCCGCGCACGCGAGCACCGCGTCGAACTCGAAGTGATCGCGGACCTGCCCGCGGGGGAGGGTCCCGGGGACAGCGTGCGGGACAGACCCATCAGCTTCGATCCACGCCACCGCCGGTACGGCCTGCGCACCGTCCACTCGCGGGCCGTCACCGTCCCCAATCCCCTGAGCAAGTCGCCGGGCACATCCCGCCGGGCCTTCGTGCCACCGACACACGATCCGATGGGACCACTGGAAGACTGACCATGTTCCTGACCCGTTTCCGTATCAACACCGCCCGTATGGGCGCCCGTCGTCTGCTCACTTCGCCCCAGAGCCTGCACGCCGCGGTGATGGCGTCCTTCGCCGAGCGACCGGACCACCACAGCGGTGGTCCGCGCGTCCTGTGGCGCCTGGACCAGCAGTCCCGCAGCGAGGTGCACCTCTACGTCGTCAGTCCCGACCGGCCCGACCTCACCCACCTCGTGGAGCAGGCCGGGTGGCCGACGACCGGAGGCTGGCAGACGAAGCCGTATGCTCCCTTCCTCAGCCGCCTCGCGGTCGACGACACCTGGAACTTCCGGCTCACCGCCAACCCCGTGCACAGCATCAGGCGGCATGCGGCCGAGCCGACCAAACGCACCGCGCACGTCACCCCGCGGCACCAACTGGACTGGCTGCTCAAGCGGCAGACCGACGCGGGCTTCGCTGTCGTGGCCCGTCCTGAGCCCCGGCCGGACGGACTCGACGAGCCCTGGCACGAGATCGTCGTCCACAACCGCGGCGACCTCGCCTTCGGCAAGAAGAGCGAATCCGACGATCGAACGCACAAGGTGAAGCTGACGCGGGTGACCTACGACGGCCGCCTGCGCGTGCTCGACCCCGACGCGCTGCGGCGCACCCTCACCTGCGGTCTCGGCAAGGCCAAGGCGTACGGCTGCGGGCTCATGACCCTCGCTCCGGCGGAGTGACCGATGAGCACCGTCAGCAAACGCCCGGCGACCGGCCCTCGCCAGCTCACCCGGGTCGGTGACCGGCTGTCCTTCGTCTACCTCGAACGCTGCCATGTGCACCGCGACGCCAACGCCATCACCGCGGAGGACGCGGACGGGATCCGCCACATCCCCTCGGCGACGATCGGCGCCCTGCTCCTGGGGCCCGGCACCCGGGTCACCCACCAGGCCATGGCCGTTCTCGGCGAGAGCGGCGCCGTCGTGGTGTGGGTCGGCGAGCAGGGCGTACGTTTCTACGCCGGTGGGCGGGCGCTGAGCCGTTCCTCCGCCCTCGTCGAGGCCCAAGCCGTGGCCTGGGCGAACCAGCGCACCCGGCTGGACGTCGCCAGGGCCATGTACCGGCTGCGCTTCCCGGACGAGGACCCCGCCGGTTGCACGCGACGCCAACTGCTCGGCCGCGAAGGCGATCGCGTCAAGCGGTGCTACGCGCAGGAGTCGGCCCGCACCGGCGTCCCATGGCGCGGGCGGCGCTTCACCCCCGGTGACTTCAGCAGCGGCGACGCCCCCAACCAGGCCGTCACCGCCGCCGCCCAGTGCATGTACGGCATCGCCCAGACCGTGGTGGCCGCGCTGGGATGCAGTCCCGGGCTCGGCTTCGTGCACTCGGGCCACGAACTGTCCTTCGTGCTCGACGTCGCCGACTTCTACAAGACGGACATCGGTATCCCCGTCGCCTTCGAGGTCGCCGCGGAGGGCCCCGAGGACATCGGCTCCCGTACCCGGCGGGCGTTGCGCGACCGCATCAACGACATCAACCTGCTCGGTCGTTGCGTCCGCGACATCCAAGCCCTCTTCGCGCCGTACGGCCCCGCGCTGCCGGACACCGAAGACCGGGTGTCGCTGCTGTCCGACCGGGGCTCCGAGGTGGCCGCCGGCCGCAACTACGGTGACGACGCGATCAGCCAGGACGTCCTTGTGCGCGAAGGTGTCATCTGGTGACGGTCGTCGTCCTCACTCACTGCCCCGTCGGCCTCCGCGGATTCCTCACCCGCTGGCTCCTGGAGATCTCGCCCGGCGTCTTCCTCGACCCGCTGGCTCCTGGAGATCTCGCCCGGCGTCTTCCTCGGCAACCCCTCCGCCCGGATCCGGGACGCCCTTTGGGACGAAGTCCGCCAGTACGCGGGCAACGGTCGCGCTCTCCTCGCCTACTCCACCGACACCGAACAGGGCTACACCTTCCGCACCCACGACCACAAATGGCACCCCGTCGACCACGAGGGCCTCACCCTCATCCTCCGCCCGACGGACCGGCCGGCCCCGCAATCCCCCTCCGCAGGTTGGAGCAAGGCGTCCAAGCGCCGCCGCTTCGGGAACCGGGCGCCGTAGCGTCTCCGGCGAGGCCGGCTGGTGACGCGGTATGGGCCACTGCTTCCGCCGTCCGGCGGACTCGCGCCAGCACGGCCCGAAGCCGCGCAGCTGCCCCAGGGGCGTTGTTACCTCGACGGCTCACCAGCCCAGGTGCCCCCAATCGCGGATGTCGCGACGTGGGACATGCGCTGACGACCTTCGTCCGCCAGACCCCTTGCCGCCCGTAGGGCTTCTCGTGGCGCCGTCAACGCGGAACAGACGAGCCGCGTCGGCCCGGCCGGTCAGCCTGAGCGAGAGACCCTGACGGGTTCTCCGAGGAACCTTGCCGCCTCCACGTAAGCTCTTTTCCTGGGTAACTGGACTCGCTGGCGGGTCTTTTGTCGCGTATGCACTTTTCCCTCATCCTTGCTGAAACAAGCGCCGCCCCTTGATAAAACAGCAGCTCACGAAGCCCGCTCCCCGCGCCCGCGGGGATGGACCGGAGTTCCAGGGCGTCCTGGACGCCCTCAACCCCCGCTCCCCGCGCCCGCGGGGATGGACCCGTCGGCCTGTCCGCGCTGCACCACGACCGCGTCCGCTCCCCGCGCCCGCGGGGATGGACCCCCCGACCCATCCAAGGCGTACAGCGAAGCGATCCGCTCCCCGCGCCCGCGGGGATGGACCCGCCTGGCAGCCCACCGGGCCGTCGGCGTCGTCCCGCTCCCCGCGCTTGCGGGGATGGACCCCCGCTTCAGGTGTGGCTCGACCAGGCTCCGGACCGCTCCCCGCGCCTGCGGGGATGGACCCGCCGCCGAGCACGAGATCGCGATGGCCGCCGCCCGCTCCCCGCGCCTGCGGGGATGGACCCAACCGGCTCCAGGTGTCGACGTACAAGCAACTGTTTTCCATCTCGTACAAGTGAATGTGCACCGTTTCTGGTGGCGGAGCGAGGCGGGCTGCGAGTCGGCTGTCACACCTCGGCGAACAGTCCTGCTGAATCCACCTCACCGTGTGGGGAAGGATGAGCGGATCGGACCCGGTGGACGTCGAGCGGGCCGGATGGCACGCTCCGCTGCGTGATCGTGCTTCGAACCCTGGCCGAGTTCGGCTCCACCGCAGCCATCGGCCCACTGCGCTGCGGCGCGAAACTCAACGACGTCGTGGCGACGCTCGGGCCGCCGTGGGACATCGGTCGAGTGAGCAAGAGGCGGCGCTGGCCCCACCTGTTCTCCTATGGGGACGCCGAGCTTTGTGTGTGCTGCTGCCGCCGCGTGACGATGATCAGCGTGCAGACCTGGCGGGAGACCATCGAGCTCCCCGTCCCAGGGAGGAGGTCACTCGCCACGTCTGCAGGACCCCTCACCCACGCGCGGGTCACAGCCGAACTCAGCTCCATCGGCTGCCGCTTCAGCCCAGTGACACTTCACCAGCCGCCCGGACAGTTCGCCCTACAGGCGGAGTCGACGGGGACCACCTTCACCTTCCGGACCAACGACGACTCCGAGTCACTTCTGGACAGCGTCGGCCACTGGATCACCGCCCACGAGTGCACGCCCCCGGAATCCGACGCCCCAGACGACGGCTTCGGTGCGTGATCGCAATCCAGCGGCCGGCCGCAACCGACACGCAACCGACTGCTCGCTGGAGCACACGCGGCGAACGTGCTTAGCCGCGTGACTCTCGTCAGGAATCGAACATACTGGGCAGTGAGGGTAGAGACCCCCTTGTCGTCTGTGCCGGACAGACCGGATGATCCGCTCATGTACGTAGGCATGGGAACCGCCGACGAGATCCCGATGAGTGCACTCTTCCCCCAACTGTCCGCCGCGGGGGTTGAATCAGTACGGCGCGTGGCTCGCAACGTTGGCGGGACTCAGCGGGTGGCTGCGGCCAAGGGGTGGGACTGGTGGCCGGCGCACGGGGTCTTCGCTGGTTCGCAGTCCGAGACATGGGTGATCCTCATCCTGTGCGTTGTTCAGTCGTCCGGCGCAGGTGACTGGTTGGAGTACCAGCTTCAGGTGGGATGGACAGATCTGGGTCAGTATGAGGTAACCGCATCGGTCAACGTGGGCTGCTGGTGCGAGACCGACCATGGCACCCACGACGTTGACGCCCTCAGGTTCGTCGCCGGTGACGAAATCTCGCTGCCCCAGGCATTCGAAGCATGTGCCGAACGCAAGACAGGGTGGGTGACCGAATCCCGTGACGCAGACTTCTGGCGCGCCCGAGAGGATCTGCCGACGCGCTGATGTAGGCCCTTACTCGGACCGTCTCGGTTGCTCTGCTCGGCGGGGGCCCAGTGGACTCCCGATCGCTGGCTGAGCACATTCGCTTGTACTTCGTGGGGCACCTTCGTGTGTACGCCGACATATGCGGATGCTCGACTGCTCCCCGCGCCCGCGGGGATGAACCCGGCACCAGGCACGGCAGAAATGCCCGGGGACTGCTCCTCGCGAACGCGTCCGTCGTCCTCGGCGACGCAGGGCTGGCGCTTCAGGCCGCGCGACCGCTCATGCGCCGCCACATCCCGATACCGGAACGCCGGGCCGCCCTGTGGACGGACGCCGCCCGCGCGTACAGCCAGCAGGGCCGCCTTGCCGACGGTTACCAGGCGCTGCGGATCGCCGAGAGCTGCGCCGCCCAGGACGTACGACGTCCGGCTGTGTTGAAGTTGGTGGCCGACATGGCGGCGCGTGACCGTCGTCGTACGCTGCCGGAACTGCATCACTTCGCCCGTCGGTTGGGAGTGCCCGCGTGAGTGAGTCGTCGGAGAGGCCGTTCCTGTACGTCGTGGTGTGCGCGGCGGGTGTGGCCCCGGATGTGGGGACGCTCATCTCTGCGGCTCAGGAACGGGGTTGGGGTGTGGGTGTGGTGGCCACGCCGCTGGCGCTGGGCTTCATCGACGAGGCGGCGGTGGAGGCACTGACGGGGTATCCGGTGCGTTCGGCGTGGCGGCGCCCTGGTGACGTGCGGCCGCTGCCGCCCGCAGACGCGATCGCGGTGGCGCCGGCGACGTTCAACACGATCAACAAGTGGGCAGCGGGGATCTCGGACACGTTGGCGCTGGGCATCCTGTGCGAGGCGTACGGTCTCGGCATCCCGACTGCCGTGCTGCCGTACGTGAACAGCGCGATGGCCGCCCATCTGGCGTACGGCGAGAGCCTGTCGAGGTTGCGGGCGATGGGCGTGCGCATCAGCAGCTACGAGCCGCATCCGCCGAAGTCGGGAGGCGGCGCGGACCGCTTCCGCTGGGAGGAGGCGCTGGAACTGCTGGCGCCGGACACCTGAGGTCCGCTCGCCGACTATGCACGCTGCTTATGCGGAACGTGCATGAATGGACGCTCTGTGTGCATGACGCATCGCCCGCAGCAGGGCCCGAACGGTTTGGTCTTCCGGAGACACGTCGACGGAAACCAAGTAGGGAGCGGCCTGATGGTGCATGCGGAAACGACGACGAAATCCCGGTCGTGGTGAGGCGGTGGCCTCACAGCGCCCGGTGTGTGGGAGTTGCCCGGCGGGAACTCCGCCAGGAACTGGCGGCCTGGGGACTGAACCGGCTCGCGGAAACTGCCGAGTTGGTCCTCTCGGAACTCTTCAGCAACGCGGTCCGGCACGCCCGCTCTCCTCGCGGGCGCCAGATCGAGACGCGTTACGAGCGGACGCCCGGTGGTGTGCGCATCGAGGTCCACGACGCCAACGGCAACTGGCCGGAACTCTGGAAGGCGACCGCGGACGAGGAGCGCGGACGGGGCCTTCTGCTGGTGGACGCCCTCACCGGCTCGCGGTGGGGTGTGAGCGAGCGCGAGGGCGTGGGCAAGCGGGTATGGGCTGTCGTCACCCACAACGTTTCCACCGCCCCGTCGGTGTCCGAGCTGCTCGGCGGTGAGCGTTCTGGTGGTGGGTGCTGAGGATGACGCCCGAGGACAGTGGCCCTCTCTCTGACTTGGAAGATTGATAAGCCCCGGATCATCGATCCGGGGCTTATCAATTGACCGGAAGCTCGACCTTCTGATGGGCGCGGCGGAGGAGCAGCAAGAGGCGGTGGCAACGGGCTTCGACGCCGTCGGCTGATTTCGGGCGGTCGACATTCCCGCGGGCCGACCTGGCATGCCCCGGGGGTGGCTACTCTGTTCGTTGGAGAGGTGGCGGGCGGCGCACGGACGCTTTGCGTCTTTTGTCGCAGTTCTGGAAGTTGGTTGGAAGCGGGCTGCCCAGGTGCGAAACCCGCAGGTCAGTCAGACTGCTCCCCGCGCCCGCGGGGATGGACCCAACACCACCGGCACCGCGTTGGAGTACAGCCGCTGCTCCCCGCGCCCGCGGGGATGGACCCAGGAGTTCCGGGCCGCCCTGCGCCACGGCCTGCTGCTCCCCGCGCCCGCGGGGATGGACCCGGCACCGAAGGGCCGTCGGTCCTCGCGAAGAACTGCTCCCCGCGCCCGCGGGGATGGACCCCCTGCCCGCACGGGCGGCGGATCGGATGCGGGCTGCTCCCCGCGCCCGCGGGGATGGACCCGAAGCCGTGGTCGTGGCAGTGGTCCCAGACCGCTGCTCCCCGCGCCCGCGGGGATGGACCCGGGATCCTGGACATCGAGGAGGGCAGCTGGGACTGCTCCCCGCGCCCGCGGGGATGGACCCAGCGGGGCATCGTCGCCGTCGACCGACTCCGGCTGCTCCCCGCGCCCGCGGGGATGGACCCCCGCAGAACGGGCCAGCAGTCCAGCTCATCGGCTGCTCCCCGCGCCCGCGGGGATGGACCCAAAGACGGCACCGTGGAATTCAACGACGGGACCTGCTCCCCGCGCCCGCGGGGATGGACCCGTGACCTTGAAGAACGGCATGGCGACGAACCACTGCTCCCCGCGCCCGCGGGGATGGACCCAGCACCAGCAGCGGCGCCGTGTCGCTCGTCAACTGCTCCCCGCGCCCGCGGGGATGGACCCGTCACGGACGACGTGTACCTGCGGGACGGCCTCTGCTCCCCGCGCCCGCGGGGATGGACCCGCCTCCGGCGGCTCCGGCACAATCAGCGTCCTCTGCTCCCCGCGCCCGCGGGGATGGACCTGGGCCACCGCCATGCGACAGGGAGCTGTGGGGGGTCAGCCCGCTCGGGCCCGAGGCTTCGGTGTCGCTGCGGTGGGATCGGGATATGGGGGAATGAACGAGATCGTGCGTCTCGCCATTCGAGGGCATCTCGGTCTCTGGTGGCCAGCCACAGCCATTCGGCGCATTTGTGCGCCGCGATTCGCTGCCCAACAGCGCGGATATGGCAGGCGGCTTGCGAATTGGTTCGGTCAACAACAAAGCCCGAGGTCGCCGACCTGGGGCTTGTCGATGGAGCGGATGACGGGAATCGAACCCGCGCTCTGAGCTTGGGAATCACCGGGGCCTTCAAAGGTTCGCCGCAGGTCAGTGCCTGTATGCCGGCCTCGGCGCCCCGAGAGCGCCGTCCGGGAGTGTCCGTGGGTTCCTGGGGCGTACCGTCTGAACTGGTGCGGCAGTGGCGCGCGGCGGGCGCGGTCCCGGTCGGGAGCCGGCCCTGAACTGGCGGAGCGTTTCGTGACACTCCGCTTATGCAGCCGGGCGACAGGGGGTCCAGCCCCGTGTCAGGGGGTCCAGAGGAAGTCGATGGCGGCTGTGGCCTGGGCGAGGGTGACCTGGTCGGTGGTGCTCAGGAACAGCAGGTCGAACGTCTCGTTCGCCACGTCGAGTGCCTGAGGTGTCGTCGTGCGCTGGTTCGCCGCATCGGGCGCGTCGACCTCCAGGTACCTGATCACGTGCTTGGTGACATTGTCCTTCAGCTGTTCCGCGATGATCTTCCGGTCCGCCGGAGTGTCCGTCATGAGCTGCAACGCCGTGCCGATCGCCCTGACTACCGCGGCCACAGCGCTCTTGGCCTTGGGGGTCGATGCCGCGGAGTTGCCGAGCCGGTTCCACCAGGCGGTCAGCACCTCTGGTGTGGGCGTCGACACGATCTCCCGGCAGCCGTTCTGGAGGGCGATGCTCACCGTGTTGATCTCGGAGTTCTCTGCTCCGCCGCCCGCCCACAGGTTTTCGGCGGAACTGTTCATCAGGTACGCCGCTTTCATGAGCACCTGTGCGTGGTCACGAGGAATGCGGTTGTCGTTCCCCAACTGTGCGGGGGGCATCCTCTTGAGGAAACCGTCTGCCTCGTCACTCATCCCCTCGTGCACCCCGGCGCCGAGTTTTCCGGTCAGGTAGGTGATCAGGGCGTCACCTTCCGTGGCGTACGCGCGGTTGAGAAGGCCGCGGATGTTGTGCCAGGCGGTGATCTGCCGCCGGTGTTGCGTCGGCTTCAGCGGCAGGGCCTTCTGCAGGTCCCTGGCGAAGCTCGGTCTGCCTTCCAGTTCTGCGTCGTTGACGCGCAGGGTGCCGAAACCGCCGAGTCCAGGTGCTGCGGTGCCACCCTCCAGGAGGTAGTCGATGATGGCCTGGACGGGGTTCTTCCGGTCGGACACACCAGTGGTTGCCATGGTGTATGCCGTGGACAGTTCGAGGTAAGCGGTGCGTTCTTCGTCGGACGCGGCCTGGAAACCCGGCAGGACCCGCCTGATCTCGTCGAAGCTGTCGTCGTAGTCATCGATCCAGCGGCCGTACGCATCACCGTGGTTCTTCAGCTCCATGAGCAGTTCGTCCAGCATCTTGCCCTGCGGGGCGGCGGGGGCCGGTCGGTGACCGAGTTGCCTGAGACCCTCGCGCGGAGCCCGCTGGACCACGGTGTCCGCCCGGTGCTCACCGGGACGTTCCGGGTGGTTTGTGTGCCCGGAAGGCGGTGGTGTCGCCAGCGCCCGCGCCGCGTTGGCCTCCGCCGCGCGCTCGAAGCGGTCCGAGGGGTCGGACACCCGCAGCCCGGTTCCGTTGTCGGTGCCCGCGACGGGGCCCTGGCTCTGCTGGATCACGTGGGTGAGTTCGTGGGCGAGGGTGTGTGGGTCGGTGCCGCCGGTGCCGAGGACGACATGGCTGCCGGAGGTGTAGGCGCGGGCTCCGAGGTCTGCTGCGGAGGCCCGGGCTGCGGTGTCGTCGTGGATGCGGACGTCGGAGAAGTCGGCGCTGAGACGAGCTTCCATGTCGGTGCGGGTGGCGTCGTCGAGCGGGCGTCCACGGCTGCGTAGCACGTCGTGGACGGCGGAGCTCTGGGCGCGGGCGGCACTGTCCCCACCGCCCTCGTGCTGAGCAGGGCGTCCGGTCGCCTGCCGCTGGAGCATCCGTACGACGGCGGTGTTCCCCGTGGTGGTCTGCAGGGCAAGCAGGTGCTGCACGGGTGCCGGAGCAGTGGGCGGGGCCGGGCGAGCCGTGTGCCGGGCGGCGTTGCTGTCGGTTCTGCTGTCCGTCCTGCCGCTGGTTTCGCGGGACCGCATCGGCGCCTCCGGAGTGGGTTGGGCCTTGCTTCTGGTTAGCCCGGCCCGGCGAGCCCACGCCAGAGGAAAAGGGGCAGCGGTGACGGTAACGAAGGTGCCCCTTCGGGCAGTTCATGAGTGACGCACCTCACATGAAGTCCGCCTCGGGATTCGAGAAAACCCTCAAATGAATTTTCGGTCTGCCTTTTGGGGGTGGTGGTTGCTTCATGGTCCCAATTGACCGCCACGTGTGGTGCACAAGTGGTGCACGGTCCTTCAATTGGTCCAGGCAACAAATAAGCCCCAGGCGGCCGACCTGGAGCTCTTCTTTGGAGCGGATGACGGGAATCGAACCCGCGCTCTGAGCTTGGGAAGCTCATGTTCTACCATTAAACTACATCCGCTGGAAAGCGTCCTTGGAGGGAAGCTTCGCGGATACTCTACCGCATCGGGGTGGGGTGCGGGGGGAGGTGGGGGGAGGGGTAGGTTGGGGTGGGCGGTGTGGCTCTGGGGTGGGGGGCGGGGGATCCCCTAATGTGTGGGTTTGTCTGCCACGCAGAGTTGGGGAAGGGGCTACATGGAGCGCACTGTTCGTTGTGCGGAAGGGCATGTGTTCACCACCGGGTCGTTTCCGTTGCAGCAGTTGGGGGCTGAGCGGTTGGGGCCGGGGCGGTTGGTGAGGTGTCCGCGGTGTGCGCGGCTGCGGCATGCGGTGCCCGTGGGTGAGGGTGTGCGCGGGGACAAGTGAGGCGGACGGGTTAGGGTCGGTCTGTGCTTCTCTCAGACAGCGACATCCGGAAAGAGATCGACAACGGGCGCGTACGCGTCGACCCGTTCGAACCGTCGATGGTGCAGCCGTCGAGTATCGACGTGCGGCTGGACCGTTTCTTCCGGGTGTTCGAGAACCACCGGTATCCGCACATCGATCCGGCTGTCGAGCAGCCGGATCTGACGCGGCTGGTGGAGCCGGAGGGGGACGACGCCTTCATCCTGCATCCCGGGGAGTTCGTGCTGGCCTCGACGTACGAGGTCATCACGCTGCCGGACGATGTCGCCTCGCGGCTGGAGGGGAAGTCGAGCCTCGGGCGGCTGGGGCTGCTCACGCACTCCACCGCCGGGTTCATCGACCCGGGCTTCTCCGGGCACGTGACCCTGGAGCTGTCGAACGTCGCGACGCTGCCGATCAAGCTGTGGCCGGGGATGAAGATCGGGCAGCTGTGTCTGTTCCGGTTGACCTCCCCGGCCGAATTCCCCTACGGCTCGCAGCAGTACGGCTCGCGCTACCAGGGGCAGCGCGGGCCGACCGCCTCGCGCTCGTACGTGAACTTCCACCGCACGCAGGTGTGACCCGCTAGATCAGCGGGAGCTTGAACAGCATCAGCAGCGCGATCAGCTGGATCGCCGACGCGCCCAGCGCCTTCGGCCACGGCAGGTCGTGGGATTTGGCGACCATCGACGTCATGAGCGCCGCGCACGCGAGCCAGGTGAGCCAGCCCAGCAGCTGGACGAAGCCGTTGGCGCCGCCCAGGAAGAGGGCGAAGAACAGGCGCGGGGCGTCGGTCAGGCACGTGACGAGGAGGGCCAGGCCCACCGTCGGGGCCCAGGCGCCGTCGCCGCCGAGCTGGCGGGCCGTCGTCGTGGTGACCGCGCTGAGCACCAGGCCGCACAGGGTGACGGCCACGGCCGTCATCAGCACCAGCGGGATGCTCGCGGACAGCGTCGCGCCCAGTACGTCATGGCGGGCGCTGTCGAAGCCGAAGACGGCGAGCAGGCCGTAGCAGAAGGTCACGGTGAGGGCGGGGGCCCACATCGTGTGGTCGCGCATCTGCCAGAACGTCCGGCCGGGGCGCAGCACGATGCCGCGGAGCAGCTGCTTCCAGTGCAGGCGCGGGCCCACGGGCGGGGCCGCGCTCTGGCCGGCGCGGTAGGTGGCCACGTTGTCGTCGCCGTAGCCGTTCGCGAAGCCGCCATCCGCGAAGCCGCCGCCGTTCGGGTGAGACCCGTACCCATCGGCGCCGGAGCCGGACCCCGCCCCGTACGGCTCCGCGAGCTGCGCCGGCTCGCCCATCGTGAAGGCCCGCGTATGGCCGGGTGCGTCGTCGTACGCCGGTGCCTGCTCGAAATACTCCGGCTCGCCCGGCGCCGGGTACGGCCCCTGGGGCCCGCCGTACGGCGCCCCGTAGCCGCCCTGCGCAGCGCGCCCGGGGGGAGGCGGCGGGTAACCCGCCGCGTGCGGGTCCTGCCCTCGTCGGTCGCGGTTCTCGTATCCAGCCACGTTTCGAACGTACCCGCTGCCGCGAAAGGCCGGGCCCGGCGGGAAGCCGGGCCCGGCCTTTGCTGCCAACCTGTGACACGCCCCGCCGGGCGGCGGCTCAGCCCGCCGCGGAGTCCGCTCCCGCGGCCGCCGCCGAGGCGGCCGGTACGGTCCTGACGGAGTCGAGCAGCAGCTGCGCGACGTCCACCACCTGCACGGACTCCTTCGCCTGGCCGTCGTTCTTCTTGCCGTTGACGGAGTCGGTCAGCATCACCAGGCAGAACGGGCAGGCCGTCGAGATGATGTCCGGGTCGAGGGACAGCGCCTCGTCGACGCGCTCGTTGTTGATGCGCTTGCCGATCCGCTCCTCCATCCACATCCGGGCGCCGCCCGCGCCGCAGCAGAAGCCGCGGTCCTTGTGGCGGTGCATCTCCTCGCTGCGCAGGCCCGGGACCTTCGCGACGATCTCGCGCGGCGGCGTGTAGACCTTGTTGTGCCGGCCCAGGTAGCAGGGGTCGTGGTAGGTGATGAGGCCCTCGACCGGGGTGACGGGGACCAGCCGGCCCTCGTCGACCAGCGTCTGGAGCAGCTGCGTGTGGTGGATGACCTCGTACTCGCCGCCGAGCTGCGGGTATTCGTTGGCGATGGTGTTGAAGCAGTGCGGGCAGGTCGCGACGATCTTCTTCGACGAGCGCGGCTTGCGGCTCGCGGCGACGGTCTTCCCGTCGTCGTCCAGCTCCTCGCCGAAGGCCATGTTGAGCATCGCGACGTTCTCGGCGCCGAGCTGCTGGAAGAGGAACTCGTTGCCGAGGCGGCGCGGGGAGTCGCCGGTGCAGTTCTCCTCGCCGCCCATGATCGCGAAGTTGACGCCCGCCATGTGCAGCAGCTCGGCGAAGGCCTTGGTGGTCTTCTTGGCGCGGTCCTCCAGGGAGCCCGCGCAGCCGACCCAGTACAGGTAGTCGACGGACGTCAGGTCCTCGACGTCCTCGCCCACGACCGGCACGGGGAAGTCGACCTCCTTGACCCACGCGAGGCGCTGCTTCTTCGGCAGGCCCCAGGGGTTGCCCTTCTTCTCCAGGTTCTTGAGCATCGTGCCCGCCTCGGACGGGAAGGACGACTCGATCATCACCTGGTAGCGGCGCATGTCGATGATGTGGTCGATGTGCTCGATGTCGACCGGGCACTGCTCGACGCACGCGCCGCACGTGGTGCAGGACCACAGCACGTCGGGGTCGATGACGCCGTTCTCCTCGGCGGTGCCGATGAGCGGCCGCTCGGCCTCGGCGAGCGCGGCGGCGGGGACGCCGGCCAGCTGCTCGGGTGTGGCGCGCTCCTCGCCCTCCGCGTTCTTGCCGCCGCCGGCCAGCAGGTAGGGGGCCTTGGCGTTGGCGTGGTCGCGCAGCGACATGATCAGCAGCTTGGGCGACAGCGGCTTGCCGGTGTTCCAGGCCGGGCACTGCGACTGGCAGCGGCCGCACTCGGTGCAGGTGGAGAAGTCGAGGATGCCCTTCCAGGAGAATTCCTCGACCTTGGAGACGCCGAAGACGTCGTCCTCGCCCGGGTCCTCGAAGTCGATCGGCTTGCCCTCGCTGGTCATGGGCTGGAGCGCGCCCAGTGAGACCTCGCCGCGCGCGTTGCGCTTGAACCAGATGTTGAAGAAGGCCAGGAAGCGGTGCCAGGCCACCGACATGTCGGTGTTGAGGCCGACCACGATCGCCCACGTCATGGTGACGGCGAGCTTGACCATGGCCACGGCGTACACGAGGTTCTGCAGCGTGTCCGTGCCCAGGCCCCGGAAGCCCGCGACGAGGGGGTACGACGCGAAGTACCCGGCCTCGTAGCCGTCCACGCCGTGCAGCGCGCCCTCCAGGCCGCGCAGCGTGAGGATCGCCAGGCCGATGACGAGGATGACGTACTCGACGAAGTACGCCTGCCAGGCCGTGGATCCGGCGAAGCGGGATTTGCGGCCCGCCCGGGAGGGCAGGCTCAGCAGTCGGATGGCGATGAGGGTGATGATGCCGAGCGTGGTGAACAGGGCGATGAACTCGGTGTACAGCTCGTACGGCAGCCAGTCGCCGATCACCGGCAGCATCCAGTCGGCCTTGAAGAGCTGGCCGTAGGCGTTGACGATCGTCAGGCCCAGGGTCAGGAAGCCGACCGCGACGAACCAGTGGGCGACGCCGACGACGCCCCACTTGTTCATCCGGGTGTGGCCGACGAACTCCCGCAGCATCGTCGTCGTACGGGCCGCGGGGTCGTTCGTGCGGCTGCCGGCCGGTACGGGCTTGCCCAGCCGGACGAACCGGTAGATCTGCGCGACGGCGAGGCTGAAGAGCGCGACGCCGACCGCGGTGAGGACCAGCGACACGATGATCGCGGCGAGTTGCATGAGGGCTCCTCGGGCCTGCGCACGGTACGAAATTCTACTAAGCGGTAACTTACTGCGGTCCTGGCTGAGGGTACCCGGGATCGGGGGGCCCATAAAGCCGCACCACTGGTGATCTGTGTCGCGCGTCGCACGGGCGCAGGGGGGCCCGTCCGGAGCGCCCGGCTGCGCGGGGCGCGCGCCGCAAAGTTGAGTCGCCACGACTCACGTCTGTTGACACGATCGCGGCGCTCGTGCACTCTTGAGTCAGTTCCACTCAAGTAGTCAGCAGGAGGAATCCACCATGGCACGTGCGGTCGGCATCGACCTGGGCACGACAAACTCCGTCGTCAGCGTTCTCGAAGGCGGCGAGCCCACCGTCATCACCAACGCAGAGGGTGCCAGGACCACGCCGTCCGTCGTCGCCTTCGCCAAGAACGGCGAGGTGCTGGTCGGTGAGGTGGCCAAGCGCCAGGCGGTCACCAACGTCGACAGGACCGTCCGGTCGGTCAAGCGCCACATGGGCACCGACTGGAAGATCAACCTGGACGGCAAGGACTTCAACCCGCAGCAGATGAGCGCCTTCATCCTGCAGAAGCTCAAGCGGGACGCGGAGTCCTACCTCGGCGAGAAGGTCACCGACGCGGTCATCACCGTGCCGGCGTACTTCAACGACTCCGAGCGGCAGGCCACCAAGGAGGCCGGCGAGATCGCGGGCCTGAACGTGCTGCGGATCGTCAACGAGCCGACCGCGGCCGCGCTCGCGTACGGCCTGGACAAGGACGACCAGACGATCCTGGTCTTCGACCTCGGCGGCGGCACCTTCGACGTCTCGCTGCTGGAGATCGGCGACGGCGTCGTGGAGGTCAAGGCCACCAACGGCGACAACCACCTCGGTGGTGACGACTGGGACCAGCGCGTCGTCGACTACCTGGTCAAGCAATTCCAGTCCGGCCACGGCGTGGACCTGGGCAAGGACAAGATGGCCCTCCAGCGCCTGCGCGAGGCCGCGGAGAAGGCGAAGATCGAGCTGTCCAGCTCGACCGAGACGTCCATCAACCTGCCCTACATCACGGCGTCCGCCGAGGGCCCGCTGCACCTGGACGAGAAGCTCACCCGGGCGCAGTTCCAGCAGCTGACCAGCGATCTGCTGGAGCGCTGCAAGACGCCCTTCCACAACGTGATCAAGGACGCCGGCATCCAGCTGTCCGAGATCGACCACGTCGTCCTCGTCGGCGGCTCCACCCGTATGCCCGCCGTCGCCGAGCTGGTGCGCGAGCTGACCGGCGGCAAGGAGGCCAACAAGGGCGTCAACCCGGACGAGGTCGTCGCCATCGGCGCGTCCCTCCAGGCCGGTGTGCTCAAGGGCGAGGTCAAGGACGTCCTGCTGCTCGACGTCACCCCGCTGTCCCTCGGTATCGAGACCAAGGGCGGCATCATGACCAAGCTCATCGAGCGCAACACCACGATCCCGACCAAGCGCTCGGAGATCTTCACGACGGCCGAGGACAACCAGCCGTCCGTGCAGATCCAGGTCTACCAGGGCGAGCGCGAGATCGCCGCGTACAACAAGAAGCTCGGGATGTTCGAGCTGACCGGTCTGCCGCCGGCCCCGCGCGGCATGCCCCAGATCGAGGTCACCTTCGACATCGACGCCAACGGGATCATGCACGTCGGCGCGAAGGACCTGGGCACGGGCAAGGAGCAGCGGATGACCGTCACCGGCGGCTCCTCGCTGCCGAAGGACGAGGTCGACCGCATGCGGTCCGAGGCCGAGCAGTACGCGGAGGAGGACCACCGCCGCCGCGAGGCCGCCGAGACCCGCAACCAGGGCGAGCAGCTGGCCTACCAGACCGAGAAGTTCATCGCGGACAACAAGGACAAGCTCCCCGAGGACGTGAAGTCCGAGGTCGAGGCCGCCATCGCGGACCTCAAGGAGAAGCTGAAGAACGAGTCGACCGACGCCGACAACACCGCGTCGATCCGCGAGGCCACCGAGAAGGTCGCCGCCGTCAGCCAGAAGCTGGGCCAGGCGCTGTACGCCAACGCCCCCGGTGAAGGCTCCGCCCACGCGAGTGCCGGCTCGCCCGCGGGCGAGCAGGCCGGCGCCGCGGACGACGACGTCGTGGACGCCGAGATCGTCGACGACGACAAGAGGGACGGTGCCGCGTGACGGAGGAGCCGAAGGGCTTCGAGCAGGAGCCCGACGTCCCTTCCGAGGCCGGTGACGCCAAGCCCGCCAAGGGCTCGGCGGCCGGCAAGGACTCCGGGACCGCCGACGAGGCGGCCCCGGGGGCCGGCGGCGGGGACGCGCAGGAGCTGACCGCGCTGCGGGCGCAGCTGGACCAGGTACGCACCGCGCTCGGCGAGCGCACCGCGGACCTCCAGCGCCTGCAGGCCGAATACCAGAACTACCGCCGCAGGGTGGAGCGCGACCGGGTCGCCGTCAAGGAGATCGCGGTGGCCAACCTGCTCACCGAGCTGCTCCCGGTGCTCGACGACATCGGCCGGGCGCGCGAGCACGGCGAGCTGGTCGGCGGCTTCAAGTCGGTGGCGGAGTCGCTGGAGACGGTCGCGGCGAAGCTGGGGCTGCAGCAGTTCGGCAAGGAGGGTGAAGCCTTCGACCCGCTGGTGCACGAGGCCCTGATGCACAGCTATTCGCCGGATGTCACGCAGACGACATGCGTGCAGATCCTCCAGCCCGGGTACCGCCTCGGTGAGCGCAATCTGCGGCCCGCCCGGGTCGCGGTCGCCGAACCGCAGCCGGGCTCCGGAAAGGCCGCCGACGAGACGGCGGACGACCGGGACGCGGCGGCGGACACGGCGGACGGCGAGGAGAACGGTGGCCCGGAGCAGGGCTGACGGTGTAAAGAGAGCCTTCACGGCCGGAAGGAGGGACGCCGGGGATGAGCATCAGTAGGGACCTGCTGGAAAAGGACCTGTACAAGGTCCTCGGCGTCCCCAAGGACGCCACGGATGCCGAGATCAAGAAGGCGTACCGGAAGCTCGCCCGCGAGTTCCACCCGGACGCCAACAAGGGCGACACGAAGGCCGAGGAGCGCTTCAAGGAGATCTCCGAGGCCAACGACGTCCTCTCGGACGCCAAGCGGCGCAAGGAGTACGACGAGGGCCGCGCGCTGTTCGGGAACGGCGGCTTCCGCCCGGGCCCGGGCGCGGGCGGCACCGGCGGCTTCAACTTCGACCTGGGCGACCTCTTCGGCGGCGGCGCCGGCGGCCAGGCCCCCGGCGGGGGCCAGGGCGGCGGCTTCGGCGGCGGGCTCGGGGACGTCTTCGGCGGGCTCTTCAACCGCGGCGGCGGCACACGGGTGCAGCCGCGGCGCGGCCAGGACGTCGAGTCCGAGGTCACGCTGAGCTTCACCGAGGCCGTCGACGGGGCCACCGTCCCGCTGCGGATGTCCTCGCAGGCCCCCTGCAAGGCCTGCTCCGGCACCGGCGACAAGAACGGCACGCCCCGGGTGTGCCCGACCTGCGTCGGTACGGGCCAGGTCTCGCGCGGCGGCGGGGGCGGCTTCTCGCTCACCGACCCCTGCGTGGACTGCAAGGGCCGCGGCCTGATCGCGGAGAATCCCTGCGAGGTCTGCCACGGCAGCGGGCGCGCCAAGAGCTCGCGCACCATGCAGGTCCGCATCCCGGCGGGCGTCACCGACGGGCAGCGGATCCGGCTGCGCGGCAAGGGCGCCCCCGGCGAGCGCGGCGGCCCGGCGGGCGACCTCTACGTGGTCGTGCACGTCGGGCAGCACCCGGTCTTCGGCCGCAAGGACGCCAACCTGACGGTGACCGTACCGGTCAGCTTCACGGAGGCGGCCCTCGGCGGCGAGGTCAAGGTGCCCACGCTCGGCGGCCCGCCGGTCACCCTCAAGCTCCCGCCGGGCACCCCCAACGGCCGCACCCTGCGCGCCCGCGGCAAGGGCGCCGTCCGCAAGGACGGCACGCGCGGCGACCTGCTCGTCACCGTCGAGGTGGCGGTGCCGGACAAGAGCGAGGGCAAGGCGCTCGACGCGCTGGAGGCCTACCGGGAGGCGACCGCGGACTTCGACCCGCGGGCCGAGCTGTTCAAGGCGGCAAAGGGAGCGTGAACGGATGAGCATCGACGGCCGGACGGACGGTACGGCGCCGGGCCCGCGCGGCAGCGGCGGCCCCCGCGTCCCGCGGGGTACGGGCGGTGCCCCGCGCGGGCGCAACCCGTACCAGCTCACCGAGGAGACCCCGGTCTACGTCATCTCCGTGGCGGCCGAGCTGTCCGGGCTGCATCCGCAGACCCTGCGGCAGTACGACCGCCTCGGCCTGGTCTCGCCCGACCGCACGGCCGGGCGGGGCCGCCGCTACTCCGCACGGGACATCGACCAGCTGCGCGAGGTGCAGCGGCTCTCCCAGGACGACGGCATCAACCTGGCCGGCATCAAGCGCATCATCGAGCTGGAGAACCAGGTCGCCGCCCTCCAGGCGCGCGTCGCCGAGCTGACCGCGACGGTGGAGGGCGCGGCGGCCCTCATCCAGCAGCGCGAGGCCGCGGTCCACGCGTCCTACCGCCGCGATCTCGTCCCCTACCAGGACGTCCAGCACACCAGCGCGCTGGTCGTCTGGCGCCCCAAGCGCGACGGCGCGTAGGCGCCTGACGGCGCCGTTTGACGGAGGGGCTCGCCCCCCTTTCCCCGCCCGCCGGGCGCGGGCTGCGGGCTGCCCTCTGCGGAGGGCGGTGCTTTTCAGGGGCGCGTGGGGGTGCCTCCCGGGCGGAGCCTGGGGGAGAACTGCGCGAGCAACCCACCACCGGCCGGTGGTCCGGAAACGACAGCAACTGCCCCCTCGGGCCGGTGACAACCCGCGCCACCGTCGTGGCTGAGCGCGCAGTTCTCCCCCAGGCTCCGCCCGGGAGGTACCCCCACGCGCCCCTGAAAACGCCCACCCCACGGCGCCGCCGCGCCCTCACCGCGGGGGCGGGCCAGAATGAAACCAATACCCCGAGGAGGATCCGCTCCGTGGACGCCGAGCTGACGAACAAGAGCCGGGAAGCGCTCAACGCCGCCGACACCCGGGCCGTCTCCGAGGGCAACCCGGACCTCACGCCCGCCCACCTGCTGCTCGCGCTGCTGAGCGGCGCGGACAACGAGAACGTGCTGGACCTGCTCGCCGCCGTCGGGGCCGATCCGGCGGGGCTGCGCGCGGAGGCGGAGCAGCTGGTCGAGCGGCTGCCGAAGGTGCAGGGGTCGACCGTGGCCCCGCCGCAGGCCAACCGCGAGCTGCTCGCCGTCGTCGCGGACGCGGCGGAGCGGGCCAAGGAGCTCGGGGACGCGTACCTTTCGACCGAGCACCTGCTCATCGGCATCGCCGTCAAGGGCGGCGCGGCCGGCGAGCTGCTCACCCGCCAGGGGGCCGGCGGCAAGCAGCTGCTGGCCGCCTTCGAGACCGCCCGTGGGGGGCAGCGCGTGACCAGCCAGGATCCCGAAGGCACGTACAAGGCGCTGGAGAAGTACGGCACCGACTTCACCGCGGCCGCCCGCGAGGGCCGGCTGGATCCGGTGATCGGCCGCGACCAGGAGATCCGCCGGGTCGTGCAGGTGCTCTCCCGGCGCACGAAGAACAACCCGGTGCTGATCGGCGAGCCCGGCGTCGGCAAGACCGCCGTCGTCGAGGGCCTGGCGCAGCGCATCGTCAAGGGCGACGTGCCCGAGTCGCTGCGCAACAAGCGGCTGGTCTCGCTCGACCTCGGCGCGATGGTCGCGGGCGCGAAGTACCGCGGGGAGTTCGAGGAGCGGCTGAAGGCCGTGCTCGCCGAGATCAAGGACAGCGACGGGCGGATCGTCACCTTCATCGACGAGCTGCACACGGTCGTCGGCACGGGCGCCGGCGGCGACTCGGCGATGGACGCGGGCAACATGCTCAAGCCGATGCTGGCGCGCGGCGAACTGCGCATGGTCGGCGCGACGACGCTGGACGAATACCGCGAGCGGATCGAGAAGGACCCGGCGCTGGAGCGCCGCTTCCAGCAGGTGCTGGTCGCCGAGCCGACCGTGGAGGACACGGTCGCGATCCTGCGCGGCCTCAAGGGCCGCTACGAGGCGCACCACAAGGTCCAGATCGCCGACTCCGCGCTGGTCGCCGCGGCCACCCTGTCCGACCGCTACATCACCTCGCGCTTCCTGCCCGACAAGGCCATCGACCTGGTCGACGAGTCCGCGTCCCGGCTGCGGATGGAGATCGACTCCTCGCCCGTCGAGATCGACGAGCTGCAGCGCTCCGTCGACCGGCTGCGCATGGAGGAGATGGCGCTGCGCAGCGAGACCGACCCGGCGTCCGTCCAGCGGCTGGACAAGCTGCGCAAGGACCTCGCCGACCGGGAGGAGGAGCTGCGCGGGCTGACCGCCCGCTGGGAGAAGGAGAAGCAGGGCCTCAACCGGGTCGGCGAGCTCAAGGAGCGCCTCGACGACATCGACACCCGTATCGACCGCGCCCAGCGCGACGGCGACTTCGAGACCGCCTCCAAGCTGCTCTACGCCGAGAAGCCCAGGCTGGAGGCCGAGCTGGAGGCGGCGACACGGGAGGAGCAGGAGGCCGCCGCGCAGGAGACGATGGTCAAGGAGGAGGTCGGCCCGGACGACATCGCCGACGTGATCGCCGCCTGGACCGGCATCCCGGCGGGTCGGCTGCTGGAGGGCGAGACGCAGAAGCTGCTGCGGATGGAGGACGAGCTGGGCCGCCGGCTCATCGGCCAGGCCGAGGCGGTGCGCGCGGTGTCCGACGCGGTACGCCGCTCCCGCTCCGGCATCGCCGACCCCGACCGCCCGACCGGCTCCTTCCTCTTCCTCGGCCCGACCGGCGTCGGCAAGACCGAGCTGGCCAAGGCGCTCGCCGACTTCCTCTTCGACGACGAGCGGGCCATGGTCCGCATCGACATGAGCGAGTACGGCGAGAAGCACTCGGTCGCGCGGCTGGTCGGCGCCCCGCCCGGATACGTGGGCTACGAGGAGGGCGGCCAGCTCACCGAGGCGGTGCGCCGCCGCCCGTACAGCGTGGTGCTGCTCGACGAGGTCGAGAAGGCGCACCCGGAGGTCTTCGACGTCCTGCTCCAGGTGCTCGACGACGGGCGGCTCACCGACGGCCAGGGCCGTACGGTCGACTTCCGGAACGTGATCCTCATCCTGACCTCCAACCTCGGCAGCCAGTACCTGGTGGACCCGGCGCTCACCGAGGACCAGAAGCGGGAGAACGTGCTGAGCACGGTGCGGGCGTCCTTCAAGCCGGAATTCCTCAACCGGCTCGACGACACCGTGGTCTTCTCCGCGCTCGGCAAGGAGGAGCTGCGCAGGATCGCCCGGCTCCAGACCGACCGGCTCGCCGCCCGGCTGAAGGACCGCAGGCTCGGCCTGGAGGTCACCGACGCGGCGCTGGACTGGCTGGCCGAGGAGGGCAACGACCCGGCGTACGGCGCCCGGCCGCTGCGCCGCCTGGTGCAGACCGCGATCGGCGACCCGCTGGCCCGCGAGCTGCTCGCCGGGGAGATCCGGGACGGGCAGACCGTACGGGTCGACCGTGCCGCGGGCGGGCTGATCGTCGGCGCGGCCACCGGTCCGGCGGGGCCCGACCTCAGCAAGTGACGGCCGCTGCCGCCCGGTGACCAGCGCCGGGCCCGCGCGCCCCGGGGTTTCCCCCTGGGGGTGCGGATGAGGGAGGATGGCAGTCAGACGTCACGAAGGGACTTCACGGTGAGCATCGACCCGTCCTCGATTCCTAATTTCGGGGGACAGCCGGACCCCTCGTCCGCTGGCAACAGCGGTGTGGTCATCCCCGACCAGGACCTGGTCAAGCAGCTGCTCGACCAGATGGAGCTGAAGCACCTGGTCGACGAGGAGGGTGACCTCGTCGCGCCCTGGGAGGACTTCCGCACGTACTTCATGTTCCGCGGCGAGGACGAGCAGGCGGTCTTCGCCGTCCGGACCTTCTACGACCGTCCGTTCGAGGTCGACGACAAGGCGCAGCTGCACGAGGTCATCGACGACTGGAACCGCCGCACGCTGTGGCCGAAGGTCTACACCCACACCAACGACGACGGCGGCGTCCGCCTCGTCGGCGAGGCCCAGCTGATGATCGGGCTGGGCGTCGGTCTGGAGCACTTCGTGTCCAGCACGGTGAGCTGGGTGCGCGCGTCGATCGAGTTCGACAAGTGGGTCGTGGACACGCTGGGCCTGGCGAAGGACACCGACGAGGCCGCCGAGGGCGGCGAAGGCGGCGAGGACTCCGCGGAGGACTGACCCCGCGCGGAGGCCCGACCACGGCCTCCCGCCGCGTACCGACGGAGAAGCCCGGCCCCCCGTGCGGCCGGGCTTCTCCGCGCTCCCGCGGTGGCTCCGCGGTCGCACCGCGGCTCAGGCGGACTCCTCCAGCACGGAGAGCACGTTGCCCGCGGGGTCGGTGAACCAGGCGATGAGCGGGCCGCCGCCGCGGAAGATCCCCCGCTCGTCCGCCGGCAGCTGCTCGTAGCGCGCGAAGCGCACCCCGCGCCGCCCCAGCTCGTCGACCGCCGCCTCGATGTCGGGGACGGGGAAGTTGAGGACGGTGAACGTCGCGGGCCGGTGGTCCGGCTTCGGGTAGACCAGGACGTCCCGGTCGCCCGCGAGGTGCAGTGTCAGCAGCCCGTTCTGCCGCGACACCTTCAGCCCCAGCGTGTCGCCGTAGAACGCCGCCGCGGCCTCGATGTCGTCGACCGAGAAACCGCTGAACGCCTTCGTCGACTCGAACATGATCGCCTCCTGTAGGTCGTGGGTCGTGAGGTCGTGGGTCGTGAGGTCGTGCCTACGAGTGCAGACCGCCGCGGCGCCGGGAAGTCATCGGTCGGTGCGGGCGCGACCGCGTGCGCCCCGGCGCCGGGCAGGAGGAGAATCCCGGCCCATGGCCATCGATTACCGCAAGGCGCCCCGGATCGACTACCGCAAGCCGCCCCGCGCGGAACGGAGCGGTACCGGTCCCGCCGTCAGCCTGGAGAAGGTCGCCGCCAGCGCCCCCGGGCTGGTCAGCCTCTTCAAGACCGCGACCGTCTCGCTGGAGAAGCACGCGGTCGCCGGCGAGCGGGCGGCCGTCTACCTCGTCCTCGACCGCTCCGGCAGCATGCGGCCCTACTACCGGGACGGCTCCGTGCAGCACCTGGCCGAGCAGACCCTCGCGCTCGCCGCCAACCTCGACGACGACGGGGTGGTGCCGGTCGTCTTCTTCTCCACCGAGGTCGACGGCACCGCCGAGATGGGCCTGGACGACTACCGGGACCGCATCGGCCCGCTGCACGCATCCATGGGCCACATGGGGCGCACCAACTACCACCTGGCCATGCAGGCCGTGATCGACCACTACCAGGCCTGCGGTGCGACCGACCCCGCCTTCGTCGTCTTCCAGACCGACGGCTCGCCGACCTCGAAGGCCGCGGCCGAGCACGTGCTGTGCGTGTCCGCGCGGCTACCGATCTTCTGGCAGTTCGTGGGCTTCGGCGCCGACGAATTCCGCTTCCTCCGCAAGCTCGACGACCTGCCGGTGCCGGGCCGCCGGCTCGTCGACAACGCCGGTTTCTTCGCCGCGGGCGCCACCCCGAAGGCGCTCTCCGACGCGGAGCTGTACGACAGCCTGCTCGGCGAATTCCCCGACTGGCTCACCGCGGCCCGCGCCGCGGGCATCCTGCCGGAGCGGGGGTGACAGGGCGGCGGCCGGGTGCTCCGGAAAGGGGCTTTGCATGAGCATGCGTTGGTGTGCATAATATTTCCATGTCCAAGGTCCTCACCTCCCTTCCTGTCGGCGAGCGCGTCGGCATCGCCTTCTCCGGTGGCCTCGACACCTCGGTCGCGGTCGCGTGGATGCGCGACAAGGGCGCTGTCCCCTGCACCTACACCGCCGACATAGGCCAGTACGACGAGCCCGACATCGCGTCGGTGCCCGGGCGTGCCAAGGCCTACGGCGCCGAGGTCGCGCGGCTGGTCGACTGCCGTGCGGCGCTGGTCGAGGAGGGCCTGGCCGCGCTCACCTGCGGGGCCTTCCACATCCGCTCCGGCGGGCGGGCGTACTTCAACACCACGCCGCTCGGCCGCGCCGTCACCGGCACCATGCTGGTGCGGGCGATGCTGGAGGACGACGTCCAGATCTGGGGCGACGGCTCGACCTTCAAGGGCAACGACATCGAGCGGTTCTACCGCTACGGCCTGCTCGCCAACCCGCACCTGCGGATCTACAAGCCCTGGCTGGACGCGGACTTCGTGACCGAGCTGGGCGGCCGCAAGGAGATGTCGGAGTGGCTGCTCGCCCACGAGCTGCCCTACCGCGACAGCACGGAGAAGGCGTATTCCACCGACGCCAACATCTGGGGCGCCACGCACGAGGCGAAGACCCTGGAGCACCTGAACACCGGCGTCGAGACCGTCGACCCGATCATGGGCGTGCGCTTCTGGGACCCGTCGGTCGAGATCGCCACCGAGGACGTGACGATCGGCTTCGACCAGGGCCGCCCGGTCAGCGTCAACGGCAAGGACTTCGCGACCCCCGTCGACCTGGTGTCCGAGGTCAACGCGATCGGCGGGCGGCACGGCCTGGGCATGTCCGACCAGATCGAGAACCGGATCATCGAGGCCAAGAGCCGCGGCATCTACGAGGCCCCGGGCATGGCGCTGCTGCACACGGCGTACGAGCGCCTCGTCAACGCGATCCACAACGAGGACACCCTCGCGCAGTACCACACCGAGGGACGCCGCCTCGGCCGGCTGATGTACGAGGGCCGCTGGCTGGACCCGCAGGCGCTGATGATCCGCGAGTCCCTGCAGCGCTGGGTCGGCGCCGCCGTCACCGGCGAGGTGACCCTGCGGCTGCGGCGCGGCGAGGACTACTCCGTCCTCGACACGACCGGCCCGGCCTTCAGCTACCACCCGGACAAGCTGTCCATGGAGCGCACCGTGGACTCCGCGTTCGGCCCGGTGGACCGGATCGGCCAGCTCACCATGCGCAACCTGGACATCGCCGACTCCCGCGCCAAGCTGGAGCAGTACGCCCAGCTCGGCCTCGTCGGCTCCGGCAGCCTCGCCATCGGCCCGGTGCAGGAGCCCGCACCCGGCCTGATCGAGACCATGCCGGAACTCCCCGAGGGCGGCGCCGAGGTCATCGCCTCCCGCGGCGAGCCCGAGCCCGACGACGCGCTGCTCGACCGCGCGGCGATGGAGTTCGGCACCGACTGACCGACCCCGTCGGCCTCTTGCCCGCCCCGGCCCCGCCCGCACCCAGCCGCGCGCGGGGCCGGGCCCTCCCGGTGGGGACACGCCCTGGTGCCCGACCGGGACCGCGGTGCCCGCTGTGGCCGCCGTCAGGTGCGCGTGAAGAGCGGTTCGTCCCAGCCGCGGTTCGTCATCCGAGGAGATCACGTGGGCACCTGGGACATCGGCCCCTTCGACAACGACACGGCGGCCGACTTCGCCGGCGACCTGGACGAGGCCGCGGTGGAAGAGCGCGAGCCCATGATCCGCAGCGTCTTGGAACGCGCCGTCGCTGCCAAGGAGTTTCTGGAGACCCCTGACGCCGAGCGAGCCGTCGCCGCCGTGGCCCTGGTCGTCGCGCAGCTCCCCGACGGTGCGCCCGCGCATGCGAACTACGGCCCGTCGGAACCCCTGCCCGTTCTCCCCGCAGACCTCCGGACGCTCGCGGTCGAAGCCCTGGACCGGGTGGTCGCCGAGTCATCCGAAATCGCCGAATTGTGGGACGACGTTCCGGACGGGCGGAAGTGGCGCCAGGACGTCACCCGCCTCCGCGACGTCCTCGAACCCCCGATCCCTCCGCAGGAAGAAGCCCTCTTCGTGCGCTGACCGTTGGTGTCCGAGCCACGTGGCTGGAGGGCAAGCGCGCGCAGCGCGCTCAGCCGCCGAAGGCCTTGCGGAGCCTCGACGCGGCCTCGGTGAGGACGGCGTGCTGTTTGCAGAAGGCGAAGCGGACCTGGGTGCGGCCCGCCGTGGGGTGGTCGTAGAAGACGGAGTTGGGGACGGCGACGACGCCGGCGCGGGTGGGGAGGGTGCGGCAGAAGGTGAGGGCGTCGGTTTCGCCGAAGGGGGTGATGTCGGTGGTGATGAAGTACGTGCCCTGGGGTTCGTAGACCTGGAAGCCCGCGTCGCGCAGGCCGGCGTCGAGGAGGTCGCGTTTGGTCCGGAGGTCGTCGCGGAAGGCTGCGTAGTACGGGTCGGGCAGCGCCAGAGCCTCCGCGATCGCGTACTGGAAGGGGCCCGAGGCGACGTAGGTGAGGAACTGCTTCGTGGTGCGGACGGCCGCGACCAGCTCGGGGGAGCCCGTCACCCAGCCGACCTTCCAGCCCGTGAACGAGAAGGTCTTGCCCGCCGAGGAGATGGAGACCGTCCGGTCGCGCATGCCGGGCAGCGAGATCAGCGGGGTGTGCTCCCCGTCGAAGACCAGGTGCTCGTAGACCTCGTCGGTGACCACCAGCAGGTCGCGTTCGACGGCGAGTTGGGCGATGGCTGTCAACTCGTCGCGGGTGAGGACCATGCCGGTGGGGTTGTGGGGGGAGTTGAGGAGCAGCAGGCGGGTGCGCGGGGTCACGGCCGCACGCAGCGCGTCCAGGTCGGGGCGGAAGTCGGGGGCGCGCAGAGTCAGCGGGACGCGGACGCCGCCGGCCATTGCGATGCTCGCCGCGTAGGAGTCGTAGAAGGGCTCGAACGCGATGACCTCGTCGCCCGGTTCGAGCAGCGCGAGCATCGCCGCCGCGATGGCCTCGGTCGCGCCCGCGGTGACCAGGACCTCGGTGTCGGGGTCGAACTCCAGTCCGTAGAAGCGGCGTTGGTGCTCGGCGATGGCGGCGCGCAGCTCGGGCACGCCCGCGCCGGGCGGGTACTGGTTGCCGCGGCCGTCGCGCAGCGCCCGTACCGCGGCCTCGCGTACCGACTCCGGGCCGTCCGTGTCGGGGAAACCCTGTCCGAGGTTGATCGCGCCGGTCTCCACCGCCAGTGCCGACATCTCGGCGAAGATCGTCGTCCCGAGGCCCTCCAGCCTGCGGTTCAGCAGCGGCCTGCCGTTCATCTGTGCACCGTCCTCGGAAGTGATGCCCTGCGCGTGGCGCCCTTCGCCAGACGATACGGGGCCGCTCCCGCGCCGCGCTGCGCCGCCGTCCCGCGGGCCGCACCGCGTTACCCCAAGTTCCTTGATCCTGTGGCCGGTTGGACGTTCTCGTAGGGACCGGCAACCGGGGGCGTCAAGGTGGAAGCGGGTGAACACGTGACCCCGTGGGCGCTCCAAGGGATGGAAAGTGCGCACAGATCGGTAAAAACGCTGAAGGTGGCCAGTGATTCATGATTCCGTAGTTCTCGGACCCATTTCGAGGGCTTCGGCGGGGACCATCCGGAGGCTGCGCAGACTCCTTCCCTGGCTTCGCCGGCTCCTCGCGCCGCCGGGTCCAGGACCCCACGTGGGCACGAGCCGACGCGCGCCCGCCCCGTTGCCGGGCGCGACCGGCCCATGACATTCCACTGCGTGCTTGCGGAGCCGACCCATGCTCACCACCTTGCAAACCTCCTACACCGACACCCGCGCGGGCGACCTCGCCTGGTGTCTGGGCAAAGACCCGCTACCCGCGCTCGCCGTGCTGAACGTCGAGGTCGGGGACGGCCGCCGGCTGCGTGCCAAGGTCGAATTACGTCTGCTGGGCGCCTCCCACCAGGTCCTGGTGGACGCGGGCGGCGGCGACTGCTCGGAGACCGTGGCCTGCATGCCCGGCAGCCAGGCGCCGCTGCCCTTCGGGGTCGCCCGCCGGGTGGGGGCCTGGGACTACGAGTTCGCGGCGCGTATCGAGACGCTGTCGCAGGGCTCGTTCGCCGGCCGCGCCCAGGAACTGCTCGCGCTGGTCGCCGACCACCCGCACGGTCTGGCCGGGACCTTCCCGGGCGATCCGCACGCGTTCACCGCGATGCTCGTGCAGTACGCCGACGGGGGAGTGCGCTGGCGCACCTGGCACGCGTACCCGCAGGAGGGGCGGCTGGTCACCACCAGGACCCGGGTGAACGCGCTGGCCTGACCCGAACGATGCCCCCGCCGCACCGCCGGCAGCCGGTTTTGCACTCCTGTGGGTGACCGGCGACGGCTCCACACTGACATAGCGTGCACTCATGATCGACCAGCGCCACCGCAGCGAACTCCCGCGCCTCGCCTCCCGGTTACCGGTGACGGCACGGGTGGCGAGGGCGCTGGTGCTCGCCGCCGTCTTCGTGTGCGCCGCCTGCGGGCTGGTCTACGAGCTGGAGCTGGTGGCGCTCGCCTCCTCCCTGCTGGGCGACTCGGTCACGCAGGCGTCGGTGATCCTGTCGGTGATGGTCTTCGCGATGGGCTGCGGCTCGCTGCTGGCAAAACGGTTACGCGCCCGGGCCGCCGCCGCGTTCGCCGCCGTCGAGACCGGACTCGCCCTGATCGGCGGGCTGTCGGTGATGGTGCTCTACGCGCTCTTCGCGTGGTTCGGGCATGCGACCCTGCCGATAGTCGGCTGCGCCTTCGCCATCGGCGTGCTCACCGGGGCCGAGGTGCCGCTGCTGATGACGCTGGTGCAGCGGGTACGGCGGCAGGACGCGGGCGGCGCGGTCGCCGACCTCTTCGCCGCCGACTACGTGGGCGCGCTCGTCGGCGGGCTCGCCTTCCCCTTCCTGCTGCTGCCGCACGCCGGGCAGCTCACCGGCGCGCTCGCCACCGGCGCGGTCAACGCGGTGGCGGGCGGCGCGACCGTGCTGTGGCTCTTCCGCGGCGACCTGACCCGGCGCGCCCGCGGCTGGCTGCTGCTCGCGAACGTCCTGGTCCTCGCCCTGCTCGCGGGCGCCGCGGCGGTGGCCGGGCCCTTCGAGCGGGCCGCCCGCCGGGAGGTCTACGGCGGGGACGTCCGGGTCGCCGAGCAGACCGGCGTCGAGGAGATCGTCCTCACCGGCGGCGACACCCCCGGCCACCCGCTGCGCCTCTACCTGGACGGCCGGCTGCGGGTCTCCGGCGCCACCACCGCCCGCTACGCCCAGGCCCTGGTCCACCCGGCGATGGACGGCACCCGCACCCGGGTGCTGCTGCTCGGCGGCGGCGACGGCCAGGCCCTGCGCGAGGTGCTGCGCTACCCGGACGTCGGCGGCGTCACCGTCGTCCAGCCCGACGCCGAGCTGCTCCGGCTCGCCCGCACCGACCCCGGCCTCAGCCGCGCCAACGGCCACGCCTTCGCCGACCCGCGGGTGCGCACCGTCACCGCCGACCCCTTCGACTGGCTGCGCCGCGGCCGTACCGCGCCATACGACGTGATCGTCGCCGACCTCCCGGACCCGGGGACGACGGCCAGCGCCAAGCTCTACTCGCAGGAGTTCTTCGGGCTCGCCGCCCGCGCGCTGGCCCCCGGCGGACGGCTCGCCGTGCGCGCCGGGACGGCGGCGGGCACGGCGCACACGTTCTGGACGATCGAGGCGACCGTCACCGCGGTGGGGCTGCGCGCCTCGCCGTACTGGCTGCCCGCCGCCGCCCCGGGCACCGCCCTCACCCCCGCCGCCACCGCTGCCGCCGCCGACCAGGCCTACCTGCTCGCCGCCCGCACCGCGCCGCCCGCGCTGCGGCTGCCGCCCCGCACCCCGTCCACCCTCACCTCGCGCGCCCTGCGGCAGGCCGCCCGCGCCCCCCTCCCCACCCGCCCCAGCCGCGCCCTGCCCCCGTCGACCCTGCTGCGCCCGCGCGTCCCGACGGGCTGACGCGGGGCGCCAACGCCAGGGACGGCGACGTCGTCGCGGCTTTCCGCGGCCGCGGAGAAGGCGCAGGAGAAGGCGGACTGAGGACGGGTGACGGTGGCGGCCCGCGCGCCGGACCGGGGGGCGGCCCGCCGGGCGAAAGTGCCGGGCGCGGGAGCGTCATCGCCGGGGCTGGGTGGGTAGGCTCCGCCGCATGGAGCATGAGTCGTTCGTTCCGGGGATGACCACGGCGCGCATGGTGCAGGCCCTGCGCACGCCGGAGGTGGTGTCGGCCTGCCTGCCCGGCTGGCAGCCGGACGCCGCCGCGGGCGAGGGCGACGCTCGGGCCGCGGGCGCCGCCGCGGGGCGGCTGCGGCTGCGGGTGGGCGGGTCCACGATCACCTACCGCGGCACGGTCGCGGTGGACGGTACGGGGCCGGGCTTCACCCTGACGGCCGCGGGTACGGAGGTGCGCGGCGGGGGCGGCGTGACGGTGGCCGCCGAGCTGGGCGTCGTCGCCGCGGTGCAGCCCGAGCCCGGGGTGACGGTCGTCTGGCGGGGCGAGGCGGCGGGGCAGGGGCGGATCACGACGTACGAGCCGGCGCTCGTGGAGGCGGCCGTACGGCGGTTGCTGGACCGTTTCTGTACGGACCTGGCCGCGCACGCGCCGGACGCGGAGCCGGAGCCGGGGCCCGAGGCGGCGGCCGGGCCCGGGGCCGCACCCGGGGCCGAGGTGGACGCGGACCCGAAGGCCGATGTCGTCGACGACGACGGCGAGCCCGTGCCGGGCGCCGAGCTGGAGGACTTCGACCTCGTCGAGGTCGAGGTGGAGGTCCCGGAGAGCGCCGCCGCGCTCGACGACCTCGTCCCGCCCGCCGAGGCCGCGCACGCCCGCCGGACGATGATCGGGCGCAGCGCGGAGGAGGTCGACCACGCCCCGCCGCGGGGCCGGTACGCGCCCGTGCCCGCGCCGGACAGCCCCTCGGCCGCGGCGACCCTGCGCTGGGCGGCCCCGGTCGCGGCGGCGCTGGTCGCGTCCGCGGTGGTGGTGAGCCGGGCGCTGCGCCGCCGCGGGTGAGCGAGGGCGCGGAAGGCGTGCGTACGGGGCGTCAGCTGCGCCGCGCCACCCGGCTGCGGGACCATAAGTGAACGTCAGAGGGCCCGCCCGCTAGGCTCGTGACGTGGAGAATGAGACGAAGCTGACGGCGGGCGACGCCGAACTGACCTTGGAGCCCGGGAACGGCTGCCGGATCGCCTCCCTCAAGGTCGCCGGGACGGAACTCCTGCGCCAGGGCGAGCGATTCGGCGCCTTTCTTATGGTGCCGTGGGCCGGCCGGACCGAGAACGGGATCTTCCGCAACGGCGGCGTCACCCACCAGCTTCCGGTGGACGCCCCGCCGCACGCCATTCACGGCACCGTGCGCCACCGCGCGTGGGAAGAGGCGGCCCCGGCCACCGCGACCACCGCCTCGTACCACGTCGAGCTGACCGACCCGTGGCCCTACCCGGGCCGGGTCACGCACACCGTGGAGCTGGCCCCGCACTCGGCGAAGCTCACGCTGAGCGTGGAGGTCGCCCCGGGCGGCGACTCCTTCCCGGCGCAGGCCGGCTGGCACCCCTGGTGGAACCGCAACCTCGGCAAGGGCGGCCAGGACGTCGAGCTGGCCTTCCGCGCCGACTGGCAGGAGGAGCGCGGCGACAACCACCTGCCCAACGGCAACCGCATCACCCCCAGGCCCGGCCCCTGGGACGACTGCTTCGGCATGCCCGACGGCGTCGACGTGACGCTGAACTGGCCCGGCGAGCTGCGCCTGGAGGTGCAGAGCCCGGCGCAGTGGGTCGTGATCTACGACGAGCAGCCCGAGGCGGTCTGCGTCGAGCCGCAGTCCGGCCCGCCGAACGGCCTCAACACCACCCCGCACCTGGTCACCCCCATCGAACCGCTGGAGATCACCACCACCTGGAGCTGGCACCGCATCGGCTGACCCGCGCGGTGGCGCCCGGGGGGCGGTGTGCGGCGGCCCAGGTCCGGGGGCCGGATACTGGTCGGCATGAGTGACGACGTACGCAGTGCACTGCTGCAGCAGATCCAGGACAAGGCCGTGGTGCACGGCAAGGTGACCCTCTCCTCCGGGCTGGAGGCCGACTTCTACATCGACCTGCGCCGCATCACGCTGGACGGCCAGGCCGCGCCGCTGGTCGGCCGGGCGATGCTGGACCTGACCGCCGAGCTGGACTACGACGCGGTCGGCGGGCTCACCCTCGGCGCGGACCCGGTGGCCGGGGCGATGCTGCACGCCGCCGCGGCGCGCGGGAAGCGGCTGGACGCCTTCGTGGTGCGCAAGGCCACCAAGGCGCACGGGATGCAGCGCCGGATCGAGGGCCCGGACATCGCGGGCCGCCGGGTGCTGGTGGTCGAGGACACCTCGACCACCGGCGGTTCCCCGCTGACCGCCGTCGAGGCGGCGCGCGAGGCGGGCGCCGAGGTCGTCGCCGTCGCGGTCATCGTGGACCGCGGCGCCGAGCCGAAGGTTACGGAGGCGGGTCTGCCGTATCTCGCGGTCTATTCGCTGGCCGACCTCGGACTGGACTGAGCGGCGGCCGCCGCCGACCCGTAAAGGGCCCGGCGGCGGCCCGGCCCCGCTTGCGTACATCTCTCGAAAGCGCTGTGACCTGCGGTTTCGCCATGCTTGGGGTGTTTCACGTGAAACACCCGGCCGCTCGCGGCGGATGCCCCCTGCACCGAGGTGGTGTATCCGTTCGAGAATGGGAAGATAGGGCCGACGATGACGTCGCCACGCCTAGCACCACCACCCCGCGGAATCTGAGGAGCGGAAACGATGCCCATCGCTACCCCCGAGGTCTACAACGACATGCTCGACCGGGCGAAGGCGGGGAAGTTCGCCTACCCGGCCATCAACGTCACGTCGTCGCAGACGCTGCACGCCGCGCTGCGCGGCCTGGCCGAGGCGGAGAGCGACGGCATCATCCAGATCTCCACGGGCGGTGCGGAGTTCCTCGGCGGCCAGTACAAGAAGGACATGGTGACGGGCGCGGTCGCGCTCGCCGAGTTCGCGCACGTCGTCGCCGAGAAGTACCCGGTCACCGTCGCCCTGCACACCGACCACTGCCCCAAGGACAAGCTGGACGGCTACGTCCGCCCGCTGCTGGCCATCTCGCAGGAGCGCGTGGCCGCCGGCCGCAACCCGCTCTTCCAGTCGCACATGTGGGACGGCTCAGCCGAGACCCTGGACGACAACCTCGCCCTGGCCAAGGAGCTGCTGGCCGAGGCGGTCAAGGCCAAGATCATCCTGGAGATGGAGATCACCCCGACCGGTGGTGAGGAGGACGGCGTCTCGCACGAGATCAACGAGAGCCTCTACACCACCGTCGACGACGCCTACCGCACCGTCGAGGCCGTGGGCCTGGGCGAGCAGGGCCGCTACCTGCTGGCCGCCTCCTTCGGCAACGTGCACGGCGTCTACAAGCCGGGCAACGTCGTGCTGCGTCCCGGCATCCTCAAGGAGCTGCAGGACGCGGTCGCGCAGAAGTACGGCAAGGCCAACGCCTTCGACTTCGTCTTCCACGGCGGCTCCGGCTCCACGCAGGAGGAGATCGACGAGGCGCTGGAGTACGGCGTCGTGAAGATGAACATCGACACCGACCTGCAGTACGCCTTCACCCGTCCCGTCGCCGGGCACATGTTCGCGAACTACGACGGTGTGCTGAAGGTCGACGGCGAGGTCGGCAACAAGAAGGCCTACGACCCGCGCGTGTGGGGCAAGTCCGCCGAGGCGGGCATGGCCGCGCGCGTCGTCGTCGCCGCCGAGAACCTGCGGTCGGCGGGCAACAAGCGCAAGTGACCTTCGGCGGTACGCGCCCCGCGTACACCTGAGGGAGAGGGACCTCCGGCAAGTGCCGGGGGTCCCCTCGCATGCCGGCTCGGGCAGACTGGAACCCATGGCAATCCACGAGAACCTGCTCGGGGGCCCCGCCCCCACGCACCTGCCCGACGACCCCGAGCCGCGCGAACTGCTCGCCTCCGGCACCGCCCCCGCCGACGTAGCGGCGAAATACCCGGCCTCCTCGCTGGCCTGGGCGCAGCTCGCGGACGAGGCGTTCGAGGGCGGCCGGGTCGTCGAGTCCTACGCCTACGCCCGTACCGGCTACCACCGCGGTCTTGACGCGCTGCGCCGGGCCGGCTGGCGCGGACAGGGCCCGGTGCCCTTCGAGCACGAGCCCAACCGCGGCTTCCTGCGCGCGCTGCACGCCCTCGCCCGGGCCGCCCAGGCGATCGGCGAGCAGGAGGAGTACGCGCGCTGCTCGGCCTTCCTGCGGGACAGCTCGCCGACCGCCGCCGACATCCTGGGCTGACCGCCCCGGCCCCGGCCCGGCCCCCGGCCCCCGCTCCCACCCGGCTCCCCGCGCTGTACGCGCGGCCCCCTGCGCTGTACGCGATCCGTACCGTCTGCCCGGCCCTCCCGGTCCTGCCGTGGGCCAATGTGACGGTACTGCCACAGATGGGGGGCACTCGGCCCGTACGCGTATCGGTGTGCGATTGTTGGCGCGATTGGTTGTCGTTCGCACGCACATTTGAGCGCGTGTCCGCAGGCAGCACGGTGGCGCCACAGGGAGCCGGGTCGGGGCCCGGCGGTGGCCCCGGTGCCGCCCGTTCGCAGGGGGAGTCGTGGCAGCACGGGACAGGCGGCGTCGGCACGGGCGCCGGCGCGCGAAGCGGCGCGCCTCCATAGCCGGGCCGCTCGCGCTCGCCGTCGTACTCGTGCTCGGCGCCACCGCCGGATACGCCGCGTGGCACAAATCCCGCGCGACCGAGGGCAGTGCGGCGCTCGACACCGGCGTCACCGGCACGACCACGCCGCCCGTGTCCGGCACCCTGGCCGACGGCGACAGCAGCCCCTCGCCGAAGGGGACGACGAGCCCCAAGGCATCCAAGAAGGCCACCAAGCCCAGCGCGTCGGCGACCACGAGCGCGCCCCCGACGTCGGTGCCCAAGCACGGCACCGGGAGCTTCAGCGTCGCCCACGCCAGCGGCAGCGCCTCGGGGCACGGCACGATCCGCCGCTACAAGGTCGAGGTGGAGGGCGGGATCTCGCTGTCCGCGACCGACGCGGCGCACGAGATCGCCGTCATCCTCGCCGATCCGCGCGGCTGGACCGCCGACGGCCACGACGGCTTCCAGTTGGTCTCCTCCGGCCCCGCCGACTTCGTCATCAAGATCGCCACGCCCGACACCGTGGACCGCATCTGCGGCGCCGCCGGGCTGCTCACCCACGGTGAGGTCAACTGCGACGTCGGCGCCACCGTCGTGGTGAACCTCAAGCGCTGGATGCTCGGCTCGCCCGAGTTCGACGGCCCGATAGCCGGCTACCGCGCGCTGATCATCAACCACGAGGTCGGCCACCGCATCGGCCACCACCACGAGGGCTGCCCCGGCCCCGGCAAGCCCGCCCCGGTCATGATGCAGCAGATCAAGGGCCTGCACGGCTGCGTGGCGAACCAGTGGCCGTACGACTCCCAGGGCCACTACCTCTCCGGGCCCCCGGTCGCCTGACGGCCGGCCCCGGACGCCCGGCTCCCGGGCCCCGGTACCGCGGCGCGCCGGGAAGGGCCAGCCCTTGCCGGATCAGCGCACACCGCCGATGATCGCGGCGTGACCCGGTGACCCCGGGTCCCCGCACCCGGAGGTACACCATGTCCGACCATCCGACCGACGAGGCGGCGACCCCGAACCTCTCGTTCGAGGGCAGCACACCGTACGAGGACTACGTCCAGGCGTCCGTCCTCACCCATCTGCAGCACCCCCTGTCCGACGAGCCCGGCGAGCTGGCCTTCCTGGTCACCACCCAGGTCATGGAGCTGTGGTTCACCCTGCTGGTGCACGAGTGGACGACCGCGGCCCGCGCGCTGCGCCAGGACGACCTGCCCACCGCGATGGCGGCGCTGCACCGCAGCCTGCCCGAGCTGGAGTCGCTCAACGCCTCCTGGAAGCCCATCGCGCACCTCACCCCCGGGCAGTTCAACGCCTACCGCTCCGCGCTCGGCGAGGGCTCCGGCTTCCAGTCCGCGATGTACCGCCGGGTGGAGTTCCTGCTCGGCGAGAAATCCGCCTCCATGCTCGTCCCGCACCGCGGCACCCCGCGCGCCTACCGCGAGCTGGAGAAGGCGCTCACCGAGCCGAGCCTCTACGACGAGGCGCTGCGGCTGCTCGACCGGCGCGGCTACGGCATCCCCGCCGCCGTGCTCGACCGCGACCCCACCGTGGCCTACGAGCGGCACCCCGAGGTCGAGGCCGCCTGGCAGCGTGTCTACGCCGCCTCCGACCAGGACTCCGACCTCATCCGGCTCGGCGAGACCCTCACCGACATCGCCGAATACGTGTGGCGGTGGCGCAACGACCACTTGGTGGCGACCCGGCGCGCGATGGGCGCCAAGACCGGCACCGGCGGCTCCGCGGGGGTGGCCTGGCTGGAGAAACGCGCCACCAAGAACGTCTTCCCCGAGCTGTGGACGGCCCGAAGCCATGTCTGAGCCCACCGCACCGCCCGCCGCCGACGACCCGACCGTCGACGACCTGACCGCGCGCGCCGCCGAGCTGGACGCGGCGGACCCGCTGGCCGCCGTCCGCGACCGCTTCGCCCTCGACGACTCCACCGTCTACCTCGACGGCAACTCGCTGGGCGCGCTGCCCCACGGGGTGCTCCCGCGGCTCGGCGACGTCGTCACCCGCGAATGGGGCGAGCTGCGCATCCGCTCGTGGGAGGAGAGCGGCTGGTGGACCGCCCCCGAGCGGGTCGGCGACCGTATCGCGCCCCTCGTCGGCGCCGCGGCGGGCCAGATCGTCGTCGGCGACTCGACCAGCGTCAACGTCTTCAAGGCGCTGGTCGCCGCGATCCGCATGGCGCGGCCCGGCAGGACCGAGATCCTCGTCGACGCCACGACCTTCCCCACCGACGGCTACATCGCCGCCTCCGCCGCCCGGCTCACCGGCCGCACCGTACGGGCCGTGCCGCCCGCGGAGATCGCCGCCGCGGCCGACGAGCGGACGGCGGCGGCGCTGGTCAACCACGTCGACTACCGCACCGGGCGGCTCTACGACCTGCCCGGCATCACCGCCGCGCTGCACGAGGCGGGCGCCCTGGCCGTCTGGGACCTGTGCCACAGCGCGGGGGCGCTGCCCGTCGGCCTCGACGCCGCGGAGGTCGACCTCGCGGTCGGCTGCACGTACAAATACCTCAACGGCGGGCCCGGCGCGCCCGCGTACCTCTACGTCCGGCGCGCCCTCCAGCCGCTCTTCGACTCGCCGCTGCCCGGCTGGAACTCGCACGCCGACCCCTTCGGCATGGATCCTGGCTACCAGCCCGCGGACGGCGCCCCGCGCGGCCGCGTCGGCACCCCCGAGATCCTCTCGCTGCTCGCCCTGGACGCCGCCCTCGACGCCTGGGACGGCGTGGACATCGCCGCGGTGCGCGCGAAGAGCCTCACGCTCACCGACTTCTTCCTGGGCTGCGTGACCGCGCTCCTGCCGCCCCGGCTGGTCGAGCCCGTCACGCCCGCGGGCCACGCCGACCGCGGCAGCCAGGTGTCGCTGCGCTGCGAGGGGGCGGGCACGGTGATGCGCGACCTGATCGCGCGCGGCGTCGTCGGCGACTTCCGCCGCCCCGACATCCTGCGCTTCGGCTTCACCCCGCTCTACACCCGCCACGCCGACGCCCTGCGTGCCGCCCGCACCCTGGCGGACGTGATCCCCGGAACCGGGGCGGCCTGAGCGATGCCCCACGACCCCGCACCCGCACCCGCGAAGCCCGCCGCCCCGCAGGACGCCGCTGCTGCTGCCGCTGCGGCCGAAGAGGCGGCGGCCTTCGCGTATCCCGCCGTGCCGCCGGACGCCACCGCGGCGTACGGGGAGCACCCCGAGCAGGTCGTCGACTTCTACCGGCCCCTCCCGGGGCGCGGGGACGGGCGGGGGGCGCCGCTGGTCGCCCTGCTGCACGGCGGGGCGTGGCGGGCCCGCTACGACCGCGCCCACATCTCGCCGCTGGCGGCCCACCTGGCCGGACGGGGCTTCGCGGTGGCCTCGGTGGAATACCGCCGCGGCGCACCCCCGCAGGGCGCCCAGGACAGCCCCCAGCCGCCCGTCGCGGGGCGCTGGCCCGAGACCTTCGACGACATCGCCGCCGCCGTCGACGCGCTGCCCGCACTCGCCGTCCGCACGCTGGGCGCGGAGGCGGTGGACCCGCGGCGCTTCCTGCTCAGCGGGCACAGCGCGGGCGGCCACCTCGCGCTGTGGGCCGCGGCGCGGCACGTCCTGCCGCCCGACTCGCGCTGGCACACCAGCTCACCTCCCCCGCTGCGGGGCGTCGTCGCCCTTGCCCCGATCGCCGACCTCACCTCCGCGATCCGGCTGGGCGTGTGCTCCGACGCCGTGACCGAGCTGCTCGGCGGCCCCGACCACCTCGCCGCCCGGCTCCCGCACGCCGATCCCGCCGCGCTGCTCCCCACCGGTATCGCCGTCACCATCGTGCACGGCACCACTGACAACGAGGTCCCCCCGGCCGTCAGCCGCGCCTACGCGGACGCGGCGGCGGCCGCGGGCGAGGAGGTCACCACGCTGTGGCTGCCCGGCCGCGGCCACTTCGCCCTCATCGACCCCGCGCTGTCGGCTGCCGCCGACGAACTCGACCAACTCGCCTGGTAGGCCCTCCTCGGGCCTTCCCGGCCCGGGCCCCGTTCACGCACGGGGCTGCCACCTGCGGTGGCGTTCGCGACCGTCCGCCGGTGGTGGGCTTGTCGCGCAGTTCCCCGCGCCCCTGAAAACGCTCACCCCGCGCGGTAAGAGCCCGCCTCTGCGGCGCAGGCCAGCACCCCAGGGGCGCGGGGAACTGCGCGCTCAGCCCCCACCGGGGGAAAGGCACCATGCCACGCCAGGTGGCAACCACCCAGGGGCGCGGGGAACTGCGCGACCAGCCACAACGGCGGGAAGGTCGCGACGCCTACCGCAAGTGGCACCCCGAAGCGAAAGGGGCGCGAGGAACTGCGCGCGCAACCACCCACCGGCAGAAGGTCGCGCGCCCCAGCGCAAGGGGCCCCCGGCGCGGACGCCCTCAACCCCCGCGGTCAGCGGCTGCGCTTCGCGAGGCGCTCCACGTCGAGGAGAATGACCGCGCGGGCCTCCAGGCGGAGCCACCCGCGGCCGGCGAAGTCGGCGAGCGCCTTGTTCACCGTCTCGCGGGACGCGCCCACGAGCTGGGCCAGCTCTTCCTGCGTCAGGTCGTGCACGACGTGGATGCCCTCTTCCGACTGGACGCCGAAGCGGCGGGAGAGGTCGAGCAGGGCCTTCGCGACACGCCCGGGGACGTCGGAGAAGACCAGGTCGGACATGACGTCGTTGGTCCGCCGCAGCCGGCGCGCGACCGCGCGCAGCAGCGCGGTGGAGACCTCGGGCCGGACGTTCAGCCAGGGCTGGAGGTCGCCGTGGCCGAGGCCCAGCAGCTTGACCTCGGTGAGCGCCGTGGCGGTCGCCGTCCGCGGGCCGGGGTCGAAGAGCGACAGCTCACCGATCAGCTCACCGGGCCCGACGACGGCCAGCATGTTCTCGCGGCCGTCGGGGGAGGTGCGGTGCAGCTTCACCTTGCCCTCGGTGACGACGTACAGCCGGTCCCCGGGGTCGCCCTCGTGGAACAGCGAATCGCCACGCGCGAGCGTGACCTCGGTCATGGAGGCGCGCAGTTCAGCGGCCTGCTCGTCGTCGAGCGCCGCAAAAAGCGGGGCACGGCGCAGAACGTCGTCCACGAGCAATCTCCTTGTCGGCATCGCTGGGTTGTCCCCATGATGCATGACGTATCAAACAGTGCGATCAATCACAAGGATGTCTTATCAGGGGCCGGATGAGTGCCCCGGGGGGCCGATTGGGGGCCGCCCGCCCCGCACTCGGCGGCCGAACGAGTGGGCCCGCACCCCGTTTTCCGCTCTGAGCGAACACCCCCGGCGGCGGGTCGGCCGCCCGCGCGCGTACCGCCGCCGGGTGTCGGTGGTGGCCCGTAGTCTGGCCGCATGGCGACGAGGAGTGGCGCGACGAGCCCGGCCGCGGCCGGTGCGGGCGCGGTCAAGAAGAAGGCGAAGGTCGCGCAGACGCACACCGGGCTCGTGCGGCAGGCCCGGCGGATCAACCGCGAACTGGCCGAGGTCTATCCGTATGCCCATCCGGAGCTGGATTTCGAGAATCCCTTCCAGCTGCTGATCGCGACCGTGCTGTCGGCGCAGACCACCGACCTGCGGGTGAACCAGACGACGCCCGCGCTGTTCGAGGCGTATCCGACGCCCGAGGTGATGGCCGCGGCGGATCCGGTGGAGATGGAGGAGATCCTCCGCCCGACCGGCTTCTTCCGCGCCAAGACGCGCTCGGTGATAGGCCTGTCCGCGGCCCTGCGGGACGACTTCGGCGGGCAGGTGCCCGGCCGTATAGAGGATCTGGTGAAGCTGCCCGGCGTGGGCCGCAAGACCGCCAACGTCGTCCTGGGCAATGCCTTCGGAGTGCCCGGCATCACCGTGGACACGCACTTCGGACGGCTCTCGCGGCGCTTCGGGTGGACGACGTCGGAGGATCCGGAGCAGGTCGAGAAGGACGTCGCGGCCCTCTTCCCGAAGTCGGAGTGGACGATGCTGTCGCACCGCGTCGTCTTCCACGGCCGCCGCATCTGCCACGCCCGCAAGCCCGCGTGCGGCGCCTGCCCCATCGCGCCGCTGTGCCCGTCGTACGGGGAGGGTGAGATGGATCCCGAGAAGGCGCGCAAGCTGCTCAAGTACGAGAAGGGCGGCGCGCCCGGCCAGCGCCTGAAGCCCCCGGCGGACTACCCCGGGCAGCCCGCGCCCCCGCTGGCCGCCTCATGACCCAGGCGCGGGGCGCGGGGGCGGACGTGGCGGTCACCCGGGAGGGCCTGCCCGGCTGGCTCGCCCCGGTCGCGGACGCGGCGGAGCGGATACGCCCCGAGCAGCTCAGCCGCTTCCTGCCCCCGGCGTCGGGCGGGCGGCAGTCCGCGGTGCTCATCCTCTTCGGTGAGAGCCCCGAGGCCCCGCACGGTCCCGACCTGCTGCTCATCGAGCGCTCCGCCGCCCTGCGCTCGCACGCCGGCCAGCCGTCCTTCCCCGGCGGCGCGCTCGACCCCGAGGACGGCGACCCGGAGGGCGAGGGCCCGCTGCGCGCCGCCCTGCGCGAGGCGCGCGAGGAGACCGGCCTGGATCCGTCCGGCGTCCAGCTCTTCGGCGTCCTGCCGCGCCTCTACATCCCCGTCAGCAGCTTCGTCGTCACCCCGGTGCTGGGCTGGTGGCGCGAGCCCAGCCCGGTCGGCGTCGTCGACCCGGCGGAGACGGCCAGGGTCTTCCGCACCACCGTCGCCGATCTCACCGACCCGGCCAACCGTGCGACGCTCACCCATCCGAGCGGCTTCCGCGGCCCGGCCTTCCTGGTCGAGGACGCCCTCGTCTGGGGATTCACCGCGGGCCTGATCGACAAGATCCTGCACTACGCGGGCTGGGAGGTCCCCTGGGACCGCGAGCGGACCGTCCCGCTCGGCTGACGGTCCGCCCGGGCCGGGGCCGGGGCCGGAGCCACCGCGGATCCGGCCGAATCCGGCTGCCCCGCTGCTCCGTACGCTCCCGCGCGCTCAGGTCGCCATGAGACCGTGTCCCTCGTGAACGCGCTGGACTTCCTGCTCATCCTCGCCGCTGTCTGGTTCGCCGTGGTCGGCTACCGGCAGGGCTTCGTCGTCGGCGTCATGTCGGTGGTCGGCTTCATCGGCGGCGGCCTCGTCGCGATCTACCTGCTGCCGCTGCTGTGGGACAAGGCGACCGGTGACGCCGACCCGGGCTCGGTCGCGGTCGTCACGGCGGTGGCGATCGTCATCGTGTGCGCGTCGGTGGGTCAGGCGTTCACCACGCACCTCGGCAACAAGCTCCGTACGAAGATCACCTGGTCGCCCGCGCGCGCGGTCGACGCGAGCGGCGGCGCGCTGGTCAACGTACTGGCGATGCTGCTGGTGGCCTGGCTCATAGGCAGTGCGCTGGCCACCACGGCGCTGCCGACGATAGGGCGCGAGGTGCGCTCGTCGAAGGTGCTGCTCGGGGTGTCGCGGGTGATGCCGTCGCAGGCCGACACCTGGTTCGACAACTTCAGCACGACGCTGGCGCAGAACGGCCTGCCGCAGGTCTTCGGCACCTTCGGCGCCGAGCCGATCACCTCGGTGCCCGCGCCCGACCCCGCGCTGGTCAACAACCCGGTGGTGGCGACCGCGCGGCGCAGCATCGTCAAGGTCGTCGGCACCGCGCCGGGCTGCGGCAAGGTGCTGGAGGGCTCCGGCTTTGTCTTCGCGCCGGGCAAGGTCATGACGAACGCGCATGTCGTCGGCGGCGTCTCCGAACCGACCGTGCAGGTCGGCGGCAAGGGCAGGCTGCACGACGCGAAGGTGGTCCTCTACGACTGGCAGCGTGACATCGCGGTGCTGGACGTGCCGGGGCTGGACGCGCCCGCGCTGCACTTCGCCACCACCGACGAGCACACGCGCGACGACGCGATCGTGGCCGGCTTCCCGGAGAACGGCGGCTTCGACGTGCGGGCGGCGCGCGTCCGCGACCGGATCACGGCCAACGGCCCGGACATCTACCACCGCGGCACCGTCCACCGCGACGTCTACTCGCTGTACGCGACCGTCCGGCAGGGCAATTCCGGCGGCCCGCTGCTCACCCCGGACGGCAAGGTCGCGGGCGTCGTCTTCGCCAAGTCGCTGGACGACTCGAACACCGGCTACGCGCTGACCGCCGACGAGATCGCCCCCGACGCCAAGGCCGGGCTCACCGCGGACCGGCGGGTGGACAGCGAGAGCTGCGCGCTGTGACGAGGGGCCGGGGGGCGGCGGACGGTGCGTACGTCCGCCGCCACCCGGCCCGGACGGCTGTCAGCCCCGCGGATGGCGGAGCCGGGCGCCGACCCAGCGGGCGCGGCGCCTGAGGATACGCGGAATCCCCAGCGGGGCCTCGCCCGGCGGGAAGAGGTCCATGGGCGCCGTACTGCTGACGGCGGCGGGGGTGCTTCGGCGAGTACGTGACCCATCACGGTAGTCGTGCGTCCAACCCATACCGACCTACGTGCCCGCCTCCGTTGGTCCGTAATCGCCGTTTGATGGTCCTGTTGGCCTATGCGTCCGGCAATTCAAATGACCATGAAATTGTCGTATCGGCGTGTCCCGGCGTGTCGCGCGCCGTCCCTGTCATGCTCACAGACGGATGCGGACGGTCGCGGACGGTCACGGGCCGATGCGGGCGGGATACGACCGGACGTGCCCGCCGCCGCTCAGCGGTCCGGCTCGGGGTCCCGCAGCCAGTTGATCAGCTCGGCGGAGAAGGCCGCCGGGTCCTCCTCGTGCGGGAAGTGCCCGAGCCCGTCGAAGAGCCGCCAGCGGTAGGGCGCCTCGACGTACTCGCCGCTGCCCGCCGCGCTGCCGGTGCGCAGCGCCGGGTCCAGCGAGCCGTGCAGATGCAGCGTCGGCACCCTGACCGGCCGCTTCATCCGGCGGTTGAACTGGATGCCGTCCGGCCGGGCCATCGACCGCACCATCCACCGGTAGGGCTCGATCGCGCAGTGCGCGGTGGAGGGGATCTGCATCGCCTGCCGGTAGATCCCGACGGCCTCCTCGTCCGGCAGCGAGGGCCCGGACCAGCCGGTGATCAGCTCGCCGACCAGCGCCGCGTCGTCCGCGACGAGCTGCCGCTCGGGGATCCACGGCCGCTGGAAGCCCCAGATGTACGCCCCGGCGCGGCTCTGCCGCAGGTCGGTGAGCATCGCGGTGCGCCAGCGGCGCGGGTGCGGCATCGAGACGACCGCGAGCCGGCGGACGAGCTTGGGCCGCATCGCCGCGGCCGTCCAGGCGAGGTAGCCGCCCAGGTCGTGGCCGACGACGGCGGCGTCCGGCTCGCCGAGCGAGCGGATCACCCCGGTGACGTCGAGGGCGAGGTTGCCCGGGTCGTAGCCGCGCGGGGTGCGGTCGCTGCCGCCGACGCCGCGCAGATCCATCGCGACCGCGCGGAAGCCGGCGTCGGCGAGCGCGGTGAGCTGGTGCCGCCAGGTCCACCAGAACTGCGGAAAGCCGTGCAGGAGCAGGACGAGCGGTCCGTCACCGGCCTCCGCGATGTGGAAGCGGGCGCCGTTGGCCGCGACGTCGCGGTGGGTCCACGGGCCGTCCGGCCGGATCACCGACGCGCTCGACCCGCCCTTGGTCCGCGGGCTCGCGGGCCGGTCGGCGGAGTTCATGCACCAGAGCGTGTCACATCTTCGCGTCCACCGGGGCGTCGGCGGGGGGCAGGACGCGTCCGGAACGCGACGATTCGGTGGCGCCGGCGCGCAGCGCCGCCGAGCCGTCCGGCAGCGGGCGCGGGTGGGGCTTGGCCTTCTGCAGGACCGCGGCCGTCTGCTTCGCCGAGTTGATCGACCGCTCGGGCTTCTTGACCGCCTTGAACCGCAGGAAGCCGATCGCGCCGATGATCAGCGCGAGCAGCACGTAGGCGCCGAACACGATCAGGAACGCCCAGCCCGTGGTGATGCCGAGCGCCTTCAGACCCCATGCGGCGGCCAGGCTCAGCATCGGCACGGAGAAGAGCGCGAGGGCCAGCGCGGCGACCGTCGCGGCGCTGCCGAAGGCCACCCGCTTGGCGTCCGCCCGCAATTCCGCCTTGGCCAGCGCGATCTCGTCGTGCACCAGGGCGCTCATCTCGGCCGTGGCGGCGGCGAACAGCTGCCCGACGCTGCGGCTGTCACCGTTGTGGGCTGCGCTCATCGTGTCGTCCTCCGTCTTTGCGTCGTCCACTGTTCGAGCGGCCCGTTCCGTGGCGGTTCGACCGTCCGCTGTCCCGATCATGCCTCAGATCGTGTCAGGTCCGCTGTCGCGGCGGGCCAGTTGGGCGAGCCTGCGGTGCTCGGCGGCTCTCGCCTCCAGGATCCCGGCCATCCTGAGGTGGTAGGCGGGGTCGTCCGCCTCGTAGACGTCGGGGACGCCGTCGCCGTCCTCGTCGCGCTCCTCGTCCTCCGACAGCCGCCGGTAGGTCGTGTCGCGCAGCTTGAGCAGGACCGCGGCCAGCAGCGCGGAGACCGCCGAGCCGACCAGGACCGCCGCCTTGGTCTCGGCGGTGAGCGCGGGGTCGGAGGTGAAGGCCAGCTCGCCGATCAGCAGCGCGACGGTGAAGCCGATGCCGCCGAGCGCGGCGAGCGCGAAGACGTCCGGCCAGGTCAGGTCTGGGTTGAGGGTCGCGCGGGTGAAGCGCGCCGCGGCCCAGGTGCCGCCGAAGATGCCCGCGGCCTTGCCGACCACCAGGCCGAGTACGACGCCCAGCGTCTCCGGCCGGGTGAAGACGCCGGAAAGGGCCGTCCCCGACACCGCGACGCCTGCGTTGAACAGCGCGAAGAGCGGCACCGCGAGCCCCGCAGACAGCGGCCGCAGCAGGTGCTCGACGTGCTCGGCCTGCGAGGGGCCGGCCGATTCCGCGGTCGTGGCGGGTTTGCCGGTGGTGCCGGGTTCCGCGGTGGTGCCGCGTTCCGCGGTCGTGGCGGTTTCCGCGGTCGGGACGGTGCTCTCCGGGCGCGGGGTGCAGCGCAGCATGAGCCCCATGGCCACGCCCGCGACGGTCGCGTGGATACCGCTGTTGAGCGTCAGCGCCCAGGTGACCAGGGCGAGCGGCACGTACACGTACCAGCCGCGCACCCCGGCGTGCAGCAGGAGCCAGAAGAGCACCAGGCAGGCGGCGGCGCCCACCAGGGCGGCGACGTGGACGGTCGAGGTGAAGAAGATCGCGATGACCAGGATCGCGCACAGGTCGTCCACGACGGCGAGGGTGAGCAGGAAGGCGCGCAGGGCGGCGGGCAGCGCGGTGCCGATGACGGCGAGCACACCGAGCGCGAACGCGATGTCGGTGGCCGTCGGCACCGCCCAGCCGCGCAGCGAGCCGCCGCCCGCCGCGGCCGTCACCGCGTAGACCCCCGCCGGGACGGCCATGCCGCACAGCGCCGCGACGACGGGGAGGGCGGCGGCGGAGGGGGTGCGCAGCTCGCCCGTGACCAGTTCGCGCTTGAGCTCGATGCCGGCGACGAAGAAGAAGACGGCGAGCAGGCCGTCGGACGCCCAGTGCGCGAAGGACAGGTGCAGGCCGAGCGCGGCGGGGCCGATGTGCTGGTGGACGGCGGCCCCGTAGCTGTGCCGGCCGGTGTTCGCCCAGATGAGGGCGGCGGCCGCGGCCGCGAGGAGCAGCACGCCGCCGACGGTCTCCGCGCGCAGGGCGTCGAGGAGGGCCTTGCGCTCGGGAAGCGGGAGGCGGCCGAGCAGGACGGCGGGGCGGCGGCGCCGCGGCTCGGGCACGGGCGACCTCCAGGGCGCTCAGCGGCGACGGTCCTTGCATCGGGAGCATTCTTGCCCCGCTCCTGGTCCGGTGTCGCCCTCCCAGCGTGCCCCGGCCCTGCGCGCGGCGGGCCCCTGTACTGGCCCGAACGGGCGAGGGGCGCGCGGCCGGGGTCGTGCGGGGCGCGCGTGCGGGGCGCGGGAAGGCGTGAGGGCGCCCTGCCGGTGGCCGGCGGGGCGCCCTCACGGCATCGGCCGGGTCAGTCCTCGCTGGACGCGCTCGGCAGCTTGGTCTGGATCAGGTCCATCACCGAGGAGTCGGTGAGGGTGGTGACGTCACCGAGCTCGCGGTTCTCCGCGACGTCCCGCAGCAGGCGGCGCATGATCTTGCCGGAGCGGGTCTTGGGCAGCTCGGAGACGACCAGGACGCGCTTGGGCTTGGCGATCGGGCCGAGGGTCCTGCCGACGTGGTCGCGCAGCGACGCGACCAGCTCGGCGCTGTCCTCGGCGGAGCCGCGCAGGATCACGAACGCGACGATGGCCTGCCCGGTCGTCTCGTCGGCGGCGCCGACGACCGCGGACTCGGCGACCTTCGGGTGCGACACGAGCGCCGACTCGACCTCGGTCGTCGAGATGTTGTGGCCGGACACCAGCATGACGTCGTCGACCCGGCCGAGCAGCCAGATGTCGCCGTCGTCGTCCTTCTTGGCGCCGTCGCCCGCGAAGTAGCGGCCCGGGAAGCGGGACCAGTACGTGTCGAGGTAGCGCTGGTCGTCGCCCCAGATGGTGCGCAGCATCGACGGCCACGGCTCGGTCAGCACCAGGTAGCCGCCGGCGCCGTCGGGCACCTCGTGGCCCTCGTCGTCCACGACGGTGGCCGCGATGCCGGGCAGCGGGGTCTGCGCCGAGCCGGGCTTGGCGGCGGTGACGCCGGGCAGCGGGCTGATCATCATCGCGCCCGTCTCCGTCTGCCACCACGTGTCGACGACCGGGGTCTTGCCCGCGCCGATGTTCTCGCGGTACCAGATCCACGCCTCGGGGTTGATCGGCTCGCCGACGCTGCCCAGCACCCGCAGGCTGCTCAGGTCGAACTTCGCCGGGATCGCGTCGCCCCACTTCATGAACGTGCGGATCGCGGTGGGCGCGGTGTAGAGGATCGTCACACCGTACTTCTGCACGATCTCCCAGAAGCGGCCCTGGTGCGGGGTGTCCGGGGTGCCCTCGTAGATCACCTGCGTGGCGCCGTTGGAGAGCGGGCCGTAGACGATGTAGGAGTGCCCGGTGACCCAGCCGATGTCGGCGGTGCACCAGTAGACGTCCCGATCCGGCTTGAGGTCGAAGACGGCGTGGTGGGTGTAGCTGGCCTGCGTCAGGTAGCCGCCGGAGGTGTGCAGGATGCCCTTCGGCTTCCCCGTGGTGCCCGAGGTGTAGAGGATGAACAGCGGGTGCTCGGCCTCGAAGGCCTCCGGGGTGTGCTCGGTCGACTGGCGGCCGGTCACCTCGTGCCACCACAGGTCGCGACCCTCGGTCCAGGCCACCTCCTGCCCGGTGCGGCGGACCACCAGCACGTGCTCGACCTGCGGGGTGCGCGACACCGCGTCGTCTATGGCGGGCTTCAGCGCGGAGGGCTTGCCGCGCCGGTAGCCGCCGTCGGCGGTGATGACCAGCTTGGCGTCGGCGTCGTCGATACGGGACGCGACGGCGTCGGCCGAGAAGCCGCCGAAGACCACGGAGTGGGCCGCGCCGATCCGCGCGCACGCCAGCATCGCCACGACGGCCTCGGGGATCATCGGCAGGTAGACCGCGACCCGGTCGCCCTTGCCCACGCCCAGCTCGGCCAGCGCGTTGGCGGCGCGGCAGACCTCGTCCTTCAGCTCGGCGTAGCTGATCGCCCGGCTGTCGCCCGGCTCTCCCTCGAAATGCAGGGCGATACGGTCGCCGTGGCCGGCCTCGACGTGCCGGTCGACGCAGTTGTACGCCACGTTCAGCTCGCCGTCCGCGAACCACTTCGCGAAGGGCGGGTTCGACCAGTCCAGCGTCTGGGTCGGCTCGGTCGCCCAGGTCAGCCGCCGGGCCTGCTCGGCCCAGAAGCCCAGCCGGTCGGCCGCGGCCTGCTCGTACGCCGCCGCGGTGACATTCGCGGCGGCTGCCAGCTCTGCCGGCGGCTCGAACCGCCGCTCCTCCTTCAGCAGGTTGGCCAGGCTCTCATTGCTGCTCACGCCAGCTCCTTGTCAGGGTCTCCCAGATGTCCCGCCACTACCTCACCAGTCCGCGGGGCACCCTGACAAGGGTTCGCCCGGAAGTGGTTTAGACCTTTGTGGTCAGCCCGTATGCCGCCGGTCCGTCGCCGCCCGGTGGTGTCGGGGGTGCTGCCGGGGCCGCGGCCTCCGCGGGGGGTGCGGGGTCCGGTCGTACCGCGGCGAATATGCCGGAGGCATGATCCAGCAGATAAGCCTGCGCCTCGCCGACGTGGAAGTACATCCCGTGCAGCTGGAGCTTTCCGCCGGCGATGCGGCGGGCCACGCTCGGGTGGGCGGCGAGGTGGTCGAGCTGCTGCACCACGTTGGCCAGGCTCAGGGCCTCGTGGTCGTCGGCGACGGGCCGGTCGGCCAGCACCGCCCCGCCGTCCGGGCCGCCGGGGCCCCGCGCCATACGGGCCAGGCTCGGGCGCCCGTGCCGCAGCCAGCGCGCCAGCGGGGTCTGCGCGCCCGGCTCGGGGGCCGAGGCGAGCAGCGCGGCCATCGCCCCGCAGCCCGAATGCCCGCACACCGTGATGCTGCCGACCTCCAGCACCTCCACCGCGTACTCGACGGCGGCGGCCACCGAGTCGCAGGAGGCGTCCGCGCCGGGCGGCGGCAGCAGATTGCCGACATTGCGCACCGTGAAGAGGTCTCCCGGCCCGCTGGACGTGATCATGCTCGTGACCAGCCGGGAGTCGGCGCAGGTGAGGAAGAGCTGGGTCGGCCGCTGCCCCTCGCGGGCCAGCCGCGCCAGCTCCTCGCGCACCAGCGGCGCGGTGTGCCGCTGGAAGGCGCTGACCCCGCCGAGCAACTGCCCGCCGCCGGTGGCCGGCTGCCGCTCCGGGCGCGTGCAGTGGTGGTTGAGCCAGGGCGTCCAGGGGCGGCAGGCGTGGGTGTGGGCCGGCTCGCGGAGGGCGTGGCCCGCCCCGTCGCCGAGCGCGACCCGGCCGCCGCGGCCGCGGTGCCGCGCGCACCAGCTGTGCAGCGCCTCGGAAGCCGCGTGGTCCATGAACGACCCGTCCAGCTCCACCACCGCCTCCGCCCCGTCCGGCACCTGCGCGAGCGCCCGCGTCAGCCGCGGGACCGCGAGGAAGGTCAACTGCCCTGTCACGCGTACCGATACCCGCGCACACGCGTCCTGCACCTTTCCCGGGCTTTCTTCTTTTTCTTCTGATTTATCGCTTTTTAGGCTTTCTTTTATTTCCCCGGCATATTCCTTCGTGACGGTGATCCGGGTGTGCGTCAGCCGGCGCAGGGCCAGCACCGCCGCCACCGCGACGCCCGCCGCCACCCCCTGGAGCACCCCGAGGACCACGACCGTGCCCAGCGTGGCCGCGTAGACCGGGAATTCGCGGTGCCGCTGCACATGGCGGATGTGCGCGAAGCTCACCATGCGCACCCCGACCAGCATCACCAGCGCGGCGAGCGCGGCCAGCGGGATCGCCTCCAGCGCACCGGCGGCCAGCCCCGCGCACGCCAGCACCCACACGCCGTGCAGCACGGTGGCCCGGCGCGTCCGCGCGCCTGCCGCGACATTGGCCGAGCCGCGCATCGCGCCGCCCGCGATCGGCAGCCCGCCCAGCAGGCCCGACACCACGTTGGCCGCGCCCTGACCCAGCAGCTCGCGGTCCAGCCGGACCGGCGGGGACTGCGCCGCCGGGCGCCGGGCGGCCTGCAGGGCGTCCACCGCGAGCGCCGACAGCAGCGACTCCATGCTCGCCACCAGCGTCACCGTCAGGACCACCGCGACGACGCCGAGCACCGGCCCGTCCGGTACCTCCGGCAGCCCGGGAGCGTGCCACGCGGGCAGGTCCACGCGCGGCACGGACAGCCCCGCGGCCGCCGCCGTCGCCACCGCGACCGCCGCGAGCGGCGCCGGGACCGTACGCAGCACGCCGCCCACCCGGCCCCCCGCCCGTTCGCCCAGCCGGTCGCGCAGCCGCGGCCAGCCGAGCAGGACGGCCACGGTGACGGCGCCGACGAGCGGGGTGACGGGATGGCTGTCGGTCAGCTGGCCCGGCAGCGCCTCGATGTTGGCGACGGCGGAATTCTGCGGGCTGCCGCCGAGCACCACGTGCAGCTGGCCGACGGCGATGACCACGCCGATGCCGGCGAGCATGCCGTGCACGATGGCCGGGCTCACCGCGAGCGCCGCCCTGGCGACCCGCAGCACCCCCAGCAGCAGTTGCGCGAGCCCCGCGAGCACGGTGACGGCGCAGGTGGCGCGCCAGCCGTAGCGGTCGACGAGCCCGGCGGTGACGACGACCAGGCTGGTGGCGGCCCCGCTGACCTGGAGCGGCGCGCCGCCGAGCGCGCCCGCGACGATGCCGCCGACGACCGCGGCGACCAGACCGGCCTGCAGCGGCGCGCCGGTGGCCAGCGCGATGCCGAGGGAGAGCGGGACGGCGATCAGGAAGACGGTGATCGAGGCGGGCAGGTCGCCCGGGGGGCGGGTCGGGGCGTGCTCCGGAGAGGGGGCCGGGGCGCGGGCCGGGATGCGGATCGGGGTGCGGATTCTCAACTTCCCGTCTCCTTCGGTGGGCGGCGGGACGCGGTGGCACGGCGTCATCACTCACTACTGCTACTGCCAAGAGGCAGTAAAAAGACAGTAATGGTTCATGTGCGGAGAGTGAAGTGTGGAGGTTTGATCGGGAGCTTTTTTACGTCTATCGAGTGATTTGAATGATGAAACGGCCCGGCGGGTCGGACGCGGAGGGTGAGCGTGCCAGCGTGGGTCGGCGTGTGGCCGCCTGACGCCGACGCCCTGCCGCGATGCGAGGTACGAATGCACTCCGTACGCAAGCCGCTCCCCGCCTCCCGTGCTCGCCGCGCCCGCGCGGGCCGCGCCGTCCGGGCCGGTCGGCCCGGCCCTCCCGCGCGGCTGCCTGCCCGGCCGCGCGCCGGTTTCGCCGTCGTCACCGCCGTCGTGCTGGCCCTCGGCGCCGCCGCGTGCTCGTCGCCCGGCAGCGGGGCCGGGGCCGACGGGCCTGGCGCCCGCGGGGTCGAGGGCGCGCCGCAGGTCCCGCCGGTGCTGCGGCTCATCGGCGACGGCTCCACCGCCGACACCAGCGCCCAGCCGCGTCAACCCGGCGCCCGCAAGCTGCGGCCGGGGGAGCGGCCGCCGCAGTTCGTCGTCTTCTCGTGGGACGGCGCCGTCCAGGACGACCGGCGGCTGCTGTCGTACGTCCGCGAGTTCGGCGAGCGCGACGGCGCCGCGATGACGTACTTCGTGAGCGGGGTCAGCCTGCTGCCCGCCGGGCACGCGGACCTCTACGCGCCGCCCCGGCATCCGCGCGGCACCTCCGACACCGGCCTGCCGCGCGACCCGGCGACCGTCGCCGCGACGGTCCAGCAGATGCGGCTCGCCTGGGCGGACGGCAGCGAGATCGGTACGTACTTCAACGGGCATTTCTGCGGGCAGGACGCGGGCGCGTCCCCCGACGCGGGGGAGGGACCGGGCGGCGCCGGTGGTACGGCCGGTGCCGCGGGTGAGGCCGCCGGCGCGGGGAGTCCCGGTGGTACGGGCCCCGCCGACGCCGCGGACGGCCCCGATTCCGCGTCCGGCGGGTGGACCGCGGCCGAGTGGGGGGCGGAGATCCGGCAGGCCGGGGACCTCACGCGGCAGTGGAAGACCACCACCGGGCTGGCCGCGGCCGACCCGCTCCCCTTCGACTACGCCAAGGCCGTCGTCGGCGGCCGCCCGCCGTGCCTGTCGGACCCGGCGGGCCTGCCCGCGGCGGCCGCGGCGGCCGGCTTCCGCTACCTCGCCGACCCGACCCCGCAGCCGCAGGTGTGGCCCGCGAGATCCGGCGGCCTGTGGCGCTTCCCGCTCCAGGAGGTGCCCGTCCCCGGGCGGGACACCGAGACACCCGCCTCCGACCAGGGCTTCCTGTCGGTCCAGTCCGGTACCCCGGTCGCCGGCGCCCAGGATCCGCAGCAGAACGCCGCGTGGCAGGAGCAGATGCACGACGGCCTGATGGCCGGTTTCGCGCGCGCGTACCAGGGCAATCGCGCGCCGCTGGTCGTCGCGAGCCACCTGGAGTCGTGGAACGGCGGGGCCTATCTCAAGGCCGTCGAGGACACCGTTCGGGACGTGTGCGGCAAGCCGGACGTGCGGTGCGTGTCCTTCGCGCAGCTCGCCGACTGGCTGGACGCGCAGGATCCGAAGGTGCTGGACCGGCTGCGCGCGCTGGACGTCGGGCAGGCCCCGCAGGGCGGCTGGACCGCGCTGATGCGCCCGACGCCGACGCCGAGCGCGGTCGACGAGGGGGCGGCGGGCGCAGGAGCCGTCCCGGCCTCCCCGACGCCGGGCGCGCCCGGCTCCGCCGCCGCCCCGGCCGAGCCCGTCAGGCCGGACGGGCGCTGAGCGACTCCGCGCGGGCGGCCGCGGGGACCGTCCCCAGCAGGCTCTCGTCCAGGACGAAACCGGGGTCGATCTGCGCGGCCAGGTCGGCCCCCGTCTTCGAGTTTCCCCAGCTTTCCGCGTTCTTCCTGTGGAAAAGTGCCATCTGCTGCGTGTAGCGCTGCCAGTCGCGCCGCTCGTACGCCGCGTCGGCCCGCTCGTGCATGGTGCGCAGGGCCCGCCGGTTGACGTCCTCCAGCTGCTCGAACCGCGGCGGCCGCCCCTTCTCCATCGCCCGCACCCAGTCCGAGTGCCCGACCGTGACCAGGAGGTCGTCGCCGACCTCGGCGCGGAGGAAGGCCAGGTCGTCCGCGCCCTGCACCTTGTTGCCGATCACGGCGAGCGCGACCCCGTAGTCGCGCGCGTAGTCGCGGTACTGCCGGTAGACGGCGACGCCCTTGCGGGTGGGTTCGGCGACCAGGAAGGTCAGGTCGAAGCGGGTGAACATGCCGGAGGCGAACGAGTCGCTGCCCGCCGTCATGTCGACGACCAGGTATTCGTCCCGGCCGTCGACGAGGTGGTTCAGGCACAGCTCCACGGCGCCGACCTTGGAGTGGTAACAGGCCACGCCGAGGTCCGCCTCGTTGAAGGGGCCCGTCACCATCAGCCGCGCCGTGCCGCCGTCCAGCGCCACGGGGTGGGCGCAGGCCGCGTAGACGGGATTGTCGTCGTCGCCGGTGAGCCGCAGCAGGCGGGAGCCGGGGCCGGGCGGAGTCGTCTTGATCATCGTCTCGGCGGACGCGATCCGCGGATTGGCGCCGCGCAGATACTCCTTGATCTGCGGCAGGTGCGCGCCCAGCGCGGGAAGGGCGGCGGCCTCGTCCTCGCCGAGGCCGAGCGCCGGGCCGAGGTGCTGGTTGATGTCGGCGTCGACGGCGACGACCGGCACCTGCGAGGCGGCGAGATGGCGGATGAAGAGCGAGGACAGCGTGGTCTTGCCGCTGCCGCCCTTTCCGACGAAAGCGATCTTCATGTTCGCCAAGAGTAGTCGGATGGCTACGTATGTTGTCCAAACGGAGTGGGCAAGGCCACTCGTTCGTGGTCGTTTGCCCTGTCGCGGGGTGCGTAGGGTCTTGGGCATGGCTATGAACGCTGCCCAGCCAGCCGCCCAGGAACTCTCGGCGACCGACCCGCTGGCCGCCCTCGGCATCTTGCCGGGCGTCCCCGAGGCGGTCGACGCCGTACGCCGGGCAGTGGACGCGGTGTACGGGCACCGGGTGATGCGCCGCAGGTCGGACGAGGTCACCGCGGAGGTCGCACTGCGCGGCGCGCGCGGCTCCGCGGCGCTGGCCGGCGCCGACTGGCCGCTGGAGGAGCTGCGCCGCCGCAGCGACTTCTCCGCGGACGAGCAGGCCCGTACGGTCGGCGCGGCGCTGCGGCTGACCGCCGAGGCCGGCCAGCTGCTGGGCGTCTGGCGCCGCTCACCCCTGCAGGCGCTGGCCCGGCTGCACCTGGTGGCGGCCGGCGGCGCGGCGGCGAACGCCGCTGTCGGACGGCCGCGGCTGGCCGGGGAGCCGGTGGACGAGCCGCTCGTCGGCGCCGCGGAGCTGGACCTGCCGAAGCCGCCCGAGGTCACCGCGCGGCTGGACGGCCTCACCGCGCTGCTGCTGGCGGGTACGTCCGCTCCCGCGCTGGTCGTCGCGGCGGTCGTCCACGGCGAACTGCTGAGCCTGCGCCCCTTCGGCTCCTTCAACGGGCCCGTCGCGCGGGCGGCGGAACGGATCGTCCTGGTCGGCACGGGGCTGGACCCGAAGTCCATCTGTCCGGCGGAGGTCGGCTACGCGGAACTGGGCGCCGCCGCCTACCTCACCGCCCTGGAGGGCTACGCCTCGGGCACCGCCGAGGGTATGGCGGAATGGATCGGCCACTGCGGGCGGGCGCTGGAGCTGGGCGTACGCGAGAGCGTCGCCGTCTGCGAGGCGCTGCAGCGCGGCGCCGCCTGAGGGCGGGGCGCCGCCTTCCGTACGCGCCCTGGTCCGGGCCCGGGTCGCGGTTCGGGTTCGGGTCTTGGTCGCGGTTCGGCTCCGTGGCCGGGCGACCTTCCGGACATGGCAATGCGGCGGCACCTTGCGATGCCGCCGCTGGCACGTCGGCCCGGTGACCAGTGCGTGCGCGATGTCTGCCGTGATCAGGGCGAGGTCTTTGCCCGCTGCCTGGTACGGCTGGCCCGGTTGGCGGGTCGGCTGCGCGTGGGTGCCCGGCTTCCGTGCTCGGTCCGTGGGGCCTACCTGCTGTGAACTGCGGTCTTCCTCTCGGAAGTCCGTGGTCTCGCGGGCCGCTACGTCCTTTCTACCCCCGACCGCGCCCCGGTGGAACCTCTGGCTCCACTTCTTTACTTTTCGTGCCGCACCCGACAATCAGGACATGGCGGCGGGACGGCGGCGCCGCGCGGCGAGCCAGACCAGCCCTGCCGTGGCGGCGGCCGCGCCCACCGCGGCGGCGGCGAGCACCGGGGCGGACGGCATGGGCAGGGTGGGGATCCGCTGGTTGAGCCGGACCGGGCGGTTGAAGGTGAGCGCGGGCCACCCGCGGGCCACCGCCTCCTTGCGCAGCGCCCGGTCGGGGTTGACCGCGTAGGGGTGGCCGACCGTCTCCAGCATCGGGATGTCGGTCACCGAATCGCTGTAGGCGAAGGAGCGCTCCAGGTCGTAGCCCTGCGAGCGGGCCAGCTCCTCGATCGCCTCCGCCTTTGCCGGGCCGTAGACGTAGTGCTCGATCTCGCCGTTGTACGCCCCGTCCTCGACCACCATCCGGGTGGCCACGACGTGGTCGGCGCCGAGCATCTCGCCGATCGGCTCGACCACCTCCGAGCCGGACGCGCTGACGATCACGACGTCACGCCCGGCGGCGTGGTGCTCCTCGATGAGCGAGGCCGCCTCGTCGTAGATGATCGGATCGATGAGGTCGTGCAGGGTCTCGGCGACGATCTCCCGCACCTGCTGGACATTCCATCCCTTGCACAGATCGGACAGGTATTTGCGCATGCCTTCCATCTGGTCGTGATCCGCGCCCCCGACGAGGTACACGAACTGGGCATATGCGGTACGCAAAACCGCCCGCCTGTTGATGAGACCGCCCTGGTAGAAGGACCGTCCGAAGGCGAGTGTGCTGGACTTGGCGATCACGGTCTTGTCGAGATCGAAGAAGGCCGCGGTGCGCGGTGGCAGGTGGTTTTCCACGGGATGAGCATAGGCAACCACCATTCGGCGTAAGGTCAGGCGCGTGGGTTTGCTCTCGAAGGCCATCGGGTACACCATGGAAGTCACGGATCGTTCGCGACCGTGCTAACCCGGTCTGGCTCCTCCCCCCCCGAGTCGGACCGTGGGGACGACCCCCGCTCTCCCCCCCGGCGGGGGTCGTCGCATGTCCGGACCCGTTCTGCCGCTCTCGGCCGGGTCCCGCGCCGTCCTCGATCACACCAGCCTCCCTTGTCCACAGGTGATCTCCTGTGAGTACGACGTGTGACGGTCCGTAATCGTTGCGAGGTCGGCGTGAAGTCACCTGTGTGAGTGACGAGTTATCCACAATCGTCGAGTTGTCCACAGTTTCCGACCAAGATCATCTCAATTCCCGCTTCTCGCCCCAAGCTGATGCCGGCGACGCCGACCGTGCGCCGCAAGGCAAGCGAAGGGGAAGAGAAATGTTTGGTTCCACTACGCCCGGAGCGCGTCCCGACGCCCTCGAAGGACCCGGCGGACCGCTGATTGTCACGGAGGATGAAAGTCTCCTCGACGATCTGCTACGGCTGTGTGCGGCCGCCGGCTCGGAACCGGAAGTCGTCTTCGGGGCGCCACCGCGCGCGCCGGGCTGGGAGGGCGCGCCGCTCGTCCTGGTCGGCGTGGAGTCGGCCGCCCGGATCCGCAGGATCCCGCGCAGGAAAGGGGTCCTCCTCGTCGGACGGGATCCGGACGACGCGGAGGTCTGGCGCACCGCCCACGACATCGGGGCCGACCACGTTCTGCTGCTGCCCGACGCCGAACCCTGGCTCGTCGACCGGCTCGCGGACATCGCCGAGGGCGTCGGGCGGCCCGCCCTGACGGTCGGGGTGGTCGGCGGCCGCGGCGGCGCCGGCGCCAGCACCCTGGCCTGCGCCCTCGCCGTCACCTCCGCGCGGGCCGGGCGGCGCACCATGCTCGTCGACGGCGATCCGCTCGGCGGCGGCCTCGACATCCTCGTCGGGGCCGAGCGCTCCGGCGGGCTGCGCTGGCCCGCGCTCGCCGATTCCCGCGGCCGCGTCAACAGCGGCGCCCTTGAGGAGTCCCTGCCGCGGCTGGACGCGCTGAGCGTCCTCAGCTGGGACCGCGGCGACTCCGTCGTCATCCCGGCCCCCGCCATGCGGTCCGTGCTGAGCGCCGCCCGGCGGCGCGGCGGCCTCGTGGTCGTCGACCTGCCGCGCCGGGTGGACGACGCGGTGGCCGAGACCCTGGCGCAGATCGACATCGGCCTGCTGGTCGTGCCCGCCGAGCTGCGCGCGGTGGCCGCGGCCACCCGGGTCGCCGCGGCCTTCACGATGGTGCTCAAGGACCTGCGGGTGGTGGTCCGCGGCCCCTTCGCCGAAGGGCTCGACGGCCGCGAGACCGCCCGGCTCGTCGGACTGCCGGCCGCGGGCGAACTGCCCCCGGAGCGCGGGCCCGACGCCCTCGGCAGCAGCGGGCCCCCGGGCTCCTCCGGCCGCGGCCCGCTGGCCCGCTTCTGCACCGCCTTCCTCGCCGCGGCCCTCACGGACGACGGGAGCGTGGCGGCATGACCACGCCCCTGCTGGACGCCGTACGCCTCCGCCTGGCCGAGCACGGCGGCGAGGCCACACCCGCCGGGGTCGCCGCCGCGCTGCGTGCGCAGGGCCGGCTGCTCGGCGACACCGAGGTCCTCGGCGTGGTCGGCGCCCTCCGCTCCGAACTGGTCGGGGCCGGCCCGCTGGAAGCCCTGCTGGCCGACCCGGAGGTCACCGACATCCTGGTCAACGGCCCCGGCGAGGTCTGGACCGACCGCGGCCGGGGCCTGGAGCGCACCGCCGTCCGCTTCCCCGACACCGCCGCCGTCCGCAGGCTCGCGCAGCGGCTCGCGACCACCGCGGGCCGCCGGCTCGACGACGCCCGCCCCTGGGTCGACGCCCGGCTGCCGGACGGCACCCGGCTGCACGCCGTGCTGCCGCCCGTCGTTGTCGGATCCCCGTGCCTGTCGCTGCGCGTGGTGCGCTCGCGTGCCTTCACCCTCGCCGAACTGGTCGCCGCCGGCACGGTGGACGCCGGGACGGCCGCGGTGCTGCGGGCGGTGGTCGACGCGCGGCTGTCCTTCATGATCAGCGGCGGCACGGGCTCGGGGAAGACGACACTGCTCAGCTGCCTGCTGGGCCTGGTCGATCCGGGGGCGCGCATCGTCCTGGCCGAGGATTCCGCCGAACTGCGCCCCGACCACCCGCACGTCGTCCGGCTGGAGGCCCGCCCCGCCAACCAGGAGGGCGCGGGCGAGGTCACCCTGCGGGAGCTGGTGCGGCAGGCGCTGCGCATGCGCCCTGACCGGCTCGTGGTCGGCGAGGTGCGCGGAGCCGAGGTGACGGATCTGCTCAGCGCCCTGAACACGGGCCACGAAGGCGGCTGCGGCACGGTCCACGCCAACGCCGCCTCCGACGTCCCGGCCCGGCTGGAGGCGCTGGGCTCCACCGCGGGCCTGGACCGGGCCGCCCTGCACAGCCAGTTGGCGGCGGCCCTGTCCCTGGTCATCCACCTGGCCCGCGACGCGACGGGGCTGCGCCGCGTCGCCGAGATCCACGTCCTCACCCGCGGCGCCGACGGCCTGGTCACCACCCTGCCGGCCCTCCACGGTCCCGCGGGGCCCCTGACCCGCGGCCCCGGCTGGCCCCGGCTCGCGACCCTGTGCGCAGGGGGTGCGGCATGACGGCCGAGGGGCAGGCGGTGTGGGCCGCGGCGCTGTGCGCTGCCGCGCTGCTGGCCGCGGGGCGCGAAGGAGGCGGGGCTCGGCGGCGGGCGCGCCGGGTGCTGGGCGGGATCCGCGCGGAGCGGGCTGCCGGGCGCGCGGGGCCGGGGGAGCGGCTGCGGGTGGCGCTCGCGGGGCTGCGCGGCCGCGTCGAGGGGTACGCCCGCGGCGGGCCGGGGCGGTACGCGTGGGCCGCGAGGGTGGCGCGGTGGGCGGGACCGGAGGCGTGGTGCGTGCCGGTCGGCGTGGCGCTGGCGGTGCTGACGCGGTCGGTGCTGCCGCTGCTCGCCGCTCCCGCCGCCGTGCCCCTCGTGGGGCGGGCGCTGCGCCGGCGGGCGCGCCGGGCCGCCGCCGAGCGCGGGGCGGTGGCTGTCGCGGCGCTCTGCGGGGCACTGGCCGGTGAGCTGCGGGCCGGGCGCCCGCCGCACACCGCGCTGGGCGAGACGATCGGGGCCGCCGGGTGGCAGGAGGCGCCCGGACTGTCCGGTGCGGCCCGCCTGCTGCTCTCCGCCGCCCGCTTCGGCGGCGATGTGCCGCAGGCGCTGCGGGACGCCGCGCGGCTGTCCGCGGGCACGGAGGGCCTGACGGCGGTGGCGGCCTGCTGGCAGGTCGCGGTGGACGGCGGTGCGGGGCTGGCTGCCGCGCTCGACCGGGTGGCGGCAGCGCTGCGGGCCGAGGCCGATCAGCGCGAGGACCTGCGGGCCCAGCTCGCCGGACCGCGCTCCACGGCGGCGCTGCTGGCGCTGCTCCCGCTCTTCGGCGTCCTCCTCGGCGCGGGCCTGGGCGCCGATCCCGCCCGGGTGCTGCTCCACACGCCCGCGGGCCTGCTGTGCCTCCTGGCCGGGGGCGTCCTGGAGTGGGCGGGCCTCGCCTGGACGGCGCGGATCATGCGCGCGGCCGGATCCCCCGCGACTGCCGGCCCGGAAGACCCGGGTGGTCCGCCGGCGGAGCCGCACCGGCGGGCAGAGGGGCGGTCCCGGATGCCGGGCGGTGCGGACGCGCTCGCGGTCGGGGTCGTCGGTGCCGGCGGGGTTGTCCACAGCCTGGGGACAGTGGCGGCGGCGCTCGCGGTGGGCGGCGCGGTGGCCGCCGGGCTCGGCAGCGGGAGGCGGAAGAGGGCACGGCGGATCGCGGCGGTGCTCGGCGGGCCGCCGGTGCGCCGGGCGGAGCCGGGCCGTCTGCGCCGGGCGGCCCTCGGGGCGGCGCGGCGGTGGGGAGCGGCGCCCGCGGCCGGGCTGGTGGCGGGAGCGGGCGTCGGCGGGGCGTCGGGCGTGCTTCTGGGGCTGTTCACGGCCCTGGCCGCCGGGTGGTGGCTGCGGAGGCGCCGCCGGGCGGCAGCGGGCCGTACGACCGCCGCTGAGCCCGGCCCGGGGCAACTCCCGCTGTGCGCCGACCTGATGGCCGCGTGCCTGGCCGCCGGGGCGACACCCGGGGAGGCGGCGGGCGCGGTGGGCGAGTGCTTGGGCGGGCCGCTCGGAGCCGCGCTGATACGAGCACGGGCCGAACTGCGGCTCGGCGGGGATCCGGTGGAGTGCTGGCTGCGCTTCGGCGGCGGATCCGCCGCCCGGGAGCTGGGCCGGTGCCTGGCCAGGGCGTCCACGACCGGCAGCGCGCCGGTGGCGGAGATGGCCCGGCTGGCCGCCGAGCTGCGCGCGGCGCAGGGCCGCACCGCGCAGGCCGCCGCCAGACGGGCGGCGGTGCTGGCCACGGCACCGCTGGGCCTGTGCTTCCTGCCCGCGTTCCTGCTGGTCGGCGTGGTGCCGGTGGTGATCGGCCTGGCGGGCACCGCCCTCGGCCCCGCCGCGCCCTGACCCCCGCCGCACGCGCGGCCGACGAACGACCCCGTACGACCCCACAGGCCCCGACGGGCCAGGGACGTGGTTCCGCACGCCCTCGTACACGTCCGGGATCACCCGGAGAAACCCAGAAAACGGGAGGAAAAGGAAATGAGCATCGACAGGACGTCACCCGCACGGACCGCGGTCCGGCAGCGGCCGGACGGGAAAACCCGGGCGGCGGCGTGGTGGAGGCGCCGGGCCCGGGCGTGCCGCGCGGCGGCCGAGGCGGGGATGAGCACGGCGGAATACGCCGTGGGGACGATCGCCGCGTGCGGTTTCGCAGCCGTGCTCTACAAGATCGTGACGAGCGGCCCGGTGCGGACCGCCCTCACCGGGGTGATCACGAAGGCCCTCCATGTGCCCTTCTGACACCCCCTCGAAGCCGGGTGCGGCCCCACGGCCGCACCCGCCTTCGGGCCTGCGCCCCGGCCCGCCGCCGCACGCGCCTCCGGGCGTGCGTCGCGTCCCGCTGCCGGGCGGCGCCGTGCAGCGGCGGGGCGTGGGCGGCGACACCGCGCCGGGTGCGGCCCTGCGGCCGCACTCGCCCTCGAGCCTGCGCCCTGGCCCGCCGCCGGGCGGCACCGCGCGGCTGCGCCTGTCCTCGGGCGGCATCGTTCCTCGGCGGGGCGCGGAGGGTGGCACTCCGCCGGGTGCGGCTTCGCCGCCGCACTCGCCTTCGGGCCTGCGTCGCGTCCCGCTGTCGGGCGGCGCCGTCCAGCGGCGGGGCGTGGGTGGCGACGCCACGTCGGGTGTGGGCCGAGCCGCCTTGTGGGCGGGTGCGTGCCGGTGGTACCGGCGCCGTCCGCGGGGCGGCGAGGGGTCGGCCGCCGCTGTGCGGGGGGTGGTGGCCTCCTGGCGGTCCGCCTGGGAGTGCCCGGGACGTGATGCGCGGTACCGGGCGGGGCGCCTGCGGTGGTCGGGTGCGGTGGCCGGGCTGCGGGGGCGGTGCGGGGAGCAGGGGTACGTCACCGCGGAGACCGCGATGTCGATTCCCGTGCTGGTCGCCGTCGGCGGGACGCTCATCTGGGGCGTCATGGCCGCGGCCGCGCAGGTCCGGTGCGTGGACGCGGCGCGGGCCGGGGCGCGGGCGGCGGCCAGGTCGGAGGAGCCGGCGGCGGTGCTCCGGGCGGCGCGGGAGGCCGCGCCGAAAGGAGCGCGGGTCAGCGTGGGGCGGGAGGGCGACATGGTGACCGTGCGGGTGGTCCTTCCGCCGCCGCGCTTCCCCGTCGCGCTGGGGGCGCGGGCCGCCGCGCTCGCCGAGGACTCCGTGGACGGGGGTGAGGGACCGTGACCGGACCCCGGCGGGAGGGCGACCGGGGCTCGGCCACGGTCTGGTCCCTCGGGATCGTGGCTGTGCTGCTCGCGCTCTTCGCGGCCGCGCTGCTGCTCGCCCAGGCGGTCGTGCAGCGCCACCGGGCGGGCGCCGCGGCAGATCTCGCCGCCCTCGCTGCGGCCGACCATGCCTTGGACGGCAGGGAAGAGGCCTGCGCGCTGGCCGCCCGGGTCGCCGAGGCCCAGGGCGCCCGCCTGACGACCTGCGCGGTGACCGGCGAGATCGCCGACGTGGTGGCCGAGGCGGGCGGAGCCCGGGTCCGTTCCCGCGCCGGCCCGCCCCCGGCCGACCCTGACCCGTCCCCGGCCTCCGGGACGTCCGTTGGGTTCGCTCTTGGCCCGGGTGGCCGCGCCGCCTTCACCGCCCGGGTCCGTTCCCTCGTCGGCCTGGCGCCCGCCTCCGGCTCCGACGCGGGCCTGTCCTCGGCCTCTGGGGCGTCCGTGGGGTCCGCTCTTGGCCCGGGTGGCCGCGCCGCCTTCACCGTCCGGGTCCGTTCCCTCGTCGGCCTGGCGCTCGCCTCCGGCCCCGACGCGGGCCTGTCCTCGGCCTCTGGGGCGTCGGTGGGGTTCGCTCTTGGCCCGGGTGGCCGCGCCGCCCTCACCGCCCGGGTCCATTCCCGCGCCGGCCCGCCTCCGGCCGACCCTGGTCCGTCCCCGGCCTCCGGCTCGTCCGCCGGGTTCGCTCTCGGCCCGGGTGGGCGCGCCACGCCCGCCGTCACCGCCGGGCTCCGCTCCGGCGACGTCCCGGCCCCGCCGCCCAGCGGCCGCGCCGCCCTAACCGCCGGATTCCCCCTCGGCGGCGCGGGGTCCTCCGGCGGCGTCCCCGCCCGGCGCGTCCCCGCCCGGCGCGGCCCCGCGCTCGGCCCCCGCCCCGCGCCTGGCTGGGGGCTCGGCCCCCGCCCCGCGCTCGTCCCCGGCCCCCCGACCGGCCGGGGGCTCGGCCCCAGCCGCGGCCGGGGAGCCCCCCGGGCTGGGGGCGGGGGCGGAGGACAGGAGGGAGGTGAGGAGGCGGAGGGAGGCGGGCTTGTCGAGAGGGTCGTTGCCGTTGCCGCACTTGGGGGACTGGACGCAGGACGGGCAGCCGGCGTCGCACTCGCAGGCGGCGATCGCCTCCCGGGTCGCGGTGAGCCAGCCGCGGGCGGTGTGGAAGGCGCGTTCGGCGAAGCCCGCGCCGCCGGGGTGGCCGTCGTAGACGAAGACGGTGGGCAGGCCGGTGTCGGTGTGCAGCGGGACGGAGACACCGCCGATGTCCCAGCGGTCGCAGGTCGCGAAGAGCGGGAGGAGGCCGATGGAGGCGTGCTCGGCGGCGTGCAGCGCGCCGGGCAGCTCCTCCGGGAGGATGCCCGCGGCGTCCAGCTGGGCGTCGGTGACGGTCCACCAGACGGCGCGGGTGCGCAGCGTGCGCGGCGGGAGGTCGAGCCGGGTCTCGCCGAGCACCTCGCCGGTCACCAGCCGGCGGCGCAGGTACGACACCACCTGGTGGGTGACCTCGACCGACCCGAAGTGGATGCGGGCCTCGCCCCACGGCTCGTCCACGTCGGTGGACAGCACCCGGATGGACGTGGTGTCGCGGGCCATCGTCGAGTAGGACGGCTCCGCGCGGGTCACGAGGGCGACGGAGTCCTCCAGGTCCAGGTGCTCCACCACGTAGGTGCGGCCCTGGTGGAGGTGGACGGCGCCGTCGTGCACCGCGGTGTGGGCCGAGGCGGCGTCCACCGTGCCCAGCAGCCGTCCGGTGGCCGACTCCACGACCTGGACGGGCTTGCCGCCCGCCCCGCGGATGTCGGTGAGGTCGGCGGCCCGCTCCCGGCGCGTCCAGTACCAGCCGGTGGAGCGGCGGCGCAGCAGCCCCCGCCGCTCCAGCTGCGCCAGGAGCGCGGGCGCCTCGGGGCCGAACAGCGGCAGGTCCTCCTCGGTGAGCGGCAGCTCGGCAGCCGCGGCGCACAGGTGCGGGGCGAGGACGTACGGGTTGTCCGGGTCCAGCACGGTGGATTCGACGGGCTGCTCGAAGACCGCCTCGGGGTGGTGGACGAGATACGTGTCGAGCGGGTCGTCGCGGCCGACCAAGACCGCGAGCGCGCCCTGCCCCGACCGCCCGGCGCGCCCGGCCTGCTGCCACAGCGAGGCGCGGGTGCCGGGATAGCCGGCCAGGACGATGGCGTCCAGACCGGAGATGTCGACGCCCAGTTCGAGCGCGGAGGTGGACGCCAGGCCGAGCAGCCGGCCGGAGTGCAGATCGCGCTCCAGGGCCCGGCGCTCCTCCGGGAGGTAGCCGCCGCGGTAGGCGGCGACCCGGCGCGGCAGCGCGGAGTCGATCTCGGCGAGCCGCTCCTGCGCGATCACCGCGACCAGCTCCGCCCCGCGCCGGGAGCGGACGAAGGCGACCGTACGCACCCCCTGGAGCACCAGGTCGGTGAGCAGCTCGGCGGATTCGGCGGTGGCGGTGCGCCGCACCGGCGCGCCGTGCTCCCCGGACAGCTGCGTCAGCGGCGGCTCCCACAGCGCGAAGGCGAGCTCCCCGCGCGGCGAGGCGTCGTCGGTGATCTCCGCGACCGGCAGCCCGGTCAGCCGGCCGGCGGCGCGCGCCGGGTCGGCGGCGGTCGCGGAGGCCAGCAGGAAGACGGGCGCGGCCCCGTAGCGGGCGCACACCCGCCGCAGCCGCCGCAGCACCTGGGCGACGTGCGAGCCGAAGACCCCGCGGTAGGTGTGGCACTCGTCGATCACGACGTAGCGCAGATGGCGCAGGAAGGAGGACCAGCGGGCGTGCCCGGGCAGGATGCCGCGGTGCAGCATGTCCGGGTTGGTGAGCACGTAGGTGGCGTACTGCCTGACCCATTCGCGTTCCTCGACGGGCGTGTCGCCGTCGTAGACCGCGGGCCGCACCGGCGTGCCGAGCGGCGCGGCGAGCTTGGCCACGGCCCGCCGCTGGTCGGCGGCCAGCGCCTTGGTGGGAGCCAGGTACAGCGCGGTCGCGCCCCGCCCCCCGGCGCCCGGCGCGTCGGCCCCGTCCAGCAGCGCGCTGAGCACCGGCACGAGATAGCCGAGCGACTTGCCCGAGGCCGTACCCGTGGCCACGACCACCGACTCGCCGCCCACCGCCAGCTCCGCCGCCCGCGCCTGGTGCTCCCACGGCATCCGGATCCCGGCCGCCTCGACCGCCGCCACGACCTCCGGCCGGATGCCGAGCGGCCATGAGGCATGACGCCCGACCCGCGGGGGCAGGTGCTCCGTATGGGTGATGCGCGCGGCCCGGTCCGCCCCCGTGGCGAGCCGCTCCAGAGCGGTGCGGGGGGACGGGCGCCCGTGCGCCGACTGCGGAAGATGATCCTGGGCCATCGGCACTCAGTGTGTCACCGGCGTGACGGACAAACGCATGAAGGCGTCGTGCTGGCCCGCTGCGAAGTGATTGAATGCCATCGCGGCTGAGGGCCCTTCCCCTACCTTCGGTGGGAGAAGGCTCCTACTCCTCGGTGGGGAGGCCCCTGGGGGAGTCGCGTCGATGCAAGGTGCTGGAGGATCCGTGGACCTGTCCCTGTCGACCCGAACCGTCGGCGATCGCACGATCGTCGAGGTCGGCGGCGAGATTGATGTGTACACCGCGCCCAAGCTGCGCGAGCAGCTGGTGGAGCTCGTGAACGACGGGAGTTACCACCTGGTCGTGGACATGGAAGGGGTCGACTTCCTCGACTCCACCGGACTGGGCGTCCTCGTCGGCGGGCTCAAGCGGGTGCGCGCGCATGAGGGATCGCTGCGTCTGGTGTGCAACCAGGAGCGCATCCTGAAGATTTTCCGTATCACCGGCCTGACCAAGGTGTTCCCGATCCACACCTCGGTCGACGAGGCTGTCGCGGCGACCGACTGATTCTTCGCCCGAGCGAAGGGGTCCCGGACGGGCACACCGTCCGGACCCCTGTGATGCCCGTGTGATGTCTGCCCATGGAACCGAGGGGGAGGCCATGCCCACCGTAGAACTGCTCTTCAGCGCCCAGCCGGAGCATGTGCGCACAGCACGGCTCGTGGCGGCTGCCGTGGCGCGCCGGGCGGGGGTGGGCGAGGCGGCTCTCGACGAGGTGCGGCTCGCGGTGGGCGAGGCGTGCAGCCGGGCGGTGGGCCTGCACCGCAGCAACGGTGTCGAGGCACCCGTACGGGTGATGCTCAACGAGGACGAGAAGACGTTCTCCATCGAGGTGGCCGACGAGGTGCCGGGCAACGCCCACGGCTCCTCGCCGGACTCCGGCGGCGACGAGGCCGCGGACGACGAGGGCGAGATGGGCCTGGCCGTGATCAGCGGTCTGGTCGACGACGTGGAGGTCATCGAGGGCGCCGCCGGCGGAGTCATCCGCATGAGCTGGCCGACCCCCTCCGCGTAAGGCCCCGGTCAGGGCCCGGCGCACTCGCGAAAACGCGTCCGATTGGCCGGATGCGTCATTTACGGCGGGAATTACCGACCGATCCCGACGCGCACCCTTTTTTGATCTTTCGCGGCTCCCTACAATCCGTCCATCGTGCTCAGCTCGCCTGAGCGTCGCGGCTTTGTCGACTGCCGAGCCGTAGGAGCCGCACGCCCATGCGCCAAACGTCAAGGAGGACGAATGGCGGGGCTATTCACCCCTCGGACGCTTGCCGCGGATCCGATACCGGTACTCACGGACGGAAACCGGCTGCTCGTCTGGATCATCGCGGTGGTCGCACTCGCGGCCCTGGCACTCGCCGCGGTGCTGGTGCGTCAAGTGCTCGCGTCGGACGAAGGCACCGACGCCATGAAGAAGATCGCCGCTGCCGTGCAGGAAGGCGCCAACGCCTACCTCGCACGGCAGTTCCGCACCCTGGCGGTCTTCGCCGTCGCCGCGTTCTTCCTGCTCATGCTGCTGCCCGCGGACGACACCTCGCAACGTATGGGCCGCTCGATCTTCTTTCTCGTCGGCGCTTTGTTCTCGGCGATCACCGGATACGTCGGAATGTGGCTCGCGGTACGTAGCAATGTGCGGGTGGCGGCGGCGGCGAGAGCGGCGACCCCGGAAGCCGGAGAACCGCCCGCCGATTTACGGGACGTCTCCCACCGGGCCATGAAGATCGCATTCCGCACGGGCGGCGTCGTCGGAATGTTCACCGTCGGACTCGGCCTTCTCGGCGCGTCCGCGGTCGTGCTGATCTACAAAGCCGACGCACCCAAGGTGCTGGAGGGATTCGGATTCGGCGCCGCACTGCTCGCGATGTTCATGCGGGTCGGCGGCGGCATCTTCACCAAGGCCGCCGACGTGGGCGCCGATCTGGTCGGCAAGGTCGAGCAGGGCATCCCGGAGGACGACCCGCGCAACGCCGCGACGATCGCGGACAACGTCGGCGACAACGTCGGGGACTGCGCCGGCATGGCCGCCGACCTGTTCGAGTCCTACGCCGTCACCCTGGTGGCGGCACTCATCCTCGGCAAAGTGGCCTTCGGTGACGCGGGCCTCGCCTTCCCCCTGCTCGTCCCGGCGATCGGCGTGCTCACCGCCATGGTCGGGATCTTCGCCGTCGCGCCCCGCCGCACCGACCGCAGCGGCATGACGGCCATCAACCGCGGCTTCTTCCTCTCCGCGGTCATCTCCCTGGCCGGTGTCGCCGTCGCCGTCCGGACGGCCCTGCCCTCCTCCTACGCCGGCCTGCACGGCGCCGGCCCCGACATCACCGGCCACGGCGGCGACCCCCGTGTGCTCGCGCTCGTCGCCGTCGCGATCGGCATCGTCCTCGCGGCGCTGATCCAGCAGCTCACCGGCTACTTCACCGAGACCGCCCGGCGCCCGGTCCGGGACGTCGGCCGGACCTCGCTCACCGGCCCGGCCACCGTCGTGCTCTCCGGCATCTCGCTCGGCCTGGAATCCGCGGTCTACTCGGCGCTGCTCATCGGGCTGTCCGTCTACGGCGCCTTCCTGCTCGGCGGCACCTCCGTGTGGCTCGCGCTCTTCGCGGTCGCGCTGGCGGGCACCGGGCTGCTCACGACCGTCGGCGTCATCGTCGCCATGGACACCTTCGGGCCCGTCTCCGACAACGCCCAGGGCATCGCCGAGATGTCCGGCGACGTCCACGGCGAGGGCGCGCGGGTGCTCACCGACCTCGACGCGGTCGGCAACACCACCAAGGCCATCACCAAGGGCATCGCGATCGCCACGGCGGTGCTCGCGGCGACCGCGCTGTTCGGCTCGTTCAAGGAGGCCGTCGACACCGCCGTGGCCAAGGCGCATCCGGGCGCGTCCGACGCGCGCTGGCTGTCGCTCGACATCTCGCAGCCGAACAACCTGGTCGGGCTGCTGTTCGGCGCGGCGGTCGTCTTCCTCTTCTCCGGCCTCGCCATCAGCGCCGTCTCGCGCTCCGCGGGCGCGGTGGTCTACGAGGTGCGCCGGCAGTTCCACGACCACCCCGGGATCATGGACGGCACGGAGACCCCCGAGTACGGCCGGGTCGTCGACATCTGCACCAAGGACGCGCTGCGCGAGCTGGCCACCCCGGGCCTGCTCGCCGTCCTGGCGCCGATCGCGGTCGGATTCGGCCTCGGCATCGGCTCGCTCGCGTCGTACCTGGCGGGAGCGATCGGCGCCGGCACCCTGATGGCGGTCTTCCTCGCCAATTCCGGCGGCGCCTGGGACAACGCGAAGAAGCTCGTCGAGGACGGCCACCACGGCGGCAAGGGCAGCCAGGCGCACGCGGCGACCGTCATCGGCGACACCGTGGGCGACCCGTTCAAGGACACCGCGGGCCCGGCCATCAACCCGCTGCTGAAGGTCATGAACCTGGTCGCGCTGCTGATCGCCCCGGCCGTGGTCAGGTTCAGCTACGGCGTCGACGCCAGCACCGCCGTGCGGGCCGTCGTCTCGGCGGTCGCGATCGTGGTCGTCGTCGGGGCCGTCTACGTCTCCAAGCGCCGCGGCGTGGCCGTGGGCGCGAGCCCCGGGAGCGGCGGCGCCGAACGGATGGAGGACGCCGCGAGCCCGGCCTGACGCCCCGGCACCGCGCGACGGCCCGCGACACGCCCGTACGGCATCGGACCCCGCGTGACATCTGCCACACCGTCAGCCCCGCGGCGGGCACCCGGCGTCCGGCCGGGCGCCCGCCGTACGGGCAGGTCGGCGGCACCGTACCGCGGCTTGCTACGAACGGCTTGAATAACGGACGAATGAGCGCGAAGTCCCCGCCGGATTCGTGGTCGCCGCCCCCTCCCCGTGTAAGTTCCGGGGCCGTGACGCCACGGAAGGGACCTGAACGGTGAAGCTGAACCACGGACGCCGCGCCGCGCTGTCGGGCGCGGCGGTGCTGCTGGCGCTGACGCCGCTGTCGGCCTGCTCCAGCGACGACACGGGCAAGAAGCTGGACACCTGGGCGCAGGGGGTGTGCGACCAGACCGCCGCGCAGACGAAGAAGATCAACGACGCCAACACCGCGCTGACCAAGGTCGACAGCGGCGGCAAGCCGCAGGACGTGCAGTCCGCCGACTCCGCCGCCTTCCAGCAGATCTCCGACGCCTACAAGTCGCTGGCCGGCATCTTCGACGCCGCGGGTCCCGCCCCCGGCGACCACGGCGACACCTTCCAGCAGAACGCGGTCACCTCCTTCACCGGCCTGTCCACGCAGTACGCGACCCTCAAGAAGCAGGTCGACGGTCTCGACACCACCGACCAGGCCAAGTTCGCCGCGGGTCTGCAAGGCGTGTCGGACTCCTTCTCGAAGGCCACGACCGACGGCGACAAGGCGCTCAGCGCGCTGCGCGAGGGCGACCAGGGCAAGGCGCTGGCCAAGCAGCCGGGCTGCCAGAGCGTCCCGCAGTCCCCGTCCACCGCGCCGACCCCGACCGTTTCGTAGCCCCTGCGCCGTGAAACGCCTGGTGGGCGCGCGGGTCCGCCCCGTACGCGGCGGGCGCATGGCCCGGACCCGCCCGTTGCCGCGACAATGGCCTTCGTGACGACCCCCCTCCTCCCCGCCCCCGACAGCGCGGCCGCGCTGCGCGACGACCTGCTCGCCGCCGACTTCACCGCCGACGGCTGCCTCGACCTGCTGGGGGCCGTCGGCTACGCGGCGCTCTCGCGCGCCGAGACCGTGCCCGCGCTGCGCGCCACCCGCGGCGGGAGCCCGCTGGAGACCCTGGTCCGGCTCTTCCTCCTGCAACGCCCCGTCCCGTACGGCCGCGCCCGCGTGGCGCTGCCGGGCCTGGACCGCTACGCCGCGGACGGCTGGCTCGTGCGCGACGGCGACGAGGTCCGGGCGGCCGCCGACGTGCGTCCCTACGCGGGCGACGGCGGCGCGGACTGGTGGATCGTCTCCGACCTGGGCTGCGCGGTCGGTGGCGCGGGCGGCATCGGCGGTACGCCCGGCGGCTCCGGCGTGGACCGCGCCGACCTGGTGCTGGGCGTCGGCGGCGCCTCCACCACGCTCGCCGGGCTGACGGTGCGTGAACCCGTGGGCAGCGCCCTCGACCTGGGCACCGGCTCCGGCGTCCAGGCCCTGCACGCCTCCCGGCACGCCACCCGCGTCACGGCCACCGACGTCAACCCGCGCGCCCTGCACTTCGCCCGCCTCACCCTCGCCCTGTCCGGCGCACAGCAGCCCGACCTGCGCCGCGGCAGCCTGTTCGAGCCGGTCGGCGACGAGCGCTACGACCTGGTCGTGTCCAACCCGCCCTTCGTGATCTCCCCGGCCGGCCGCTTCACCTACCGGGACGGCGGAATGGGCGGCGACGACCTGTGCCGCACCCTGGTGGAGCAGGCCGCCGACCACCTCACCGACGGCGGCTGGTGCCAGCTGCTGGCCAACTGGCAGCACATCGAGGGCCAGGACTGGCGCGAGCGGCTGGTCCAGTGGGTGCCGCGCGGCTGCGACGCCTGGATCGTGCAGCGCGAGGTGCAGGACGTCGCGCAGTACGCCGAGTTGTGGCTGCGCGACGGCGGCGACCACCGCGCCGACCCGGCGGCGTACGCGGCCCGCTACGACGCGTGGCTGGACGACTTCGAGCGCGCCAAGGTCGGCGCGGTCGGCTTCGGCTGGATCACCCTGCGCAGGACCGGCTCCGACCAGCCGGCCGTCACCGCCGAGGAATGGCCGCACCCCGTGGAGCAGCCGCTCGGCCCGCACATCGCGGGCTGGTTCGCCCGGCAGGACTTCCTGCGCCGCCACGACGACGCCGACCTGCTCGACGCCCGCTTCACCCTGGCCCCCGACGTGGTGCAGGAGCAGGTCGGGGCGCCGGGCGCGGAGGACCCCGAGCACGTCGTCCTGCGCGCGGGCCGCGGCATGCGCCGGGCCACCGAGGTCGACACGGTCGGCGCGGGCTTCGCCGGGGTGTGCGACGGGACGCTGCCGGCCGGGCGGATCGTGGACGCCATCGCCCAGCTGCTGGGCGAGGACCCGGTGGTGCTGCGGGACCGCACGCCGGCCGCGATCCGGATGCTGGTCGAGCAGGGCTTCCTGGAGCCGGTCACCCCGTAGCGCGCCGCCCGCCGTACGGGTCAGCCGGTGCGCGGGGGGCGTACGCCGGGGCGCTCAGCGCAGGTTGCGTACAACCCCCCACGCCACCAGCACCACCACCAGCGCCGCCGTCCCCCGCGGCCCCACCCGAACCCGCCACTGCCGCCCCCGCAGCCCCGCCCACGCCCAGCCCCCGAAAGCGGCCAGCAGCAGCGGGGCGCAGAGCACCAGCAGCGCGTTGTCGTGGAAGGCCCGCACGGGGTCGGCGTGCAGCAGGTCGTACGCCGTACGGGTGGCTCCGCACACCGGGCAGAGCAGGCCGGTGGCCCAGTTGAAAGGGCAGCGCGGCAGCCAGTGGCCCGGCTGGTGCGGATCCGTGCGGTAGAGATACGCCGCCGCGGCGATCCCGGCGGCCAGCGCACCCAGCGGCGCCGCGGCGTGATGCCGTACCGCGCGCCGCACCCCGTCACCGCCCACCCCGCCACCTCCGGTCCGCAGGGACACCCCCGGCTCCCCATCCTGGCACCCCGCCCGCGCCCCGCACCCGCCCCCTGCCGCGCAGGTACGCATCCGGCCACCCGGCTTCCGGCGCGCCGCGTCACCGCCGCCCCCTTCAGGTCTGACATGACCCGTCCATGCGGCAGACAGACCGCTTGTCGGGTTACCGTTCGGATGGCGTTGTTGACTTTTCCCGTTTGACACGGGACCGGGAGGTACGGTCACACTCCGCAGCGTCACCCCTTCGAACCGGAGAGAAGAGCGAAGTTGTCCCCGACCCGCGAGACCGCACCGGCCGGCCGCCGACTCGTCATTGTCGAGTCGCCCGCCAAGGCGAAGACGATCAAGGGCTATCTCGGCCCTGGATACGTCGTCGAGGCGAGCGTCGGGCACATCCGCGACCTGCCCAACGGGGCCGCCGAGGTGCCGGCGGAGTACAAGGGCCAGCCGTGGGCGCGGCTCGGCGTCAACGTGGACAGTGACTTCCAGCCGATCTACGTCGTCAACGCCGACAAGAAGGCCCAGGTCAAGAAGCTCAAGGAACTCCTGAAGGACTCCGACGAACTCTTCCTGGCCACTGACGAGGACCGCGAGGGCGAGGCCATCGCCTGGCACCTCCAGGAGATCCTCAAGCCCAAGGTGCCCGTGCACCGCATGGTCTTCCACGAGATCACCAAGGACGCCATCCAGGCCGCGGTCCGCAACCCGCGCGAGCTGAACAAGCGCCTCGTCGACGCCCAGGAGACCCGCCGCATCCTCGACCGGCTCTACGGCTACGAGGTCTCGCCGGTGCTGTGGAAGAAGGTCATGCCGCGGCTGTCGGCCGGCCGCGTGCAGTCCGTCGCCACCCGGCTCGTCGTCGAGCGCGAACGCGAGCGCATCGCCTTCCGCACCGCCGAGTACTGGGACCTCACCGGCGTCTTCGACACCGGCCGCGCGGGCGACGCCTCCGACCCGTCGACGCTCAACGCGCGGCTCGTCTCCGTCGACGGCCGCCGCGTCGCCCAGGGCCGCGACTTCGACGCCTCCACCGGCGCCCTCAAGCAGGGCGCGACCGTCCTCCAGCTGGACGAATCCGCCGCCCGCGCGCTGGCCGCCGCCCTCGCCGACGTGCCCTTCGCCGTCCGCAGCGTCGAGTCCAAGCCCTACCGCCGCTCGCCGTACGCGCCCTTCCGCACCACGACCCTCCAGCAGGAGGCGTCGCGCAAGCTGGGCTTCGGCGCCAAGGCGACCATGCAGGTCGCCCAGAAGCTGTACGAGAACGGCTTCATCACCTATATGCGTACGGACTCCACCACGCTGTCGGAGACCGCCGTCAAGGCCGCGCGCGCACAGGTCACCCAGCTCTACGGCGCCGACTACCTGCCCGACAAGCCGCGCACCTACGCCGGCAAGGTCAAGAACGCGCAGGAGGCGCACGAGGCGATCCGCCCCTCCGGCGACCGCTTCCGCACCCCCGCCGAGACCGGCCTGACCGGCGACCAGTTCCGGCTCTACGAGCTGATCTGGATGCGGACGGTCGCGTCGCAGATGAAGGACGCCGTCGGCCAGTCCGTCACCGTGCGCGTCGCCGGCACCTCCACCGACGGGCGCGACGCCGAGTTCAGCGCCTCCGGCAAGATCATCACCTTCCACGGCTTCCTCAAGGCCTACGTCGAAGGCGCCGACGACCCCAACGCCGAACTCGACGACCGCGAGCGCCGCCTCCCGCAGGTCACCGAGGGCGACGCGCTCACCGCCGAGAAGATCGACGCCGAGGGCCACTCGACCAAGCCGCCCGCCCGCTACACCGAGGCCTCGCTGGTCAAGGAGCTGGAAGAGCGCGAGATCGGCCGCCCCTCGACGTACGCGACGATCCTCGGCACGATCCTCGACCGCGGCTACGTCTTCAAGAAGGGCACCGCGCTCGTCCCGACCTTCCTCTCCTTCGCGGTCGTCAACCTGCTGGAGAAGCACTTCGGCTGGCTCGTCGACTACGACTTCACCGCCTCCATGGAGGACGACCTCGACCGCATCGCCCGCGGCGAGGCCGAGTCCGTGCCGTGGCTGCGGCGCTTCTACTTCGGCACGGAGGAGCCCGACGCGGCCCCGGCCGTCTCCGCGAACGGCGACGGCGACCACCTCGGCGGGCTCAAGGAACTCGTCGAGGACCTCGGCGCGATCGACGCCCGGGAGATCTCCTCCTTCCCGGTCGGCGACGGCATCGTGCTGCGCGTCGGCCGCTACGGCCCCTACATCGAGAAGGGCGAGCGCGGCGAGGACGACCACCGCCGCGCCGACGTCCCCGACGACCTGCCGCCCGACGAGCTCGGCGTCGAATACGCCCAGGAGCTCTTCGCCCGCCCCAGCGGCGACTTCGAACTCGGCAACGACCCGCAGACCGGCCGCCCCATCGTCGCCAAGGACGGCCGCTACGGCCCCTACGTCACCGAGGTGCTGCCCGAGGACACCCCGAAGACCGGCAAGAACGCGGTCAAGCCGCGCACCGCGTCGCTCTTCAAGTCGATGTCCCTCGACACCGTCACCCTGGAGGACGCCCTCCGGCTGATGTCCCTGCCGCGCGTTGTCGGCACCGACCCCGACGGCGTCGAGATCACCGCGCAGAACGGCCGCTACGGCCCGTACCTCAAGCGCGGTACGGACTCGCGCTCGCTGGAGACCGAGGACCAGCTCTTCACGATCACCCTCGACCAGGCCCTCGCGATCTACGCCCAGCCCAAGCAGCGCGGCCGCGCCGCCGCGAAGCCGCCGCTCAAGGAACTCGGCACCGACCCGGTGAGCGAGCGCCCCGTCGTCGTCAAGGACGGCCGCTTCGGCCCGTACGTGACGGACGGCGAGACCAACGCGACGCTGCGCCGTGACGACGACGTCGAGACGATCACCCCGGAGCGGGGCTACGAACTCCTCGCGGAGAAGCGGGCGAAGGCGCCCGCGAAGAAGAAGGCTCCCGCACGGAAGAAGGCCGCCGCCCCGGCGAAGAAGGCCGCGGCCAAGAAGGCCGCACCCGCCGCGAAGAAGACGGCCGCTTCCGCGAAGAAGGCCGCGGCGAAGAAGTCCGCCCCGCCTGCGGAGTAGCTCGCTGCTGCGCCGCGGGGTGCCCCTGAAAGCGCTCACCCGGCGGCGCAAGCGCCTCCTCCGCGTGGCACGCGGCGGGTTGTCCACAGGGGGTGACGGGGGGACCCCGGCGGTGAGGGGTGGGGCGATAGGCTAAGGGAATGACGCCACCCACCCCGCAGCCGCAGCCCGCTGAGGTCTCGCCCGCGTTCGCGGACGACCTCGCCGCGGATTCGCGCGACCGCGCGGTCCGCGCGCTCCTGAGGATCCCGCCGTTGCGCAAGCTCTGGAACGCCCAGATGACCGGCGCGGTCGCGGACCGCCTCGGCCTGCTGGTGCTGATCTGGCTGACGGTGCAGGCGGCAGCCGGAGTCGGTGCCTTCGGCGGAGGCTACCGCGGGGTCGCCTTCGCGACCGCCGCAGTCTTCGCCGCCCGGCTCGTGGCGACGCTGCTGTTCGGCGCGGTGCTGCTCGGCCCGCTGTCCGCGGCCACCGCGCAGGGCGGTCCGCTCGACCGCCGCTGGACGATGATCGGGGCCGACGGCGTACGCCTCGCGCTCTTCATCATCGCCCCGCTGTGGGTGACATGGACGCCGGGCAAGGCGTACGTCTGGCTGCTGGCCACGGTCTTCGTCACCGGCGCGGCCGAACGGCTGTGGGCCGTCGCGAAGGACGGCGCCGCGCCCGTGCTGCTGCCGCCGCCGGGGGACACCTCGGTGCGGCCCGCACCCGACCACCTGGCCACGCTGCACCGCCTCGACCTGCGCACCAGCTTCGTCGCGCTGCCCGCCGCGGCCGCGTCGATGGTCGTCATCACCCTCGTCAACACGCTGATCGCGACCGGCGTCACCTGGTTCGACCTGCACCAGGTCGCGCTGTCGTCGTACGTCGCCGCGGGCCTGTTCTCGTCGTCGATCGCCGTGCTGTCGGCGCTCGAACTGCCCTCGGGCACGGCGGCCCGGCCGCGTTCGCCGCTGGAGGGCCTGCGGCTGCCGAAGGGGCCCGCGGGCGCCGAGAACGGCAGGACCGGTGTGCTGCCGCTGCTGGTGCTGTCCACCGCGGCCGTCGCCGGTGCGATCGCCGCCGCCGTCTCCGTGGCGGTGCTGCACGCCGCGGCCATGGGCTTCGGGCCCACCGGATTCGCGCTGCTGGTCCTGGTGCTGACCGCCGGCACCGTCGTCGGCATCCGGCTCGCGCCGCGCGTCCTGCCGGGCCTGTCCCGGCGCCGGCTGCTGCCCCTCGCGATCGGCCTGACCGGCATCGCCCTGCTGCTGACCGGTCTCGTCCCCGACCCGACGACGATGCTGCTGCTCGCGCTGCTGGCCGGCGTCACCGCCGGGGTCAGTGCCAACATCGGGCACACCCTGGTCGAGCTGGAGGCGGAGGAGAGCCGCCGCGCCCGCACGACCGAGCACCTGCAGGCCGTCGCGCGCGCCGCGCTCGGCGCCGCCGCGGTCTGCGCGCCGCTGCTGGCCGCCGCGATCGGCCCGCACCGTATCGACAACGGCCGCTTCACCTTCGACCACGCGGGCGCCGCGTACACCCTGATGCTGGTCGGCGCGCTGCTGCTGCCGGTCGCCGCGCTCGTGCTCGGCAAGACCGACGACCGCGGCGGCGTTCCGCTGCGGCGCGACCTCCGCGAGGCGCTGCGCGGCGCCGACCCGGCGACCGCGCCCGCCGCGACCGGCTTCTTCATCGCCGTCGAGGGCGGCGACGGGGCCGGCAAGTCGACGCAGGTCGAAGCGCTCGCGAGCTGGATCCGGGCCAAGGGCCACGAGGTCGTCGTCACCCGCGAGCCGGGCGCCACGGCCGTCGGCAAGCGGTTGCGGTCGATCCTGCTCGACGTGTCCTCCGGCGGCATCTCGCACCGCACCGAGGCACTGCTGTACGCCGCCGACCGCGCCGAGCACATCGACACCGTCGTCCGGCCCGCCCTCGAACGCGGCGCCGTCGTCATCTCCGACCGCTACATCGACTCGGCGGTGGCCTACCAGGGCGCCGGGCGCGACCTCGCGCCCACCGAGATCGCCCGTATCAACCGCTGGGCCACCGAAGGGCTCGTCCCGCACCTCACGGTGCTGCTCGACGTCACGCCCGAGATCGCCCGCGAGCGCTTCACCGAGGCGCCCGACCGGCTCGAATCGGAGCCGCCGGAATTCCACCAGCGCGTGCGTGCCGGATTCCTGACGCTCGCCGCCGCCGACCCCGGCCGCTACCTCGTCCTCGACGCGGGCCAGGACCCGGAGGCCGTCACCACGCTCATACGGCACCGGCTCGACGAGGTGCTGCCGCTGTCCGAGCAGGAGATCGAGGCCCGCGCCGAGGCCGAGCGCAAGGCCGCGGAAGAGGCTGCGCGCCTCGCCGCCGAGGAGGCCGCGCGCAAGGCGGAGGAGGAGCGGCAGGAGCGCGAGCGCCGCGAGCAGCTGGAGAAGCTCCGCCGCGAGGAGGAGGAGCGCCGCCTCGCCGCCGAGGAGGCCGCCCGGCGGGAGATCGCCGAGCGCAAGGCCGCCGAGGAGGCGGAGCAGGCGCGCAAGCGCCAGGAGGAGGCGGACCGGCTCGCCGCCGCGGAGGCCGCGCGCGTCGCGGCCGAGGAAGCAGCGCGCGAGGCCGAGCAGGCCCGGCTGCGGCAGCTCGCCGACGAGCAGGCCCGGCTGCGCGCCGAGGCCGAGGCCCGGCGGGTGGAGAAGCAGCGCAAGGCGGAGGAGGCGCTCCTTCGCGCGGAGGCCGCGCGTGCGGCGGAGGCCGAGCGCAAGCCCGAGCCCCCGGCCGAGCCGGATGACGCGACCACGGTCGTCACGCCCGTCGTGCCCGAGGAGTCCGACGCTCCGTCGGACGAGACGACGACGGTGCTGCCCGCGGTGCAGGAGCCGTCCGAGCGCGGCTCGGACTCCGGTTCCGGCTCCGACGAGACCGCGGTGCTGCCCGCCGTGCAGGACGAGCCGAAGCGGGAGGGGTCGTCGGACGAGACGACCACGATGCTTCCGGCCGTCCAGCAGCCCGCCGGCCCGCCGCCCACGCCGGGTACGGCGCGCGACAGCGACCCGGCGGACCGCGTTCCGCCGTGGCTCTTCCGCCCCGAGACGCCCGAGACCGAACGCACCCGCGAACTCCCCGCGGTGCGCCGCCCCCGCCCCGACTGGGCCGAGGAAACGCCCCTCGACGACCTCCCCACCCTCGCGGACGAACTCCTCGGCCCCCACGAGGACGACGACCCCCGTCCCCGCTAGCCCCTGCGGGCGGCCGGGGCCCGTTGCGGCGGGGCTTGCGGCTTCCCGCCGCGGGGGTGCCCGCGCCTGGCGGCGCGGGGTTTGCCCGCCCGCACCACCCGTGCGGGTGAGACGTCGTCTGACGGTCCTCCTGTGGGGCGAAACCACCGTCGGCGGCGAGCCCGCCGTACAACCCGGAGTGGCACCCGACCCCACCCACCGTACGCAGTGCGCGACGCCCCGCCGGGTACGCCGGGGGACAAGGGAGAATGCCGGAGTGCGTTATTTCGTGCTGGGGGTCACCGAGGCGAGGGACCGCGACGGTGCCCCCGTCGCGCTGGGCGGCGGGCGTGTACGGGCGCTCACCGCCGCGCTGGCCCTGAGCCCCGGCCGCCCCGTCCCCACGGACACCCTCATCGAGTACGTATGGGCCGCCGACCCACCCGCGGACGCGCCGGGCGCGCTCCAGGCCCTGGTCGCCCGGCTGCGCAAAGCGCTCGGCCGCGACGCCGTGACGTCGGAGCCCGGCGGCTACCGCCTCGCGGCCGAGCCCGACGCGGTCGACCTCTTCGTCTTCGAGCGGCTCGTCCACGAGGCCGAGGGAGCCCTCGCGGCAGGCGACCCGCGGCTCGCCTCGGAGGTCCTGGCCCGCGGCCTGGCCCTGTGGCGCGGCCCCGCGCTCGCCGACCTCCCGGAGCGCGCCGTCCCCGCCGCCCGCCCCGAGGCCCTGCGCCGTACGGCCCAGCGGCTCCGCGTGGACGCGGAATTCGCGCTGGGCCGCGCCGCCGACGTCCTGCCCGAGCTGCGCGAGGCCGTCCTCGCGTACCCCCTCGACGAGGTCTTCCGCGTCCAGCTGATCAGCGCGCTGCGCGCCACCGGCCGGACCGCCGACGCCCTCGTGGCGTACGAGGAGACCCGCGAGACGCTCGCCGACGTCCTGGGCGCGGACCCCGGCCCGGAGCTGCGCGCCCTGCACGCCGACCTGCTGCGGCAGGGCGAGGAGCACCCCCCACCGACCAGCACCCCGCGCGCACCGCAAGCCCCCGACCGCCCGCGGCCCGCGGGCAACCTGCGGGCCCGCCTCACCAGCTTCGTCGGCCGCGAGGCCGATCTGCGCGACCTGGACGCGGACATCGCCCACGCCCGCCTGGTGACCCTCACCGGCCCCGGCGGCACGGGCAAGACCCGCCTCGCCCAGGAGGCCGCGGAAGCGGCGGCCGCCGGCTTCCCGGACGGCGTGTGGCTCGCGGAGCTGGCCCCGCTCGACGACCCCGGAGCGATCCCGTACGCCGTGCTGAACGCCCTGGGCCGCCGCGACGCCCATGTCCTGGGCGCCGGGCCGATGCGGCCGGAGCCGCACGGCGAGGACCCGGTGGCGCGGCTGCTGGAGCACTGCGCGTCCCGCCGCCTGCTGCTGGTGCTGGACAACTGCGAGCATCTGATCGAGGCGGCGGCGACGCTCACCGCCGAGCTGCTCGCCGCCTGCCCCGCCGTGACGGTGCTGGCCACCAGCCGCGAGCCGCTGGGCGTCCCCGGCGAGCTGGTCCGCCCGGTCGAGCCGCTGCCCCTCCCCACGGCCCACCGCCTGTTCGCCGAGCGCGCCGCCGCCGTACGGCCGGGCGCGGCCCCGTACGCCGACGGCGCCGCGGTGAGCGGGAGCGCCGCCGAGGACGAGGCCGTGACGGAGATCTGCCGGCGGCTGGACGGGCTGCCGCTGGCGATCGAGCTGGCCGCCGCCCGGCTGCGGGCGCTCACCCCGCAGCAGATCGCCCAGCGGCTCGACGACCGCTTCCGGCTGCTGACCAGCGGCAGCCGCACCGTGCTGCCGCGCCAGCAGACGCTGCGCGCGGTCGTCGACTGGAGCTGGGAGCTGCTCGCGGACGGCGAGCGCACCGCACTGTGCGCGCTGAGCGTCTTCGCGGGCGGCTGCACGCTGGACGCCGCCGAGGCGGTGTGCGGCGCGGACGCGCTGGAGACGGTCGCGCAGCTCGTCGACAAATCCCTCGTCGTGGCGGACCTGCGGCCGTCCGGCAGCGGCGGCGACCCGGCCGCGGACGGCCCGCACGTCCGCTACCGGCTGCTGGAGACCATCCACGAATACGCCGTCGAACGGGCCGCCGAGCGCCCCGCCGAGCTGGCGCGCGCCGCCCGCGCGCACACCGCGTACTACCGCGACCTCGCCCGTACCGCCGACGACCACCTGCGCGGCGCCGACCAGCTGCGCTGGCTGGAGGTGCTGGAGGCCGAGATGGACAACATCCGGGCCGCGCTGCACCGCGCGATCGAGGCGGGCGACGAGCCGGACGCGCTGGCGATCGTGCTGGCCATGGGCTGGTTCTGGTGGCTGCGCAATTACCGCGACGAGGCGGACGGCTGGCTCGGCCGGACACTCGCGCTCAGCGAGGACACACCCGAGGACACCGGCCACCCGCTGTACTGGCCGCGCACCGACGCGCTGATGACGCTCTTCTTCGTCAAGAGCGACCAGGGCTCCGAAGCGCAGTTCGCCACGCCGCAGTGGATCGCCCTCGCCGAGCGCCTGGAGCGCGCCTACCGCCACGGCGGCCCGCACGCGGCGCGCTTCCCCGGCATCGTCTGGCCCTTCACCGCCTACGTCGTGCACGGCGGCAAGGAGGTCCTGCTCGGCGGCACCCCCGAGATCCGCCGCAACACGGCGGCGGTCGTCGCCAACTGCCGCGCCTACGGCGACGACTGGGCGCTGGCGACGGCGCTGCTGCTGCACACCCACATGGCCGTCGACTCACCCGGCGGCCTGCCCGCCGCCGACGCCGGCCGCGCCGAACTCGCGGAGCTGACCGACCGGCTCGCCGACCGCTGGATCCTCGCGCAGGCCCGCGGCGCCTCCGGCGAGATCGCGATGGCCCGCGGCGACTACCGGGCCGCGCGCGCCGACCTGGAGGAGGCCCAGCGGCTCGGGACCGAGCTGGGCGCCTTCGCCGAGTCCGCGTTCCTGCTCGCCCGGATGGCCGAGATCGCCTACCGCGACGGCGACCACGAGGAGGCGCACCGGCTCCTGGACCGCGCCGACGACGCGGCCGAGCGCTACACCGTCTGGGACGCGCGCACCTACGTGCGCTATCTCGCGGGCACGATGCGGCTGCGGGAGGGGGACGTGACCGGGGCGCGCCGGATGTGCGAGCTCGCGGCCGGGCACGTCGGCGACGGCACCCCGCCGCCGGTCTTCCACGCGCTGCTCGCGAGCCTGTCCGCACGCATCACCACCGCCGAGGGACGGCCCCGCGCGGCCCTCGGCGAGCTGGACCAGGCGCTGCGGCTCGCCCTCGCGGCCGGCCCCACCGAGCTGGTCGTCGGGTCGATGCTGGACATCGCCGCCGAGGCGCTGGCCGCCGCCGGCGACGCGTACTCCGCGGCCCGCCTGCTGTCCGCCGCCGACGCCGTACGGGGCCCGCTCCCACGCAGCTCCCCCGAACGCGAGGCCGCCGACGCGGTCGCCGCCCGTACGGCCGAGGCCCTGCCCCCGGCGCGGCTCGCGGAGGCGCGGGAGCGGGGCGCGGCGCTCGACCCGCAGACGGCCGCGGATCTGATCGCCGCCCTCGCGGTGGCGCCCGCGGACCCCGTCGACCCCGCGGACCCCGCCGACCCCGCCGACCCCGCCGGGGAATAGCCGCGGCGGGCGGCGGCCTTATGCACTTGAAGCTTCAAGGAATACTGGAGCGCGGCCGCAGCCCCCACCGGAAGTGAGAAGAGCCCGTGAAGGTCGAGATCTACTCAGACATCGCCTGCCCCTGGTGCTACGTGGGCAAGGCCCGCTTCGAGCGCGCGCTCGCGGCCTTCCCGAAGGCCGCCGCCGTCGAGGTCGTCTACCGGCCCTTCCAGCTCGACCCGTCCGCCCCGCACGAGCCGCGCCCGCACCACGACGTGCTCGCGGCGAAGTACGGGCCGCAGGCCCGCGCCATGGACGCGCGCGTCACGGCGCTCGGCGCCGACGAGGGCATCACCTTCGACTTCGACACGGTGCTGGAGAACAACTCGCTGCTCGCCCACCGCCTGCTGCGCTTCGCCCTCGACACGTACGGCCCCGCCGTCCAGACCCGCCTCAAGGGCGCGCTCATGGCCGGCCACTTCGGCGAGGGCCTCGACATCGGCGACCGCGCGCAGCTCGCCGACACCGCGGTCGCCGCGGGCCTCGACCGCGACGCCGTCACCGCCTTCCTCGCGGGCGACGACCTCACGAAGGAGGTCCTCGCGGACATCGACGAGGCCCGCGCACTCGGCATCTCCGCGGTGCCGACCTTCGTCTTCGAGGGCACGTGGGCCGTCCAGGGCGGCCAGGAGACGTCCGTCTTCCTCCAGGCGCTGGAGCAGATCTCCCGCGAATCCGCGGCCCCGGCCGCGGAGGAAGCCGACTCCTGCGCGGACGGCGCCTGCGCGGTCCCCGCGCCGGGAGAGCGTTTTTAGGGGCGCGGGGAACTGCGCGCTCAGCTCCCACCGGGGCGCGGGTAGTCACCGTCCGAAAGGGGCAGTTGCTGTCGTTTCCGGACCACCGGCCGGTGGTGGGTCGCTCGCGCAGTTCCCCGCGCCCCTGGTGGTTGCCCCGCGCGGCAAGCGCAGCCTCCCCGCGCGGCAAGCGCTACGCGCAGGTGAGGACGGAGTCCGCCCAGTCCGCGAGGCCCGTGCGGTCGCGAGGCGAAGCCTCCGGGGTGACGGTGAGCGTGATCGTCGTACGGCCCGCGAGCGGGACGTGAACAGGTACCGCGGGGTCACCCGCGTGCAGGACCGGCGAGGTCCAGAGCCGCTTGCCGTCGCCGTCCACGGCGAACCGCACGCCCGTCCGCAGCCCGCGCCCCAGATCGTCGACGCCCGCCATCGCGTCGTACGCGAGGCACGACCGGTTGAGGTCGATGGTCACGCTCGACGGCGCGTGCACGCTGATGCCGTGCGCGAACGCCGTGCCGTCGATGCGGAGCCCCCAGCGGTCCCACCACCAGCTGCCCGCGGCGAGGCCGCCGAGGCGGATCGTGGGCTCGTCCCGACTGCCCGGCAGGCCGCTGACCCGCAGCGAGTTGACCTTGTACGTGACCGGCGCCGCCGTCGGCTCGACGGTGGGCGGCGGGGTGGGCGCCTCGGTGGTGGGCGTTGGCGTCGGCGTGAGCGTCGGCTCGTGCGTCGGCTTCGGGGCGGGCGGCGGGGGCGCCGGGTGCGTCACCGCGGGCTCGGGCGGCGGCGGGGTCGTACGGACGGGTGACGGCGGCGGCGGTGGCGGCTTGGGCGCGGGCTTGGGCTGCGGCTCGGGAGAGGGCGGCGGGCTCGTCGCCGCGGGCGCGGCGGGCGGCGCCGGAACGGGCGGCTTGGCCTCCGGCGTGTGCTTGCCGTCGCCGCCCGCGGTGAGGGCGAAGGCAGTCGCCGCGGCGGCCACCACCACCGCCGCCGCGATGCCGATCTTGGCGGGCAGCCCGAGCCCCTCGCTCGCGGCCCCGCCCGCAGCGGCGGACCCGCCGGAGCCCGAGCCAGCGGCGGCGGCCGCGGCTCCACCCGCGGCGCCCGCGGCGGCAGCACCGCCCGCGACGACCGCGACGCCCGCGGCCTTGGCGGCGTAGACGGCGGCGAACCAGCCGATGTACGCGACCGGCAGCAGGCCCTTGAGCGTCGAGTTGAGGTCGGCGAGTTCGAGGGAGGCGGCGGTGCAGCGCTCGCAGTCCTTCAGATGCCGGTTCAGCTCGCGGTCGGCGCGCATCCGCAGGCCGCCGCGCGCGTGCGCGCCGAGCCGGTCGGCGTACCGCGCGCAATCCCCGGCCCGGGTCAGGGCCGAGCTGACGTGCGCCTGCAGGTACGCCTGGCGCAGCCCCTCCCGGGCGCGGTGCGCGAGGACAGCGGTGGCGTTCGCCGTCAGCCCCAGCAGCGGCGCGATGTCGCTGGGCGACTCCTCCTCGACCGCCGTGTGCCACAGCACCGTCTGCCACCGCTCGGGCAGCGTCCGGAAGGCCGTGATGGCGAGCGACTGCTCGGCCTGCCGCATGGCGCGTACGTCGGCGGCCGGTTCGCTCGCGGCGGCCCCCGTCCCGGCGCCCTCCGCGGAGACGGCGAAGACGGCGAAGTCCTCGACGAGCTGCTCGCGGCGCGCGCTGCTGCCCCACGACGCGGCGACCCGGCGCACGGTGGTGAGCAGGTACGCGCGCACCGCGGACTGCGGCCCGCTGCCGCCCCGGATGGCCTGGAGCGTACGGGCGAACACCTCGCCGGTGAGGTCCTCCGCGGTGTGCGTGTCGCGGCAGCACGTACGGGCGTACCGGCGTACGGCCTGGGCGTGGCGCCGGTACAGCTCCTCGTAGGCGCTGTCCCGGCCGGCCCGGACCTGGTCGACGAGCTCGGTGTCGGAGCGCTCGGACTCCGCGTGCCCCCGCGCGTCGTCCGGCGTACTGCCGCGCGGCGCGGCGTACACCGGGTCCGGACGCGCTGCCGGGTCGCGCTGACCCGGGACCCTGCGGGGCGGCTCCTCGCCGGCGCCGCTTTCCACGCTTTCCGCGGCAGCGGAGGCGCTGGTCTCGCCGTTGGCCTCATCCACGCGCCAAGCGTGGCACAACCGGGCCCCCGCGGTCCCCGCGCCCGTACGGAACCACCCTTCCGTGGGCCATCGTTCACGCTTCCTCCACCACCCCGCGGGGGGCTGCGCCTGCGGCGCAGGGCGCCCTGAAGGGGCGCGGGGAACTGCGCGCTCAGCCCACCACCGGCCGGTGGTCCGGTACGGACCGTACTGCCCCTTCGGGCCGGTGACGACGTGACGGCACGTCGTGGCTGTTCGCGCAGTTCCCCGCGCCCCTAAAAACGCTCACCCAGCGCCGCAGCGCAAAACGCTCACCCCGCGCGGCAGGGCGAAACGCTCACCCCGCGCGGCAGCGCGTCAGCGGGAGCGGAGGCCCTCCAGGAGGATGTCGAGGAGCCGCGCCGACGCCGCCGCCTGCTGCGCAGCATCCGGCAGGGACGGAGCCGCCGTCGCGATGACGAGCAGCACGTCCGCGACGGACACGTCCGCCCGCAGCTCCCCGGCGGCGCGGGCCCGCTCCACGAGCTGGCCCACCACGTCGAGCAGCGTGCGTATCCCGTCCTGCTCCTCGATCGCGTCGTGCGCCCCCGCCCCGGCGGCGGAAGTCGGCACCGGAGCCGGGGCCGGAGCGGCCGGCGCGTGCTCGCGCAGGACCCCGGCGAGGACCGCGTCCTCGCCGGAGCGCACGCGCTGCTGCGGCACCCGCGCCGCGTCGTCCTCCGGGCCGTCGTGCGGCTGCACCCGCAGCACCTGCGGCGGCAGCAGCCGGCCCGCGCCGGACGCGACGGAGGTGCGCAGGAAGCGGGCCAGCGCGGACCACGCCTCCTCCTCCTGGCCGAGCGCGGCGCGCGCCTGTTCCGTCAGCCGCGCGGTCTCCTCCTCGGCGATCCGCCGGACCAGCACGTCCTTGCTCGGGAAGCGGCGGTAGACGGTGCCGACCCCGACGCGGGCGCGCCGCGCGACGTCCTCCATCGGCGCGCCGTAGCCGAGTTCCCCGAAGACCTCGCGGGCGGCGCGGAGCACGTGCTCCAGATTGCGCTGGGCGTCCACCCGCAGGGGTGCCGCCCGGCCCGTGCCGCTGTCCGCGGCCGTGGCAGATGTCAATTTTGCGAACTCGAGATGCATATGTGTCTCCCCCGGTAATCCGGTTGTCTCCCCCCGGAGACTCCCCACCCTTAAAGATCGTGCACGCGCGTCACCGCGCAGCACTACGAGAAACGAACATAGTTGAGGCTGCGTCAAGAATGAAGGGGGTGTGATCCGTGGGACAGGAGATCGTTCCGTGCGGGGGCGGGCGGCTTCCCGCGTCTGCGGCGTTTGCCCGATGATCACCCCATGCGCCTACGGGCTCCCGGCCTGCGAGAACGCCCGTTCCGGCGAATCGCGCCGTCCGCCCTGTGGACAAACGGTGTCCGCCCATTGCGTCATGGAGCAATGACGACGGAGTCGGCGGCCATGGCCAGGGCAAGCACACCGCGCATTCTTGTGGTCGGCGGTGGTTATGTCGGCATGTACACGGCGCTGCAGCTCCAGCGAAAGCTGCGGCTGCAGCGCGGCGAGGCCGAGATCATGGTCGTCGAGCCGCAGCCGTACATGACCTACCAGCCGTTTCTTCCCGAAGCGGCCGCCGGATCGATCTCCCCGCGGCATGTCGTCGTCCCCCTGCGCCGGGTCCTGGACCGCTGCCGGATCATCGTCGGCGAGGTCCGCTCGGTCGACCACGACAAGCGCGTCGCGACCGTCGTCACGCCCGCCACCGAGGAGGAGGGCGGCGGCGCCACCGAGATCGGCTACGACCACCTCGTCCTCGCCCCCGGCTCGATCGCCCGCATCCTTCCTGTCCCGGGCCTGGCCGAGTACGGGATCGGCTTCAAGACCGTCGAGGAGGCCATCGGGCTGCGCAACCACGTGCTCGAACAGCTCGACATCGCCTCCTCCACCCGCGACGCGGACGTCCGCGAGGCGGCCCTGACCTTCGTCTTCGTCGGCGGCGGCTACGCGGGCGTGGAAGCACTCGGCGAGCTGGAGAACATGGCCCGCTACGCCCTGCGCTACTACCACAACGTCCGCCCCGAGGACATGAAATGGGTGCTGGTCGAGGCCACCGACCGCATCCTCCCCGAGGTCGGCGAGCGGCTCGGCCGCTACGCCGTACGGGAGCTGCGCGGCCGCAACATCGACATCCGCCTGGAGACCCGGCTGGAGTCCTGCGAGAACCGCGTCGCCGTCCTCTCCGACGGCTCCCGGCTGCCGACCAGGACGGTGGTGTGGACCGCCGGCGTCAAACCCGCCCCGCTGCTCGCCGCCACCGGCCTGCCGCTCGACGACCGCGGCCGGCTGCGCGCCGACGCCACCCTCCGCGTCACCGGCCACCCCGGCGCCTGGGCGGCAGGCGACGCGGCCGCCGTCCCGGACCTCACCGCCGACCGCCCGGGCGTCCTGTGCGCGCCCAACGCCCAGCACGCCGTACGCCAGGCCAAGGTGCTGGCCCGCAACATCGTTGCCGAGCTGCACGGCGAACCGCTGACCGAATACCGCCACAAGTACGTCGGCTCGGTCGCCTCGCTCGGCCTGCACGAGGGCGTCGCCCTGCTCTACGGCCGCCGCCTCACCGGCTACCCGGCGTGGCTGATGCACCGCGTCTACCACCTCAGCCGGATGCCGACCGCGAACCGCAAGTCCAAGGTGCTCGCGGAGTGGATCCTGTCCGGCCTCTTCAAGCGCGAGATCGTCTCGCTCGGCTCCCTGGAGCACCCGCGCGCCGAGTTCGAGCACGCGGCGGGACGCGACGGCGACACCCCGGGCGGCCCCGCGGGTCCGGGCGGTGGCACCGGCGGCGGCCCGGACCGCCCGACCCGCGGCGACACCGACCCGCCAGGCGCATGAGCGCCCCCGGACGCGCCGGGCGCACCACGGCGCGATTCCCTCGCAGGCCCACATTCGGCCACACTGGACGGGTGACGACCCGTGCGGCAGCACCTGCAAAGAGTGACAAATACGAGGAATCGGACGTTTGAACCTCACGCGTTGGAGCGCCCGGCTCCCCGGAACACAGCGACGCGGAGCCGTCCCGGCGGCCCGCGGCAAGACCGCCGACCCCGCCGCCGCACCGGCGGGTGACACGACCGGCGGCACCGGCGCCGCCCCCGGCGGCTCCGCCGATCCCTCCGCCGCAGGTCACCCGGGCACCTCCCAGGAACGGCCGCCCACCCTCGACGGCGCCGGCGCGGCCGTCGCCGCGATGCTCAGCCAGCTGCCCGCGCTCATCGCCGTCACCCACGGGCCCGACCACACCCTCGGCTTCGTCAACGACGCCTACACCGACGTCTTCGGCCCCCGCCCCACCGGCGCCCCCGCCCGCGACGCCCTGCCCGAACTCTCCGAACTCGGCCTGCTCCCGCTCATGGACCAGGTCCTCCGCAGCGGCCGCCCGCGCACGGTCAAGGCCCGCAAGGTCACCCGGGCGGACCACGCCGCCGTCACCCGTCAGGGTTACTTCACCTTCACCTGCACCCCCGTCCACGCCGACGACCCCGACCCCGCCCGCCGCGGCGTCCTGGTCTTCGCCGCCGACGTCACCGACCAGGTCCAGTCCGCCGAGCGCCTCCGGGAGAGCGAGCGGCGCATCCACGAGACCGCCGTCACCCTCCAGCGCAGCCTGCTGCCCCAGCAGCTCGAACAGCCCGACGACCTGCGCCTGGCCGCCACCTACCAGCCCGGCGGCACCGACGCGGCCGTCGGGGGCGACTGGTACGACGTGATCACCCTCGGCGCCGGCCGCACCGCCCTCGTCATCGGCGACGTCATGGGCCGCGGGGTCCGCGCCGCCGCCGTCATGGGCCAGCTCCGCACCGCCGTACGCGCCTACGCCCGCCTCGACCTGCCCCCGCACGAGGTCATCCAGCTCCTCGACGGACTCGCCGCCGAGATCGACGCCACCCAGATCGCCACCTGCGTCTACGCCGTCCACGACCCCAGCGAGGGCCGCCTCGCCTACGCCAGCGCCGGCCACCTCCCGCTCCTCATCCGCCACCCGGACGGCACGGTCGAGCGCACCGACGAGCCCACCGGCCCCCCGCTCGGCACCGGCGGCTGGACGCACCACTCCGCGACCGTCCCCTTCGGCCCCGGCTGCACCGCCGTCCTCTACACCGACGGCCTCATCGAGCGCCGCGGCGAGGACATCGAGGACGGCGTCACCACCCTCATGCGCGCGCTCGCGGGAGCCACCGGCGCCCCCCAGGTCATCTGCGACCGCCTGCTGCGCGCCCTCGGCGTCACCGGCCAGCACGACGACGACGTCGCCGTCCTCGTCCTGCAGTACCCCGACCACACCGGCCACCCCGACGGCGAGGTCTTCCGCAACGCCTCCCTCGACCTGCTCGGCGGCATCGAGGCCGCCCCCCGCGCCCGCGCCTTCGCCACCGGCGTCCTCGCCTCCTGGCGCTTCCCCGTCGAACTCCGCGACCTCGGCGTCCTCGCGGTGAGCGAACTCGTCGCCAACTCCCTCAAGCACGGCACCCCGCCCATGAGGCTGCGCCTGCGCCGCACCGACCGCCGCCTGGTGATCGAGGTCACCGACGGCGACGAGCACCTGCCGCACCGCCGCCGCGCGGAGCCCGCAGACGAGGCGGGCCGCGGCATCTCGATCATCGCGACGATCGCCACGTCCTGGGGCTCCCGCCGTACGCCCGGCGGCGGCAAGGCCGTGTGGTGCGAATTCGCCCTCCCGGGCTGAGACGAACGGGTTCGCCGCGCCGGAGGGAGGTCAGGCCACCGGGGCCGGCGCGGGAGCCGGCTCGTTCGCGGGGTGGACGGCCACCACGCGGGAGCGGTGCGGCGCGTCCTGCCCGGCCGTGAGCGTACGGCCCAGCCGCACCGCCAGCACGGAGACACCGAGCGAGCAGCCCACGAGCAGCATCACGTACACGTCGTACGCCCCCGCGGCGGCGACAAGGCCGCCCACCGCGGGCCCGATCGCCAGCGCCAACTGCTTGACCAGCGCAAACGCCGCGTTGTAGCGCCCGACCATGCCCTCGGGGGCGAGATCGGCGACGAGCGGCGACACGGTCGGCGCGAGCATCGCCTCACCCAGCCCGAACAGCGCGTACGTGCTGATGATCGCCACGACGGCCACCGCGTGGTGCCCGTGCAGGAGCCCGGACGCCCCGGCGACCAGCCAGGCCACAGCCCAGACCACGCCGACAACCGAGATCACCGCGCTGCGCCGCCGCCGCTCGACGAGCCGCAGCACCACGAACTGCGCGAGCACGATCGCCGCCGTGTTCGCCGCCAGCGCCACACCGAGCATGGCGGGCGAGATCCGCGTGACGGTCACCGCGAAGGCGGAGAGCCCCGACTCGAACTGCCCGTAGCACGCGAAGAACAGCACGAAGCCGAGCACGCACAGCAGCACCATGGCGCGGTGCCGCAGCAGCACGCTCCAGCCCCCGCCGGACGCACCCGGGACCCGCTCGCCCGCGCCGGCGGCACGCGGCAGCCGCACGGTGGCGACGACCGCGCCGAGCACCAGGAACATCGCCGCCTCGATCGAGAAGAGCCGGATGAACGACGACGGGTGCGCGGTGTCCACGATCAGGCCGCCCATGAGCCCGCCGACGCCGAGCCCCAGGTTGGCCAGGAAGAACTGCGTCGCGAACGCGCGCGAGCGGGTCGCCGGCGTCGAGCACCACACGATCATCGTGGCCAGCGCGGGCTGCACCACCGAGACGCCCGCGCCCAGCGCGCCCGCGGCCGCGATCACCACGGCCTCGCTGCCGGACAGCCCGAGCCCGAGCGACCCCACGGCAGCGAGCACGGTCCCCGCGACCGCGACCGGTACGGGCCCGCGCCGGTCGATGGCGCGCCCGGTGAGGGGCAGCACGAAGAGCGCAGCGACGGCGAAGGCCGCCAGCACCAGACCCGCGACCCCGGCGCCGAGCCCCCGCACCTGCGCCACGTACACGAAGGTGAAGGGCACGGTGAAGCCGTTCCCGAAGGCGCTCAGGGCGTTCCCCAGCTGAATACGGCGCAGCGCGGCGCCCATGGCGTTGTTCACGGCTCTCCCTCCGGGTGGTCCCGATCGGTACGGCTTCGGTTCGAAGACTTGATGACTAAAGTTCGAAGCTAAAGACTACATGCCGAAGGGCTTTAGAGCAAAGCCTTCCGTGCCATACTCGGGAGCATGACCTCAGCCGCAGGCTCGGCCGGTGCGCCCCAGGAACTGGACCTCGACGCCCAGATCGCCGCCTACCAGCGCGAATTTCCCGAGGTCGACCCCCAGATCGAGAAGGTCGTCACCGCCCTGGGCCGGCTCAACCGCCGGATGAACGTCGCGTACGGCCGGCAGCTCGTCGACCTCGGCATCAGCAACGCCGAGTGGGAGGTCCTCAAGGCCCTCGTCGTCGTCGGCACCCCGTACCAGCTGGGCCCCGGCGACCTCGCGAAACGCCTCGGTCTCACCCCGGCCGCCATGACCCACCGCATCGACCGGCTCGTCACCGAGGGCCTGGTCACCCGCGAGCGGGACGAGGCCAACCGCGTCCGCGTCATCGTCGAGCTGACGGACGAGGGCCGCGAGAAGTGGCTCCAGACCATGCGCCTCGCCGCGGCCTTCGAGGACGACCTCCTCCAGGACCTCACCACGGCGGAACGCGCGACCCTCGGCGACATGCTCACCCGCCTCCTGCGCCGCGTCGAGACCAGCCAGCCCGACGCCGGCGGCCGCCTGGAAGACCTCGACTGACCTCCCTCCCGCCAGGCCGTGGGGGAGCCCCGCCGGGGCCCTGAACACCGGGGGTTGACACACCCGGCAGGCGTGCGTAGTGTCCTCCGGGTTGTCCGACGTGAGCGCCGATCTCTGGTCGGTCCCCGGACAGCCATCCCGCAGGAACCATCTCGATTCGACCGTGTCGACGGCCGCTGTGCCGTCGTCCTCACTGTCGTCCCGTCGTGTGTTTTTACGGAATGCAGGCAGGCTTTCGCTCGACCGGCCGATTTGGCCGGAGCGAAGGAAGTCCGCTAAAGTCTCACTCGTCGGAACGGCCCAACAGCCGGAAAGACAAACCCCGCTGACTGGGGGTCAGGCACTGGAAAGCGTCTGATAGAGTCGGAACACGACGAAGGGAAAGCCCGGAGGGGCCGGTGAAACGGTCTCGAAGGAAGCTTCCGTTCCTTGAGAACTCAACAGCGTGCCAAAAGTCAACGCCAGATA